>NZ_LQBN01000002.1 GCF_001507535.1 Thiomicrospira sp. WB1
CGAACTCAGAAGTGAAACGTCTCAGCGCCGATGGTAGTGTGGGAGGTCCCATGTGAGAGTAGGTCATCCCCAAGCTTATATCCCAAACCCGTGAGGCAACCCCTCATGGGTTTTTTTATGTCTGAACGATAAGTACCCAACTTCTGCGGCTTCGCTGTACTCCGACCTCTTTTTCTTTTTACCTAGCCTGGTGAAAAGGAACCAACCTACCTTCGTTATGGTGTTTAGATGCTTGATATGGCTGTTTTTTAAGCCTTGTTGCATCCTTTTTCGGTTGTGCTATGATTGATATTGAGAGGGTATTTCTATGACGATCAGTGCAACCGGAACCATGACCACACTGATGCCTTTAATGATGGCAGGAGGTGGTACGTCACCGCTTTCTTCTTCCCCCTCACAATCAGTGCCTGTCCCCAATTCTGCCCGTCAGAGCGACTCGCCAGCCCCGGACTCACGTTCATCAGCCTCCATTTCGAACCAAGGTCGCCCAGTCAACGACCCGGAATCATCGCTTTCGGGTAATACGAGTCGTTCTCAGGCACCTTCCTCACAAACTCAGCCTTCAGATCAAGTGGAGCAAGTGGTTGCACAGCTTAAGGCGCGAGATCGTGAGGTGCGCTCGCATGAGATGGCGCATGTGGCGGCTGGTGGTCAATACGTCACCTCTGGGCCAACGTATACCTATCAAACCGGTCCGGACGGTCAACGCTATGCCATAGGCGGGAGTGTTGGGATCGATACCAGCCCGGTATCGGGTGACCCTGAGGCCACGATACAAAAAGCGCAACAGGTGATTGCTGCGGCCATGGCGCCGGCACAGCCCTCCAATACGGACCGTCAGGTCGCCAGCCAGGCATCACAGATGGCCATGCAGGCTCGTGCTGAGTTGGCAGCCGAAAGAGCTGGAAGCCGGAATGAGGGTGGAGACGGGGACATGCAAGAGCGGGAAGCAGGGAGCAATGATGATCCTGTTTCGATTGAACCCGAGCCAACGGAAGCCGGCAGCGGTGCAGCGGTTGCTTCAACCGCTAACGAGGCGCGCAATGCCTTCGAACTCCGTATGATGGATCAACGCTTGGCTCTCCCGGGTTAGTGATCTGTCGTGTTGCCTTTTGTCGTCATTAGCCAACCGGGCAGAATGTCTGTTGCATTGCTTCCAATAAATTGAGAATTTGGGTGTCACGAACCCGGCAGAGAATGCGGCTGCCATCCCGTCTAGAGGTGATAATTTCTTTTTCCCTCAAAATATCAATGTGTTGAGAGATGTTGCTTTGAGTGGTTCCCACTTTGGACACGATGTCCATGACAGGTAATTCCCGATCCCCAAGAACGCACAATATTTTCAAACGCAGCGGATGCCCCATTGCTTTGAGGGCTTTTGACGCTTTTTCTATGTTTTCTTCTTTGATCGCAGCGGCGTTGACTTCTTCCATGAAAGGGTTCTTCCGTATAGTTTGAGGGTTGACCGACTTAATTCTTTTATATCGGTATTCATGATATAAGCGTATTCTAAATAATGGTATTCGTCTTGTCACGCAAACGAATTTTATAAGTCTGACAGCGCGTTTTATGTGCTGTTCAGGCGGTCGGTTGGTAAAAAAACGAAACAGGTTCATGCTACAATCAAAAAATAATTCAAAGCGTCGTCATAGACGGGCAAAAACGGAAACAGTTTGGAGACAGGTGTGAAGGAAAGCTGGAAGGTCAAGTCAACCTGGATGGGGTTGGGTGCGTTATTTGGTTTGGTTTTGGCGGCGGGCACCACCGTCATTGCCAAAGAATCCAATTCTGAGCCGCAGGCTGAGACACAAACCGTCACCTTGCCCCTCGAAGAACTGCGGTCGTTCGTTGAGGTGTTTGACCGTGTTTCCAGTGCTTATGTGGACCCGGTAGAAAATGAAAAGCTTTTGGAAGGCGCTATTGGGGGCATGTTGTCCAATCTGGATCCGCATTCCTCCTATTTGCCAGCCAAAGAATATAAAAAGATGCAGGAACACACCAAAGGCGAATTTGGTGGACTGGGCATGGAAGTCGGCATGGAAGATGGCTTCGTGAAAGTCATTGCCCCCATTGATGACACCCCCGCAAAAAAGGCCGGTGTTCAAGCTGGGGACTTGATTGTTAAGCTTGATGGTGAACCGGTCAAGGGTAAAACTCTGTCCGAAGCGGTTAAGGTTATGCGAGGTAAGCCCGGGACCACGATTACCATGTCGATTTTGCGTGACGGGGTGGATAAACCGATTGAACTTGAGCTGACACGTGCTGTGATTCAAGTCAAAAGCGTGAAAGAGAAATTGCTTGAAGACGGAATGGGGTACGTCCGAATCAGCCAGTTTCAGTTGCGCACAGGCCAGGATCTAGGCGAGTCAATCCGAACCCTGGAGGCTGCCAATGATGGCGCCTTGAACGGCTTGGTTCTGGATTTACGAAACAACCCGGGTGGGGTGTTGCGTGCGGCCGTGGATGTGTCGGATGCCTTTTTAACCGGTGGCAAACGTATTGTTTACACGAAAGGGCGAGTGGAAGACGCACAGATGTCGTTTGATTCGGCCAACGGTGATATTTTGAAAGGAAAGCCGATTGTGGTGCTGATTAATGAAGGCTCGGCGTCGGCGTCGGAAATCGTTTCCGGGGCATTGCAGGATCACAAGCGAGCATTGATCGCCGGACGAGGCAGTTTCGGTAAAGGCTCGGTGCAAACGCTGATCCCGCTGAACAACGGTGGCGCCATCAAGGTGACGACCGCCCGCTATTACACGCCATCCGGGCGTTCCATCCAGTCCGAAGGGATTGAACCGGACATCAAAATTGACCAAGTAAAAGTTGAAAAACTCAAAGACACTGGTTTCGGCCGGATTAAGGAAAAAGATCTTTCCGGGCACCTGATGGGAGAAAACGAAAGCAATGGTTCCCAGTCTGATGAAAAGGCTTCAGAAACAGAAGATGAATCAGATTTCATTTCAACCGATTACGAACTCTATGAGGCACTGAATCTGTTAAAGGGGATGGCTTTGGCTCGACAGATGCAGGCCGAATAACGTTCAAGGGAGGCGTATGGCATCGCAATCAGTATTGGTACCACTGGCTCAGGGCTGTGAAGAGCTGGAAGCGGTCACCTTGGTTGACCTGTTAACCCGAGCGAACCTGGACGTGGTCACGGCCAGCCTGGATACGGACCGAACCATTTATGCCAGTCGTGGCACTACGCTGGTGGCGCAAACCACGTTGCAAGAAGTGATGGACCGCCATTTTGATCTGATTGTCCTGCCCGGAGGCATGCCGGGTGCTGATTTCTTGCGCGATGATGAGGACCTGCGCAGTCTGATGCAGCGGCAAGTGGAAAAAGATCGCTGGCTGGCCGCGATCTGTGCCGCGCCAAAAGCGCTTGTTGCGGCGGGATTACTCGATGGTCGCCATGCGACCAGTTTTCCCGGTATGATCGACGAACAGCCGGGTAAAGGCATGGTTTTCGAAGATGAGCCTGTGGTTTGTGATGGCAAAATCATCACCTCGCAAGGGCCGGGGACGGCCATGCTCTTTGCTTTGATCCTCATTGAAAAACTGGCCGGACTGCATGTCCGCGAGCAGGTTGAAGCCAAATTACAACTGCCCCGGCACTGGTCCACTCAACTGTAGGCATGATCCAGGTTGAAGGGCTAAGTCTGTCTCGGGATAATCGCCGGTTGCTTGAATCGGTCGGCTTTTCTCTTTCTCCGGGGCAGATGCTTTGGCTTAAAGGCGCCAACGGCATTGGCAAGTCGTCTCTTTTGGCGGCATTGGCCGGGATTTTGCCGATCGATCAAGCTAATGTGTCGCTTGACCGTCAGCCTCAGTCATTCTCTGAACTTACTCGACGAATCGCTTGGCTTGGCGACCAAGCTCCGATCAAGGCCGGTTGGACGCTTCTGGATAACCTTGCTTATCTCTCACGCTTTTATGCGTCCACCCCCGTGTCGACCCAGACGATGCGTCATGCTTTGAAGGGTCAGGGGTTGGAGGCGTTACGCGAGGTGAGTGCGAACACTCTGTCGTTTGGTCAACGCCAACGCCTGCTTTTGACCGCTTTTTCCTTGAATGATCGACCTGTTTGGTTGCTGGATGAACCCGGTGTGGGTTTGGATGATGCCGCACGCGCACGTTTGTCTTCTCTCCTGCTCGATGCACTTGAAGCTGGAAAAATGATCCTGATGACATCCCATGACCCTTTCTGGTGCCGTCTTGAGGCGTTAAATGAACGGTGTACTGTTTTGAATCTGGCATCCTTTTCGCCGACTGAGGCACGCAGCCGGGTGTGTTTCTGATGGCGTTTCTGCGCGAACTGGCGTGGGAAACCCGATCGCAGTGGCGATTGTTGCTGACCGATCCCAAAGCCTTACTCAACCCCTTGCTGTTTTTCATTCTGATCACTGTATTGTTCCCGCTCACGCTGGGTCATCGCCCCGCATTGCTGGCCGAGGTGGCGCCGGGCTTGCTTTGGGTCGGGGTGACCCTGTCGGTGTTTCTGATATTGCCCAATCTGTTTTTCACAGACCTTCAGGACGGGACCCTGCGCCTGTGGGTGGCAAGCGGCCGTGCCTTGCCGGTGTATGTGGTGGCAAAATGGGTGACGCACTGGGCGTTTTTTGTGCTTCCGCTGGTGGTGGTGGCACCCCTGCTGGGACAAGCGCTCTACCTTGATCTTTCAGTCAGTTGGCTTATGATAACCCTGCTTGGATTAGGGAGTTTTGCCATGCTGGGAATAGGCGCCGTTGGGGTTTCGGTCATGCAGAAGGGGCGGTATAACCCGTTTGTGCTGGCAGTGCTTGTCTTGCCGTTTTACGTGCCCATTCTGGTGTTTGGTGCCAGTGGTGTGTCATCGTTGACAGGTGCCGGTTTATTTGAGCATGGTCTTTTGTTTTTGGCAGGCCTGGTCATTTTTATACTTTTTCTTGCGCCCTGGGCGGCGTCACAAATGCTGAAACTGACGGTGGCGCAATCATGAACCGTTTCTGGCGTTGGAGTCTGCAGTGGGGGCAACCGGCGATGCTGTATCAGCGACTGCTGCGATTGCAGCCCTGGGTGGCCACTCTGGCCATAATCTTCTTGCTGGTCGGTGGCTACACCGCCTTTTGGCTGGCCCCGGCCGACTATCAGCAGGGCGAGGTGTTTCGGATTCTTTATGTCCATGTGCCGGCTGCCTGGCTGTCGATGATGGTTTATGGGGCCATGGTGGGGCTGGCGTTGCTGGTGTTTATCTGGCAGGTGACCATCGCCGGTTGGGCAATGAAAACCTTTGCCTGGCTGGGGGCTGGCTATACGCTCATTGCGCTGGTGACAGGGGCCATTTGGGGACAGCCGACCTGGGGAACCTGGTGGGTCTGGGATGCACGCTTGACTTCGGAATTGGTGCTGCTGTTTATTTATCTGGGCATTGTACTGATTTTTGATGTCTTGGCCGATGCCAGAGCGGCGGCCCGCATGGCGGCGATTCTGACTCTGGTTGGCAGCGTTAATCTGCCGATCATTCATTACTCAGTGATCTGGTGGCATACGTTGCATCAGCCTCCAAGCATTCGCGGGCTGGAAACCAGCATGCACTGGAGCATGCTTTACCCACTGTTGTTGATGGCGCTGGCGTTTTTACTGGTGTTTGTCTGGCAGGTTGTCTGGCATTTGCGGTGTCGGGTGTTGATGGAAGCGCGTCATACTCCCTGGCTGGCAAAGCGGTTGCGTTCATTGAATCAATCAGGAGAAAACGGATAGTGGAAAGTGGTATCGATTATGTGCTGGCAGCGACTGGGTTTTCGATGGCCATTATCGGGCTGCAACTGTGGTGGCCCTGGCGCTGTGCTCGTCGTTTGCGCCAACGTCTGGAGGCCTCACAGTGCGACTGAGTGCGGTGCGAAGAAAGCGACTGATGTGGGCTTTTCTGGTGCTGGTGGGGGCCGGACTCGGCGCTTGGATGATGCTACAGGCGTTGCAGAAAAATGTCATGTATTTTTATTCGGTCAGTGAGCTGCTTGAGCAGCCAGCGAGCTCTGAAAAGACGGTTCGTCTGGGCGGCGTGGTGGCGGCGGGTTCCCTGCGGCAGGGTCAGGGCGTCAAGGTGTTCTTTGATCTGACCGATTATCAGAAATCCATTCCGGTGGTTTATGAGGGACTATTGCCCAGTTTGTTCCGAGAAGGCCAGGGCGTGGTGGCCACCGGCCAATTGATGGACGAGGGCCGATTTGTGGCGTCTCAATTGTTGGCCAAACACGATGAGAATTACATGCCGCCGGAGGTGGCCGCCGGGTTGAAAAAGGCTGAGCCATGACGCTGGCCTGGCTCGGAACCGTTTTTCTCTGGGCTTTGGCCGCGGTCGCCATCTGGACGGCATTTTGGAGTGCCACTCTGACGTCCTGGTCTGACTCTGAGACAGCGCAGGGGCAGCTCGAGGAGGCAGGGCCGCTTCGCTTTTGGGTGGCGGTGCTCCTGATTGGCCTTACGCTGGCCATGCTGATACTGGGCGGCGCATTCGTCATGGATGTGTTTGCGATTGAGTATGTCGCTCGCCATTCCGCAGAAACCCTGCCCTGGTACTACCAGGTTGCGGCCATTTGGGGAGGCCACGAGGGCTCGTTCTTATTGTGGGTCTGGTTGTTCTCGGGGGTTGTCTGGTTGAGTGCGCGTCCCTCTTTTCTGCCCAACCGAGTATTGTTTCCTCTGGTGAGTGTCGAAACGGCTTTGCTGGCGGCGTATCTTTTGTTCCTTGTGTATGGTTCCAATCCGTTTGCGCTCGCGACCACGGCGCTGCAGGACGGTCTGGGGTTGAACCCGCTTTTGCAGGACTGGGCGTTGATTCTGCATCCGCCTTTGCTTTACCTGGGGTATGTGGCGCTGGTCCCGCCGTTTGCACTGGTCATGGCGATGCTCTGGCGCAGTGACGCATCGGCGGATTGTCTGCGCTGGGCGCAACCCTATGCGCTGCTGGCCTGGGTATTTTTGACGCTGGGGATTTTGTTGGGCAGTGTGTGGGCTTATTATGAGCTGGGTTGGGGCGGTTGGTGGTTCTGGGACCCGGTTGAGAATGCCTCGCTTCTGCCCTGGCTTCTGGCCACCGCATTGATTCATGTTCTCCCTCTGGCCAGACGTCACCCTCGTTTTCGTGCATGGGCGCAGTTTCTGGTGATTTTCGCTTACCTTCTGACGCTCATTGGTGCCTTTCTCGTGCGTTCGGGTATTTTGTCGTCCGTGCATGCGTTTGCGGTGGACCCGACGCGGGGTCGTCTGATTTTGCTCTTTACCCTGTGGGTGGGCGTCTTGGCTCTGGGCCTTTGGGGGTACCGCACCCTGTCGGCCAGAAAAGAGCCGCCGGTCCCACTGCTGAGTCAGGAAAGTAGTGTGTTTTTTGGCAGCATTGTGTTGTGGGTCATGGCACTGACCGTGTTATTGGGCACCTTGTTTCCGCTGGTCATGAGCGGGCTGGGGCTGGGCGAGGTGTCAGTCGGCGCCCCTTATTTCAATCAGGTTATGGCGCCCTTGACGGCATTACTGGTCGCATTGATGGGACTGGGATTGATGTCCGGTTACCTGAATGGGCAACGGCTGAGCTCCTTGACGCTCATCGGTCTGAGTGCCGGTGGCTCAGTACTTGTCGCACTGGGGCTGTGGCTCTGGTTGCCCTCAAAGGCCGTGTCCGCACTGGTGGCCGCCTTAATGGCGGTTTGGATTTGGGGGTCGGTTTGGTTGCACGCGCGCGCCTGGGCGCGAACGAGACATGTGATCCATGGTCGGGCGCCCATCGGAACCTGGCTGACGCATGTCGGTTTCGGGGTGTTGTTGATCGGTATGGTGTTGGCGTCGGTGATGGAAACCTGGCGTGAAGTACGCATGCAACCGGGCGATTCGGTGCGCTTTGAGGGACAGCGGGTGACGTTTACAGGGCTTGAATCCGTGACCGGGCCTAACTATCTGGCCACGCGCGCTTTGATTGAATTCAAGTCGGCAGACGGCAAAGTTCGACGTTTAACGCCAGAGCGCCGGACCTACATTGGCCAAACCATGCCGGTGTCGGAGGTAGCGATTGATTCGAGCTGGTCACGTGACCTCTATGTGTCGCTCGGCGAGCGTGTGCCCGGTCAGGCGGATACGGCCTGGTCGGTACGACTTCAATCCACGCCGTTTATCCGCGCCATTTGGGGCGGAGCACTGTTGATGGCTCTGGGCGGGCTGATTGCGCTCTGGCAGAAATATGCCAGAATCGTCGTCCCGATCCGACCCGGGACGCAACGCCATGGAGAAAGCGAATGAAACGTTTGAGTGGGGATTTGGGCCGACGTTGGTGGCTGGTTGCCCTGGGACTCGTGCTTGGGTTGAACAGCGCCATCGCCGGGCCACCGATGGCGGCATTTGACTCGCCGAGCCAATATGAGCAATACCAGAAATTGACTGAACATTTGCGTTGTGTGGTCTGCGCCAATCAGAGTATTCAGGCTTCGCAAGCCCCAGTGGCCAAAGCCATGCGTAACGACGTTTATCAGCGTTTGGTCAAGAAGGCACAGCGGCCTGAACAGATCATTGCGGCGATGCAGCGAGAATATGGCGACCAGGTGCATTATCGGCCGCCCATGCGGGGTGCTCACTGGGTGCTCTGGTTGGGACCGTTTGTGTTGCTGTTGCTCGCAGTGGGCATGGGAGGGTTCTGGCTGACTCGTGCCCGCCATCGTCATGCTTCTCAAACGCCAAATCAGAAAGGCACGTCGTTATGATCGTCGGTGGAGGCCTGTTCACGCTGCTGATTGTGGGAGCCTTAATCGGTTGGCCGCTTTATCGTCGGCAACAACGACTGCAAAAAACCCAGCGGGTGTTTCTAGCAGGGTTGGTGGTAATATTGACGTTGATTCTGGTCTGGCAGGGCCTGATGTTTCAGGCCGGCTGGCAACGTTATCAGGCCTCGCAAACCAGTGAGGCCAGTCAGCTCAGTATGGTGAGCGCCTTGGCCGAGCGGATTCAGAACTCGCCGGATAACCACCAGGCCTGGTTATTATTGGCTCGATCTTATGTTCAGCTCGGGCAATGGCCGGCGGCGCTGAATGCTTGGAAAACGCTTTATCAACAGGACCAAGCTTCTCCTGAGGTATTGTTGGGGCTGGCGGAGGCCCAGTATCGGCAAGAGGGCAGGTTGAGTGAACGGACCCAAGCTCTCTTGGCACAGTTGCCGCCTTCGGCTCATCAGCGCCCGGAGGCCATCTGGTTGCGAGGGGTTTTTGCTTACCAAAGCGGCCAGTCAAGCCAGGCAAAAAAGATTTTTTTGCAACTTCAATCTCGTTTGCCAGCCAAACATCGGTTGCAGGAAACAATCCGCAATCATTTGAAATCTATGTAAAAAAAGTAAAAAAACCGGTTAAATTCCCTTTCAAAATTTGGGTGAATATAAGTTTTTCTTATTCTGCATTGGAAAAATTAAGTGGTTTTTCCGATACCCAGCCCCTACCATGCCCACATATTTCAACAAATTGACTATGGTTATGATGAAAAAGAAAGGGTTGGTTTTTGCCGGGATTTTTGTGCTCGGCTTTGCGTCTTACGGTGCCATGAATCTGGTGTTTGATGCCACCAATGAAATGGAATTCTGCACCTCTTGCCACAGCATGAAAGTGAATCTGGCTGAGTACAAGGAAACCGCGCACTATCAGAACACATCCGGGGTGCGGGCGACCTGTGCCGATTGCCATGTGCCCAAGGAATTTGTGCCCAAGGTCAAAGCTAAGATCATTGCCGCCAAAGACGTTTATCACGAATTTTTGGGCAATTTCGCCGTGAGCGACGAGATCAAAAACGACCCGGAAGCCTACCAGGAACATTACGACAACGAGCGCTGGCGCATGGCCAACATCGTCTGGGACAAAATGCGCGCCAACAATTCGGCAGAGTGTCGGACCTGTCACACGTTTGAGGCCATGAACATCGAAGCGCAGTCGCGTTCGGCCCAGCGCCGTCATCCACGAGCGATTGAGGAGGGTGAAACCTGCATCGATTGCCACAAAGGGATTGCCCATCACGAGCCTATGGAGCCGATGCCGGAATTGGAAAATCTGGATCTGGATGCGCTGACCATGAAAACCGACTGAACCGTATTAAGCCCCTGAATTGGGGTTTTTTTGGGCTTGCCTGAGATTGGGTAAGCCTATTTACTGAGTGCAAAGAAGGCCAGATCATGGCCCATAACGAAACGTTGCACGTTTTCAACGAGGAGGAACGCTTGATATGAAGCAACAGCAACGCACGTCCCTGAAAAAATGGCTGGGATTGGTGTTTGCCGGGAGCATGATGATGTCCGGTCACGCCTACGCCCAGTTTGATCGCGCCAGCATGTTGGCAGACAGCTGTGTTGGGTGTCATGGGGTCGACGGCATCAGCAGTGGTCCGGCCATCCCGTCCATTGCCGGTATGTCGGAATATTATTTTAAAGAGTCGATGAAAGCCTATCGCTCCGGCGAGCGTCCGAGCACCATCATGCAACGCATTGCCAAAGGCTATACCGATGAAGACATTGAAGCCATGGCCGGTTATTTTGCCAACCTGGAATACGTGCCCGTTGAGCAAGAACATAACGATAAGGTCGCTAAAATCGGTGCCAAATTGCATGATCGTTTCTGTTCCAAGTGTCATGAAGACGCCGGGACCTTGCCGGGGGATGATTCCGGGTTCCTGTCCGGGCAGATGAAGCCTTACTTGCAGTACAGCATGGACGATTTCACCAGTGGACATCGTGATATGGAGCGCAAAATGAAACGTGCTCTGGACAAACTGGACAAGGCATACGGCGATGATGGCATCACCGCCTTGATTGAATATTATGCCTCAGGTGAAAAGTAAGGAGCGGACCATGACTCAGCAAGTAACGAGACGAAATCTGATTAAAATGTCCGCCGCCAGTGTGGCGGGAACAACCCTGTTCGGTTATCAGAAACTGGCCTTTGCCGCCAACCAGAAAGTGGTGATCGTCGGCGGCGGTATCGGCGGTGGCACCACCGCGAAATATCTGAAAAAGCTCAACCCGAAAATGGATGTGACCATCGTTGAAAAAAACAAGCAGTATCACACCTGCTTTATGTCAAACGAAGTCATCGCCGGGGATCGCGATATCGACACCATTACCTTTGATTACGACGGTCTGAAGAGCCATGGCATCAAGGTGGTGTTTGATGAGGTCACCGACATTGACACAGACGGCAAAACGGTCAAAACCAAAGGTGGGCAATCTCTGGCCTACGATCGCTGCGTGGTCGCGCCGGGGGTACAGTTTGATTTTGATTCCATTGAAGGCTATGACGCCGAGGTAGCCAAATCGATCCCGCACGCCTGGAAAGCCGGTCCTCAGACGGTGGAACTGCACAAACAATTGCAAAACATGAAAGACGGCGGCACCGTGGTCATTGCGCCACCGCCAAACCCATTCCGTTGTCCTCCAGGGCCGTATGAGCGTGCGTCTTTGATTGCAAAATACCTCAAGGAAAACAAGCCGAACTCCAAGGTTGTGATTCTCGATCCCAAACCCAAGTTCTCAAAAATGGGCTTGTTTGAAGACGCCTGGGAACGTCACTATGGCTACAAGACTGACAACGCCATGATTGAGTGGTATGGCAGCGATGCCGTGGTCAAAGTCGATGCGGCCAGCAAAACCGTGACCACCGCCAGCGGCAAGACCGTTCAGGGCGATGTGCTGAACATCATCCCGGGCCAGAAAGCGGGCGACATTGCATTCAAAGCCGGTTTGACCGATGGCAACTGGTGTCCGATTGATGGCAAGACCTTTGCCTCAACCCTCAAAGATGACGTGTTCGTCGTGGGTGATTCGTCCATTGCGTCGCCTCTGCCCAAGTCAGGTTATGCGGCCAACTCTGAGGCGAAAGTCTGTGCCATGGGCGTTTATGCGTCTCTGACGGGCAAGGAAATGGTGGAGCCTTCCTGGGTGAACACCTGTTATTCCATCGTAGGCAAAGACGAAGCCATTTCTGTGGCCATGGTCTACAAATACGAAGATGGCAAGATTGCCAAGGTGCCGGGCTCGGGTGGCTTGACGCCTGGTAAGCTCAACAAGGAAATGCGTAAACGCGAAGTACAATACGCGTATTCGTGGTTCAACAACATCACGGCTGACGTGTTTTCCTGATCCCGGTGAAGGCGACGTCGTCACGTCGCGAGTGTGATTTGAACCCCGCCTCTTAAGGTGGGGTTTTTTTATGCACTCATAAAAATAATTCAATGCAATCTGGCCGGTGTTTGCGTAGCATCGAAGTATGATTGGTTTTTATCCCGCATTTGGTTGTTGGCAATCCAGTCCTCGGTTTTGGTTGTGGGGGGCGTTGGCCCTATGTCTGCTCATGCTGACTTCCGTGGCCTTTGTGGCCAGTGCCAGTCAGATTGGGCCGCAGGCATCGATGCAGACGGCTGAGACCACGACAGAGGGCTGTCCGGCTCACCATGAATCCAAAATGACCGAAGCGGCAAGCGGCTCACAAACGGCACACGCTTCCGAGCATGGGTGTGAACACTGTTTCAGCGATGTTTGCCAATGCGGTTCCGGCTGCATGATGATGGGGCATGTTTTTGTGTTGTCCTCCAAACCGGCCTTGGTTGCTCAGTGGGATTTTTTCTATCTGCTTTCTGAACACATCGTTTCTCTGCATTCTGGCATTCCCGAGCGTTTGCTGCGTCCACCGCGTTTCCTCGCCTAATTAAAACGGGTCATTCGACCCAATGCTGTTTTTTTATCCATTTGCATTCTTTTTGTGCGTCCAATCGCCAAGGCGTTTGGGTGGCATAGGTTCGTCATAGAGAATGCGGTTCCTCACACTTCAAAACGGGATGGTTCGATCCTGAAAGGATAACTCATGAATAGGCGTCAACTTTTACAGGGCTTGGCTGCGTGGGCCACCGGTACACTGTTTACTCCGGCACTGGCCAATACGCGCTATGTGTGTCCAATGCATCCGCAAATTGTCCAAGATCACCCAGGTACCTGTCCCATCTGCGGCATGGATTTGGTGCAAAAGAAGCTTGAAACCACCCAAGAAACCCCGGTGATTTCCGGGCAATCAGGCGGGACGGACTCAGCGAAACAGGCCTTTTCGGTTCGGACTCAGCGAATCGAACGCACCCCCCTCTGGAAATACATCGAAACGTTTGGGCAGGTACAGGCGGATCAAACGCGTTTGCGACATGTCCATCCTTTGACGGAAGGGTGGATTTATGATCTTCAAATTCGTGCCGATGGGGATCGAGTGACGGCAGAGCAGCCGCTGTTCTGGATCTATTCCACCGAGCTATTGGCGGCGCAGCAGGATTATTTGTTGGCATTACAGCGTCAGTCATCTGGGCAGTCTGGTGCTCGGTCGGTGGTTCAGGCGGCCAAAAGCCGCCTGCGTCATTTGGGCATGGCTGAAAAAACCTTGCGCACGCTGACCCAAAAACGCGCCGTAATTCAACGTGTGCCCTATCTGGCGCCCCAATCCGGTGTCGTTCAAAAACTGAGGGTTCAAGAAGGCATGTATGTCAGCCCACAAGTCGAAATGTTTCAGATCGTGGACCTGTCTCAAGTGTGGGTGCAGGCACAAGTGTTGCCGTTGCACCAGGCCTGGTTAAAAAACGGTTTGACGGTGGAGGTTTCAACGGCGGCTTATCCAGGTCAGCACTGGGAAGGACGGATTGATTACATCGAACCCGAATTGGACCCTGTGACACAGGCAAAAAGCGCGCGGATCGTGCTGTCCAATGAACAGGAACAACTGGCACCCAACATGGCTGCAGACGTTGTTATTTATGGCGGTCCAAAGCGCAATGTTCTGGCGGTTCCGCTGGAAGCGGTGATTGATGATGGGCGCCAGGCGCGGGTGGTCACGCGACTGGAGTCCGGTGGATTTCAGGTGAAACCGGTTGACACTGGCATGCAGACGCAGGGCTGGGTGGAAATTCTCTCCGGTTTGAACGAGGGCGATGACGTGGTCGTTTCCGGTCAGTTCCTGATTGATTCGGAAAGTCGAATTCAGTCTAACCTGAACCGTATGAATGAGGTCAGTGAGGATGCTGAACAGGAGGCGATCACCCCCATGGATCATCAGAGTTCAGAGGGCGAAAACGGTCAGGAGGTGACGCATGATCACTAATATCATTCGCTGGAGTTTGCAGCAGCGAGGTCTGATTGTGTTGATGGCGCTGACACTCGGGGTGGCCGGTTGGTTTAGCTGGGAAAGAACGGCGGTGGATGCGATTCCAGACCTTTCGGATGTCCAGGTCATTGTCAAAACCAGCTATCCCGGTCAAAGCCCTCAGATCGTTGAAAATCAGGTGACCTATCCACTGTCCAGTCAGTTGATGGCGGTGCCTAAGGCCAAAACCGTCCGTGGGTATTCGTTTTACGGGGATTCGTACGTTTATGTACTGTTTGAAGAGGGCACGGATCTCTACTGGGCTCGAAGCCGGGTGCTTGAGTACTTGAACCAGGCCGCAGACGATTTGCCCGAGACGGCCAAACCTGCCCTCGGACCGGATGCCTCGGGCGTGGGCTGGGTTTATCAGTACGCGTTGGTGGATCGTTCCGGGGAGCACGACCTGGCCAGCTTGCGCAGTCTGCAGGATTGGTTTTTGAAATACGAATTGCAATCCGTACCGGGCGTGGCCGAGGTGGCGCCCGTTGGTGGAATGGTGCGTCAGTATCAGGTCATCGTTGATCCCAATGCCTTGCGGGCTTATGACTTGCCTCTCAATCAGGTCACGCAGGCATTGCGACAAGCGTCGATGGAGAAGGGCGCGTCGTTGATTGAGCAAGGGCAGGCTGAATACATGGTGGCGTTGAAAGGGTATGTGAATGAACGTTCAGACCTGGCCAAAGTGCCGGTCGGGCGCACCGCCAGCCAAACGCCTGTTCTGCTCAAGGACATTGCACGGATCGAGTTTGCCTCCGAGCCCCGTCGTGGGCTGGCTGAATTGAATGGCGAAGGCGAAGTGGTCGGGGGCATTGTTGTCATGCGTGCCGGTGCCAATGCCATGTCCGTCATTGAAGCGGTCAAGCAAAAACTGTCACGCCTCAAAGGCAGTCTGCCGCAAGGTGTTGAGGTTGTCGAAACCTATGACCGAACTGGACTAATCGGCCGGACGCTTGAGACGCTGACGGATAAACTTTGGCAGGAAATGTTGGTGGTGCTGGGCGTTTCTTTGCTGTTTTTATGGCATCTACGTTCAGCGCTGGTGGCGCTGGTCGCCCTGCCTTTGGGAATACTGGGGGCCTTTGCGGTTTTGTATCAAATGGGGGTCAGCGCCAATATTATGTCGCTGGGCGGTATCGCCATTGCCATTGGGACCATGGTGGATGCGGCCATCGTGATGATCGAAAACGCTCACAAGCATTTGCTGGCATTCCAAAAGCGACATGGTCGTCCGGCTGAAGGCGCTGAGCATTGGCGCTTGGTACAAACCGCGACCCAGCAAGTGGGGGCGCCGATCTTTGTTTCACTGTTAGTGATTGCGCTGAGTTTCCTGCCGGTGTTTGCTCTGCAGGAGCAGGCCGGGCGCCTGTTCAGTCCTCTGGCGCTGACCAAAACCTGGGCCATGGCGATGGCCGCCGGACTGGCCATTACGCTGGTGCCGGTTCTGATTGGTTATTTTATTCGTGGGCGCTTGCAGGACGAAGCGCATAACCCGCTCAATCGTGGATTAATCGCGCTTTACCAGCCTTTCTTACAGGTTTGTTTACGCTGGCCCAAAACCGTGCTGGTCATCACGGCAGTCCTGATGGTCACACTGCTTTATCCGTGGCAGAAAATGGGCACTGAATTTATGCCAAAACTGGAAGAGGGAGATTTGCTGTATATGCCCACAACCTTGCCGGGACTGTCGATCGGCGCTGCACGGGATTTGTTGCAGCAAACCGATCAGATGATTAATCAGTTTCCGGAAGTGGAAACGGTGTTTGGCAAAATCGGGCGCGCTGAGACGGCGACTGATCCTGCGCCGCTGACCATGATTGAAACCACGATTTCGCTTAAACCCAAGGATCAGTGGCGCGAAGGCATAACCTTGGAGGCGCTGATACAGGAATTGGATGCGGCGGTGGATGTGCCCGGTGTCAGTAACGCTTGGGTGCAGCCGATCAAGACACGCATCGACATGCTGTCGACGGGCATTAAAACGCCTGTGGGCATTAAAATTGCCGGTCCAGATTTGGCGACAATTCAGGACATTGGGACACAATTGGAATCGGTTTTGACCGATGTGGACGGTGTACGCTCGGTGTTTTCCGAACGTTCTCACGGCGGGCGCTATCTGGACGTGGTCCCTGATCGAGAGGCGGCGGCACGCTACGGTTTGACCATGGCGCAATTGAGTCGTTTGTTGGCCACGGCCGTTGGCGGTCAGACGGTGGCTGAAACGGTGGAGGGCCGTGAACGTTATGGTATGAGTGTGCGCTTCCCGCAAAGTTGGCGGGATTCGAAACAGGCCTTGGAAACACTGCCCATCATCACGCCCAGTGGCGCGCACATTCAACTGGGTATGGTGGCGGACATTCAGGTTCGCACCGGCCCGGCGATGATCAAGTCTGAAAATGCTCAGTTAACAGGCTGGACATTTGTTGACTTGTCTCCAGAGGTTGATTTGGCCGGCTTTGTGGCCCAGGCCCGGCAAACCGTGTCCGAATCTTTGACCTTGCCTCAAGGGTATAGTTTGACCTGGTCGGGTCAGTTTGAACAGTGGCAACAGGCGAAGGCTGACCTGCTTTGGATGATTCCACTGGTGACATTGATCATCTTTGTGTTGCTTTCACTGGTGTTCCAACGCCTGCGAGAAGCCTTCATGATTCTGTCGGTGATTCCGGTGGCGTTATTGGGCGCGGTCTGGTTTGTCTGGTGGCTTGATTATGATTTTTCTGTGGCCGTGGCTGTGGGCATGATTGCACTGGCAGGTGTGGCGGCGGAATTTGGCGTGGTCATGATGATCTACTTGAAAGAGGCGATCCGTCAGGCTCAAGCCGATGGTGAATTGGGCAGTCAAGCTCAATTAAGGGCCGCGATTATTCGAGGCGCAGTTCAGCGTGTGCGTCCAAAAGCGATGACCGTGAGCGTGATTGTGATCGGTCTGTCGCCGATTATGATCGGTGGCGGAGCGGGGTCGGAAGTCATGCAACGCATTGCGGCGCCAATGATTGGTGGCATGATTTCGGCACCACTGGTATCGATGGTGCTGCTGCCAGTGCTTTCCCTGTGGGCCTATCGGGCCTGGCCGCAGCAGGCGGGTGAGAGCCAACAAAAGGAGAGTTCGCATGAAAACATGGATTAAAACAACAGGGCTGATGGTTGTCACTTGGGTGACGATGCCTCTGGCCCTGGCCAATGCTTCCGACGAACAGACGCCCATGACGCTGGCACAGTGGCTTGACTGGGGCGTGCAATACAATGAGACGCTTTCTGCACAGCAGGCAACGGTGGATGCCATGCGTCATCGGTCTGTGGCCACCCAGTCTCAAATGGGGCCGCAAGTGGCACTGCGATCGGAACTCAGTTATCGGGTGATGGATAAAGCCGATTTTGGTCGAACTGCCAACCGGCTGGAACTGACCCAAGCTTTGTATCGACCGGATCTGAAAGCCCGGGAGCGCTTGGCTCAAGCGCAAACCGAAGAATTACAGGCGGTCCTCGCCCGGAAACAGCTTTCCGTACGTCAGCAGCTGGCCAATGCGGTTCTGGATCGCTTTGAGGTGCGGGTACGCAAAGGTTACCTGATCCGTGCCGGGGCGTTGCTGGCTGACATGGAACAGCAATTGGCGCAGCGTCAGTCATTGGGGCAGCAACGTCACAGTGACTGGGCGGGACTGCAAGCTCGACTGGCAGAAAACCAAGTGCGATTGGCAGAGAATCAACAAGCCGAAGCCGATGTGATTGCACGTCTTTCGTCTTTGCTCAGCGGCCTGTCAGCGCAACAGCGTTTGACTCTGCGACATGCAACGCTGGACTGGCAAACGTCTTTGAAGGTCATTTCAAGTCAGGTGCCCTCCGATTGGTCGGTTTCGGCGAGTGACCCAGATTGGTCGCAGTGGGTTCAGGCTCATCCTGACATGACAACATTACGCTGGCAGACCGATCAAACCAAAGCACAAGGGAATTTGGCACGTAGTTTAAGCGCCCCCAAAGTCGAAGCCTTTGGCGGTTGGGTTTATAATGAATCCGACGGTTACTTTTATGATGACATGCAAGGCGGACTGGGCGGCATTCGCGTGGAATGGCCCTTCTATCGGCATGGCGAGCAGGATGCCCGTCTGGCCAGTGCTCGTTCCGAGCAACAGGCATTGAACAGGCTGCGCCATCAGCGTCGTTCTGAACTGATGGCGCAAGCGGACCGTGCCTGGCACAACCTTCGGTCTCAACAAGCGGTGGTGAAGGCCTCGAATACTTTGTTGAAGGCCCGAAAAGACCGTGTGCAAGCGTTGTCGCAGGACCTTGAAACCGAACAGGGATCCATCCTGGCGTTGCTGACGGCACAGATTGATGAAGCCGCGGCACACCGTGACCGTCAACTGGCGCAGGCAAAACGCTTGCGTCAATGGGTGGCGCTGGCCAGTGCGCTGGGGCGATTTGACTTGATTCAGGGGGCTGAGAAAGCGCTCTGAAGCGCCTAACAATCAAGGGCAGGGTGTGAAATTTTTTAAACTGGTGCGTCTCAGTGGTGTTCATTTCTGGAAAGCCGATGGCATGGATCACGCCATGGTTTTGGCGTTTACCTCTCTTTTGGGGTTGGTGCCGGTTCTGGGATTGCTGTTGTCATTGTTTTCAGCGTCGACCTGGTTTGAGGATTTGAGTGAACGGTTGGTGACGGCACTGGTCCATTGGTTGACACCGTCGGCGATGCCGGTGGTGGAAACTTACCTGAATACGTTTTCTGAAAAAGCCACCAGCCTGACCGGCATCAGCGCCTGGCTGATGGCGTTGACCAGTTTGCTTTTGCTTGCAAAAATTGATCAGAAAATCAATCATTTCTGGACGCACAAGCATCCCCGGCGCTGGTGGGTCAGTCTGTTGCATTATTTCGGTGTCAGTGTCGCCGGGCCGCTGGTATTGGCGCTGGCGCTGACCTTGCAGTCGTGGCTGGTGGCCTCGGGGCTGGCTAAGCTGTCGCCGATTCTGGCGCAATGGTTGCCTGCCAGCCTCTATCTGCTGGGACTTATGCTGCTTTATCGTTACGTTCCGGTGATGAAAGTCACTTGGAAAGAAGCTTTTTATGGCGCTCTGTTGGTGGCTGTGCTACTGGAAGGGCTGCAATACGGGTTTGGGGTGTATGTTTCTGTGTTTGGGACTTACAACCTGATTTACGGCGCGTTTGCAGCGGTGCCGTTTTTTCTGTTGTGGCTCTATGGGTTGTGGCTGGTCATTTTATTCGGGGCGGTCTGGGTGCGCACTCTGGGCCGGTTACGGCGTCGGCGTGAAGAACGGGTCGAACGGTGAGGTTCAGGTGTTCAGTGCGTCCAGAATCAGGGCGGTGGCCCGATCAAAATTCAGTTGACCTTCCAAAACCCAGCAACGCAAATCGCCCAGGGCATTCAGGTAGCTTTGCGCATCCGGCTGAGTGCCGTTTTTGAGAAAATGGCCGGCCTTGTGTGACGCCGCAATGTTGGCAAAAAAAGGCCCGGGACTTTTGCTCAACGCCGGGAGCAGTTCAGGCGACTGAGCCAAGGTGGTGATGCGCAGGCGCGTGGGCTCGGCCGCATCCACCGACCAGTTGAGCACAATCAGGGCATGCAACGGTGTCTCCATGCGAATGAAGTCCGGCCCGTAAAAGCGTTCAATCTCGACGTCGTATTTCTGTTCCAGGCTTCGCAGCGCCTCGCCGGGGAGCTTGGCCAGCTCTGCCTGCGCTGTGTCTGAAAGCAGTGGTTTCAGCCGAGGGTTGTGCATAAGCGTGCCCGGGTTGACGCGAGGCCACTTGGGAATCCCGCGCATGCAAAATTCACCAGGCCTGGTGTCGGGGCGAATCAGCAGCCGATCATTGGAGACAAACGCCTGCCCCTGTTCCAGTAAATGCAGCATCAGAGTGGATTTTCCGCCGCCGGACAGCCCAGCGATGGCGAGTCCTTGATTCTGAATCTGCAGGGCGGCGCAATGCCCCAGCTGCCAGCCTTGGTTTAGGCAATGATTGAGGTATTGGGTTAAGGCAAAATTGATGATTTGGTTGGGGTGCTTTGTTACAGGTCCCAGCGCAGAGGGCTGGTCTGCGTTTTGCCAGAAAAGCATGCCGGTTTTGACTTTGTAAACCCAGCGCTCGTCCGGGGCCGGGTCAAAAATGGTGTCCTTGCGTCCGGTTTTTCCCGGTTCCCGCTGCCAGTCTTCCCATTGTTCCCCCATGCCCAGTGTGTCGGCTCCGTCCAGGGCGACAAGGCTCAATGTCGGTGGCTTATTCGATGGGGCCTCAGTCAGGCAGGGGGCAAAATAATCGCTCAGGATGCGGGCCAAGGCCGGTTGATCGGTGCAAATCCGTAACCGGGCGTCTGGCAATGTCAGTGTCAGACAGTGTGTGGCGGTTTGTGCGCCTGAACGCAGCCGGGTGCGCAAGGTGTCGAGCGTCTCGTTGGCGGTGGTCATGCGCGTAACGTGTCCAGCACAAACTGAGTGTAGCGCTGGGCAATGTCCAGTTGCAGGCCTTCCTGTGCGCCTTTGAAGCCGCCGAAGGCAGACACTTCAAAACAGACCGGCCCGTCTTCGGTTTCGGCCATGTCAACGGTGGTGTAGCTCAAGTCAAATTGCGCCTGGGCCTGGCGGGCAATGGCAATGGTGTCATCACAAGGACTGGCCGGTGCGTATTTGCCACCGGCATAAATGGTGGTGTTCCAGCTTTTGTCTCCGCTGATGCGGGCGTAGGCCCCCAGATATTCGCCGCCCAGAAACACCAGCCCCATGTCCTGACCGGGCAGATTTAATTTTTTCTGCAGGTAGAAAAATCCCTGTTTGTCATAGTAGGCCTGCAGTTGCTGTCTGAGCTTTTTGCTGCCGTCTTTGGCCTTGAGCACTTCCATTCCACGCGCTTTGGTGGAAAACAGGGGCTTGAGGATGGCTTCATCATAGTCTTCAACGGCCGTCAGCGCGGCGTCCAGATTTTCCGTGATCAGCGTGGGCGGCATGGGGACGTCCGCGCGAGTCAGTGAGATGGTGCAGCTCATGCGATCCACCAGACGGATGATTTCACTGGGCTTGGAGAAAACCTGAACCCCGCATTTTTCCACAAAGCGTAGGATCTCCAATCGATCAATCACGGTGGGGCTGTAGGTCTGAGATATTTTTTTGACCACAATCGCGTCCAGATCACACAGGCAGTGGTCTTGATAGGTCACGCGATTGCGCCCAAGGTCTGCGATGACTTGCTCGATGTCGATGACCAGTCGAAAGCCGGTCTGAGCTTCGATGGCATCGGCCAATACTTCGGTGGACCATTTTCCGGGAATGCCGACAACGCCGATTTTCAAGGAAGTTTCAGTCATGGTAGATCTCTCTGGGTACTCGGTAAGTGTGCAATTGTTCCGGGGGTAATTTCAACAGGGATTCCAGCAGGAAGCGCGCACGGAATTGCATGGCTTTGGCATGACTGCTGTCAAGGACGAACCGGGTCGAGGTCAGAAACGACCGGCTCAATCCCAATGCCAGGCGAAGTTCATAGTCCGTATCACCGATGGTTTCCGCCCAGTTACGCCCGTAATCGTATATGGCGTGCATGGTCTGTGCAATCAGTTTCCGGTCCTGGGGGCCAAAGCGGTTCAACCGATAGCAGGAGACCATCAGCACCGACAGATCCTGGACATAATCCTGATAATCCGAGCGGTGCAAATCAATGAAATTGATTTCCTTGGACAAGGGATCATACAGGATGTTGTCCAGATTGAAATCGCCATGGATATAGACCGCCGCAGGCGTGCTTAGGGTCGCTTCAAATGCCTCCGCCTGTTCAATTAAGGTTTTCAGGTCGGCGTTTTTGAGGCCGTTGATGTTGACGCTTTGAGATTCCAGTTCGGGATGGACCTGATAAACGTCTTTGAGTCGTTTTTTTAGTTGGCGCATGAAGTGCGCCGGATGAACCGTTTCAATCCGGGTTTCCTGCCAGATGTTTTCCAGGGTCTCGAACAGGGCGGCCAGCGCTTCGCGCAGGGCTTTTCGTTCCCGTTCAAGCAACAGTTTTTCCAACGTGTCCCCTGTGAGGTATTCAAACAACAAGGCGGCTTTGTTTCCACTGTTGTGGTACGAATACACTTTGGGGGCGATGCCGGGATAAATTTCATGCCAGCTTTCGATGCCGGTTTTTTCTTCTTTGAGCTTGGTTTTGTCACCGGCTTTGAACACGGCCAGCATTTCGCCTTCGGATTCTTCGGCCGACATGACGCCGGAAATGGTACAGCCGGATTTGGTTTCGCCCATGGCCCGGATGGTCAGCGCTTCTTCCAGTGGATCAAGCGACAGGGCAGAAAGCGTGGCTTCTAGAGAGTGGTAACGTTCGATCTGAATCATCTGGCCTAGATTGGCGGAGATGATGCCTTCGCCAATGCGAAGCAGTGCTTCGCCCAAACGGTTCAGGTCGCGTACGATGAAACTGGCGTTAAGCAGGGCGTCGGTCTGTTGGCCTTTGCGCAGGCGGTTCTGGTATTTTTTCAGTTGTGCCTGACAGACCTGGTCGATGCGTACCTGCAAACGGCAGATGTCAATGGCCAGCGTGGAAGCCTCCGCTTCAATCGCGGGTTCGATCAACTCCAGTCCGTTGGTCAGGTGTTTGAAGGTCGCACGCACGCGTTTTTTGGTCAGCAGGCGAAACGCGGTTTTGGGGGCGTTGCGTGCCTGAAACACAATTTCCTGCAATTGACGGGACAGGGTTTTCAGACTGTGATTGATGTGGTCGTAGCTTTGCAACGTGACCGGGTCTACCTCGGCGGTCTGATCCGCAAGGCGGGTGTGTTCGCTGATGCGTCGCAGCAGGTTGAGGTGGTGGTTGTCGATGTAATCCACCCGGCTCAAACTCTGTTCGGCCCGAGCCAGATCGCCCGATTCCAGAAACGACTCAACCTGGTAAAGTTGTTTCTGCAGTTCCAGGGTCAGGAAACGCAGCGGTTCATAAAGGGCGGCGGGCTGTTGCATGCAAGGGTCTTAGGATTTTTTCTTTTTGGCTTTTTTGGGGTCAATGAACAAAGGCGTTTCTTCAAAGTCATCACTTTGATCCGATGACCACTGAATTTTGATGTTCAGGCTTTGTGCGTTTTTGCTCTGGTCGGCCTTGATCTTGAGATTGGCGAGTTTCTCCGGCTTGAGCGTAATGGTGTCTTCTTCATCCGACACCTCAATCGCGCCTTTTTTGAACCCCTGTATGACCGCTTTCAGGTAACAGACAATGGCGTCTTTGTCCTGAAGTGACTCGTGTTCAAACCGTTTGTTCTTTTTGCCCATGCGACCCTCCTGCATCATCCGATGAGAGATGATTGGGGTGGAATTGTTTCACCGCCGGGTAATCAGCGCTCAATCCCTGAACCCGTCCATCTGAATGGAAAATTGTAACAGCTTCCCCCGGTGTTTGACGCTGCTTTTTGCGTCGGCAGTTGGCATTGAGTTGGGTGTCGCATTCGAAGTTGAGCAGGCCTTCACGCACAAACAGCTGTTGTCCGTTGGGGTGACTGCGATGACCGTTGACCATGGCATAAATGCGGCGTTCTTTCAGCAGACGAACCCCTCTGGGTGTGAGCGGGTAGTCTCCGGCGCGGTATTTGGTGCGGAAGGTATTGCCCAGTGCACTGTAATAAAGCTGAAAAATGCGGCCTTCCTGCAGTTGTTGGCGAAAGTGCTGGTTGATTTGATCCGGGCTCTGAACCTGAAGGCGCATGGCCATCTGATCGTCCAGTCCGGCGTGGCTGAAGCAGTAGCTGCCGCTGATATGCAGCAAATCGAGTGATTGAAAAAACCAACCGAAGGCGCCTTCGGGATTCAAAAGACAGTCTTTGGCCCATAGGGTGGCCTGATAGAGTTCACGCAACCCCAGTCCGGCTTCGGCGCAGGCCTGGAAAAAATCGGTCTGCTTTTGCTTGATGCGTTTGATTTCCTTGTCGATTTTGCTCTTAGGCATAAATCCCTGCGCCCAGGCTGGAAAGAACTCAAACCACTCCGGAGGCGGCAACAGGGCACGACGGATGTCGGCTTCGGTCATGGGCGGCATAGTGTCAGTCAGGTGTTTGCGTCCATAGGCATGAATTTCAGCAAACAACGGCACGGTTTTTCGCCCCATGCGGATGAAAAAGTGTGCCTGACGCCAATCATTCATTACATCCAACGCCCGTAGCCCGGCGTAGATGCGCATGTCATGGTTGCCCGCCAGCAGAATCACATCAGCGTGTTGTCGGTAGAGTTCGCCGATCAGCGACAAAAGAGCCAGATTGCTTGGGCCTTTGTCGAAACAGTCCCCGCCGATGATGATCTGGCTGCGTTGTCCTGCGGCCGTTAACCGAAGGTGGTTGAGTGCGCTGTCGCGTGTGATCAGGCCACTTAACTTGAGCGAGCGCAGAAACGCATCGGCATCCGCGTGCAGGTCGCAGAAAAAGTAAGTGTCCTGCTCAGGGCTCATCCACTGGTCACCGCTGATGCCCCAGTGCGGTCCCGGCGAGGCCTCAAGCGCCTGTATCCACTGATGACACGGGCGTGAGGGCTCGGCCAGGGTGGGCTGCCAGGTTTCGGTTTGCAATGCGTTGGCAAAAGACATGGTAACTCCTCGGGTTAATCCGGTGTGTGTAGGGGGTCCGTCTGGTGTCGGTGTTTCCAGTGACCGCTGAGTTGAACCCATTGTGGGCTTTGATCGGGTTGATAACGAAACAGCAACGGTCGGGCATGATAGAGCGAACACTGATGAACGGTTTCAAAGCGGAGAACGCCCATCAGATAAGCCGCGTGTCGAAAGCTCGCACCATGACCGATGACCACTTTGAGCGTATTGGTTTGAAGGGTGTCTGCCAGAGGCTGACACACCTTTTCCAGGGTGGTTTTGACCCGGTGACCGGCTTCAATCAACGATTCGGCGCCTTCAAATGGGAGTCGGTAGTGACTGTCGGCTTTCCAGCCCGGAGGCGGCACTGTATGGCGAGGGTCTGCCGACAGGGCCTGTTCGATCTGCTTAACGGTCAGGTTGGCTGCGGCCCCCACCGAGCGTTCGTGCAGGTGAGGCACGCTCACAGGATGGAAAGCCCGGTCGGTGGCATGACCTGTCACCGGAAAGGGAGCTTGATGTTCGTTCAGCCAGGCGGCCATCACTTGAGCGGTTTGCCAGGCCCGAAGACTGGTGGAGCACACGATGGCGGGATCCAGCACAAAGCCTTTTTCCAGCGCCCAGTGCATCAGCGTTTCTGCCCCAGCACGTGCCTGTGTTTCACCTTGCTCGGTCAGTCCCCAGGGTTGAAGCGCACTGGGGGTATCCGGCCATTGGTGGTAATCGCTGTGGCGTAAAAACGCCATGACCAAAGAATTCATTCTGACCAAGATAACGGGTCAAGATGACAGCTGGATGTGGTTTGAATGACAGTTTTTTGAACGCGGCGCGCCCGGCGCCATGGGAATGGCAAAACCAACCAGGCCTGGTTGGTTTTGCATGTAGGAGGCAGGGCTAGGAGCCTGTCGGGCTAGAGGTTAAAGTCGTTGAAATCGTCCTGTTCGACTTTTGAATCGACCTGACCGACCAGGTAAGAACTGATTTCAGCTTCTTGCGGGGCCACTTGAACGTTGTCTGAGACCAGCCAGTTGTTCATCCAGGGCAGCGGGTTGCTCTTCTGTTCAAAAATGGGCTCGTATTTGACAGCTTTCAGGCGAATGTTGGTGATGTACTCAACATAATCCTTGAGGATGCTGGCATTCAGACCAATCATGGAACCGTCCCGGAACAGGTAGTCGGCCCATTGTTTTTCCTGTTCCGCGGCTTCACGGAAAATCTGCTCGACCTTGTCGCGGTTTTCCTGCGCGATGGTCATCATTTCCGGGTCGTCTTTGCCTTCAGCCATCAGATTGATGATGTGCTGGGTGCCTGACAGGTGCAGTGCTTCATCCCGGGCGATCAGTTTGATCACTTTGGCGTTGCCTTCCATCAGTGAGCGTTCGGCAAAGGCAAAGCTGCAGGCAAAGGAAACATAGAAGCGAATGGCTTCCAGAACATTGACCGAAACGATGGTCAAAAACAGCGCGGTTTTGACTTCTTTGCGGAAGTCGGCATCCTGAGCCAGGTCGATTTCCTCGGCATACATGCGATTGGTTAGATGAATCAGTTTGTCATAGTGCTCGGTGACCGAAATGGCACGCTTGACGATTTCGTCATTGGTGACGATGTCATCAAAAACAATGCCCGGATCCGACACAATGTTGCGGATGATGTGGGTGTAAGAGCGACTGTGGATGGTCTCGGAGAATGACCAGGTTTCAATCCAGGTCTCCAGTTCTGGAATGGAGACCAGAGGCAACAGGGCCACATTGGGAGAGCGACCTTGCACCGAGTCCAGCAGGGTCTGGTATTTGAGGTTGGAGATGAAAATGTGTTTCTCATGCTCGGGCAGGTTGGCGTATTCGCCACGGTCGTTCGACAGGTCAACCTCTTCCGGCCGCCAGAAAAAACTGAGCTGTTTTTCGATCAGTTTTTCGAAAATGGGGTGTTTTTGTTGGTCGTAGCGCGCCACATTCACATTCTGGCCAAAGAACATCGGCTCTTTCAGCGCATTGTTCGAAGACCGGCAAAATGTCGAATACGAATGTTTTTCCTGACAGCTCATGAATCGGTTCCCCATACATTTTTTCTAAAAAGCGCCTTTAACCCCAATATGTAGCGGTTTTGTTTTTTTTAACCACTACGGGTGCCAAGTGGCTTGGTGAGTGATCTTAACAAATTCGTTACCCACTGAAAAGATTTATAATGAAAATGTATATCATTCGTGCATCTTCGCTTCCAGTGTTTCCCATTGCTCAAAGGCAGCCTCGAGTTCGTCTTCGCAGCGCTGCATGTGGGCCAGCGTTTCCTGATAATCCGATGTCTGGTAGAAATCCGGGTCGCTCACTCGTTGGTTGAGGTCTTCCAGCTCCTGCTCCAGCGCTTCGATCTCTTCGGGCAGGGCGTCGTAAGCACGCTGGTCCTTGTAGCTGAGCTTTTTGGGCTTGCTCGCAGCGGTTGGGTTGCTCTGCGCAGGGGCGGGGCCATTGGATTCATGGGATTCTGGCTGGGTCGCTGTACGACTGGCGTTGTGTCCTGGCATTTTCTGCTCGGCGAAGTTGTCCCAACTGACCCAGTCAGGACGCTGGCGCAGCCAGTCGTCATAGCCGCCCACGTATTCGTGTACCTGTCCCGGAGCATCAAAAACAATGGAGCTGGTGACCACGCTGTTGAGAAAAGCCCGGTCGTGGCTGACCAGAATCACAGTGCCCTGATAGTTCAGCAGTAATTCTTCCAGCAGCTCCAGTGTTTCGATGTCGAGGTCGTTGGTGGGCTCATCCAGTACCAGCAGGTTGGCGGGTTTGGCGAAAATACGCGCCAGCAGCAAACGGTTGCGCTCCCCACCGGACAGGGCCTTAACCGGCTGACGGGCGCGCTCGGGGGTAAACAGAAAATCCTGCAGATAGCCCATCACATGTTTGCGCTGGCCGTTGATTTCCACATGGTCGGAGGTGTCGGTGATGCTGTCGACCACTTTTTGTTCGGGGTCGAGTTGCGCCCGGTGCTGGTCGAAATAGGCCACCTGCAAGTGGGTGCCCAGTTTGACCTGGCCTTGCTTTGGCTGAATTTCACCCAGCAGCAGTTTCAGCAGGGTGGATTTGCCGCAACCATTGGGGCCAATCAGCCCCACCTTGTCGCCACGCAGAATCAGGGTCGAAAAGTCCTCGACCACGTTTAGGGTCGGCCAGGCAAAAGACAGGTGTTTGACCTCGATGACTTGTTTGCCCGTGTTCTGGCTCTGATTGGTCTGAAGGCTGGCTTTGCCCACATGCTGACGACGGGCCTTGTGTTCGGCCCTCAGTTTTTCCAGTGCGCGAACGCGCCCTTCGTTACGGGTGCGGCGGGCTTTGATGCCTTGGCGTATCCAGGCTTCTTCCTGTGCCAGCTTTTTGTCAAATTCGGCCGCCGCTTTGGCTTCGGCGTCCAGCTTTTCGGCTTTGCGTTTGAGGTAGGTCTGATAGTCGCATTCCCAACTACTCAAGTGCCCACGATCCAGCTCGACAATGCGCGTGGCCAGTGCCTGAAGAAACGCCCGATCATGGGTGATAAACACCAAGGTGCAATTGAGGGATTTCAAGAAGGGTTCCAGCCAGTCGATGGCAGCAATGTCGAGGTGGTTGGTGGGTTCGTCCAGCAACAGAATGTCGGGCGAACGGATCAGTGCCCGCGCCAGAAGCACGCGGCGCTTCATGCCGCCGGACAGGTCGGAAAATTCGGCGTCGGCGGGCAGCGCGAGCTTGGAAATCAGGGTGTCGACGTTCTGTTGCAAGGACCAGCCGTCATTGGCATCCAGCTGCTGCTGCACCTGGGTGAATCGCTCAAACAGCTTGGGGTCATCGTCGATGGCCATCCGTTGTGTCAGTTGGGTAAATTCCTCCAGCAGTGCGCCGGTCTGTCCCAGCCCTTCGGCGATCACGTGAAAGACCGAACCGGTTAGATCATTGGGCACTTCCTGTTGCAGTTTGGTGATGCGCAAACCGTCCTGCAGCACACGACTGCCACGGTCGGGTTCAAGCGTGCCTTCGATGATTTTGAGCAGCGTTGACTTGCCCTGACCGTTGCGACCGACCAGGCAGACGTGTTCGTTGCGCTCAATGGTTAAGTGTGCCTTGTCCAGAATGCACTGGGTGCCAAAGCTCAAGTCAATGTCGCGTAGATGAAGCAGTGCCATAACCGTTTGTTCCTAAAAGTCTAAGGGTGTGGCGCGCATCAGCGTCCGCCTTGCCGGGGTTGTGCGGCCAAAATAATGTTGCCGGTGTGTTGCGTCGGGTGTGTGGTGACGTCAAAATCCGGGTGCTGTTCCCAGAATTCAATCACACGGCTGGTGGCGTGAGCATTGCCGCGCCACAAATTAAAAAGCACCAGGCCTGGTGCGCCGATGCATTGCGCCAATGCCGCTAAAAAAACGACGTCACTGAATGCCTCCGGCATGGTGTGCTGATCATACAGGTCAAGCACCCAAATATCGAATGCGCTCTGTTCGGTTTGCTGAATCCCGGAGGCGGTTTCCAGCACAAATGCCTGGGCGTCGGCCACCTGGGTCTGGATATGTGGGGTGTGCGGCAATCCGAAATAATCATGCGCGACCTCAAACACGCTTTCGCGAATATCGACCAGAGTTTGGGACGAATCAGGCAAAGCCAAATGACAATGTGTGGCCAGAGTGCCGCCGCCGACGCCCAGCATGCAGATTGAGGGGGCCCGTCGGTCCTGTGCATAGGCCATGATGTGGTCAAACAGCAATTGCTGGTATTCAAACCCCAGTGTCATCGGCGCATGCAGGAACTGGCGGCTTTGTTCGACCAGCGTGTTGAAGTAAAGGCTGCGTGTGGTGGCGGTGTCGACGACTTGCATCAAACCGAATTCATCGCGGATGCAGTCAACCACTGTGGGGCTAGCCCCTTTTCCGGCCAGACGTTTGAGTGCCTTGATCATTGACTGGCCCACCAAAGGCGTGCGCGCAGGCCCCAGCTGGTGGAATAGCCCACTTCGACAAATTCGATTTCTCCGGCGGGGTTTACCACAAAAGTAGCCGGGACCGCTTTGGCGCCATAACGCTGAAACAGGCGGCCATCCGGGTCAAGCACGACATTGGCGGCGTTCATGTTGTGGGTCTGAACGTAATCTGTCAGCTCGGAACCGGCGCCGGACTGGGTGGCAACATTAAGCACTGGCCAGTCCTCAGCCACGCGCTCGATGGCATTCACTTCGAATTCACAGATGGGGCACCAGGTGGCCCAGAAATGCACCAGCACCGTTTGTCCGTGGAAGTCACTCAACCGAACGGTTTCGCCTTGCAGCGTGGTGGCGGTAAAATCCGGTGCCTGGCCTTCGACCACATCGCCTTGCATAAAAGGGCGAAGCAACAAGAACAACCCCAGAAAAACCAATATCCAGAGCAGGTTGCCGAGCCATTTGCGTTGCCCGCGAACCGGGGCGTCTGTGTGCTGTTTTTTTGTCATGCGCCCATTATAATGGTTGTCATCAATTTTAGGAGAGCTATGCAAGCGGATTTCTGGCATCAAATGTGGCACAGCGGTCGGGTCGGGTTTCACCAGACCGAGATCAATCGTTTTTTGCAGTCGCACTGGCAGGCATTGGGGCTGAGCGGCGACGAGTCGGTGCTGGTGCCATTGTGCGGCAAAACGCTCGATATGCTATGGCTCAAAGAACTGGGTCATGCGGTCACCGGGGTCGAACTCAGCGCCAAGGCGCTGGAAGAATTTCTCCAAGCGCATCAATTGGTGGGCACGCCCACGTCACACCCGCAGCTGACCGGGTATGAAGTGAGTGGTTTATCGCTTTATTGCGGGGACTTTTTTCATCTGCGTGCCGAGGATTGCGCTGAGATCGGTGCGGTGTATGATCGGGCGGCTCTGATTGCCTTGCCCGAAGCCATGCGGCGTGAATATGTGGCACACCTGAACGCGATTCTGCCGCGCCCTGTGCCGCAGATGCTGATTGCGATGACGTATGATCAGCGCGTGCTGTCGGGGCCGCCATTCAGCGTGGATCAGAGCGAGATCGAACGGCTTTATGGCGCGCATTACCGCGTGCAGGTATTGGAAAGTGTGGCGTTTGAACGCAAAGGCGTGCCCACGGTCGAAACGGCCTATCACCTAATCCCGCTTGAGTGATGGGTGTGATGAAAACTGGCTTTTTCACCAGGCCTGGTGAAAAAGGTGTCAATCAGGCCTTACTGGCTGGGCATGATCTGGCTGAAATGTTCGAACCCCTGAAATTCTTCGGGGTCCACCGCTTCCAGTTTGGGGCTGACGTGCACGGCACATAACAGGTGCGCAATGCCATAGTCGCGCGCCGAGCGCAACGCGGTCAGGTTGTCGTCGATCAATAACGTACGTTTTGGGTCATAAGGGGTTTGGGTCTGTATGTGCGACCAGAGCGAGGACGCTTCTTTGGGGAGGCCGAAATCATGCGACGAATGCATGGCATCAAAATAGTCCCCGATTTCAGTGCATTCCAGTTTGATCGCCAGACTGTCGCGGTGGGCATTGGTCACCATGATGACCTGTTTGCCCAATTTTTGTAAGCCAGCCAGAAAACGGATGACCTCGGGATGCTCGGCGATCAGGTGTTTTAGTTCGTGTTTGAGCTCGACAATGGGCAGGGCCAGTTGCTCTTGCCAGTAGTCCAGGCAGTACCAGTTCAGCGTCCCGGTCTGGGAGTGGATTTTTTCGCGAATCACGCGGCTGGCTTCTTCCAGAGGAAGGCCCTGTTTTTCTGCGTATTTCTGAGGCACGTATTCCATCCAGAAATGGTAATCAAAATGTAAATCGAGCAGGGTTCCGTCCATGTCCAGCAGAACCGTGTCGATATCAGCCCAGGGGAGGGGAACCGTCGCTAAGGGATTTTCGGTGACTCTTTCTCGCATTCTTATTCCGCTTTGCGTATCATTATTTTATGGAAAAACCTTCTCATCCGACCATTCTATCGAAAAAGCCGCTGGCACACACCCGTGTGTTCAAAGTGGAAGGCCTGGAAATTGAATATCCCAACCGCACACGCGTTCAGTTTGAGCGCTTGGTCAGTTCCGCCGAGGGAGCGGTTCTGATTGTGCCTTTGCTGGGAGACGATCTGATCCTGATTCGTGAGTATGCGGCCGGGGTGGGGCGTTATGAGCTCGGCTTTGCCAAAGGCAAAATCGATCCGGGGGAATCCTGGCGAGAGGCCGCGGAGCGCGAAGCACGTGAAGAAATCGGTTACCGTCCGCAAAGTCTGGCGCAACTGGATACGGTCACGCTGGCTGCGGGTTATATGTCGCACCACACGCACATTGTGCTGGCGGAGGAGCTGGTGGAGGACCCCGCAGAAGGCGATGAGCCCGAGCCGCTTGAAGTGATTCGCTGGCCGCTGAAAAACTGGGCCGATTTGCTGGCGCATCCGGAGTTCAGCGAGGGGCGTGCGTATGCGGCGTTATTGCGATTATTGCATCACCTTAACCGGGTTTGACGGGCGATCAAGGTCAATGTCAGCACAACCTTGAACCCATCGCTCACATCACACCAGTGTTTAGGCATTCATAAACGCGCTCAGGCGTTTCAATGCTTCCTGCAAATGCGCCAGACTGGTGGCAAAAGAAATGCGCAGGTAGCCCGGCGCGCCAAAACCGGAGCCGGGAACCGCGGCGACTTCCTGCTCTTCCAGTAACGCTGTGGCAAAATCGGCGTCTTCTTTGAAGCCTTTCATCTGCATGGCCTCACGCACATCCAGAAACGCATAGAAAGCACCGGAGGCCGGAATGCACTGGATTCCGGGAATGCTATTGGCGGTGTCGAGCACATATTGATGGCGCTCTTTGAAAGCGGTTAGCATGGTCTCAATGCAGTCCTGCGGACCGTTCAGCGCTTCCACGGACGCGGCCTGAGAGACCGAGCAGGGGTTGGAGGTGCTCTGGGACTGGACTTTGCGCATGGCACCGATCAGATCTTTGGGACCGCCGGCATAACCGATGCGCCAGCCGGTCATGGCATACGCCTTGGAAACGCCGTTCATGACCACGGTGCGATCGGTCAATTCCGGACGCACTTGTAAAATATTGGTAAACGGGGTCTCGCCCAGTAGGATGTGTTCGTACATGTCATCGGAGGCGATGACGATCTCAGGGTGTTTGGCCAGTACGTCACCGATCGCTGCCAGCTCATCGCGGGTGTAGACCGCGCCGGTGGGGTTGGAAGGGCTGTTGATCACCATCAGACGGGTTCGGTCGGTAATGGCGGCTTCCAGTTGCTCGGGGGTGATTTTGTACTGCTGCTCAATGCCGGTTTCGAGCACCACCGGCTTGCCGCCTGCCAGCAAAGCCATATCCGGGTAAGACACCCAGTAAGGGGCTGGAATGATGACTTCATCGCCGTCGTTGAGCAGACCCTGGCAAAGGTTGTAAAAACTTTGCTTGCCACCGGAAGACACCAGAATCTGGTCCATCTGGTAGTCGAGTTCGTTGTCGCGCCGGAATTTGGCGATGATGGCTTCTTTGAGTTCCGGGGTGCCGTCAACCGGCGTATAGCGGGTCTGGCCGCCATGAATGGCGTCGATGGCCGCCTGTTTGATGTGGTCCGGTGTGTCGAAGTCCGGCTCGCCCGCGCCCAGGCTGATCACGTCTTTGCCGGCACGCTTGAGCTCGGCGGCTTTGGCGGTAATTACCAGCGTAAGAGAAGGTTGAACTCGATTGACGCGATCAGACAGTCTTGACATAAAAAGGCACTCGTCTTCTATATGGGTTCGATAAGGAACGGTTGTCACTTGCAAAAGCGATTGCGTTAAAATAATGCGATTTGCAGAATTCACGCTCTGTGACCGTTATTTTACAATGCTTGCGTGTGTTTTTTAAGGGAATTTGAGAGGGATTGTGGCGAAACGTTTTGAGATGGTTTCACAGTATGAACCGGCCGGGGATCAGCCCCAGGCCATTGATGCACTGGTCGAAGGGCTGGAGGATGGCGAAGCCTTTCAAACCCTGCTGGGGGTAACGGGTTCGGGCAAAACCTTCACCATGGCCAATGTGATCGAGCGGGTGCAGCGTCCCACCATCATTATGGCGCACAACAAAACCCTGGCGGCTCAGCTATACGGTGAAATGAAAGGGTTCTTTCCCCATAACGCAGTCGAATATTTTGTTTCCTATTATGACTATTATCAACCGGAAGCCTATGTGCCGGCGTCCGACACCTATATCGACAAGGACGCGTCCGTCAATGAGCAGATTGAGCAACTGCGGTTGTCGGCGACCAAGGCGCTGATGGAACGCAGGGATGTGGTGCTGATTGCGACCGTCTCCGCCATTTACGGCCTGGGCGACCCGGATCAATACCTTAAAATGATTTTGCAGTTGCGTCTGGGCGACCAGATGGCACAGCGTGAGATTCTGGAAAAGCTCAGTACCATGCAGTACACACGCAATGAAACGGAACTGTGGCGCGGGACCTTTCGGGTGCGCGGCGATGTGATCGATGTGTTTCCCGCCGAGGCCGAAGAATTTGCCATCCGCATCGAGCTGTTTGACGATGAAGTGGAGGCGCTGGCCTGGTTTGACCCACTGACAGGCGAAATATTGAGCCGTCCCACTCGGATTACGGTTTATCCCAAAACCCACTATGTCACCCCGCGCGAGCGCATTCTCAAAACCATTGATCAGGTCAAGGATGAACTGGTGGAGCGCCTGACTGACTTGCGTGAACGCAACAAACTGGTGGAAGCTCAGCGTTTGGAAGAGCGTACCCGTCTCGACATTGAAATGATGGCGGAACTGGGCTATTGCTCCGGGATCGAAAATTATTCCCGTTATCTCTCCGGGCGTGGCCCGGGGGAGCCGCCGCCGACGCTGCTCGACTATTTGCCGGATGATGCGGTGATGATGATCGATGAAAGTCATGTCACCATCCCTCAGATTGGCGGGATGTATAAAGGCGACCGTTCGCGTAAGGAAAACCTGGTGAATTATGGGTTTCGATTGCCTTCGGCCATGGATAACCGCCCCATGCGCTTCGACGAGTTTGAACGCGTGATGCCGCAGAGTATTTTTGTGTCCGCGACCCCGGCCAATTATGAAGCCGAGCATCAGTCGAAAGTGGTGGAACAGGTGGTGCGTCCCACCGGGCTGGTGGACCCAGAGATCGAAGTCCGTCCGGCGACGACGCAGGTGGATGATTTGCTGGGTGAAATCAGAAAACGGGTCGAGGTGGACGAGCGGGTGCTGGTCACCACGCTCACCAAACGAATGGCTGAAAACCTGACCGAATACCTGGAAGAGCATCAGGTGCGGGTGCGCTATCTGCATTCCGACATTGATACGGTGGAGCGCATCGAAATTATCCGTGACCTGCGTCTGGGCGAGTTTGATGTGCTGGTGGGCATCAACCTGTTGCGTGAAGGCTTGGATATTCCCGAAGTGTCGCTGGTGGCGATTCTGGATGCCGACAAGGAAGGGTTTTTGCGTTCTGACCGTTCTTTGATTCAGACCATCGGGCGGGCGGCCCGAAATGTGGCGGGCAAGGCCATTCTCTACGCCGACAAAATCACTCGTTCCATGCAGAAAGCCATGAGTGAGACCGAACGGCGTCGCCACAAACAGATTGCCCATAATGAGGCCCATGGCATTACGCCGCAGAAGTTGAACAAAAAAGTGGCCGACATCCTGGACGATTCGCCCTACGCGAAAAAGCCGCAATCGGCACGTGCCAAGGACCAGGCTGCAGAAATGCAGGGAGTCTATGCGGTGGGCGAGGATGCGGCGAAAACGCCTGCGGAACTGGCGGCGGAAATCAAGCAACTGGAAAAGAAAATGTATCAGGCCGCCAAAGATTTGGATTTTGAAGCCGCCGCCAGTTTGCGTGACCGCATCAAAACACTCAAATCCTCTATGGTCGGGGTGGGCGATTTGCGTTAGAATAGAAAGGTTTATTGAATGTTTTGAAGTGGTCGGCAAGATGGTGCTGCATCTGACTGCCTGCCCCAAATTTGTTTTCTGGTTTCGTCACCCCGGCGTGCCGACCAATTGTTAGAGGTTGTCATTGACTGACATGAGCCGACACGTCTGTCTATCAGGGTCGATTTTTCGACCGGTTTTTCATCTCACCTCCGCTCGAGGATTGCAAACGTTTTTGCTGGCGCTGTGCTTGGGCGTGTCCCTGTCGAGCTGGGCTGAAACCGACAAAGGCGCCGGCTTTGCCGAGCGTTTTGAGGCCGCCACCCAGGCCTCACAGTCGGGGCAGTATCAGGATGCTCTGGAGCGCTTACGTGCCCTGAAAGCCGATTTTCCTAATGATCTGGCGGTGCGGAATAACCTTGCGGCGACCTTGATGCATTTGCGACAATACGAGCAGGCCCAGCAAGAGCTGGAAGCCGCCCTGGCGCAGATTCCTCAAGTGAAAGTTTTACGTGACAATCTTAACCAAATATACGCCTATCAATCGCAGCAGGCTTATCAGGCCGTGTTTGATACCGAGGTTAAGCAGCCTGACCCTAAATGGGATCTGAGTGCGCAGGCCGACTTGCAGACAACCGAAGAGCGCCGTTTGCGCCAGACTGAGCAGGCGATGCAGACGGTGATCAATCAGACCGAAGCCTGGCGTGAGGCCTGGTCGGATCAGGCGCTGAAGGCTTACCTCGCTTTTTATGTTGAAGATTTTTTGCCTGATGACCACAAAAGTCACCAGGCCTGGGTCGCGAACCGTCAGGCCAGTCTGAGTCGCCCCGAGTTCATTCGGATTCGTCTGTCGGAGATGCGTGCCATCCCATTGGGGCCCAATACGATCGAAGTCACGTTCAATCAGGCATACCAATCGGATTTTTTCCAGGATAAGGTGCGCAAAAAATTAATCTGGCACCAGCAGACGGACCAGAGCTGGCGCATTGCACTGGAGGAGGTGATCAATGTTTCCCCTTAATGTGCATGACAGTCAGCGTTGCCGTCGGACGCGCCGCGCCATCTGGCGCCGTTCGGCGTTTACCGCTGTGCTGGTAAGCCACCTTGCTCTGGGAGCTTCGCTGTCGGTTCAGGCTCAGGACGGTTTTACTCTGTTGCCCGAAGAAAAATTGCTCACTGGTTTGAGCGCAATCGAGCAGGGGGGATTCGACTCGGCCGTCCTGGACCTGTCTCAACTGGCCGCCGAAATGCCGGAATACAAGTTGGCGCAATTGCTCAAGGCTGAACTCCTGGCGATCAAGTCCGGTCAAAAACAAAAAGTGCTGGTTGAGCGTCAGCGTCATGCCAAAACCGTGGACGCCCTGGTGACGGAAGCCAAGGTCCGCTGGCGCCAGAATCGTGACCAACTTTCTGCTCCGGCTCGCCGTGACGACATTTTGTCGCAATATGTGCTCAAAACCAGTCAGGAACCTTTCCTGGTTCTGGTGGATGCTGAGGCGCACCGGCTGTTTCTGTATCAGAAGCAGGAAAACGGTTACGAAGAGGTGGCCAATTATTATGTGACACTGGGCGAGCGCGGCACAGGCAAGCAGGTCCGGGGTGACAAAAAAACGCCTGTGGGCGTCTATCAGATCGTCAAACAATTGCCGGACCAGACGCTGCCCGAGCTGTATGGGGTGGGGGCACTGACGCTGAATTATCCCAACACCTGGGACAAAGGGCAGGGGCGAACTGGCTCGGGAATCTGGCTGCATGGCACGCCGCGCTCGACATACAGTCGCCCGCCTCTGGCCAGTCGTGGCTGTGTGGTGCTCAATAATCCGGCCATGGAAAACCTGTTGTTCCGCTTCGGTTTGAATCAAACCACACCGGTGATCATTGCCGAAAAAACGCCCAAGCGGAGTTTGGCCGAAATCAATGGCCACAAACAGTCTGTGCTCACCCGTATTAATCAATGGTTGCGGGAAGAGTCGCCTTATCAGGTTGACTGGTCGGCCGTCAGCGTCTATGCCTATCCGGGCGAGCCGGGCGTCTACTATGTCAGTTTTCCGGTCGGAAATCAGGATAAGGTTGAACAGTATTGGCGTGAAGCCGATCAGGGGCACTGGCAACTGGTGTATGAAAATACGATTCCGGCCGCCAACCTGCCTCGCTTGAGTCAAAAGTAATTACCACGCTTTTTACCGTCGCAGCGCGTTCGCGCTATAACTCTTTTTCCTGTTGGCGGATTTTTGCCGCCGCCCAGCTTTCCAGGTCTTTGAGCATCTGCTCGATTTCATCTGATTTGGGCATGCGTCCGGCCGAACGCAACTCCAGTGTCAGAACCGGGATGTTAAGGTGCTCCCCGGCATAGCGTCCCAGTGATCCGGGGTAGGTGCCGAGTGAACGATGCTTTAAGTGACCGATCCGGTTGGGTTGAGCATGTTCCGGTCCGTCGTAGTCGAGCAACCCGTAAGGGGCGTGCACGGAAATGATCGCATCCGGGCGGAAACGTTCAATCATATGCACCATCCAGCGAGTCTCCGGTTCACTGGCGGCATGAGTGCCTGGGTAGCGCCGTGGATTGCCACGATAATGTTTGCGCCAGGTGGATAAGGCCGAATCGTCCCAATCGGGGGACGGAAAGTTCCGGTTCAGATCCACACCGTTGGCATTCATGCGGGTTGCCGGAGATTGAAACAGGCCATCGGGGTTGGCCAGGGGCAGAAACAGCCAGTGATAGTGGGGTTGCGTGCGCGCTTTCAACAGCTCCTGCAGCCAAAGGTAGGTAATGCTGATCGCCGCGTACTCGTCGCCATGAATACCGCCGATAAACAAAATGCGTCCTTTAGGGGGAGACAGGTTGCCGGGACGAACCTCTTTGTAGACCAGTGGCCGTTTTTCCGCGGACTGAAAGCGGACGCTCGCATGCAGCTTGAAGTTTCTGCATGTGCTTTGTTGAACGGTCCGTAATTTATTGGCCCATTCTTCACAGAGCTGGTCCGTCTGAGAGCTCAGAGCGCGTTCAGAACCATTCAGCGGTTGAGGCATCTCGTCCGCGTGAGCGGGCAGGCACCAGGCCTGGTAAAAAAGCCATATCAGAATCGGTGCAAATTTAGAGTCGGTGATGTTTGGCATGAAGGCTTTGTCGTTAATCATCGGGCCGGATGCTTAAATGAGTCCGTTCGCTTTGCAGCGCGTCCGGCAATGGTTGTTGGCTGTTCAGTTTAATCTGGAGTCTTAAATCGTTGACCGCATCCGCATGACGCAACGCATTTTCATAACTGATCTGTCCGGCTTCATACAGGTCAAACAAAGACTGATCAAACGTTTGCATGCCTGGTGTCTGACTGTTTTGCATGGCGGTCTTGATCTCGTGAATGCGCCCATCGAAAATCAGTTCCGAAATATAAGGCGTATTATATAGCACTTCCAGTGCGGCAATGCGCCCCCCTTTTTCGCTGGGAATCAGGCGTTGCGACACGATGGCTTTCAGGTTGAGCGACAGATCCATCAATATCTGGTCACGCTTGGCCTGTTCAAAAAAATTGACGATCCGTTCCAGCGCCTGATGGGCATTGTTGGCGTGCAGGGTCGAAAGACATAGGTGGCCGGTTTCAGCAAAGTTGATGGCATGGGCCATGGTTTCTTCGGTGCGGATCTCACCCAGCAAAATCACATCCGGGGCCTGACGCAGGGTGTTGGTCAACGCCTGGGCATAGCTTTCAGTGTCGACGCCGACCTCGCGCTGAGTGATCAGGCTCTGCTGGTGGCGGTGCACGAATTCGATCGGGTCTTCAATGGTGATGATGTGGCCCCGCTGCTGACGATTGCGATGATCCACCATGGACGCCAGAGTGGTGGACTTGCCGGAGCCGGTGGCCCCAACCATCAAAATCAGGCCGCGCGGGCTCAGGGCCAGCTCTCCAAGGTGCGAAGGCAATCCCAGATCCTGCAAGGTCGGGATGGTTGTGGCAATTCGGCGGACCACACAGCCGACCTGTTCCTGTTGAAAAAACGCGTTGACGCGAAAACGCGAGGCATCGCTCAGATGGTAGGAAAAATTCAGTTCTTTTTCGGCGTCAAAGCGCGCACGCTGCTCTTCCGTCATCAAGGCCAGCGTCAGGTGTCTGGCCTGTTCGGACGACAGAGATTCTTCCGTCAGAGGCTCGATGGCGCCGTTCAGGCGGTGGCTGACCGGGGCCCCGGCCGTGATGAACAGATCGGCACCGCCTTGTTGGTCAAACGCCTGCAGCAGGGTGGTCAGTTGTGTGTGCGACCGTTCAGACATGTGCGTTTTCCGTCAGCGTAAAAATTCGTCTTTGTTGGTGGCCTTGGCCCGGGCCTCTTCCAGTGCCACCTGCTTGGCATTGACCAGTCGGCGTAAATCCTGATCGAGTGTTTGCATGCCAAGTTTGTTGGAGGTTTGAATCATCGACTGCATCTGAGGCACCTTGTCTTCGCGAATCAGGTTGCGGATGGCCGGGGAGCCGAGCATGATTTCGTGCGCGGCCACGCGCCCGCCGCCGGTTTTTTTCAGCAGGGTCTGAGAAATCACGGCTTTGAGAGACTCTGACAGCATGGCGCGCACCATGGGTTTTTCCCCGGCGGGAAACACATCAATGATGCGGTCGATGGTTTTTGCGGCGGAGCTGGTATGGAGTGTGCCCAGAACCAGGTGCCCGGTTTCGGCCGCCGTCAGTGCCAGGCTGATGGTTTCCAGGTCCCGCATTTCACCAACCAGAATTACATCCGGGTCTTCCCGCAGCGATGAGCGCAGAGCCGAAGCAAAGCTTTGAGTGTCGCGGTGCACTTCGCGCTGATTGATCAGTGACTGCTTCGGGGTGTGGACGAACTCGATCGGGTCTTCAATGGTGAGGATGTGCGCTTTTCGGGTTTTGTTGAGGTAGTCCACCATGGCCGCCAGCGTGGTGGACTTACCGGAACCGGTGGGACCGGTAACCAACACCAGGCCGCGCTGGGTTTCCACAATGTCTTTGAAGATTTCCGGTGCATTCAGATCTTCCAGTGACAGAACCGTGCCCGGGATCACCCGAAAGACCGCACCGACGCCCCGATTCTGCTGAAACACATTGACACGAAACCGAGCGAGGTTGGGCAACTCAAATGAGAAATCGATTTCCCAGTCGCGTTCAAACAGTTTCCGCTGGGCATCGGTCATGATGTCAAAGGCCATGTCATGGACGCTTTGCGCAGAGAGGGCCTCGGTTTCCAGACTGCGGATGTCGCCGTCGTGGCGCAGCATCGGTGGCATGCCAGCGGATAAATGCAGATCCGAGGCGTGTTGTTCGACCGTAAACGTCAGCAGTTGTGTAATGTCCATCGTTGCTCCAATGTATGGCATGTACGGTTAGTCACGCCAGCCTAGACTGAGCCGATTGCCAGCGCCTCACAGCTTGTGGGAGGTTGGGGTCAATCCCAGTTTCTTGTATTGTCGCCAGCGTTCTCGCCCTAGCTCAATTCGCTGTGGCGACTGATCCAGTATTTCAATCAGCCGGTGATAGGCGCCGTCCTCTATGGCGCGCATCGGTTCAAACGCGGGATTGAGATTAATCAGTACATCGTTGCCAGGGGTCGCTGGAAATTGCGTGTAAAGTTGAAAAGGCGCCTTGAAATCGCCGTTGAGACTGCATGGAATAAAACTTTCCGGGCGCAGCCCCCAGATGCGTTCTTCAAATTTTTGCGCTGTGGCCTCATCCGGGAGCAGCAGGTCGGCCTGGCGCCCCTGACGATGAATTTTGTTCAGCAATTTCAACACAAACTGGTCCAGGTCACTCGGTGCGTCGCCCGGCAGGATGTAAAAGAGCACATCCTGGTTGGCTGGGGTTGGGGCCAAGGCCATGTCAGTCCGAGGCATGGGTCAGATATTGGACCAGCGCAGCCACCGGGCGCCCGGTCGCGCCTTTCTGTTCACCACTTCGCCAGGCCGTGCCGGCAATGTCGAGGTGCGCCCAGCGAGTGTCTCGGGTGTAGCGTGCCAGGAATTGCCCGGCGGTGATGGTGCCAGCGGCCCGGCCACCGATATTGGCCATGTCGGCAAAATTGGATTTGAGCTGTGCATCGAATTCGTCGGCCAAGGGCAGTTGCCAGAAACGGTCGTAGGTTTCGCGCCCGGCGTCCAACAAAGCGTCCACCAAAGCCTGATCGTTGCCCATAATGCCTGAGATTTCATGGCCCAAGGCAATGATACAGGCCCCGGTAAGGGTGGCCATGTCGATGACTTTTTCCGGTTTGAACGTTTGCTGGGCGTAGGTCAGGGCATCACACAGAATCAGTCGACCTTCGGCATCGGTGTTGAGGATTTCAATGGTCTGCCCCGACAGAGAGGTGACCACGTCCCCGGGTTTGATCGCCGAGCCGGACGGCATGTTTTCGGTGGAAGGGATCACACCGACAATGTTTTGATTGGGTTGCAGGCGCCCGATGGCTTCGAAAGTCCCCAGAACAGCGGCGGCACCGCCCATGTCGTATTTCATTTCATCCATTGCCTGACCGGGTTTGAGTGAAATGCCGCCTGTGTCAAAGGTGACGCCTTTGCCCACCAGCGCAATCGGCGGTTGGTCCGGGTCGCCGCCCTGATAAGACAAACAGATCATTTTTGGAGGGGTTTGACTGCCTTGGGCGACCGCCATAAATGCGCCCATGCCCATTTCTGTCATCTGCTCTCTTTCCAGAATGGTGACCTCAAACCCGTAAGTTTTGCCCAGTTGTTGCGCGGTCTCGGCCAGGTGGGTGGGCGTGCAATAATTTGCAGGGGTGTTGGCCAGATCCTGGGTCATTTTCATGCCATAAGCCGAAGCCTGTGCCTGCTTGAGAACGTCGTCCTGCTCAGCTTCATGGCTGAAAAAGGTCACGCTTTGCACGCGGGTTTGCTTGGGGGTGAAATCACCTCGGCTAGGGTGTTGATAGTCGTAGAGGCCATGCTGCAGGAAAAGCGTGTTCTGATAAAGTGACCAGGCCTGGTCACGACTTTCAGGCCAAATGGATGTCAGAACCGAGAGCACGTTGTGCGCACCGGATTGATGCAGTGCGTTTGTGGCCGCTTTGATCGCTTGACGGTAAGTTTTTTCCGTCAGCTTGGCGCTGTCTCCACAGCCGACCAGCAGAAGTCGTTGACAGGGGCTGGCTGCGTGGTCCAGCAACAGCAGCGTCTGACCGTTGCCGGCTTCGAAATCGTTTTGTTCAACCCAGCGTGCCACTGCGGTGTCCAGTCCCAGGGTGTGGAGCTGAGAAATCTGATCGCCTTTGGCAAAAACCGGAACCACAAGTGTGTCGTAGGCGTCGGTGGTTAAGGTTTGCGTTGCGTTAAACTGGATTTCTTGCATGGAGAGGGCCTCTTAACTTGTATAATATTTTCTTTATTGAATGCCAAATATTCTAACCGTTGGTGGTTTTTTTTGCGAATTCTTGACCGGTACCTGTTTCGTTCTTTGTTGGCCACATGGATGGCCGTGCTCAGTGTGTTGCTGTTGGTGGCATTTGGGTCCGAGGCCACCCGTCTGCTGGCGGTGGCGGTGGAGGGGGATATTCCACCAGGCCTGGTGTTGTCATTGCTGATTTATAAAATTCCACCGGCGCTGGAGATTATTCTGCCTTTGGTGGCGTTGCTGAGTGTGATGCTGGCCATGGGGCGGCTGTATCAGGACCAGGAGATGGTGGTGCTGCAAAGTTGTGGCGTTTCCCTGCGCTGGTTTCAGAAACGGCTGCTTGTCTTTCTGCTGCCCCTGGTGGCGCTGACGGCCTGGGTTAGTGGCTGGGTTGCGCCCTGGAGTCACCAGCAATCACGCGTGCTGATGGATCAGGCGCAATCGATGTCACCGGTCACGGCGCTGACGCCGGGGCGTTTTAACGAACTGCCAGCCAAGCAGGGGGTGTTTTATACCCGTACTCTGACCGACCAATCGGAGATGACCGATGTCTGGATCCGTCTGGCCCCAACCCGGTCACGGGGTGAAACCATTCTGATGGCCCCACAAGGGCAGTTTGAAACAATTGACGAGCGTTTGGCGCTGGTTCTGTTTGATGGGGCCATCTATGAATCCGTGAATCGCCCAGAGGATTTCTCTGTACGAGAATTTGAACGGTTTGAAGGTTTTTTGCCCAGTTTTCAGGCACGTCGCAGTGCGCCGGGGGAGGAGGAAATGAGCAATCAGGCATTGATGGGCTCGAACGATCCAGCCCATCAGGCTCAGTGGCAGTGGCGACTCAGTGCGCCGGTGAGCGTCTTGATCATGGGTTTATTGGGGTTAAAACTCAGCCGAACAGGCCCTCGCCAGGGACGTTTTGCCAAAATTGCACTGGCGCTGGTCCTGTATGTGACCTATTACCAGTTGCTGATCAGTTTGCGCTCCATGATGGGGGAAGGAGAATGGCCGTTGGTCGTTGGCCTTTGGCCCGTGTGGATCGTGTTTTTGATCTATGCGCTCACCTTGGATGGTTGGCGCCGAGGGGTGAATAAACCCCGGGCGAGGAGGATGCATGAACCGAATTGAGCGTTATCTGGGACGGGTATTGGTTCAACATGCGTTGCTGGTGCTGCTGGTGTTGTTGAGCCTGTTTGTGTTTTTTGAGTTTCTCAATCAGCTTGGCAAGATGGAAAAGGATTACGGGCTGGCCGAAGTGGTGCATTACAGCCTGTTTAAGCTGCCGGTGTATGGGTATGAACTGTTTCCACTGGCGGTGCTCATCGGCGCACTGATCGGTCTGGGCGGGCTGGCCAATCAGTCTGAGCTGATTGTGTTGCGGGTGACCGGCTGGTCCTTGCCCCGGATTTTTTGGGCATTGATGAAATCGGTGGCGCTGTTATGGGCGTTGTTTTTTGTTTTGGGAGAGGGGCTGGCACCCAAGTCCGAAGTGGCGGCTGAAAAGGTGCGCATGGAAGCACTGCATGAGAATTTTTCAATTGGCCAGGGTCGCGATCTCTGGGTACGTGAACGCAATCGGTTGGTCCACATCGGTAAGGTCGTGTCCGATCAGGTTTTTTTGAATGTGCGTGTCTACGAATTGAATCAGTCACGTTTGCAGAGCTGGACGCAAGCCAAACGCGCGGAATATCGAAATGGTGAATGGGTGTTGCTCAAAGCCCGCCAGAATCGGCTGAGCTGGGAGGCCGATGCCGAGGTTGCCAACCTTTTGAACCAGGCTCAAGAGGCGCTGGGTCAGCCGGCTTCGTCCTCGCATCAGTGGCTGCAACGTACTCAGCAAACCCTGGCAAAAACCCCCTTCCTGTTTTCATTGACGCCGGAACAGTTACAGCGTCTGAGTGTGAAAACCCGACATATGGGGGTGTTGGATCTCTATGATTACATTGGTTTTCTTGAAGCCAATGAACTGGATGCCGAGCATTTCAAACTGGCCTTCTGGCGCAAAATTGCCATGCCGTTTGTGCAGGTGGGCATGCTGTTGATGGTGTTCCCGCTGGTGTTTGGGTCCCAGCGTCAGGTGAGCATGGGGCAAAGGGTGTTTGTGGGCGTTTTGATCGGTCTGAGCTTTCACCTGCTTAATCAGGTGTTCGGTAATTTGAGCGTGGTTTACCAATTGCCTGCTTTTCTGGGAGCGTTTTTGCCCTCACTGGTTCTGGTTCTTCTGGCCGGGTGGCTGCTCGCTCGTCGGCGTTGATCGCCCTACAATGTCTTTCTCGTGTTGCGACTCCTCGCTTAATCGTTCAATCAGCATGACCTGACGTTGCTGATAGTGCACGCGGTATGGAAAGTCGATTCGTTCGCGCTTGGTGGTTTGCATAAGCGCCAGCTCGCCGGGCTGGGGCTTGCGTTTAGGGGTGATGGCGTCGACGTAGAAGCTGAAGCTTGGGCGGTTAAAGCGCCAAAGCACCGCCGGTTTGTCCAGGGCCTTGGCGGTAAGGGCCGCCTGCTTGATCGGGCCCTGTTGAAGCTGAGCCGTCACCGGCGAGACCAACACCAAAAATGCCAGCATCACCAGCACTGCGGATCCGATTAGCCGTTGCACGTTGTTCAGGCGGCTTATTTGAATCCATAGCAGTAACACGGTGATCCCGCTCATCCAAGCGTACCAGTGGATCTCGTGGGCGGTCTGATCAAACTCTGCCAACACACTTTGGTAATAGATATGTTCTACCTGGCCAGACATGGCCACCAGTAAGTTGGGCAGTCCCCATAAAAAGCCGAGCATAAGCCAACTCGGCCACAGGTGCCATCGGCTGTCGGACAAGGCGGTGTGAAACAGGGAAAGCCAGATCATCAGGCCGGGCAGGCCATAATTGATGTAGTGGGGTAATTTGGTGCCGGAAAGACTGAAGAAAATCACCACCGTCAGCAACCAGATCAGGGCATATTGGCTAAGTGAGGCCGGTTGTCCCTTGCCACGCGCCTCCCAGGCCGGTTTTATCAAAGCCCAGAAAGGCACAAACGACAGCAATAGGACCGGCAAATAATAAAAAACGGACCCCTCATGTTCTTCCATGGCGCTGTCAAAACGCGATAGGTTATGCTGAAAGAAAAAACCGTCGATGAAGGCTTGCCCCATTTGCTGGTATTGCAGCAGATACCAGGGCAGGGCGATGGCAAGCATGACGCCCCAGCCCGGTAGGAAGAAAATAGCGCGCCACCAGTCCTGCCAGCGGCGATTCCAGCCGAAAAAAATGAAAGAGATCAGAACTGGGAAAAAGACGGCAACAGGGCCTTTGGTCAGCAACCCGAGCCCCATCAAGGCGTAAATGCCGACTAGAACTGATGTGCGAGGACGAACGAAATACTCGTAGATGCCGAGCAAAGTCGAGGTTAAAAACAAGATCAGCAAGGCATCCGCCGTAGCGGCTTTGAAAATCAGGGCGATGTTCAGACTCAACCCGGTCATGGCTACGACCAGTAGTGCGGTTTGAGCGTCGCGATGACGGCGCATAAAAACAAACAGCACCAGCAGGGTGGTTGCGCCTGCCAGCGCCGACGGCAGACGCACGGCCCACTCATTTTGCCCGAACAGAGTAAGGCTGGCGGCCTGCAGCCAATGAATCAGAACGGGTTTGTCAAAACGGGGTTCGCCATTCAACCAGGTGGAAATATAATCCCCGCTTGCCAGCATTTCGCGTGTGGCTTCGGCAAAGGCGCCCTCATCCAGATCGAAAAGGGGGACGGCGCCCAGTTGAAAGAAGGTGCTCACGCCTAGGACCAGGAGTAACCACAGCCACTGTGATACCGACAAAGACGTTGTCTGGCTCTGAGCCTGGGTGCTCATTCAGTCATCCTGACGCGATTGAATGGGTGTCTGCCAGCCTTCTTCCGCCGCAGGCGTTTCTGTGTCAGGCGTCATCACCGTATAAAACTTGCGATCCGAAGCCGAATAGTAGATGCGGGTGATCAGCTCGGCGAGCACGCCGGTCAGAATCAACTGAACGCCCAGGATCACCAGCATGACAGAGGTGATCAAAAGCGGCCGGTCGCCGATGTCTTCGCCCAACAGCTTCAGCACAAACAGGTAAAACAGTCCCATGCCGCCCAGTCCGCTGGAGACCAGGCCTGCCTGACCGAAAAAATGACCGGGGCGCCCGCGAAAACGCATGTAGAAATACATAAACAATAAATCAATCACCACACGAAAAGTGCGTGAAAGCCCGTATTTGGACTCTCCATGAATGCGTGGATGATGGGTGACCACTTCTTCCTTGATGCGGTCCGGGTGGGTTTCGGTCGCCAGCCAGGCGGGTATGAAGCGGTGCATCTCGCCAAACAGGGTGATGGATTTGAGCACCTTGGCGCGAAATGCTTTGAGTGAACAGCCATAGTCGTTCAGGCGCACGCCGGTGATTTTACCAATCAACCGGTTGGCAATGCGCGAAGGGATCTTTCGCAGCCAGAGACCGTCTTTGCGGTTTTTGCGCCAGCCGGCAACCAGATCGAGGTCATCGTCAATCAGGCGGCGAACCATGCGCGGGATGTCAATCGGGTCATTCTGTAAATCGCCGTCCAGCGTGACAATGACGTTGCCACGTGCGGCATCAATGCCGGCCTGCATTGCAGCGGTCTGACCAAAATTGCGTTGCAGATGGATGGGGTGCACAAACGCGTGTTCGGTGGCGATAGCCTGTAAGCGCTCATAGGTCAGGTCGCGGGAACCGTCGTTGACCAGAATCAGCTCCCACTGAGATTCAAACCCTTGCAAGGCGTCCATAACCTTGTCCACCAAGGGGTGAACATTGTCCTGCTCATTGTAGAGCGGGATTACAATGGATACGGTGGTCGCGGTGTCGGTCATAATGTGTGTCTCTTTTCGGTTGCGGGCAGCCATTGAGCCACCACCAGCCCCAGTGCACTGGCGCCTAAAATTAACAGATGAACATTGACCGCGGCGGCCAATAACGCTTTCGGGTCGGCTTGTGCCCAGAGCAATGGCACCATCATGCCCGCTTCATAGGTGCCGAAACCAGCCAGGCCATGGATGGGCAGTACGCTGGACAATTCGCCGCCAATGGCCGCTGCCATGGCCAGAGAGACCGGCAGCTCGGTCATTGCCTGAATGACCAGAATGAATAATACCAGCTTGCCTCCCCAGTTCAACCAGGTCAGTGCCCAAAGTTTGAAAAGCAAGGGCAGATGGTGGGGCAGCCCATCCAAAGCCTGATCGATGCGCTCGGACCGCTGGCGGTTCCATTGTTTCAAACGGCGCTTAAGACCAAATGTGAGCAATGGCATCGCGAGCACAAACCCCATCAGTGGCGCCAGGGCCCAGTGCGGCCAAATCACCCAGACCAAGCCTAGTCCAAGCATGACCAGTGTATGCAGATCCATCAGTCTCAACCACAACAGGCTGGCCAGGGAGCGACTGTAGCCGATGCCAAAATAACGTTTAACCAGTAACGGGTAGCTCAATTCCCCTGAACGCATGGGCAGAAAATTGTTCCAGGCCGTGTGATTAAGCACCAGTTTGTCACAGCCGAGCCGGGTCACGGGCCCTTGATGACGAAAATAATAAAAGATGCGCAGCGCCCGAAAATGGTAACTGAGCAAAAGCAGGCCCACCACGCTGATAATTTCCAGCTCGCTCAGCATCTGCCAGGCCTGCCACAGGCGTGACCAGCCGAGCCAGTGGTGAATCACTGCCACCACCGCGATTAAAAAGACAGCCGACAGCGTCCATTTCAGCCAACCGGGCCGAGGAAATTTACGCTCGTTTGAGAGGGAAGACGATTGGATGGCTTGCTCCTTTTTGGGTCTCGGTGTCAGTAATGGGGTTGTCACGGCGGTTTGGTTCAGAGGTTTATCATAGCCTGAAAGCGAAGTGAAAAGGTTCGTCTGTGGCGAAGGTGGCGTGAACTCATGGTGAGCACACCAGTGTTTTATAGGGTTCGCCAGCCTCTTCTCGGACCAGTTTCGGCACAAGGTAACCGGGCAGTCGCTGTCGCAATTGATCAAAAATGAACCAGGCCTGCCGGTCGGGCAGGTCAAAATGCGCCGCGCCCGCCACCTTGTCAAGCTGGTGGCAATAGTAGGGCAAAACGCCCTGGGAAAACAGGCGCCGACTCAAGTCCGCCAGAATGTCTGCCGAGTCATTGATGCCTTTGAGCAGCACGGTTTGATTCAGCAGGGTGACACCGGCTGATTGGAGCCGTTGAAACAGCGCATGGGTTTCATCGCTCAGTTCGTGCGCATGGTTGCAGTGGCTCACTAGGACGATGGACAAAGGCAGTTGCTGCAAGCGTTCAATCAGTTGCGAGGCGATGCGTTGGGGCGCGACCACCGGTGTGCGCGAGTGTATTCGCAGTGTGGTTAAGTGGGGGAGCGCTTCAATGGCATCCAACAGGTCACACAGCGCGCCGGTACTCAAACTCAATGGGTCGCCGCCGCTTAAAATCAGTTCTTCAATGTCCGGCCGGTCCTGCAGATGTACCAGAGCTGACTGCCAGTGGGTCTGGCGTGCCTCCTCATAAGGGTAGTGGCGGCGAAAGCAGTAACGGCAATGGATGTCGCACTTGGGGCTGGCAATCAATAGCGCCCGCCCGGCGTATTTCTGGATCAGCGCCGGTTGCAGACTGGCCTTGGCATCACCGACCGGATCGGCCTCATAGCCGTCAACGTCTAGGCTTTCTTCGGCCAACGGCAGCACCTGGCGCAATAAAGGGTCCTGCCAGTCGCCCGGTTGCATTTGCGCCTGAAAATGCGCGGGGATGCGAACCGGAAACGCCGACTCGACATCCAGCTCGGGGGCGTCGCTGGCGTTGGGGTCCAGCGCCAGCGATGCGAGCAAGCGCTCCAGCGTCACACTTTGGCGTTTGGGCGGATAAATAGCAGTCTCCCGGGAAACTCGAACATGATCAAGGGTTTGATGTAAAATACCGCACAATTTTAACTGAATCGGCGCTTTTTCGCAGCGGTTTGCGCACCGTTGTGTCAAGCGGACAAACGCGAAGAGGAATCCAATATGGCAACAGTCAGTACCAATGAATTCAAAGGTGGCCTCAAATTTCTGATGGACGGTCAGCCTTGTAACATCATCGAAAATGAGCTGGTCAAGCCGGGCAAAGGCCAGGCGTTCAACCGGGTCAAGTTTCGCAACCTGATCACTGGCAAGGTGCTGGAAAAAACCTTTAAATCCGGTGAAAAAGTGGAAGCCGCCGATGTCATGGAAGTCGATCTTCAGTATCTGTACAACGATGGGGAATTCTGGCATTTTATGGACCCGGGCAGCTTTGAGCAGTATCAGGCCAGCGCCGCGGCCGTGGCTGATATGGACAAATGGCTGGTGGAACAGGACATGTGCACCGTCACGCTCTGGAACGACGACCCGATTTCGGTGACGCCACCGACTCAGGTCACTCTGGAAGTGGTGGAAACCGATCCCGGTTTGAAAGGCGACACCGCCGGTACCGGCGGCAAGCCCGCGACCCTGTCTACCGGTGCCGTGGTGCAGGTGCCTTTGTTTGTGCAGATTGGCGAAAAACTGATCTGTAATACACAGACCGGTGAATATGTGTCACGTGCCAAAGACTGAGCCAGCCGTCGATTGGCGGCCCAGCGCCGATCTGGCCGTGCTGAAAAAACGCTCGCAATGCCTGGCGCATCTGCGGGCGTTTTTTTATGAGCGCGATCTGCTCGAAGTCGACACGCCCATGCTTTCGGAGGCAGCCACTCCGGACGTGCATCTGGACTCCCTTAAAGTGGCGGTAAACGTGCCCGGTCAGGCAGATTCGCAGATCCGATATCTGCACACCTCGCCCGAATACCCCTTGAAGCGTCTGCTTTGTGCCGGTTCGGGGGACCTGTTCTATTTGGGGAAAGTGTTTCGCGACGGTGACCTGGGGCGTCGCCATCAAATCGAGTTCACCCTGTTGGAGTGGTATCGACTGGGCTTTGACCTGTATCAAATGCAGCAGGAAACCGCACACGTGATTGAAGGCACGCTGGCACTGCTGGGACGGCCATTGGCCCAGCCGATGGAGTCGATTCGCTGGGAAGAAGCGTTTGCTCGCTATGCAGGCATTGACGACCCCCTGTCTGCGAATGCCGAAACTTACCAGGCCTGCCTGGCGACAAAAGGGGCGGCACCGGTCACCGGGTTGAGTGAGGACGAGACCGATCTCTGGGCGCAACTGGTGTTCACCGAGGTGATTGAACCACAGCTGGGGCATGACCGGGTGACCTGTGTGACCCATTACCCGCTGGATCAGGCATCATTGGCGCAACAAGACCCACAGGATGAGCGCTGGGCGCTGCGTTTTGAAGCCTATGTGGCTGGTGAAGAGCTGGCCAATGGCTACCAGGAATTGCAATCCCCCGCTGAGCATCGTCATCGTTTTGAGCGGGAACGGCAAGCGCGCCAGCAGCTGGGCAAACCGGTTGTGCCGCTGGACCAGCGTCTGCTGGAGGCCTTGGAACAAGGTGGATTGCCCGATTGTGCTGGCGTGGCACTCGGGGTGGACCGTTTGATCGCACTGGGATTAAGTGCCAAGTCGATTAGCGCGGTGATGCCGTTTGGGTTTGAACGCGCCTGATTTAACTTCATGATCATCGCAGGTCAGGGGCTTGACGGGCAGGGTATAATACGGTTAGTACACTTAACCCCAGGTGTAATGATGTCGCTCAGGCGAGTCATGACGCTGATTATTTCGATTCAGGAGACAGCCATGTCCGATCTGCCGATCACACAACGTTCTGTGATGACCCTTTTTTCCGATTCCAAAAGCCCCAGTTCGCACCGCGTGCGTCTGATGGCCAAGGAAAAAGACATTCCGATGGAAATCGTTGAGGTGGACACCTCGGAGGGCATGCCCGAAGACCTGGTGGAGCTGAACCCCTACGGAACCCTGCCCACCCTGGTTGATCGTGATCTGGTGTTGTATGACCCGCAGGTCATCATCGAATATCTGGATGAGCGTTTCCCGCACCCGCCGTTGCTGTCAGTGGACCCGATTTCCAAGGCGCGGTCTCGTCAGATGCTGCGTCAAATCGAAGTGGAGTGGTACTCGCTTGCCGACACCATTACCCAGTCGGATGACGAAAAAGCGGTCAAAACCGCTCGTCGTGATCTACAGGAACGCTTGATCCAGATGATTCCGGTATTTGAACACCAGCCTTATTTTATGAACGACGAATATTCGCTGGTGGATGTGAGTCTGGCGGTGCTGATGTGGCGACTGCCGTATCTGGGCATTGAACTGCCCAAGTCCGCCAAGCCGGTCAAGGATTACGCCGAAAAAGTGCTCGCCAGAGAAGTCTTTCCAGAAAGTCTGTCGGACGACGAGCTGGACATGCGAGACGTCATTTAAGGAGCCGTATGATTTCAAATCGCCCCTATCTGATTCGAGCTCTGTTCGAATGGATTGTCGACAATGAGTGGACCCCGCATTTGCAGGTCGATGCCAATTACCCCTGGATCGAAGTGCCGCAGGAGTTCGCCAAGGACGGCATGATTGTGCTCAATGTTCACCCGGATGCGGTGCGGGCGCTGGAAATCACCAACGATGAAATTCGCTTCAAGGCGCGTTTCAGCGGCATTGAGCGCAAGTTGCATTTTCCGCCTGAAGCGGTTCTGGCGATTTTTGCGCGTGAAAACGGCCAGGGTATGCCGTTTCCTCCCGAGCCTTATCCCGACGAGGACGCCGGTTCGGACGACGGCACGCGCACGGATTCGCAAACCAAGTCAGATAAACCGAAAAAACGCAGCCACCTCAGCGTGGTGAAGTAACGTTCAAATGTTGTCTGACCAAAAGCCGCTTTTGCGGCTTTTTTTATTTGGGTGGCGGTCAGGCTCTGGCAAACGGCCGCAGAATGGTCAGGTTGCCAAAGGCTTGCTCGACCGCGGGCCTGTCTTGTTCTTCAAACAATAACTTCAAGTTCGGGCCGGCGTCCATGGTGAAGTACACCCCCACACCGTCGGCCCGAAGTTGCCAGACGGTTTGCATCGCCGCAACGCTTTGCGGCTGCCAGTAGAGAATCGGCGGCCAGGTGGCAATCATGGTGGCATGCATGCTCAGGGCATTGTGTTCGGCGGTTTTGCCAAGGGTGGCGAAGTCCTGGGTTTCGAGTGCCAGTTGCAGCGTCGACAGGGCCTTTTGTGCCTGTTTTGGCCAGGCCTGGTATAAATCACAGTCCGAGACGGTCTGTTGCATGCCCGCGGTGGAACCGATTGATTTTTGAGACGTATCGACTTCCACCAGCCCCACACACAGAGATGGCCAGACCTGCGGTAACGCCGTGGCATAACTGTCGAGGCCATCGGCACGTAATCCCTGATGCCAGATGGCAAAGCCATCATAAAGTGATCGGCTGGCGCTGCCGCTGCCAAGCCGCGCCAGCAACGAGCACTTCTCCTGCGACAGTTCCCAGCCAAATGCCTGGTTCATCACCTTGACCAAGGCGGCAAACCCGGACGCGGAGGAGGCCAGTCCGGCTGCGGTGGGCACCTGGTTGTGGGTGTCGATGTCAAACCGTCCCTGATCCGCAGCCGGAAACAGAGCCAGAAAGGCCGCCAGTCGCTGAAACACCGGGTCTTCCGGAGAAATGGGGGTGCCATTTAAAGTGAGCCGCTGCAAGCCGGTGACATCGCTGTCCGGGCGCCAGAGCAGGCGGGTGGTGGTGCCAAACCCGGGCAAGCTTATTGACAGGCTGCTGTTGACGGGCAGATTCAGTACCGGGTCGCGTTTGCCCCAGTATTTGCACAGAGCGATGTTGACGGGCGCGTCAGCTTCGCCTTCGGCGGGTTGGCTGAGCCCAAGTGTCTGGGCCTGATTGAGCACCTGGCGGACGAATTGTTTGCGTGGGTCCGGTGTGGCGGTCATGGTAAAAGCTCTCCGTTTTCGGCCGGTTTGATCTGTACGCCCTGTTCGCTCAGTGGCCAGACAGGGTCGCCGGTGGTTTGGGCGTGTTTACTTAGCCCGATGCCGAGTACGCAGTCGCCCAGTCCTGAGCCGGAAATCTTAGAGGCCGGCCAACGTTGTTGCAAGTCCCAGACCAGTTCGCTCAGGCGGGCATCGCTGACGCCCAGTGCATGCATTAAGCCCTGATAATGACGCACCAGTCGAAAAAAATCATCCAGACGGTCTTGAGTCAGGGCTTCAAAGGCGGCCTGCGTGGCCTGGCCCATCTGCTGATAGAGCCCATCCTGAACGGGGCGCAAAGCGGCCCATTGCGCGTCAACCCACTCCAGAACCTCCGCTGTGGGGGTTTTATAACCACTGTAGGCCAGCGTCAGTGCCAGCGGGGCGGAAACGCGTTCGATCTTTGGGGGTGTTCCCGGCATGAATTTGACCAACCCGCCGCTGAGACTGGCGGCCAGGTCGGCACCGGAGCCACGCCCTTGCAGTTGATGAATCAGGGTCAGCCCCGTTTGAAACAAGGATTCGGTGTCGGTGGGGCCCCGGGTCAGCCAGGCCAGGCCACTGACCAGTGCCGCCACCAGGGCGGCGGAGCTACCCAAACCCTGAGTGGGGTCGATGTCGCTGTCAATGCTGAGGGTCCAGCCCGAATGCTCGAGCGCCGGACGCTGGCTCAGCAATGCGGTGATCACCCATTTCAGTTCCGGGCATTGGGCGACGCTCAGAGTGTGCCAGCGACTGGTCAGATTTCCCAGTGCTGATTCAATGCGCAACTGATCGTCCGCGCGGCTTTGCCAATGAATGCGAAGGCGCGGTGTCAGCGCTGCAACCAGTGCCGGGTGACCCTGTACCACCGCGTGTTCGCCTAAGATCATGGTGCTGGCCGGCGCGCTGGTTTCCAGTGAAATCATGTCGGCTCCTTTGTGTGCATGCCCTGACAACGCACGCCAGTGGCAGAGGTTTCGACGGCAAAGGCGTCATAACCAAAGGCATCACAAAGCTCGGTGTCGATGTGGTCATGGTGAACCAGTAGGATGCCGCCGTTTTGACCGTGCGTGGCACCGGCTCCGCATAATTTGATTCCGGCAACGGCGTCGGGCGTATCCAGTTGACGGTGCATGGCCTGAATAAATTCGCGAATGCGCTCGGGCACCACCCCGATGGTTTCCAGCAGGGCCTGATTGTCATTCAATTCCTGATTCAGGGATGGCAGGGCCTGATCTTGCCAGGCCTGGTGAATGCGCTCGGTGGTCTGACGGAACCGGGCCCAGATCGGATGGTCATGGCCGTACCTCTCGGCCACGGTCTCCACCGCCTGACCGGTGCTGCTGGCCGGACGCCCTGTGTCAATGAGCCAGCCGCGAAAAGGTTGGTTGGCAAGCGATGTTGGAGGGCGGTGAGGCTCAAAGCGGACCAGGCCGCCGTGAATTAGGGTTGCCGGGTCCAGACCGCTGGAATGACCGTGCTGATAATGCTCCACTTCCTGGGCCAGGCTCAAAAGCGTGATCGGGTCGTCCGGCAACTGGTGGTGGGCACACAGTCCCTTGAGAATGCCAACCGTCATGGCAGCTGAGCTACCCAGTCCCTTGCCCATCAGGGACAGGTGGCAGGCATTCTTCTGCTCAATTCGACACCGCCAGTGGCCTGGTTCAAGACGATGATGAACATGAAACGTATGAAAGGCCATCAGGGCCAGCTCCCAGGGCGCGCTCAAAACCCGGTCGACGGCCAGATGATTGTCTTGGTGCAGCTTCAGGCGAGCGGCCACATCGGTGGCCAGGCGTTGCCACTGGTCCAGGGTCATGTCGGTTTCAACGCCCAGATCGGGCAGATCAAGGGTCAGCGTTGACCCGTCGTCGGTGCCTAATGGCGACCAGTTCAGTTCGCACCGGGTCGGCAAGTCAAGACAGAGGCTCAATGCCGGTGCACCGTATACCACGGCGTGTTCGCCACTGAGAATCAGTTTGGCTGGCGCGTGGCACAGGGTCCGACGGATTGGTTGCATAAATAAACAGCCCCGGTGACAGGATTCGATTCGTTACCGGGCATTATAGAGGAAGGGGTGGTCGCTTGGGAAAGACATTGCCTTGCATATTGTTTTCACAAACCTTTGGCTGCGATGTCCCGAGTTTTGAATGTATAATCCAAGTGGTACTCAAGCATAATATTTGAATCACAAAGAGGTTTTCCGGGTTGAGTGCGGCGCCGTCGGGCATTTTACGCTCATCTCCATAAGTGGCTGTGCCGCCTCGACCTGGAACCTGATACAGAGGAGTGACGCATGAAAGCACTTTCACGTTTGTTTGTTCCCGCCGCACTGGCGATGGCTGTCGCCCTGCCTGCCAAGGCGGAAGACCTGGCCATTACCCAGAGTGTTCTGACCTTGTCAGCCGCACAAAAAGTGGCGCAGGCGGCAGTAGACGCCTGCAGTGACATGGGGATTCCGGTGACCGCAACCGTTGTCGACCGTAATGGTCTGCCGCAAGCACAGTTGCGTGACACCACGGCCCCTTATGTGTCCTGGGATATCAGCCGCAACAAAGCCTACACCGCGGTTCAATTCGGGGCCAAAGGCTCCGATCTGGAAGGGCGCGCCAACAGCCCGCTCCAAAGCCAGGAACTCGGTGTGGCCTTCATGGCTGGTTCCGTGCTGATCCAGGCCGGTGGCAAGACCTATGGCGCGGTGGGCGTCAGTGGGGCGCCGGATGGCATGGACGACGAGAAATGCGCCGCTGCTGGTGTTGAATCCATTCAGATGGACCTGGAAATGATGTAATCATCCTCACGATCCTGCCATTTTGACCAGGCCTGGTTAAAATGGCAAAGATTGTTCGCAGCAAAGCGGTGGTCGTTTCGATCACCGCTTTTTTGTTGAGTTCGCGGGACAGAGACGGCTCAAAATTGCAGTTTGACGGTTTACAAATTGCGACTGACACGTTAATATACGCGCACACTTCGACGGTGAAATGGCCGAGTGGCTGAAGGCGCTCCCCTGCTAAGGGAGTATGGGGTTTGTAGCTCCATCGAGGGTTCGAATCCCTCTTTCACCGCCATTCTTTCTTCTCTTTTGTCTCTAATTTCTATTTGATTTCTTTCTGATGCATGCCGACCGGCTTTTTCTGCGTCTGTGTTAGCGGTGTTTGTATTGCGTTGGGCAATAGCCTCTTTGTACCGTTTTGCTCCTTAATTGAAGGTGTTTGGTTTTACGGCCGTTGACCCGCTTGCGCCAGCGCCGAAAGCTGTTGGGTTTTAATTCACGCCGCATTAACTGAATGACCGCTTGCTCGGACAGAGCAAACTGGGCGTCAATGGCTTCAAATGGCGTGCGATCTTCCCAGGCCATTTCAATAATGCGGGCGCGATCGTCTTCAGAGAGATGTGGGGCGTCGGCTTGTTGTGTCGACATGGCGGGCGGTCCTTCGGTTACGGTTGTTTGGCCGCGTTGGGCGGATACTGCATCAGAATTGTTTGCACCATCTCTGTGATCCGCTCATCCAGGGTCTCCGGCGTTGGGTGGTCAGGCAATCGGGTGGTACCGATTCCTCGCCAGATCAATTGCTGATCGGGGGTGAGCAGGTCAATTTTCAAGACGCTCTGGTTGTAGGTTTCCCAATCCGGATAGGCACGCCAGAAGACACTGCCGAAGGTTCGACCAGTGCCCGTTCCGATGCCGATGGTGGTGCCAAATGGGGCACCGCCGCTCAGTTCCTGTTCAGTGCTGGCGTGATAGGTGAGGTAGGCATCCGGTGGATTTTCCGAGTCGGTCAGCGTGAGACCGCGTGCCTGCAGGTGCGAGGCAATGGCCTGTTCAATGCGTTGGGCAATCAGCGGGTTTTGCCGGGCAAATTCCGCCGCCTTGGGTGGCGTCTGTTGCGCGGCCGGTAACCAGGCCAGGGTCTGGATTCGGTCAAAATCGGTTTGACGTGCGTAATCCTGACTGACTTCCACCGTACTGCAACCGGCTAGACCAATCAGTAAACTTGCCAGCAACCCTAGGCGCCAGACTTGAGAGAGGGGAGCAATAACCGTATTCATACCTTTCATTATCCAGATTTTTCACGGTCTTGCTCAATGCTTTTGGGTGGTTGGATTTTTTGGGTAATGAAGTAGCTGCCGACCAGCACCGGCAGCGCGCCCAGTATCTGCGTCCAGGTCGGGGCGTCCTGCAACCACCACCAGGCAAGGCCCATGGTCAGCAATGGTGAGAAGGCAAACAGCGCATTGACCTTGGTGATGGGCAGCCGGTGCAGGGCTTCAATCCAGAAAATCTTCGACACCACAAACACACCAGCCCCGGTCAGAAACAGCCACAACCACTGGGCTTCAATCTCGGGCCACGCAGGCTTGGTTTCAATCAGGGTGGCGAGCAGATACAACACCGGCAGAGCGATCAGGCTGCGCACCATGAGAATGGTTTCGCTGGAAACATGGCTGCGCGCCCGCTTTTGGAACAGGTTGGCAAACGGGGCAATCATCGCGGCGAGCAGAGCCAGTGCATCCCCGGGATTGAGTGTCAGCTCGCCGGGAAACAGAATAATCAGGGCACCGAGTGTCATCAGAATTACACCGATCAGATGCGGTGGGTCAAGTGTCTCGCCTCGGCGTCGGCCCAGAAACAGGTAGCTGAACAGTACCTGCAAAAACAGGATGATGGCCACATGCGAGGGCGAGGTGTGGTTGAGTGCGAGGAAAATCAGGCTGAACAACGAGGTGATAAAGAGACTGGTGAGGGCCAAATCCCGCCAGGCCTGGGTGCGGCGCAATTCGTTGAGCTTGCCGCGCAGGCTCACCCAACCGACCAGCAGAACGGTGGCAATCAGCAGGCTGTAGAAGTAGGCGTGCAGCGCCCCAAGGGCGGTGACGGTAAAAAAAGCAAAAATCGGAAAGTGGGCTTCAATCACCGACAGGGCAATGGCATAGGCTTCCCCCTGGTGCTGACGTCGATTGGATTGCGACAAACGGCCTCCGTTTTAAATGCTCAGGTGCTGGTGTTTAAACGCGTCATAAGACTGGCGAATGTCGTAGTCTAGCATAGGTTGACGCGCCGCCAACCCCCAATCCCGGCACTGATCGGGGGCGCGAAGGGCATTCAGCAAAGCCCGCTCCCAGGCGGCATGATCCATGGCCGGCAGAATGCGCCCGGTCCGGTGGTCGGTCACCAGCGTTTGCGGACCGCCTTGATCGCTTACCAGACAGCCCAGGCCGCTAGCCTGCGCCTCCATAATGACCTGTCCCAGCGTGTCCGTCACCGACGGGAACACAAACAAATCGGCGCTGGCATAGATCATGGACAGCAACCGGCCTCGCACCGGGCCGGTGAAATAAATCCGATGGGGGCGCAGTTTGTCCGCTTGTTTGCGATAACGTCCTTCCCCGACCAGTACCAGATCGGCGCCCAAATCCCCATGCGCTCGTTGCAATCGCTGCCAGACGTCCAGCAGAAACGGGACGCCTTTTTCAATGTTGATGCGCCCCACATAAAGGATTTTACGGCGATCGGGCCGTAAGCCGAATTCGGTCCAGAGACTGCGGTCCCGATGACCGGGATGAAAACGATCCAGTCGTGTCCCGGGAGGGAGCGTATGAATGACGTCGGGGGCCAGATCAATGTCCTGTTGCATGATCGCGTCGTAAGCATGAGAGCGAGAGAAGACGCTTTGAAAAGGGCGATAGAAGTCGGCCATGACCCGATCGGTGCGCCGTTTGACCCAGTTGGACCGGGTCAGGTCATGCAAATAAGCCGGAAAATCGGTGTGGTAGGTGCCGAGCAGGGGCAATCTCAGTTTTTGCGCTTCCTGTTTGGCGACCCAGCCAAAGGGGCCGGGTGTGGAGATGTGAACCGAATCCGGTCGCTGTTCGATCAGCTGTTGGCGAATGGTTTGGCGCAGTGGCCAGACCAGATCCATTTCCTGATAAAACGGCATGGGCATGCGAAACCGCCAGGGCAGGTTGGTGATCCACGGGTGCGTTGGCAGGGACTTGGCCGTGCTGGTATTCAGTTGGAGGGCCAACTGATCGTCTTTGGCCGCCAATTCGCCCATGTCCTGAATAAAACGGGAGACCCCATTGAGGTCGCCCAGGGTATCGGTAAACAAACTGACGCGGTGCATGGAGTCGGCCTTGGTTGCTGTGGGATTCAACCAGTCTAGGGTGAATGCTCAGGCGTGTCGCTCATCGGTTGATGAGGCTTTTTTGAAGGTTTTATGACAAAGGGGGAAGCAGCAAATCGCCAAAGCCCCAGATCAGCGTGCCTAGGATCACGGTGATATGGGTGAGATGCAGTTTGCGCCGGTGCCACTTTGAAGGGCTGAGGTCGGGAATGTCATCGTCGGCATCGATTTGATCCAGCTTTTGATAAAGTCGTGCCAATTCACCGTGGAGAAGAGAGTATTCGCTGATGACCGCCATCAGCACCATCAGGCTGCCGGCACGGGCAAACCAGGTGGGATCAACGGTCAGGCCCAGTGCGAGGCCAAGTAGGCCAAAGGCCCAGCCCAATAATGTGATCAGAAACGTTTTGCGCGTAATCATGGCATGCTCGAGTGTTGTTCGGCTCAATCATGCCCGAGGCGGGCTCGGGTGTCAATCCTGCGCCAGCCACTTTGGCATTGGCTGAGGGATATAGGCCAGATTGCGCAAAAATTGTTGGGCCGCGCCCTGCCAGGTGTACTCAGGGATGGTTTTGGCCAGTGCCGGGCTTTTCAAGTCCTGGGCCTGAATGATGGCTGTGTACAAATCGTCTGAAAGCACACCATTGACCTGTGGGGTGATGATGTCTTTGGGCCCGGTCACCGGAAAGGCGGCAACGGGCGTGCCGCAGGCGATGGCTTCAATATTGACGACCCCGAAAGTGTCGGTGCGGGAAGGAAAGACAAAAGCCTGAGCTCCGGCGTAAAGCCCGGCCAGGGTTGCGCCGGATTGGGCGCCGGTAAACAGGACCTCTGGGAAATCGGTTTCAAGTCGGTCGCGTTCGGGGCCATCACCGACCACCACTTTTTGGCCCGGCAGGGTGAGCTCCAGAAAGGCGCGCAGATTTTTTTCCGGGGCCACACGCCCCACATAGAGATAGTAAAGCGATTCAAGGCCGCGCGGTGACTGATAGGCCGGGCTCTGATGGGCCGCGGGATGAAACAATTGTGTGTCCACGCCGCGGGTCATATGGGTCAAGCCTTCAAACCCGGCCCGGGTCAGGGATTGGCGCATGGAGGCGGTGGGCACGAATGTTCGCGTGGCGGGTTGATGAAAACGTCGCAACAACGCATAGGTCAAGCGCTCCGGAATCGGGGCCCGGGCCCGAACATACTGCGGATATTGTGTGTGATAAGCCGTGGTAAAGGGCCAGCCCCATCTCAGGGCCAGTTTGCGGGCCTTCCACCCTAGAGCGCCTTCGGTGGCAATGTGCAGCGCTTCCGGCTGAAATCGCTGCAGCCGTTCGGCCAGGTCCGGTGCCCGCCAGACCCAGGGGATTTCCTTATAAGTCGGCAGGGGCACGCTCGGATAGTCCGTCGGTTGAATCACGTCCACGTCCACGCCTTGAGCCTGCAACTGTTTGACCAGTTGGGTCAGGGTCGTGACCACGCCATTGACCTGTGGTGACCATGCGTCGGTAACCATTGTCAGGCGTCGAATGGCTGGTTGCCGTGGCGAGCGATGAGTTGGGTGCGTCATAGAGGAAAAGTATGACAGCCTAATATGACAAGTGGCTTCAGCTTTGTTGACAGCTTTGTGACATAGATCGATCGACTGTCATGAAACGGTCATCCAGGCGTCATGGTGCTGTTTTGTCGGGCCGATACACTGGCGTCAAAAACAAACAGAAGTGAACGCAATTGCTATGACGGAGCCGAACGTTTTGCAACTCGATGCCATGCCCGACTGGATGGCCTCCATCGAGTCGGATGACTTGATCGTGGCCGAAAACGATCATCAGACCAACTGGTATCGCAGCATTTTTATTTCCGATGTGCACTTGGGTTCCAAAGGCGCCAAAGCAGAGTTTCTCGCAGATTTTCTGAAATACCACCAGTGCGACAAGCTGTTCCTGGTGGGTGACATTATTGACGGCTGGCGTTTGAAAAAACGCATTTTCTGGCCTCAGACCCACACCAATGTGATCCGTCGGATTCTGACCAAAGCCAAACGCGGCACCGAGGTCGTGTTTGTCACCGGTAACCATGATGACTTTCTGCGCCGCTATTCCGGCATTGATTTTGGCAACATTCAGCTCACCGATGAAGCGGAACACGAAACCCTCAACGGCGACCGTCTGCTGGTGGTGCACGGTGACAAGTACGACAGTGTGATCCAGACCCAGAAATGGTTGGCGGTGGTGGGCGATTGGGGCTATGAAACCCTGGTGGTGCTTAACCGGTATTTCAACCGTTTGCGTCAGAAGTTCGGCATGGGCTACTGGTCTTTGTCGGCTTACGTCAAACAAAAGGTCAAATCGGCGGTGTCGTTCATCACCGCCTACGAAGAAGCCGTGGTCAAAGACTGTCGTGAGCAGGGCTATGACGGCGTGGTCTGCGGGCACATCCACCACCCGGAAATCCGTAAGATCGACGAGATCGACTATTACAATTGCGGAGACTGGGTTGAGTCGTGCACCGCCATGGTGGAAACCGCCAGCGGCGAGTTGAAATTGCTTAAATGGGTCGACATCCAGCACGCGCAAAATAAGCAGAACGCGGCGGATGGCGCGGCTGCGGCACCTGCGGCCAATCAGGAGGCGTTGCATGACCCCACCTGATTCGCACAAACAAACCGACTCGGTGCATGCACATGCCATGAAGCCGGGGCATCGCGGCTTTGTCCGCATCATCAAAGCGGCGGGCTATTCCTGGCACGGCATCAAGGCCTGTTACAAAAACGAGGCCGCCTTTCGGCAGGAGCTCTGGTTGCTGGTAGTGCTGACGCCTTTGTCCATGTGGTTGTCGACCAATGCCGCCGAATTCCTGTTGCTGATCGGCTCCGTGGTGCTGTTGTTGGTGGTGGAACTGCTCAACACCGCGATTGAAATGGTGGTGGATCGTCACGGCGAAGAATGGCACCCACTGGCCAAATTGGCCAAAGACATGGGCTCGGCCGCCGTGTTTGTCATGATGGCGCTGGTGGGACTGGTCTGGTTGACCGTCCTCATTTCACGCTTCGGCTGGCAGTGGTTTTAAGTCCGTAATCGATGCCTTTTTAACCAGGCCTGGTTAAAGCTGGGTCAGGCGGGTTTACCCCATATGATCGTTCTGGCGGAATTCGTTGAGGCGGTGCAGCAGGAATTCCAGTTCGGCGTGTTTTTCTTCTTTTTCGTGGACTTTTTCTTCCAGGAAATCAACCACCTGTTTGTGCAGTTTTAATTTGTTCAGGGCGTTGATATTGGTGATGCCACCCGGATTGAGGACGTTCACTTCCAGAATCTTGTCGCCGATCATGTCCACACCGACAAAGTACAAGCCGTCGGCGGCCAGTTTGGGACCGATTTTGCGGCAGATTGCCATCTGTGAATCGGTCATTTTGTATTTGTGGGCGGTGCCGCCGATCTGAATGTTGGCGCGCACGTCGCCTTCGGGCGGCTTGCGGTTGTAGGCGCCGATGAATTTGCCGTTGAGCATCAGCACGCGCACATCGCCTTCTTCAGCGCCTTCGATGTATTCCTGCACAATCACATAGCTTTTGTCGGTGCTGTGGATGTAAAAATCCAGAATCGAGTTGATACTGGTCTGGGCGTTTTTTTCCAGCACAATTACGCCATGCCCGCCGGAGGCATTGAGCGGCTTGAGGATGACTTTGTCGCCGGGCATTTCGTCGATCATCTGACGAATGTAGTCCTTGTTTTTGGATACATGCGTGATCGGCAAATAGCTGTTGTGCGGGTCGTTGAAGGTGGTGGTGTAAAGCTTGTTGTTGGCTTTGCGAATGCCGTCCACGTCGTTGACGATCACCGCCTGATTTTTCACCGAATCCAGAAAGTTGAACACCATCGGGTCAATCGGCGGGTCGCGGCGGATCATAATGCAGTCGAGCCCGTGCAACGGCATCATCTGCAGTTGAAATTTGACCTTTTTGTAGAACTGGGTCATGTTGTCCGGGATTTTGTCCATCGGTTCGATGCGGCGCACATAGCCATGGGTCACGTTGTTGCGCACGGTGAGGTTGCTGGGGGTCAGAATCGCAATCTTATGGCCGCGTTGCAGGCATTCCTTGATGATGCGCAGGGTGGAATTTTTGGTGGGTGTAATCTGATCCCAGTCTTCCAGAATAAAACCTATGTTCATGTACATCATCTGACTCCTTTTGCCCGGGCGATCACTAGGCTCATTCTGCGGCTTTTCATTAAAATTGCAAATGAAAACCGTGAATGGAGCGTGATGATTTTTTGAAAACCATTGTTTGCTGTTGGTTGATTCTCTTAAAAGCGTCGAGTCCAGCCTGCAAACAGAGTGAGGTCTTCCCCTTCTTCAGTTAAGGCAAAGCGGCTGCCAAGGTCCCATTGGCTGTTGGCGCTGTTTTGCCACGTCCACCCTAGACTCGCATAAGGCAGGTAGTCGTCCTCAACCGTGTACTCGCCCAAATATTCCAGATAACCTGAGATATCAGTATTTAAGTTATAACCCGTCACCAATGTGTGACTCCCCGCCCAGTCGTATTCAGACGCCGCAACTTTATAGGCTCTGTCAACCTGAAGCTGGAGGCCATAGTCATGCTGCAGCACGCTTCCGGCATAGGTCGCGATCAGACCGCCTTCATGTTTGTCATTGCTCAAGTCACCACTTGGAATTTTTAGGTAGGGCAGTAAAGCTAGGGCAGTCTGTCCGCCTTGATTTCCCCAAAGGTTGATTTTGCTTCTGATTTCAAAATCTCCGTGTGATGCGGTTGTTTGAGAATTCCCCGAAGCTTTGATTGTTTCTTCCTGATAAGGCGAAACCCCGATATGCAAATCAATGTTCTGACTGATGCCATATTTGAAGAGTGTGTTGAAAAAACTCAAACGAGTTTGTTTGACAGCGTTCGAATCGTCCTTGGTATAAGAGATGAAGCTGGTTTCAAGTTGAAAATGCCCCGGGTCCACCGTCTGTGGAGACTCGGTTGCATCGGGTCTGTCTGCCGCCAGCGGGCGTAATGTATCGGCTAAGGCGGAGGGGGCACCCAATATCATTCCGGTTAATAGAATGTGTTGTTTCATGTTAATGATCCTGTGCATTCTTTATTTTGGGCTAAATAAATAATTAGTCTTGGTTAATTATTTTATGGTTCATGCCGGTATTTGCAAATTTATTTTGAACGGGCATTGAGTGGAGGCGGGGGGAAGAGAGAATTTGACCCGTTGATGATAGGGCCTTTTCGTACAAGTCAGTAGCGAGCTAAATTTGGGGGAATGGTCGGGTCAAGGCAGAGCCAGCAATATATAGGATGCCTTGGTCGAATTTTTATGAGCACAGAGAAAGCGAAGTCTTAGTCGTTTTTATCGGGGTTGGGTCGTAACACTAGAGGGTTTGTTCGTCGCTGCGCTGGCAGATGTCCTGGGCCAGAATGACGGTGTCATCGTATTCGTCGGCTTCACGGCGTACCAGTTCGATCAGGTCATCCGTGGTGAGTTTCTGTGGGGGGTAGGCAAAGATGGCGATCTGGTCACCCGGCTGAAGATAGGTGTTTTCGCCTTGGGGCGTATAACGCGTCGCGCCGAGTGAAACAATGATTTGCGCTGGCTGCTCGGCAAGCAGGCCTGGTAATTTTTGCAAAGGTCCTTGTTCAGGCTGGTGGTTAAATTGGTGAATCAGCCAGTTTTGCAGGCGTTGATAAAAATACTGGTAGCCGTTGACGGGGCAGTCTTCGCCATAAGGGATGATGTCGTCACCGCGCTTGAGAAAGGAGGCCAGATGATACTGGTCGAGCACGCCATCGGCTTCAAAGGCATCGATGGGCTGCCATTGACGGGCGATGCCGGTGCTGGCGGGGCCCCAGTTCTTTTTGGCGCTGAGTTTGGCTGCCGGGTTGAGGCGCTGGGTGCAGTCATTGAACACACTGAAAGCGCTGGGTTGGCACTGGGTGACGGCCCCCTGATCGTCATAGGCCATGTCGCAGAGCACGCAGATTTCCGCTTCCAGTTGCAGGCCGCATTCTTCCTCTTCAAAATCGGCTTCGATCACATCGTGCGACAGCGGGTAGGTGCCCAGATAGGAATCATCACCAGGCAGGTAGATGGGGAACACGCCTTTGGGCGCTTTGGGATCGGCGGTGGTGATGGTGTCGAACCCGCTCTCACCGGCTTGAGAGAGGTGATCGGCAAAATTGCCGGCCACGCCGAAAACGGGCAGTTCGTACAACTGGGTGTGAGTCAGGGTCATTAAAGCTCCTCTGTGTTGGTCAGCGGCTTGAGTTGATAGAGTAAATCCAGTGCCTGTCTTGGGGTCAGGCTGTCGGGGTCACAGTCTCGCACGGCATCGGCCAGCTGGATCATTTCAGGCGGGATCGTGGGGGCGGCAAACAGATCGAACTGACTGGGGTCGGTCGGTTGAGGGCTGGTTGCATTGGTTTGGGTCTCTTCGACCGCGGTCTGTTCCAGTCTGCGTAGGTGTTTTTTCGCCGCCAGAATGATTGGTTGTGGTATGCCTGCCAAAGCGGCCACCTGCAAGCCGTAGCTTTGCGAGGCGGGGCCGTCTTCGACCTGGTGCATGAACACAATTTTGTCCTGATGTTCCAGTGCGCTCAAATGCACGTTGACGGTGTTGTCGAATTGTTCTGCCAACGTGGTCAGTTCAAAGTAATGCGTGGCAAACAGGCAATAGCCTTGCACCTTTTTGGCCAGATGTTCGGCAATGGCCCAGGCCAGTGCCAGCCCGTCAAAGGTGGAGGTGCCCCGGCCGATTTCATCGACCAGAATCAGGGATTGATCGGTGGCGTGATGCAAAATGTGTGCGGTTTCGGTCATCTCCACCATAAAGGTGGAGCGACCGGAGGTCAGGTCGTCCGAGGCACCGATGCGGGTGAAAATGCGGTCGATCGGCCCCAGCTTGGCCGAGGCGGCGGGCACGTAGCTGCCCATATAGGCCATGATGGCGATCAGGGCGGTCTGGCGCATGTAGGTAGATTTCCCGCCCATGTTAGGCCCGGTGATCATGTGTAGGCGTCGTTCGTCATTAAAGACGGCATCATTCGGAATAAACGGTTGATCCGACAGGGTTTCCACCGTCAGGTGACGTCCCTGTTCGATGGCGAGTCCCGGCGTGTCGGTGAGTTCGGGGCGGCAGAGGTTCAGGTCCTCAGCCAGTTGCGCCAGATTGACCAGCACATCGGTTTCGGCCAGCGCGGCGGCGGTTTTCTGCAGATCGGTCAGGTGCTGATTCAGGGTTTCCAGCAGTTGCTGATAGAGGTGTTTTTCACGGGCCAGGGCTTTTTCATTGGCGCTGAGGACCTTGTCTTCGAACCCTTTCAATTCCGGGGTGATGTAGCGTTCCTGTGCTTTAAGTGTCTGGCGGCGCACGTATTCGACCGGCACTTTGTCGCTTTGGGCCTTGCTGACTTCGATGTAGTAGCCGTGCACTTTGTTGTAGCCGACTTTGAGTGTGGTGATGCCGGTTTTCTCACGCTCCTGAGCTTCCAGATTCAGCAGGAAATCCCCGGCCTCGTTTTGCAGGTTGCGCAGCTCGTCCAGTTCGGCGTCGTACCCCTCGGCAAAGACGCCGCCATCGCGCGCGAGCATGGGCGGGTTGTCTACCAGTGCGGCGTCGAGCTGGGCGGCCAGTTCCGGCCAGGGCTGCAGCGCCGGTTTGAGGTTTTGCCATTTGTCGCCTTCAAGCGGTTGGATCAGGTCACGGATGGTCTCCAGCTGGGTCAGGCTGCGTCCCAGTTGCAGCAGGTCGCGTGGTCGGGCCGAATAAAGTGACACGCGGCTGAGGATGCGTTCCAGATCCCCGATGGGTTTGAGGCTGGCTTTTAATGGTTCCGTGGCCTGTCGGGTTTGCAGCCAGTCAATCGCATCCAGTCGATGCTGGACAATGGTTTGAGTGCGTAGGGGCTGATTGAGCCAGCGCCGTAACAGTCTGGACCCCATGGCGGTGGCGGTGTGATCCATGATCGAAAGCAGGGTGTGTTCCCGCCCGCCCTGCAGATTGGTGTCCAGTTCCAGGTTGCGGCGGCTGACCGCATCCAGTACAAGGGTTTGGTCGATCTGGTAGCTTTGCAGGCCGCCAATGTGCGACAGCGAGGTCTGCAGCATGCTCTGGGCGTAATGCAGGATGGCGCCGCACGCGCCCAGTGATAACGGTTGATCGTCGCATCCGAATGCTTTCAGATCCTGGGTTTTGAATAGGGCCAGCAACTGATCGCGTCCGCTTTCGGCATCAAAGTGCCAAGGATCCATTTTAACCAGGCCTGGTAAGTTTTGCAGTGTCTCGGGCAGGCGCTCAACGTCGGGTTTGGCCACCAGCACCTCGGCGGGCTGCAACCGCTCCATTTCGCTGAGCAGTTGCGCCAGGTCCTTCAGTTGTGTGGTTTCAAAGCGGCCGCTGGCCACGTCCAGAAATGCAAGGCCGGTTTGTTCATCGGCGGGTGAGCCAAAATGCAGCGCGGCGAGCAGATTGTCCTGGCGCTCTTCCAGCAGGGCGTCTTCGACCAGTGTGCCGGGGGTGATCACGCGCACGACCTTGCGTTCCACCGGGCCTTTGGACGTGGCCGGATCGCCGGTCTGTTCGCAGATGGCCACCGATTCGCCCAGCTTGACCAGACGCGCCAGATAGCCTTCGGAGGAGTGATGGGGAATGCCCGCCATGGGAATGGGTTCGCCCGCTGATTTGCCGCGTGCTGTCAAGGTGATGTCGAGCAGTTCGGCGGCGCGTTTGGCATCGTCGTAAAACAGCTCGTAAAAGTCGCCCATGCGATAGAACAGCAACTGATCCGGGTAGTCGGCCTTGACCTTGAGGTATTGCGCCATCATGGGCGTGTGCGAGGACGACGTGGACGATGCGGTCGGTTTTGCCATAGTTCAGAGCATTCTGTGCGTTGAAAAGAATGGCGTATTCTAGCAAATTTGTGCGGCGGCTATGACTGGATGATGACCCGGTTACGTCCCTGTTTTTTGGCCTGATAAAGTGCTTTATCGGCCTGAGTCAGCAAGGCAGCGGCCTGTTCGGGCCGGTCAATGCGATGGGCGGCCCCGCCAACGCTGATGGTCACATGATCGGCCGCCGAAGAAAAGGCATGCGGCACTTCAAGGTCGGCAATGGCTTGGCGCAGGGTCTGGGCCACAGACTCAACCCCGGCCGCGTCGGTTTCAGGCAGCATGACCACAAATTCTTCACCCCCATAGCGTGCCAGCAAATCGGTCGGGCGCTGGATGTGTTCGTTCAAGGCATGCGCGACTTTTTGCAGACAGACATCGCCCTGGCCATGACCGTAGTGATCATTGAAGGCTTTGAAGAAGTCAATGTCGATCATGATCAGTCCCAGCGGTTTGCGGTTTCGAGCCAGGCGGTGGCTTTCGGTTTCCAGTTGTTCATCAAACTGTCGACGGTTGGCAATGTGCGTCAGGCCGTCCATGTGTGACAGGTGATCGAGCAGATCGGCTTTGAGTTTCAATGAAATGTGGTTGCGGACACGGGAGCGCACAATCGGCAGATGAAAGGGTTTGGCAATGAAGTCCACGGCCCCCAGGTCGAGCCCTTTTTCTTCGTCTTCAGCCTGATCGAGGGCGCTGACGAATATCACCGGTATGTCCTGAGTTTGAGGGTCGTTTTTCAAAGCCTTACAGGCGTCGTAGCCATCCATGCCCGGCATGACAATGTCGAGCAGAATCAGGTCAGGCTTGGGGTGTTTTGCGGCCCGAGCCAGCGCTTTTTCGCCACTGTTGGCGATCAGGAGTTTGTAGTCGTTTTTGAGTCCGTTGGCCAGGATGCGGGCATTGGCGGGTTCATCGTCCACGATCAGAATGACCGGTTTCTCCTGTTGTAAAACGTCCTGGGTTTTGTCAGGAGGCGGACTCTGATTGGCTACTTCAATCGCTGGCGAGGCGTCCCCTGAATGGGGGTTTGTTGTGGGCGTTACCGGGTGCCACGACAAGTGTTGCATCAGCTGATTCTGCAAGGCTTTGAGTTCAATCGGCTTGGCTAAGTGCGCGTTCATGCCCGCATCCAGGGCTCTTTGCTTGTCCTCGATCATGGCTGCCGCCGTTAAGGCGATGATGGGCAGGTCCGCATCGAAGCGGCGAATGATTTCGGTGGCTTTGTACCCGTCCATGACCGGCATTTGGATGTCCATCAGCACCAGGTCGTAGGATGTGGCTTTGACCGCGTCCACACCGGCCTGGCCGTTTTCAGCAAAATGCGGATTCAAGTTGAACTGTTTGAGCATTTCGCCAATGACTTCGCGATTGATGGCGTTGTCTTCCACGACCAGTATGGGCTGGTTTTCAAACTGGATGGTCTGGTTGTCCTGGTGGATGCCCAGTTGATCCAGTCGGTGGCTTGCATTGATGGCATTAAACAGTTGCGATGGGTTAAACGGTTTGTGTAAAAAAGTGAAGGTGTCGTCTCGTCCCATGTTAATTTCTGCCTGATCATGGGCGCTGACCATCAGCAAGGCCGGCAGGTCTGCATCGTGACCGTAGTCCTTATACAGCGATTGGATCTGGCGCAAGGCCGATAAGCCGTTGAGAACCGGCATTTCCCAATCCATCAGAATGGTTTTGTAAAAACGATCGTCTTCCAGGTGAGATTGAACTTTTTCCAGTGCCTGTTGACCGTTTTCCGCTTCTTCCACTTCAAATTGCCAGGATTCGAGGATTTCTCGCAAAATGGTGCGACTGGTGGGCTGATCATCCACCACCAGCGCCCGGCAGGGGCTAGGGGCGCACAAAAAGTGCGGCTGGGGTTGAGCGCTTTCAGCGTTCGTTGGGAGCGTCAGGTCGAAATAAAACACGGACCCCCGGTTGGGTTCGGATTCGACCGTCATGTCGGTGCCGCCCATCAGGTGCACCAGGCGTTGGCTGATTACCAAGCCCAAGCCTGTCCCGCCGTGTTTGCGCGTGGTGGAGTTATCGGCCTGCATGAAGGCATGAAACAGGCGCTGTTGTTGCGCCGCGCTCATGCCAATGCCCGTGTCGCGCACGGCAAATCGTACGGTGGCCGTGTCGGTGGTTTGATCGATCAGGCGGATGCAAACCTCGATCTCGCCTTTTTCGGTGAATTTGATCGCATTATTGACTAGGTTGGTCAGTATCTGGGTCAGACGCAGGCTGTCGCCTTTGAGTGCTGTGGGCACGTCGGGGCGAAGGTGGAACAACAGTTCGATCTGTTTGTGATTGGCCAGGTCGGAGAACAAAATAGACAGCTGTTCCAAAACGGTGTTGAGGTTGAACGGCTCGGTTTCCAGTTCCAGCCGACCGCTTTCGATTTTGGAGTAATCAAGGACATCGTTGATGATGCCCAGTAATAGCTTGCCGGAGCTGTGGATCTGCTCAACGCGGCGACTGGCCCGGCTGGAGAGTGATGGATCCTGGCTGAGGAGGTCGGCCAGTCCGATGACGGCGTTGAGCGGCGTGCGAATTTCGTGACTCATGTTTGCCAGAAACTGAGATTTTGCCAGACTGGCTTCATCCGAGGCGCGTTTGGCCGCACGCAAATCGCTCATATGCCCTTGTTGCTTGCTCAGCAGTCGGTTGAGCGCACTGAGCAATCGTCCCAGCTCGTCCATGCGCGGGATGTCCAGTTGGTGCGATTCAAGACGGCCCTCGATCATGGCATCGACCTGATCCGCCGAGTCCTGCAACGGGTGCAAAATTCGTCGGATGAAAAGCGTGGTGATGCCCGTGGCCAGGAGCAGGAGCAGCAATGCCAGTGCGCCTAGCTTGATCAGCAAGGCCCAGACGGGCACAAAAATTTCGTCCTCGGCGATGGTGTGCACCACCAGCCAGTCGTTGAATTTTAATTTGTGGGTGGTGTAGAAAATTTTGCCGCCGAATTGGCTTTTTGCGATGCCAGTGAGCTGGCCCTGTTTCAGCAGGGACAGGGCCTGGCTATCTTTCAATCTTTTCAGGTTGACGAGTGTCATGTCGGGGCGTGAGGTGGTCACGATTAAATCGTTTTCCAGGTCCAGGACGTAGAAGTGTTTGTTTTTGCCTAACAATTCCTGTGACAGGTTCAGTAGAAAGTTGTCATCTGCCAGTTTGGTCACACCAAACACATAGCCCAGTAACTGGTCACGATCGCCCAGAATGGGCGCGTAAATTTGAAAGACAGGCACTTTGACCGCCCGACCGATGAGCGGGGCGGTGATGTAAGGTGTTTTTCGGCCGTTCAGGGCTTTAAAGTGTTTACGGTCACTGATATTAAGGCCGACGCGACCGGGAACACTGGGCGAGTCAAACAGGAGGTTGCCTTGCGGGTCGGCAACGACCAGGCCGGCATTGAAATAGTCATGCAGTTTGACACGGTTGTCCAGTAACGCCTGAATCGCTTCGGGCGGTTTCAGCGCCGAGCCATCAGTCAGTTTCGGTGCAAACGCCATCAGGGTGTCACGCCGGGTGGCGAGTTCTTTGTCAATGCGTTCGGCCAGTTGTTGGTTTAGAAGGGTCTGCTCTGTTAACAAGCTATTTTTGGAGTCGCTGTAAACCAGATACCCCATGGCCAGACTGAACAGCAGGGCCAGACCGACGAAGGTGGCCTGAGTGTAGAGAATCAGTCGCTGAGTGAGTGTGAGTTGTTTTTTGGCCATGCAAAGGATGCCTATGGGTGTTGTGTCTTTTTGGACGCTCGCTCGCTTATCCGGCCCGACAAGGGTTCGCTAGAACCTGTGATGCATGTCTTTGGTTCTGGTGGAAAGAAAGGCCTTTCTTCGCGGGTCCTGTGCAACGTCTTTTCTGATGTTGTTTAGTCTTATTCAATCTTAAACGCAGTTTCTGCATAAGTCTATCTGACGTGCTTGAATCATAGATGCGTAGGTATTCAAATCATTGGGTGAAGAAGGCGAAGGCTCGGACGCGTCCGGCTGTCAAAATGATGCAAAAAACGTTATCCTTAACCTCTTAAATAAACGAATCAGTCGATTGTGGGGCCGCGCTGAGAGTCAAGTGTGGCCGTTCAGTAAAAGGAGTAGGCATGCGCAGTCCTTCGGAATTGAACGCCCTGGTGGCAAAAGTCGGGGCGGCCCTGGTGGCAGACGAAAAAATGATTGTCACGGCTGAGTCGTGTACCGGTGGGTTGATTGCTGAGTGTTTGACCCGAGTTTCAGGCAGCCGTTCCTGGTTTGATCGTGCCTACATTACATACAGCTATGAATCCAAGCGTGAAATGCTCGGTGTTCGGGAAACCACCATTCAAAAAAAAGGGGCGGTTTCCAAAGAGTGCGTCGAGGAAATGGTGATTGGCGCTCTGCAGCAATCGCATGCCAAAGTCAGTGTGGCGTGCAGCGGTATTGCCGGGCCCACTGGCGGGACGCCGGATAAGCCGGTGGGCACGGTTTGGATCGCTTGGGCGGTTCAGGGGCATGATGAGGTGCTGGCCAGACGTTATCAGTTTGACGGGGATCGCGATGCGGTGCGCCAGGCCTGCGTTGAAGCCTCGCTCGAAGGGGTGCTGGATCTGCTTGCTGCACGCTGATTTCTCACAGAAAAAGACTTTTAAATTGGCGTAATTATGGGATAATTGCCGCCCGGAATTTTTATTGCCTGGCCAATGGGGCAAAGCGGCTTCAGTCGCTTTTGACGCCAGCCAGCAGACAACAGGATCAATGGTGGACAAGCATGGATGAAAACAAACGCAAAGCTCTGGATGCGGCCCTGGGTCAGATTGAAAAACAATTCGGCAAAGGCTCGATCATGCGCATGGGCGATGCCGGTGTGGCGCGTGACATCGCATCGGTGTCGACCGGCTCCATCGGTCTGGACATTGCGTTGGGCATCGGCGGTCTGCCACGAGGGCGTGTTGTGGAAATTTATGGCCCGGAATCTTCCGGGAAAACCACGCTGACATTGCATGCGATTGCAGAAATGCAAAAGCAGGGGGGTACCGCCGCGTTTGTGGACGCCGAGCACGCACTGGATCCAATTTATGCGGAAAAGCTGGGGGTTGACGTCGACAACCTGCTGGTTTCACAGCCGGATACCGGTGAGCAGGCATTGGAAATTGCTGATTCATTGGTGCGCTCCGGCGCGGTCGATATTGTGGTGGTGGATTCGGTGGCTGCCCTGACACCCAAAGCCGAAATCGAAGGCGATATGGGGGATTCTCACATGGGGCTTCAGGCACGTCTGATGTCCCAGGCGCTGCGTAAACTGACGGCGAACATCAAACGCACCAATACGTTGGTGATTTTTATCAACCAGATTCGGATGAAGATCGGGGTGATGTTCGGCAACCCGGAAACCACTACCGGCGGGAATGCGCTGAAATTTTATTCGTCGGTGCGTTTGGATATTCGTCGCATCGGGGCGATCAAAAAAGGCGAAGAGATTCTCGGCAACGAAACCCGGGTCAAAGTGGTCAAAAACAAGGTGTCGCCCCCGTTTAAACAGGTCGAGTTTGACATTCTTTATGGCCAGGGCATTTCTCGGGAAGGCGAGGTGATTGATTTGGGCGTCAAGGAAAAGCTGATCGACAAAGCCGGTGCCTGGTATTCCTACAATGGCGAAAAAATTGGCCAAGGCAAGGATAATGTGCGTCAGTTTTTGAAAGACAATCCCGAGACGTACGAGACTTTGCAGGCCCAGTTGTTGGAAAAGCTGCTGCCCCAGTCGAATAAAGACAAAGGGGATGCGGCCGCGGAGAGCTGATTGCAACGCAACGAATCGTTAGAGACGCCGCTCGAACAAGAAGCATTGCGTGCCGAAACCCAGGAAAAGGCTGTGCAGCTTCTGGCACGCCGGGAACACGGGCGGCGCGAACTTGCCTTTAAGTTAATGCAGAAGCTTCCGGCTCTGCAAGATCAACCAGGCCTGGTAGAAAGTGTGCTCGATCATTGCCAAGCACAGGGCTGGCTGGACGAGGCGCGCTTTGTGGAAGCGGCGGTGCGAGAGCAAATGCAACGTCGGCAAGGCCCCTTTAAAATCCGCCACTGGTTGCGCCAGCGCTGTGAACAGGATGTGTTGATTGACGCGCATCTGGCGTATGAGACCGAGGTTTGGGTCAGCCTGGCTCAGGAAGCCCTGGCCAAAAAATACGGTGCCGACTGGCTTGATCAGGCGAAAGGTGACCGAAAACAGCAGCAGCGAGCCCAGCGTTTTCTGCATTCTCGCGGTTTTGACGGCGACCAGATCCGTCGGGCCCTCAACAGTGAATTTTAAATTTTGACGATTTTAGGAAATGGACGTTAGATCATGACCAGTGCAGAACTGAGAAAGGCTTTTTTGGACTTTTTTGCCGAGCGTGGCCACGAGGTGGTGCACTCAAGCCCGGTGGTGCCGGCCAACGACCCCACCTTGTTATTCACCAATGCCGGCATGGTGCCGTTCAAAGAAACCTTTCTGGGACAGGAAAAACGTCCTTACCAGCGCGCGACCAGCGTGCAGCGGTGCATTCGGGCCGGAGGCAAGCACAATGACCTGGAAAATGTCGGTTACACCGCCCGTCACCACACCTTTTTTGAAATGCTGGGTAATTTCAGTTTTGGGGATTATTTCAAGCGTGAAGCCATTCAGTACGGCTGGGAGTTTCTGACGCAGACATTGGGGTTGCCTGAAGACAAGCTCTGGGTGACGGTGTTTGAAGAAGATGCCGACGCGGAAAAAATCTGGCTGGAGGAAATGGGGGTCAGCCCGGAACGTTTTTCGCGCTGTGGCGCCAAAGATAACTTCTGGTCCATGGGCGAGACGGGGCCCTGTGGTCCCTGTTCAGAAATTTTTTATGACCACGGCCCGGACGTGGCCGGTGGGCCGCCGGGTTCCCCAGATGAAGACGGGGATCGTTACATTGAGATCTGGAATCTGGTGTTCATGCAGTTTGATCGTGCCAGCGATGGCACCTTGACGCCGCTGCCCAAGCCGTCCGTGGATACCGGCATGGGGTTGGAACGCCTGGCTGCGGTCATGCAACATCAGCACAACAATTATGACATCGACCTGTTTAAAGCCATTGTGGCCAAAGCGAGTGAGTTGACCGGTGAAAAGGATCTATCACACGCCTCTTTGCGTGTGATTGCCGATCACATTCGTTCCTGCGCGTTCATGATTGTGGATGGTGTCTTGCCTTCCAATGAGGGACGGGGGTATGTGTTGCGTCGCATCATTCGCCGTGCGATCCGTCATGGTTATAAGCTCGGTCAGGAAAAGCCGTTTTTCCATAAGCTGGTCCCGGTTCTGGTTGAGCAGATGGGGCAGGCGTATCCGGAGTTGGCGGAGGCACAGGATAAAGTCATCAAGGCCCTTTCGCAGGAAGAAAACCGGTTTGCGGAGACCCTGGACCATGGCATGAAGATTCTGGAAGCGGATATCGCCGACCTGTCGGGCAAGACCATTTCCGGTGACACCGCTTTTAAACTCTATGATACCTATGGGTTTCCCCTGGACTTGACCGCCGATGTGGCGCGTGAACGTGGTTTGAGCGTGGATGAGGCCGGATTTGAAGCGGCCATGGCCGAGCAGCGTGCCCGGGCACGCGAAGCGAGTCAGTTTTCAGCTCAAGGCAATGTGTCGGTGGATTTTGATGAGCCCACCACGTTTGTTGGTTATCACGCTGATCAGGCGGATGCGCAGATTCGAGCCCTGTTTGTGGAGGGCGAAGCCGTAGACGTTCTGGAAGAAGGTCAGCAAGGAATCGTGGTGCTGGATCGCACACCGTTTTATGCCGAATCCGGCGGTCAGGTGGGTGATTGCGGCAGCCTGACCGAAGGCATGCACAGTTTTCATGTGAACCAGTGTTTCAAACAGGGGCAGACCTGGTTGCACCTTGGTGAAGCCACGGCTGGCAAACTCGAAGTTGGCCAATCGGTGGAAGCGCGCATTGATGTGGCAGCACGACGAGCCAGTGAACGCAATCACTCGGCCACGCATTTGCTGCATGCTGCCTTGCGCACGATTCTGGGCACGCATGTGGCCCAAAAAGGGTCACTCGTAGTGCCGGATCGTTTGCGTTTTGACTTTTCGCACTCCGAGCCGATTGCGCCGGAACAGTTGTTGCAGATTGAAAAACTGGTCAATGATCACATCATGAACAACCGACGCGTGGTCACCGAAGAAATGGACATTGAAGCCGCCAAAGCCAAGGGGGCGATGGCGTTGTTCGGAGAAAAATACGGCGATGTGGTGCGAGTGGTCGATATGGGCGAGTTCTCGATTGAGCTGTGTGGCGGCACGCATGTCTGCGCCACGGGCGAAATCGGCCCCTTCCGCATTGTGGGTGAAACAGGGATTGCTTCCGGTGTCCGCCGCATTGAGGCCGTGACCGGTCAGGCGGCCTGGGACGCCATTTATCGCAATGATGAAACCCTGCTGCGAGCCGCGCAACACCTGAAAACCGATCCAGAGACCCTGGCGACCAAAGCCGAACAACTGGTGTCGGAGCAAAAAGAACTGGAAAAGCAGCTTAGACAGTTGCAGGCCAAGCTGGCATCCAGTCAGGGGGATGACTTGGCGTCACAGGCGCAGGAGATCGATGGCATCAAGGTATTGGCCGCGCAACTCGAAGGCGCCGACACCAATACGTTGCGCGATACGTTGGATAAACTCAAGGATAAATTGGCGCCGGCGGCGGTGGTGCTGGCTGCGGTGAACAATGACAAGGTCACACTGGTGGCCGGGGTGAGCAAAGAGGCAACGGATCGCATTCAAGCCGGGCCATTGGTCAACCATGTGGCGCAGCAGGTCGGTGGCAAGGGCGGTGGACGTCCTGATATGGCGCAGGCTGGCGGCAAAGATCCGGCGGCGTTGCCTGGTGCGCTGGCTTCGGTAAGTGACTGGGTTAAAACTCAGTTGTAATCATATCAACGCAACCCCGGTACCTGCCGGTGCCGGGGTTTTTGTGTCTGTAAGGATCGAGCATAGATGGCACTGATCGTTCAAAAATACGGCGGCACCTCGGTAGGAAGCATTGAGCGCATTCAACATGTGGCGCAAAAAGTTTGCCGTTCGGTGGCCAATGGTGACCAGGTGGTGGTGGCGGTTTCCGCCATGAGTGGCGAGACCAACCGTCTGACGGCGATGGCAAAGGAAATCCAGAAGCAGCCGAACCGGCGTGAAATGGATGTGCTCCTGACCACGGGTGAGCAGGTGACCATTGCACTGTTGTCGATGGCACTGGAAGCACAGGGTCAGCCTGCGATTTCCTATACCGGGTGGCAGGTGCCGATTCACACCAATGATGTCCATGCCAAGGCGCGCATCGAGTCCATCGAAGCCGACAAAATTCACTGGCAGTTAAGTCAGGGAAAAGTGGTTGTCATTGCCGGTTTTCAGGGGGTGACGGATCAGGGTGATATTTCCACGCTGGGCCGGGGCGGTTCGGACACCACCGCGGTGGCGCTGGCAGCGGCACTGAATGCCGATGAATGTCAGATTTACACTGATGTGGATGGGGTGTACACAACCGATCCCCGTGTGGTCTCGGAGGCCAAGCGTCTGGAAATGGTCACGTATGATGAAATGCTTGAGCTCGCCAGTCTGGGGGCGAAAGTGTTGCAGATACGGTCGGTCGAGTTTGCCAGCAAATATCAGGTGCCTTTGCGCGTGCTTTCTTCCATGCAGGAAGGGGGCGGGACCTTACTGATCAGTGAAGAAGAATTTGAGGAAAGAGCCATGGAAAAGCCATTGATTTCGGGCATTGCCTTCAGTCGGGATGAAGCCAAGCTGATGGTGCTGGGCGTGCCGGATGAACCGGGCATAGCCTACCAGCTGTTGGGACCGGTGTCGGAGGCAAACATTGAAATCGACATGATCATTCAAAACCAGAGTGTGGATGGCACCACGGATTTTACGTTTACCGTGACCCGAAACGATTTGGCTCAGGCCAAGGCGTTGCTGGAGGCGACCGCTGAGCGTTTGAATGCACGCCAGGTGCTCAGTGACGACTCAATCGCCAAACTGTCCATGGTGGGGATCGGCATGAAATCCCATTCCGGTATTGCCAGCAATATGTTTAAAACCCTAGCTGAACACCAAATCAACATTCAAATGATTGGCACAACCGAAATCAAAATATCGGTGGTGATTGATGAAGGGCGACTGGATGAAGCCGTGCAGGCCCTTCACAGTGCCTTTGAATTAGACCAATAATCAAGAGCGATGGTTGGTTTGATTTTTTGTCAAAGACCTTGTTGCAAGGTATACTATCGCGTTTTTCTGACCCAACATAAATGAGTCGTGCTATGCCAAACATTACCCTTCCGGATGCGTCCGTCAAAACTTATGCCAACCCGGTGAGCATTGAAACCATTGCTCAGGACATTGGAGCAGGCCTGGCAAAAGCCACGGTGGCCGGTCGCATCGATGGCCAGTTGGCTGATACCTGTGACCAGGTGGATCACGATGCCTCGGTGGAAATGGTGACGCTTAAGGATGACGATGGCCTGCACATTATGCGTCACTCCTGTGCGCACTTGTTGGGGCATGCGCTCAAGCAGTTGTATCCGAACGCAAAAATGGCCATCGGTCCGGTGATTGACAATGGCTTTTACTACGACATTGATCTGGAAGAAAAGATCACCCCGGAACATCTGGGCGCGATTCAGAAACGAATGAAAGAATTGGCCAAGACCAAGTATCCGGTGGTGAAAAAAATGACGCCACGCGACGAAGCTCTGGCGATTTTTCGTGAACGGGGTGAGGATTACAAAATTGAGCTGATCGAAGCCATGCCGGACGAAACCGAGTTTGGCCTGTATTACCACCAGGAATACATTGACATGTGTCGTGGCCCACATGTGCCGCACATGGGCTTTATCAAAGCGTTTGCACTGACCCATGTAGCGGGTGCTTACTGGCGTGGGGATTCGGATAACAAAATGTTGCAGCGCATCTATGGGCTGGCGTTTGCGGACAAACAGGCCTTGAAAGATTACCAGCACATGATGGAAGAGGCCGAAAAACGTGACCATCGCAAGCTCGGTAAGCAGCTGGATCTGTTTCATGTGGATGAGCTGGCCCCGGGGATGGCGTTCTGGCATCCGAAGGGCAGCACGCTGTACCGGGTGGTGGAAGATTACATGCGTCAGCAGTTGCGCCTGAATGGCTATGAAGAGATTCGCACCCCGTTGATCATGGATCGTTCTCTCTGGGAGAAATCCGGTCACTGGGACAAGTTCAAGGACAACATGTTTACCACCGAGACGGAAAACCGGGATTATGCCGTCAAACCGATGAACTGTCCGGGGCACATCCAGGTTTATAACCGTCAGCTCAGCAGTTACCGCGATTTGCCGATTCGTCTGGCCGAGTTTGGTCTGGTGCACCGTAACGAGCCATCCGGGACCCTGCACGGTCTGATGCGGGTGCGCTCCTTTACCCAGGACGATGCGCACATCTTCTGTACGCCCGATCAGATTGAACAAGAGGTTCAAGCGTGTATTGATCTGGTTTATGAAACCTATCAGGACTTTGGCTTTGACCAGATCGAGGTGAAGTTTTCCACGCGCCCAGACAAGCGTGTTGGGTCGGACGAGGTCTGGGATCAGTCGGAAGCGGCGTTGGAATCCACGCTTAAAAAAGCCGGTCTTAATTATGCGCTGCAACCCGGTGAAGGTGCATTCTATGGGCCGAAGATCGAATTCCAGCTGAAAGACTGCATCGGCCGTGTCTGGCAATGCGGCACCATTCAGTTGGACTTTTCCATGACTCAGGCCGAACGGTTGAATGCGGTTTATGTCGGGGCGGACAATGAGAAGCATCACCCGGTGATGATCCACCGGGCGATCCTTGGGTCGCTGGAACGCTTTGTCGGCATCCTGGTGGAACATTACGAAGGTAAGTTCCCAACCTGGTTGGCACCGGTGCAACTGGTGCTGGCGTCCATTTCCGATGTTCACAATGATTATGTGACCCAGTTTGCCAAAAAATTGCAAAAACATGGATTTAGAGTGGAAACGGACTTGAGAAATGAGAAGGTTGGGTTTAAAATCCGCGAACACACATTAAATCGTGTGCCCTATATCCTGGTCGTGGGCGACAAAGAAATGGAAAATGACACCATTAATGTCCGCGCCAGAGGCGGAGAGAATTTAGGCAGTTTGACGTTTGACCAGCTTTTGGATCAGCTGAACAACGACATTGCCCGCCTGGGTCGCGTTGATTAATGATTTGTAAACAGGAGGAGAGACGCTATCGCAGTTAGAAGAGGTCGTGGCCGACCACAAAAACCAGAAGCCCCGAAAGATAATGTTAATGATCGCATTCGAGCCAAAGAGGTTCGTCTGATTGCTTCGGATGGCGAGCAGGTCGGTGTGGTACCAATCGAAGAAGCCCTGGAAACCGCACGCGATGCGGAACTGGATCTGGTCGAAATTTCTGCAAAAACCAATCCGCCTGTTTGTCGCATCATGGACTATGGTAAATACCTTTACCAGCAGCAAAAGAAAAAGCATGAAGCGAAGAAAAAACAAAAGCAAGTCCAGGTCAAAGAAGTCAAATTCAGACCCGGGACCGAAGAAGGGGATTATCAGGTCAAGCTGAAAAAGCTGATCAAATTCCTGGAAAAAGGTGACCGTACCAAGGTGACCATCTGGTTCCGAGGACGAGAAATTACCCACAAAGAACTGGGTATGAAGGTACTGGAACGCGTGCGCGATGATCTGTCGGATCTGGCGACCGTGGAACAGATGCCGAAAATGGAAGGCCGATCCATGCAGATGATGATGGCGCCGATTAAGCGCTGATTCATCGACTGCCTTTCATCAAACGATGACAATAACTGGGGGTTTGGCGTTGTGCCGACCTTCCGGTGCAGCTCTTCAGTGCTGTTGATTGTCGAGTGCAGAGTGGCTCTGCACCCTTTTAAACTGATGACCTGTCTGGTCTGAAGCAGCCGGGTCGAAAATGGAGTTTTAGCCATGCCTAAAATGAAAACCAATAAAAGCGCTCAAAAGCGTTTTAAAAAGACCGGTTCCGGTCGCTACAAGTGCAAGCAAGCTCACTTGCGCCATATCCTGACCAAAAAGTCGACTAAACGTAAGCGTCAGCTACGTGCGCCCAGCATGATCCACGATCGTGATGTGGCAATGGTTCGTCGCATGTTGCCCTACGCATAAGGAGAAGGACAATGGCAAGAGTTAAACGAGGCGTGATTGCACGCAAACGACATAAGAAAGTTCTAAAGCAGGCCAAAGGCTATTACGGTGCACGTCGTAAAGTCTTCCGCGTTGCCAAGCAGGCGGTAATCAAAGCCGGTCAGTACGCCTACCGTGACCGTCGTCAGAAAAAACGTCAGTTTCGACGTTTGTGGATTGCCCGTATCAATGCGGCTGCCCGCGCAAATGGCATGACATACAGCCGCTTTATTTCCGGTTTGAACAAAGCGGGAATTGAAGTGGATCGTAAAGTTCTGTCTGACATCGCCATTCACGATGCGCCCGCTTTTTCTGCGATGGTGGAAAAAGCCAAAGCGGCGTTGGCTTGATTGGCCGTTGACTGAGACACATCGGTGCTCAGTGAGCTTTGTTAGAAAAACCGCCTCTGTGCGGTTTTTCTGATTTAAGGTCATGGAAATCCCAAGCATTACGTTTCATTGATTGAGTCCTTTTCCATCACAGGCTTTTGCAGGCTGGTGATGCAAACGGATTTGGATCGCCCGCTTGGCGGGTAGGGCACACAAAAGGAAAATACGCATGCAAGATTCCTTGAATGAACTGGTCGAAGAGGCCAAAGGCGCCATCGATGCGGTGGACGATCTGGCGGAACTCGATCAAATTCGGGTGCGCTTTTTGGGCAAAAAAGGCGCTCTGACCGCAATGATGAAAACACTGGGCCAACTTCCTCCGGAAGCAAAACCCAAGGCTGGACAAAAGATCAATGAAGCCAAGCAATCGGTTCAAGCACTGTTGAGTGAACGCAAGCAACGCCTTCAGGACCAGAAACTGGCCCAGCAGTTGGCGTCGGAATCGTTGGATGTCACTTTGCCCGGACGCGGGGCTGATCTGGGCCATGTCCACCCGGTCACACAGACATTGCAGCGCATTGAAGCCATTTTTGCCAAGGCCGGTTTCGACATTGAAACCGGCCCGGAAGTGGAAGACGACTGGCACAACTTTGAGGCGCTCAATATTCCGGAAACGCATCCGGCCCGAGCGATGCATGACACGTTTTATTTTGATGCCCAGACATTGCTGCGCACGCACACCTCCGGTGTTCAGATTCGTACCATGGAAAACCGTCAGCCTCCGATGCGTGTGATCGCGCCGGGGCGCGTGTATCGTTGCGATTCCGACCAAACTCATACGCCGATGTTCCACCAGGTGGAAGGCCTGATTATCGAGTCGGAAGCGACCTTTGCCCAGTTACGCACGCTGATCATTGAATTTTTGCGCCAGTTTTTCGAAGACGACGCGTTGAAAGTGCGTTTCCGCCCGTCGTATTTTCCGTTCACCGAGCCATCGGCTGAAGTGGATATTTCCACTCGTCTGTTTGGGGATGGGCGCTGGATTGAGGTGCTGGGATGCGGGATGGTGCACCCCAATGTACTGAAAAACGTCGACATTGACAGCAATGACTACACCGGCCTGGCCTTTGGTCTGGGGGTTGAACGACTGGCCATGCTTCGTTATGGCGTTCGGGATCTTCGTCAGTTCTTTGAAAACGATTTACGTTTTTTGAAACAGTTTTAAGCAGTGAGTGGTAACCAATGAAAGTAAGTGAACGCTGGTTGAGAGAATGGACGAATCCTGATCTGACAACCGATGCCCTGGCAGAGCTGTTGAGTCTGGCTGGCCTGGAAGTGGACGCCGTTGACCCGGTTGCCCCCGATTTTGAACAGGTTGTGGTGGGGGAAGTGGTGTCGGTGGCAAAGCACCCCGATGCGGACAAATTGAATGTCACTCAGGTTGAGGTGGGTCAGGGCGAACCGTTGCAGATCGTCTGCGGTGCCCCGAATGTGACCCAGGGCATGAAGGCCTGTTGCGCTCAGGTGGGCGCGGTCTTGCCGGGTGATTTTAAAATTAAAAAAGCCAAGCTCAGAGGCGTACCGTCTCATGGCATGCTGTGCGGCGCAACCGAACTGGGGTTGCCCGATGATGGCAGTGGCGGTTTGATGGTGTTGCCGCCCGATGCGCCGGTGGGTGAAAACGTGCGCGACTATCTGGCACTGAATGATCACGTCATTGACATTGATCTAACGCCCAACCGTGCGGATTGTTTGAGTGTGTCCGGTCTGTCACGTGATTTGGCTGCCATGGCCAATACCGCCTGGCAGCGACCGTTTGAACTGGCCGAACAGCCGGGTCAAGGCCTTTGTGAGCAGGCCGTCACGGTGTCTCACTCCGAAGCCTGTCCCAAATACCTGGGGTGCATGTATGAAGGGTTTGATCCGACGGCAGACACCCCTTTATGGATGCGTCAGCGTTTGCAACGCAGTGGTGTGACGCCAAAAGCTTTGATGGTGGATGTCACCAATTATGTGATGTTGGAGCTGGGGCAGCCGCTGCACGCGTTTGATGCCGATGCCTTGCAGGGCACGGTGACTGTCCGCTGGGCCCAGTCCGGTGAAAAAATGGTCACACTGGAAGACAAAACCGTGACGCTGGACGCAAACACACTGGTGATTGCCGACTCGCAGGGGCCTGTGGCACTGGCCGGCATTATGGGCGGGCGTGATTCTGCGGTGACAGAGGGAACGCAGCGCGTTTTCTTTGAATCGGCCCATTTTGCTCCGAGCGCGATCATTGGCAAAGCACGGGCTTACGGACTGCATACCGATGCGTCACATCGGTTTGAGCGTGGCGTGGATCCGGCTTTGCCTGAAGAGGCACTGGACCGGGTTCAACAGCTGCTGCTGAGCATTGCCGGAGGCCGTTTCAGTGAACGTGTTGCGTGCGTTAATGCCGAACATTTGCCGAAAGCCACTACGATTGAGATGCGTCCGTCCGCCATCAATCAACGTTTGGGCACTCAGATTTCACCGGTGGACATGCAAGCGATTCTGGCGCGTCTGGCGTTTTCGGTGCAGGGCGATGCGCAGACCGAGACTTGGACGGTTACCTGTCCGACCTGGCGCTTTGATATGACCATTGAAGCCGACCTGATGGAAGAGATCGGTCGTATCCACGGCTACAACCATTTGCCCGAAACACCGGTAACAGCGCCCATGCGATTGCCGCATGTGCCAGAAACCGAGCAGGAAGTTAATCTGCTTCGCCGCGCTCTGGTGCAGCGTGGTTATTACGAAGTGATGACGTATTCCTTCATTTCTGAAGCCCGTCACCGCCAGTTGACCCCGGAAATTGAGCCGTTGGTGCTGCAGAATCCGATTTCCGATGACATGAAAGTCATGCGCGCCTCCCTTCTGCCAGGTCTGTTGGCGACCGTGGCCTATAACCAGGCGCGGCAGCAGGGCCGAGTGCGTTTGTTCGAGTCCGGACGGGTGTTCCTGCCCGAGACGGATCGCCTGCAACAGGTCGAGCGATTGGGCGGTGTCGTCACCGGCCTGGCTCATCCACGCGGATGGGAAGGCCAGGACCGGCCGGTTGATTTTTATGACCTCAAAGGCGATGTGGAAGCGTTGCTCAATATGAACGGTCTGCTGGAACAGATTCGTTTTGTGGCAAGCGAACTGAAGAGTTTGCATCCTGGGCAATCGGCCGACATTGTTCGCGGGGATTCGCGCATCGGTTATTTGGGGCAGCTGCACCCAAAGCTGAGCCGAGACATGGACTTGCAATGGCGGGTGTTTGTGTTTGAACTCGAACTGGATGCATTGCGCGAAAAACCCTTGCCTCAGGCGGAAACCATCTCCCGTTTCCCTGCGGTGCAACGGGATCTGGCGTTTGTGATGCCGCAAGCACAACCGGTTCAGGCACTGAAAGATGCGATTGCCTTAGTCCCCAGTGACTGGTTGCGTGCCGTGGATATTTTTGATGTGTATCAAGGTGAAGGACTCGCGGATGACGAAAAAAGCGTGGCCCTGTCATTGCACATGCAACGCACCGATCGGACGCTGGAAGACGCGGAAGTGGAAGCCTTGATCTCTGCCGTGATCGAGAAAGTTGGCGAGACCACGGGTGCGCGTCTTCGTGATGACGCCCATTGATTTCAGTTAGAAAAGGGGACTAAAATGGCCTTGACGAAAGCAGATATTGCCCAGACACTGAGTGACACGTTTGGCTTTAACAAGCGTGAATCGAAAGAATTGGTGGAAGAGTTTTATCAGGAAATGTCAGATGTGTTGGAGCAGGGTGAGCAAATCAAACTGTCCGGGTTTGGCAATTTTGAACTGAAAGACAAAAATGCCCGTCCCGGCCGCAATCCGCGCACCGGTGAAGACGTGCCGATTTCGGCACGGCGTGTGGTGACCTTCAAGCCCGGCCAGAAACTGCGGGCCCAAGTGGACAATTATGGCGAAAATTAAGGCCTATCATAGCTTTGAACAGCTTGACGCTGATCTGCCGGAAAAGAAGTACTTTACCATTGGTGAGGTCAGCGAATTTTGCCAGTTGAAATCGCACGTGCTGCGTTATTGGGAGCAGGTGTTTCCGCAGCTGGAACCCAATAAACGTCGAGGCCGCCGTTATTATCAGCGCTCGGATGTGGCATTGGTATTTGAGATCAAAAACCTGCTGCATCAGGAAGGCTTTACCATCCCCGGCGCCAAGGCAAAGCTGAATGAGGCGCGTAAGCAGCCGCGTCAAAGCAATGCCTCGCCCGCGCTTAAACAGCTTTATCAAATTAAAGAAGAACTTCAGGTTTTTCGATCTTATCTGAATCAGCGCTATTAAGCGCGCCTCTCTGAGAGTCGTGTCACATGGCCCGACAGACCCGGGATTACTTTTCCACTTTATGCAGAATTAGATTGCGGATCATTTCATCCAGAGCGTGATCAAAGGGCTGGTCTCGATTGGTCTGGGTGAAGACGTTGTGTGAGGCCACCACTTTGTAGTCGCGGTATTGCGAGTGCGGATCACTGACCAGGTATTTACCCAGTTTTTCCAGGTAGCCGGCATCCAAGTGAATGGTTTTGAAGGTGGGGTGACCTTGTTTTCCCAACACGATCAGTACATGATCATTGAAATTGTGGGGGCGTGTTTTCAGGTGCATGCTGATCCTTTTTTGACCAGGCCTGGTGAAAACCAAAGCAATCGCTTTGGGGGAGACCTGTTTTTTTATTCAACTCGATCGTATGAATCGTCGTCTTCGTCGAGTGGTGCGGTTTCGGGGTATTTCAGTCGCCACACTCGAATAAATTTATCAGGATCAAGGCGTTGTTGCAATAAACGAATCGCTGCGATGTATTGATCAATGTAGGCATAATTGTAACGGCGCAGACTCTGCCAGAGGTGCCGGTATTTTTTGGGCAGAAAATCACGAAAATGCGGTACCAGTCCGAATTCGCCTTCTGCGCGTCGAATGCGGTCCATGACTTCCAGGCGTGCCTGATAGCGAAATTTTTGTTCGTACTGATCAATGAGTTTGCCCAGTCCGTAGACAACGAACGCCGTCACCAGAAAACTGAGCACAAAGTGACCGCTCAGAAACGCACCGAGCAGGGTGAAACTGACCAGCAGCAAAGCGCTCATCGGCAGAGTCATGGCAAACAACCAGGCCTGGTTGCCTTTGACTTCGTCCGTGACCGTTCTCAGGTCGAAATCATCCACGTTGACCGTTTGTAGACGCTTGAGCATGGTTTCCGCATCTGGAATGTCGGTGGTATTTTCGTCGTTGTCGGTTTGCGGTGGCAATTCGGATTGGGTGGGATCGTTGCTTTGAGCCATGTGATCGGTTCCGTTAAGATCGAGAGCGTTTGGGTTGCGCCGCCTGAGGGCAGCGGACGGTGTGGCGCTGATGTGTTTCAAGGGCATAAGCCGTCAATTTGCCGCCCCACAGGCACCCAGTGTCGGTGGCGTGAACATTAAACGCGTCCATGGCGCCCAGGGTTGACCAGTGGCCGAAAAAGATCGGCCAGTTGCGGGTTTGTCGCTGCTTAAAGGCAAACCAGGGAGCGCTGTCGGTGGTCGCGTCGGCTTCGGGCACTGGATGTTGGGGGGCGGATTTGTTGGCAAAATCGAGTGCTCCCTGCGCATCACAATAGCGCATGCGCACGAACGCATTGACGATGTAGCGCTGCCGAGCCATCCCTGTGAGGTTGTCCGACCACTGCTGTCCTTTTTTATCGAACAATGCCATCACAAACGTGTCCCAGTCTGGCCGCTGTAAAGCTGTCTCGATTTCAGCAGCATAGGTTTTGGCTTGGTCAAGATTCCATTGGGGGGGGATGCCGGCGTGTACCATGACCGCACTCTGTTCGTGGATCAGCAGTGGTTGCTGACGGAGCCAGTTTACGTAATCCTGAACGTTGGGATGGTTCAGAATGTCACTGAGTGTGTCAGTTTTGGATTGATAGCGGGTCAGGCCTGCGTAGGCGGCGAGCAGATGAAAGTCATGGTTGCCGAGCACCATGCGGGCGTGCCCTTGTTCAGAGGCGTTTTTGACAAAATCGAGGCAGGCCAGCGAGTCGGGACCGCGGTTGATGACATCCCCGGCAAACCACAATCGGTCCTGACGGGGATCGAAATCAATCTGAGACAGCAGCGATTCGAGCGGTTCAAAGCAACCCTGCAGGTCGCCGATCACATACGTGGTCATAAGCCCTCCTCGAGACTGAGTTGGTTGCTGATGCGCACAAACGCGTCCACATTAAGTTGCTCGGCCCGTAAAGCGGGGTCAATGCCCAGTTCGGTCAGTAACGCCGCAGTGATAATCGGCTTGAGGTTGTTACGCAACGTCTTGCGCTTTTGGCCAAACGCCTGTTTGACCACGTTTGCCAACCGGTTCGGATCGGTGGCTTCAATGGCGTGCGTCCGACGCGGTTTGAGTCGCACAATGGCTGAGTCCACTTTCGGTGGTGGTGTGAAATTAGCCGGGCCGACATCAAACAGGTGTTCGGTTTCACAGGCGTATTGCATCATCACGCTGAGTCGCCCGAACGTCTTGCTGCCTGGCTGAGCACAGATGCGCTCCACCACTTCTTTTTGCAGCATAAAATGCATATCAATGATCGAATCGGCATAGGTCATCAGATGGAACAGCAGCGGACTGGATATATTATAAGGAAGGTTGCCCACCACCCGCAAAGACGGCTGGTTTTCCTCGGTTGTTATTAATTGTGCGTAATCAAAATTCAATGCATCGGCGGCATGCAGATGAAATGCGGGATGCGTGCCAAACTGCCGGTTCAGTCCGGGGAGCAGATCCCGGTCGATTTCAATGATGTCGAGGTGATCGACTTGTTCCAGTAGGGGGCCGGTTAATGCGGCTTCACCCGGTCCGATTTCCACCATGTGGTCATCGGGCTTGGGCGCAATGGCCTTGATGATCCGGTTCACGACCGCTTGATTGTTGAGGAAGTTCTGGCCGAACTGTTTTTTATGCTGATGACTCATGCTGACTGAGCAGCCCTGTTCTGACTCATTTCGCCGGCAACCTGCAAAGCGTATTCAAAACTGTTGATGTCTGCCTGACCGCTTCCGGCCAGATCCAGCGCTGTGCCATGGTCCACAGAGGTGCGAACGAACGGCAAGCCGAGTGTGACATTGACCGCGTTGCCAAAACCGACGTATTTTAGGACCGGCAGGCCCTGATCATGATACATGGCCAGAAAGGCATCGGCTTTTTTGAGGTTGTGCGGGTGAAAAATCGTATCGGCGGGCAAAGGGCCGGTCAACTGCATGCCGGCCTGCTGGCGCAGTCGGTTCAGCACAGGGTGAATGACGTCGATTTCTTCGCGCCCCAGGTGGCCGTCTTCTCCGGCGTGCGGGTTAAGTCCCATGACGTAAATATTGGGTGCGGTCAGTCCGAAATCGACCCGCAGGCTCTGTTCCAGGATCGTGAGAACGTTTTCCAGGCGCTTCGGGGTGATGGCGTCGGCCACCTCGCGCAATGGCAGGTGCGTGGTGACCAGTGGCACGCGCAACCCCGGGGTGGCGAGCATCATCACCACCTGAGCCACGCCGGCCCGTTCGGCCAGAAATTCAGTATGACCGGTAAATGGCTGTCCGCCTTGATTGATAATACCCTTGTGAATGGGGCCTGTGACCATGGCATCGAATTCATCGTTGAGACAACCGTCAGTGGCCCGAGTCAGCATGGACAGCACGTAGGCGCCGTTTTCAACCGCCAGTGTGCCCGGCGTGACGTCGGTCTTTAAGGGTTCGTGCAGGCACACCAGGGTGCCTGCACGGTGCGGGCGGGGCGGTTGAGCCGGGTCATAGTCGGAGAGTTCAAGCGGCAGGTTCATGCGCCGGGCCGTCTGAGAAAACAGCTGAGCATCGCCCAGAGCCACCCATTCATAAGGTCTGGCCTTTTGTGCCAGCTTGACCACCTGTTCCGGGCCAATGCCCGCCGGTTCTCCTGACGTGACAATCAGGCGCGGACAGGCATCACTCACGTCCCAGCTCCTTCAGCGCGAAGTTTGTCCAGGCGGATGTCGATGATGGCTTGATCTTTCAAGCGTCTGAGCCAGACATCAAAGCTTTCATTGGCCTTCTGTCGGCGCAGTGTTTCAATCGCCTGCTGGCGTTGATCCTGCGCATTGGGATCGGTCTGTCGGGTTTGATCCAGATAAAGGATTTCCCAACCTTCCTGCGTGGCATAGGGGCGGGCGGCTTCACCCGGTGACAGTTGTTCGACCAGGCGGGCATGCGTAACCGAGAGTTCGTCCAGTGTTAACCAACCCATGTCTGAATTGGCATTGACGCTGGCCGGCATGTCTGGATAGTCACCTTTAAGGGTTTCAAAGTCTGCGAGAGAGCCGATGCCTTGAGCAACCTCCACCAGGGATTGGGGCGGTTTTGACTGCTTTGCGGCATCGTCCGACAGAATCAGAAAACGGTGCAAACGGTACTGGTCGACCAGAGCCTGGTCATCGGTGCGTCGCTTGTCTTCAAGCTTGATCAGATGGTAACCCACGGGGCTGCGAATGATGTCAGACACTTCTCCCGACTGCAACTGGGTGGCCACGGCCGTGAAAAAAGTGGGGATCTGATCCTGGGTCAACCAACCGAGGTCGCCCCCTTCAAGAGCGTTCTGGCCGTCGGATGATGATGCGGCAACGGATTCAAAAGACTGCCCCTGAAGAATGCTCTGGCGAAGCTGTTCGATTTCCTGGCGGGCCTGATCACGTTCTTCGGTGGTCGGGGCTTCGGGCAGGCTGATGAGCAGGTGACGCAACCGGTATTCATAGGCGGTGTCGATCAGTGCCTGACGTTGCAGGTAACGTTCGATTTCATTTTCGGTGACCTGGGTGCGAGCGAGGACTTCGGTTTCCTGCAGCTTTTGAAAGAGCATCTGTTCACGGATGCGTTCACGAAATTGGGCAAACCCTTGAGGTTGCTGGCGATTGAGGTTGTCGCGCAACTGCGCCAGGGTGACGTTGTTTTGTCGGGCGATCTGCTGCATTTGTTCGAGTACGGCCTGGTCACCGACCTGTAGCCCCAGTTGCTGGACGCGTTGCATCTGCAGGCGCTGCAGAATCATTCGATCCAAGACCTTTTCCACCAGTTCGCGTTGGCTGGGCATGGCAATGTTCTGACGGCGCAGATCCTGCCTTGCTTGCGCGACCCGCTGAGCCAGTTCGCTCTGCAGAATGATTTCGTCATTGACCACCGCAATGATCTGATCCAGCAGTTGTGTGTTTTGCGCCGAAGCACTGGCAGGCACGCTCCCGATCAGGAGCAGGGTTGTCAGGCATGCGGCCAGCCAGCGGCGTGGTTTTGACCAGGCCTGGTGGTCGAAATAAGCGAAGGCGTTGATTTGTTTCATGCGTGTTCTCTTGGTTTGGCCCCGTCCTCTCGCGGTCCGGGCGGTCAGAAGTTCAGCTCATCGTTTAAAAACTGATTAAAAGGCGTGCCCATGCCACTTAAGCCTTTGAGTTCGATCAAATACATTATGCTGTAATTATACAAGCCATTGTCAAGCTCTGTCTGTTTGATCGACAGCTCTGTGGCCCAGCAACAGTCGTCATAGCGCAGGGCGTAGCGTGACTCGGTGTTACGGTCGGCGGCAAAATCATAATTGAGGTAACCACCGGCCGACCAGGTTGGGGTCACCTGCCAGAAGGCGCCGGCCACCAGATCTTCTCGCTCATTGGATTCACCACGGTTGGTCAGGTTGTGCGCCATCAGTAACTGAAAGCGGTCCTGATGCTGGTATTTGACCCGGCTGCTGGCACTGATCAGGCTCTGGTCGTCGCGGTCGTACTGGCTGGTGGAGGCAAACCGGACCGGACCGGCCTGAAGGCCGAGCTTGACGAAATAATCCGATGTGCTAAGCCGATTGGCGTCGCGTTCGTCTTCACTGTCGTTTAGCGTGACCTTGCGATCTTGCAGGTAGTAAATTTGGCCAATACCTGCTTCCGCCAATGGGCGGCCATCACGGGTGAGAAACCGGGTGGTCAGTGCGGCGGTGACTTGCTGGGTGTCACCGAAGCGGTCAACTCCGCTGAAGCGGTTGTAGCTGAACAGGTTGCTGAAATGCAGCGAGCGCCGGCCGGTGTCAAACAAGGGCTGTTGGCTTTGATTGACATAAGGCACATACAGGTACTGCAGTTCCGGTTCCAGTGTTTGGGTGAGGGCGGTGTCGCCCAGAGCGAGATCCCGTTCAAAAATCAGGTTGCCACGCAGGGCGTACTGGGCGGCTTGGGTTTGTTCACGCTGAGTGTCCGCTTGTGACGGCGTATTCACATCGTAAGTGACGTGATGCCAGCGTGTTTCGGCTTTTAAACGACCGTAAGGTCGAAACAGTTCGTAGCGTAAGCCGGAGGTGAGGTGATCACGCCGACCTTCAGGGCGGTTATGGTCGCTGCCCTGGATTGCAAACTCAGTGGTATTGAGGCCCAGATCCAGATTCAACCCCGGGGTGAGTTGGCTGATTTCGGAGGGGCGATATTGAACCGTGATCTGCGGGCGTTTTTCGTAGTTGAGAACGTCGCTGTCGCGAAGTTTGAGGTAATCCTGCAAACGGATCCCCGCGTTTAAGTCGCCTCGAGAGGCACTGAGCTGAAGGTGTCGAGGCACATAGGTGACCGTGTCCAGTCTTGAATCCAGTGGCACATCGCTGTAGAGGTACTCATCGGACAGTTCCTGCCAGTTGATATGGCTTTGAACGCCTTCAGCCCACTGCTGACGCCCTTCGAATTTGGCACGCCAGCGGGTGTCAATTTTGTCGCCGTAATAGACGTTGCCTTGATCGTCCAATCTGGCCAGGCCCTCACTGGCTGTGAGGTTGTCATTGAGCGCGCTCAGGGTCAAAACGCCCTGATGCGCCGGCTGGCGATAGCGGAATTCGTTATCCAGCACCAGCCCCCGCTTTTCCATGGCGATGGCAGTGAGGGTGTCGTCGTAGTGCGGCGCCAGGTTGAAATAATAGGGCACGGCCAGATAGGACTGGCTGGCTTCCTGGGTTAGAGATTGATGACCGCCGAAGCGCGGAAACAAAAAGCCCGTGGCACGCTCATCCATGGGGAAGTTGATGTAGGGGGTGTAAAACACCGGCACTTCGTGAAAGTGCAGCCAGGTATCGTAGCCGTAAATCCGACGTTTGGCATTGTTGATGTCGAGTTCGCCAAAGGTAAGCGTCCAATCGTATGTGCCGTTTTCCCGGGTCAGCGGCTCGGATTGAAACAGGCGTTTTTCCAGTTTGCAGGTGGTAAACCCCGCCTCGGTGAGTAATGCCTGATCGGCGGCCTGGTCAAACGTAATGCGCGCTGCGTGACCATGCGCACGGGAAGATTTGAACTGAAAGCGTGCCTGATCGAGCGTGGCGACCTCGCTGACCTGATTTAAATCGGCGCGCTGCCCTGTCGCGATCAGATCAGGGCGCTGCAGAACCACCTGACCGAACAGCTGGGCGGTTTGTTGATCACGTTGCAGTCGAGCCCGGTCTGCCAGAATGACCAGGCCTGGTTGGGTGAGCCGGACCTGGCCGGTCAGATCATATTCGAGCGAGTGCGGTTGTGAAACAAAATCGGCCTGAGCGGTGTTGGGTCCCGGTTCGGTGGCCACTTCAACGGGCGGCGCAATCCAATCGGGTGCGCAGTTGGACTCGGTTTGCGCTAGAATAGGCTGGCTAAACGCCATCCCGGTCAGGCCGCTCAAGGCCATCACCCAGTGACTCAGGCGGGTGCGCTGAAACGGTTTCGGTCGAATAGAAAGCGTGGGTGCGTGACGGAATCGAGCCATGGCCTCGGGGATGAAATGACTAAAAATCGCTATTCTATCAGCAATGACAGCAATTCACAGACACAGATTATGAGTTTACCCCAATCAAATGCCGCATCAATGGTGAGCGGTTCGTCGACTTTGGTTAAGGATGATCGTTTGCAGGCACTGATTCAGTGGCTGGCCACGTCCCAGCAGGTATCAAAACCGACCCAGTTGGCACCGGCCTCGGCGGATGCCAGTTTTCGGCGTTACTTTCGCACTCAGGATGCCGACAGCGGACGTACTTATGTGATTATGGATGCCCCACCGGACAAAGAGGACACCGGCCCGTTTGTGCGTGTCAGCAGGCAGCTGGATGACATGGGCATTACGGTGCCGCGGGTGTTGGAGGCCGACGAGGAACAGGGATTTTTATTGCTGACGGATCTGGGGCAGACCACGTTTTTGTCCGGCGTCAATGAAGACAGCGCGGACCGTCTTTACCGTGCGGCCTTGCAAACGCTGGTGCGGCTGCAGTCGCAAGGCATGTCAATGGCAGAGGGGCTGCCGGCTTATGATGCGGCGTTGCTGGACCGAGAAATGACGCTGTTTTCGGACTGGTTGCTGGGCGAGCAGTTGCAGTGGTCGTTGACAGATTCTGAACGGCAGGGCTGGCATCAGGTGAAGCAGACGTTGAGTCAGGCGGCATTGGCGCAGCCTACCGTGGCGGTGCATCGGGATTACCACAGCCGCAATCTGATGCTGGACGCCGATGACCAGGGCGGGCTGGGCGTTCTGGATTTTCAGGATGCGGTCAAAGGACCGCTGACCTATGATGCCGTGTCGCTGTTGCGCGATTGTTATGTGCGCTGGCCGGATGAAGCGGTCAACGAATGGCGCCGTTTTTATTTTCTGTCGCTGGTCGAGGCCGGGCTGCAGGCCCGGCGTGACTGGGATGATTTTGTGCTTGCCTTTGATTTGATGGGCATGCAACGTCACCTCAAAGCCGCTGGCATTTTTGCGCGTTTGTGGCACCGAGACGGCAAAGCGGGCTACCTGGCGGACATTCCCAATACGCTCTCTTATCTGTATGAGGTCGGCCAGTTGTATGCCAAACGACCGGGCATGCGTTGGTTATTGGACGCGCTGGAAAGTCGGGTATTGCCCGAATGCGATGCGCTGCGGGAGGCTGGGTGAGTTCGTCCAAACCTCTCAGCACGGCCATGATTCTGGCAGCTGGACGCGGGGAGCGCCTGCGCCCGATCACCGATACCTGCCCCAAGCCCTTGGTCGAGGTGGGCGGACAGCCGCTGATCGCCTGGCACCTGCAGGCATTGGCGGCGGCCGGGATTGAACAGGTGGTGATCAACCATGCTTGGCTGGGTGAGCAAATCGAACAGACCCTGGGCTCGGGCACCCAATGGGGAGTGAGTATTCATTATTCGCCCGAACCGCCAGGCGGGTTGGAGACGGCTGGCGGGGTGGCCCATGCGCTGCCTCTGATTGAAAAGGTCAATCATGAACCAGAGGCGCCGTTTATGCTGATCAATGGCGATGTGTTTTGTGCGTTTGACTTTACTCCCTGGCAGGCCAACCCGCCTTTAGTCGGTGACCGGCAGGCGCATCTTGTGCTGGTGCCCAAGCCACCGGAAAAGTCCGAAGGCGATTTTGGCTTGCAAGCCGATCAAGTCACTCAGACCGGAGACTGGACCTTTTCAGGGCTGAGCGTGATGCGCCCGGCCTTGTTTGCTCCCTGGCGCGGTGAGTCTCAGCGTCACGCGCTGGCCCCGCTATTGCGGGCGCAGATGGCAGAGGACCGGGTCTCGGGCGAGATTTTTCGGGGGCGCTGGTTGGATGTGGGCACCCCTGAACGTTTGCAAGCGCTGCGCGCTTCACTGTGATCAAAAGGAGATGAAATCATGTTGATGCTTGTGTCCCCCGCCAAGAAACTGGATGAATCCCCGGCGCCTAAAAACGTGACGGCTTCCGAGCCCATTTTGCTGGATCAAGCGGCGCAGCTGATGCAAACCCTGAAACCACTTGGCCCGGTGGACATTGCGCAGTTGATGAAGCTGAGTGATGCGCTGGCGGAACTCAATTACGAGCGGTTTCAGGCCTGGCAGGTACCGTTTGATAAGAAAGCGGCCAAGCAGGCCGCGTTTATGTTTCAGGGCGATGTTTATCAGGGCTTGGCGGCAGAGCGGTTGTCTGAATCTGCATTGAATTACCTGCAAACGCACTTGCGAATTCTGTCGGGGCTTTATGGCGTGTTGCGACCTTTGGATCGCATGCTGCCCTATCGGCTGGAAATGGGAACCAAGTTGGCCACAGAACGGGGCAAAAACCTGTATGAGTTTTGGGGCGATCGCATCACGAGCGTTCTTAATGAAACGCTGGCCGACTTGGACAGTCGGGTGGTGGTCAATCTTGCATCGAATGAATATTTCAAAGCGGTGCAAAAAAAGAAACTGAACGCTCAAGTGATTACCCCGCAGTTTAAGGACTGGAAAAACGGTCAATACAAGATGATCAGCTTTTATGCCAAAAAAGCCCGCGGACTGATGGCGCGTTATGCGGCCGAACAGCAAGTTGAGCAGGTGGAAGACCTGAAATATTTTGATCTGGATGGCTACGGGTTTGCGCCGGACCTTTCCAATGAAACGAACTGGGTCTTTACGCGTCGTCAGGACGGATGAGTCGCCCCGTCTGTCCTCACTGCCAGCGGTTGCAGGCGCTGTGCCTTTGCGACGCGCTGGTGTCACAATCGCCCGAAGTTCGGGTCTTGTTTTTGCAACATCCGCTGGAACAACGCCATCCCAAAAACACTGCGTGGCTGACGCACCTGTGTTTGGCTGGCAGTCGATTGGAGGTGGGGGAGCGATTCGATCCGGTGACTTTGCAGCGTTGGCTGTGTCCGGCGCCTGGCGTTCAGAGTGTGTTGCTCTATCCGCCCGATGCAGCCGGTGGTGGCCCTGTCTGGTCAGGCAGTGAAAACCGTCAGCCGCACGCCTTGTCTTCGCTGCAACTGGTGGTGTTGGATGGGACCTGGAAGAAAACCAACCGTATGATTTATCAGAATCCGGCTTTGCAGGCGTTGCCACGCTATCCATTGCCGGAACAAGGTTATTCGCGTTATCAAATACGACAGGCCAGGCAGTCTCATCAGCGCTCGACGCTCGAGGCCACGGTGCAGGCATTGAATGCGCTGGAACAGCGGCCTGATGGCTATGCGGATTTATTGCAGGTGTTGGAAGCTCTGCAGTCGCAATGGCAATCGCATCTGCCCACGTCGCCAGCCGGGCGCAACCCGCGTTAGGCGCTGTCTGACTGCGCCAGCTCCAGCATCTCCTGTGCGTGTTTGCGCGTCTGCTCGGTCAGCGTCATGCCCCCCAGCATTCGCGCCAGTTCTTCGGTGCGTTCGGAGACAGAAAGAGGGATGACCTGGGTTTGGGTTGTGCCTTTCTGTGTCGTTTTTTCAATGGCGTACTGGGTCTGAGCGCAGGCCGCAACCTGGGCCAGGTGCGTGATCGCCAAGACCTGACGGTGCTGTCCCAGTTGCTGCATGGTGCGGCCCACCACTTCGGCAATGCCGCCACCAATGCCAACGTCCACTTCATCGAAAATCAACGTAGGCAGACTGGCGACTTCCGCGCTGGCGACCTGGATAGCGAGACTGATGCGTGACAGTTCCCCCCCGGAGGCGACCTTGCTCAAGGCCTGCAGTGGCTGGCCGGGATTGGTGGTGACCTCAAAAGAGGCTTTATCCAGCCCCTGTTCTCCCGGCGTCTGAGCCGTTGTGATCTCAATCTCAAAGCGGCCTTTTTCCATGCCAAGCGTCTGCATGCGCTCACTGACGGCACGAGACAGGCGTTTGGCCGCTTTTTTTCGCGATGCGCTTAAGGCGTAGGCGGCCTTTTCATAGGCCTGCCAGGCGTCAGCCACTTTCGCTTCAAGCGCTTCCAATGAGGTCCCCTCGCCGGTCAGCTCTTGCAATTCATTTTGCAGGGCCAGATGGCGGCTTTCCAGAGCCTCGGGGTCCAGCTGGTATTTTTTGGCCAGGGCAAACAATTCGCCCAGGCGCTCATCCACAAATGCCAGTCGCTCGGGGTCGAGTGTGACCTGATGGTCGGCGTGTTGCAGGTCGTTGGCGGCTTCCGTGCAGTCAATCTGTACCGAGCGCAGTTGTTCCAGCATCGGTTCGATGGGGGCGTGGACGTTTTGAATCCCTTCGAGGGCCGCCACGGCGGCGGCGATTCTTTCAGAGGCGCCGCCGTCGCCGTTGAGGAGGTCCTGGCCCTGTAACAAAGCCTGTTTGATGTCATGGGCGTGGGACAACGTCTGTTGTTCGGCAGATAATTGTTCGTATTCTTCGGCCAGCGGCGCGACCCGGTCAAATTCGCTCAGTTGGAATGTGAGCAGTTCAATGCGACTCTGGCGATCGGCTTGATTCTCACGGTGTGCCGCCAGGGTTTGTTGCTGTTTTGACCAGGCCTGGTAGGTTTGCATGGTTTCGGTCAGCTTGGCGTCGTGTTGCGCGTAGGCATCGATCAGGGCGAGCTGTTCGCGGCTGTGCGTCAGGCTTTGGTGCTGATGCTGACCGTGGATGTCAATCAGCAGAGCGCTGAGCTGTTTCAACTGAGCCACGGTGGCAGGCAGCCCGTTGATGTATGCTTTGGAGCGTCCTTCTTTGCTCAGGGTGCGTCGCAGCAGGCAGTCGCCCTCGGCATTGAGTTCCTGTTCGGCCAACCAGGCTTGTGCCGCAGGCACGTTCTGAATGTCAAAATCGGCGGTGACATCGGCTTTGTCGGTGCCGTGGCGAACCAGTCCAGCATCGGCCCGATTGCCCAACGTCAGCCCAAGCGCATCCAGCAAAATCGATTTCCCGGCCCCGGTTTCACCGGTCAGAGTGGTAAAGCCTGCGGTAAATTCCAGATGCAGGCGGCTGATCAAGGCGAGGTTTTGGATGGTTAAGGCTTGTAACATTAAAACTTCTGTCCCCAGTTGAGTTTGGCGCGCAAGAGTTTGTAGTGATCATGTTCCTTGGGATGCACCATTTTGATGAATTTGGGATGACGGGTGACATGGGTTTCGGTGCCCGCGCTGAACTGATAGGTCACCTGCCCGTCGCAAATGATCGAGGCAGTGCCACAGCAGTTTTCGTGCGGGCGAATCAGTATCTGGCTGTCCCCCGAAGTGACAATTGGACGGTTGCTCATGGTGTGCGGGTTGATCGAGACCAGGGTGACCACGTTCAAGTCGGGTTCGATGATGGGGCCGCCAGCCGACAGGGCGTAGGCGGTCGATCCGGTGGGGGTGGCAATGATCAGGCCGTCGGAGCGCTGGCTGTTGAGAAAGCGTCCATCTATGAAAGTCTCAAACTCGATCATGCGTGGGGAATCGTTTTTGTGCAGCACCACGTCATTGAAAGCGACGTCCCGGTAGAGGGCTTTGCCATCTTTCTTGATCAAAACTTCCAGCAGAGTGCGTTCTTCGCATTCGTAGTTGTTGGCCAGCACTTCGTCCAAGGTGATCATCATGTATTCGGGCGATACATCGGTTAAAAAGCCCAGTCGACCCAGGTTAACCCCCAGCACCGGCACATCATAATCCACCAGAGCACGGGCCACGTCCAGAAAGGTGCCGTCACCGCCGACCACCACCGCAAAATCGATGCGTTCCAGCAGTTCTGTTCTGGGAGCCAGCGTTATCCCGTAGCGATCCACCGGAAAGTCTTTGCAGGAGGAGGCATCCAGCAGAACGTCTTTTTTGTGGGTCTGAAAGTATAAGACCAGCTTGTCGATCAGCTCCCAGGATTGGATGCCGTTGTATTTGCCAAAAATGCCAATGGTTTGAAACATGTCTGTTCTGCCGTTGAAAAATGTCGAAACGCCCCCATAATAACGTTTCATGTCCGGTTTGCAATGACCGGGCCCACGTGCACTTGTCGATGTCGCACGAGTATTCAGGAAATCCAGTATGAGAGACCCGTTTAACGATCGCGCGCAATTGTTGTTTAAGCACTTGATGGCATTATACCTGAACGAGGGGCGGCCAGTCGGGTCGACTGCGCTGGCGAAAATGCCCGATGTCGGGGTCAGTCCCGCCACGGTGCGCAATGTGATGGCCGACCTGGAACGTCTGGGGCTGGTGCATGCGCCCCACACCTCCGCGGGGCGTGTGCCCACGGATCAGGGGTTTCGGGTGTTTGTGGATTCGATTCTGACGCTGCAGCCGTTGGATCAGCAGCTTAAAGCTCGCATCGAAAAAGGGTTCGAGCAGGCTCAGACGCAGGATGAATTGCTGGGCTCGGCCTCGAACATCCTTTCCGGTTTGACCGGCATGGCCAGTCTGGTGATGGTGCCGCGCAAAGAACAGGAAGTGTTGCGCCACATTGATTTTGTACGCCTGAGTGAGACCCGGGTGCTGGTGGTGCTGGTCCTGAACGATCAGGACATTCAGAACCGGATCATTGAGTTTGACGCGCCGGTATCGGAAAGCCACCTGATTCAGACGGCCAACTATCTGAATGAGCATTTTCGCGGGTTGCCGCTGTCGGACGTCAAGCACCACATGGTGGCGCGGTTGGATACATTGCGCCAGAATATGGACCAGCTGATGCTGGCCATTGTCGAGGCAACCGATCAGGTGATCGAGCAGAAAATGCAGCAGGACTTGCCGTATTTTGTTTCCGGTCAGTCCAATCTGCTCAACTATGAAGAATTGGCCCAATCAGACAAGCTCAAGGCGCTTTTCTCTTCGTTCGAAGAGCATTCGCACATGTTGCAGCTGCTCAACAAGAGCATGGATGCAAAAGGGGTTCAGGTCTTTATCGGCAAAGAGTGCGGAGCGGATTCGTATCAGGACTGCAGTGTGATCACCACACCCTATGAACGCGACGGGCAGGTGCTGGGGGTTTTGGGCGTGGTTGGGCCGAGCCGCATGCCATACGATCGCATTGTGCCCCGGGTGGACATGACCGCCCGTATACTCAGTTCATTGTTGCGTCAAGACGCCTGAGGCCTAAATGGCATCGACTTTTTTACAGCACCAGTCAAAATTTGATTTCAGTCTTATGGATTTAGAGGAATGGATTTTCTTTGTTGTTTGCTGGTAAGTGTTTATGCTAATATTTAAGCTTTTAAGGTATGATCTTAGGGAGTATCCCAAGTTCCTTAAAAGAGAGTTATGATTAGGGTTCTAAACGAAATGGAGACTGTGTGACTTTTACTTACCAATCAAGAAATATCGCAAAATCAATGGCGACTCTGGCACTGGCTTGCGCAATACCTTTGCAATCCAATGCAGCCGAGCCCGGTTCACTGGATGGTGTGTACGCTGGGTTGACATTGAATGGTTCGAAACTGGATGGCGACATTACTAATAAAACAACGTCAAGCAAAATTGGTTTTGACAGCAATGGAATGGAAGCGGGTATCGGTTTTGAGGCCGGTCTGGGACGAAGCTTTAATGATTTATATCTGGGGGCCAGTTATCAATATTTAGATAATGGTCTGGGATATGCTGATTTGAACAGCTCTGGCAGTTGGAGTGGAAAGGTCGAAGCGGATAAGATCTGGAATGCGTCGTTGATTCCAGGTTACTACATCACTCGGAATTTATTAGCCTACGGGCGTTTTGGTATCGGTCAAATTGAAATTTCTACCAGCTCTAGCAGTGATTCAGAAGACATTGATACGATGACTTACGGTTTAGGTATGAAATATGCATTAACAGATATGCTTTCTGCCTCTTTTGAGTATCAGCGCTCAAGTGGTGATGAAGTGTTTGGATCGAATGAATGGGATGTCGACAGTCAAAGCGTTTTGTTCGGCATTCAATATCGCTACTGTATGATGAAGTAAGTTCTGCCAACTTTGGCAAAACAAGTCGAGCTTAATCCTTGGCTCGACTGCCCACACTGACTTCATGTGTCTTTTTGAGTCATGGTTCTTTTCATGATGCTTGTCTTTGCCTTCCATGCTTTTTTGAGAGCCGTTTTTCTTGACTCGGTTCCTTTTTATGTCATGTTTTTACCAGGCTTGGTGAAGGTCAATTTTTTTCTAGTAGGTGAGATAGAGCTGCTTCGGGCGTGGGGTAATGGAAGACAAACCCGTAAGCCTGAAGCCGGGTTGGCAAAACCGCGTGGCTCAGCATCAACACCTGAGCGCCACGCCCGAACATCAGTTTTAGTTGCCAGGCTGGCAAAGGCAAGCCAAAAGGGCGTTTGAGTACTCTAGCCAGTGTTTGCCCAAATTGATGCTGGGTCACGGGGGTCGGCGCGGTGAGGTTAACCACGCCGGTCAGATCCGGATGATTCAGGGCGTGTCCAAACGCTCTCACCAAATCATCAATACAGACCCAGCTGAAACATTGTTTACCTCCAGCCACCGGCCCGCCCAGCCCGAGCCTGAAAGCGGGCAGCATTTTAGCGAGTGCGCCGCCTTTGGTGTCGAGCACCACGCCAAAACGAAAGATCAGGACGTCATCACTCAGTTTTTGAGCCGAGGCTTCCCAGGCCTCGGACAGACGTCCGAGAAAATGCTCGCCGGCCTGGGAGTGGGTTTCATCCAGTGGTGCATCACACGAGCGTTCCGGGTAAAACCCGATGGCTGAGGCGCTGATGATGCGTTGGGGCCGTTGCTCCGGTTCGAGCGTTTTCAATGCGTTTGCGAGGGCCTGCGTGGTGTCGATGCGACTGTGCCAGAGTTCGTCTTCATACCCTTTGTGCCAGCGCTTGCCAATGTTGGCGCCAGACAGATGAAACAGGGCATCGGCGCCTTGCAGCGCTTTGGACAGGTCAAAGTCCGTGGCAAAGGCTTCACGCCCATAGGTGATGACCTCGTGGTGGCGTTCAAAATGGGCTGCCAGCGCCTGCCCGATCAAACCTGTGCCGCCTGTAATCACGATTTTCATTGGGTCGCCTCGTCTTCATCCGGTACAAATGTCAGGACATTGCCGTTGATGCAATAGCGCTTGCCGGTCGGCGGTGGACCATCGTTGAAGACGTGTCCCAGATGAATGCCTGAACTGGCGCTGCGTACTTCGATTCGATTCATACCATGTGAGTCATCCGGGTGCTCGGTGATGGCACCGGGCACGGGATTGAAAAAGCTGGGCCAGCCGGACCCGCTTTCGAACTTGGTGTCGGTGCGAAACAGCGGGGCGCCGGTAATCGGGTCAACGAAGGTACCTGGACGTTTTTCATCCAGATGCGAGCCGGTAAAGGGGCGCTCCGTCCCACTTTCGAACGCGATGCGCTGCTGCTCCGGGGTCAGGATCTGAAAGCCGAGCCATTCCCAGAAACGGGTTTTTTCGCCTTTGTAGCCGGTAAAGCGCGCTACTTCGCGTCCATTCTTGAAAAGCACCATGGTCGGCGTGGCAAACAGTGGTTTGGCCAGCTCCCAACCCGTCGGTGCCTCGGGGGTGAGGGTGGTGGTGACGGCTACCTCAGACTGCCAGTCGTTGAGGATTTCCCGCTTGAACTGATCGCAGAAGGCGCAGTCTTTGGCTTCAAACACCACCAGCTGCTGTTCAAAGTTCAGAGCCTCGCCATCGAGGGCGGGGGCCACATCGGCGGCTTTTTCCCTGCTGGCCAGTCCAGGGTAGGCCACGCCTGTACCGCCGAGGCCGCAATAGCCGTTGGGGTTTTTGGCGAGATAGTCCTGATGGTAGTCTTCAGCGGTGATGTAATTTTTCAAAGGCGCAATTTCGGTTTGGATTGTGCCCTTTCCGGCCTCGGTTAGGGCTTGCTGATAGCGCGCCATGGTTTGACGTGCCACAGTCATCTGGTCGTCATTTTGGGTGTAAATCGCGCTGCGGTAGTTGGTGCCGACGTCGTTGCCCTGACGGTTTTTCTGGGTGGGATCGTGGTTTTCCCAGAATCCGGCCAGCACTCGTTCAAGACTGACGGCTTCCGGGTCAAAAAACACCCGCACCACTTCGGCGTGATTGCGTTGGTCGCTTACTCCCATGCGGATCTGTTTTTCCAACCCCAGTACGTCGTAGTAACCTGCGTCCGGGTCATCGCCTCCGGCATAGCCGCTTTCCACGCGCAGCACGCCGTCAATTTCGCCCATGCGTTTTTCCGCGCCCCAGAAACATCCCATGCCGAGCACGATGGACTCGGCGTTGTCGGGCAGTTGTGAGACAGCAATGTCATTCATGGGGGCCTCCTTGGCGCAAGCAGTTAAACTCAGTGAAAAAGCCAGCCATGGCGCCAGCAAAAGGGTGCGGAACGTAAGCATTTCAATCTCCCTCCAGTGTGGCAACCGTTTTCAATTGTTTCAAGTCAGTCAAAACCTGTTTGACGTGTGTGTCCGGATCAACATTCCGATAAATTTTGGCCAATGTCCCGTCTGGAGCAATGATAAAGGTCTGGCGTTTGGCAAATTTGACCACGACCAGATCCAGCAGGGCACCGTATTGCGCCGCCACGTCTGCATCGGTATCGGCCAGCAGTGAGAACGGCAGGTCATGTTTTTCAGCAAAGGCCGCATGGCTGGCTTGAGAATCAACGCTCACGCCCAAGACCACTGCGTCCTGCTGGATCAGGCGGTTGATGTTGTCGCGGAAGCTACAGGCTTCTGTGGTGCAGCCGGGGGTATCGTTTTTGGGATAAAAGTACAAAACCAGCCATTTGCCTTGGTAGTCGGAGAGTTGATGGGGCTGGTTGTGCTGATCCATCAAGCGAAAATCCGGTGCGGTCTGTCCAATCGATAGCGCCTGACTCGCAACCGCGACAGAGCTGCTCAGCAGGAAAAAGAGGAGCAGCCCCCTTCTGACAGGGCGGGCGAGCTGAGTGTGTAATGACTTGATCATGGGACCTCCTGTTGGATTCATCCGAACCCTTGGCCTTTTAATCATTATTCATGTTTTGACCAGGCCTGTCCATGATAGAAAGGGTTTTTTGAAGTGTTTTGTATTGTTTTTGTATAGGGTGTGTTGTAGTCAGGTTTTTTTGCCGGTTTCGATGGGTACGGTGGTGTGCAGGTCGTTGGCCATGGATTTTTTCTTGAGCCAAGTGGAGGCGGCGTGTTGCGCGGAACGTTCCATCTGGGCCCGTTTGCCGTCCTGTGGGTATTTTGGGGAGGGTTGTCGTTCCAGAGTGTTGCTGACCCAAAAGCGCCAATAAGCGATCAGATCCGAGTTCCAGAACCGATCAGGGTCGGCACTGACATAATGCAGGAACTTATCCAGTGATTGTTTGGCTGTGGGTTCATTCAATCCTTCCTGCTGGGCGTAATCGAGCATTTGTGCGCTGTGGTGCGCAACCAGCTCCGACAACTTTTGATGGAGAAGGTTGTCGGTTCCCTGAAAACGCTTGAGGTGGCGCTTGAGGTTGTCGTCCATCACTGGCGGAGTGGCGTGCACCGGGCAGGTCTGTCCGGTTTGGGCCTGGTAGGCATTCGGATTGAGTGACAGGCGGCAGAATCCCCGGTTGTCGCGTTTGACGTGCAAGATGTCGCGCTCTTCCAGTCGCAACAGGACCTTGTAGACCAGTTCGGGTTTCCAGAAATCAAAGACTTCCACCAGCTCTTGGGTTTTCAGTGGGCGCTGGTCGTAGTGTTCGTTCATCCAGCCGAGAAACACCGCTTCGTGCATGGAAAGGGTCTGGGCAACCTGAGTGTCAAAGGTGATGTTCATAAAACAGTCATCCTGAGCGGTTTACGCCGGATCCGATGGGGGCTGTTGGCTCAGCCATTTTGAACTGGCTTTGGCGACTTCAATCGGTGCCTGAGGTGTCTTGAGATGGCGCGCGACCTGCCGTGCCTGTTCGGCATCCCCGATGTAAACCGGTGGTTGCAGCCGAGCGCCTTTGATTTTGGCATTCTGCTGATTCACGATGCCGGTGAGTGCCTCGGGCAGATGCTGGGCCGCAGGCGTTCCATACAATGCCCGATAGGCATTTTTGAACTCATTGGCTTTAAAAGTTAACGATTTTTCATCCGGCAGATTACACAGTGCGATCCAGCCGCCCATGCGATGGATGATGTGATGAATCAGCGGGTCGGAAAACACCACGTCCTGATAGGCCCCGACACGACGAATTGCGTTTTCCACCAGATTCCATGCGTTCAGGGCCCGGTCCTGGCTGCCACCTTTGCAGTGTTTGATGATGTCGGAAATCTTGGGCCACCATTTGCCTTCTTCCGGGTGTTGCATATGGGCATTGAACGCTTGCTGGACCTGCTCGATTGAATAGTTTTTCAAGCCGTTCCAGTAAAGTTCAAAGGTCATTTCCGTCAAGTCTTTTTCATAATAGGCAAAGACGGTGGTCATTATCTGCGAAAATTTTTCCAGATCATGTTGTTGCATGGGGTTCCTATTCGCCAAAGGCCGGGTCAGATCGGTCAGGATTGGTGTATGATAATCTCAGAGCATTTATGAAAAGCAGCTCATTTTGGTCACCGTATTGTTCGCTTTTTTGTCGGTTGAGTCGGTGACGTTCTTTACAGCAGAGTATAGCATTTTGGCCACGAATTTTTCGAAATGGATCGTCTCAATTGTCTGTGCCGCGGGATTGTTCTGGGTTGCCGGTGCCACCCAGCTGACCTGGGCGGATCAGTCCCGGTCTCTGCCGGGAACGTTGGTTTCGTCTGATGCCCTGTCTGTCTGGACTGCGGAGGCGGGCGCGATATCGACGGTTTGGCGCATGCAGGATCAGGTTCCCAGAATTCCGGCGTCCACGGTCAAGCTCATTACTGCCCTTCTGGCACTGGAGACCTGGTCGCCAGATCATCGCTTTCATACGGACGTGCATCTGCAGTCTACCGAGCGCGGATGGGAGCTGGTGGTCAAAGGGTATGGCGATCCGTTTCTGGTGTCAGAAACCTTGGCCACACTGGCCGCTCGCTTGACCGAACGTTTGAAGCAAAAGGGTATTGGCCGCATTGAGCGTTTGGTATTGGATGATGGGTATTTTGATGTAGCTCCGGAAACGGTCCCCGGGTTGTCGCAGACAGACAATCCATACGATGCGCTGCCAACGGCCCTGATGGCCAATTTCAATACCCTCAAGGTGCGACGCGAAGACGGTCGTATTCGAAGTGGCGAGCCGCAAACCCCGTTGACCGCTTTGGCGGCATCGATCGCGTCAGAGCGTTTGCCCGCGGATCAGGCTGTCGGACGAATCAATCTGGGGCAGCGCCCCGAGCGCAGTGCGGTGTATTTCGGCCAGTTGCTGCAGACGTTTCTGGCGCGTGAAGACGTGACTGTGCAGAGCGTCTCGCGTCGGACGCCGGATTCGGTCGCGCTGTCGGAAAACCAGGCCTGGTCAAAAACCCCCTTTTTGCGTTTTGAAAACCCCAAGCCTTTGGCAGAGCAGGTGCGTGCCATGCTCAAATACTCAACCAATCTGATTGCGCATCATCTGATTTTAAAGCTCAGTGCGGAGCGTTTCGGCCCGCCAGCGACCATGGCAAGTGTCAGGCGCTACCTGTCGCATGCGTTGAAGGCGCGTTTTGGCTGGGCGGAAGTAACGGTTTACGAGGGCGCCGGACTGAGTCGTCAGAATCGACTGAGCGCACGACAGCTCGGGCAGGTATTGAACGCGTTTGCTCCCTGGCGTTCATTGTTGCCACAGGAGCGAACCGGGGTGTGGGCCAAGACCGGCACCTTGCAAGGCGTGCGTACCCTCGCCGGATATGTGTGTCCGACCAGTTGTGATCAGTCGGTGGTGCCGTTTGTGTGGCTGTTGAATGACACAGGGCCACTGGATGCGCGCTGGCAATTTGCTCAACGGTTCCGTCGGGCTTTGCAGACTGGCGACCAGGCGTTGGCCGCTTCAACCCCCTGAGGCCTTAGTCAATGCCCAGTAATTTGTGGGTCTGCAAGCTCAGGCGCCATTGGGGGTGAGCCAGGCAATAGGCCAGCGTGTCTTTTAAATGGGCGCTTGTGTTTTGCGAGGGGGTGTTCGGGTCGGCCATGGGTTGAAGATAGAAAAAATCAAAATCCAGGTCTGCGACCTGATGCGGGTGCAGGTTGGGTTGGGGGTATACCAGTTTCAGTTCGTCGCCATGGTCTTGAATCAACGGGGCACCCGCTTTGGGGCTGACGCATAACCAGTCAATGCCTGGCGGCGCTTTTTGCGTGCCATTGGTTTCCACGGCAATTTCAAAGCCAGCCTGGTGAAAGGCGTCGATCAGATCAGTATTGACCTGTAGCAGCGGTTCACCGCCGGTTAGGACGACAAAGGGCGCCGTTTTGTCTTGTTCGACTTCATCGGGCCAAAGGCCCAGCAGGTGGCTGACAAGTGCCTCTGCGGTGTCAAAGCGCCCACCGTTCTGACCGTCTGTTCCCACAAAATCGGTGTCGCAGAACTGGCACACGGCTTTGTGGCGATCCGCTTCAAGGCCCGTCCAGAGGTTGCAGTGAGCAAACCGGCAGAAAATGGCGGGGCGGCCGGAATGAAACCCTTCGCCCTGCAGTGAATAAAATGCTTCTTTGATGCGGTACGCCATCGTTGTCAGGTCCCTCTCACCCATCTCAACCCAGGTGAAAAATTGCCCTGGTCAAGTCGCGAAAATGCTACAATATTGGACCATTTTAACAGGCCGGTGAGCAAAAATCGCTTACCGAACCAGGATAGATCGTTTAATTCATCGCCGGAGAAAACAGAGCATGACAGACACGACCGCCCCGCAGACTCTGTATGACAAATTGTGGGCCTCGCATCGGATTCGAGAGGAATCCGACGGCACCGCATTGATCTACATTGATCGCCAGCTTCTGCACGAAGTGACCTCGCCGCAAGCGTTTGAGGGATTGCGCCTGGCCGGTCGAAAACCTTGGCGGGTTGAGGCCAATGTGGCAACCTGTGACCACAATGTGCCGACCACCTCCCTGAAAGGCGGGGTGTCTTCCATCGAAGATCCGGTGTCCCGCATTCAGGTGCAGACACTGGATAAGAATGCGGCGGAATTTGGCATTCTGGAATTTCCAATGGGGGATCCGCGTCAGGGGATTGTGCATGTTGTGGGGCCGGAAGAAGGGATTACCCTGCCCGGTATGACGCTGGTGTGTGGTGATTCGCATACGGCGACGCATGGTGCGCTGGGTGCGCTGGCCCATGGCGTGGGCACTTCTGAAGTCGAGCACGTCCTCGCGACGCAGTGCCTGATTCAAAAGAAAATGAAAAACATGCTGGTCAAGGTGGATGGCAAACTGGCCCCCGGTGTCACACCCAAAGATGTGATCCTGGCGGTGATCGGAGAGATCGGCACCGCCGGTGGCACGGGTTATGCGATCGAATTTGGTGGTCAGGTGTTCCGTGACATGTCGATTGAGGGCCGCATGACCGTCTGTAATATGGCGATTGAAGCCGGGGCGCGTGTGGGTCTGGTAGCGGTGGACGAAAAGACCATTGAGTATGTGAAAGGTCGTCCCTATGCGCCGTCCGGTGCGCTTTGGGATCAGGCAGTTGAGGCCTGGCGGACTCTCAAGTCTGACGAGGGCGCTGAGTTTGACAAGGTGGTTGAGCTGGATGGGTCGGCCATTGAACCGCAGGTGTCATGGGGGACATCGCCAGAGATGGTGGGCGCGATCAATGGTCGGGTCCCGGACCCGGATCAGGCGTCGGATTCGGTCAAGGCTGAGAGCATCCGTAAGGCCTTGCAATACATGGGGCTCCAGCCTGGCACGCCCTTTGTGGATATTGGGGTGGATTATATTTTTATCGGCTCCTGTACCAATTCGCGCATTGAAGATTTGCGTGCGGCGGCGCAGGTGGTGAAAGGGCGTAAAGTCGCCGACAGTGTCGAACTGGCTATGGTGGTGCCCGGTTCCGGTTTGGTCAAGCAGCAGGCGGAAGCCGAAGGATTGGACCGCATCTTTCTCGAAGCCGGGTTCGAATGGCGAAATCCCGGTTGCTCCATGTGTTTGGCGATGAACGCGGACAAGTTGCCGGCCGGCAAGCACTGTGCCTCGACCTCCAACCGGAATTTTGAAGGGCGCCAGGGCGCCGGTGGTCGGACCCACCTGGTCAGCCCCGAGATGGCAGCGGCGGCGGCCGTGGCCGGGCACTTTGTTGATGTTCGTCCCTTGATGCAGGAGGCCAGCGCATGAGTTTACAGAAATTTACCAAATTCGAGGCGTTGGTCGCCCCCATGGATCGAGCCAATGTGGACACCGATGCCATCATTCCCAAGCAGTTTTTGAAGTCGATCAAGCGCACCGGTTTTGGCCCTAATTTGTTTGATGAATGGCGTTATGAAGATGTTGGGCAACCGGGTATGGACAACAGTCAGCGTCCGTTGAAAAAGGATTTTGTGCTTAATCAGCCGCGTTATCAGGGGGCAAAATTATTGTTGGCCCGTGAAAATTTTGGCTGCGGTTCCAGCCGTGAGCATGCCCCCTGGGCCCTGAAAGATTATGGGTTTGATGTGATTGTGGCACCCAGTTTTGCCGATATTTTCTTTAACAACAGTTTTAAAAACGGCATTTTGCCGATTGTGCTGCCAGCGGACACTGTAGAGCGGCTGTTTCAGGCGGTGTATGACCAGGAAGGTTATGCCTTGACGGTGGACCTGGAAAATCAGCAACTGATCCAGCCTGATGGCGAGCCGATCGCGTTTGACGTCGACAGCTTTCGCAAGCACTGTCTGCTCAACGGCCTGGATGACATCGGGCTGACATTGCAGCACCGTGACGAGATCGAAGCGTTTGAAACCGACTACCGTCAGCGAGCGCCTTGGTTGTTTGCCGAACCGGCACAGTGAGTTTTATCCATAATATGCCCTGCGTGAGGGCGCAGAAAGAGACAGGAACCATTTGATGACACAGCAAGTTTTGGTGTTGCCCGGCGATGGCATCGGGCCTGAAATTACCGCAGAAGCCGTCAAGGTGTTGGACGCGTTGCGTCAAGCCGACGGCTTGGATATTACCTTAAGCGAAGATCTGGTCGGTGGCGCGGCGTACGACGCACACGGGAAGCCTCTGGCAGATGAAACCCTGGAAAAAGCCCGGCAGGCGGATGCGATTTTGCTGGGTGCCGTCGGCGGTTACCAGTGGGAATCGCTGGACATTTCCGTTCGCCCTGAAAAGGGACTGCTGACCTTGCGCTCCGATTTGGAACTGTTTGCCAATCTTCGTCCCGCGTATCTTTATCCGCAGCTGGCCTCGGCCTCGACCCTGAAGCCTGAAGTGGTCGCGGGGTTGGACATTCTGATTGTGCGGGAACTGACCGGGGGGATTTATTTTGGTCAGCCCCGTGGCGTACGCACTCTAGAAAACGGCGAGCGTCAAGGCTACAACACCTATGTGTACAGAGAGTCCGAAATCCGCCGCATTGCCAAAGTCGCGTTTGAAGCGGCGCAAAAACGCAACAAAAAGCTTTGTTCGGTCGATAAGGCCAATGTGCTGGAGGTGACAGAACTGTGGCGCGAGATTGTGGATGAGATGGCCTGTGACTATCCCGATGTGGAAGTGTCTCACATGTATGTCGACAATGCGGCCATGCAGTTGGTGCTCAACCCAAAACAGTTTGATGTGGTGGTCACTGGCAACATGTTCGGCGATATTTTGTCAGACGAAGCCTCGATGTTGACCGGTTCAATTGGTATGCTGGCTTCGGCGTCTTTGGATGTGAACAATAAAGGCATGTACGAGCCCAGTCATGGATCGGCGCCCGACATTGCCGGACAGAACAAAGCCAACCCGCTGGCGACCATTCTTTCGGCGGCCATGATGTTGCGTTTCAGTCTCGGGCGTCCCGAGCTGGCGGACAAGATTGAGCAGGCGGTCAGCCAGGTACTGGATCAGGGGTTGCGGACCGGTGACATTGCCGGCGAAGGTGATACCGTTGTGGGCACACGTGAAATGGGCGATGCCGTCGTGAAGGCGCTGGGAGTATAGTTTTTACCAGGCCTGGCAGCCTGTCTGCCGAATCAACTGAGCGATTATGAAAAACCACTTTACCATTACGATCAGTGACGTTCACGGATCACGGCATTTTTCGTTCAAGCAGTTTGTACGAAAGTTTGCCGTTTTTGTGGTGTTTACCATTGTGCTCATGTTTGCGGCGGCAGCGCTGACCATCTGGTGGCTCAACCAGGAAATTGAGGTGATCGAGAGCAAACGCCAGCATGCTCAGGCTGAATATCAGAGTGTGCTGGAAAAGAGTCGCAATGCGTACCAAAGTTTGCAAAAAGAAAAACAAATGATTCAGGACCAGCTGGACAACAAAACCAAGCAGGTTCAGTTTCTCGATCAGACTCTGCAGGGACTGGAAGATTTGATCGGTGTGCAGCCGGAAGAAGATGCACTGGTGACCGATCGGGTCAAACTGGCCCAGTTGACCACTCTGGAAAAACAGCTTTTGCTGGAAGATTTACCCAGTGGGCGCCCGGTTAAAAATTTCAAAGGGGTCAGCAGCAGTTTTGGCTGGCGACGTCACCCGGTCAAGGGCACGCGTGAATACCACCGCGGCATTGATTATCGGGGGGATGCAAAAGACCCGGTGATTGCCACCGCCAATGGCGTGGTTGAATACGCCGGCTACCATAAAAAAAGCGGCTATGGTAACTTGGTCATATTGTCGCATGATCATGGCTTTAAAACGCTGTACGGTCATATGAGTCGGTTGAAGGTCAAAACCGGTGAAGTGGTGCGTCAAGGCCAGGAGATTGGGTTTATCGGGTCGACCGGTTTGTCTTCCGGGCCGCATTTGCATTATGAAGTGTCGTTTGTGCAGCGCAAACTCAACCCGACTGCGTTTGTGCATTGGGACTTGAAAAACTACAACGAAATTTTTAATGAAGTGGAAGGTGTTCCATGGGGATCTTTAAGTCAAATCATTCAGGGTCGCGTCCAGCGGGTGGAAAAACAATTATCGCTGCGGGATGTAAATTAAAGGGCGAAGTGCGTGACCTCGAAGGCGCGCTGCACATAGACGGTGAAATTGATGGCATTCTGGAAACCGAGCATGAGATTTCAATCGGCGACCAGGGCACCGTCAGTGGGCTGGTTCGCGCCAAAAACATCGTTGTCAGTGGTGTGCTTGAAGGCAAGGTGGTGTGTGAAAGCATCGATATTTTGTCGACCGGCAAGCTGATGGGCGAAGTGGTCTGCGGCGAGATGATGATTGAAGCCGGTGGCAAGTTCATCGGTGAAAGCCGTGAGCTGACCGAGGGCGGCTTGATTGTCAGCTTCCCCGAGGCCGAAGAAAAAACCTTTTATGAGCCAACCGATGAAGTGTTGGAAGCCAAAAAGGTGGTCGAGCATAAAAAACAGCAAAGCCAGCCTGCGCCCAGTGAAGATGTGTTGCAGGAAGCTGGTCGTTAAGGTTGATTGAACGCCTCATTCCGAAAGGGACTGGTTGGTTTTGAACGAATTGAATTTGAATGTGAAACGAAGGGTTGAATGATGACAAAACAGTATGACATTGCCGTTGCTGGCGCCACCGGTGCCGTAGGCGAAACCATTCTGAAAGTTCTGGAGGAACGCAACTTTCCGGTTCGTAACTTGTATCCTCTGGCGAGCAGTCGCTCAGCTGGCAAAAAAATAGAATTCAACGGCAGCTGGGTGGAAATCCAGGATCTGGCTACGTTTGACTTTTCCAAAGTCCAGATTGGGTTGTTCTCACCCGGTGGCAGTGTTTCGCGAGAATACGCCCCCAAAGCGGCGGCGGCAGGATGTGTTGTGGTTGATAATACCTCTGAGTTTCGTTATGACGACGATGTACCGCTGGTGGTCCCGGAGGTCAACCCCGATGCGGTGGCGGGCTACACTCAGCGTAACATCATTGCCAACCCCAACTGTTCGACCATTCAGATGATGGTGGCCATCAAGCCGATTCACGACGCAGTGGGCATCAAACGTATCAATGTGTCGACCTATCAGGCGGTGTCGGGTTCGGGGAAAGAAGCGATTGAAGAACTGGCCGGGCAGACCCGTGACATCCTGAATCTCAAGCCGGTCAAGACGGAGGTTTATCCGAAGCAGATCGCGTTTAACTGTATCCCGCAGATTGACGTGTTTCAGGACAATGGCTACACCAAGGAAGAAATGAAGATGGTGTGGGAGACCAAAAAGATTCTGGAAGACGAATCAGTGCTGGTGAACCCGACGGCGGTGCGTGTGCCGGTGTTCTATGGACACAGCGAAGCCATTCACCTGGAAACCGATAAAAAAATTACCGCAGACGAAGCCAAGGCCCTGTTTGAAAAGACCGATGGGATTGTGCTGATGGATCAGCATGAAGACGGCGGTTATCCGACGGCTGTGACCGATGCGGCGGATACCGACCCTGTGTACGTTGGGCGCGTGCGTGAGGACATCACCTGCGATAACGGGCTGAACATTTGGGTGGTGGCAGACAACGTCCGTAAAGGTGCGGCGACCAATACCGTTCAGATTGCGGAACTTTTGATCAAAGATCACTTGTAAGCGGCAATCGAATCGTTCCGATGTCTCAACGCATTGCCCTAGGGGTTGAGTACGCTGGCACACGGTATTGTGGCTGGCAGTACCAGCCTCACTGCGATTCGGTCCAGGGTCAATTGATGGACGCGTTGGCCTTTATTGCCAATGAACCGGTGGAAATGGCCTGTGCGGGTCGAACCGATACCGGTGTGCATGCGTTGGGTCAGGTAGCGCATTTTGATACCCGGGCCGAGCGACCGAACAAAGCCTGGGTTCAGGGCGTCAACACCCGATTGCCATCGGATATCCGGGTGACCTGGGCAAAGCTCATGCCTGCCGAGTTCCATGCTCGTTTCAGTGCCGAGGCACGTGCTTATCGCTATGTGATACTGAATCAGCCAGTGGCGTCAGCGCATTGGGCCGACCGGGTGACCTGGGAGAGAGCGCCATTGAATGAAGTTTTCATGCATCAGGCCGGCCAGTTGTTGCTTGGCGAACGGGATTTCTCTTCGTTTCGAGCAGCGGGATGTCAGGCCAGTCATGCACGGCGACAAGTGCAGGCGCTAAGCGTTCGACGAGAAGGGCCTTTTGTGTTGATTGATATCCGTGCCAATGCGTTTTTGCATCACATGGTTCGAAATATTGTGGGGACCCTGCTGGAAATTGGCCGTAAGGAACGCCCGATCGATTGGGTCAGTGAACTTCTGGCTTTGCGCGACCGAACCAAAGCGGCCAAAACCGCGCCGGCGACCGGCTTGTATTTTGTGAATGCTTATTATCCGTCGCAGTGGGACGTACCGCTGGCACAATTAGACGAGCGGCTCTGGGAGTATTCACATGGTTAATGCGACAGACAATGCCCGAACGCGGGTGAAAATTTGCGGCATTACCTGTGAAGCGGATGCGTTGGCGGCCGCACAGGCCGGTGCTGATGCAATCGGGCTGGTGTTTTATTCAAAAAGCCCCCGCGCCGTATCCCCTGAGCAGGCGGCAAAGATTCAGTCAGTATTGCCGCCTTTTGTCTCCACGGTCGGGTTATTTGTGAATGCTTCTGTCGAAGCAGTGCAAGAGACGCTGGACTCGGTGCCCCTTGATCTGTTGCAGTTTCATGGTGATGAAACGGCGACGTTTTGTGAACAGTTTGATCGCCCCTACATGAAGGCGATTCGGATGCAGGCCGATACAGACTTGTTTGAATTGGCACAAACGCACGCGCGGAGTCAGGCATTGCTGTTGGATACCTACGTGAAAGGGGTGCCGGGGGGCACTGGGGAACAGTTCAACTGGGACTGGGTGACGCCTCAGGCCTTGTCCACACTCGATAAGCCGATTGTGCTGGCGGGTGGATTAAATAAAGATAACGTGAGTGAGGCGATCACCACGGTTCGGCCTTGGGCCGTTGATGTAAGTGGCGGGGTTGAAAGCGCTCCGGGTCGGAAGGATTCCAAACTCGTTCAGGCATTCATTCAGGCCACAGTTGGCCCGATGCAAAAACAGGAAAATGTATGACCATTGATTACTCACAGTACCCCGATGCAAGAGGCCATTTTGGTGTGTATGGCGGTGTGTTCGCACCGGAAACGCTGATGGCGGCACTTTCGGAATTGACGTCACAGTACCAGTCACTGAAAGATGATCCAGCGTTTATGGACGCTTTGGCGCGTGATTATCAGGACTATGTCGGGCGTCCCACCCCGCTTTATCTGGCAGAGCGCTGGTCCGATGCGGTCGGTGGTGCCAAAATCTATCTAAAGCGCGAAGACCTGAACCATACAGGTGCGCATAAAATCAACAATACCATCGGTCAGGCTTTGCTTGCCAAGAAACTGGGCAAGACACGCATCATTGCTGAGACCGGAGCCGGTCAGCATGGTGTGGCCAGTGCCACGGTTGCCGCGCGTCTTGGCTTGGAATGCGTGGTGTACATGGGAGCGGAAGATGTCAAGCGTCAGGCACCCAATGTCGCCCGTATGCGTATGCTGGGAGCCGAAGTGGTCGCAGTGGAGTCCGGTACCCGTACCCTGAAAGACGCTCTGAATGAGGCGATGCGAGACTGGGTCACCAACGTGGACGACACCTTCTATATTATCGGCACCGTGGCTGGCCCTCACCCTTATCCAATGATGGTTCGGGATTTTCAGGCCATTATTGGCCGTGAAGCCAAACAACAGCACCTGGAAAAGGAAGGACGTCTGCCCGATGCCGTGGTGGCCTGCGTCGGCGGCGGCTCCAACGCCATTGGCATTTTTTATGATTTTCTAGGTGATACGTCGGTCAAACTGGTTGGTGTGGAGGCCGGTGGCCATGGTTTGGCTTCGGGAGAACATGCTGCGCCGTTATGCCAAGGGAAGCCGGGGGTTTTGCACGGCAATCGCACCTACATTATGGAAGATGAAAACGGACAGATACTGGGGACACATTCGATTTCAGCCGGTTTGGATTACCCGGGGGTCGGGCCGGAGCACGCCTGGTTGAAAGACATCGGTCGTGCGGAATATGTGGCCATTGATGACGACGAAGCCATGCAGGGGTGTCGCGACTTGACCCGCTTTGAAGGGATTATTCCCGCACTGGAAACCAGTCATGCACTGGCTCAGGCCTTCAAAATGGCTGCTGACATGCGTCCGGATCAATCCATTGTTGTCAATTTGTCCGGTCGCGGCGATAAAGATATGAATACCATTGCTGCGATTGAAGGATTTGAATTTTAACGTGAGTGCTGACATGACCCAAACCTCTCGACGCATCGCCGAAACGTTTTCGGCGCTGAAAGAACAAAAACGAACGGCGTTGATTCCCTACATCACTGCGGGTGACCCGCACCCGGATATGACGGTGCCACTGATGCACAGTCTGGTGGACGCAGGGGCGGACATGCTTGAACTGGGCGTGCCGTTCTCGGATCCGATGGCCGATGGCCCGGTGATTCAAAAAGCGGTGGAGCGGGCGCTGTCGCATCAAGTTAGCCTCAGACAGGTGCTTGAGATGGTGGTGCAGTTCCGGCAGAAAGATGCACACACGCCTGTGATTCTGATGGGCTACTTGAACCCGATTGAAGCCATGGGCGTGGAAACGTTTGCTCATCAGGCGCAGCAGTCAGGGGTGGATGCCGTTTTAACGGTGGACATGCCTCCGGAAGAGACCGAATTTTACCTGCCGGCACTGAAACAGGCGTCAACGGATTTAATTTTCCTCGTTTCACCGACCACGCCCGAAAGCCGATTGACCGCTGTCAATGAACAAGGCAGCGGTTTTGTTTACTATGTGTCATTGAAAGGGGTCACCGGTTCAGGCCGGCTGGATGTCGACGATGTGGCGACGCATGTGGCCTCGTTACGTCAACGCACGGCCATGCCTGTGGCGATCGGTTTTGGCATTCGTGATGCTCAGGCGGCTCATGCGATGGCCCAGCTGGGGGACGCTGTGATCATCGGTTCGGCCCTGGTTCGGGAAATTGAAACCCTGGTTGAACAGAATCAGGTCAACTTTGAAACCGTCCAAGCCCGCGTGACCAGTCAGTTGCGATGTTTTCGTGATGCCATCGATCTGGCCGATGCAGGCAAAGAACTGGAATGAATTGCAAAGGGAGATCCCACCATGAGTTGGTTTGAAAAAATTCTGCCAAGTATCAAGCAAGTCAGAGAACGCAAAAAAAATGTCCCCGAAGGGCTTTGGACAAAGTGCCCCAAGTGTGACAGCACTTTGTATCGCGCCGAAGTGATTCGAAACCTGGATGTTTGCCCTAAGTGTGATCATCACATGCGAATGGGCGCGCGGCGACGCTTGGAAACGTTTCTGGATGAAGGCTCCGCCATGGAAATTCATGGCAATGTCTCCCCCGTCGATGCGTTAAAGTTCAAGGATATGAAAACCTATAAAAGCCGTTTGTCCCAGGCCCAGAAAACCACCGGTGAAAAGGACAGTTTTGTCACCATGATCGGTCAGATCCATGGGTTGGAGGTTGTCGCAGGCGCTTTTGAATTTCGATTCATGGGCGGTTCCATGGGGTCGGTGATGGGAGAAAAATTTGTCCGTGCGGTGAATACGGCGATTGAAAAGGAATGCCCGCTGGTTGTGTTTTCGGCCAGTGGGGGCGCGCGCATGCAGGAAGCGCTGTTTTCACTGATGCAGATGGCCAAAACCAGTGCCGCATTGGGTCGGCTGCGAGCAAAGCGTCTGCCGTTTATTTCAGTGCTGACCGACCCGACCATGGGCGGTGTTTCGGCCAGTTTTGCCATGCTGGGTGATTTGAATGTCGCCGAACCCAAGGCATTAATTGGCTTTGCCGGTCCAAGAGTGATTGAACAGACGGTTCGTGAAACGCTGCCAGAAGGGTTTCAGCGTTCTGAGTTCCTGTTGGAGCACGGGGCCATTGACCGCATTGTCCATCGCCATCAGTTGGCGTCGGAATTGTCCGATGTCTGCCGGATGCTGATGAAAAAGCCCGCTGCCTGACGTCACCATGTCGAACCCGTATCGATCACTCAACGACTGGGAGGCGCATTTACTGCAACGTCATCCGGACGAGATTGAACTGGGTGTCGAGCGTGTCAAGTCGGTTGCGCAAGCACTGGGTGTGGCCAAACCAAAGCCACTGGTCATCACCGTGGCTGGCACCAACGGCAAGGGTTCCAGTGTGGCGATGCTGGCCTCAATTTATCATGCAGCGGGCTATCGGGTCGGCACCTACACATCTCCTCATTTTCATCGATTCAATGAACGAATTCAGGTTGGTTTGCAGCCGGTTGATGATGCGTCCATTGTGGCGGCATTTGAAGCCATAGACGCCGCGGCGGGCCCGACCCGTCTGACCTATTTCGAAGTGGCGACGCTGGCCGCTTTGTATGTGTTTGCACAACAACCGTTGGATGTCATCATTCTGGAAGTTGGGCTGGGAGGTCGCCTGGATGCCGTGAATCTGGTGGATGCGGATGCGTGCCTGATTACAGCGATCGATGTGGATCACCAGGCCTGGCTGGGCAGTGACCGTGAAACCATTGGCCGAGAAAAAGCCGGTGTGATGCGCGCTGGTCGTCCCTGCGTCTGCTCGGACCGTCATGTGCCAGCCTCGGTCATGGCGCAAGCTGAGACGCTTCAAACACCACTGCGAGCTCTGGGCAAAGACTTTGACTGGCAGGGTACGACGACGGACCAGGCCTGGTGGTTTTTGCCAGATGCGAGTCAAAAAACGGAAACCTGGTCCATGCCGGCCTTGCCGCTGAAAGGACGTTATCAGTGTGACAATGCCAGTGGTGTCTTGGCTTTGGTGGATTGGCTTTCGGATCAACGTCCGGTGGCACAGGATAAGATGCGGGCAGGACTGAAAAAGACGCGGCATGCAGGCCGGATGCAGCAGGTCACTTGGCAGGGGCAGCATTGGCTGCTGGATGTGGCGCACAACCCCCATGCGGCTGCCGCATTGACTCAAGCACTGTCTTCTTCGGCGAAGGCTGTGCCTCACTGCGTCTGTGTGTTGGCGGTGATGGCTGATAAGGATGTCGGAGGAATGATCCGTGCGTTGGCACCGGTGGTTCGTCACTGGGTGTTGCCACCGCTATCGGTTGAGCGCGCCTTGTCTTCCGAAGTACTGGCAAATCAGTTAAAGGGGGCCGGGATGGCCGCAAACCGCATTCATGTGAGCGATTCGATGGCCCATGCACTGGAAACCGGGCGTATGTTGGCGCAAGATGAATCGATGCAGGCCGTGGTGTGTGGGTCTTTTTATACGGTGGCGGAGGCATTGCCCGTGATGGATGTCTCTGTGAATGAAAGCGAGGCGGTGGTATGACGAATCCCTCTTGCGATGAGCATACAGACGAACAGGAAGCCTTTAAGAATCGCCTGGTTGGTGCCGTATTGTGGCTGGGGGTTCTCGTGCTAGTTGTGCCCCAGTGGTACGCCAACCCGGTTGCATTTGATCCACAGTCGCCCTGGCCGGAAGTGTCTGAAGCCGACAGCCAGCCGGCCATGGTTCACACTCTGCCGACTGAAGCATCCGAGGCAGACGTGGCTTCAGGCAGTGAGCCGCAAGCCGATTCGACTGAAACAGCGTCGCCTGAGACGCAGTGGATTTTGCGCCTGGTTGCGTATCGCACGGAAGAGCAGGCCAGAAAACTTGCAGGAGAGCTGGAATACGATTATCAGGTGTTTATCAAACACTTTCCGCAATCCAATTATTATTCAGTCCGGTCCGGTCCTTATGCGGATCGTGCGCAGGCTGAAAAAGATCAGAAAAAACTCGATCAAATGTTAAATATTGAATCCCAACTGGTTAGAATTTCGCCGAACCAATCGGGCACCGAGGCAACGAACGGGAGAGAGTAGTATGTGTGGCATAGTGGGTATGGTTTCAGCAACGCCGGTCAATCAGGAGTTGTATGACGCGCTGACGGTTTTGCAGCATCGCGGACAGGACGCAGCGGGTATTGTGACCTGTGATCAGGGGCGTTTGTACCAGCGAAAAGATAATGGCATGGTCAAAGACGTATTCCGCACCCGCCACATGCGGGATCTGGTCGGGCGCATGGGCATCGGGCATGTGCGCTATCCAACCGCGGGTAGCTCTTCAAGTGCCGAAGCGCAGCCGTTTTATGTCAACTCGCCTTACGGGATTGCGCTGGGACATAACGGTAATATCACCAATGCTGATCAGTTGTCCAAAGAGATTTATGAAGAAGATTTGCGCCACCTGAACACCAACTCCGATTCGGAAGTGTTGGTGAATGTGTTTGCTCATGAGTTGATGCGAGACAAAAAACTGTCGGTGTCGCCGGGCGATATTTTTGCTGCCATCAAAGGGGTGCATCGCCGTTGCCGCGGCGGCTATGCTGCCGTTGGCATTATTCCTTCGGTCGGACTCTTTGCGTTTCGGGATCCGCATGCCTTGCGTCCGGTTGTGGTCGGTCAGCGCCAGGCCGACAATGGTGATACCGATTACATGATTGCGTCGGAAAGCGTTGCGCTCAGTGCAGCCGGGTTTGAACTGATGCGCGATCTGGGGCCAGGGGAAGCGGTGGTGGTCACCGAGAAAGGTGAGATTCACTTTGAACAGTGTGCGGAAAATCCCCAGTATAACCCGTGTATTTTTGAGTTTGTTTATTTCGCCCGCCCGGATTCCATGATTGATGACATCTCAGTCTATAAATCCCGTTTACGCATGGGTGAAAAACTGGCTGAACAGATTCTCAATGATTGGCCGGACAATGACATTGATGTGGTCATGCCGATTCCCGACACCAGCCGTACCTCGGCGTTGCAGCTGGCGGACCGTTTAGGCAAACCTTACCGGGAAGGCTTTATCAAAAACCGTTACATCGGCCGCACGTTTATCATGCCTGGACAAACACAGCGCAAAAAATCGGTGCGTCAGAAACTGAATCCGGTCCCGCTTGAGTTTCAGGATAAAAACATTTTGTTGGTGGACGATTCGATCGTGCGCGGTACCACTTCCGGAGAAATTGTGCAGATGGCGCGTGATGCCGGTGCCAAAAATGTGTATTTTGCTTCGGCCGCACCTGCGGTGCGCTACCCTTATGTTTACGGCATCGACATGCCCAGCCCGTCTGAACTGATTGCCAATGGACGAGACATTGAGCAGATTCGTGACTACATCGGGGCCGATCGTTTGTTCTATCAGAAGCTGGACGATCTGATTGATGCGGTGTCGTATGGCAGCCGACGCATCAATGAATTTGACACGTCGTGTTTCAGCGGCTGTTATGTGACGGGCGACATCACTCAGGAATACCTGGATTCTCTGGATCAAAGTCGTAATGACTCGGCCAAGCGCAAACAAAAGCAGGTCGGGCGCGAGCCAGTGGGGATCTACAATGGATGATCATCAGTGGGCATTGGAAACGCTCGCGATCCGAGCCGGTTACGAACAGACCGAGCAGCAGGAAAACAGTGAAGCCATTTTCCCCACCTCCAGTTTTCGCTATGAGTCTGCACAGCAGGCCGCGGACCGTTTCAGTGGTGAGGAGGCGGGTAATGTCTATTCCCGCTTTACTAACCCGACCGTTCAGGCCTTTGAGCGTCGCTTGGCGGCGATGGAAGAGGGGGAGGCCTGTGTGGCCACAGCTTCGGGCATGTCGGCCATTCTGACCAGCATGATTGGTCTGCTTCAGGCCGGTGACCATTTGGTATGCTCGCAAAATGTGTTCGGGACCACCCGCGTGCTGTTTGATCAGTATTTGCGCAAGTTCGGGGTGGCGATCAGCTTTGTGCCTTTGACCGATCTGGCGGCTTGGGAAGACGCGATTCAGCCCAATACCCGCCTGTTGTTTTTGGAGACGCCGTCGAATCCATTGTCCGAAGTTGCAGACATGGCCCGGCTTTCTGAGCTGGCGAAACGCCATCAGGCCTGGTTAATGGTCGATAACTGTTTTTGTACTCCGGCTTTGCAACGCCCTCTGGCACTGGGCGCCGATCTGGTGATTCATTCGGCCACCAAATTCTTGGATGGGCAGGGACGAGCCGTCGGCGGCGCCGTGGTGGGCCCCGCCGATTTGATTGAAGAAAAAATCCGTGGTGTCATGCGCACGGCCGGGCCATCCATGAGCCCTTTTAATGCCTGGATATTCCTGAAGGGGCTGGAAACCCTGGCATTGCGAATGGAGGCCCATAGTCGCCAAGCGCAATCCCTCGCTGAATGGCTGGCGGTGCACCCGGCGGTTGAACGCGTGTATTTCCCGGGGTTGGCGGACCATCCTCAAAGAGCGCTGATAGAGCGACAACAAGCAGGGCCGGGCGGGTTGTTGGCCTTTGAGGTGAAAGGTGGTCAGGCCGAAGCCTGGTCTGTGATCGACCAGACGCGCCTGATTTCGATCACCGCGAATCTGGGTGATGTCAAAACCAGTATTACGCATCCGGCAACCACCACCCATGCCCGTGTGCCGGAAGCCGAGCGTGAAGCCAGCGGCATCACGATGGCTTTGTTAAGGGTGTCCGTTGGGCTGGAAACGATCGATGACTTGAAAGCCGATCTCGCGCGGGGTTTGGACGCGATTGCCTGAAGCGCCGACCTGTTTTTTACCAGGCCTGGTCGTTTCGGACTCTTTCAGCGACTTACTTGGGCAGTTCAGCGGCCAACTCTGAATCAACGTTTAGGCGCAACAAAACCACAATTTTGCCCACGGATTGAACAATCTGAGCTCCGGTTTGTTCAACCAGTGCGTTGATCATCGCCTGACGCGCGTCGCGATCGTCTTCCGCCATTTTGATTTTGAGCAGTTCGTGATGGCTCAGCGCCTCTTCAACCGCATCGGATACGGCCGGCGTCAAACCGTTTGCCCCAATCAGGATGACGGGGCGTAACCCATGCGCAATGCCTTTTAGAAATTTCTTTTTTGATGTGGTCAGCTTAGGCTGGACCGGATTGACAAGGCGTTCAGTCATAAATTAAAGATACCCGTTGGTGTTTTGCGTTCGCGCAAGCGGTTCTGTGATCGAATCAACGCGATACGCCAATGAAAAAGATGCATTTTAACGCAATCAAACCCGAATGAGCAGGAAACATAGAGGAAGACGATGGGACGAAGTAAGTCCAGTACCGAATGGTTGAAAGAGCACTTTGATGATTATTATGTGAATAAGGCCAAGCAGGAGGGGTGGCGTTCGCGTGCGGTCTACAAGTTGCAGGAAATCGACGACAAAGACGCGTTGTTTCATCACGGTATGACGGTGGTGGATTTGGGGGCGGCACCCGGTGGTTGGTCTCAATGGGCCACACATCAGATTGGGGCGCAGGGTGAAGTGTTTGCGTTGGACCTGTTGCCCGTGGAGCCGTTTGCAGGGGTCACGTTTATTCAGGGTGACTTTCAGGACGATGCGGTTTATGAAGCATTAATGAACGCATTGGACGGACGGGAAGTGGATCTGGTCATGTCAGACATGGCACCGAACATGAGTGGTAACAAACAGGTGGACATCCCCAAAGCCATGTATTTGGTCGAGCTCTGTGTGGACCTGGCGGATCAGGTTCTCAAGCCCGGCGGAAACCTCTTGATGAAAGTCTTTCAGGGCGAAGGGTACGAAGCGCTGTTAAAACAACTGCGTGGTAAGTACCAGAAAGTGATGACACGAAAACCCAAAGCTTCGCGTGCACGCAGTAAAGAAATGTATTTACTCGCAAAAAACAAACGAGGGTCATAAAAAACCTTTCGTGAAACTGCGAAAAATGCCATGGGTCAGCGGATTTCTTGTTGATCAGAGTAAAAAAAATGAATGGTTTTGTGGTAAAGTTTAGGCGATAAGAATTGATTTTTTGCAACGCAATCAAACGGCGCTTTTTCGGGTAAAAGGGCTTGAAATAAGCGCGTCGGAATGGTCGGAGAACCCAACAGACTATGAAAAACGATATGCTCAAAAATATCCTGATTTGGACGGTGGTCGCAACGGTTATGCTGTCCATCTTTAACCATTTCAGTGGGCAAGGAGCAACTCAGAGATCGCAGCTGGCTTACTCTGAATTCATTGACGAGGTGCGCGCCGGGACGGTGAGCCAGGTGACCATCGAAGGTGAGAAAATCCAGGGGGTTTTTTCTGATGGTCGAGCGTTTACAACTTACAACCCGGGCGATGTCGGATTGATGGGGGACTTGCTGGACAACCGTGTGAAAGTGGTATCGCGTCCCCCCGAAAAGCAAAGCCTGTTGATGCAGATCTTTATTTCGTGGTTCCCGATGTTGCTGTTGATTGCGATTTGGATCTTCTTCATGCGCTCCATGAGCGGTGGCGGCATGGGGGGCAAAGGTGGCCCCATGTCCTTTGGTAAAAGTAAGGCCAAAATGCTCAGTGATGATCAGGTAAAAGTCACGCTGGACGATGTGGCCGGTGCCGATGAAGCCAAAGAGGAAGTCGGAGAAATCGTTGATTTCCTGCGCGACCCCGAAAAGTATCAGAATTTAGGTGGGAACATTCCGCGTGGTGTGTTGATGGTGGGCCCACCGGGTACGGGTAAAACTTTGCTGGCCAAAGCCATTGCTGGGGAAGCGAAGGTGCCGTTTTTCAGCATTTCAGGCTCCGACTTTGTGGAAATGTTTGTCGGTGTGGGGGCTTCTCGAGTCCGTGATATGTTTGAGCAGGCCAAGGCGCATTCACCCTGTATTATCTTTATCGATGAGATCGATGCCGTTGGCCGCAGCCGGGGTGCCGGAATGGGCGGCGGTAACGATGAGCGTGAGCAAACCCTTAACCAGATGCTGGTGGAAATGGACGGGTTTGAAGGCAATGAAGGGGTGATCGTTATCGCGGCCACAAACCGGGCCGACGTACTGGACCCGGCCCTGTTGCGTCCGGGGCGATTTGACCGTCAGGTCAGCGTGGGGTTGCCCGATGTGCGGGGGCGAGAGCAGATACTGAAAGTGCACATGCGCAAAGTGCCCATGTCGGATGATGTCGACCCATCTCTGATTGCTCGCGGGACCCCCGGGTTTTCCGGTGCGGACTTGGCTAACCTTGTTAATGAGGCAGCTTTGTTCGCAGCGCGGGCAAACGAACGACTGGTGACTCAAGGGCACTTTGAAAAAGCCAAAGATAAGATACTGATGGGCGTTGAGCGTCGAAGCATGGTGATGAGTGAGGAAGAGAAAAGACTGACCGCTTATCACGAGGCCGGTCACGCCATTGTCGGTTACCTGGTTCCCGAGCATGACCCTGTGTATAAAGTCAGTATCATGCCGAGGGGGCGGGCTTTGGGTGTCACCATGTATTTGCCCGAAGAGGATTCCTATAGTTATTCCAAGCGTAAGTTGGAGAGTCAGTTGTCGAGTCTTTATGGCGGGCGCATAGCTGAGGAGATGATCTTCGGCAAAGACGCTGTGACCACCGGGGCCAGCAATGACATCATGCGCGCGACTCAGATCGCTCGGAACATGGTGACCAAGTGGGGGCTGTCCGAAAAGTTGGGGCCTTTGATGTACGAGGAAGAAGAAAACAACAGTTTGATGGGCTCCTCGCGCAATGCCAATGTGTCCGGCGAAGTCTCCAAAGAAATTGATGATGAAATTCGCCATTTCATTGACAGTAACTACGCACGGTCACAAAAGCTGTTGGAAGACAACATTGATATCCTTCATGCCATGGCTGATGCGTTGATGAAATACGAAACCATTGATTCGGCGCAAATCGACAATCTGATGGCCAGAAAAGATCCAGGCGAGCCCAGAGACTGGCAGGAGCGGTCAAATGATTCCGATGACGATGCCCCTGAGTCGGCAGCCGATTCAGAAACGTCGCCTTCAACGGATGCCAGCAGCACTGACTTGTCCGATGATTCGAGCGGTGATGTTTCCGGCAAAGAGGAGCCGCGTTGGCACTGATTGAATGATCGTAAGTGCGTATTAAAAGCCCATTATTATGGGCTTTTTTTGTCTGGATCGAATTTGTGAGCAACCATGTCAGAACGATTTTTTGCAAAGCTGAACAAGGCAACTTCCGGGCCTTTGGTCATGGGGATATTAAACGTCACGCCGGATTCGTTTTCGGATGGCGGTCGTTTCGTGCGCCCAGAAACCCTGCGATCACGGGTGTTTGAAATGTTGGAAGCGGGCGCGGATGTGATCGATGTTGGCGGTGAGTCAACCAGGCCGGGTGCACAGCCGGTTTCGATTGAGCTGGAGCTGGATCGGGTGATGCCGGTGGTGGAGTGGTTGCGTCGTGAGACCGATGCGCTCATTTCTGTGGACACCAGCAAGCCCATGGTGATGAAAGAAGCCATTCAGCACGATGTGGACATGATTAATGATATTCATGCTTTGCAGGCAAGCGGGGCGCTGGATGCGGTGGCTCAGTCAGACGTTGCCGTTTGTCTGATGCATCATCCGGGGGGGTTAGAGGCCATGCATCAGTGCTCGGGCTACCCGCAGGGAGTGGTGAAGGCCGTGCAATCGTTTTTAATGGAGCGGGTTCGTGTGTGTGAGGCGCATGGTGTGTCGTCTGACAGGGTTGTGTTGGACCCGGGCTTCGGCTTTGGCAAAACGCACGAGGAGAACGTTGAGTTGTTCAAAGCGCTCAATACACTCACCGATCAACCCTATCCCATTTTAGCTGGCGTATCACGCAAGCGAATGATTGGTGCCTTGACCGGGGTGGATTCACCGGATGAGCGCGTTCTCGGGAGTGCGGTCGCCGCTTCTCTGGCTATGATGAAAGGGGCTCGTATTGTGCGTGTGCACGATGTGGCGGAGACTGTTCAGGCGTTAAATCTGACCAGGGCTTTAGGCTGATGCCAGCACGTGGGTAAAAGTGCATCGATAGGTCGCTAAATTTGGGACAGGACATTAATTTGGAAAAGAAATATTTCGGAACCGATGGCATTCGTGCCAAGGTAGGAGAAGGTTTGATACGCCCGGATCAGATTTTGAAGCTGGGTTGGGCGTTGGGCCGAGTGCTGCAACAAACCGACGACAGTGAGCGTCACAGCGTCATGATCGGTAAAGACACGCGCGTGTCAGGGTACATGTTTGAGTCAGCTCTGGAAGCGGGTCTGATCGCATCCGGGGTCGATGTGATGTTGTTGGGCCCCATGCCCACCCCAGCCATTGCTTACTTGACACAGACCTTTCATGCCAGTGCCGGAATTGTGATCAGCGCCTCCCATAATCCTCATCATGACAATGGCATTAAGTTTTTCAATGCGGACGGCCAGAAAATATCCGATGAAATGGAGCAGGCCATTGAAGACGCGTTTGATCAGCCATTGCAGATGGTGTCGTCGGATAAATTGGGGCGAGCACGCCGCATTGATGATGCGCCGGGTCGCTATATTGAGTTTTGTAAAAGCACCTACCGGGCTCCTCAAAAACTGGATGGTTTGAAGCTGGTTCTGGATTGTGCCAATGGTGCGACGTATCACATTGCCCCGAGTGTGTTTCGCGAGCTGGGAGCACAGGTGGTTTCCATCGGTGATCAGCCGGATGGTATTAATATTAACCAGGCCTGCGGGGCGACTGATCTGGCTGCCTTGCAGGCCGCTGTGTTGGAGAATAAAGCGGATATGGGGGTGGCTTTCGATGGCGATGGCGACCGGGTCATGATGGTGGACGGTGCTGGGCAAATTGTGGATGGGGATGAGTTGTTGTATATATTGGCCAGTTACTCAGAGGCTGAGGTGCCGGGCGTTGTGGGAACAGTGATGAGTAATTTGGGGCTTGAGCGGGCGTTAAAAGATCGTGGGATTGATTTTTTCCGTGCTCGCGTTGGGGACCGCTATGTGATGCAGGCGTTAACAGAAAAAGGCTGGCTTTTTGGAGCAGAGGGTTCCGGTCATGTTTTGTGTTTGAATCGAATTGGCACGGGCGATGGCATTGTTGCCGCGCTGCAGGTGCTGGGGATCTTGGTGCAAAGAGAGCAGCCTTTGGCTCGGCTCAAAGCGGGCATGAAAAAATACCCGCAACTGCTTGAAAACATACGTTTGAAAGAAAGGAGCCCTTCACAAGCCCGTCTGGATGCGAATGAACCATTGCAGGCAATGATGCGTAGTGTGCAGGAAGTGTTTGGCGAACGTGGCCGTATCTTGATTCGTCCATCCGGTACCGAGCCGCTGATTCGAGTGATGGTCGAGGGTGAGGAGATTGATTTGATCCAGCCCCAGTTAAAAAGGCTGGTTGAGGTGGTTCAAACTGAATTCGGTTGACATTGTCAAGATTGTAATTTGAAAAATTAGTCGCTAATATAGCGTGAATTTTGCGTTGGAGACGATTGGAATGAGACAAAAGTTTGTAGCAGGTAACTGGAAGATGCATGGTTCTAAGGCCAGTGTTGACGCACTGATGGCCGGGTTGATCAAGCAGGCTGATCAGGCAGGTGCTGCGAAAATCGCTGTCTGTCCACCGTCTTTGTATATTGATCAGGTGGCAACGGCGTTAAAGGCGGCTGGCTGTGACCGGATTGAAGTCGGCGCGCAGAACATGACGACTGAAGCGGATGCAGGGGCCTTTACAGGCGAAGTGTCAGCCAGAATGTTGAAAGACATGGGGTGCTCTTATGTGATCCTTGGTCATTCAGAGCGCCGCTCAATGTTTGGTGAAATCAGCCAGTTGGTCGCCGAAAAGGTGAAGACTGCGCTTGAAAACGACTTGACACCAATTTTGTGTATTGGTGAAACGCTGGCTGAACGTGAAGCCGGTAAGCTGGAAGCGGTCATTGCGGAGCAGGTTGAAGCCGTGGTTTCCGTGGTTGGCATTGAAGCCTTTGCTAAGGTGGTGATTGCTTATGAGCCGGTTTGGGCGATTGGCACGGGTAAGACTGCCTCGGCAGAACAGGCTCAGGAAGCGCATGCTTATGTGCGAGGCTTGCTTGCCAAATCCAGCCCGGACGTGGCTGAGAAAGTGGTGATTCAGTATGGTGGCAGCATGAAGCCTGGCAATGCCGAAGAGTTAATGGCGCAGCCAGATATCGACGGTGGTTTGATTGGTGGCGCCTCCCTGAACGCAGACGATTTTATGGCCATTTGCCGGGCCGCTGGAGCGTAAGCATGTTTAATATTGTGTTGGCGATACATTTGTTTATCGCATTTATTTTGATTGTTTTGGTTCTGCTTCAGCACGGAAAAGGCGCTGATGCAGGGGCTAATTTTGGTGGTGGGTCTTCTCAGTCCGTTTTTGGCGGTGGAGGATCTAATAACTTTCTCTTGAAAGTGACCTCGGTGGTTGCGGTGATCTTTTTCATTACCAGTCTGAGTCTGGCCTACATGGGGGCGCAGCAAGCAAAAGGCTCAGGCAGTGTGATTGAAAAAACCAGCCAGCAGACAACGGAAGAGGCCCAAAAAACCGACGAGCCTGTGGTTCCCAACTGATTAACAGGCTTTCTAGATTTGCCGATGTGGTGGAATTGGTAGACACGCTATCTTGAGGGGGTAGTGGCGTAAGCCGTGCCGGTTCGAGTCCGGCCATCGGCACCATATTTTCCAATGCTTGTCATTGGACCATTCAGCTGAAGACTCAGCAGACGCTGAAGTTGGACTTGTTTCCAGCTGGCGATTAAATGAGGTTTTGACCGATGCTTGAAAATTATCTACCCATTTTGGTGTTTGTCGTTCTGGGTGTGCTTTTTGGCGTAGGGCCGATTGTCATGGGTTACCTTTTGGGGCCCAGTCACCCTGATTCTGAGAAGCAATCCCCTTATGAGTGTGGGTTTGAAGCATTTGAAGACTCTCGAATGAAGTTCGATGTCCGCTTCTATTTGGTCGCGATTTTATTCATTATCTTTGATTTGGAAATTGCTTTTTTGTTTCCCTGGGCCATCGCACTTGAAGAGATTGGCACCTTTGGTTTGTTAGCCATGGCAGCCTTTCTGAGCTTGCTGGTCGTAGGCTTTATTTATGAATGGAAAAAGGGGGCGCTGGAGTGGGAGTAGAAGGCGTATTGAAAGAAGGGGTGGTGACCACCTCGGCTGACAAGCTGATCAACTGGGCCCGAACCGGTTCTCTATGGCCAATGACCTTTGGTTTGGCCTGTTGTGCGGTTGAAATGATGCACGCGGGTGCGTCGCGTTACGATTTGGATCGTTTCGGGATTATCTTTCGACCCAGTCCTCGCCAATCTGACGTGATGATCGTTGCGGGCACGCTTGTCAATAAAATGGCCCCAGCCTTGCGCAAGGTCTATGATCAGATGGCCGAACCCCGTTGGGTGATTTCCATGGGATCCTGTGCCAATGGCGGGGGGTATTACCATTATTCCTATTCCGTGGTACGTGGTTGCGATCGCATTGTGCCGGTCGATATTTATGTCCCCGGTTGTCCTCCGACGGCTGAAGCCCTTCTGTATGGCATTGTTCAGCTTCAAAATAAAATTAAGCGCACCAACACCATTGCGCGCTAAGGCGCATAAGGAATTGTCTTATGAAGCAGTCTGTTCTGGATCTTCAAACCCAACTGCAACAACTTTTTCCCGAGTGGATTTCGTCGGTCAGTATTCAGTTTGATGAGCTGACGCTTGAAGTGGAAGCTGGCGTGGCACATGACCTGATGCTTGGTTTGAAGAACCAGGCTGGTTTTGATCAGCTGATTGACCTGTGCGGTGTGGACTACCTTTCTTACGGTCAGGCAAACTGGGAAACGACGGCGGTCACTCAAACGGGTTTCAGTCGCGGTGTGTTCGATTTTGAAGAACCTGAGGATGACACAGATCAAAACATGCTTCGCCGCTTTGCCGTGGTTTATCATTTGTTGTCGGTGGCGCACAATCGCCGCGTTCGTGTCAAAGTCTATGCAGATGACGCCAGTGCGCCAACCGTCGACTCAGTGATGGATGTCTGGCACTGCGCAGATTGGTTTGAGCGAGAGGCATTTGATTTGTACGGCATCGTGTTTGCCGGACATCCGGATTTACGTCGTATCCTGACCGACTATGGCTTCGTTGGCCATCCGTTGCGTAAGGACTTTCCTCTTACTGGTCACGTTGAAATGCGCTATGACCCGGAGAAGGCTCGGGTTGTGTACCAACCTGTCACCATCGAAAACCGTATCAATGTGCCACGTGTCATTCGTCACGAAACAGCCCAAAAACAAAGTGGGTAACCCTATGTCAGAGATTCGAAATTACACACTTAACTTCGGCCCGCAGCACCCCTCGGCGCATGGCGTTTTACGATTGGTTCTGGAACTGGACGGTGAAACCATTGTTCGTTCTGACCCGCATATTGGTTTGTTGCATCGTGGCACCGAAAAGCTGGCGGAGTACAAGCCCTACAATCAATCGATCGGTTACATGGATCGATTGGATTACGTTTCCATGATGGCCAACGAGCACGCCTATGTCATGGCAATCGAAAAAATGCTAGATCTGGAAGTGCCAGAACGGGCTCAGTATATTCGGGTGATGTTTGATGAGATCACACGAATTCTCAACCACTTGATGTGGCTGGGTGCGCATGCGCTCGACATCGGTGCCATGACCGTTTTTCTTTATGCGTTTCGAGAGCGCGAAGACCTGATGGACTGTTATGAAGCAGTCTCTGGCGCACGAATGCATGCAACTTACTACCGCCCGGGTGGTGTTTACCGTGATTTACCTGACAGCATGGCTAAATATGAAGAGTCGCCATGGCGTCAAGGTAAAAAACTGGATGAATTGAATGAAACGCGTGAAGGGTCATTGCTTGACTTTATCGAGGCGTTTACAGAGCGCTTCCCTGGTCTGGTCGATGAGTATGAGACTCTGTTAACTGACAATCGTATTTGGAAGCAGCGCACGGTTGACATCGGTATTGTATCGCCTGAACGCGCACTTCAGCTTGGCTTTACTGGTCCAATGTTGCGTGGCTCTGGTATTGCCTGGGATTTAAGAAAGAAACAGCCTTATGAAGTGTATGATCGCATGGACTTCGATGTGCCAGTTGGCAAAACCGGTGACTGCTATGATCGCTATCTGGTCCGTGTTGCCGAAATGCGTGAATCCAACAAGATCATTAAACAATGTGTGGAATGGTTGAAACAGAATCCGGGGCCGGTCATCTCCGACAACCATAAGGTCACGCCGCCCAGTCGTGAACTGGCAAAAACCAGTATGGAAGCTTTGATCCACCACTTTAAGCACTTTACGGAAGGTTTCTGTGTGCCAGAAGGGGAAGCTTATTCGGCGGTTGAGCACCCCAAAGGCGAATTTGGCATCTACATGGTTTCCGATGGTGCGAATAAACCGTATCGACTGAAAATTCGTGCACCGGGTTATACCCACTTGGCCTCTTTGGATGAAATGGCCAAAGGGCATATGATTGCTGACGTGGTCGCAATCATTGGGACCCAAGACATTGTATTCGGGGAGATTGATCGATGAGTACTGCCAATCAGGGAATGATTCAAGGCGACGTGAAGGCACGCATCGACCGATGGGTGGCACGCTACCCTGAAAACGAAGCTCAATCCGCTGTGATGGCAGCGTTGCGCATCGTACAGGAGGAAAATGGTGGCCATTTAACCACAGAGTTGATGGATGAAGTGGCCGACTATTTAAACATGACGCCGATTGCTGTCTACGAGGTGGCCACGTTTTATTCGATGTATGAGCACGAGCCAGTCGGTCGCCACAAACTGTGTGTGTGCACGAACATATCTTGCATGCTGCGTGGCAGTGACGAATTGTTGGATTACATGAAACAAAAGCTTGATGTGGAGGTTGGTCAGGTTACGCCGGATGGCAAGTTCTCAATCAAGACCGTTGAATGTCTTGGCGCCTGTGGTGGTGCTCCAATGATGATGGTTGGAAAAGAATACTACGAAGACCTGGACGAAAAACGCGTCGATGAAATCCTGGATGGTTTGGAGTAAGTCATGTTACCTTTGAATGAATGCTGTTATCGCCTCAATCATCTGGATACCCCTTGGGATATTGAGACCTACATTGAAAACGGCGGGTATCAAATCTGGAAACAGGTTTTAGCAGGAGAGCTCTCGCCTCAAGAAATCATTGATGAAATCAAAACCTCCAATATTCGAGGTCGCGGCGGGGCTGGTTTCCCAACCGGCTTGAAGTGGAGCTTTATGAATCGGGCCGCGCCTGGTCCCAAATACATTCTGTGTAATTCGGATGAGGGCGAACCGGGTACCTTCAAGGACCGCGATATCATGCGTTATAACCCTCATCAGCTGGTTGAGGGGATGATGATTGCCGGTTATACCATCGGCGCGACAGCCGGTTATAACTATATTCGGGGTGAATTTTGGGAGCCGTATCAGCGTTTCCACAATGCGATCGAACAGGCACGCGAAGCAGGGTTGCTCGGCGAAAACATTTTGGGCTCTGGTTATGATTTTGAGTTGCATGCTCATCTGGGGGCTGGAGCCTATATTTGTGGTGAAGAAACCGCATTGATTGAGTCGTTGGAAGGCAAAAAAGGCCAGCCGCGGTTTAAACCACCGTTTCCTGCCAGTTATGGCGCCTGGGGTAAACCGACGACGGTCAACAATACCGAGACGCTGGCATCGATTCCGGTCATCTTAGCTAAAGGCGGCGAATGGTTCCGTGATCTGGGTGTTGAAAATGCCGGTGGTACCAAGTGTTACGCGGTTTCAGGCCATATTGAAAAGCCCGGTAATTTTGAAGTGCGGATGGGAACCCCTTTTAAGGATCTGCTTGATGCGGCTGGCGGCATCTGGAAAGGTCGTGAGTTGAAAGCCGTTGTGCCGGGTGGTGCATCAACCGCCGTACTGCCCGCAGACAAAGCCATGGAGATGAACATGGATTATGACTCGATTGCAAAAGCCGGGTCGTTTCTGGGCGCGGGCTCTGTCATCATCATGGATGACCATACTGATATGGTTAAAGCTTGTGAGCGCTTATCTTGGTTCTACCATGAAGAGTCGTGCGGACAGTGTACCCCTTGTCGTGAAGGCACAGGCTGGATGTACCGAGTCATCCATCGTATCCGCAAGGGGAAAGGGCGACCTGAAGACATCGAATTGCTGCGCAATGTGGGTGGCAAAATCATGGGGAAAGTGATCTGTGGCCTAGGCGACGCTGCCGCCACACCTGTGAGCAGTTTTCTGGAGCACTTTGAGCACGAATTCAGACATTACATCGATCACGGTTGCAGTATTTTTGACCGTCAATAAGCCGGACGTTTCGGGCATTGAATTAGGTAGTAGTTATGGTAAAGATTGAGATTAATGGACAAGTGGTTGAGGCGGAAGAAGGCTCAATGCTGATCGATGTGGCTGATCAGGCCAGCATCGCCATTCCGCGTTTTTGTTACCACAAGAAACTCTCCATCGCCGCGAATTGCCGCATGTGCCTGGTTGAGGTAGAAGGGGCTCCCAAAGCACTGCCTGCTTGTGCAACGCCAGTGACAGATGGCATGAAAGTATTGACCCAGTCGCCAAAAGCGAAAGGCGCTCAAAAGAACGTCATGGAATTTCTGTTGATCAACCATCCGCTGGATTGTCCGATTTGTGACCAGGGCGGCGAGTGTGAACTTCAAGACGTCGCGCTTGAATACGGGGACGATGTTTCACACTTCAATGAAGGCAAGCGCGTGGTGGCTGATAAGGACATTGGTTCTTTGATCCAAACCGACATGACGCGCTGCATTCACTGTACGCGATGTGTGCGTTTTGGTCAGGAAGTCGCTGGCATGATGGAAATGGGGGCGACCGGTCGAAGTGAATGGATGGAAATTGGCACTTACATCGAGAAATCTGTCAGCTCTGAAATGTCGGGCAATATGATCGATTTGTGTCCCGTTGGCGCCTTGACCTCGAAGCCTTTCCGTTATTCCGCACGCCCTTGGGAGCTTAAGTCTCACCCAACCATTGCGCCGCACGACAGTATTGGCTCCAATATTGTACTTCATGCCAAAGGCAATCAAGCCAAGCGAGTGGTTCCGGCAGAAAATGAGTCAATCAATGAGGTTTGGATCTCTGATCGTGATCGCTACTCATACGAAGCCATTCACAGTGAAGACCGCCTGAAAACGCCGATGATCAAAAATAAAGGTCAGTGGCAGAGTGTCGATTGGGAAACAGCGCTGGCATATGTGGCGGACAAGTTAAAAGCCTATGCCAGCACAACACCGGACCAGGTTGGATTTTTGGCTGCGCCGAATGCGACACTGGAAGAGTTGCACCTTTTGAAAAAAATTGCGAATGGGCTGGGCGTTGACAACCTGGATCACCGTCTTCGCCAGAATGACTTTCGTTTGGATGCCGATTCCACGACAGACAGTGAAAAAGCCATTCAACCTTATCTGAACCTTCGTTTTGATCAGCTGGAGCAACAGGAAGTGGTGATTCAGGTAGGGACCTGGCTACGAAAAGAAATTCCATTGCTGAACCACCGTGTGCGCAAAGCACAGCTTAATGGCGCGAAAGTATGGGCGATTAACCCAGAAACATTTGATTTTAACTACGACATCCAGCAAGTGGTGGACGCCCAGTGGTTGATGCGTTTAGCTGCATTGACCAAAGCGGTTGCAGAAATCACCGGACACCAGGCAGACTTGCCCGCCTGGATTCAAAACGCAGCCGTTGATGATGACATTCAAAAGCTGGCTAAACAGCTCACAGAGGCTAAGGTTGCCTCGATTTTGCTGGGCCAGATTGCTCAGACCGATGGTTGCTACACAGAGATTGTGCAATTGTGTGCGTTGCTCGAACGTTGGACGCAGGCAACACTCAGCATTGTTCCCATGTCAGCGAATACCGTGGGGGCCCAGCAAGTTGGCTTCCAACCCTCGCGTGGTCATAATGCGGCACAGATGCTGACTGCTCGAACGCGCATGTATGTGAACGTTGGGATCGAACCGGAAAAAGATATGGCAGACGGGCAATTGGCTCTCAATGCCATGCGCCAAGCCGAGTGTGTGGTCAACCTGACAGCCTTTGATTCTGAAACGCAGCGTGATTATGCCGATGTGTTATTGCCAATCGGCACGTTTGCCGAAACAGCGGGAAGCTTTGTCAATGCCATGGGGCAGCTTCAGACCTTTAAGATGGCTATTGAACCGGTGCACGAAGCGAAACCCGCCTGGAAAGTGTTTAGAGTGCTGGGCAATCTGCTTGAGCTAGACGGCTTTGATCAGACCAATGCGTCACAAGTCCGTGATGAAATTGAATTAAAACCCCTTGATCCGGATTTCAGCGCGGTGACTCCTTCAGAAGCGCCTGAGCAGTCATCCATTACGGTCACCGAACCGGTCAATATTTATGCCGTGGATGCGATGGTTCGACGATCGCCATCGCTTCAGGCAACGCCGGATGCCCAAATGGCCTAAGATTCGGGCAAACGGTTATTAAGCAGAGGAATTAATTATGTTCGATTCGTTACAGGCCTGGCTATCAACGTTCTTGTTTGATTGGCTGGCGGTTGTGATTACATTACTCATTCAGGCTGTGGTCGTCATTCTGCCCGTGATGTTGGCAGTGGCCTGGCTGACGTTTGCTGAGCGCAAAGTTATCGGTTACATGCAGTTAAGAATGGGGCCCAATCGGGTAGGGCCGAAAGGTTGGTTACAACCGATTGCAGACGCCCTAAAGTTGATGTTCAAAGAGATTGTCCGTCCCACCGAATCCAACTTCTATTTGTTTGTTGTGGCGCCGATATTGACCATTGCACCGGCCGTAGCGGCTTGGGCGGTGATCCCATTCGATGAAAACGGTGTGGTCGTTGCAGACATTAACGCGGGGGTGTTGTATGTCCTGGCTGTCACCTCAATCATTGTTTATGGTGTCATTATTTCCGGCTGGGCATCCAACTCTAAATATGCTTTTTTGGGCGCGATGCGCGCCTCAGCCCAGAAAATTTCCTATGAAATTGCAATGGGGTTTGCCCTGGTGACGGTACTGATGGTTGCTGGCAGCATGAATTTGACAGAAATCGTTGAAGGCCAGAAAGGCAGTTTGCTTCATTGGTATTGGTTGCCGCTGCTCCCCATGTTTGCGGTCTATTTCATTTCAGGCCTGGCAGAAACGAACCGGGCACCGTTCGATGTGGCGGAAGGCGAGTCGGAAATTGTCGCCGGTTTCCATGTTGAATACTCCGGTATGGCTTTCGCGGTGTTTTTCCTGGCGGAATACGCCATGATGATTTTGATTTCGTTCATGACCGCGGTGATGTTTCTTGGTGGTTGGTTATCACCGTTTGAAGGCATCCCGGGACTGGAACCGATGTTTGCCTGGGTGCCTGGTTTTATTTGGTTGTTTGCGAAAGTGGCAGTATTGCTGTTCCTTTTCCTGTGGTTCCGCGCCACCTTCCCTCGTTATCGTTATGATCAGATCATGCGGTTGGGCTGGAAGGTTCTGATACCGGTCACGATTGTCTGGGTGTTTGCTGTTGGGGTGATGGAATATGCCCAGCTTGGACTATGGTTTGATTAAGTGAGGTTGAGCATGATTGCATTTTTAAAACATCAGGTTAAGACGTTTGGCTTCACAGAACTTTTTAAGGGCTTGGCCGTCACGGGTAAATACCTGTTCAAATCAAAAATTACCGTCCGTTATCCGGAAGAAAAAACGCCGCTGTCGCCACGTTTTCGAGGAAAGCATGCCCTGCGCCGCTACGAAAACGGTGAAGAGCGTTGCATTGCCTGCAAGCTCTGTGAAGTCGTCTGTCCGGCCAACGCCATCACCATTGAATCGGAAGAGCGTGCTGACGGCACCCGTCGTACCACACAATATGACATTGACATGTTTAAGTGCATTTACTGTGGCTTCTGTGAAGAAGCCTGCCCAGTGGATGCCATCGTTGAAACGCGGGTGTTTGAGTACGAATTTCACGAACGCGGCACGCACATCATGACCAAAGAAGATCTTCTGGCCTTTGGTGATGAGCATGAAGAACAAATCGCTGCGGACCGCGCAGCGGATGCAAAATATCGCTGATCCCCGCCTTGTTGGCGTAATCAAAGCAAAAGTAGGTTATCCATGACGTTTTTACAGTTTATTTTTTACTTACTGGCGGCCATCGCAGTGATTGCTGGCTTGAAAATGATCAGTGTCAAAAACCCGGTTCAGGCTGCCTTGTGGCTGGTTCTGGCTTTCATTTCCACCGCTGGTATTTGGCTGATTGCACAAGCTGAATTTCTGGGGCTGGCATTGATTCTCGTCTACGTTGGCGCAGTCATGGTGCTGTTCCTTTTCGTTGTGATGATGCTCGACATCAATGTGGCGCAGTTCAAGGAAGGGTTTACCCGTTATTTGCCCCTGGGTGTTCTGACGGCTGCGGCGATCTTTGCCCTGATGTATCTGGTGTTGGGCCCCCAGCGTTTTGGCCTTGAACAGGTCACGCCGCCGAAATCCCTGGCAGAGGCAGAAAGCAACACGCTTGCTCTGGCCATTCCACTGTATACCGAGCATGTCTATGCCTTCATTTTGGCTGCTGTTCTGCTTTTGGTGGGGATCGTTGCGGCCATTACCTTGACCTTGCGTCGTCGTCCGAATACCGAAGTGCTGTATCAGGACATTGATCAACAAATTAAAACCCGTGCGGAAGATCGTTTTGAAATGGTCAAAATGCCGCCCACGGTTGAGCAACCCTTGCCTGAAAAGGAGAAAGAAGAATGATCGCATTATCGGATTACCTAATCTTTGGGGCCATCCTTTTTATGATCAGCATGGCGGGGATTTTCCTCAACCGGAAAAACGTCATTGTTCTTTTGATGTCGATCGAGCTGTTGCTCCTGGCCGTGAACACCAACCTGATTGCCTTTTCACACTATTTGGGTGATGTGACGGGACAGATTTTTGTCTTCTTTATTTTGACCGTGGCAGCGGCCGAGGCGGCCGTGGGTCTGGCGATCATCGTACTGGTGTTTCGTAATCGCAAGACCATCAATGTTGATGATCTGAGCACGATTAAAGGGTAATTGGTTATGATGTTAAAGTTTATTCTTACACTGATCCTGTTGTCCCCTTTATTCGGTGCGATTGCAGCAGGCCTGTTCGGTCGTCGGATCGGTCGTCGCGGGGCGCATACTGTCACAATTTTCGGTGTGGCAGTGTCCACGGTTTTGTCGGCCTATGTGTTCTGGCTGTTTGTGTTTCAGGGACACGCGGTTTATAACGATGCGCTTTATACTTGGATGGTGTCAGACGGCCTGCGTTTTGAGATCGGCTATCTGATTGACAGCTTGTCGGCAACCATGATGCTGGTGGTGACATTTGTGTCGTTGATGGTCCATATCTACACCATCGGTTATATGGCCCATGATGAAGATTACAGTCATGATAACCCTTACTATCAGCGCTTTTTCAGCTATATCTCGTTGTTTACCTTCTCAATGCTGTCCTTGGTTATGGCCAACAACTTCTTGCAGTTGTTCTTCGGCTGGGAAGCGGTTGGTCTGGTCTCTTACCTCCTGATCGGTTTCTACATGAAACGCGAATCCGCCATCCAGGCTAATCTGAAGGCATTTCTGGTAAACCGGGTAGGCGATTTCGGTTTCATTCTGGGGATCGCCGTTGTGGTGATGTATTTCAATACCCTCGATTATCAGGAATTTTTCAACGCACTTGAGAGCCAGGTCGGGACGACCATGAGCTTCTTCCCGGGCATGGAGTGGTCTGTGATCACGGTGTTGTGCCTGTTGTTGTTCATCGGGGCCATGGGCAAATCGGCCCAGATGCCGCTTCATGTCTGGCTGCCTGAGTCGATGGAAGGTCCAACCCCGATTTCGGCATTGATTCATGCCGCGACCATGGTGACCGCGGGGATCTTTATGGTGGCGCGTTTGTCGCCTGCTTTCGAGCTTTCGGCCGTGGCCTTGAGTACTGTTTTGCTGGTAGGGGCGATTACCGCCTTTATGATGGGGGTTTTGGGGATCGTTCAGACCGACATCAAGCGCGTGGTGGCATACTCGACACTCTCTCAGTTGGGTTACATGGTCGCCGCACTTGGGGCGTCTGCTTACGCGGTTGGTATGTTCCATGTTCTGACGCATGCATTTTTTAAAGCACTGCTGTTTTTGGCAGCCGGCTCTGTGATCATTGCCATGCATCACATCCAGGACATTCGCCAGATGGGTGGCATGCGTAAACACATGCCCATTACCTATTGGTCGATGCTGATCGGTGCGCTTGCGCTGATCGGTTTCCCAGGGTTCTCTGGTTTCTTTTCGAAAGACAGTGTGTTGCTGGCCGTCGGTGAAACCGATGTCTATGGCGCCGGGCTGGCGGAAGTGCTTTTGTTGATCGGTGTGTTTGTGACGGCTTTCTATACATTCCGAATGATTTTCCTGGTGTTCCATGGCGAAGAATCAGACTACGTCAAGACGCATGACATCAAAGAATCACCCAAAGTGGTCACAGTGCCATTGATTCTTCTTGCCATTCCCGCCGTGTTTATGGGACTTCCCATGGTCGGACCGATCCTCTCGGGTACTTATTTTGCCGATGCGATCACGGTGTTGCCGCAGAACGATGTGCTGAGCACCATCTACAATGATTATTTTGACTCGGCGATTGGTATGGCATTGCATGGGTTTGTCACCCCGCCGGTTATTCTGGCACTGTCGGGTGTGTTTATGGCCTGGCTGCTTTATCTTAAAGCCCCACAAATTCCATCCCGCATACACGCCATGTGTCCACGTGGCTACAAGATGCTGGCCAGTGGTTATGGGTTTGACCGCTTCAACGAAATTGTTTTCGAACAGGGAGGACGCAAGCTGGGCGACTTCTTCTGGCGAGGCATTGATGTCAAAGTGATTGATACAGGCCTGGTCAAAAATACCTTTACATCTGTTGCCGCAGCGGCGGGTGCTCTGAAACAGGGACAAACCGGTTTCTTGTATCACTATGCGTTTGTGATGATTTTCGGCCTGCTGGCAATGCTGGTTTGGGTACTGTGGTAATAAAAGAGAAATAACGAAGGGAAGTTGTCAATGGTTTTTGGTTTGCCTATTTTAAGTACCCTGATCTGGTTACCGATCCTGGCGGGGTTGCTGATCCTGTTTGCTGGCAGAGAGCGACCGACTTTCGCGAAATGGTTTGCCTTGTTGGTGTCGGTGGTGACGTTCCTCATTTCTCTGCCGTTGTGGGTGCAGTTTGATGCCAGCACCGCGGCCATGCAATTTGTGGAAAAAACGCCCTGGATCGATCAGTTCAACATTCATTACCACCTTGGGGTGGATGGTCTCTCGATGCCGCTGGTGTTGTTGACCACCTTTACACAGGTTCTGGTGATCGCTTCGGCCTGGGACGTGATCAAAGAACGCGTTGAACAGTACATGGGCGCGTTTATGGTCATGCAGGGCATGATGATTGGTGTCTTCACGGCACTCGATTCCATCCTGTTTTATGTGTTCTGGGAAGCCTTGTTGATCCCGATGTTCATTATTATTGGTAAATGGGGTGGCAAAGATCGGGTTTACGCCACATTGAAATTCTTCCTTTACACCTTTTTTGGCTCGGTGTTCATGCTGGTCGGCTTCCTGTACATGTACTTCCAGTCTGGCAGTTTTGGTATTCTCGATTTCCATCTGTTGCCACTGGGTGAGTTGGCGCAGATTCTGATTTTCCTCGCGTTTTTGATTGCGTTTGCCGTCAAAATTCCCATGGTTCCGGTGCATACCTGGTTGCCGGATGCGCACGTTCAGGCGCCGACGGCCGGTTCTGTGGTGCTTGCTGCGATCATGCTCAAAATGGGCGGCTACGGGTTTGTCCGTTTCAGTCTGCCGATTACACCGGATGCGTCCATGATGCTGGACTGGCTGGTGATTATTTTGTCGTTGATTGCCATCTTTTACATCGGTCTGGTGGCGATGGTACAAAAGGACATGAAAAAACTGGTGGCCTATTCGTCGATCTCTCACATGGGCTTTGTCACCTTGGGGATGTTTCTGGTTTATGGCATCGTTGCCAATACGGGTGAGGCACAGGGTGCAGCTCTGGGGATGCAAGGGGCCATGGTACAGATGGTTTCGCATGGCTTTATTTCCGGCGCCATGTTCCTGATGATCGGGGTCTTGTATGACCGCATGCATACGCGTGAAATTTCGGCCTACGGCGGGGTGGTCAATACCATGCCTTGGTTCGGCTTCTTCGCTGTGTTGTTTGCCATGGCCAATGCTGGCCTGCCCGGTACTTCCGGTTTTGTGGGCGAATTCATGGTCATTCTGGCGTCGTTTAAAGCCAATGTCTGGTACGGCGTGGTGGCGGCCGCGACGCTTGTGATCGGTGCTGCTTACACACTGTGGATGGTCAAACGCGTTTTCTTCGGGCCGGTGGCCAATGAGCAGGTCGGCAAACTGGCCGACCTCAACAAACGTGAATTTGCCATTATGGGCATTCTGGCTTTTGCGGTGGTGTTATTGGGGGTTTATCCGGCACCGCTTATTGAAGTCATGGATGTGTCCGTTGCCAATCTGTTGATCCAGGCGACAACGTCAAAACTATAAGAATTAACTAGGTGAGTCGATCGTATGAATTTTGTCATCCCAAGTTTTACGCCTGCAATACCTGAAATCGTGTTGCTGACGCTGACCAGTTTGTTGCTGGTCGCGGATACGATGTGGTCAAAGCGTTATGAATTTGCTACCTATTACGCCACGCAGGTGATTCTGGTGATCGTCGGGGCGTTGATCCTGACCAGTTTCACTACGGAGACGGTGACCACCTTTGACGGCAGTTTTGTGCGCGATGCCTTTGCGGACATTCTCAAACTCGCCATCGTTGTGATTTCTCTGGGCTTGTTCCTGTTTTCCAAAGAATATCTGCTGCAAGCGAAATTTTATCGTGGCGAGTATTTCACGTTGGGGCTGTTTTCGGTCCTCGGCATGTTCGTCATGGTGTCTGCGCACAATCTGATCACGCTGTACCTGGGGCTGGAAATCATGTCCTTGGCGATCTACACCATGGTAGCCATGCGAAAAGATCACAGTGCAGCGCTTGAAGCGGCGTTGAAATATTTTGTACTCGGGGCCTTGGCGACCGGGATGCTGTTGTATGGCTTCTCCATGCTCTATGGTGCCACGGGTCAGGTGGCCTTTGATGCGATGGCGGCGGTGATCGATGCAGGCGAAGTGGACCATGTGGTGTTGTCCTTTGCTGTGGTCTTTATTGTCATCGGTCTTGCGTTCAAATTGGGAGCGGTGCCGTTTCACATGTGGGTGCCGGATGTCTATCACGGGGCGCCCACGGCGGTAACCCTCTTTATCGGGACGGCCCCGAAAATTGCGGCCTTTGCGATTCTGTATCGTTTGCTTGCCGAAGCTTTGCCGGGTGCAGTGATGGATTGGCAGCCGTTGCTGGTGATTTTGTCCGTGCTGTCTTTGTTGGTTGGGGCCTTGGTGCCAATCGTTCAAAACAACCTGAAACGACTGTTGGCCTATTCCGGCATTGGTCACATTGGTTTTTTGATGCTGGGGCTGATTGCCGCCAATCCCGACGGCTATGCCAGTGCCATGGTTTATACGCTGATCTATGCGTTTATGGGTCTTGCAGCCTTCGGTCTGATCACTGTCCTGGCACGCACCGGTCATGAGTTTGATCGCGTCGATGATTTCAAAGGGATGAATCAGCGCAACCCTTGGCTGGCCCTGATGATGTTGTTTGTCATGTTCTCGATGGCCGGTATTCCGCCTTTTATCGGGTTCTATGCCAAAGTGGTGGTCATCGAAGAAGTGGTTCAGGCCGGTTTTGTCTGGCTGGCGGTTCTGGCTGTGGTCTCAGCGGTGATCAGTGCTTTCTACTACCTGCGTGTGGTCAAGGTCATGTACTTTGATGCGCCGCAAGACACCATGAAAGTTGAGCCTGTGGCCAGACATCTGACCTGGGCCATCAGCCTGGTGGCAGTGGCGCTGCTTGTCTTTGGTCTCTTCCCATCCTGGGTGATCGATCTGGGCTATCATAGCCTTAGCTGATCCCACAGGGCTGAATTGACCCGATCCACCAAACTAACCGCAGGAGACGCACGATGACTTTGGATACCGCCGTTTGGGTGCTGATCGTCACCGCCATTGTTTTGGCCAACATTCCCTGGTTTTTTCAGAACCGTCTGTTTCTGCTGCTGCCTGTGCAGACCAAGTCGGTGTGGGTCAATCTTGTGGAGTGGTTCGTTTACTTCCTTCTGATCGGTGCTCTGGCCTTCATGCTGGAAAAAAATGCCATGGGGCAGGTGCAGGCCCAGGATTGGGAGTTTTATGCAGTGACGGTCTTTATGTTTGCGATTTTTTCCTTCCCCGGGTTCATCTACCGCTATAACCTCAGGCGTTATCTACAACAGTCTTAACCCCGCGTTGATCTATAGTTGACGCAGTGTTGATCTATAGTTGACGCAATTTTTTGTCAACGCGTTGGATCGAGACCGGCTGCAATGTTTTCATTGGCTGCGCAAACAAGGACAGCCTTAGTTCTTCCAACAACCATCGTATTTCGACCAGGCCTGGGTGTTTTTGGTAAGCCGGATCACTGGCGATGGTCTCATAATGCTTCAACAGTGGCTGCAGTTGTTTGAGGGCCGTCAAATCCTTGCTCGGATCCAACTCAACCTTTTCCAGACGTTTTTCCAGTCCCTGAAGGTAGCGGGGCAGTTGTTTGAGCCACTGATCCGGCGTCTCATTGATGAATTGTGCGTATACCAAGCCATCGAGTTGCGTGCGAATGTCCTGAATCGAGCCCAGCAGGCGTGGATTAACGTTGCCTTTTAACCGCTTGGCAAGTTTCTGATGGCGTTTTAATGTGTCCGACACCATTTTGCTCAGGGCTTGAGCTTCCTCTATCCATGATTGTTTCAAGTTCACCAGCGCTTCTTCAAAACCGGCCTGGGTTCGAATGTCGCCAGGGGCGGGCACCAGTCTCTGCAGCGCACGGTGAATGATTTGCTCGGTCAGATCCTGGCAGGTGCCATACGGGGCGAAACACAGGCAGGCCTGCTTTAAAGGCAGCTGGCGCTGCATGTAGCGTACTTTGTCAAACAACAGAGTCTGGCACAGGGCCAGAACGCCTTCGCCATGTATGCGATCGGCTTCGTCCTGATCGGGGCTTTTGTCCAGATAAAGCGTGTTCCCGTCGAGTTTGAGCACCGGGTACACCGTCAGTTCTCCTTGCGGGGTCTTCAGTGTCTCCGAGTCCGGCAGATCGCCAAAGTCCCAGTCTGTAATCGGTTTGCGTGAGGCCTGGTCGGGTTGTGACTTTTTAAGTGAGGCTGTGACCAGATGCTGGTAATCGTGTTTGAGTTCACCCAAATCCGCACTTTCGGCAAGTGTGCGGCCTTTTTCATCCTGCAAGCGGTAAAACGGCAGGCAATGCTCTGGCAATGTCACGGACTCAAAATCGTTGAGCTTGACCTTGTTTTGGCCGCGTCGGTTGAGCGCCCACACCAATTGCGTCAGATAGTCGGCTTTCTGGCCGTCGATTTTCTTATCGGGTGACATTTCCTGAAGCACCAGTTCGGCGGTCTGTGGTGCCGGAATGAATTGTTTGCGCAGTGATTTGGGCAGGGCCTTGATGTAGTGTGCGGTTTTTTCACGCAGCAGCCCCGGGGTCAGCCATTCAAAGTCCTTCGCCTGCACCTGGTTGAGCTGGGCCAGGGGCAGTTTGACCATCATGCCATCGTGCTTTTTTCCGGGCTCAAACGCGTAGTCCAATTTGAGCGGTAGATGATTGCCCAACTGGATCTGGTCGGGAAAGTCATGTGCGAGTCGGTCGGTGTCCACACTCTGCTTGAGCAGCTGTTCCCGTGTCAAAAACAGGGCATCGATTTTTTCCGGTGCTTTCTGACGGGTTTGCTTGACCCAGGTTTCCAGTGCCGGTTGGTTGTAAATGTGTCCTGGAATGCGCTCAGCATAGAAGTCGTAGAGCTGTTCATCGTCGACAAGAAAATCGGGTCGCCGTAACTTGGACTCAACCTGTTCAATGTCGCGTATCAACTGTTGATTGTGTACAAAAAAATCCAGCCGGCAGTGCATTTGACCCTCGACCAGAGCATGCCGCAGGAAGATTTTGTGGGCTTCTTTGGGGTTGATGGGGCCGTAATTGCAGCGACGTCGGTTTACAATCGGCAGGCCGTACAGGGTCACGCTTTCGAAGGCGCCGACCTGTCCGCGTTTTTTTTGCCAGTGTGGGTCGTCATAGCTGTGCTTGACCAAGTGACTGGCCAGCGATTCCACCCATTTCACGTCAATTGCCGCATTGTTACGGGCAAAGACTTTGCTGGTTTCGACCAGTTCGGCACTGACCAGCCACTTGGGTTTGCGCTTGAACAGAACCGAGCTGGGGTGAATAAACACTTTGGTGTTGCGTGCGCCCTGGTAGCGTTTGTCGTCTTCGCGCACCGCCAGATTGCCCAGCAGGCCGCTCATCAATGCCCGGTGGACGGCAATGGCATGAACATCGGCCAGTTGCTCCCGCACCTTGCCACCGTCACGGACTTCTTCATACAAGTGCAGATCGTGGATTTTGATGCCCTGGCGCTTGAGTGATACTTCGATCTGGAAAAACAGATCGTGCCATTCTTTCATGCGCAGATAAGACAGAAAATTGGTTTTGCAGAGTTTGCGCAATTTGTTCTGGCTGAGGTGGCGTCGTTTGTCTTCATAAAAACGCCACAAGTTCAGGAAAAACAAAAAATCGGAACGCGGGTCTTCGAACGGTTTGTGAGCCTGTGCGGCAGCCTGGCGCGTGCTTTCGTTCATGTCCCTTGGGTCTTGAATGCTCAGTGCCGTGGCAATGACCAGAACTTCCATCAGCACGCCATTTTTTTGACCTTCGAGCACCATTTTTGCCATGCGTGGGTCAAGCGGTAAACGGGCCAACGTCTGTCCGGCCTCAGTCAGGCGTCGTTGATCATCCAGCGCACCCAATTCGTGCAACTGGCGGTAGCCATCATTCACCGCTTTGTCTTCGGGCGGCTCAATAAATGGGAAATGCTTGACCTGACCCAGGCGCATCTGCGTCATCTGAAGAATCACCGTGGCCAGCGAGGTGCGATGAATCTCGGGCGGGGTGAACTGGGCGCGGGCATGAAAGTCGTCTTCGTCGTAGAGACGAATGCAGATGCCTTCGCTCACGCGGCCACAGCGTCCGGCACGCTGATTGGCCGATGCCTGAGAAATTTTTTCAATCGGCAGGCGCTGTACTTTGGAGCGAACGGAGTAGCGACTGATGCGAACCAGGCCCGGGTCAATCACAAATTTGATGCCGGGCACGGTCAGGGACGTTTCCGCGACATTGGTCGCCAGAATGACACGACGTTTTTGCGAGGTCTGAAAGACCTTGTTCTGCTCGCTCATGCTCAGACGTGCATAAAGCGGAATGATTTCGGTATGAGGCAGTTTTTGTTTGCGCAGAGTCTCGGCGGTTTCTTTGATGTCGCGCTCACCCACCTGAAACACCAGTACGTCCCCAAAAGGGTCTTCCTCTGACAGTTCGTCCAGTGCATGCCCAATCGCGGTGGGGATGTCCTGCTCAAACGTCTGGCCGTCATCGTCTTCATACGAGGCAAGCGGACGGTAACGAACTTCCACCGGATAGGTCCGACCGCTGACTTCAATGATGGGCGCGTTGTTGAAATGCCGGGAAAAACGTTCGGTGTCGATGGTGGCCGAGGTGATGATGACTTTCAGATCCGGGCGTTTGGGCAATAATTGCTTGAGAATGCCCAAAAGGAAATCGATGTTGATGCTGCGCTCATGCGCCTCATCAATGATGATGGTGTCGTATTGATTAAGAAAGCGGTCTTTCTGCAACTCGGCCAGCAAAATGCCATCGGTCATTACCTTGATCAGAGACCGTTGGTGCACCTGGTCATGAAAGCGCACCTGATAGCCGACGGTGTCTCCAAGCTTACTGTCGAGTTCTTCGGCCAGGCGTTCGGCCACGCTGCGGGCGGCCAGGCGACGAGGCTGGGTACACCCGATGCGGCCAAAGACTCCGCGTCCGGCATCCAGGCACATTTTCGGGATTTGCGTGGTTTTGCCCGAACCGGTTTCGCCAGCAATCACGACCACCTGATGGTTCTGAACGGTACGGATGATTTCTTCGCGGCGTTGGGCGACGGGCAGGTCCGGGTAATCGACACTGGGGCACTGACGACGGTTGGCCTCCACTTGCGCCTGCGAGGCTTGCAGGCGATGGAGCCATTTTTCCCAGTCGGGGTCGGACTGAATCTCGGAAAATGCCGCTTTGGACATGTCTGCGCGGACTTTAAGACGCTTGAGTTGCTGTCGCAAGCGATGACGATCTTTGCTCAAAGTGGTGTCAATCGCATTGATTGCTTGCTGGGCGTTAAGAATCTGCATGCCTTCCTCGAGATGATCTGGAAGCGCAATTGTAGCCGTCTGACCGGCGAAGCGCAAAACCCTCTGTTCCGGGGCTTTTTTCTCTGTAAAAATCACCAGGCCTGGTGATTTTTTACCTTCGTTTGACCTTTATGGTGACTGAGTGCCGGTCTGCTTAGTGGCAGGCGTCTTAAACCCACTGGCTTCGGGGTTGCGAGCCACTTTGATTTCCACACGGCGGTTTTCGGCCTGGTTTTCAGGAATGGCGCGATCAAACTGATCGCGATTGGGGGCTTTGGGGCGGGTGTCGGCATAGCCGATCGCCTTGAGGCGGTGTTTGTCGATGCCGCTTTCAAAAAAGATTTTGAGGACGGAAATCGCACGCCCGGAAGACAACGCCCAATTGGAGGGGAAACGGGTGGTATTGATGGGCACATCATCGGTGTGGCCTTCGATTTCAATCAGATAGTTGGGCAATGGAAAGGCTTTGATTTCATCGGCTACCGAGCGGATCAGTTGCTGTGATTCGGTCGAAAGGTCGGTGGAGGCGCTTTCAAACAGCAGTTCGCCCGGCAGATCGATGCGCAATTCGTCGCCATCCAGTGTCAGGGCTTCTTGCGGGGAAATTTCATAGCGTTCCAGAATCTCAGACAGATTGCTTTGCAGCTTTTCCAGCGGGTTGACCACCTCCTCTTTTTTCAGCAGTTCATGCCCGAGACTGGTTTGCAGCGCTTCAAACTTGGTTTGGCTGATTTCGGAAATGGAAAAAATCAACACAAAAAACGCCAGAATCAAGGTCACGGCGTCGGCGTAGGTGATCAACCATTCGTCCTGAGAGTTGTCGCCCAAATTGGCCTTTTGAAAACTGCGACACCGCCGGGTGCTGTGCTGACCGGCGGTGTTGGGGTTGGTTTTCGGGGCCTCGTGTGCTTTGGGTTGCGGGCGCTTGGGCATTTGGACTTCCGGCATAAATGCTCCTGTCCGTTAGGCGCGTGTGAATTGGTAGCGTGGGTCCAAAAAGGCGTTCATGGCATCCTGGATGTGCATGGGAGAGGCGCCTTCGGCGAGCAAATACACCCCTTCGGTCAGGATGTGGTTGCGATAGGCTTCCAGATCCTGCTTTTGCTCGACCTTTTTGGCGGCCGGCTTGAAAAACAGTTGAGCCATCAACACCCCATAAAGCGTGGTAATCAGAGCGATGGCCAACCCACCGCCAATCTGGGAGGGGTCGCCTTCCATGTTGTTGAGCATGATGATCAGCCCCACCAGCGTCCCGATCATGCCAAAGGCTGGCGCGGCGGAGGCCATGGTCATCAAGACTTTGGCCTGCGTCATTCGCCGATCGTACATGGACTGGCGCGTGTGTTCGAGCAGGGTGTAGAGTTTTTCGCCTTTGTAGCCGGAAAGCAGGTACTCAAACGATTGGCCCAGAAAGTTTTCGTCGTCGGCGCGTGAAAGCACCACCGAATTTTCCAGGCGGCGCAGACCTTCTTTGCGCACCAGTTTTGACCAGTCGATCAGCACGCCCACGTCTTCATAAAGTTTGCGTGGGTTGACCTTGGCCGAGGCCAGGGTGGCGCCGATTTCCCGGATCGCCAAGAGGACGTTGATCCCCTCGAAGGAGATCATGGCCACCGCCAGCGTGCCCCCCAGTACCATGAGCAAGCTGGAGAGGCTGAAAAACATCATGTAACTGTCGGTGTTGAGCACCACGGCCAGGGCAAACAGCCCCAGGCCGAGAATAAAACCAAGCAGTGCCGTAAAAGAAATGTTCATCATGAGGGCGTTGTCCGAGTCGAAATGCCGTTTTCAATTGTGTCCGTAAAGCTACTATAGCAAAATAGACCCCATCTGGGGAAACACCGCTTGCTCGGTGAGCAAAATGTGTGCCCGACTAGTGTGGTGCCGTATTGTGAATATAACAGGGAAGGCCATTGACGGTGAGTGAGTTTTTGCAAAGCAATGTGTGGGCATTGAGTGTGTATGCGCTGAACCTGGTTCTGGTGGTGGTGGCATTGCTGCATATGCTTTACCAGCGCCGCTCGCCACAGAATCTTATGGCATGGTTGTTTGCGTTGATTCTGTTGCCCTTACTGGGGGTGCTGGTGTATTGGGTGTTTGGCTCGCGCAAGCTGCTGTATAAAACAAATAAGTCCAATCTCACCTTTGCCTCCACGGTGGCGGGTGACTTGCCTGCATCGGACAACGCGATGGCTCAGTCATTGAAACAACTGCTGGATGCGAGCCAGCTGCCCACGACCAGCGTCCACAACAGCATTCATGCTTACAGCCACGAGACGCTATGGCCCCAACTGGAAGAACGGCTGAGGCAAGCGCGTGAGAGCATTTATCTGCAAACCTATATTTTTGAGCTGGACAACACTGGCCAGCGTCTGGCCGAATTGCTGGCGAAAAAAGCGAACGACGGCGTGGAAGTCAAGTTGCTGCTCGACAGCATTGGCAGTTTTGATCTGTATCGGCGTCGCATGGCGCTGCGCTTTTTAGAGGAAGCGGGGGTCGAGATCGCTTTTTTCCAACCGGTGTTCAAAACCTTCTTCAATCAGCAGGTCAACTTGCGCAACCATCGCAAAATTTATCTGATCGATCAGCGTTCGGTTTTTACCGGAGGGATGAATCTGTCAGGGGACTATTTTGGCCCCAGTGATGAGCGGCGCGACACAGAGCGTTGGGTGGATTGGTTGTTTGAAATCACCGGGCCCAGTGTGGTCACGTTCGCGCAGGTGTTTGCCGAAGACTGGTATTACACCACCGGGCATTCGGTGCCGGTGAAAACCACCGATGGGCAGGGCATGAAAGCATGGCCCTCACATAGGGATGATTTTGACCAGGCCTGGTTGCAAGTGGTGCCGTCCGGCCCCGACATTGCCGGGGACATTCTGTTTGAGAGCCTGCTTTATGCGATTTATCAGGCCAAATCGCATATTCAGATCGTGTCACCGTACTTCATTCCCGACAGCAGCATCATGAATGCCTTACTGATTGCGATTAAGCGGGGGGTTCGGGTGACATTGCTGACGCCGGAAAAATCCGATCATTTGATTTTTGATCTGGGGCGAAGCTCCTACATGCGTGAGCTGGCCGAAGCCGGAGGGGAGGTTTATCTGTATCCTTCGGGGATGTTGCACGCCAAACTGGTGATGCTGGATCACCAAGCCGTGTTGTTGGGGACGGCGAATCTGGATTATCGTTCATTGTTCATTAACTATGAAATGGCGGTGTTTGCTTATTCACAGACATTGCTGACGGAGTTGCGACCGTTTTTACACACGTTGCGCTTGAAAAGCCAGCGTTTTGTCCCCAAAACGTCAAAAGGACGGCGGTTGTTTGAAAACCTGACCCGTATCTTTGCCCCGATTTTGTAATTCGAGCACGGCATGTATCGACCGACCCATACGCCCATTTCAGCCGATATCTATGATGCAGCGATTCAAACCGCCACGCTGCCGGATCCGTTTCAGTTGATTGCCTGGAATGTTCAGAAAACGGACTTTTCTGCCAACGCCCTGAACGAGCTGAGTGATCTGATCCCGGTCTCTCAGGTCGATCTGTTATCACTGCAAGAGGCGAAGGCGCTGGAAGGGCAGGGACGTTTTTTTAATTTGCCGTATCTGATGGCGCCTAACTTGCAGAGAGCCGGGCGTCACTATGGTGTGGTCACAGCCAGCCGTTCTCAAATGAATGCCCAGGCGCAATGTCTGACCCAAAGTCGTGAATTAGGGGTCGCCACCCACAAAACCGCGCTCATCACGCGCCACCCGATGGCCGATGGCCAATGGCTGATCCATCTGAATATTCATGCCATTAACTTTGTTTCGCATGCGTTATTCAAGCAGGAGCTGCAATCTATCTGGCGCCATCTGAGTGAGCATACCGGTCCGATGATTCTCAGCGGTGATTTTAATTCCTGGAATCGGACCCGGGTGATGACTTTGAATAAAGCCACCCGGCAGCTGGGCCTGAAAAAAGTGGTCTATCCTTCCGACCATGGCATTCGTCGCCTCAATCGTCAACCGTTGGACCATGTGTTTTATCGGGGGTTGGTGGTGTTAGAATCAGAGGTGATTTCGGTGCCGCACATTTCCGACCATAACCCGTTAAGAGTCTGTTTTCAAACTGAAAAACCGTGAAATGACGATTGGCCTATTTCCATTGTGTTGGTAGGGCTGTTAAACTGTGCATAAAAATTAAGCAGCCTTTTAGCATTGGGATATCACTGTGAATACGTCATTGCGCCAACATCTTAAAGACCAATTAGAACCAGCTCACAACTGGCTGGAGAACACGCCATTAATCCGCGCTCTGTTTAGCCAGGCATTTGAATATCAGCATTACCAACGTTTGTTGTTGGCGATGAAAAATGTGTTCTGCCAAGTGGAGCAGCATCTACTGACCTATCAAGCAGAATTTGAACTGACCGGGCTCGATGATTTTATTGGGCGTAACCAAAAATGCGCTCGACTGACAGCGGACCTCGAAAGGGTTCAGCAATTGACTCAGGAAAAAATTGAATGTCCGGTGATGCCTGGCATTACCTCCATTCGTGATTTTTCGGCTGCGGTTGGTGCCTTGTATGTCCTGGAAGGGTCGTCTCAAGGCGCACGCCAGATCGCGCCACGTTTGCAGAAAAAGCTGGGAGCGGATGTGCCGATGAGCTTTTATGTCGGTGAGGGCGATTCAGAGAATGCCAAAAAGTGGGAGTGGTTTTGTCAGTGGCTGGATCAGGTGGAAATTGACCCCCACGAAGCCATATTAGCAGGGGTGGAAGTCTTTGTTCGTCTGCGTCAGCAATTGGTTGAGGTCGAAAACGCAACGGCCTGAAAAGGCCTCTGCTAACCGGTTTTCAGCGTTAGACCATTTGCCCCAGTGCCAATGAAAGCAGCACATAGGCAATCACGGCCAGCATCAGGGCACGTTTAAGGGGGAAACTGTCACGATTTTCATAATAAAGCCGGGCCAGTCTCTGTCGGGAAGTTTCCGAGCCACGACGTTTGTTTTGATGGCGGTTGATGGTGTTGACCACGTTTTTGAATTGTTTCTGCGCCTTGGGCGGCAGGTTCACTTGGATTTTGTGCGCGTCCACCGGGCTGCGATCGGCCATGCGGACAGCCAAGCGCATGACGTTGTCCGAATCAAGTTTGGCCAGCTCTTCCTGAAGTTCGGCCCCTTCCAGATTGAGCAGATAGTAGTCTGATTTTTCTTTGTCCATGTGTGTAAGAGTCGACCCTGTTTTGCTCGTTTGTCCGTGAATGATCTTGGTTCACTTAGCCAGCAAAATTATGACCAACTCTGTCTGTGAAGGCAATAAGCGTTACTTCATAGATGCGACAAGGCTTTGATCGGCTCCGGGTCATAGCGTTCATCATTGGGCGCGTCGGTCAGTTGGAAATCCTGCACTTTGGTTTCCAGAGCCAGTACTTGTTCGATGATAGTGTTAGAGGTACTGGCGACTTCTTCCACCAGCGCTGCGTTTTGCTGCGTGGCCTCGTCGATGTCGCTTAAGGCCTGGCTGACCTCATTGATGCCAGCGTTTTGTGCACTGAGTGATTCGGTCATTTGGTTGGCCATTTCAGCGATGTGCTCAATGTGCTGGGTGTTGTGTTCGAATGCTTTAAGCGTGGTTTGTGACAGGGCCATGCCCTGTTTTATGCTTTCGAGGTTGGTTTCGGTGACGGATTTAATGCTTTGCGCGGCTTCGGCGGATTTTTGCGCCAGGGCGCGCACTTCACCGGCCACGACTGCAAATCCTTTGCCGTTTTCACCCGCACGAGCGGCCTCGACCGCGGCATTGAGTGCCAGCAGATTGGTTTGAAAGGCAATGGAATCGATCATTTCGGTCATGCCCGCCACGTCACGACTGGCCGTTTGGATGCGCTGCATGGCTTCCACCATCTTGGCAACCGTTTGCATGCCGGACTGGGCATCGGTTTTGACGGTTTGAGTGGCGTCATTCACCCGTTGTGAGTGTTGCAGCGAGTGGTCGATGTGCTGAGTCATCACGCCCATTTGCGAGGCGGTTTTTTCAATCAATGCGGCTTGAGACTGCACACGATGATTCAAGTCCTGATTGCCGGAGCTGATTTCTTTGATGCCATGCACGGCGTGGCCGGACGCCTGACGAACATCACCCAGCATGCGACTGACATTGTCGGCCATGGTGTCGATGTGTTCTTTCAGTTCCAGCAGCTTTCCTTTGAATGGGCCGCTCATAGTGTGGGAGAAATTGCCTTCACTAAAGGCCTGCAAGGCTCTGGTTTTGGCATTGATGGCGGTTTCTAGGTTGTCGAGCGATTCATTGAGGTAGCGCTGAAGATTGGACAAGTCTCCAGGCATGTTGGCCTGGATTCGTTGTGAGAAGTCCCCTTCACGCATGGCACGGGTCACAGTGCGAACCTGGTTGATGGCGCTCGATTGCGCCTGCATGGCATGGTGCAGACCGTCCATAACATCCCGGTATTGTCCCAAATAGGCCTGGGTGTTCAACTGGGTTGAAAAGTCGCCGCGTTTGAGCGCATCGGCCAGATGCTCAATGTCCTCAAACGCATCAAACACCTGGTGCGAGCTTTGGTTGACGCTGTCGACCAGTGTGCCCAGGTCGCCTCGGTAGTGTCCTTCAATGGTTTTGTCCAGTTGTCCGTTTGCCTGAGCCTGACTGACCGATTGAATTTCATGCAACGCCTGTTGCAGTTCATCGAACAGTTGTTTGATGCTTTGGCTCATATCGACCAGTTCATTGCGTCCCTTCAGGACCCGCCATTGTGAAAAATCATTGTGTCTGGCGACATCGGACACCTGGCGGTGCATGGTTTTGAGCGGCCCGACGATGGACTTTATGATGCCGAAGGTGAGCAATAGCATGAGCAGGCTGCCTGCTAAAGTGCCCCAGCTCAGAATTTCAGCGCTTTGTTCTGCGCGTTGGCTGAAGGCGGTCAATTGCTGCACGCGTTTTGCCTGCAGGTGATTGATGATCTGAGTCAGGCGGTTGTTGGCTTCTCGGGTCAGTGCGGCCAGGGTCTGATTGTTGTCTTGAGTGGTGACGATCATATCTTTCAGGTCGCCGAATGCATCCACATACTGAGCCCGACTCTCGGCCAGTTGATCGACCGGTGCTTGCGTGTCTTCCGTTTCATTGAGATCACTGAAGAGCCCACCATACTGAGTTTCGGTTTCTGTCTGGGGTGCATGTTCCTTTTGCAGTCGTTGGATGACGGGACTGAGGCGCTCGCCCAGTCCTTTTTCTTCAAACCGGGACCAGATGGCCGAATTTTGGGTAGCAATCATTTTGGCGGCCATTAATTGCGATTGGTTAAGTTGCGCTTCAATTTGCGTCAGATCCTCAAGATCTCGAGTCGTCATGCTATCCAGGTCGCGAACTTCTGCCAGCGCGCTTTTCAGCTCTGTGGCACTGCGCTCCAGACCAAATTCAATCGTATCCTGAATATTGTTTTTCAGAAAAACGTAAGAGTTGGTGGCCTTTTTCATGTTGATCAACACCTCGTTCAACGGATACAACTGCTCGATCAAATGACGGTTGGCTTCGGGCGCTTCGATCACTTCGAGCATGCCGCTGGCGTTGGTCGTGGTTTCTGCCCCCAGTGAATGCAGTAGCTGATTCAGGGCTTCGATTTGCTCACCGATGCGTTCATTGAAGAGTCGGTTTTGTTCGTCCGACAGCGACAGCAAATAATGGTTCATCGCCTGGATGGTGTCCATTAATCCGGCTTGAAACTGCGTGATCTCGGCGGTTCGGGTCTGTTCCTGCTGTGCCAGTGAGTGGGTTTGGTTGCGGGTTTCCTGCATCATCAGAAAGCTGAGAGTAAACACACCGGCAAACAGGAGGATAAACAACCCTAAATTGCCCCAGAGACGCTGGCGGATGGATAAACGGTCAATCATAAACAAACCCCAAAAAGACTGCTACAATGCGAGCTAATTATGCACAGCGCGTTTTTCCTCTGGGTGAGGCTTTGATGACAGACTTATGACAGCCGGATGACAAGCGTCTGTAACGAGGGATAAAGGAAGTTTAAATTTATGATTGTGACCCATTCAGGTCGGTTTCATGCCGATGAAGTGTTTGCACTGGCGATGCTAAAAAGACTGGATAACCGCCCGGTGGTTCGTTCCCGTGATCCAGAGGTGATCCGCCAGGCAGATCTGGTGCTTGATGTGGGCGCTGAATACGACCCGGATCGAGGGCGCTTTGACCACCATCAAAACAGTTTCACCTTGACGCGGGAAGATAGCACGCCATACGCCACCGCAGGGTTGATCTGGTTACATTTCGGGGAAGCCATACTCAAAAAAACCGAGCTGGAGACGCAAGACCAGCGCATTTATGCGCGAGATTGGGTCGATCAGAAACTGATCAAGGACATTGATGCGGTGGATAATGGAGTGTTTGCCGACAGTCCGAGGCCGTCGATCTCCATGGTGATCGGGATGATGAATGCCAGTTCAAGCGATGATGAAGTCCTGCAGACTGCCGCCTTTGAAAAAGCGGTGGCGATGGCGGACGACATCCTGAATAACTTCATTGCTGCAGCGGTCAAGGAAGCCGTTGCACTGCCCGCTCTGCTCAATGCGTTGGCGCAGTTGGATGAAGGCGTTATGGTCTTGGACGAAGCCTTGCCGTTTAAAGATTTTATTCGCCACTATCCGCAAATCCGCCGTGTTGTCTACCCAAAAGGTGAAGAAGGGTACGGGGTCTACTGCAATCAGGCTGAGAACCACTTGCCTGAACGTTTTCGCGGTTTGCGCGGTGACTCACTGGTGGCCGTCTCCGGGTTCGAGGATGCCATCTTTTGCCACAAAACCGGTTTTATGTGTGTGATGGGGAACTTTGACAGCGCCATGGCCATGGCCAAAAGCTGAATTTATTGATTTCCGCTTTGCTTTGCTTGGATTTATCGGTCAAAGGGGCTATAATGCGCCGCATCAATACAGAGGGGTGTCTGAGCGGTCGAAGGAGCTCGCCTGGAAAGCGGGTATAGGTTAATAGCCTATCGAGGGTTCGAATCCCTTCCCCTCTGCCATACATAGAATCGTCAGCCATCGCTGATGTTCGCGAAAGCCCCGGGAGCAGCGCTTCCGGGGCTTTTTTTTATGTCTGATTACCGATTTTCTGTGTTGTTTAAACAGGGTGATCCGGCATTGATCTGCATAGAACGGTGTTTTCATAAAGGAATGCTTTGTGGGTTAGATGGCCGTAAACATCAGAGCAATGATGTCATGGTCATAGCCATCGCCGTTTTTGTATTCCCGGTAACCTTCGCCCACACGATAACCGACTAGGCATGGTTTTTCGTCCCATTGCCAGAATATGGTGTCGTTGGTCCCTTTTTCCGCATCCAGAATTTCTTTCGGAGTGTTTAACGTGGAGCCAATTTCGATTTCGTCCGAGGTGTTTGAAATCACCAGGCCACTTCGATCAATCAAAACGCTTGAAGTGACGTCATTGAGAATGGCATTGGCATAGTTAGGCTCGCTGTCGACCAGCATGGCTTTGAACTCTGGCTGGCTGTCAAAGACCAGGGCAATGCCGCCCACATTGCTGTCCAGATTGTGCCAATCTTTGACAGCCGCATGATAAAGGTAGGTGTATCCCCCTTCATAGAGTTCACTTTTGTGAAAATCGGAGACCACATATTGTTGGGTGTCACTCAATCTCAGGCAGCGTGAAACGTCCTGTGGATTAGGCATGACTGTCCCGATCCGCTCCGACTCCGAGGGATTGGACACCGCCAGGATTTTGCCGCTGCGATCATACAGCAGGATGTTGGTATAAACGGTGTACAACTGATTGATATAGGCCAGTATGTCACACAGACGCGTTGTATCCTTTTCGGTCAAGGTCTGTCCCTGATTGTGTTCACTCAAAAGCTGGCGGAAGGTACTGTTGAGTGCCCACCAGCGACAATCATTTGCACGCTCGTAGAGGTTGCGATCCATGATTTCCACTGCCAGCGCGGCACTGAAAGCTACTTTGCTCTGAATGGTTTTGACCAGGACGTTATGAATATGGTGAATGAAGCGTACGAAAATTTCTTGAATGTCACGGCTGATCGACTGGAAATTGTCCAGGATGGGCAAAAAAGCTTTGACATCACGTTTGAGAGAAATAATTTTGCCGTTCAAAATGACGATCAACAGCAAATTGCTGACTTTGAGGTTCATTTCTTCCAAGTCGGTCAGGTACAAAGGAGATGCTTGCTCAATCACAACATCCAATGACTTGAGTTCACTTTTATCACGGAAAGCGACCTGGCTTGGCACCGCAACATAGCCGAACCACGGCAGTCCGTGAAATCCCTGGTAACCATGGGTTCGGGTAGCATAATGCAAGGTTTCGCCATCACGAACCGCCATCTCAAAGCCATCGGGCTGTTTAACCTGTTGTCGGCCGGGCGCATGTTGCTGTGGTGAATTGGACGACAGAATCTGGCCTTTGTCGTTGAGCAGCATAATGGCGAAGGTTTCGTCACTGCCAAGCACCGGGTAAAGTCGGTCCAGCTCGTCGTCCAGGTTGAAACTCAAGCACAAGACGCCAACCGTCTGAAGATGCCCGTTTTGTTCGGATTGAATTTTTTTGGCATAGATCAGGCTGTTTGGTTTGTTGGGAAACAGGTCCGAATAGCGATAAACTTCCGTGTACTCCTGATCTGAGTGGAGGGCTTCCTGAATGATGGGGTCATGGCTGTGCGTGACAGGGTTGTTGTCGTCAAGTTTGGCCCGAACCTGTCCTTGGGGAGTGAGCAGCAAAACGTCGTCGTACACACTGTATTTCGCCACGTATTCTTCGATTCTCTGGTGGATGAATCGTTGATCTTCTTCCGTGACCTCATCGCGTTCCATGAAGGCGACCAGATCATCATCCGTCGCCAAAAAACCCACATCGGCTGTCCGTTCAAAAAGGTTACGAATTAAAATGTCGATGGCGGCCTGAGCCTTGAGTTGTATCTCACTGGTGGCTTGATTGAGATAGCGGCCTACCAGCTCCTGAATCATCCGGTCGCGTAAATGCTGGAATTCGGTCTGGGTTTCAACGATGGAGTCCAGCAGCTGATCATCCATGTTTTCATTGTTAATCTTTCCAACCATCGCAACGGTGGTCCAGGACAGGTCCTGATGCTCCAGTTCTGACACATACTTTTGTACTTCCGGCAGGTATCGGATGTAGGATTTGATTTGATCAGATGTAAGCAGGTCTTGCAATGTACCGGTTCCTTGTTGAGAGTGTTGACAATTTGAGCCAATATTGAGCAAATAATAAGCCAAAATGAAAAATTGCTTGGGTATCAGCTCTAGCCGGTTGATGTCAGCCTTTTTAGCTCACGGCCAAGCGTGTGTCTTGTGTGAAAAAGGGGAAACCTGTCCTGTTATCGGTGCATCTTGGGGCACAAGGCTCGTCACGCCGACGGGTCTGGGGAGGGTCTTCAGGCAGGCATTTTTTTCAGATGGCAGGCTTTGGCTCCTGTCCACCTAATTCGTCCTCTCAATCTTCGATCACATCGCGGTGAGGTTTTTCCATGGCAATGTAAAGGCCGGAGCCGATGATCACGGCCGCGCCGACAAAGGTGAGTAAATCGGGCCATTCCTGAAACAGCCACCAACCGAAAAAAACGGCCCCCAGAATTTCCAGATACTGTAGAGGCGCGAGCACACTGGCGCTGGCGTAGGTGAAGGCCAGAGCAATCAATACATGCGCAAACGCGGCCAGCAGCCCCAGTAAACCCAGAAGGCCCCATTGAGCTGGCGTGGGCCAGTTGAGATCAGTCAGTGAGATCGATGTGGCTTGTCCCAAGCCGAGAAACAGTAGCATCAGTGATGCGGCGGCCAGGCTGATCATCAACTGCAGACGCACCGATTTCTGCAAACCATTGGCCGCTTCGGGCCAATGGTCCGGATCAGGGGTGTCGCGCAAAGCGCGGGTCAAAGTCAGGTAAGCGGCATAAGCGGTCGCAGACAGAAGGGGCAATAAGCTCGCCCAGCCATAGGCTTCGATGTTGGGGCGAATCACGATCAGCGCACCGATCAGACCGACGGTGACGGCGACCCAGCGCTTGACGGTGACCGTCTCCTTCAGAAAAAGTCTGGAAAAGAGCACCAGAATCAAAGGTTCCACAAAGAAAATGGCGATGTTGTTGGCCAGTGGCAAATAAGTCAGGCCCCAGAATAAAAAAAGAATCGAGGCAGCGATCAGTGCGCCAAGGAGCCAGTCACGAAATTTGAGGCCTTGCAACCAGACCCCTTGGTGACGCCACCACAGCCATAAGGGCAGGAGCAACAGGCATTGAATCACAAAGCGCGTGGTGCTGATTTGCCCCACGGACAAGCTTTGGCTCAATAATTTGGCAATGGCGTCGGAGGCGGGGATGCTCATGACCGCAATGGTCATCCAGATCAGACCGCGCCACTGGGAGGTGGCCGGCGAGCTCATGCGCGGCGCTGGTAGCGTCGAATGGCGTGCCCGATCCCTGCCAGCCGGTAGGCCCCACGATTGTGAACCTCGAATGCGACGTTGTCCGGGTCGGTGATCGTCGGGTAATAAAAATCGAGATATTGTTGGTAGTTCAAGGGCGTGCGGGCATCAATTTGTGCCTGATGGCTTTGGCGCATCAATACGTCCTGATAGCCGTGTTGGATAACGCCGGTTAAAAATTCGGCGACGCAACCGGAGCCATAGCTGAATAATCCAAAGCGCTTCTCGGTCAGATCGCCCGGGGCGTTGTCCAGAAATGAACAAAAACCAATAAAAAGCGAGGCACTGTAGCTGTTGCCCAGAACACGGTTGTAGCGCTGGCCGGGCTGGATCTGGGCAAAAAAACGTTCTTTGTCCAATGTCATACCGGCCACTTTGGTCAGGGCCTTGTGTGCTTTTTCCGACATGCGTGAAAAAGGAATGTGGTAACAGAACGCATCAATCTGTTCAAAGCGTCGTCCGGTTTGCGATACAAAATGTTGCCAGGCCTGCTTGAGGCTGTTGAGGTAAACCTTGGTTGAGTATTTGCCGTCCACCAGTGCGGTGGTGCGGTGATTGGGGCGCCAGAAATCCATCACGTCTTCGGTGTAGTAGCCCGAACCGGGTTCGATTGCCAGAATACGGGGCTCGGCTTTGACCAGCATGGCCACCGCGCCACAGCCTTGGGTGGCTTCACCAGAGGAGTCGACGTCATATTTGGCGATGTCGGCGGCGATCACCAGAATCTGTTCTTTGGGGTTGGCTTTGACCAGTGCGCAAGCCATTTGCAGGGCCGCGGTGCCGCCGTAGCAGGCGTGTTTGAGCTCCACGGTACGACAATGCGGCGACAGTCCCAGCAAACCATGCAAATAGGTGCCGGCGGATTTGGACTGATCGACCCCGGACTCGGTGGCAAACAGCACGCTGCTGATGGCATCAGGATTGATCTGGTCGAGGATTGGGCGCGCGGCTTTGGCCGCCAGCGTCACAATGTCTTCGTCCGGCGGGGCGATTGACATTTTTTCCTGACCGATCCCGATGGTGTATTTTTCCAGTTCGGTGCCTTTTTCCTGAGCAAAGGTGTCCAGCCCCAGGTAATAATCGGCCGTGGCAAAATGTATTAGATCGATCCCAACCGTCATTCAGTCTGACAACTCTGGTTATGATGCAGCAGTGCATCGTTTAAAAACAATTCGGACACAGTCGGCGCACCGAGTAAAAACTGCGCCGTGCGAAACGCCAGATGAAACTGCTCAATGACGGCCACACAGGCGTCAGTGGAGGTCATGGCGGGTTGCAATAACGGGGCCGCTGTGCCACAAACATGACCGCCCATTATAACCGATTTGACCATGTCGATGCCATTGCGAATGCCGCCACTGGCAATAAATTGGGCCCGGTCGTGAAAGGGGCGTGCCGCATCCAGCGCCTGAGGCGTGGTTAAGCCCCAGTCCTGAAAGATTTCACCCAGATCGGCCTGTGGCACCTGGGCACTGCGTCTGGCTTCGATCCGGCTCCAGGAGGTGCCGCCACGTCCGGCCAGATCAAACCATTGAATGCCGGCGTCCAGCCCCAGTTGAATGTCGGCCGCAGACAGGCCGCAACCGACTTCCTTAAGCACGATCGGGACGTCCAACGTTTGATTGAGTTGATCAATGCGCTCGGCCAGACCGGCAAAGTTACGGTCGCCTTCGGGCTGAATCACTTCCTGCAAGGGGTTCAGGTGCAGAATCAGTGCATTGGCTTCAAGCGTGTCCACCATGCGTCGTGCCTGATCCAACCCAAAGCCATAGTTCAATTGAATCGCGCCCATATTAGCCAGTAACGGCACGCTCGGCGCGTACTGGCGCAGTTGAAAACTGGTGTCCGAGCCGGGATCGGTGATCAGAGCGCGCTGGGAACCGACCGCCATGGCGGTGCCGGTATCTTCGGCGGCTTGAGCAAGCCGTCGGTTGATTTCAGACAGATTGCCCGAAGCGCCCCCGGTCATCGACGAAATCAGAAACGGAAAAGACAAGGTGTGATCCAGAAACGTCTGGCGGGTGTCCACGGCGTCAAAATCGCATTCGGGCAGGGCCCGGTGCGTCAGTTGAATCGCATCAAACCCGCTTTGGTTGCGTTCAATCTGCGGGTCCTTGAGCAGCCAGTCGATGTGATCCTGTTTGCGCTGAGTGATCTCCGTCATACTTAGGCCTTGCCCTGACGTTCTAACTTGAGGTGCGCGGCCATTAATTCGCCCGGATTGGTTTGCGCGGCCAGCAGTGACAATTCGCCACAAAAGGCACAGGCCGCGGCAATACAGGCGAGGCGACGTGCATTGTCACCGGCGGGGCGCTCAGCCAGACAACCGAGCTGCTGCAGGTTAGTCTGAACAAATTCCAGTCCCTTGCCATTGCCCACCGTGCCCACGATTAAATGCGGCAAAGTGGTGGAAAAATACAGATCGCCCTCTGGCGTGACTTCGGCGTGGTTGATCGCCTGCGAGCCCTCGACAATGTTGGCGGCATCCTGGCCCGTGGCCAGATAAAAGCCCAACAGCATATTGGCCACATGGGCGTTGGCGCTGCGCAGACTGCCCGCTGCAATCGAACCGATCAAATCTTTTTTGATGTGCAGATCCACCAGCGCCTCGGGGCTGGTTTTCAAAAAACGCTGGCAGAGCTTGCGTGGCAGGGTGGTTTCGGCCACCACGTTTTTGCCGCGTCCCAGCAAGCCATTCACCGCCGAGACTTTCTTGTCCGTACACAGGTTGCCGGAAATCGACACGTATGCCATGTTGGGGTATTCGTTGAGCAGCCACGGGATCAGGCGGTCGGCGGCATGGGTGACCATGTTGTGACCGGACGCATCCCCCGTGGTGAATTCCAGACGGATGTAGAGGAGTTTGCCAATGATCTGGCAGTTCAGGTCGATCAGTTGCGCGTATTGACTGCTTTCGCTGACCACGGCTTGCAAGTCAGGGTGACGGGCCTGTAGTGACTTCATAGTTGCCAGTGCGTCACGGGCGTTGGCCGCTTCCAAAGCAATGGAGCGGGTCATGCGTTCATCCACCACGGTCACGCGGATGCCACCGGCATGGTGGGTGACGCGCGCGCCACGGGCGACCGATGGCCACAGAGGTGTCTCGTAGGTGGCCATGGGAATCATCAGGTCATCGGCCTCGACGTCGCCGATTAATTTGACCGGCCCGACCGATTGCATGGGGATCTGCGCAAAAGCGCCATCTTTATTCTGTGTCATAATGCGGTATTATAGGGGATTTACAGCCCAATTGGATAACAGAAAGGATCAAAAGCATGGCAATGGCAACCGCACGACACATTTTGGTAGAAACCGAAGAACAGGCCAACGCACTGAAACAGGAAATCGAACAGGGCAAGGATTTTGCCGAGGTGGCAGCAGAGCATTCTCAATGCCCATCCGGGCGTCAAGGCGGTGACCTGGGGCAGTTCGGGCCGGGCATGATGGTGCCGGAGTTTGACAAGGTCTGCTTCAGCGCCGATGTGGGTTCGCTGGAAGGGCCGATCAAAACCCAGTTCGGTTACCACTTGCTGGAAGTGACCGATCGCACGGAATAACATCTGAACGATGCACTGATTGAGAGAAGGCGAAATCAGCGAGGGTTGGTTTCGCCTTTTTTCATGGCGCAATCTTTCATGCATTTTTAACCAGGCCTGGTCAAAAACCTATTTGGTGGGACATGGAATGAGACACAAGCGAGGCAAGCGATGACAGGATGGACAAATTTGATGCGGGGCGTGAGTATGGGCGTCGGGCTGCTGCTGGCCATCAATGCTCAGAGTGCGGTCTCGCAAACGGCGGTGGCGATGCCCGATCAACACAGTGCGGCGGTGGCCCAGCAAATCTTGGATGAGGGCGGTCATGCGGTTGATGCCGCTGTGGCGGCTGCCTTCACACTGGCGGTGACCTACCCGGAAGCAGGCAATCTGGGCGGGGGCGGTTTCATGACCCTGTTTGCGGCAGAAAAAAAGGGTGCTCAGCCTCAGCCCTGGTTTCTGGACTATCGCGAAAAAGCGCCTCAGGCCGCGGTTGAAACCATGTATTTGGATAAAACCGGGGAGGTGATTCCGTTTCGTTCGCTGGTGGGCTACCAGGCTTCCGGCGTCCCGGGCACGGTCAAAGGCATGTGGGCGGCGCACCAGCGTTTCGGGCGCTTGCCCTGGGCACGGTTACTGCAACCGGCGATTGAGCTCGCACAAAGCGGTTTCATTGTGCCAGAATCACTGGCGCAAACCGCCGACTGGTATCAGGGCTGGTTGAACAAGAAACTGGCCCCGGCCGGTCAGCCAGAATCGGTGGCCAAACGTTTTCAGCAATTTGCCGCGCCGATTCAGGCCGGTCAACGCTGGCAACAGCCAGCGCTGGCCAAAACGCTTACGCGCCTGGCCGAGTTGGGAGAATCCGCTTTTTATCAGGGGCCGATTGCCGATCAGTTGGTTTCGGCCATGCAGGCCGGGGGTGGTTTGATCACGCATCGTGACCTGGCCGACTATGACGTGCGTTGGCGTGCGCCGATTCGCATCGATTGGCTGGGCTATGAGTTAGTCAGTGCGCCGCCGCCGAGTTCCGGTGGGGTCGCAATCGCCCAGCTTCTAAAAATGAAACAGTTGCGTCAGGCCGACTTTGAGCAGGCGATGCAGGCAGGGCAGTCGGACCCGATGGCGTTGCGCACGCATTTTTATGCCGAACTGGCCAAACGGGTGTACGCCGATCGCGCCGAATACCTGGGCGATCCCGATTTTGTGTCCGTGCCCACCGAGCGCCTTTTGAGTAAAAGTTACTTGAAGAGTCGTTCAGAAGGGATTGATCTACGGGCTATTTCTGAAACCGAATCGATTCAGCCCGGTCTGGCGGAATCGACCGACACCACGCATTTTTCCATTGTGGATGCCGAAGGCAATGCGGTGTCCAACACCTATACGCTGAACATGCCGTTTGGCAGTGGTGTGGTGATTGAGGCGGCCGGTTTTCTGATGAACAATGAGATGGACGATTTCAGTCAGAAGCCGGGCGTGCCCAATGTGTTCGGTGTGATCGGCGGCAAGGCCAATGCCATCGCCCCGGAAAAACGCATGCTTTCGTCCATGTCCCCCACCTTGTTGCTGCAGTCACAAGAGGACGGTTCCACTCAAGTGGTTGCGGCGGTGGGCACTCCCGGCGGGTCGTCGATCATCACCAGCGTGTTCCAAACCCTGGTCAATGTGTTTGAGCGTGAGATGACGGCCCAGCAGGCGGTCGATGCCACGCGGGTGCATCATCAACTCTGGCCCAAAAACGAAATTCGCTACCATCCGAGCTTATCGGAAAGCACGCAAGCCGAACTCACACTGATGGGCTATCAGCTTAAACGTCATCCCTATCTGGGCGACGTGCAGCTCGTGGTGCGACAGTCCGATGGCACCTGGGCTGCGGCAGCCGATCAGCGCGGTCGCGGCGTGGCAAAAGTTTGGGAAGCGCCCAACGGCTCTTAGAGTTCGGCGCGTTTGGAAAAGGTATCGGTGGCCTTGATTTTTTTGATGTCGGGGTTGGGCACGCCGTTTTCTTTCAGCCACGCCATCTCATTCTGGGTGTCGCTGGCGTTGAACATCTTTTGCCAGACCCGTTGCGCCGGTTGCCAGCGATAGCCTCGCTGTTTGAGCGCGTCTTTGAGTTCAAACGGCGCGCCGGTGGCTTTGATCAGGGCTTTTTGTTCCCGCACGCCTGCCAGCAATGACTGAAAGACCGGTGTGGGTGGCTCGCCCACCGACTGACTCAAAAGCTGCGTCAGCGCCTGCACATCATCCAGCGCCCGGTGGGCGTCGTAAAAGAATCCGCCCAGCTTCCAGCAAAGCATCTCCTGACTGCGCGAGCCTACGCCTGCGAGCTTCAGCCAGTCGATTTGACGCACCGAACAGCCCCAGACCTTCTCCTTGAAAAGATCGGCATAGCGCTCCACAATCGGCCGGTCGAACCCGGCGTTGTGCGCCACGCACAATTGCACCGGGCTCAAATCTGCAATGACTTCTTCCCAGGGGATTTTGTGGCCACGGACGTCGTCATCGGTCAGGTGTGTGACCTGCGTGACTTCCGGCGGAATGGGCCGTTCGGGTTCGTTTAAAAAGTTTTTGGCGCACAGCACCCGATAAAACTGGCCGTCGGAGTCAAATTCCACCACCTGATACCCCAGCTCAATCAGCTCGCACTCATCGGTGTTCAGCCCCGTGGTTTCGGTGTCGATGATGCACACCTGATGCCTCGGTCCCGGCTGGGCCGAGGCGGGGGTAAAGTCCTGTGCAGGTGCCAGTCGGTGTAACACCTGATAATCCGGGGACTGAGCCAGTTGTTGGGCCATATCGGTCAGTGAAAGTGTCATAACGTGATTCCTCGAAGATTCAATGGGGTTGCCTGTCTCGGCATCGGATCGGATGCCGCCATTTTGACCAGGCCTGGTAAAAAGACCAGAAGCGCCTTACCCAGGTGGTTTGCCAGCTATCATTTGTCTGCAGCCGACAGCGCAGGCCGGGGCGCGTCAGCCCCAAGGTGTGATCCAATTGGCAGGTTTGGATCTGATGGTGGCGCAGTTGCCAGCCGACCACCGGTGCCAGCTCCCGTGGCACATAGCCCAGCAGTACGCGGGGGCGCAACAGCCAGACTTGCACTGCATGGGGATCGTAAGCGTTGGTGGGCTCTCTAATCAATAACAAAGGCACCTCGGGGGGTAGCCAGCCAGCTTCCCAGGCCCTCTGAGCCTGATAAAACACCGTGCCTCGGACTGGAAACACCTGGCGGTTCGGCCTGTGTGTGCGTGCAAACGGCCACATCGGGCGTTATTGCGGCTCATTCGGTGGGTCGTCATCGGTCAGTGCCGGGGTGCTTTCCGTCTGGTTCATGGCCTGCTGGTTGCGTTGGCGGCATTGCAGACACAGATTGAGCAGCTCTTTGACCAGTTCTTTGATGATCGGCTGATGAGTGGTTTCCAGCAGATGATTGTAAAAACAGGTGTGGGTGCGAATCATGTCATTGACCAGTTGATGCGCTTCCACCGGCGTCATCAGGTAATGCGCCCGTTCCATCAGGTTGGAAGCCGGATGATCATAGTCCAGATGCGGAATTTCCCAGGGCGGAATGCGGGGCAGTTCCACGCCTTTGAGCGCATCCAGCACCTGGTCCAGTTCACGGTTGAGCGCGGGGCTGAACGCATCAAACACCTCCGCGGCGGCGTCGTTGTGGTGCGCGCGCAGCGCATGCGAAAAGGTGTCACAGTGATAGAGCGTCTCTTCGATCATCTCCGAGACAGCGGCCAACACCCAGGCGTAGTTTTTGTTGGTGGTTTTGACGTGTGGATGCATCGACGAGGTCAGGCTCATAGCACCAGCTCCTGTTCCAGCTCATCCAGGGTTGTTGTGGCCTCGGACTGGGGATCAAAGATCGGCAGATCGGCCTGGTAGAAAATCCCGGTGTCAAACCCGTCACTGGCATGAATGGCTTGCGCCGCTTCCAGCTTGTTGGGCGTGGGCGAGACGTTAAGCGAGCGCATTTGCTTTTGCCAGGCTTTCTGTTCCGGGCGAAAGGTCACGCAAGGGCTTTTGATTTCGATGACCGAAAAGCCTTTGTGTTCAATGCCGTCACTGATCAGTTTGGTCAGGCCTTTGGGGTCGCCGGCAAAGCCACGCGCAATGAAACTCGCCCCGGCGGCCAGCGCTACGCCCATCGGGTTGAAGGCATTGATGCCGGTGCCGTGCGGGGCCAGTTTGCTGTGCCAGTCGGGGGCGCTGGTGGGCGAGGGCTGGCCTTTGGTCATCCCATAGACTTCGTTGTCCATCACCAGATAGGTTAAATCCATGTTGCGCCGACAGGCATGCAGAAAATGGTTGCCGCCAATCGAGTAGCCATCGCCGTCGCCACCGGCCACCAGTACGGTTAAGTCAGGACGGGCGGCTTTCAATCCGGTGGCCACGGCCAGCGCGCGGCCATGCACGCCGTGAAAACCATAGCTGGCCAGATAGGCGGGCAAGCGCGAGGAACAGCCAATGCCGGTGATCATCGCCAGTTCTTCCGCCGGGCGGCCCAGCCAGGCCAGCGCCTTGGTCAGTGCGCGCAAGACAAAAAAGTGGCCACAGCCCGGACACCAGACGGGATGGTTGTCCGACAGATAATCATTGGGTCGGGCCGGGCGTGCTTCCACCGGCATTTGATCAATGCGTTCCACCGCCTGTGCTTTTTTCATGTTGCCTCCTCGGTGAGCGAGCGCAAGTAGGTCTGGAGTTCGCCCGGCGTAAACAGAATCGGCCCGGGGCGGGCAAACGATTGGCTCGACTTGGGCAGGGCCTGCTCACTCAACAGGTAATGATACAGTTGGCCAGTGGCGTTTTGTTCCACCACCGTTACCTGATGGCCCTTGCAGAGCTGGCGTAAGGATTTGCTCTGCAAGGGCATCAACAGGCGCAGGCCCAAGAGCGAGACTTGCTTGCCTTTTTTGGCCTCCGCATTGTGGCGGGCCACGGCTTCCTTGCAGGCTTCAAACGACGAGCCCCAGGTGAGGATCAGGTGCTTGGCCTTGTCAGCGGGCAGGTAGGTGGCCCAATCATCGCCATAATCAAACTCGGTCAGTTTTTGCGCACGCTTGGCCAGTTGGTCGCGGTGGTCCTGCGCCGACGAGGAGGGCAGACCGGTTTCGGTGTGTTCCAGTCCGTCAGCGGTGTATTGCGCGCCGGGCAGGCCGGGTTCCGACATGGGCGAAAGCCCGTCCGCCGAGAGCGCATAGCGTTGATACGCCGGGTCGCCCGTGGTTCGGGGTTCAGCGCGAAGGCGGGTCAGCCCGCGGGTTTGGCTCATGTCTTCGGGCAGCGTCGGGTCGCAGATCATGCGAGACTGGCCCAAATGCTGATCAGTGGCGAGCACCACCAGGGTTTGCAGATGTTCGGCCAGTCCCAATGCCCATTGCGTGACCCAGACGCTTTCACTGACGTTCAGCGGGGCGACCACAACATGCGGCGCATCCCCATGCAGGCCATACAACACCTGGTTGAGGTCGGCCTGCTCGGATTTGGTGGGAATCCCGGTGGACGGGCCGCCGCGCATGACCGTTACCACCAGCGCGGGGGTCTCACTGGCCACGGCCAACCCCATGGCTTCGGTCATCAGGGCAAAGCCGGGGCCAGAGGTGGCGGTCATGGCGGGCACGCCACCAAACGCGCCACCGATGACCATGTTCATCGCTGCCAGTTCGTCTTCGGCAATCAGCACCTGGCCGCCGACTTTTTCCAACCGGGGTGCGAGGTATTCCACGATGTCGGTCGCCGGGGTGATCGGGTAGGCGGCTGCGAGTTTGAGTCCGCCGCGCAAGGCGCCGATGGCGCAGGCTTCGTTGCCGCTCAGATGCCAGCGCGCCTGTTCGCTGGGTTGCCAGCCTTTGAGGGGCGAAGTTTTGGGGGCTTCGACCAGTGCTTGTCCGGCTTCAACGGTCTGGCGCGACAGCTGCACGGCTTCGTCGCCTTTGCGCCCCAGTGTTTTCTGCAAGGCCTGCTCAATGGCGTGCTCGGCCAGACCGAGGCGTTTGGCCAGCACGCCCAAGCCCAGCATGTTGATGCGACCGCCTTTGATTTCTTTAAGCGTATTCAGCAGTGGCAGAGGTGTGCACTCTGCGCCGGACTCAGTGACCAGAGCGGGCGGTTTTTCGCGACTGTCGTCGTAGAAAATCTCCGTGTTCGCCGTCAGCGGGATTTCATCGGCAAAGCGTTCAAAATTTTTCCAGTCCAGCGCAAGATGAATGTCGGTGGCTTCGGGCAGGGTTTCGATCGGCTGATCCGACAGATTCAGAAACACCGCCGACTCGCCGCCGCGAATCTGAGGGCCAAAGCTGCGGGTCAGAGCGCCGTAAAAACCGGCCTTGCCAAAAGCTTCCAACAAAATCAGCCCCACGGTCACAGCCCCGGCACCCCCGGCGCCGGAAATGGACACACTCAATCGGTGTGAATCAGGGATGGGCGCGGGAATCGGGCGGGTATCGGTCATAAGACACTCGTGTTAAAGGGTTGCCAAAACTATAGCAAAGTTTGCGCATAAAAAAAACAAAGCGCTCGCGCTGTTTGTCGCGGTGCTAAAGGGACGTCGTGGCCTTCGGTTGGCTTGACCTTTTACGTGCAACCGCGCAAAATGACTGAAAAACCAAAAAGAGAGGAATCCTCATGAGCGAAGTACGAGTGCAATCCAATCAGGGCGGCGTTTTGTCGATGTTGGGCAAGATTCCGTGGATGCTGTTGGTCGTGGCGTTTTTGATCGTCGCCCATGTGATGCAGATTTCGCTGGAAGGCACGGCGGGGTATGTGTTTATCGGGGTCGCGATTGCGGTGTTGTTCATCGAGATGTTCAAATCCGGCGACATCAGTGCCATGGCCTTTTTGGTAGATCAGTTCTGGGCCGTGCTCAATGTCGCGTTGGCGACCGGCTTGCTGACCTATTTGTATTTCGTCGAAGGCGTGGAACCGCATTTTTATCACTGGGCCGGGTTTGCGATTATTCTCGCCGACGCGTTGCTGAATCCGTTTAATGCCTTTCGCATGGCATTGCGTAACTTTGACGTGCAGGGGTAACGCATGTCACGGTTACACTGGCTCGTAAGTGGCGCATTGCTGATGGCGTTGAATCTGAGCAGTTGCGCCAGCTATGACGCCGAAAAAGCGCAAGCCGAGGCCGAGCGTCAGGCCACCGCGCAGGAACGCGCCGAACAATCTCACCGCCAAATGGACCGGGCGCTCGACAACGCCGCGGAGCCCTAAGCGAGTCTCTCACACTGACCCAAAACGGCCGAACGCATGTGGCAACGCTTGAAACAATCCCTTGCTTCCAAAGCACCCCCAGCCTCACAAGCGGCCAAAGGTCGTAACGCTTCGCCGTTGATCCTCTCGCATCCGCTTCCCACCTCGCAAAACTGGCCTGCGCATCCAAGCCTCTGCCATGAGTCCGGTCAGGCTTTTTTCCAATGCAAACCCACGCGCCGACGCGGTTCGGTCGCGCTCAAAGTCACGCCCGAGCGCATTACTTTTCTGGTACCAAACGCGCTCAGCAAACAACAACAAATCGCCACCTTTAAAAATCACCAGGCCTGGTTGTTTTCCAGCCTGCATCAGCAATTACAGCGTCTGCAGCAACAACGCCAACAAAGCCCGTTTCACCTTCAATGCGATCAACCCTTTGCATTGCTGGGCGAAGACTGGACATGGCAACTGACGCCCTGTGACCAGATCAAAGTCCACCCCATAGCCAACATCGACTGGGCACAGCGCCACTGGGAAGTGCGCGCCACCCCGGACGATGTCGCTACTTTCCAACAGGCCTTGCGTACTGACCCAACGCGCCTGCCCGATCGCTTGCGCCCCGCGTTCAGAAGACTGTGTCAGGATCGTCTGACCCAATGGCTGTCAGCAACCCTGCCGGACAGAGCCGAGCAGATCGGCGTGCAACCCACAGACTGGCAGGTCAAACACTACCGCGCCCGCTGGGGCAGCTGCGACCACAAAGGCCGCGTCCGCTTCCACTGGGCCATCGCACGGATGCCGGAAGCTGTCGCCGATTACGTGCTCGTCCACGAGCTGTGTCACTTGATTCATTTCGATCACTCCAGACACTTCTGGCAACAGGTTGCTCGGCACTGTCCAAATTTTCAGGCAGCAGAACGATTTTTAAAACAGGAAGGCGCTGGGTTGATGTGGGTGTGAGGCTGACATGGTTTTAACTTCTAACAGAATTTAAGTAGTTAAAATCTGAGTATTCTTCAATGAAGAATGGGAAATTAATTATTCATGACATATCTGTAAATTGATCTTTAATGCCTGTTAAATAGACTATTGTATGCTTTATTGTAGAGGTTTTAGTGAGACAACATCTAAGTAATCTAGACGAACTGATGCAGAATGTTCGTAACATTCATGCAAAAGATTTTCTAAATGAGTCTATAGCTTCTTATAGAACGGGGGCATACCGAGCTTCTCTAATTGCAACATGGATCGCCGTATGCGTAGATATAATTGAAAAGATACGTGAGTTGAGTCTCAGTGAAGACCCTGCAGCACAAAAATATGAAAATGACTTAAACAAAATCCAACCAAACGATCCGGCTGCTATGTTAGCTTTTGAGAAAAAACTCTTGAACATTGCCTGCGATGAGTTGCAACTGATTTCAACAATAGAAAAATCACATTTAGAGCGGCTTAAGGATGACCGAAATATTTGTGCACATCCGACCTTTTCAGATGATGGAAGCCAATTCTCTCCGCCAGCAGAGCTGGCCCTTGCATATATAATACAGGCTGCTAATTATTTACTGATCCACCCCCCATTAAAAGGAAAAGTAATCGTTCAGAGATTGTTCGAGTTGATCAATGAGCCATCATTTCCGGATGATGAGGAAAAAGCTTTCACTCTATTATCGTCGGAAAATAACTTAGGTAGAGTCAAAGAAAGCGGGGTTAGAAATCTTGCAATTATTTTGTGGAAAAGGATATTTCGAGATGAAGCAGGAGTTTCGCCAGAGTTGTTGAATCGATTATCAGCTTCTTTAGGAGTCATACAACGATTATACCCTGATATTTTTGAAGAGGTCGTATCAAACAATTTGGCTAGCATGCTCTCTGAGGCAAGCGATAACCTACTTAAAAGAATCTTTCCTTTCCTGAAGTTAAGAAATGATCTTTGGTCGGAATTACCACAATCAGAAAAGGTGCGTGTCGAAGGTCTTATTAATGCAATGAGTCCGGAAGAGATTTTAAGATATCAGGTGGGAGCACTTGTTGAGAAAATCGAAGACATAAGAAGCCAAGTTTTTGAAAAAGTGGATGGTTTAACACATGTTGATCAAGCTAAAATAATTGCGGCCTCTCCTTCAGTGTTTTTTAAGGATAAATCCATTTCTCTATTTTCTGAAGCTTTATCTTTTGACTCGGCTGAGTTTAGAGGAAATAGTTTACTACTCCCCATTAGTTCGACATTTAGCGATCATGACTTGAAGTGTGTTTTTAGTGGAGCCTTAGAGAACGCTGGATCATATGGGATCAACCAAATATTGAATGCTGGTGGAATTGGAGCATTCTTTTCTGCTCTCTATACAAAGACAAAAGAAGCTCCTCTTAATCATCGAAAACTCTGGGAAGAATTTTGGGAGCGCATCAATGAGAAAGGATATCAATATGACTCTTTGTATGAAAAGCTTGTTGAAGACCAATATGTCGCACCCAAAGAGGAAAGAGAAGATGAGGACTTGGGAAATGGCGATGCTACTCTTTAAAAAGTAGGCATTACTTCTCTTGCAACTGGTTGAAAAAGCACATTATGATTAGTGGACTCAGACGATACCATTATGTTGGTACGGTTGTTTTGATAGAAAAAACGCGGCTCGATGGCCGCGTTTTGTTTGATTGATCAGGTGGCGACTGTGGTCACCATGCTCAGTAACCAAATCAGAAAGATGGAGCCGAAGGTTAAAATAGCTCCCCAGATGATGGCTTTCATTCCGCTCATTTAAGACCCCTCCAGATTGGCGTAGTACTTGGCCAGCGCGTCGATTTCGGCGTCGGTCAGTGGTTTGGCCAGTTGCGACATGCCCTGACTGACGTCGTTGTGACGTTCGCCGTTTTTGTAGGCGTGCATGGTGCGTTTGAAATATTCCGGCACTTGTCCGGCCAGGGCGGGTGTGATGCCATTGCCCTGACCGTTCACGCCGTGGCACGAAGAGCAGGGCACCAGCAGCCGCGAGGCGTCGCCTTTGCGTACCAGCTTGTCGGCCATTTTAAACCTTTCGTCCGGCAGCGTCTGCTCGATTTGCCAGTCGGACAGAGACTGCTCGGCGTAAAACGCGGCCACATCGGCAATTTGCTGATCCGTCATCGCCTGAGCCAGCTTGACCATGATGGTGGCCTGACCGTAATTTTCCCAGCGGCGGGCGTCGCGGTAGTCCAGCATCATTTTCATGGTGTATGCCGGTGTCTGTCCGTTCAGCGAACTGAAGTTGCGCGAAGGGGACTGGCCGTTTTCGCCGTGACAGGACGCGCACATCATTTGGGTGTGCACGCGCTGGCCCCGCTCGACATTGCCTTGTGGCATCTCGTTCAGTGTCTGGTTGAGCGACTGATGCGTCCAGGGCGCGGCATCAGGTTTTTCCCCGTGGCCGCCGGCCAACGCCAGCGCAGGCACCAGCACACAGGCACTGATGGCTGAGTGGATGGATGTTTTTTTCATAACCTTTTTCCCTTTTGAATCCATGGTTTCCGCCTTAAGAGAACACGTCTTTGACGAATTCGCGGTGCCAGTTTTTCTGATAGACCGCTTCCAGAATCGGCTGGGCCGGTTTGTCGGTAATCTCTGACACGCCCGCCGAGTCGCCTTTGGGTTGAATCAGGCCGTCGCGGACTTCATAAATCGCGGCAATGGAAACACCGTAATTTTGTCCGGCCAGGCTGTAGCAGACGTTGGAATAAATCGCTCTGCCCGGGCTTTCGCCTTTGAGTGTATCGGCGACGGCTTTGGCGCAGACCTTGGCCTGAGAGTTGGCGGCGTAACCCGATTTGGGCATGGCGTCGGCGATGGTGCTGTCGCCCAGCACATACACCTCGTCATGGCGCATGGATTCAAAAGTATGGCGATTGATCGGGCACCAGCCGGATTCGTCGGCCAGATCCAGCATTTGCGCCAGTTTACCGGCCCGCTGGTTGGGGATGATGTTGATCAAGTCCGCCTGAAAATCTTCGACCATGGCCTGTACCTGGTTGGTTTTCGGGTCCAGTCGTGTGACCTGGCCGCCATCGGAACCGGAAATCCATTCGATCAGACTGTTGTCGCTTCGATAGCCATACAGACGTTCCCACGCCTTTTTGAACGGAATGTCTTTGGTGAAGCGGTCTTTGGGATCAAGCACGATCACCTTGCCGGTGGGGTTGTGTTTTTTCAGGTATTCAGCAAAGAACGAAATTCGTTCATACGGCCCCGGCGGACAGCGGAAAGGGTTCTGCGGTGGGGCGACGATGGCGGTGCCGCCCTGAGGCAGGTTTTCCAGTTGCTGTTTCAGCTTGAGGGTTTGCGGCCCGGCTTTGTAGGCGTGCGGATGCGTGGTGTCGGCCACCTGCTCGTTGAAGCCTTCGATGTTGTCATAGACAAAGTCGATGCCCGGCGAAACCACCAGTTTGTCGTAAGACACGGTCTCGCCTTTCTGGGTACGCACGGTTTTTTTGTCAAAGTCCGCGCCCACCACCTTGTCGATGATCACGTTCACATTGTATTTGGAACGAATCGTGTCCAGATTGAACGTCAGTTCATCCAGTGTGTGCATGCCCACCAGCACATCGTTGCTGCGCAGGCAGGTAATGTATTCCGGGTATTGCTCGATGATGGTGATTTTGACGTCGGGGTCGGCAAAGCGCAGGTATTTGGCAAAGGTGGACCCGCCGACGCCACCGCCGAGAATCACCACATGCGCGGCGGATTGCGCAAAGGCTTTGTTGCTGGCCCCGAAAATGCCGGTGGCGGCCACGGCTGAGGCGCCAAACACCTTGATCAGGTCGCGGCGAGTGATTTTGCGATCAAACGTTTGTTGTTCCAGTCGACTCATTGTTGACCTCCCATTGCTTTGTCAGCGGCGTTGGAGGCGTCATAGGCCTCTTCCAGCGTGGTGTCCTGCCAGGGTTTGAACGGTTGTTGCTCAAACCAGATGGCCATGGCATGAATTTCTTCGTCGGTAAAGCCACGGGCGACGCGATCCATGATCACGGCGTCGCGTGAGCCGTCCCGATAAGCCAGCATGGCGCGCTCAAAAGTGTCGGCATCCATGCCGGCCAGAGGCGGCATGGCTTCGGTCAGTGCCTGACCGTTGGTGCCGTGGCAGGGCGCGCATTGTTGGGCCATGGCTTCGCCTGAGGCCATGGGTTGCGGTGCGGCCTGAGCACCTGCCGTGATCAAGCTCAGGCACAAGGCGGAAATCGAAATCGTTCGGTTCATCATATAACTCCTTTATTGCGCCCAGACCCAGAAGCCGACGGCAAAGAATTGCACCATCCACAGCAAAAGAATCCAGATGGCGGCGGTGCCCATGCGGTCCACGGTGGCGCTGGGGGTGTACACGCCATTGGTCTGGCCGACTTTCCAGGCCACGGTGAGGTAATAGCTCAGCACCGCACCGCCGAGCACCGCGAAGGTGATAAAGAAGAGCGCGGTGGAATACCAGTCCATCACCACCTTATAGTCCATGAAGTCGTAGCCGAAAAAGCCTTCCAGAATGCCGTAGCGCAGCATCTCACGGCTGATGGCAACCACCAAACCGGCGACCACGGCCATGGGCAAGGCCATGTAGCTGCATAAAGGGTGGTTGTTTTTCAGGCGAACCTTGGCCCAGAGCGCGTAGGCGATCAGTGCCACGCCTCCGGCAATGCCCCAGAAAGAGGTACCGAAGTCGCCAGCGGTTTCGGGCAGGGTCATCATCCAGCCGATGTAAAAGGCCAGCGCGATGGCGGAACCGACGGAAATCCATTTTTTGCCCACGTCTGCAGCAAAGTTGAGGTAGTCCATGTCGGCGTCTTCACGCACCATCTTGAAACGGCGGTAGGTCACCATCATGGCTCCGGCCACCGGAATCGCCATGCTGATAAAGAAACCGAAGCGCCAGAGGTTGCTGGCATGCAGTTTGGAGCCGGAGTAATCCATCTGGCCGTTGGGCATATACCAGCTCTGCCAGAGTTCCGGGTGCAGCATCTGCTTGGTCAGGTTGTGCATGATGTAACCGACCACCAGCAGCAGAATCACACTCAGGATCATTGACCAGCGCGCTTTGGGGGCGGCTTCGACGCCTTTTTGCTTGCTGTTCTGGAAATAGTAGAAGTACATGGACCAATAGGCCAGAATCAGAATCAGGATAAAGGCGATGACCCAGTCGGCTGAAAGCACGTTGGAGGTGTACCAGTGCGGGTCATAAATCACCTGCACAAACAGCAGGGGCGCGACCCCGATCACGATGGCGACCGACACGGACACCTTAGCAACTTCCAGCATCGCCGCACTCAGACGTCGCCAGTGTGGGTCGCTGCTGAATGCGCCCGCGATGGTGACCCCGGCGGTGCCCAGCATTAGCTGCACAAAAAAGATGTGCAGGGCAAAAGTCAGGACTCCCAATGCCATAAAGACAATGGGATAGGTCGGCACCCCGGCGGGATTGCGCAGGGCATACATCATGTCTGTGATGTGTTGAACGTTTCCAGCATCCATTAGTGCGCCTCCTGTGAGGTTGTGGAGTTCAGGCTGATGACCGCATTGGCGGAATCGCTGGATTCCTTAGCCAGCGCTTTTTGCTTGCGGTCGGCCACTTCTTTGTCAATCGCTGCGGTGATGGCGGTCTGTCCGCCTTCGTTATTGAGCAACAAGTAGGACGCCAGCGCGGTGACCTCGTCTTCGGTCATTGGCATTTTGGGCATGTAGGCGATGGTGCCTGGCTCAATCACGCCACGGATGTAGTCTTCCATGCGTGCCTGTGTCATGCCGTCTGGGAAGTAACGATGCAGCGGACGAATCCCGGTCTGGCTGGGCGAGTGGCAGTTGGAGCAATAGGTCATGGTGATGAACTCACCCGCCTGAATGCGGTTGCCTTCGTTCACCTCGCGCAGATGCTCAGGCGTGAACGGGTGCGCTTTCAGCAGACCCACTTTTTCCAGCGTGGGGATTTGCGATTGGATGTCCATGCCGGGCACGTCGCGGCCGATCACCTGGTTGGAATAAACATACTGACCGGCCACCCAAGGCTTGCGCATGGATTCGCGCGCGGTTTCTTCCGGCCACAGACCCGCCACCAGAATGATGATGGTCATGGCCCCGGCAAAGCCCTGCACCAGCAGACGCGGTTGGATCATGGTGATGATGAAATACGCGAGCGTCCCGGCCAGTACCGCCATGATGCTGGGTTCAAAGTAGTCCGGCAGACGGTTTTCCATGACCAGCAGCGCCTGTTCGGGCACGGAGCTCAGATACCACTGGAACAGAGCCGAACCGATCAGGGTGCTGATGATGCCCAGCCAACCCAGTTTGCGCGTCATTTCTTTTTTAAACGTTGCGTCTTTGATGGTGGAGATCACAATGCCCCCGACCACGGCGGTCATGGTGAACATAAACGCCACGCGCATGCCCATCTGCACAAAGGTATTGGTGCCGTAAAAGCCATTGAGGTAACCACCTTCGGCAAACCACTGTTCTTTGCCGGGCAACATCATGAATGACAGAATGCCGATGATGATCACCATGGTCGCCAGCGAAGAAATCCCGAAGATCAGCGAGATTTTCATGTGGGTTTTTTTATCGACCTTGCCCACCAGATAAACAATCATATAGACGCCGACCACTTCGATCACGAAAAAGACCCATTCGGTGGCCCATTTCCAGACGAATGAGTGGATCAATGCGCCGATGCCATTGGGACTGCCCACGGTGGTCGAGTACCAGATGCCGGGCCCGGTGATGGAGCCGGCAACATAGGTGAACACCAGCAGAAACAGGCCGTAGCGTTTGACGAAGTCCAGATAGTCCGGGCGGTCTTCCTTGTAGGAGCGATAGGAAAGATAGGCAAACAGCATGGCGGCCCCGACCGAGGTGTGAGAGGCCAGCACATGGAAGGTCGCGATGATGCCGATCACCCAGCCGGAGCCCAGATTGGGCTCAAACCAGGTGGGGTAAAGGCTGATCAGTTCCATAAGCCAATGTCCTTATATATTAAATGGGTTTATCCTGAGCAAAGGATTTTTATCGTACGGGCTGAATTTTAAGGATGCGTGACAAAAAGGGAATTAGAAAAAATTTATATTATGTGGGTATAAATATTAATGATCTTTGCAGCGCCCGTCCGGGCGCGGTCTTTTCACAATGCTTGCATGGTTGGTGCTTGTGTTCTGTGATTAGAATGCTTATTCTAATGGCATGAAAAACGCCGCAACACCGTCTTATGATGCGACCGCTTTGGGGGCCAGGGTTCAACCTGCGCCACATGCCAAGCATGCGCCATCGTTTTTTGCCAACCTCGATTGGCCGACGTCGCAAACAAAAGTGCTGGATTCGGCCCTGGTGTTGTTTGATCGGCAGGGGTATTTCAATACGTCCATCGCCGATCTGGTGGCGCATTCCGGGGTCAGTTCCGGCTCGATCTATCACGCGTTTGGCGACAAGGAAACCATTGCGCGAAGATTGATGGAAGCGTTGCTGGCGCAGTTGGAACAGGCGCAACAGGCCATTATCCGGCGCCATGACACCGGCTGGGAGCGCTTCAGCCATCTCGTCGACTGGATGATGCAGGAAGCGATCACGCACCCGCACGCCATGCGTTTTATTTTGCAGGCGCGCCATCAGGAATTTTTGCCCGAGCAACCGCCTGTCTGTGCTCAGCAGCCGTTTGTGACGCTCAGAGAGGTGTTGGCGCAGGCACAGAAAGCCGATGAGATTGCGTCAATGCCGACCATGCAGGCGGCGGCCCTGGCCTATGGTCCGGTGTTGCGCTGGATACAGTTTTATTTGGATGGATTGTTACCAGGCCTGGTTAAAAATGATTGGGAAAACCTGGCGCACCAGGCCTGGCAGAATTTGGTTAACAGCAACCCGTGCCCCTGGCACGAGACAAAGGAGCAAGCATGACATTTTCAAAAACACTCGTGGCCACATCGGTTGCAACGATGATGGCGGTCGCCTCAGCGGCACAGGCCAAAGATCCTTATGTGGCCGGGTTTGAGCGTTATGCTCAGGAAATGCAGTCGGCGAATGCCGCCACGGCGTCCACGTTTGATACCTATGCCAAGGATGTGGCGGGCACCCTGAAAAAAGCCGGTTACATCGGGCCGACGCTGCCACTGCCCGAGCCGGTCAAGGTGACGGACGGGGTCTATACGGTGGTGGGCAGTCTGATCTGGCACAACCCCACCAACTACGGCCTTAATAACAACCTGACTTGGATGGAATTCGAAGACGGGGTCTTTGTGTTCAACGCCGGGCCCAATCCGGCGGTGGCGGGCTCGTTTCATCGCATGATCAAGGAACACACCAACAAGCCTGTGAAATGGGTGGCGGTGGAAAACTCTCAGGGCCATGCTTATCTGGGCAGCAGCTACTGGGTGGATGTGGGGGTGAAAAACCTTTATTCACACGATGTGGCCAACCAGGATTTTGATCAGGGCTTTGAGCACATCAAAGAACACTGGGGCACCCGCGTCGGGCATGAAATCACCGATTCGGCGCGCAATGTGTCGGACCAGTTCACCGAATTCAGTGACAAGATGGTGATCGATGTCGGCGGCGGTGAAACCGTGGAGCTGCTCAACTTCGGGCCGGGGCACACGCCCGGTTCCACGCTGGTGTATGTGCCGTCGCGCAACCTGCTGTTAACCGGGGATGTGGGCTACAACAGCCGTATGCTGGCGCTGTTTTCCTACACCAATACCCAGTATTGGGTGGAGACATTCCGCACGATGATGGACTATGTGCCCGATGATGTGCTGGTGATCCCGGGGCATGGCGGGCCGACCGATCTGGCAACGGTGAAAACCGACACGCATGATTATCTGGTGTACATGCAAAAAGAGGTGCAGAAGGTGATCGATCAGGGCGGCGACATCAGTGACGCCGAAGAAATCGATCAGTCCATGTATTCGGATCGCTCTGTGTACGAGCAGACCTATCAGAACAATGCCCGTCATATTTACAAAGAAATGACCGGTGGAGATCTGGGAGAAAATTTTGAATAACGGTTAGCGCCCATCAAAATTCACACACCGACCGTTTATGAGTCGGTGGTTTGAACCGTTTGCGTTCGTTCTTGGCCTTCCTGTGTCGTCAGACCGGAAGGCTTTTTTTGTGTTTTGTCATGGGGTTGTCAGACGACGCGTGTACACTCAGGCGAAAGTATGGCGGGTGCAGGGAGTTTGCGGATGGGGCGTGACAGCTGGGAAGTGTTTTGGCGTTTTTTGTGGTTGGGCTGCCACGCCTTTGGTGGTCCGGCGGCGCATGTGGCGTTTTTTCAGCGCACGTTTGTCGAGCAATTGCGTTGGTTTGAGACGGCGGCGTTTGAGCGCTGGCTGATCTGGTCGCAGACATTACCGGGTCCGGCCAGTTCGCAGCTTGGCTTTATGCTGGGCTATCAGCGTGCCGGTTGGTTGGGGGCGTTGGCGGCGTTTGTCGGCTTTACCCTGCCGACGGCCTTGCTGCTGGGCCTGTTTGGTTGGGTGGGCCAGACCTATGCCGACGCTCTGGCACCCTTGATGCAAGGTTGGTTGTGGGTGGCCGCAGTCGTGGTGTCGCTGGCTTTGATTCAAATGAGTCGCGCTCTGGGGCGGCGATGGCTGCTTTGGGGCATGGCGGTGCTCAGCGGCGGGGTGTTCTTGCTGACGCCTGTTCCGGCCTGGACGTTGATCATGCTGTGCGGGGTTGTGGGCGCGCTGGGACGGCTAAGGCCTTTGCGCGGCCGTCATTCGGATGGTTTGGGTGCCGCCCTGGAACGCCGTCCCGGTCTCCGGCAGAGCCGTTTGCTGCTGGCCAGCGCCTTTGCGCTGTTTGTTGCGGTGCTTACGCTGCCTGCCGTGCTGACCACCTTGAGCGGTGTGTTTGCCCAGTTGGCGCTAACCGGCTTTCAGGTGTTTGGCGGCGGCCATGTGGTGTTGCCGCTTTTGGCGCAGGATTGGGTCGCCCCGCACGGGCCGCTTCCTGCAGAGGTGTTCATGGCCGGGTATGGCGCGGTTCAGGCCATGCCGGGGCCGATGTTTGCCTTTGCCAGTTTTCTGGGGGTGCAGACCCTGGGCTGGCTGGGCGCACTGGTGGCGACACTGGCTATTTTTCTGCCGGGGTTTCTGTTGTTGATGGGCGGATTGCGTTTTTACCAGGCCTGGCAGAAACAGTCTCGGGTGGCCGGAGCTTTGGCGGCGATCTATGCCGTGGTGGTGGGGCTGCTCGCCGCCGCCTGGTTGAACCCGATTCTGTTACATGCCTTGTCCTTGAACGCGAGCGCGCAGACAGGCGTCACCAGCGGCCACACTCTGCTTGCTTTGCTGATGTTGGCGATCAATCTGGTCTGGCTGCGCCGACAAGGACCGGTTTGGGGCCTGTTGTTGTTGAATCCAGTGGTCGCCGCCCTCATGGGGCAGGTTTTATAAGCCGGATTTTTTGAAAGGATGATCGTAGTCGGCCGGTTCGTCGGAATAGGCGCACACGTTCCAATCCGCGGCCAGCCCGTCTTCGGCCAGACAGCAGGTCTGGAAAAAATTCTGAATTTCCGTGCGCTGACAGTGCGCTTCAAAGCTTTCAAGGTCGGCCCAGATTTCGTGAAACACAATGGGAAAGCTCTGGCCTTCGGCAAACGGGGTCTCGATCTGGCGGGTCACCACGTATTGCAGACAGCCATCTTCGCGCAGGGTATTGGGTTCGAGCGCCTGCAGGGTCTGAAACAGGCGATCGGCCTGGCCGGGTTTGGGTTGAAATTGAGCGGTGCAATAAATTTTTCGGGACATGGACGTTTCCTGACGTAGGGGGATCGATGGCGTCATTCTACGCGATTGCTGCAGATTTGATAAACTGAACGCTTTAGAAGGTTCAGTCATTTTTATCGCTTAACGAAGCTCAACGAAACTCATCTCACTGCGAACGCTTTATGCCTGACGGTCATCTGATCATTGCTGCCAATTCCCGTCTGACCCGGACCCTGACCCAGGAAACGGTGACGCACGTTACTGCTTCGGAGACGCAAACCCGGGAGACGCCCGAGATTTTGACCTGGGAGCAATGGTGGCAGCAATGGGAAACCCGTCAGGTCATTCAGGGGCGGCTCTCGCCCGACCAACTTCCTGATCATGTGTTGACCCCGTTTGAAGCCACTCAGCAATGGGCCTGGTTGTTGCACAAGCAGGTTCAGGCTGCCCCGGATTATGCTCTGTTCGACGGGCCGGATACGGCGCGTGAGCTCTATCAGGCCTGGTGTTTGTTGCATGAGAACCTTCTGCCTTACGAACCCGAGGCCGTGATCGCCTCTGAGGCAATGCTCGCCCATTGTTGTGACGGCCATAACCGGTCGGCGGAAAGCCGTCTCTGGCAAACGCTGGCAAGCGCATATCGCCAGCAACTGATGGATAAAAACTGGTTGGATGCGCCGACCCATCAGCGTTGGCGCTATCAGCAACTGAAAACGCTGGCCGGCTCGGATGATCTGGCGTGGCCAAAGCGATTGACGCTGGTGGGATTCGACGAGTGGCCCCCGTCTATGCATGCGCTGGTGACGCTGTTTCGAACGCAGGGCGTGACGGTGGATGAACGCGACCGGGCCGTGACGGACACGCCTGACAGCCGCGTGAAGGTCCTGGCCGATGCTCAGGCGGAATGGCAGAGTGCGGCGCACTGGGCGGCGAAAACGCTGGCCGATCTGGCACAGCACAAGCCCATGAGCCAGGTTCGCATCGGTCTGGTGGCACCGGACTGGCAGGGCGGGCTTCAGCGCCATTTGCAGACGGCACTGGAGGAAGCGCTGTATCAGCAGTTTGGTCAGCCGATGTCTGCCTCGTCGGACACGGCGTTGGCACAGCCATCTTTGGTGAATGCCTCGCAGGGGCAGCCGATGAGTCAGTTGCCGGTTGTGAGCAATGCCCTGGCGACGCTGACGCTCGCCTTTGAGCCGGATCGCCCCATTTCTTACCAGGCCTGGTCAGAATGGCTGTGTTCGCCTTATACCGCCGGTGACCTGTCGCAACGGCTGACGCTGGATAAGCGCCTGCGTCGCTGGCAATGGGCGCAAGTGCGCTGGCCGTCTTTGTTGGTGCAGGCACAGGCGGCCGAATCGGGGGTGCGTTTGCCTCGAACGTTGGTGCACAGTTTTGAGCAGACCTTGTCGGACAAACGTTCAGAGCGGATGACGGCGGCGGCGTTTGCGACGCAGGCGCAAACATTGCTGACGCGTTTTCAGTGGGCCGCACCAACCGCCGCTTCGGACCCGGGCGAAAAAACCAGCCTCAGCAGCCATGAGCAGCAACAAAAGCAAGCGTTCCTGGATGCGTTGGCGACTTTCGGACAGTTGTCACTGCAGCCGAGCCGTCAACGCGCTGCGCAATGGTTGACGCTTTTGCGCCGGTATCTGTCTGAGCGCCTTCATCAGCCGGAATCACTGGGTGAGGCCCCGATTCAGATCATGGGCATGCTGGAGGCTGGGGGACAGACTTTTGATGCGCTTTGGGTCATGCAGATGACCGATCAAAAGTGGCCGCGTCCGCCCAAACCCAACGCCTTCCTGCCGGTGACGCTCCAGCGTGATCGTCAATGCCCCCGCAGCAGTGTGGAGCGAGAATACGATTATGCCATGGGGGTGACCGAGCGCTTGCGTCATGCGGCACCGATCAGCGTCTGGTCTTACCCCTGTCTGGAAGGGGAAGCGCGCTTATTGCCATCGCCTCTGATAACGAGGGTTCAATCGGGCGCAGAAGCGAGTGAGACACCGAGCGATGCGCCGGGGTCGGACTTGCTGGCGTCACAGGCATTGGACGATGCGTGGGTCTGGGTGCAGGATGATCAGGCACCGCCGGTGCCGGCCGGTGAAGACCTGCCGGGCGGCGTGGGCATTCTGACCGCTCAGAGCCAGTGCCCGCTGATGGCCTTTCTGGATTACCGTCTGGGCGCTCGTTATGGGCTGGAAACAGTGGAAGAGGGCGTGCCGCGTCATCATCTGGGCACGCTGGTACACGAGGTGTTGGAGCAGTTCTGGCGTCAGCATCAAACTCAGCAGAGGCTGCTGAGCTTGTCACAAGATCAGTTGCGAGAAGATGTGGCCGAGCGCGTGCGTCGGGGGCTGGCGGACTTGGGAGACCATTATCCAGCCAGTTTGCTGACACTGGAACAGCAGCGCCTGACGGAGCTGATTCTGAGCTGGCTGGCGCTGGAAGCCCAGCGTTCGCCGTTTGAAGTGGTGGCGTTCGAACAGGCTTACCCGGTGACGCTGGCGCAGATGCGGTTGCACATCAAAATCGATCGCGTGGATGCTTTGGCCGGCACCGATGCAGAGCGACGTCATTTGTTGTTGGATTACAAAACCGGGCGGGCCCGTGCCAAAGACCTCTGGCCGGGGCCGCTGAAAGCGCCGCAGTTGGCCACTTATTTGTATGCGCTGGATCAGGTCGGGGCCTTGGGTTATGGCATTTTGCACAGTGATGACGGTGTGCGCTTTTCGGCGTTGGTGGCCGACGGCGATGAAATCAATCTGCCGGGGCGTCAGACCGATGTGACAGCCTGGGCCAAAAAAGCGGGGGAAGACGCCCCGGCTCAGGCCTGGTCAGCAGTATTGCAGGATCTGAAGCAGCAGGTCTGGGCGCTCGCGCAGTCGATTCAGCAGGGCGAGGCGCCGATGTGCCTGATGCCGGAGCGCAGCGAAAACGATCTCGCCTACGCCGCTTCCTGGCTGGCGTTGCGCTTGCCGGAAGCACGAAATCAGTGGGAGCAGGTGCCCCACACGAATGAGCAGGACGATGCCCCATGACCCAATCTTCGTTGCCCTTTGACGCGCCCATTTCCATGCCTTCGCAGCCAGTCTGGCAAACGCTGGTTGTGGACGATGCGATCGAAGACGGTCAGGCCCGTTTTGAAGCGGTGGACCCCACGCGGTCACTGATTGTTCAGGCCCCGGCCGGGTCGGGTAAGACCGCGTTGCTGACCCAGCGGTTTTTGAGTTTGCTGTCGGTGGTGGACAAGCCGGAGAACATCGTGGCGATGACCTTTACCAAAAAGGCCGCGGCGGAAATGCGTGAGCGTATTTTGCAGGCATTGCATTCGGCCGAAGCGCCCTTGCCGTACGAAGCTGGCGTGTTCGAGCGCAACACCCAGCAGCTGGCACAGGCCGCACGACAGCGCGATCGGGAACAAGGCTGGCAGCTGGCGCAGAACCCCGGACGCTTGCGGATTCGCACCATTGATTCCCTGAATAGCTATTTGGTACAGCAGATGCCTTATCTGTCGCGTCATGGCCTGGCCAGTCAGATTACGACCCAGCCCATGCCTTTGTACCGACAGGCGGCCAATGCGGCTTTGAGTGATGGCAATGATGAACAGGCGCAATCGGCAGTGATCACTCTGTTGAAGCTGGTCAACGGTTCCTATGCCCGGGCCCAGGACCTGTTGGCACAAATGCTGGCCAAACGTGATCAGTGGATGGATGCCTTGCTGCCGTTTCTGGCCGGTGGGCCCGAAGCCGATCAGGCCGCCCGTCAAACACTGGAGACGGCGATTCAGGACCTGGTGGATCAGGACATTCGGCAGGCCTTGCGGCAATTAACGCCCTGGTTGCGCCACCTGAATGACTTGCTGGCCATGGCTGAGGTCGCTCAGGCCAATGGTGCGAAGGTTTTGCAAGGCCTTGACCTTCCAGCCCGGTTGGATGAGAAGACGCCGTTGCCGGTGTGGACGGGACTGTCGCAATGGCTGTTGAAAGCCGATGGCGACTGGTTAAAAACCATGAACGAAGCCAAAGGCGTGTTGTCGCCGTCCAAGGCCAAAGGCGACGACAAAGCGCAGCGCAAACAGTTTAAGGATCAGTTGACCGAAAGTCTGGAAGAACTCAGAGAGGCCGACTCGGATCGCACCGCAGCCCAGGCCCTGCAGAGTTTGGGTCGTCTGCCAGCGCCGTATTATCAGGATGATGACTGGCAGGCGCTGCAGCATCTATTGCATTTGTTGCGACTGGCGGCGGCGCATCTCAAACTGGTGTTGCAGCAGGAAGGCCAGAGCGACTACATCGAAATCTCTCAGGCGGCGTCCCGCGCTCTGGGCGAGCCGGATGCACCCACCGAGTTTGCCGAGCAGTTGGATTATCGTCTGCAGCACCTGCTGATCGATGAGTTTCAGGACACGTCTGTGTCGCAGTTTGCGCTGCTGGAAAAACTGATTGCCGGCTGGGCGCCCGGCGATGGGCACAGTTTGTTTCTGGTGGGGGACCCAATGCAATCGATCTACCGTTTTCGGGAAGCCGAAGTGGCCAATTTCCTGCAGGCCTGGCATCACGGTGTGGGATCGCTGGCGTTAACGCCATTGTCTTTGACCGTGAATTTCCGTTCGAGCCAAAGGGTGGTGGATTGGGTCAATGGGGTGTTTGCGCAAATCATGCCGGACGACGATGACATGACCACCGGGGCGGTGGCGTATGCCTCGGCCAATGCTCGCAAAACCCTGGCTGGGGAGGGGGTCTATTATCGAGGGGATTTCACTCCAGAAACCGATATTGAGACGCTGGTGGCCGAGGTAGCGCGTTGGAAGGCAACGCGTCCGGCGGGAGCCGAGCTGGGCATTCTGGGGCGCAGTCGCAGTCACCTCAAGCCCATCGCGCAGGCGTTGAAGGAGGCGGGCATTGCGTTTCGGGCCATTGAGCTGGAGGCCTTGTCGGAACGACAGGAAATTCAGGACCTGCAAGCGTTGACGCTGGCGCTGGTGCACCGGGAAGATCGCGCGGCCTGGCTGGCCTTGTTGCGCTCGCCTTTGGTTGGCCTGTCGCTGTTTGATCTGCATGCGCTGCTGGGGGACCCGGCCAGATTCCACGAACCGGTCTGGGCGTCCTTGAATGATCCGGCGCGGCGCGAGTCGCTGTCGGAAACCGGGCAAAAGGTGCTGGCACAGGCCGTGCCCATTCTGGCCAAAGCCATGCGCTTGAGTGGGGCGGTGGCGTTGAGTGAACGCGTCAAACAGGCCTGGTTGGAGTTAGGCGGGGCGCGCACGCTGTTGTCGGAGGCGGCGCGTGACAATGTGCGGGTCTGGCAGCGCATGCTGGTGGACCTGGAAACCGAGGGCACGGACATCACCGGCGAGACCTTGGCCCAGTCGCTGGAAACTTTGTATGCCCGCCCGGATACGTCCAATGAGGCGGAGCAGGTGCAGTTGATGACGATTCACAAATCCAAGGGGCTGGAGTTTGACACGGTGATTCTGCCGTCACTGGGAAAAATCGGTCGCGCTGATGACGAACCGCTGATTCAGTGGCTGCCTTTTAAGCAGGAAGATGCCCAGGGCAAAACGTTTTCGCGCTGGGTGCTGGCACCGTTGCTGCAAAAAGGCCAATCGGCACGTGCCAAAGCCGATACCCGACTGGGCGAACTGATCAAAACCTATGAAAAGCGCAAACAACGGCATGAACTGGCTCGATTGCTCTATGTGGCCATCACGCGGGCCAAGCGCTGTCTGCATTTGTTTGTGTCGTTAAAACCCAGTGACAAAGCGCTGGAAGCACCCGAGTCCTTGGCTCCGGCCCAGGGCAGTTTTCTTGCTCTGCTTTGGCCGCTGATACAGGGTGAGCGGCTGGATGCGTTTCAACATTGGCTCACCCAGTCGCCCGACCTGGAAACGGCGCCGCCAGAGCAGAGCTGTGTGCCGGCCAAGGTACTGCGTCGCCGGGCTGATGTCGCACCGTTTGAGTCCGCGCCCGCGCCAAACCAATCTTTTTACCAGGCCTGGTTAACACAGCAGTCGGGCTGGCAGCGTTATCAGCAGCAACACCAGCCCAGTGCCACTGCATCGGCCACGCCGGACACTTCGTTACCCGTATCGAGGGCTGAACAAGCCGCCGGGCCGGGGGTTGGTGTTGGTAAGGCAGTGGGCAATCTGGTGCACGAAGTGTTGCAATACTGGACGCTGTCTGAGACGCCGGATCAGGATGCGGTGCGTCTGAGGTCGCTCGAACCCTGGTTGCAGCAGCGTTTGCAGTCGGTGTTGCCCTCTGCGTTTGTTTCTGAGGCTTTGCAACGCGTGACGCATTGTCTGCAACAGGCGCTGACTCATGACCGGGTCAGATGGGCTTTGCAGACGGACCACTCGGAAGCAAAATCGGAATGGGCCTTGTCCGAGGTGGTGCCCTGGTCGGACCAGATACAGGTGCTGCAGACGGTGGTGGATCGCACCCTAGTGGATGACAGCGGGCGGCGCTGGATCATTGATTACAAAACCAATCAGCCACCTGCCTCGCTGACTGACACAGAACGGGCCGCGTGGATTGAGAGCCTGACACAAACCTATGCTCCGCAACTGGCACGTTATGGAGAGTTGATTGCGCGGTTGGAGTCGCGCCCACAGACACAAGTGCTTTATTTGTGTGCGCTCAATCAGTGGGTGGAGGTCAACGCTGAGTCAGATCTGGATGTGTCCGGACGCGGTGAAATGGATTGATAATTGCTAGGGGCCACTGGAGACGCTACACTAGAGTTCGTATTCACTCAATGAGATCCAGATGGAGGAAAAACGGGTGACGCAAGAATCGGAAATGAAAGAATTTTTGACGTTTAAGCTGGGTAAGGAAGAGTTTGCGGTGGCGATTGATCGGGTTCAGGAAATCCGCGGTTGGGAAAAACCGAGCCCGTTGCCCAATGTTCCCAGTTATGTCAAAGGCGTGGTGGACCTGCGTGGCACCGTGGTGCCGGTGCTCGATTTGCGCGAACGCTTCAAGTTGCCGGCGGAGGTTGACCCGACCACCGTGGTGATCGTGGTGCAGATTCTGACGGCACAGGGCGAGCGGGTTGTGGGCCTGGTGGTGGATGCCGTGTCCGATGTGCATGCTTTTGATATGAAGTCACTGCAGCCGCCACCGGATATTTCCAGTTCCGTGGACAATCATTTCATGCAGGGCCTGGCAACCATTACCGAGTCTGGCAAAGCCGTGACCAAAGCTCAGGACATCAGTCAGAAAGACCCGGATGCCAAAGTCGAAAAAGGGCATATGGTGATTCTGATTGACATCGACCGTCTGGCCACTGATGGTTTGTTGGAGCAGGTGGCCAATGTGGACGATGTGCCGCTTCGAAACGGCTAAGATCGTTTTTCCGGCTGCAGCCGAGTCGGCGAGGCCGGATCAATCCGCTCGGGGTGGTCCAGATTATAGTGCAGGCCCCGGCTTTCTTTGCGTTGAATCGCGCTCTGGATCATCAGCTCGGCCACCTGCGTCAGGTTGCGCAATTCCAGCAGATCGCTGCTGAGCGTATGGTGGCGATAAAATTCATGAATTTCATCTTTTAGTATCTGAACCCGTTTCAGCGCCCGCTGAAGTCGCTTGTCGGTGCGCACGATGCCGACGTAATCCCACATGACCCGTCTGAGTTCATCCCAGTCGTGACTGACCAGTACTTTTTCCTTGGGCTGGGTGACCAGGTGGTCGTCCCAGGCTGGAATGCGACTGGCACAGAGCGACGGTTCCGGTTCAAAACTTTCCAGAATGGCTTCATAGGCGGCCTGGGCAAAAACCAGCCCCTCGACCAATGAGTTGCTGGCCAGGCGGTTGGCGCCATGCAGACCGGTGTAGGCCGTTTCGCCGATGGCATAGAGGTTGGCGATTTCGGTTTCGGCTTTGAGGTTGGTGGTGATGCCGCCGCAGGTGTAGTGGGCAGCGGGGACCACCGGGATCGGGTCGCGCGTGATGTCGATGCCCACTTTGAGGCAGCGGGCATAAATGGTTGGAAAGTGGTTGAGAATGAAGCCTTCAGATCGATGGCGGATGTCCAGATAGACGCAGTCCAATCCGTGGGCTTTCATTTCCTGGTCGATGGCACGGGCCACCACGTCTCGCGGGGCCAGTTCGGCGCGTTCGTCATAATGCGCCATAAAGGGCGTGCCGTCCGGGCGTTTCAAAATGCCACCTTCCCCGCGCACCGCCTCGGATATCAGAAAGGAACGGTCTTTGGGGTGAAACAGGCAGGTGGGATGAAACTGATTGAATTCCATGTTGGTGACCGAACAGCCAGCGCGCCAGGCCATGGCGATGCCATCCCCGGTGGAGGTGTCGGGGTTACTGGTGTAAAGATACGCTTTGGATGCCCCGCCAGTGGCGAGAATGGTTTTCTGTGCGACCAGCGTGGCGACGATCTGGGTGCTTTGGTTGAGCACATAGCTGCCCAGACAGCGCTTGCGGTCGTCCGACAGAATCAAGTCCACGGTCATGTGGTTGGGCATCAGCGTGATGTTGGGCGTTTGTTTGACCTGATCCAGCAGGGTTTCCGTCACCGATTTGCCGGTATGGTCGGCGGCATGAATGACCCGCCGGTGACTGTGCCCACCTTCCTGAGTGAGGTGATAGCTTTTGGCGTCATGCTTGCTGAAAGGCACGCCCAGGTCAATCAATTCATAGATGGCATCGGCGCCTTTTTCGGCGACCAGTCGAACGGCGTCGGGGTCACACAGGCCCGCACCGGCTTCGAGTGTGTCCTGAATGTGGGATTCGACCGAATCAAACGGGTCAAGTACGGCGGCGATGCCACCCTGGGCGTAAACGGAACTGCCTTCATTGAGCGAGGCTTTGGCCACCACCATGACCTTGGCGTGTCGGGCCAGTTTCAGGGCCACGGACAGACCGGCGATGCCGCTGCCGATCACCAGTATGTCAGTACAGTATTTGGGGTAGGTCTGTTTGCTCATGAATGCGTTCGCTGCGTTGGCTTGCCCGGTCACAAGGGTTGGAACAAATCGGCGGTCCGCCCACCTTGAAAATCTGCATAATGGTAGCATAAAGCACAAGGAAGGCGACGCCAATGGCACAGGAGAAAAGAACACTGTGAACGCAACCGATCCTCATAACCCAACGGATTCGTCCGAGACTGTTCTGGCAGAAGGCGATGTCATTGAGCTAAAAGGCGATCAGGCTCTGGTTCGGACGATGAGTCAGAGTGGGTGTGACAGTTGTCAGAGTCAAGGCACCTGTGGCACGGGTGTGCTGACGCAGTGGCTGGTGCCCAAAGCGCAAAATGAAATCTGGGTGGACAACACGCTGGACGTGGGACTGCATGATCGGGTGCGTTTGTCCATGAAAAAGTCAGAATTAATCAAACATTCGCTGATGGGGTATGGGTTACCCTTAATGGGATTGTTTTTGGGCGCAGCATTGGCTCAGGTGATCTGGCCGACGTCGGACGCAACCACAGAGGCATTAACCGCCGGGCTGGCGTTTGCCGGCCTGATCGTGGGCTGGTGGTGGCCGCGCAACTTCTGGACGCCGCAGAAACCGGTGTTGCATCAACGTATATCGAAGGAGACGTAAACATGACCAAACTCTCAGCCGCAATCTGGCACCCTTTTAAGGTGGCCGTCAGTGGTCTGGCTCTGTTGACGGTGCTGATGGCCCTCAATCTGGCCCAAGCTCAGGCCAAGACGCCCACCGAGCAAACGGCTGGGCAGGGAGCACCGGGCGTGATGCTGCCCGATTTTTCTCAACTGGCACGTGACCACAGCCCAACCGTGGTGAACATCAGCACCACGCGAGAGGTTGAACAGCGTGTACCGCCGCAGTTCAGAGGGTTGCCGGATGAAATGCTACGTCATTTCTTTGGCATGCCCGGCGGGGAAGGGCGTGGTGATCGACCCAGTCGTAAAGAGTCGTCACTGGGCTCCGGATTCATTATCTCCGAAGATGGATTCATTGTGACCAACCATCATGTGATCGACGGCGCCGACGACATCGTGGTCAAGTTAAACGATCGCCGGGAAATGACCGCGGAAGTGGTCGGCTCCGATAAACGCTCTGACATCGCGCTGCTTAAAGTCGATGCCGATGGTTTGCCGGTGGCTGATATTGGAACGGCCAAAGACCTTCAGGTCGGTCAGTGGGTGCTGGCAATCGGTGAACCCTTCGGTCTGGATTACACGGTAACGCACGGCATTGTCAGTGCGCTGGGCCGTACCTTGCCCAATGACACCTATGTGCCGTTCATTCAGACCGATGTGCCGATCAATCCGGGTAATTCCGGTGGGCCTTTGCTCAACACCGCCGGTGAAGTGGTTGGTGTGAACGCGCAGATTTTCAGTAACAGCGGCGGCTCCATGGGCTTGTCTTTCTCCATTCCGATTGACATCGCCATGAATGTGGTCAAGCAACTTAAAGAATCGGGCAAAGTGGTGCGCGGCTTTTTGGGCGTCGGCATTCAGGAAGTCTCCGGCGATCTGGCCGAAAGTTTCGGCATGGAGCGACCCATGGGGGCGCTGGTGAATTCGATTTCGCCCAACTCCGCTGCGGAAGCCGCTGGCGTGGAACCGGGCGATGTGATCATTTCGTTTGCAGGCAAAACCATTGATGAATCCGGCGATCTGCCGCCGGTGGTAGGCGCTTCGCCAGTGGGCGAACCCTTGCAGATGACAGTGTTGCGAAATGGTGAGCGTAAGACCATGACGGTCGAGCTCAAGGCACTGGGTGAAGCCGATCTGGCTCAGAATGAGGCCATTCAGCCAGACAATGGCGGACCGGACCGCAACGATGCGCTGGGCGTCGCTGTGGAAACCGTGCCCGAGCAAGTGCTGGCCGAGCGCAATCTGCCATTCGGTGTGGGCGTCAGCGACATCAAACATGGTGGTCCGGCGCACAAAGCAGGCATTCAGCCCGGCGACATTCTGGTCACGATTAATTTCCAACCGGTTAAGTCGGTCGCGGCGTTCAATGACCTGATGGAAGAGTTGCCCAAGGGGCGCTCCATCCCGGTTCGGATTGTGCGTGGCAAGCGCTCGATGTTCCTGCCGGTGGTGTTGGAATAAGCCCAGGAGTCTGTCGGGTTTGAGCGATCGTAGCGAGCCGAGAGGGAAAGCGAGGACAATTTTTCGTTCGTTTGAGGAGAATAGCAGCCGCTATTTGACGACAAGGATCGGAAAAATGGGCCGTTTTCCATCCGGCGCAGTAGATCTGTCTTAAATCTGACAGACTCCTAGGTGCGCTGTGTGACGGACAAAGATGCGTTTTTTGTTCAGATCACGTAAAATAAGCGCCAATTCATTGACCCGCTGAGCCAGCCGCTCAGCGATGCCCCTGAAAACGGGGCCCAAAGGGTGACTTGTCACCCTTTTTTTATTTTGAACCGTTATTTTGTTTGAGGCACGCATGGCCACACAGCTTACGCATATCAGAAATTTTTCCATCATTGCGCACATCGATCATGGCAAGTCCACGCTGTCGGATCAGTTTATCCGTTTGTGTGAAGGCCTGACCGAGCGCGAGATGTCAGAGCAGGTGCTCGACTCGATGGATCTGGAAAAGGAGCGGGGCATTACCATCAAGGCACAGAGTGTGACGTTGCACTATCAGGCCGATGATGGTCAGACCTATCAGCTCAATTTCATCGACACGCCGGGGCATGTGGATTTCTCTTATGAGGTGTCACGCTCACTGGCCGCCTGCGAAGGGGCACTGCTGGTGGTTGACGCCTCGCAAGGCGTGGAGGCTCAAACGGTGGCCAACTGTTACACCGCGATCGAACAGGGGCTGGAAGTCCTGCCGGTGCTGAACAAAATCGATCTGCCGGCCGCGGAACCGGAACGCGTGGTGGATGAGATCGAAGAGATCATCGGCATCGAAGCGCATGATGCGGTTCAGGCCAGTGCCAAGTCCGGCGTGGGCATCAAGGAAACGCTGGAAGACATCGTCAAAAAAATCCCGCCGCCGGAAGGCGATCGGGACGCACCGTTGAAAGCGCTGATCATTGATTCCTGGTTTGATAATTATCTGGGCGTGGTCTCGCTGGTGCGGATCATTGACGGTCAGATCGGCAAAAAAACCAAAATGAAAGTTTCCTCCACCGGCGAAGAATACTCAGTGGATCAGGTGGGGATATTCAATCCCAAGCGCACGCCCAAGGAGGTGCTGCGTGCCGGAGAAGTCGGCTTCGTGATCGCGGGCATCAAAGACATTGACGGCGCGCCGGTGGGCGACACCCTGATGGAAGCGGGGCGCGAGGTGGAGCGTCTGCCCGGGTTTAAACCGGCGCAGCCCCGTGTCTTTGCCGGGTTGTTTCCGATCAGCTCGGAAGATTTTGAAGATCTGCGCGAAGCCTTGCGCAAATTGCGACTGAATGATGCCGCGCTGTATTTCGAGCCGGAAAGTTCCGATGCGCTGGGCTTTGGGTTTCGTTGTGGTTTCCTGGGCATGCTGCACATGGAAATTATACAGGAACGACTCGAGCGCGAATACAACCTGGACCTGATCACCACCGCGCCGACGGTGGTGTACGAGGTGGTGACCAAAAAGGGCGAGGTGCTCAGCATCGATAACCCTTCAAGCCTCCCCGACCAGGCGACGATTGAAGAAATCCGTGAGCCGATCATTGTGGCCAACATTCTGGTGCCTGAAGAATTCGTGGGGCCGGTGATGAAGCTGTGCATTGAAAAACGCGGCGTGCAAAAAGACATGCAGTATGTGGGCAAACAGGTGTCGCTGACATATGAATTGCCGCTGAATGAAGTGGTATTGGACTTTTTCGACCGATTGAAATCCACGTCACGTGGCTACGCCTCCATGGAGTATGAGTTCCGTCGCTTCCAGTCTGATGATTTGGTGAAGCTGGAGTTTCTGGTGAACAGCGAGCCGGTGGATGCCCTGGCGGTGATTGTGCATCGATCCAAATCCGTGCCACGCGGCAAGATGCTGATTGAAAAACTGCGCAAAATTATTCCGCGCCAGATGTTTGATGTCGCCATTCAGGCGGCAATTGGTGCTAAAATTATTGGCCGTACCAACGTGAAAGCTTTACGTAAAAATGTGACCGCCAAATGTTACGGCGGGGATGTGTCGCGTAAAAAGAAACTGTTGCAGAAACAGAAAGAAGGCAAAAAGCGCATGAAGTCGATTGGCAGTGTCGATTTGCCGCAGGAGGCGTTTCTGGCTGTGCTCGACACCTCTGAAGATAATTGATTTTTACCAGGCCTGGTTAAATTTGTCGGGCCGGCCCAAGTTTTAACCGGCGCGGGCGAACCCAAGAAAGTGAGCCAATAGATGAGTTTTGAACTGATACTGGTGATTGTCACCGCCATCACCGGCGTGATTGTATATGTGGACAAGACGGTTTGGGCCCCCAAACGCGCCCGGTCGGTGACCGGTGAAAAACAACCGGTTTTGGTGGAGTACGCACGTTCTCTGTTTCCGGTCTTCCTGATTGTGCTGGTGCTGCGTTCGTTTGTGATCGAACCCTTTCGGATTCCCTCCGGCTCCATGTACCCGACCTTGCAGATTGGGGATTTCATTGTGGTGAATAAGTTTGCTTACGGCATTAAATTGCCGGTCACTCAGACCAAACTGATTGACACCGGTGAGCCGGAACGCGGGGATGTGGCCGTGTTCAAATACCCCAAGGATCCCAACGTGGATTACATCAAGCGCATTGTCGGCCTCCCGGGGGACGAAATTTCCTACATTGAGCGTACGCTCTTTATCAATGGTCAACCGGCCATGCAACAGGCGCTGGGTGAATACGACGGCGAAGGCGCCGGCAATATCATGGACGGCACTGCTTTGATTCAGGAGTCGCTGGATGAGCGTACGCATCGGATTTTGCTCGACCACCAGAAATCCAGTCAGGATTTGGTGTCGGTGACGGTGCCCGAAGGGCATTATTTTGTGATGGGTGATAATCGGGATCACAGTAATGACAGCCGCTTCTGGGGCTTTGTGCCGGAAAAAAACCTCAAAGGCGAAGCGTTTGGCATCTGGATGCACTGGGATGATGGCATTGATTTTGGACGAATTGGCAAAGGCATTGATTGATGGCCGCTGAAACCGAACAGGCTAAACGTTTGCGCCAGTTGTCGGCAAAGCTTGGCTACACCTTTGAGAACCCGGACATTCTGGCGCGGGCACTGACGCATCGCAGTATGGGCGCCAAAAACAACGAACGTCTGGAGTTTCTGGGCGACAGTCTGGTCAATTTTATGATCGCCGACGCCTTGTTTCACCAGTTTCATGGCATTTCCGAAGGCGATCTCAGCCGGGTGCGTGCGTTTCTGGTCAAGGGCGAAACGCTGGCCAAAATCGGGCGCGAGTATGATCTGTCGGATTATCTGATGCTGGGCCCGGGGGAGCTTAAAAGCGGTGGCTACCGTCGCTCCTCAATCATTGCCGATGCGGTGGAGGCGATCATTGCGGCCGTGTACGAAGACGGTGGGTTGGATGCCTGCCGTGCGTTTGTGACGCGTCTTTATGCTGACCGCATGGCCAACTTGGACCCGGCCAAAGTGGGCAAAGATCCCAAAACCCGTCTGCAGGAAACCTTGCAGGCCCGACAGGCTGACCTGCCCGAGTATTCGGTGATCAGCGTCAACGGACCGGCCCATGCCCAGGAATTTACCATCAGCTGTTTTGTGTCAGCACTGGACCGGAAATTTGAAGCGGTTGCCACCAGTCGACGCAAAGCGGAACAACTCGCAGCCGAAGAAGCGCTGCGCGTGCTGGAAAAAGGGGAAGCGGATGACTGATAACGCCTATCGCGCCGGGTTTGTGGCGGTGGTCGGCCGCCCCAATGTGGGCAAATCCACCCTGATGAACCGTCTGATCGGCCAGAAACTCAGCATTACCTCGCCCAAGCCGCAGACCACCCGTCACCGTATTCACGGCGTGGTGACCAACGAACAGACGCAAATTGTGTACGTGGACACCCCGGGCATGCATCTGGGCGCGGAAAAATCACTTAACCGGATGATGAATCGAACTGCCAGCGGCGCCCTGTCGGGCGTGGATGTGATTGTCATGGTGGTCGAAGCGGATCGCTGGACGCGTGAAGACGAAGCCGTGGCAGAAAAATGCGAGCATCAGGCTATCCCATTGATCATTGCGGTGAATAAAATTGATCTGTTCCCGGACAAGTATGCGCTGTTGCCGTTTTTGGAAAAAATCGGCAAAAAGGTGCGTTACGATGAAATCATTCCGCTTTCGGCGTACAACCAGTCCGGGATCAAAACCCTGCAAGAGGCCTTAACCGCCCGTTTGCCAGAGCAGCCAATGATTTTCCCGGAAGAAACCCTGACCGATCGTTCCACTCGGTTTTTGGCCTCGGAGATCATCCGCGAAAAGCTCATGCGATTGCTGGGGGCGGAAGTTCCTTATGGCGTGACCGTGGAAATCGAGCGCTTTCAGTGGGATGACGAAGCGGATCGTTGGGAAATCCACGGGTTGATTTTGGTGGAACGTCCGGGGCAGAAAATGATTGTCATCGGCAAAAAAGGCCAACTGATCAAGCAGGTCGGCATTCAGGCGCGCAAGGACATGATGCATCTGATGGATGCCCGGGTGCACTTGGAGCTGTGGGTCAAGGTCAAAGAAAACTGGGCAGACGACGACCGGGCATTGGCCAGTCTGGGGTATGACCCCGACGTATAACGGCTCGAACCAGGGCGCAGAATGAGGCATGCATGGCGCAAGCGATCACTCAATCGGGGTACGTATTGCATCAGAAGGCATACCGGGAAACCAGTGCCCTGGTGACCTTCTTTACGCCGGAGCAGGGGAAGCTGACCGCCGTGGTCCGGGGGCTGCGCTCCGGCCAGAAAGGCGCGGCGGCTAAGCGTGCCTTGTGTCAGCCGTTTCAGCCGCTGCATTTAAGTTGGCGCGAAGGCCGCGGAGAACTGGTGACGCTGCACAGCATGGAGGCGGCGGGCATTCGCTTCCCGCTGATGGGCGAGGCCAGCTACTGTGGTCTTTATGTCAATGAGCTGATGTATCGTTTGCTTTATCCAGGGGTGGCCATGACCCCGTTTTACCGAGCTTACGAGCAGACGCTGTATCAACTGGCCGATGCCAAAGATCGGGCTCAGCAGGCCTGGCAATTACGCCAGTTTGAGTGGGTATTGCTGGACCAGCTGGGCGTTCGGATTGAGTTTCGTCAGTCGCTGGATGGCCAGCCGATTGATCCGCACGCGCACTATGCGTTCGCGCCGGATGCCGGGTTTTGGCCGGTGGGTCCCAATTCAATTGAGCTTACGGTGCCGGGGCATTGTCTGCTGGCGTTTGCTCAGGGAGACTATGATGCCGCCTGTCAAAAACCCTGGCGATTTATTTTTCGAACCGCGTTGACGCAAGCCTTGAACGGTCAGCCGATACAAGCACGGGCGTTATTTTCCCAGGACACGTAAACCTGGGGATGTACCCCCAAACATTTCAATCAGATTGAGGATTAGACATGAAACCGATTTTTCTGGGCGTGAACATCGATCATGTGGCCACGCTAAGACAGGCCCGAGGCACGCGTTATCCCGATCCGGTCAAGGCCGCACTGGATGCGGAAATGGCCGGTGCCGACAGCATCACGCTGCATTTGCGTGAAGATCGACGTCACATTCAGGATGCCGACTTGCATCATTTGGTGGACATGCGCCAGACTAAGGTGAACCTGGAAATGGCCGCCACCGATGAGATGCTTGCCATTGCACTGGAAACCCAGCCTGAAGACGTGTGTCTGGTGCCGGAGCGACGCGAAGAACTGACCACTGAAGGCGGATTGGATGTGGCCGGACAGGTAGCGATGCTGACGCCGTTTTGCCAGAAACTGGCTGACAACGGCACGCGCGTGAGTCTGTTTATTGATGCCGAGGAAGCTCAGATCCGCGCGGCGGCCGAAGTGGGCGCACCGGTGATTGAATTGCACACGGGTGTTTATGCTGAACTGACCGAACCCAAAGCGATTGAGCAGGAGTTGGTTCGGCTGCAGGCCGCCACCGATCTGGCGGTGTCTTTGGGGTTGTCGGTCAACGCCGGGCATGGGCTTCATTATCACAATGTGGCTGCGATTGCGGCGATCAAAGACATTGAAGAGCTCAATATCGGTCATGCCATCATTGCTCAGTCGGTGTTTTGCGGCCTGCCCACCGCCGTGTCCGACATGAAGCGCATGATGGTCGAAGCCCGAAAAATCGCCTGATTGATGATTACCGGCATTGGCACCGACCTGGTTGAAATCGCTCGGATCGAGCAGTTGCTGACCCGTCGCGGTGAGAGTTTTATCCGGCGCATTCTGACCGACTCCGAACGGGACGAGTGCGCGCGTTGTGACTTTCCCGAGCGATTTCTGGCTAAGCGTTGGGCCGCCAAGGAAGCGGTGGTCAAAGCCATGGGTACCGGCTTTACACAGGGCGTGTCCTTCCAGGGCATTGACATCGTTCACACCGACGCCGGACAGCCGCAGGTGGCGTTGTCTGGAGCGACCCGGGCACACGCTGAACGGTTGGGCATTGAACGCTGGTCGCTTAGCCTCAGCGATGAGCGCCACTATGCGTTGGCGTTCGCCGTGGCAGAAGGCGGTGGCATGGCAAAACTTTAAGCGGTTCGATCCTTTTTTTACCAGGCCTGGTAAATTTTCCTGTTTCCTCTTGAAAAAAATTCCCCCGCCCCTATACCTCTGACATCGATTTTAATTTCCATCTATGACGGGCGACGCTCGCCCTGCTTAACCTACGTTCAGGAGACAGAGTATGAGTCAGACCGAAACCCATGCGTTTCAGACCGAAGTCAATCAGCTGCTCAAGCTGATGATCCATGCCCTTTACAGCAATAAAGAAATCTTTTTGCGCGAACTGGTGTCCAACGCCTCCGACGCTCTGGACAAGCTACGTTTTGAAGCCGTGTCCAATGACAAACTGTCCGAAGGCGAATCCGAGCTGCAGATCATTGTCGGCTTTGACAAGGACGCGCGCACCGTGTCGATCACGGATAACGGTATTGGCATGACGCGTGATGAAGTGGTCGAAAACATTGGGACCATTGCCAACTCCGGCACCAAAAAATTCCTGGAAAACCTGACCGGAGATCAGGCCAAAGACAGCCATCTGATCGGTCAGTTCGGGGTCGGCTTTTATTCGTCGTTCATCGTGGCTGACAAAGTGACGCTGACCACACGCAAGGCGGGTGAAGAAGCCGCCACGGCGACCCGTTGGGAATCCACCGGCGAAGGGGAGTACACCCTGGAAACCGTGGAAAAAGCGGAAAAAGGTACCGAGATCGTCTTGCACCTGAAAGAGGACATGGATGAGTTCCTGGAGCCGTTCCGTCTGAAGAATGTGATCACCACCTATTCCGACCACATTAATTTCCCGATCAAAATGTGGGAAGAACAGACCGACGACGAAGGCAAAGAAACGGGTGAAAAGACGCTGGAGCAGGTCAACAAGGCCACCGCGATCTGGACCCAGCGGAAGTCCGAATTGTCAGAAGACGATTACAACAACTTTTATCAGACGCTGTCGCATGATTTTGAAGCACCGTTGGCGCACATGCACAACAAAGTAGAGGGTACGCTGGAATACACCTCTTTGCTTTACCTGCCCAAACGTGCGCCCTTTGATCTCTATGACCGCGACCGTCGTTATGGCCTCAAGCTGTATGTGAAGCGCGTCTTTATTATGGATGATGCCGAACACCTGATGCCAACGTATCTGCGCTTTGTACGCGGGGTGATCGATTCCAATGACCTGCCGCTGAATGTGTCGCGTGAAATCCTGCAGAGCAACAAAGTGGTGGATAAAATTCGTGCCGCCTCCGTCAAGCGTGTGTTGGACCAGTTAAACAAAATGGCCAAAGCCGATGACCAGAGTGATTACAACACCTTCTGGGATCAGTTCGGCAATGTGATGAAAGAAGGCATCATCGAAGATTTTGCCAACAAAGACAAAATCGCCGCTCTGTTGCGCTTTACTTCCACGCAGGAACCGTCCGTGACCGAACAGCGGGTGTCACTGGCCGACTACATTGACCGCATGAGTGAGGATCAGGAAGCGATCTACTACCTGACCGCCGAAACCCACGCGGCGGCACTGGGCAGCCCGCACCTGGAAATGTTCCGCAAAAAAGGCATTGAGGTGCTGCTGCTGACCGATCGCATTGATGAGTGGGTGGTGTCGCATCTGACCGAATTTGAAGGCAAACAGCTCAAATCCGTGACCGCGGCCGATTTGAAAGAACTGGACGAAGAAGCGGACAAGGATCTGAGCGAAGAGGACAAAAAAGCGCGCGAAGCCCTGACCGATAAGGTGAAAAAAGCCATCGAAGATCAGGTGGCAGACGTTAAGGTCACTCACCGTCTGACCGATTCACCGGCGTGCGTGGTCCCGGCTGAAGGTGACATGACGCCGCAGATGATCCGTATGATGGAACAGATGGGACAGCCGGTGCCTAAGCAGAAGCCCGTGTTGGAGCTCAACCCGGATCACGCCCTGGTGAAAAAGCTGGAGGCGCTGGATGATGAGGCCAAGCTGAAAGAGTGGTCGCTGTTTATGCTGGAACAGGCGCAACTGGCCGAAGGCGATACGCTGGAAAGCCCGGGTGAATTCATCAAACGCATGAACGCGTTGCTGAGTGAAGTGATCTGATCCAGGCCCTGTCCCCATAAAAAAACCGGCATCTGCCGGTTTTTTTATGCCCGAAAGTCGGGCCGCAGTGAATTGGAATCAGGGCAGCTAGACCATGCGCCCCATGTGACTGTTCCAGAGGCTGCCGAAAATCAGGCTGAAAACAATCCCGGTGATGAACACAATGTACCAATAGCGGCGCATTTTTTTGTTGTGCGCCTGTTGTTCCGGGCTTAGGGTTTCTTCGTCGGGACGGTCTTTGAAAAACACCAGCATCAGGCCGATGGCGCCAATGAAACCGGCAATGTTGGCAAGATAGTGGATCTGGGTAACCATGGCGCCAATGCCCAGCGCCAGTATAATGGTGTAGGTAATGAGTAAGTTTCGCATAAGACCTCTTTGTTTCATGCTCGAAGCGTTATCGCTCAGGGCGAATGATAAGCGTGGTCACCATTTTAAAAAAATGAAGGGTGAATATGTATAAATTATGCTTTTATGTTCCGAAAACGCACGTGGAGACGGTCAAGGATGCGGTGTTCGAAGCCGGTGCCGGTCAGATCGGGCATTATGATCGCTGCAGTTGGGAAGTGGCCGGTCGGGGCCAGTTTCGACCGCTGCCCGGCAGTCAGCCGTTTCTGGGGGAGGCAAACCAAACCGAAGTGGTTGAGGAGATGCGAGTGGAAATGGTGGTGGCAAAGGAACGCATTCAGGCGGTTATCCAGGCATTGAAAGCAGCGCACCCATTTGAGACCCCGGCGTATGATGTGATGGAAGTGATTGATTTATAAGTGTTCGTTTTTTTACGAAAAGACTGAGAAGTTTATAAGGGATTATAAAATTTATCTATCGTGATAGGTGATTTTTATATTAGGAAAGCGTGATATTGTTTGTTAGAATTTAAATCGTTGAAGCAATTTTTCAACATCCTCCTCGATTATTGCTCCGCTTTTGGGTCAGATTTTGACGATCGATAGCTTGGAAGCAGACCCCGGAACGCATTGCGTCGTGACCGGGGTTTTTTTTTGTCTAACGATTTGCCAACGAGCAAGGCCGGAGCCTTAACGCAGCCTATCGCTTAGGTCGCTCGTCGTCGACTTTGATCAGTTCAATGGTAAAGATCAGGGTTTGGTTGGGGCCAATCACATCGCCCGCGCCTTTGGAGCCATAACCCAACGCCGGTGGCACAAAAATTTCCCATTGCGCGCCCGGCTTCATCTTTTTCAGCGCTTCGCCCCAGCCTTTGATCACATCACTCATCTGAAACTCGATAGGGGTGCCGCGCTCATAAGAACTGTCAAATACAGTGCCGTCTATCAGGCGCCCTTCGTAATGAGCGGTCAGGTACTGATCTTCGGTGGGCGGGGTGCCTTGGCCGGATTGGATCACGCGGTACTGTAAGCCGCTGTTGGTGACGTTGACCTCATCACGGTTTTTGTTTTTTGCCAGAAACGCACTGCCAGCCTTGGCATTTTCCTGCCCCTGTTTTTTACGCGCTTCTTTCTGGCGTTCCAGCACCTGTTGCTTGACCTCGTCAATCGCACTTTGCATCTGACTTTCGTCCAGACGCAGTTCGTGATCGTTGAACACGTCTTCCATGCCCTGCACCAGTGCCGGGATGTCAATTTCAATGCCTTGTTGTTCAAAGTTTTTGGCAATGTCCGATCCGAGCGTGTAGCTGGCTTTTTGCTTGGTGGTCTCCAGCGGTGCACTGGCCAGTGCGGATTGCGTGCCCAAAGCAAGTACAACGGAAGCAGTAAGGTGTTTGATCGTCGTCATATCATTTCCTGAATCTAAAAAACCACCAGGCCTGGTGGTTTTTGGGTGAAAAGTAGGCGGTCACTGGATTATTGTTTGGCTTCCAGCTTGTCGAGGTATTTTTCGGCATCCAACGCGGCCATGCAGCCGGCACCGGCGGAGGTGATGGCCTGTTTGTATACCTGATCCATCACGTCGCCGGCGGCGAACACGCCTTCGATCGACGTCTGGGTGGCGTTGCCCTGCAGGCCGCTCTGGACTTTGATGTAGCCATGGTCCATGTCGAGCTGCCCATCGAAAATCCCGGTGTTGGGCTGGTGGCCGATGGCGATAAAGACGCCTGCCACATCAATCTCTTTGGTGTCTCCGCTTTCACGGTTTTTCAGGCGCAAGCCGGTCACGCCCATCTGGTCGCCCAACACTTCGTCCAGCTCGGTGTGAAATTCAATCTTGATGTTGCCGTTTTCCGCCTTTTCATGCAGTTGGTCGGCCAGAATCTTTTCACTGGTAAAGCGGTCGCGACGGTGAACGATGGTCACTTCGGCGGCGATGTTGGACAGGTATAAGGCTTCTTCCACCGCGGTGTTGCCTCCGCCGATGACCGCGACTTTCTGGTTTTTGTAGAAAAAACCGTCGCAGGTGGCACAGGCGGAAACCCCTTTGCCTTTGAAGGCTTCTTCCGATTCCAGTCCCAGGTATTTGGCTGAGGCACCGGTGGCCACAATCAGAGCATCGCAGGTGTATTCGCCGGAGTCGCCTTTGAGGCGAAACGGGCGTTCACTCAGGTCCGCGGTGTGGATGTGGTCAAACAGAATCTCGGTGCCAAAGCGTTCGGCGTGCTGTTGCATCCGCACCATCAGGTCCGGACCGGTCAGGTCTTTCGGGTCGCCGGGCCAGTTATCGACTTCGGTGGTGGTGGTCAATTGTCCGCCTTGCTGCATGCCGGTAATGATGACGGGGTCCAGGTTGGCGCGGGCCGCATAAACGGCCGCGGTGTAACCGGCCGGGCCGGAGCCCAGAATCAATAGCTTGCAGTGTTTTGTGCTCATAATGACCTCTTGGTTAAAAGTTCGGGTTTGGTGCGCGCAAGCCCTGAGTCCTGCGCGAAACTATGCTAAAATTCTAACGTTTTTCATCTTCCCCTGCATTGAAAATAATGGGCAGCAACGTGACGAGAAAAAGGGTTCGAGTCGGGCATGGCGTTTAAACCAGCGGTTTTTAAAAAAGACAAGGCGCATTCCGAAGACACGGAAGATCTGACCGAAGCGCCCATGAACGTTCACTGGCTGGTCAAAGACACCATTTTTCTGGTGTGTTCCGCATTGGCGCTGTTCATGTTTGCGGTGCTGTTTACCTACCATCCGGATGACCCCGCCTTTGATACCGTGGCCACCATCACGCTGATTCATAACGTAGGCGGCTACACCGGTGCCTGGCTGTCGTCGTTCATGCTCTATTTTCTGGGGCTGTTTGCCTTTCTGATTCCGGTGGGGCTGCTTATTTCAGCGGTGGTAACGCTCAAAATCCGGGTCGGCCGGGACGTTAACCTCAATCGTTTTTTCGGCAGTCTATTCGGGCTGGTGCTGATGGTGATTGCCGGTTCGGGACTGGCCACCCTGTATCTGGAGCCGGATCTGGGCTGGGTGGTGTTGCCATTTTCCGGCGGCGGAGTGCTGGGGTATGAGTTGTCCAGTTGGTTGAAAACCCAGATTGATTTGCTGGGCACCACGCTGGTGTTGCTGACGGTGTTTGTGCTCGCGTTCAGCCTGTTCACCAGTTATTCTTGGATGACCATTATGGATCGAACCGGTCAGCTTGCCAGATGGATTTTTGACCAGGCCTGGCAACAAGGTTCTCAGGCGTATGACTGGGCCAAAGCACAGCAGTCTGCCGCCTCAGGCACGACAGCCAAACCCGCCGAAGCGAGCGGGTCCAACGACAAGGCAACGTCTGAACGAAATGGTCCGGCAATTATTCTACCCTCTGAGCCGGATGAGCAGGGCAAACCCGGCAAACCGCGCGTGATCGCGGCGCTGGCCAAAAAAGTAAAATCCAAAACGCCCAAGCTGGACCTGGATGAAGACGCCGATGCATCCACAGCGGCGTCCGGCAAAGACCCGAAGTTGTCCGCGAAAGCCACCTCGAAATCATCGGCCTCGGACACCTCTGCTAAATCGGAGAAAACCGGCGCGTCCGGCGTGACTGTAAAAAAACGGGCGGCGGCCAGTGAGACGGTGCCTGACCAAAGCGCCGGGGAACTGCCCGGGGTGGAACTCTTGTCGCCAGTGCCGAACTATGACGAAGGCTTCAGCGACGACGAGCTCAAATCGCTCTCCGCTCAACTGGAAGAGCGGCTGAAAGAATTCGGGGTCAGTGTGCAAGTGGAAGCGGTGCAACCCGGGCCGGTGGTCACCCGGTTTGAGGTGTTGCCCGCGCCGGGCGTGAAGGTCAACCAAATCAATAACCTGTCCAAGGATCTCGCTCGCGTGCTCTCGGTGAAATCGGTCCGGGTGGTGGATGTGATCCCCGGTAAGTCGGTGGTGGGCATTGAAATCCCGAACGATGAGCGCGAAGTGGTGAGTTTTCGCGAGATGATCGCTTCGGAGACCTTTCAAAAAGCCAAGTCACCACTGACGGTGGCCTTGGGCAAAGACATTTCCGGCAAGCCGGTGGTGGCGGACATCGCCAAAATGCCGCATTTGCTGGTTGCTGGGACCACTGGCTCGGGCAAATCGGTCGGGGTCAACAGCATGATTCTGAGCATGCTTTACAAAAGCACGCCGGAAGAAGTGCGCATGATCATGGTGGACCCGAAGATGCTGGAATTATCGGTGTATGAAGACATTCCGCATCTGCTGACGCCGGTGGTGACCGATATGTCGGAGGCGGCCAATGCGCTGCGTTGGAGCGTGTTTGAAATGGATCGGCGTTATCAGTTGATGGCCAAACTCGGGGTGCGCAACATCGCCGGCTTTAACGCCAAAGTCCAGGGCGCGATCGATGACGGCGACCCCATTGTGGACCCGCTCTACAAACAGAGCGCCAATTTCGGTATGGACAGTTCGGAACCGCCGCCGACGTTGGAGCCCTTGCCTTACATTGTGGTAGTGGTGGATGAGTTCGCTGACATGATCATGGTGGTGGGCAAAGAAGTTGAGCAGTTGATCGCGCGGATCGCGCAGAAAGCGCGGGCGGCGGGAATTCATCTGATTCTGGCGACCCAGCGCCCGTCGGTGAATGTGATCACCGGGCTGATCAAGGCCAATATTCCGACGCGGATTTCGTTTATGGTGAACACCAAAATCGATTCGCGCACCATCCTGGACCAGGGTGGGGCGGAAGAATTGCTGGGCATGGGGGACAGCCTGTATATGCCGCCAGGCACCGGCTCGCCTAAGCGGGTACATGGGGCGTTTGTTTCCGATGAAGAGGTGCATGCCGTGGCCGACTTTGTTAAGTCGCAGGGTGAGCCACAGTATCTGGAATCGGTGACCCAGGGGCCGCAGAGCGACGCTGGCGATACCCTGGAAAAAGATGCCGAGCAGGATGCTTTGTACGATCAGGTGGTCGCGTTTGTGATTGATAACCAGAAGGTATCGGTGTCCTCCGTCCAGCGCCATTTTAAAATTGGCTATAATCGCTCCTCCCGCATTGTCGAAGCCATGGAAAAAGCAGGCATTGTCTCGCCCATGAAGGGCAATGGCGGGCGCGACGTGCTGGTCCCTAAATCACAGGAATGACTCGTGAGCACTGAGACAAGCCCCAAACACAAGGAAATGTGCATGCAACTGGCTTTCTTTTTTCGTTCGGTTTTCGGACGCAGAGTGGCGCAGGCGTTCTTGGCTGCGCTGGTATGGAGCAACGCAACCAGCGCAATGGCGCGTCAGGCCGACATCGGTTATCTGGATGACTTTCTGGCCTCGTTAAATACCTATCAGGCCGAATTTGTGCAAACCCAGCCGGATGAGTCCACGTTTTCACAGCACCGTTCAGAAGGCCATTTTGTACTGGAGCGGCCCGGCCTGTTGAAATGGGTGTACGAATCGCCGACGCCTCAGACCATTGTGGTGGATGGTCAGAATGTCTGGATCTGGGACAAGGATCTGGACCAGGTCACGGTTCAGGCACTCAATGAGCTGGAACGGGATTTTCCATTGAGCTGGTTGCTCTATGACGCGCCTTTGACCGAGCGTTTTACCATCATCGCCGGTTCGGTCAAAGACGGCGTGCACTGGTTTAATCTGGCGCCACGTGAAGGCACTTTCTTCCAGAGTCTGGAAATCGCGCTGGATGAAAAAGGTCGGCTGGTGCAGCTCTGGATGTATCAATCCAGTGACAATGTGACCAAAGTGCGATTTGAAAACATTGAGCAGAACCAACCGGTGTCGATGGACCAGTTTCAGTTTGAGCCTCCCAAAGGCGTGGACGTGCTTGGGTTGGAATGATGATGGAGTTTCAGGCCTATCAACCCCTCTCGGACCGACTGCGTCCCAGTCAATTGAGCGAGTACGTCGGCCAGGGTCATCTGCTGGGGCCGGGTAGAGCGCTTTCGCGCATGTTTGATAGCGGGCGGCTGCATTCGATGATTTTCTGGGGGCCGCCGGGTACCGGCAAGACGACGTTGGCGCGCCTGATCGCGCACCAGTCCCAGCTGCAGTTTTTGAGTCTTTCTGCCGTGCTGGATGGGGTCAAAGAGGTGCGTCAGGCGGTGGCGCAGGCGCAAAAACAACGCGAACAGTTCGGGCAGGGCACGTTGCTGTTTGTGGATGAGGTGCACCGGTTCAACAAGGCGCAGCAGGACGCTTTTTTGCCCTATGTCGAAGACGGGACGTTTGTTTTTATCGGTGCGACCACGGAAAACCCGTCGTTTGAACTTAACAATGCGCTCTTGTCCCGTGCCAGAGTCTATGTGCTGCGCTCACTGGAAGCCGCCGATCTCAAACATGTGCTGGAACGGGCGCTGACGCTGCTGGCACAGGATTTGGGCCAGTCTCTGGTGTTGACGCAGGAGGCAGAGACGGCGTTGATTGACTACGCCGATGGGGATGCACGCCGTCTGTTGAATGTGCTGGAGCAATCCGTCGATTTTGCCGAACCGATGACGGAGCTTAACACCGAAGAGACTTTGCCGCCGACCCAAAATCAACCAGGCCTGGTGGTTTTGACCCTTGCGCATTGCAAAGAGGTCTTGCAGGGCGGGGTGCGGCGTTTTGATAAAGGCGGTGAAGCCTTTTATGACCAGATTTCAGCCCTGCACAAAAGTGTGCGCGGGTCAGCGCCGGATGCGGCACTGTACTGGCTGACACGCATGCTCGATGGCGGGGTGGATGCGCGTTATCTAGCCCGGCGCTTGATTCGCATGGCGAGCGAAGAGATCGGCAATGCCGATTTGAAAGCCTTGGGGGTTGCGGTGGATGCCGCCGAAGCCTATGAGCGATTGGGATCCCCCGAAGGCGATCTGGCTCTGGCTCAAGCCGCCGTCTATCTGGCGGTCGCGCCCAAATCCAACGCGGTGTACAGTGCCTACAAATCGGCCTTGCAGGATGTGAAAACCCACGGTTCGGACGAGGTGCCGTTGCATTTGCGCAATGCTCCGACCAAGCTGATGAAACAACTGGATTATGGCGAAGGCTATCGTTACGCGCATGACGAACCCGAGGCTTATGCAGCGGGTGAAAGCTACTTTCCGGAAACCATGCCCGAGCGGCGCTATTATCAGCCGGTTGCCCGTGGCCTGGAAATCAAAATCATTGACAAGCTGCAGCGACTGGCGCAAATGGATCAGGCCTCCACACGGCAGCGGCGCGATCGGGAGCACTGAATGGGATTGCATGGCACTCAACTGATTATGGTGGCGCTGGGTGGCGCCCTTGGGGCGTCGGCCCGTTTTGCGCTGTCTCACTGGGTGTATGCCTGGCTTGGGCGCGGGTTTCCCTGGGGTACCCTGGCGGTGAATGTGTTGGGCGCGTTTGTGCTGGGCTTTCTGGTGATGGCGTTTCTGCACAAGTGGCCGACCTCGGTGGAGGTCAAAACCTTCTGGGTCGTCGGTTTTCTGGGCGCGTTTACCACCTTTTCAACGTTTTCGCTGGAAACCTATCAACTGATTCAGACGGCACACTGGTGGAAAGCCGGCGCTAACATCGCTTTGAATGTCGGGGTCACGCTGTTGGCCGTTGCCGCCGGGTTGGCGTTAGGGCGCTGGCTTTTTCACCCGTCTGCGGGCGCCTGAAAGAATTTTAAATTGCATATAAGACCAAGAATGTGGGAGCAAAAACATGCTGGATCCGAAACGGTTTCGTGGTGACCTAGCCACGCTGGCTGAACAATTGGCCACGCGCGGGTTTGATTTGAACGTACAAGAGATAGAAACGCTGGAAGCCAAGCGCAAGGCTCTGCAGATCCAAACCCAGGATTTGCAGGCTGAGCGCAATGCGCGCTCCAAAAACATCGGTAAAGCCAAAGCCGCCGGAGAAGACATCCAACCGTTGCTGGACGAGGTGGCTGAGCTGGGCGAGCAGCTGGATGAAGCCAAAGCCGCCACCGATGTGGTGTTGCAGGAGCTGGAAACCATTTATGCCTCTGTGCCCAATCTGCCGCATGAAAGCACTCCGGTGGGCGACAGTGAAGACGACAACGTTGAACTCCGGCGTTGGGGGACGTTGCCGGACTTTGATTTTGAGGTGAAAGACCACGTTGAGCTGGCCGAAGCACGTGGCTGGTTCGACAATGACGCGGCAGTGAAGTTGACGGCCTCGCGCTTTGCGGTCATGCGCGGCAGCATGGCCAAACTGCATCGCGCTTTGTTGCAGTTTATGCTCGACTGTCATCACCAAGCCGGTTACGAAGAAGTCTATGTGCCCTTCATTGTCAATCAGGACAGCCTGTTCGGGACCGGTCAGCTGCCCAAATTTGAAGCCGATCTGTATCAGATCGCCAAACACGAAGAACACGACACCTCGGATCGAGATCTTTATTTGATTCCCACCGCGGAAGTGCCGGTCACCAACCTGTATCGGGATGAGATCATCGATACGGATCAACTGCCACTGAAACTGACCGCGCATACGCCGTGTTTTCGCTCAGAAGCCGGGTCTTACGGCAAAGACACCAAAGGCCTGATTCGCCAGCATCAGTTTGAAAAAGTCGAGCTGGTGCAGTTTGTCTCACCGGAAACCTCCTATGATGCTCTGGATGCGCTAACGGCTCAAGCCGAGAAAGTGTTGCAAGCACTGGAACTGCCGTACCGTGTGCTGGACCTCTGCACGGGCGACATTGGTTTCTCCGCAGCCAAAACGTATGACCTGGAAGTCTGGTTGCCCGGACAAAGCGCCTACCGGGAAATCTCTTCCTGTTCCAACTTCGAAGACTTCCAGGCACGACGCATGCAGATCCGTTATCGCAGCGGTCAGGAAAAGCCCCAGCTGCTTCATACTCTGAACGGTTCCGGTTTGGCCGTGGGACGAACCCTGGTGGCGGTGCTGGAAAACTACCAGCAAGCGGACGGTTCGGTGCGTGTGCCCGAAGTCTTACGACCCTATCTGGGCGGGACAGAAACCCTGTAAATCATTGGACAGAGTCCAGTGTCATAAAACCGAAAAAAATCGGAAAATCCGGGCGCAGACGGTTGCAATTTCAAGTCAGCGCCCTATAATACCCACCCATCAGGAGGACTGGCTGAGCGGTCGAAGGCGGCGGTCTTGAAAACCGTTGTAGGTTAGTAGCCTACCTGGGGTTCGAATCCCTAGTCCTCCGCCATTTTTGTTGTGTGAGAGCTTAAAAATTCTGGCACATTTCGATTGACAAAAACAGCGTCAATCACTACAATACGCTTTCTTTTCAAGCGCCCGTAGCTCAATTGGATAGAGTACTCGGCTACGAACCGAGCGGTTGGGGGTTCGACTCCTCCCGGGCGCGCCATTATTCCGAAGGCCTGCAATGTGTTTTACATTGCAGGCCTTTTTTATTGCCTGTCTGATGCTCGATGCATTTTTCTTTTTTGTTTAAGGCCGCAAGTCGGTTTGGCCCGCCCGTTGCAGTTGTTCACTGTGAACGATGGGGTGGGGGGCCTCGGGCGCGGTGCAGATCAGCCATTGCTGCTCGATCCACTGTGGAATCAGCTGGGCGGCTGAAGTCATGATGTCTTCGCTTGTGAAGTCGGATTGCTCAGAAAGGGGCTGACTCAGGGTTCCCACCATTTCTGAAACCGGTGTTGTGGCATTGGCAAACGCTCTGAGCAGTTGATACATGGGTGCCGTCAGTTCGGCGAAGTGGACTTTGTCTTCGCTATCCCGGTGGACCAGTAACCAGGTGGCTTCGGATTGAAGCGAATCATTGTGATCGCGCTGGCTGGAAATCCGATGCACCGGCGTTTGATAGTGCAAGGGCCAGACCAGCGGTGAGAGTGTCAGCACCGGGTCCTGGTCAATGCGTGGGGCTGGGAAGGGTGAGGGTTCAAATGGTTCAATGGACACGGCCAGTTCCACCCATTCATAGTGCGCGAGTTCTCCTAACATGGGTGTTTGCTTGAGTATCGGATGGTCGGTTTGGGCCAGAAACCGTAACCATTCCTGACCCAGTTTGTGAAAATAAGGTGTTTGGCTGCCATGGGTTTGCATGAAGCTGCGTACAAGCTCTTCCCATTGCGCGTCGCCCAGCCATTTTTTCATGACGGGGAACATGCTCCCGAGCAACCCGTTAAAGTTGTTGAAAAAAAGCGATTCGTAGACGTTGAGGCGGCGTGTTTCAATGGTCGCGGCACCCGGTTGACTGGGATCGTAGGGTTGATCGGGATCGCGCAGGTGCCGGGCAAAGTGTTGCTGCAATCTCTGAAAAGCGGGTTGGTCTTTTGTCATGATCAACTGGCCTTTCTGTGTTGGCGGTTGGTCCAGCGTTCTTGTCGACGACGAATTTCTTCGACTTCTTCCATCAGTTCCGGAAACGGCGGGATGTTAAAGTCGCGCTCCAGTAAGGTCGGTTTCAGGCCATGGGTGTCGTAGGTGAAGTCGAGCAGTTCCCAGACTTCGGCCTGAATGTCCTGGCCATGCGTGTCCACTTTCAAGTCTTCGGCTTCGTCAAAATGCCCGGCCATGTGCAGGTACATGATGCGCTCGCCGGGCATGCTTTCAATGAATTGCCGTGGGTCGTAGCGATGGTTGATGGCATTGACATAAGTGTTGTTGACATCCAGAAGCAGTCCACAGTCCGCCTCATCAATGACCGCATTGACGAACTCGGCCTCGCTCATGTCAGACTGCGTTTGAGCGTAGAAAGAGATGTTTTCAATGCCGATCTTCTGTTCAAGCGTGTCCTGAACCTGACGAATGCGATCGGCCACGTAATACACTGCTTCTTCGGTAAAGGGCATGGGCATCAGATCATAGAGCAGGCCCTGTTCGTCGCCGCAGTAGCTCAAATGTTCGGTGTAGCAGTGAATGTCATGGCTGCGAAAAAACTGTTTCAGTTGTTGAAGATAATCGGTATTCAGCGGGCGCGGCCCGCCCAGATCCAGCGACAGACCATGACAGGTAAAGGGAAAGCGTTCGGTCAGTCGGCGTAGGCCCTTGCCATAAGCCCCGCCCAGATCAATCCAGTTTTCGGGGGCGATTTCAAAAAAATCAATGACCGCGTCATCGGGCACTTGATGGATGAAATCGCGTCTCAAGCCAAGCCCAACGCCGTCGATCGGTTTGCGTCCAGTGTAGGCCATGGTTGCTCCTAGCGGTTAATCACCATCAGAAAACGCCTGTCGTCGGCGTTTTCTGATGACAGGCGCGAAAGACAAAGCGTTAAGGTTGTGGTTTAACGCCCGCCACACTTGCCTTCACCGCATTTACCTTCCATGTTTTTGCGTTCATAGCGTTCAGACATGCCGCCGCCGCATTTGCCTTCACCACATTTGCCCTCGCCGCACTTGCCTTCCATCCCTTTGGCTTTGCCTTTTGCATGGTCGGGCATGCCGCCGCCGCATTTGCCTTCACCACATTTGCCTTCGCCGCACTTGCCTTCTATGCCTTTGGCTTTGCCTTTTGCATGGTCGGGCATGCCGCCGCCACACTTGCCTTCACCGCATTTGCCTTCGGCCAGCACGTTTTCATAGCCTTGTTCCATTTTTTTGATGCCGAATGGGCTGTCTGAGGCCAACGCCTGGCCTGCAAAGGATGAAGCCGCGGCAGCACCGGCCAGTTTTAGAAAATCACGACGCGTTTTTGAATCACTCATGATGGGCTCCTCTGGTTGAGCATAAGAACGTTTAATGTTTAGTTATATCAAATCTCATGATACGCCGCTTCTGAAAGTAATCCAAGCCTAATAAAAGTATGGGTTTCAGCTACTTATCACATCAGCGTCTCAAGCGACATTGCCCGGCCGGTTTTTCACCAGGCCTGGTAAGAAAGTGGTCTGTCGGCGTGGGCTTTGATAGGATTAAAGAAATAAAAGGAGCCACACTCATGCGATACAATTTTCTGGGACACACCAATATTGAGGTCAGCGAAATCTGTCTGGGGACCATGACCTGGGGCGAACAGAATACTCAGGCAGAGGCGTTTGAGCAGATGGATTATGCGCTGGCTCAGGGCGTCAACTTCTGGGACACGGCGGAACTTTATCCGGTGCCACCCAAGGCAGAAACTTACACCCGCACTGAAACCATCATCGGCAACTGGTTTGCTCAAAACGGACGGCGGGAAGAGGTCATACTCGCGACCAAAATGGCGGGGCCGGGTGAGTTCGTGTCGCACATCCGAGAGGGGCGCAGCCGGTACACTACGGCGCAGATTGAGCAGGCATTGAATGCCTCGCTGCAACGCCTGCAGACCGATTACGTGGATTTGTATCAGTTGCATTGGCCTGAGCGCCCCACCAATTTTTTCGGTCAGCTGGGGTATGAACCCCCGACGCTGAATGAAAAACCCGACGATCTGACCCTGTTCAGTGAGACACTGGAAGCGTTGAGCTGTCAGGTCAAAGCAGGCAAAATTCGCACCATCGGGCTGTCAAATGAGACCGCCTGGGGCACGATGAAGATGTTGCAGATTGCTCGGGAAATGGGGCTGGAGAAAATCGTGTCGGTTCAGAACCCCTACAATCTCCTCAACCGCAGTTATGAAGTCGGTTTGGCGGAGATCACTCAGGAAGAGCAGGTGGGCTTGCTGGCGTATTCACCGCTGGCCTTTGGGGTGTTGACTGGAAAATACCTGAATGATGCCCGACCTGAAAATGCCCGCATCACGCTTTTTCCACGATTTGACCGTTATCTGAATGAGCAGGCCACGCTGGCGACGCAGGCTTACGCCCAATTGGCCAGGGAAAATGATTTGTCGCTGGCACAAATGGCATTGAGTTACATTAATTCTCGTCCGTTTGTGACCGCCAATATCATTGGTGCCACCACCATGACCCAGCTGAAAGAAAACATTGCCAGCGTTGATGTGGCGCTGAGTGATGAGGTTCTGGCTGGGATCGAAGCGATTCATCAGCGCTACACTTATCCCAGTCCTTAAATGATATACAACGCGGTACAACGGAAAACCGGCTAAAAGCCAGTGCGATTTGTTTAGGGCTCAAGGATTTTGTGTCCCTGTAAAAAGGGCACAAAGCGTTGCACAAAGGCATCAGCGGCTTCCAGTGCGGCCACCTGGTCGGTGGCTTCGCGAAGGCTTTGCCCTTCGAGCGATTCACTCAGTGCTTGCGCCAGCTCACTGGCATCGCGCACGCCTGCCTGCCAGGCTCTGATCAATGCTTTTTCCTGTATGGATACTTGAATCCCACCCCCGGTGACGGGGCTGACTAGATGCAACAATCCAGTTTTGTCTCCATGTGTGCTCAGTAGGTGACGGTTCAGGGCATCGCAGGCGGCTTGTGCCTGGGTCTGGCTGGCATCAGGCTGGGCACTGTGCCATTCGCCGCGATGCGCAAAAATAAACGCGGCTTGGACCAGCGTCATCAAATCCATGCCTTCAATGTGTTGCAGGTTATCCAGCATTTCCCCGAGTGAATGGGGCTGATAGTCGCTCATGAAATCCAGAATGGGGTCGTAAATGCCCGGGCTGAGATCCATCACGCCCAATGCGCCTTCGACCACCAGCGAGATGCGGCCTCGAGGCTTGGTCAGGATCACTGGCTCCTGTTTGAACGCTTCGGCCATTTGCCGGTTGCTCAGAGGCTGAGCGCCTTTGTGCCAGTAGTCTTTGCGAAAGGCTTTGTCCACGCAGAAGTCCCGTGCGGTCTCACGCAGCGCCGTATCGGGAATGGATTCCAGAAATGCATTCTGTGCGTCGCTCAAATTCAGTGGATCAATCAGGTCCAGATAATGCGCACTGCTGGCAAAACGCAGTTTGGCCGGTGCAAGTGCTTCTGCCAGATCCGCAAAGTCCATGGGGGCCCAGTCGCGATTGAAGTATTCGTGGGCCAGGTAATGCGGGTCCTGGTTCAACAGTTCCTGAAGCTTGTTGGCTGCAGCGGGGTGGGAGCGCGCGTGAGCCGGGGCAGTGTCAAACAGTCCCTGAGCGAAGCTCAAAGCGTTGCGAATGTTCTGGGCGCTGCCAGCGCCGGGCGATCCCATACGGTCCACATGCTGGGTCAGCAGTTTGCGAAAAGGCATCATCTGCGCCCAGCCGACCTGGGTGTTATAGCTTAGATACACCACACCACCGACTTTGAGGTGACGTCGTATGAATTCCACCAGAATGGCGCGGTTTTGGTCGGACACCCAGGTCCAGACCCCATGCAAGGCAATGAAGTCAAACTGGGGCAGGTCGTCACGTTCCAGAAACGTGGCAAAATCATCGTCAAAAAAATGGGCCTCGGTTTGCGAAGCCGCCACCAGGCTTTGGGCAAACCCGGCCTGCTCGGGCAGAAAGTCGGTGCCCCACCAGTTGACCGGCGTGGCGGTGGCATGCATGGCGCAACTCAACCCTTGTCCGAATCCCAATTCACAGGCATGCGTCTCGGCATTGAGGTCAGGCGGGGTCAGCCCCGCATTGTAAAACGCCAGACGCATGGATAAGGGGTTGAGTTCTTTAAAATAACCGTAGGTGTAGCCAATGTCGGAGGTGTAGCCTTCGGTCCAGTCGGTGTGTTTCATAGCTGACTCATCGGTTTGAAAATATTGATGGTTGAGGCGGATGACCGTGCGTGAAAACGCTGGATAGTTTAACCAAAATTTGACTGATCTGCTGAGACCACCGTGAAATTTTAAATTTGATGTCAAAGCTTGTGAATAATTTGATCTGGCTCACCTTGTTTTGAACGCATGAGTGGTAAAATGAAACCCTTAAACCAGCCTTCTGTGCCTGATAACGATTGAGACGTGTTTGTGCCCACTCATTTAAAGCATTACAAACAGACCGAAACATCGGAGTTGTTTTTGGGACCCTGCTCCCAGACAGATTCGGAGCAAACCTGTCTATATAAAAAAACACGAATCGCTTGGTCTCGAAGTGGGACGCATGATCCGATACAAGCGGAGTACCAGCTTCTCAAACAACTTAATCACCCGTTATTCATCCAGCCGGAGGGTGTGACCGCCATTCAGGGAGAAGCCTACCTGGTGTATCCTTTTTTTGACGGGAAACCCTTATCGGATTGGATCGGTCCGCCCATGGATCTGGCGGATTTTTGGCCCCTGGCCTGCGCTCTGGTCGAAGGGTTGATGGCACTCGAAACACTGGATTGGGTGCATGGTCAGTTAACACCAGATCATCTGTTGTATGATTCGAGAAAAAAGCAGCTTAAACTATTGGGATTGGGGCACAGCGTTCGCCAAACCACTCAACCTTCTCCCGTTTCCACCCTGGCAGAAAATGTGGCGTTTCTCGCGCCCGAAGCCAGTGGTCAGTTAACCACAGCAGTGTCCAGTGCCAGTGATCGATACAGCCTGGGGGTCTGGCTGTATGCGCTGTTAACTGGCCAGCCGCCTTTTCTCGATCAATCCGCTGAATCACTGTGGCATCAGCATGTCACACGACCTGTGCCCGAGGCGCACACCGTGCGATCTGCGATTCCTGTGGGCCTCAGTCGGTTGCTTAGCAAGCTCCTACAAAAAGACCCGGTGGATCGATATGCCTCGGCTCGGTTGGTTTTAAGAGATTTGCGGCAATTGTCACACTGGCATCAAACCGGTGAAGTGAATCGCCTCGCCATGTTTTACCCGGATGAAGGGCTGTCTGATCCTTTGCGTCCTTCGTCGTCAGGGCGTGCCATGACTGACACAGTCGACCGTTCGGCGCAAGAAGCGCAAATCATACGGTTTTTAAAAGAAACAGACCGATCTGAAAGCGAGGTGCCTCCTTGCCAGCTATTGCGCCTACACGGGGCTTCAGGTGTGGGAAAAAGTTCCATGTTGGCACAGACGCTGACCCAATCGGGCGTTGGCCACAGCGATGCGTTTGTCCTGACGTTGAAGTGCGACCAGTACGATGAGCAATCCGTGTTTGAAGGGCTTTATCAGGGACTGAATCACTGGGTCCGTCGTCTGGAAGGGCTGCCGGATGCGTTGTTTGATACCTGGAAAGCCCGCTTGGCCGATCATTTTCAGGCACATGCTTCGCTGATGGTCAGTTTGTTGCCGGATTTAACCCTGGTCTGGCCGGATTTGTCCGCAGTGCCGATGCCAGGCGAGAGCGGTCTGGGGCAGGCACCCAGTCAGGCCATGCGTGAAAGCGAGACGGTCATGCATTTGATGTCGCGTTTTGTCGACCAATTTGCCGACCCTGACAAACCTGTGATATTGGTTCTGGATGATGTGCAGTGGGCGCATGCCCGATTCTTCGACTGGCTTTCCCGATTAATAATTGAGGTCAAGGGACTCAAACTGATCATGGCCTATCGCGACAATGAAGTTGGGCCCGATCACCCCGCGACTCATTTTTGGGACAAGGCACAGCGCAGTGGTTGCTCACTGGAAAACGTAGCTCTGGGTAATTTGAGTGAGCAGGCATTACAGCATTGGGTGGCTCAGCGTTTGCCGGAATGGGGGGCGTCTAGTCGGGAGGAGCTGGCGCAGATACTGCATGCGAAAACCCTGTCCAACCCGTTCTTTCTGGGGCAGTTATTTCAGGTTTGGCAAACGACGTGTGCGCTCACGGGAACGGAAGATGATGCCGCTCAACAAAACGCGATGGGTCAGCTGAAAAAATTGTCTGTGGCTGACAACGTCGTCGAATTCCTGGTAGAGCGTTTCCAGCATTTTTCCGTGGCGGCACAGCGCTTTCTGGCGATTGCTGCCTGCGCAAGCCGCCAAAATTGTTTTTCATTCGCATTGGTGGCGTCGGTGTACGATGAGGCCATGCCCGTTGAAAGCGTTTTGGAGCCTTTGATTGATGAGGGATGGGTTTGGCCGCTTGAGTCTTCTGCCCAGGATGATTGCGGGATGCATTATCAATTTGCACACGACCGAATTGTTCAGGCCGTGCTGTCGGTTTGGGCGTCCGATGTGCTGGCGCAATGGCATTGGCGGTTGGGAATGAACTTTGCCAAGACGGTCGGGCTCGACGCACCGCAAGAGGCTCAGGCTGATGCTGCCTCCCTTTTGCAGGTGTCCAGCGCCACGGGCGAACAGCTTTTTACGCTTTTGCATCATTTAAATGCCTGTGTGCCGTTCTTGGGACAATGGGCAACGGGGTCGCAACAGAAGTGGTTGTTTCAATTACAACTCGATGCCAGTCAGAGCGCGCGCGAACGCGGTGAATTTGAGCGCGCTTATGAATACGCTGTCTATGCGAGTGCGGTGATTCAATTGGATTGGGCTTTGTCGGATCATATTCGCCTTGCCCGAACCCGCGCTGAATGCGCGCATTTTACGCAACGCTATGAAGAAGCCGAAGGGTTTTACCGAGAAGCCCTGGCTCAAATGGAGGATGCGTTCAGTAAAGCGGAGGTGTGTGAATGGCTGGTCAAACTCTATACCGATCAATCTCGTTTTCAGGACGCCTATGAAACCGGTCTGATCGGTGCGCAATGGTTGGGTGTGACCTTGCCAGGTGCGTTTTCTCCGGCGGCTTTTGTGTCTCAGTGGTCGGCTTTGCGCCGTGCTTTGCGACCGCACACAATGGAGGCTTTGTTGCATTACCGCCCAGCCACGGAAAACCGGGATCGTTTGCGCATCCGTTTGCTTTCGGCCATGTTGAAAGTGGCGTATCAATTAAATCCCAAGCTTTGTGTGCTCCTGTCCATGCGCCTGCTTCGCCTGGCCTTGCACCAAGGGTTTACGCGGGAGGTGGTCATCGGCTTCATTGTCTATGGCGTGATTTTTCAGGGGGCGATTCGTCAGCGTACCGAGCAGGGCTATGAGTACGGTCAGCTGGCGTTGGCTTTGTTGAAGCGCTTCGACGATCAGACGCTTGAAGCGGAAGTGCGTTTTGTGTTCGGCTATTTTGTGCAATCCTGGCGTGAGCCGGCGTTTCAAACGGAACAGAACTGGTGGCAGGCCTATCAGGTTGGGTTGAGCACCGGGGATGTGTTTCATACTGCCTGTGCGGCCGCCGCAATGGTGCAAAGTCAGTGGATGCGAGGGGTGGCCTTTTCCCAGTTGCATCAGTCTCTGGACCAGTTTGAACCGGTTTTGCAACGGTTGGGAACCATCGAGCCTTTGCGTGCCTTGCAGAGCATACGCCAGGCGATGAAAAATTTAACCGGCCAGACCTTTTCGGCGGATACCTTTGCCAGCGATGGGTTCGAACCGACGGCGTTTGAATCGGCACTGCCTCAGTTCGGCTCACCCCATTTTGCGCTCTATTATTATGTGAATCAAATGGCTGCCTATGTTCATCAGGGGGCCTGGGACGCTGCGAAACAGGCGTCTATACGGGCGCTTGATTATCTGGACGCTTCACAAGGCATGTTGCACTGGGCTGAATGGCATTTTTACCAAGCAATCATAGAAGGACAGCAGGGAGCGTCAACCGGTGTGAAGCGCTGGCAAGCTCGCCTAAGAGTCCGGCGACTTCAACGTCGTTTTCATCATTGGGCGGACGCCGTGCCGGAGAATTTTTTAGCCAGAGCCCGCCTGATAGATGGGGTGGCGGCGCAAATGGTCGGCCAGACCATGCAGGCCTTCCAGGCCTATGAGGCCAGTTTTGAATTAGCGGCGTCCTACGGCCAGTTATCCATCCAAACTCTGGCGGCTCAAATGCTGGAGAATTTGAGCCGCCAACACCACCTCGTGAGCATGCATGAATATTACCAGACCTGTCTTCACCGCAGTCGATCGTTATGGTTAGGACAGTCGGAGGCAAAGTCTGATAAAACCCCGCAGCTTTCCGATGCCGACTTTTTATTGGCTTTCTCTCGGGACTTGACTCAGACCAAGCAGGTCACGCGGTTGCTTGACATCATGCTGGGCAACTTGATTCAAGCCAGTGGTGCGCGACAGGGCGCGCTTTTACTGCCCGACAGACAAGGTTGGCGTGTGGCGGCACACGCCCAGCCGAATGAAGATCGTCCGAACGCGCGTGAGATGACAACGTTTCCCGACATCCCATTGCAGGAGGCGGTGTTTGTGAATGAAGCGCTGGTCCAGACCGTGATTCGTCGTCAGGAGCCGGTGATTGTTGCGGATGCCCAGACAAACCCCGTGTTTGGCGGTGACGCCAACATTCGAGCACGCCATGCGCGGGCGATGCTGGGTTGGCCTTTGCATTTACATGATCGTCTGATTGCCGTGATTTATTTGGAAAACGATCTGTTGCCCGCTGTGTTTGGACAACCCCAGAGGGCGTTGATTGAGCAACTCAGTGGGCATATGGCGATTGCGCTGGACAATGCCATGCTTTATGCGCGAATGGAAAAACAGATCGATGAGCGAACGCGGGAAGCGGAACAAAAGAGCACGCAACTGGCCAAAGCGATTTCGGAGTTGGACCGGCTGACGGTCACCGACCCATTGACGGGGTTGTACAACCGGCGACCTCTTGCGGGAACCTGGCAGGCCTGGTTAAAAAGTCGATCAAGTCGTGCCTGCGGTGTCGTGATGGTGGACATCGATTGGTTTAAGGCTTACAACGACACCTATGGGCATCAGCAGGGCGATGCCTGTTTGCGCCAGGTGGCAGACATTCTTGCGTGTTCGGTCGGGCAGTCAGAGACTGAAACCGGTCTGCCCGATGGGGTTGGATTGGTTGCGAGAATGGGGGGAGAAGAATTTGTGGTGCTTTTTAAAGAGACCGAGGTGGACGCGCTGGAACAATGGGCGCAACGCCTTCAGCAAACGCTCGCACATACAAAATTAACTCATTCGGCGTCGCGGTTTGGTCAGGTGACGATCAGTTTGGGGGGCGTGATCACGGCGCAATCAGATGTCTGGGAAGCCTTGTCGGAGGCGGATAAGCGGCTTTATCAAGCCAAAAGTCAGGGCCGTAATCGCTTTATTATGGGCCTGTCGCCTGATAGGGCTGAATGAATTCATTCGGAATGGGTTTGGGGCGGTGGGTTAGCCGATCAATGCACACATAGACGGTGGTGGCGGTAAACACGGTTTGGTCGTCGCGGGTGCGCACAAAAGCAAAATGGCGTTGACGTCGGCAGGCTCCGAGTTGTTGCCCCAGCCAGGTTTTCAGAATCAATGAATTGTTTGGCAGGCATTCTTTGTGAAAACGCATGGTGTGCTCGTGCACAATCAGGATGCGATTGCAGGCGTTTTGTGTGGCTTCGTTGATGCCGACCGCATTGGCATGGGCCCAAGCCAGGGTTTCCATCCAGGTTAGGTATTGTTTGTTGTTGACATGCCCCAGAAAATCCAGCTCATCACGCTTCACCTGATGGGGCTGGGAAAAGAAGGCGTTGCGCGGCAGAGAGTTTGGCGGTTGGGTTGGGTGTGGCATTTTGTGATCTCCCTGCGCGGTTTTTGCTAAAATGACGCCATTTTACAGAATTGATTGGATGGACGTATGGCAGGAAACAGCCTGGGTCAGAATTTTCGAGTGACCACGTTTGGGGAAAGTCACGGTCCCGCTTTGGGATGCATTGTGGATGGGTGCCCGCCGGGCCTGGCGTTGGACGCTGGCGATATTCAGGTTGAACTGGACCGGCGCAAGCCCGGTCAGATCAAGCACGCCACTGCCCGTCGCGAAGCGGATGAGGTGGAGATTCTGTCCGGGGTGTTTGAAGGCAAAACCACCGGTACGCCCATCGGGTTGTTGATTCGTAATACCGATCAGCGCTCCAAGGATTATTCCAAGGTGGCCGAAACCTTCCGTCCGGCCCATGCCGACTATACCTACACTCAGAAATATGGCCTGCGTGATTATCGCGGCGGCGGGCGTTCATCCGCCCGCGAGACCGCCATGCGTGTGGCCGCTGGCGCGATTGCCAAAAAATACCTCAATCAACGCCTGGGCATCGAAATCAAGGGGCATCTTTCTCAACTGGGGCCGATTGAAATCGAAGACGCCGTCTGGCCGTTTGACAATGACAACGCGTATTTTTGTCCGAACGGTGCAAAAATGGATGAGATTGCGTCTTACATGGACGATCTGATGAAACAGAAAGACTCTGTGGGTGCGAAAGTCACGGTGATTGCCCATCGCGTGCCGGTGGGGCTGGGAGAACCGGTGTTTGATCGTCTCGATGCCGATCTGGCCCATGCCCTGATGAGCATCAATGCGGTCAAGGGTGTGGAAATCGGTGACGGGTTTGAGGTGGCGGCCCAAAAAGGCACGCAACATCGGGACGAATTAACACCGCAAGGGTTTGTGTCCAATCATGCCGGCGGCATTGTCGGCGGTCTGGCCACCGGGCAGGACATCGTTGCCCGCATCGCCCTCAAACCGACCTCCAGTATCATGACGCCCGGACGCAGTGTGAACACAAACAATGAAGCGATTGAAATGGTCACCAAAGGCCGTCATGATCCCTGTGTGGGATTGCGGGCCACACCGATCGCCGAAGCTCAGATGGCGATTGTGATTCTGGATCATTATCTGCGCCACCGTGCTCAGAATGCCGACGTGGTCCCACCGATGCCCGATCTGGCGCTCATGGATGATGATGCAAGCGATCCCTCACAGCCATAAGCTCGAATGAGGTAGCATGAGCCAATCGGCGCCGTTTTACCGACAAGCTTACCCCAAACTCTCGGCCTTTTATCTGGTCTACTTCATGCTGTTTGGGGCCCTGATTCCCTACATTTCGCTTTACTACCAGTCGCTGTCTTTCAGTGCGATTGAAATCGGTCAGCTGATGGCGGTGTTCATCGGCACCAAAATCGTGGCCCCGAATCTTTTGGGGTGGCTGGCAGACAGAATGTATGGCCCAATCGTCTGGTTGCGCGTTTGCGGCCTGCTCACGGCCTTGTTCAGTCTGGGTTGGCTGGTCACACAGAGTTACTGGGGCCTGTTGCTGACGGTGTTTGGGTTCAGTTTCTTTTTTCACGCCGCCTTGCCTTTGTTTGAGGCCTATACCTTCAGTGTCTTGCATGGTCAGAAAGCGCTTTATGGTCGGGTGCGCCTCTGGGGGTCGATTGGGTTTATTCTGGCGGTGCTCTGGGGCGGCTGGCAGCTGGATTGGCTGAGTGAGGCCTCTTTGCCCTGGCTGCTGGTGAGCCTGGCCTGGGGCATCTGGCTGGCAACTTTCTGGGTCAGAGCCGATCACGCCGTGTCGCAGTCGCACCACGTCACCGAGGGGTTTGTGCGAGTACTGAAACGCCCCTGGGTCTGGAGTCTGCTGCTGGTCAGTGGCCTGATTCAGTTTTCGCATGGGACCTACTACAGTTTTTACAGTATTTTTCTGACCGATTTCGGTTACAGCAAAACGCTGGTGGCCTGGCTGTGGGCGATTGGGGTGATTGCTGAAATTGCGGTGTTTTTCTGGATGCGCCCCTTGTTTGCCCGTCATTCGGTGCGGGCATTGTTACTGTTGAGCCTGGTTCTGACGGCGATACGCTGGGCCATGATCCCGCTGGTCCCGGACTCACTGGGATTGCTGGTGGTGGCGCAAACCCTGCACGCGGCAAGTTATGGTTTGTTTCATGCGGCCGCGATTTATCTGATTGATCATTATTTCATCGGGCCCAATCAAAGTCGCGGTCAGGCGCTGTACGCTTCTTTCAGCCATGGTCTGGGCGGCGCACTGGGCATGCTGGTGGCCGGTTACAGCTGGGAATGGAGCGGTGCCATGCTCAGTTTTATGATCAGTCTGGTTGCCGTGCTGCTTGCCCTGGTGATCGCATTGCGTTGGGTCCGAGAACCGGTTTTGACCAGGCCTGGTTAAAACCGCCGTAAGGTGTATGAATTTCCTGCATGTGTGGATTAAAAAGATCAAATTGACAGCTTGAGTGCAAACGGTCAGAATCCTTCGAATATTTTTTGATTTACCCCATTCAAACGCTCATTGAGGAGACATCATGAAGTTAGAATCCATTGCCTTGCATCACGGCTATGAATCCGAAGCCACCACCAAATCCGCGGCGGTGCCGATTTATCAGACCACCTCTTACACTTTTGATGATACGCAGCACGGCGCGGACCTGTTTGACCTGAAGGTGCCGGGCAATATCTACAGCCGAATCATGAACCCCACCTGCGATGTGCTGGAAAAACGCGTGGCGGAAATGGAAGGGGGCATTGCCGGTTTGGCCGTGGCGTCGGGCATGACCGCGATCACCTATGCGATTCAGACCATTGCCCAGGCGGGCGACAACATCGTCTCCACCAGTCAGCTCTATGGCGGCACCTACAACCTGTTTGCCCACACCTTGCCGCGTCAGGGCATTGAGGTGCGCATGGTCAAGTCAGACGATTACGAGGGCTTTGCCAACGCCATTGATGACAACACCAAAGCGATTTTCTGTGAATCCATCGGCAACCCGGCCGGCAATGTGGTGGATGTGGCCAAGCTGGCTGAAATCGCCCATGCGCATGGCATTCCCCTGATGGTCGACAACACTGTGGCCACGCCGTATCTGTGTCGTCCGATTGAGCTGGGCGCTGACATTGTGATCCACGCGTTGACCAAATTCATCGGCGGGCATGGCACCACGATTGGTGGTCTGATTGTCGATTCCGGTCGGTTTGACTGGTCGGCTTACCCGGAAAAATTTGCGCTGCTGAACGAACCCGATCCGTCCTATCATGGCGTCAGCTACACCCGTGATGTGGGCGAGGCCGCGTTCATTACCCGCGCGCGCGTGGTGCCGCTGCGCAATACCGGCGGGGCACTTTCGGCGCACAGCGCGTTTTTGCTGCTGCAGGGGCTGGAGACTTTGGGGCTTCGTATGGAACGCCATTGTGAAAACACCCTGGCCGTGGCCAAGCATCTGCAGCAGCACCCGAAAGTGTCCTGGGTGAACTATGCGGCGCTCGACGGTGATCGATACTACGACGTTTGCCAGAAAACCACGGGCGGTCAGGGTTCCGGCATTCTGAGTTTTGGTGTCAAAGGCGGTCGTGCCGCCGGTGCACGCTTCATTGATGCACTGCAGATGATTCTGCGTCTGGTCAACATCGGGGATGCCAAATCGCTGGCCTGTCACCCGGCGACCACCACCCACCGCCAGTTGAGTCCGGAAGAACTGGAAAAAGCGGGGGTCTCAGAAGACCTGGTCCGTCTGGCGATTGGCATTGAGCACATTGATGACATCCTGGCAGACATTGACCAGGCGCTGGAACACGTTTAATCTTTACGGGCTCTTATTTCCACCAGGCCTGGTCAAAACCGGGTCTGGCTAACATTTTAAGGAGATGTGAATGCGAATTTTGCATACCATGCTGCGTGTCGGTGATCTGCAGAAATCCATCGACTTTTACCAGAACGTACTGGGCATGAAACTGCTTCGCCAGAAAGAGTACCCCAAAGGGGAATTTACCCTGGCGTTTCTGGGTTACGGTTCGGAAGAGGAAGAAGCGGTGCTGGAGCTGACCTATAACTGGGATCAGTCCGAATACGATCTGGGCGATGGTTATGGGCACATCGCGATTGAAGTGCCTGATGTCTATGAAGCCGCAGACAATGTGAAAAAAGCCGGCGGCAAAGTCGTCCGCGAAGCGGGGCCGATGAATGCGGGCAGCACCATCATTGCGTTTGTGGAAGACCCGGATGGCTATCAGATCGAGTTCATCGGCGAAGACCACGTTCGAAGCTAAATCGGACAGAGGTTCGAATTTGCTACAATGTGAATAATGGGAGCGTAAAAAGTGGCCCAAATTGATAAAGTCAAAGAGACAATTGGTTATCTGAAGGTCGTTTTTGGCTTATTGGTGGCCATTGATGTTTCATTATTAGCTTGGTTATTTCAAAAAGACTTGGCCAGTGTGGATGTGAAAGTCGGGTTAGCTTTTTTGTCAGCAGTGCTGGTCACGTTGAGTCTGGTCCTGATTAACCGGATCTGGTCCTGATTAACCGGAAAATACTTCGGAAAATAGATCAGTTAGAGGGTATGTAATCATGGATATTCTGCTTGTTCTGGCCGCTCTCATTGTGATAGGCGGTATTTTATTTGCCGTATACGAAGCCATTACCCATAAATCTTCCTGATAAAGGGTTTAATCAATCAAACATGCCTGGTTGATAACAGCCATCAAGCATCCTCTGCTTTTTTCGATACGGCGCGTTTTTTGCGCTTCTGATGTTTGAAATAGACGTGCAGGCCCAGGTGGGCCACCACCAGTAACACCACCACGCCGATCATGATTTCTCCGATGTAATGAATCCACATAAGCCCAAACCTTCCTGATTAAGTCCGTTGAATGCCGGTATTTTACTTTGAATCCTCAATCGGTTTCACTGATTTGAACCATTGTTGCATCAACACAAAGAATACCGGCACCAGGAATATGCCCAGCGAGGTGGCGCTGATGACCCCGCCCAGAATCACGTTGCCGATGGCGTTGTGTGCGCCGGAACCGGCTCCGCTGCTCAGTGCCAATGGCACCACGCCGAAGCCGAACGCCAGTGAGGTCATCAGGATCGGGCGCAGACGCATTTTGGCCGCTTCAATCGTGGCTTTGATTTCATCCAGCCCATCTTCGACCAGCTCTTTGGAAAACTCGACAATCAAAATCGCGTTTTTGGTCGCCAGCCCCACAATGGTCAGCAACCCGACCTGAAAATAGATGTCGCTGGGTTTGCCGGTGAGGTGGGCGGCGGCCAGTGCCCCGAGGATGCCCAGCGGCACAATCAACATGACTGAGACCGGCAGGGCCCAGCTTTCATACAATGCGGCCAATGCCAGAAAGACCACCAGTACCGACAGCACGTACAGCAACAGGACTTTGTCACCGGCCTGCTGTTCTTCGTACGACATACCCGTCCATTCCATGCTGATGCCGGGCGGCAGTTGCGCCACCAGATTTTCCACCGTCTGCATGGCCTGGCCCGAGCTGACGCCCGGTGCGGCCATGCCCATCACCTGCAGCGCGGCCGAACCATTGTAGCGCTCGTATTTGGGGGATTCCTTGCTCCAGTCAAAATCGATCAGACTGGCGGCGGAAATCATTTCGCCTTGCTGGTTGCGCAGATACCAATCGTTGAAATTTTCCGGGGTGGAGCGGAATTCGCCTTCGCCCTGCACGTAAATCTTTTTGACTTTTTCCTGCTTGATAAAGTCATCCACATAGGCGCTGCCCCAGGCAATGGAAAGGGCCTGGTTGATGTCGGCGATGGTTAAACCCATGGCCTGAGCTTTTTCTTTGTCGATCTGAGCGTTCAACACCGGGGCCGGGTCCTGGCCGTTGGGACGCACTCGCATCAAATCCGGGTGCTGATTGGCCATGCCCAGGAATTGATTGCGCGCTTCATACAGGGCCTGACGCCCCACACCGGCACTGTCTTTGAGATAAAAATCAAAGCCGGTGGCATTGCCCAGTTCCATCACCGGAGGCGGGGCAAAGGCAAACACTTGAGCTTCAGTGATCTGGCTGAATCGACCCATGGCGCGTCCGATGATGGCGTCCACGCTTTGCCCCGGCTCGGTGCGTTCGGACCAATCTTTCAGGTTCACGAATGCGATGGCGGTGTTCTGCCCGGTGCCGGAAAAGTTAAAGCCGAGTACAGTAATGAACTCTTCAATGTTGTCGGCCTCATTGTTCAGATAATGTTGCTCAATCTGCTTGACCACATTCAGCGTGTCTTCCCGGGTGGAGCCTGCGGGCAGGTTGATCTGGGTAAAGAACAGGCCCTGATCCTCCTGCGGCAGAAAGCCGGAAGGCGTTTTCATGTACAGAGCGGCCACACCGGCGACAATGAGCAAGTACACCACCAAAAAGCTGTGTTTGAAGCGCAGGACACTGGCCAGCCCGCGCTTGTAGCCGCCGGTCATGGATTCAAAACGGCGATTGAACCAGCCAAAGAAGCCGCGTGATTCGGCCTCTCTGTCAACGGGTTTGAGAAAGGTGGCGCACAAAGCCGGTGTCAGGATGAAGGCCGCCAAGACGGACAAAATCATGGCCGAGGCAATGGTGACCGCAAACTGCTCGTAAATGACCCCGGCGGAGCCCGGGAAAAAGGCCATGGGCAGGAAAACCGCCGAGAGCACCAGACCGATGCCGATCAGGGCACCGGAAATCTGGTTCATCGAACGGAAAGTGGCTTCTTTGGCCGGCAGGTTTTCTTCGTGCATGACCCGCTCGACGTTTTCCACCACAATGATGGCGTCATCCACCAGCAGCCCGATGGCCAGCACCATGGCAAACATGGTCAGGGTGTTGATGGAGTAACCAAAATAAGCCAAGACCCCAAAGGTGCCCAGCAATACCACCGGCACCGTGATCGACGGAATGATGGTAGCGCGCAGATTGCCCAGAAACAGATACATAATCAGGACCACCAGCACAATCGCCTCCACCAGTGTCTTGACCACGTTTTCGATCGACAGACTGATGAAGGGGGTCATGTCATAGGGAATGCGATAATCCATGTCGTCCGGGAAGAAATCCCGCAGTTCTTCCAAACGGTTGATCACACGTTCATGCGTTTCCAGCGCATTGGCGCCGGGGGCGACCTTGACCGCAAACCCGGCTACAGGCACGCCTTTGTAACGGGCGATTTTGCTGTAATTGTCGGCGCCGATTTCAACTCGGCCCAGGTCGCCAACGGTGATGTTGGAGCCGTCCTGCGCGGTCTTGACCACGACGCGTTCGAACTCTGCCACGTTTTTCAGTCGTCCCTGCAGATTGACGGTGACATTGATCGGTTGCTCGGCTTTGGTGGGCAGGCCGCCTAATTGACCGGCGGTGATCACCTGATTATTGGCACGGATGGCCGCCACGACATCGGTGGCCACCAGATTGTATTGCGTCAGTTTGTAGGGATCCAGCCAGACCCGCATGGCGTGTTCGGCGCTGAATTGCACCGTCTCGCCCACGCCCTGCACCCGGTTGATCTGGTCAATGATATGGGTGGCCAGATAATCGCCGAGGTCGTATTGGTTGTGGGTGCCGTCGGGTGAAATGAAGGTGATCACCATCAAAAAGTTGCGCGCCGATTTTTTGACCTCGATCCCCTGTCGCTGTACGGCTTCGGGCAGCGAGCTCATGGCCGTCTGCAGTTTGTTCTGGATCTGCATTTGTGCGATGTCGGGATCGGTACCGGTGGCAAAGGTCAATTCAATCGCCGCCTGCCCGGTGGACTCGCTGGAACTGGACATGTACATCAACCCATCCAGTCCTTTCATTTCGCCCTCGATCACCTGTGTGACCGTCTGTTCCAGAATTTTGGCCGAGGCGCCGGGATAAGCGGCTGAGACGGAAATGGTCGGCGGGGCAATCGATGGGAATTGCGACACCGGCAGGGAAACGACGGATAAAGCGCCGCCCAGCATGACCAGAAATGCCAGAACCCAGGCGAAAACCGGCTTGTTGATAAAGAAGGTCGCAAAACTTCTGCGGTCATTGGATGCATGCTGTGGCTGCATAAATCGTTCCTTGGGTTAAAGGCCTGGAAGAAAAATTATTCGCTGGTCTGCTTGAGTGTGACGGGCATGCCGGGGCGCAACATCTGCAGCCCTTCGGTGATGACCCGGTCTCCGTCGCTTAGGCCGTCACCAATCACCCAGCTTTCGTGGTGCAGTCGCTCCGGTGTCACCGGGCGGGCTTTGACGGTGTTGTCATCACTGAGCACATAGACAAACGGCTTGCCCACCGGGTCACGCTGCAGGGCCACAGCCGGAATTAAGAACCGGTTGTCAGACGACCCGTTTTGAATGCGACCGTGAACAAACATGCCCGGCAACAAATGATGATTCGGGTTGGCAAACTGAGCGCGAATCACGACCGAATCGGTGGTGGGGTCAACTTCAAATTCAGAGAGAATGATGTCGCCCTGATGCGGGTAGGGCTCAGCGTTGCCTAGCAGCAGCGTGACCGGCATCGGTGATTCCGCCGCCTGTAAATTGGCTTTTAAATCCATGGCCTTTTGGCTGGGCACGCTGAAATCCACATAAATCGGGTCCAGTTGCTGCAGGGTGGCCAAAGCCTGTGCCTGGTTGGCAGCCACCAGCGCCCCTTCGGTGATGTTGGAACGACCGATGACGCCATCAATGGGCGCTTTGATCTGGGTGCGGGCCAGGTCGATGCGTGCCGATTTCAATGCGGCTTGATTGGCGGCCAGATTGGCAATGGCCTCACGTTCGGCGGCCAATGCATCGTCGAGCACCTGTTCGCTGACGGCATCAATCTTGACCAGTCGGCGGTTTCGTTTGACCTTGAGTTGTGCATTGGTCAATACCGCTTCGGCACGCGCCACGGCAGCTTTGGCGTTTTCCAGAATCGCCTCGTAGCTGGCGTCGTCGATCTGATAAAGCACATCGCCGCGACTCACCGTCGCCCCTTCGGTGAACAGCCGCTCTTCAATAATGCCTTCCACTTGCGGGCGAATTTCGGCCACACGGTGGGCACGCGTCCGTCCGGTCATGTCCAGCTGGCGCGGTACCGATGTGGGGGTCACCGTGGTCACCGAAACGGTGGGCGGCTGTTGACCGGCGCCGGCGGAAGGCGCGCCTTCCTGGGTGCAGCCACTGATCATGGCCGATAGGGTCACGGCGGTCAGAGCGGTTATCAATGTGGGGGTGAAGGTCGCAATCGATGCAAGGTAGCGCATGAAGGATCTGCCTTTTTTAAATGAAGTTACACCATTGTAACAATTTTAACTGTGATTGCGATAGGGGAGATGGAGTGAGACATATTATTTGCATCTTTCCGAATTGATGGCCCGTTTGCGGCATCCAGAAAGCAAAAAACCACCAGGCCTGGTGGTTTTTGCAGGGGGGTGAAAGCGAAAACGCTTTTATTTCGGAAGAACGAACCCGAAGGCTTTCTGCACGGCTTCCAGTGTGGGTTGCGCCTGTTCACTGGCGCGGTCGGCGCCTTGTTTGAGAATGGCTTTGAGTTCGGCTTCGTCTTGGCGCAGTTGATGATAGCGCTCTTGAATGGGGCGCAGGTATTCCACCACCAGTTCACCCAGCTCGACTTTGAGGTGGCCGTACATTTTGCCTTCGAAATGCTTTTCAATCTCGCTGATGGGCTGGCCGCTGATCACGGAATAAATGGTGAGCAGGTTGGCCACGCCGGGCTTGTTTTCCAGGTCGTAAACGATGTCGGTGCCGGAATCGGTCTGGGCCTTTTTGAATTTTTTGAGGATGGTTTTGGGGTCATCCAGCAGGCCGATGAGGTTGTTTTTGTTGTCATCGGATTTGGACATCTTCTTGGTCGGCTCCTGCAGGCTCATGATGCGGCCACCGGATTGCGCTTCGGGGATAAACGGCTCGGGCACTTTGAACAGCTCGAAATCAAAGCGGTGATTCAGACGCGTGGCGATGTCTCGCGTCAACTCAAGGTGCTGTTTCTGGTCGGCGCCCACGGGAACCAGTTCCGTCTGGTAAAGCAGAATGTCGGCGGCCATCAGCACCGGGTAGTCAAACAGGCCGACGTTGATGTTTTGCGCATGGCGCTGTGATTTGTCTTTGAACTGGGTCATGCGATTGAGCTCGCCCATGTAGGCGGCGCAGTTGAGAATCCAGGCCAGTTCGGCGTGCGCGGGCACGTGTGATTGGATGAAAACGGTGCTTTTGTCCGGGTCAATGCCACAGGCCAGATAGAGGGCGACAAAATCCAGACTACGACGCGCCAGATCCGCCGGGTCCTGTTCCACGGTGATGGCGTGCATATTGACCAGTGAATAGAGGCACTGATAGTCGTCCTGCAGTTGCACCCAGTTTTTGAGTGAGCCGATGTAGTTGCCCAGCATCAGATCGCCGGACGGTTGTATGCCACTGAAAAGGGTTGGCTTGGTCATGGATTTGTCTTCTCCCGAAACATCGAAATGGGCGCTATTTTCGCACTTTTGATCGCCAAAAGCGAGGCAATGCCGGTTTGTGCAGGGACATTGGTTGGCACTCATGCGAAAAGCCGCTAAAATGTGTCTTTTTTCAGCCCTTTCTGCTTTTGCGTATGCAATGCAATAGTCGGAGGGCGGCGAATCAGGAACCATTCCACAGATTATTATGCCTATGCAGCGATTCATTCAGCGCCTTATTCAAAAACTCTCTCCCAAACGATTGGCCACGCCTTCTGCGGATACGACAAACAAACAGATTCTTTCCCGGGATCAGCACGGGGTGTCACGCGGCCAGATCGATAAACACGCGTTGGATGTGCTCTATGGGTTGAAGCGGGCCGGTTACGAAGCGTATCTGGTGGGCGGCGGTGTGCGAGATCTGCTGCTGGGCTTGGAGCCCAAGGATTTTGATGTGGTGACCAACGCCGAACCGGAAGCAGTGAAAGCCGTCTTTAAAAACAAATGCCGCCTGATCGGGCGTCGTTTTCGCCTGGCCCATGTGCGTTTCGGACGCCAGATCATTGAAGTGGCCACGTTTCGCGGTGACAGCGAAGCGTCTCAGGTGTCGAGCAAACCCAAAGGCCGGGGGCGTCTGAACCACACTCGCGCTGTGGACGATCAGGGTCGCCTTTTGCGTGACAACGTGTATGGCAACATGGACGAAGACGTCTGGCGCCGCGACTTTACCGTCAACAGTCTTTATTACAACATTCGTGATTTCAGTGTGATTGACTATGCCGGCGGGCTGGATGACATCAAGGCAGGTGTGATTCGTCTGATCGGTGACCCGGAAACCCGTTACCGCGAAGATCCGGTGCGCATGATTCGTGCGGTGCGTTTCGCAGCGAAGCTGGGATTTGAAATTGAACCGAAAACACGCAAACCGATCACGGATTTGGCGCCATTGCTCAAGGACGTGTCGCACGCGCGCATGTTTGAAGAGGTGCTCAAGCTGTTTCACAGTGGCGTGGCGGTTCAGGTATTTGAAAAATTACGCCAGTTCGGTCTGTTTGCCTATCTGTTTCCCCAGACCGAACAGCTTTTGGCTCAGCAGGCCGAAGGGTTTCCGCGCATGCTGGTGATCGAAGCCCTCAAGAGCACGGATGCGCGTATTCGCAACCGCAAAGGGGTCAACCCGGCGTTTCTGTTTGCCGCCATGCTCTGGGAGCCGATGGTCGCGCGTCGTGAGCAACATCTGGCTGACGGGCTCAAACCGCAGGATGCGACCTTTGCCGCCGCCTCGGATGTGCTGGAGTGGCAGCGCCCGGCCACGGCCGTGCCGCGGCGTTTTATCGGGCAGATTAAAGACATCTGGAACCTGCAATACCGCTTGCCTCGTTATCAGGGCGATCGCGCTCAGAAAATTGTCTCTCACCCGCGTTTTCGGGCAGCGTATGACTTTTTGGGCGTGCGAGTCGCCGCCGGTGCCACGGATTTGAAAGAGGTGTTTGACTGGTGGACGCACTACCAGACGTTAGATGGTGTGGAACAGGTGGCGTTTGCCAACCAGGTGAAAAAGCCCGGCCGCCGTCGACGTCGTCCCCGACGTAACCGCAACCCCTACCGAAAACGAGCCAATGCGGCGCCCAACCAGGACGCCCCACCGTCTGTCAATGAACGGGATTGAGGCGCACACCGTTTACATCGGGTTGGGCAGCAATCTTGACCAGCCGCTGGTTCAAGTGCAGCATGCGCTGCACGCGCTTTCCGGCCTGAAAGACTCAGAGCTGGTTGCGCATTCACGATTGTACGCCTCGCGCCCGCAGGGGCCGCAGGATCAGCCCGATTATGTGAATGCGGTGGCCTGTCTGCGCACTCAGCTGACATCGCAGGCTTTATTGAACGCATTGCAGTCATTGGAACAGGCGCAGGGCAAGGTCAAACAGCGTCATTGGGGAGAGCGCGTCATTGATCTGGACGTGTTGCTGTTCGACGATCAAGTGATGGATTCCGACAGCCTGACGCTTCCGCATCCCTGCATTGCGCAACGGGATTTTGTTCTGGTCCCTTTGCTGGAACTGGCCCCCGAGTTACGCTGCCCACGTACGGGTCAGGCCTATCACGAGGCGTTGGCGCGTTTGCCGGAGCATTTTCTGGACCCCTGTTCACCGCCACGCTCAGTCGACCCTTCATCAGGAGCTGTCTCATGATCCGTTTGAAAGACCTGCACGAACGTAAAGCCTCGGGCGAAAAACTTGTCTGTCTGACTGCGTACGATGCCACTCAGGCGCACTGGGCGGCCGAAAGTGGTGTGGACATTCTTCTGGTCGGTGACTCATTGGGCATGGTGGTTCAGGGGCATGACAGCACCCTGCCGGTGACCATGGATGAGATGGTGTACCACACAAAACTGGTTCAGCGCGGCAACGGACGAGCCTGGTGCATGGCCGATATGCCCTTTCTCAGCGACGCAAGCCTGGAAGACGGCGTGCGCAACGCAGGGCGTTTGCTCAAAGAAGGCGGGGCCAACATGGTCAAGCTGGAAGGGCGAAGCGATTTTCATCGACAACTGGTGCAAACCCTGAGTGAACGGGGCATGCCGGTGTGTGCCCACCTGGGGCTGTTGCCCCAGTCGGTGCAAAAACAGGGGTATCGCATGGTCGGCAAAGCGGCCTCCGAAGCCGATCAGCTGCTGATCGATGCCCGTCATTTTGAAGCGGCGGGGGCCGATATGCTGTTGCTGGAATGCGTGGCGCGTCCGGTCGCTCAGCGTATTGCCGGGACCTTGAGCATTCCCGTGATTGGGATTGGCTGTGGCCCCGACACGGACGCACAGGTGCTGGTCTGGCATGATGTCATGGGCACCACTGTGGGCGGGGCACCGTCGTTCAGTCACGATTTTCTGGCCGAAACCGGGACCGTTCAGGGAGCCTTGAAAGCCTATGTCGAGGCCGTTAAAACTGGACAGTTTCCCAAATAGAGGAGAAGCGGTGTGCATACCATCTCTGAGGTGAGACCATTGCGCCAGTGCCTTGAGGCCTGGCAAAAACAGGGCCAGCGCATTGCGCTGGTGCCGACCATGGGCAACCTGCACGCCGGTCATTTGAGTCTGATTGAGCAGGCACGTCAACACGCAGACAAAGTCGTGGCCACGGTTTTTGTTAACCCACTGCAATTCGGCCCTAACGAAGATTTTGATCAATACCCACGTACCTTGAGCGAGGATCAGGCCCAGTGCCAAGCTCAGGGGGCGGATGTATTGTTTGCCCCGGCCGTCTCGGTCATGTACCCCGGATATCAGCCCGGTCAGCCCTATGACGCCACACGCGTACAGGCCGATGCGGCCCTGTCCTCACAGTTTGAGGGGGCGGATCGACCAGGGCATTTTGATGGCGTGGTCACCGTGGTCAGCAAGTTGTTTCATCTGGTACAGCCGAATGTGGCGGTGTTTGGCCAGAAAGACCTTCAACAGTTTGTGATTCTGCAAAAAATGGTGCACGACCTGGCGTTTCCGATTGACTTGATTCGCGCGCCGATTGTACGTCAAAGCGATGGGCTGGCGCTGAGTTCCCGCAACCAGTATCTGAGTGAGGCCGAACGCGCTCAGGCCCCTCTGATACGCCAAACCCTAACGTCGGTTGTCACGTCCTTGCAACAGACGCCACACAACCATGCATCGATCTTGCAAACCGCCCAGGCACGGTTGCAGGTCCAGGGGTTTGTGGTGCATTATCTGGCCTGGGTTCGTTTGCCCGATTTGCAGACCGTGACCCAGTGGCATGCGAGCGATACCGCAGATGGCTCGGAATTTGCTGTGATGGTGGCGGCCACACTGGGACGCACTCGGTTGCTGGACAATGCCATTTTCCGTCTCGACGGGCAGGTGTTTTAACCAGGCCTGGTCAAAACATAAACGGTTCAGACCCAAAAGGATGTCATGAGTTTTTCCACATTTATCGGATTGTTCGCCGGTGTGGCCATCATTATTGCCGCCATGGCCATTGGCTCATCCATCTGGATTTTCGTTAATATTCCCGGCCTGATGATTGTCATCGGTGGCACGCTGGCCGCCACCATGATCCGTTATTCATTTCATGAGGCGATGTTTGCGGTCAAAATGTCGTTTCAAGTGGTGCTGCCGAGCCCGGACATTAAAGATAAAAACGAATTACTGGACTTGACCGAGGACCTGCTTCGCACCTCGCGCATGAAGGGAATGCTGGCTTTGGAAGACATGGAGGTCCCGCATGAATTCTATCAGCGCGGCGTGCGCATGATGGTGGACGGGTATTCCAAGGAGTTGGTACTGCAGAATCTGCGAGAGGAAAATCAACTCTTCAGTGAGCGCGCGGAAACCAGTGCCGGGGTGTTTGGCTCCATCGGGGCCGCTGCGCCGGCCTTTGGGATGATCGGGACCTTGGTGGGCCTGATTCAGATGCTGTCGGACCTGTCTGACCCCTCCACCATCGGTCCGGCGATGGCGGTGGCCATGCTGACCACACTGTACGGCGCCATGATTGCCAACCTGTTTGCCTTGCCCATGGCAGATAAAATCACCGTTTGGGGCGAAGAGGAGTCATTGCGCCAACAGATGATCATGGAAGGGTTGACGGCGATTATGGACGGGCAGAACCCCAATATCATGCGCGATCTGCTGGCGCCTTTCCTGGAGCCAGGACAGAAGGCGAAACCGGACGATGTCTAAGAAGTGCGACAAATCACAAAGCTGGTTGGCGACGTTTGCGGACCTGATGTCGCTGCTGATGGCCATTTTTGTTCTGTTGTTTTCCATGTCGACGCTCGACGCCGACAAGTACGAAGCCATCGTCAAGTCCCTGACCAAGACATTGGGCCACGGACGGGATCTGACGCAAACCCAGGTGGAGTATTTCAAAAAGATCAAAGAAGAGCAGGAATCCAATCTTGAGAAGATGGGTGAAACCACGCTGGATCAGCTCAAACCCCTGTATGAAAGCCTGATTGAAACCTATTCGGTCAATAACGAAACCGCGCAGGAAAACAACATTGATGTGACCATTGAGCCGGAGGAGAAACAGATCAAAATTTCGTTTCCGGAACGTATTTCGTTTCCGTCCGGTCGGGCGACTTTAAAGCCCGCATTTGTGGTGGAGCTGCGCAAGCTGCGCGCGCACATCGGTGAGAAGGATCAGGTCAAGGCGGTGGGGCATTCAGACAAACGCCCGGTGACGGGCGGACGCTTCCGCTCCAACTGGGAGTTGTCCAGCGCTCGGGCCGCGGCGGTGATTGAGCAATTGATCGACGACCAGGTGGCTCGAGCAGAACAATGCGAGGTCGTGGGTGTGGGGCCTACGGAACCATTGGTGGATGAAGACACCCCTCAGGCCTACACCAAAAACCGGCGGGTGGAAATTATCATCAGACCGGCCCGTAAGATTTCACTGGAAGAGCAGGTGTTGGGGGTGCGTCCCGGCGAAATGGACGAGCCCCCATCTGCATTCGAGCAGGCTGCGGAAGCGTTCGCGCCGGGCGAATCCGACGATGCGCAAACGGCAACGCCTGCAGAATAACGAACGGATGGGTAAGGCGGTGAGTCAGACGGCCTGAATGGGGGGATGAATTGGCAAAACCGACCTGATGTTTAACCAGGCCTGGTTAAACATCAGGCGGAGGCCGCCGACATTTGCTTGGGAATGGTATTGCGGGTGTGGGTGATCTGGTTGTGTTCGTCGAAATACACCATCACCGGCTTGAACTGCTCCGCTTGCGCCTCGTCCATGCTCGCGTAGGTGGCGATAATCAGCAGATCGCCCGGATTGGCTTTGTGTGCCGCGGCACCATTGACCGAAATCATGCCCGAGGCTTCGTCCGCACGGATGGCGTAGGTGGTGAAACGCTCACCGTTGGCAATGTTATAAATTTGAATCTGCTCGTATTCACGAATACCGGCCACATCCATCAGGTTGCCATCAATGGCGCAGGAGCCTTCGTAGTCCAGCTCCGCGTGGGTGGTGGTGACACGATGCAGTTTAGATTTCAGCATTGTAATGTGCATGCTTGACCTCATCCCTTTTGGGGGTTGCAAAGCTTCGGTTGCCACGCGGGTAGTCGTGACAATCCGTGGTTCGATGATGGTTCGAAAATGCCTAGCCGGTGTTGCGCATCCCCGCCGCAATGGCGTTGATGCTATTAAGCAATGGCGTTAACCATTTTTCCCGCTCTTCTTCCGGCAGCGACTCATTTTTGTAACGCTTGAGCACGGCGACCTGGATGTTGTTCAACGGTTCCAGATAGGGCGTGCGTCGTTTCAATGACAGGGACACGGTCGGCGTGTCTGCCATCAGGTAGTCGTTGCCGCTGATGTCGAGACAGGTGTCCACCGCCCGAACATGTTCGCTCGCAATCATCTCATAGATTTTATCAGCCGTCTCCGGGTCTTGTCCCAGTTTTGAATAGTCCTTGCCGATGACCAGATCGGTTTTGAACAGTGACATCTGGATGTTGCTCAGCAGGCCTCGGAAGAACGGCCATTTTTCATACATTTCCAAGAGCTTCTCATCGCCATCGGACTGAATCCAGGTCTGTAGAGCCGCTCCGGTGCCATACCAGGCCGGGAAGGTCAGGCGCGCCTGCGCCCAGCCAAAGATCCATGGAATGGCACGGATGGAGGCTTTGGACAGGTTGTTTTTCTTGCGGTGCGACGGACGCGAACCGATGTTGAGCAAGCCGATTTCGTTGACCGGGGTGGCTTCGTAGAAAAACTTGAAGAAGCCTTCGGTGTGATCGGTCAGTTCGCGGAAAGCGTTTTCCCCTTCTTTGGCCAGGGTCTGCATGACTTCCAGGTGCGCCGGGTCGTCCTTCTGATTCGGACGGACCAGACACTGACTGGCTTTCATCAGACCGGTGACCCCCATGGATAATTCATAGGTCGCGGTTTCGGCATTGGAGTATTTGAACGACAACACCTCACCCTGTTCGGTGAATTTGATCTGACCCCGCACGGTGCCGGTCGGTTGAGACAGGATCGCGCTGTGGGTTGGCCCGCCCCCACGACCGATGGTGCCGCCACGTCCGTGGAAGAGGCGACAGTCGACGCCGTAATCGTCGGCCAGGGCCATGATTTGCTGCTGGGCCTGATAGAGTGTCCAGGCGGAAGACAGGTTGCCGCCGTCCTTGGCCGAATCGGAGTAACCCAGCATGATTTCCTGCTGGTTGCCGGAGGCTTTGAGCAAAGCATGATAAGTCGGGTTGTCGAACAGCGCTGAGGTAACCGGGACAATGTGCTCCAGGTCCTGAATGGTTTCAAACAGCGGCGCCACATGGATTTTGCAGTAGGGTTCGCCGGCGTTGTAGCCAGCCAGTCCCGCCTGATGGGCCAGGAATAGCACTTCCATCACATGACTGGCTTCATGAGTCATGGAGATGACGTAGTTATTGAAGGCCTTTTCACTGATTTCATCGCGCATGCGGCGCATAACATGGAAGACTTCCAGCACTTCACGGGTCATGTCTTCCAGATCCAAGTGCTGGGTGTCGATGACCGTGGGCGAGGAAATCTGCTGGGCCAGAACGTCCAGACGCTCGGCCTCGGACAAGGCGGCGTAATCGATGCCCAAATGATTGAGCAGATCTATGACGGCACTGGTGTGCACCGTTGACTCCTGACGGATATCGAGGCGCATCAGATAGAAGCCGAAGGTTTGAACCAGTCGGATCAGATCTTTGAGCTCGGCGTCCGCGACTTCCTGATCGCCATGGCTGCAAAGCGATTCGTGGATCAGTTCCAGATCCGCCAGAAATTCGTTTTCGTTTTTGTAGGCAAAACGTGGCGGGTCAATGATTTCTTCATTGAGCTGGGCTTCGACGTAATTCAGGTTCTCCTGGAGACGGCCGTGAATCAGGTAAAGAAAACGACGGTAGGGTTCGTCTTTGAAGCGGTCGGCACGTTTGTGAAACACCTGTTCCTGCAGGTCGGCATCAATGATGGTGGCGCGGTTGATCACTTCCTGCTTAATGTCCGTGATGTAGCGTGATTGCGTCAGTTGGGCACTCAGTTGATGTACCCGACGCTGGTATTCGTACAGAGCCGCCCGGCTTTGCATGTAAAGTGCGTTAACGGTGGTCTGATGCGTCACATAAGGGTTGCCGTCACGATCCCCGCCGATCCAGGAGCCGAACGTGAGAAAGTTTGGGGTTTCCAGATTGGCTTCGGGATAGTGGCGGGCCAGGGCACGTTCCATAAAGCGGTAAACGGTAGGAACGGCTTTAAACAGCGATTGACGGAAATAATAAATCCCGTTTCGGATTTCGTCTTCCACGGTGGGCTTCATGCGGCGCACTTCGTCGGTTTTCCACAGTACCTGAATCTGGTAGCGTAGGCGACGAATCACTTCTTCCTGAGTGTAAGGGTTTTTATAGGCTTCGGCTTCATTCAGCTCGCCCAACGTCAGGAAGATGCGACGCAGGTTTTCCATGACCGCCCGACGCTTGGATTCGGTCGGGTGAGCGGTAAACACCGGTACATAATTCAGTTGGCCGATCAGGGTTTTGACTTCTTCGGCGCTCAGTCCCTGTTCCTTGAATTCACTGATGGTATTGAGCACGGAACCGGTCCACAGAGGCCCATCGGATTTTAGCTGGCTCTGGCGCTGGTGAAACTGGTGCTCTTCTTCCGCCAGGTTGACCAGACTGAAGTAAAGGTTGAACGCACGGATGATCAGGATCAGTTCCTGCGGCGTCTGCGCTTCGATGAAATCCTTGAGTTCCTGACGAAGCGCCGGGTCGTCCTGTTCATGCAGTTTGATGTAGCCCTTGCGCAGTTTTTCAATGGCGTCGAGGGTGTCTTTTCCGACCTGGGTTTCAATGACTTCTCCCAGCAACGAGCCAAGCAATTTGACGCGTGACCGGAGTTGTTTGTCACTCAGTTCTTTAGCCATAAAGTGTCTCAATCATCCGTTCGTTGAAAATTTTGGCGGCATTATATCATGAGTCCGCTGTACGGGATCAAAAACCGTTTTTGGCTTAATAATCCCGCGGGCGTTTTAGGTTCCAGCGGTTGTGTGTCCAGAGATATTGGGCTGGATTGCGTTTGACTTCGGCTTCATAAAGCCGGTGCAGTCGGATCAGATCAGCCTGCGGATCGTCGCTTGGAAAGTCGGTTAAAGCAGGCTGGATAAAGCAATGATAGTCATGGCCCCGGCGCTCGGTAAACACTGGAAGGACCCGGGCGTTGCCAAGTTTGGCCAGTTTTGACAGCCCTGGGTGGCTCATGGCATCGTGACCGAAAAAGGGGGCAATGATGCGACCGCGACTTCGGTAGCGCTGGTCCGGCAGTATCATAACGGTTCCGCCTTGACGTAACACTTTGATAATGGCGCGTGTATTGGTGTTGGGTAACGGCGTGACAGGGTGAGAAAAGCCGGGCTGATCCGAAACATAAGTGGTTCGGCTTTTTGTGATCAAGTATTCCATGAGCGCGTTATCATGCGGCCGATAAATGAAATGCAAAGGGCGAAGTTGGCTGAGCATCAGGCCTGTGACTTCGATGGTGGTGAAATGAGGCACCACGAGTAAGGTGCCTTGCGTGCGATTGGTATCAAGGTGTTCTTGACCGTGAAACTGGAAGTGATGCATTTCATGTTGTGGGTGCGATTGAGGGTGGTGACGGTGGATCCCCCATAAATTGGTGGCTGTTTCCGCCAGGCCGGTGCCGAGCGAACGAAAGTGCTGGCGGCTGAGTTGAGTGCGTTGCGCGGGCGTCCAGTCGGGAAAGGCCAAAGCGATATTGGCCTGGGCGAGTTTGCGCCGTCCGGGTGCCAGCCAGTACAGAATCCCTCCGAGAAAGTGTCCGGTAGCCAAGCGGGCGTGGTAGGGCAGCCAGCTGAGCAGTTTGAGAAAACCAACCCCCAGCCAGATGCCCCAGTACTTAGGGTGAACAAATTGGCTGGGCAGGTCACGCATTGGCAAGCCCTTGCTGTTGAAGTGTAAAGTAGCGGCCTTCTTTGGTCATCAGTTCGTGGTGAGATCCCTGTTCGACAATGCTTCCCCGGTCGAGCACGACGATCTGATCGGCCTGTTCAATGGTGCTTAGTCGATGGGCAATGACGATCACGGTCCGGTTTTGGGTGAGTGATTGCATGGCTTCCTGAATGCTGCGTTCGCTCTGGTTGTCCAGTGCGGAGGTGGCTTCATCCAGAATGAGGATTGGGGCGTCTTTCAAAAAAGCGCGGGCAATGGCAAGACGCTGACGCTGACCGCCGGAGAGGCGCGCGCCATTGTCCCCAATCGGCGTGTCGAGCCCCTGCGGCAGTTGTTGAATGAAGTCCCAGGCTTGCGCTTGCTGTGCGGCATGAATGATGGCGTCTTCATCAATGCTGTTTTGACCATAGGCGATGTTGGCCCGCACGGTATCGTTGAAAAGTACGACCTGCTGGCTGACAAAAGCAAGCTGTTCCCTCAGCGCGTGCAGGGACAGGGCATCAATGGGGTGTTGGTCAAGTAAAATGCGGCCGTTTTGCGGTTGGTAAAAGCGGGCGATCAGACTTACCAGCGTGCTTTTGCCACTGCCGGATTCACCTACTAGAGCGGTGGTTTTACGCGCCGGAATGGTCAGGTTAAAGTGCTCGAACGTCGGGGTGTCGGCTTGCGGGTAATAAAAGGTGACGTCATCAAAGCGCAGTGTTCCCTGAACCGTTTCGAGCATACCCTGGCCTCGATCCGGTTCCTCCTCACGGTCGAGTAACTCAAAGATGCTTTGTGCCGCTGCCATCCCTTTTTGGATGGTGATGTTGATGTTGGTCAAACGGCGAATGGGTTCAAACGTCAGTGCCATGGCGGTGATGTAAGACAGAAGTTCACCCGGTGTGAAGGCGCCATCAGCAGACATTTTCATAGCGATGTAGACCACAATGGACAGCGCCACGGCGGCCAGTACCTGAACCAGCGGCACATTCAGCGCGGAGACCTTGGTCACGTTCATGGTGTGGTGCATTAAGTCCTGTGCGGTTTGGTGAAAACGCGACTGCTCATAGAATTCGGCATGATACAGCTTGATGTCGCGGTGGCCGACCAGGCCTTCCTCCAGTTGGTGAGTCATTCGCCCCATGTTGTGCTGCATTTCCGTGCTGGAGTGACGCATCAGTTTGCTGGCTCGGTCGATGATGTAGGCCACCACCGGCCCGATCAGCATCATCAGCAGGGTTAACTCCCAGGAAATATAAAGCATGTACCCGAACAGGGCGATCACTATCAGGGTGTCGCGAATCAGCACAATCCAGGCTTCCGATAGAGCGCGTCCGGTCTGAGCCACATCATAGGTGATTTTTGACATCCATTCGCCGGTGGAAAACTGCTGAAACGTGGCCATGGGAAGAAATTGCAGTTTGCGAAACATTTCATCCCGAATGCTCAGAATGGCTTTTTGCGCGATCCACTGGCTGGCCACCTTACTGAAATATTCCGCCACCCCTTTGACGATGAAGACCCCGGCCAGAAGAATGGGGAGGATGACAAAACTGTCCGGGTCTTTTTTGATCAGGCTGTCGTCCACCAGGTCTTTGAGGATGGCGGCGGTGGCCGGTTCCATGGCGGCAATCACCACCAATGTGAACAGCGTGAGAGCAATCATCCACTTGTACGGGGCAATGTAGCCCAGTAGGCGACGATAAAGATGGCGTGTGTTGGCGTCAAACATAGCGCGAAATTATACTCGGTTATTGGGGTAAACCCAACGAAAAGGCTGGACAGCGCGCCCGTTATCAGGTTTTGACCAGGCCTGGTGGTTTTTGGGGTGAGCCTTTCTGCATGGGCCTTCCGTCGTTATTCGCGGTGCAGAATCTTGTTGACCACGATGTTGGCCCAGCCAGCCGCCTGGAAGGTTTGGTTGAGCTGTTCCCGGTCATAATGATGTTGAATCCATTGATGAAACGACACTTCGGGGTGAGTCGTTTCAAATCGTTCGAATTCATCAAACAGGTAATCGAGCTTTCCGGTATCAGCCCAGCGGAAGTGGCCGTATTTCATGCCCAGTTGCTTGCGGGCTTGCGCAATGGGTTCGCCCAGGACGAAATGTTTAAAGAGCACACTGACCAGTCCAGCTCGGTCGGCACCCGACTTGCAGTGAATCAGTAGGGGGTAATCCAGCGATTGAAGCTGGTCGATCAGTTGTTCCAGTTTTTCCTTTTTTGGAAAATTGCGAGAAGAGATTGGTAGATTGATCAGTCGGATGCCCAGTCGGTCGCAGGCTTCCTTCTCAAGCAAAAACTGACCGGTCTGGTTGGCAGCGCGTAAACTGAGCACGGTTTTTAGGCCGTGGCGTTGTTTCAGTTTTTTCAGAAACCCAGGCGAGGGATGGTTGCTACGAAAGGCCTGGACCTCACTGTCGCGGGGCGAGAGGCGATAAAAGTTTCGAAACAGGACTCGAAGGATTTCGTGGTCAACCAGCCAGGCTTCCAGGTGAGCCAGCAGGCGCCCGTGTTTGGATTGCAGTTTGCTCATGAGAGGGGTGAAACAGCCAAAATCTAAAAATGGGCATTTTACCTTTTTTGTGATGGGCTAAGGCATGAAATGCTAGAATTATTGGCTTAAACGAGATTAGAGAAAGGCAGTTGAATGATTGTAGTCACTGGCGGTGCCGGCTTCATCGGTTCGAATTTGGTCAAGGCCCTCAATGAGCAGGGGCGTGATGATATTCTGGTGGTGGATAACCTGAAAAAAGGCAAAAAATTCATTAACCTGGTGGATTGTGATTTTGCCGATTATCTGGACAAGGAAGATTTTCAGTCGCGGATTTTTGCTGAGGAAGGGCTGCCGGAGATTGACTGCATTTTTCATCAGGGGGCTTGCTCTGCGACGACCGAATGGGACGGTCGTTATTTGATGGAAAACAATTATGAGTATTCAAAAGACTTGCTTCATTATTGCATGAATCACGAAATTCCCTTCCTGTATGCCTCATCGGCGGCTGTATACGGCGACGGTCCGGTGTTTGTGGAAGACAGGCAATACGAACAGCCACTTAACGCTTATGGTTTTTCCAAATTTCAGTTTGATCAATATGTGCGCCGGTTGATGCCGCAGGCGCAGAGTCAGATTGTCGGGTTTCGTTATTTTAATGTTTATGGACCGCGTGAACAGCACAAAGGGGACATGGCCAGCGTGGCGTATAAGTTGCACCGTCAGTTACTGGCGGGCGAGAACCCCAAGTTGTTTGGTCCGTATGATGGGTATGAAGCGGGCATGCAAAGCCGTGACTTTGTCTCGGTGGAGGATGTCACGGCAGTGAATCTTTGGTTTATGGCGAACCCTCAAGCGTCAGGCATTTTTAATTTGGGGCCGGGCAAAGCGGAGCCGTTCAAGCATATTGCCGAGGCGGTGATTGAACATCATGGCAAGGGCGAAATTGAATACATTGATTTCCCTCAACATCTGAAAGGGGCCTATCAGAGTTATACGCAAGCGGATAACACCGCCCTGCGTTCGGCGGGTTATGATCGCCCTTTTTATTCGGTCAAAGAAGGGGTGGCGCGTTACCTCGACTGGTTATCGGCCCATCCCGAGCGACTGGAATTTGGCTATGAGTGAGTGCTCAGAAACTGCCGGATGAGATCGATGCGTTGCGCTTTGTCTGGCGTAAGGCAGGGCGTTAATGTCTGCCCCCAAATCGGGTTGGGCCAGCACTCATCCTGTGGGGTTCGCATCACCAGATGAATGTGACAGTAGGGCAGCACATTGCCCAGTTTGGCAATGTTGTTATGAATGCCAAGTCCTTGCTCACTCAGCCAGTCAGAGAGTTCATAGAGCAGGGGGTAGATGTGTGCTGCGTTATCAGGGGTGAGGGGATGTTTGGGCACAAAGACGACCCAGGGTATGTGACTGGGTTTGAGCAGAAATGATCCCAGCGTATGCTCGCCGATCCATTCGGCTTCAAACCGCTCTGAAAGGTTGGAGGGCGTGTGTTGAGGGATAATTTGATCCAGAACCATAAAAGTAAGATTAACTGTCATGAATGAAGAGTCTGCCATTATAGACGACAAAGCCTCGCCAGTGGATGTGTATCTGGCCTCTGCTTCGCCTCGCCGAGGGGAATTGCTCGAACAACTTGGTTTGACCTATGAAACGGTTCAGGCGCCGATTGAAGAGGTGGCTTTGCCCGGCGAGTCCGCTGAATCTTACGTTCGGCGCATGGCGATTGAAAAAGCGCTCAATGGATTTCAGAAATTACCCGGTGCCAGGATATGGGTGATTGGCGGTGATACCTTGATCCGTGTGGAGGGCGCCGTGCTGGAAAAGCCCAAACACGAAAGGGAGGCGCGGAACATGCTGCGCAGGCTGGGCGGACGTTCGCATGAGGTATTGAGTGCTGTGGCGCTGGTCCATGACGGTGCGGTGTTCTCGGCGGTGAACCAAAGCAGGGTTCAGCTGCGTGAGATCAGCGATCAGGAATGTCGAGATTACTGGCTGACGGGGGAGCCGCAGGACAAGGCGGGCGGTTATGCGATTCAGGGGCAGGGCGCCCGATTTGTCGAGCGCCTGGATGGCAGTTATTCCGGCGTGATGGGATTGCCTTTGTTTGAATTGGATCAGCTTTTAAGAGAATCAGGTTTCTGGAGTCAGGATGTCGAATGAAGAAAAAGTGCTGGTGAATGTCACGCCCACCGAAACCCGTGTGGCATGGGTGGAAAACGGTGTGTTGCAGGAGGTCTGGGTGGAGCGGGCCAAGCGCCGGGGGCTGGTCGGGAATATTTACATTGGCAAAGTCGATCGGGTGTTGCCCGGGATGCAGGCGGCCTTTGTTGACATTGGTCTGGAGCGGACCGGTTTTTTGCATGTATCGGACGTCAATGCTCAGGCGTTGAATCTGGCGGATGCCATGGACAGCGATGACATCAGTGCTTATTTGCGCCCGGGTCAGAAAGTCATGGTTCAGGTGGTCAAAGACCCGATCAGTTCCAAAGGCGCACGCCTGACCATGCAGGTCACCATTCCCTCACGTCTGCTGGTGTTTATGCCACACGAACAGACACTGGGGGTGTCGCAAAAAATTGAAACCCAGCAGGAACGGGATCGCTTGCGCGAATTGATCAAGTCGATTCCCGAAGCGGATGCTCAGACGGGCGGTTTGATCGTTCGGACGGTGGCCGAAGGCGCAGAGTTTCATGAATTACGGGCCGATCTGATGTATCTTCAGCGGCTTTGGCAGGACATACAGCACAAAGCCAAACAGGCGCGAAAGGCCAGCCTTGTCTATGAGGATCTGCCGCTTTATCTGCATGTGTTGCGAGACATTCCGATTGAGCGCATCGAAACCATTCGCGTGGATTCGACCGAAACCTATAAAAAGATGCTCGATTTTGCCGCCAATTATGTCATGGATCTTTCGGATAAGTTGCACCTCTACGCCGGAGAAAGACCTATTTTTGACTTATATAATGTCGAAGACGAAATTCAGCAAGCCCTGGAAAAGCGTGTTAATTTGAAATCGGGTGGTTACTTAATTATTGATCAGACTGAGGCCATGACCACCATTGATGTGAATACCGGGGGCTTTGTCGGTCATAAAAATCTGGAAGAGACCATTTTTCGGACCAACCTGGAAGCCACGCAAGCCATCGCACGTCAATTAAGGTTGCGCAATCTCGGTGGGATCATTATTCTTGATCTGATTGATATGGACGATGCCTCGCACCGTGAAGCGGTTTACGCCGCTTTACAGAAAGCATTGGAAAAAGATCGGGTCAAAACCGTGATCACTGAAATATCACGGCTTGGGTTGGTCGAGATGACGCGCAAACGAACCCGCGAAAGTCTGGAGCGTGTTCTGTGTGAGCCCTGCCCGATGTGTCAGGGGCGTGGGACGGTGAAAACACCTGAGACGATTGCGTTTGAGGTGTTTCGGGAGATTACGCGTATGGATAAGTCCTTTGATGCCCGGTTTTACCGTGTGATTGCGTCCGAGCCAGTGGTGGCTTATATTTTGGATGAAGCCTCGGGCAGCGTGGCCGAACTTGAGACGTTTTTGGGAAAAAGCATGAGCTTCCAAGCTGAAAGCGGCTACTTTATTGAACAGTTTGATGTGGTGATTTCCTAGCGTGCGTCGTACGTTGCGTCGTCTGGTTTATTTGTTTTTTGGCCTCATTGCACTTTATCTGTTGTTGGTGCGCGGTGCCATCACCTGGATACAATTCCAGCCCACCAGCTTTTTCAGTTGGGCGAAGCCGGCACTTGGCTTTGCTCTGACGGCGGATCAGCTCGAGGTTGAACAGACCTGGGTGGGCGCCTCGTTTAGTCTGAAAGATCTCCATGTAACCAGTCAGGATGTGGGAGATGAAACGGGTCATCTAGACGGACGTTTAGACAGCCTGATGTTTGACGTCAACGTCTTCGCTCCCTTGATGGGCTGGCATCATTGGGGGGAGCGCGTGACGTTGGAAGCGGGTGAATTGACATGGCACGCCTCGGCGCAACCTGGCGGGTCGGCTTCTGCATCCCCCGTGTCTTTGTTCTCTCTGGGGCGTCTGCCGCAATTCTTACACTGGAAACGTATGTCGTTGAAATCCATTCGGATTCAACAGGTGTACCGTGACCAGCACACCAATCGATTAAGCATCCATTCCCTGCAAACTTTTCAGGGGGCGCGTCAGTCACTGCGTGGTGATTTGACTTTGCAACGCGATCAAGTGCCGGTGAATCTAAGCCTTGAGGGTAGTTTTGACGTGAGTGCGACGGGGCGTCTCAGTGATGGCCGAGCCAGTATCATCTTGTCAGAACCTCTAGCACTGACATCGATTTACACCTTGTTGCCAGGGCGTTTGCAAGACTGGAATGCCTTGCCAACCGGATCTCTATCGGCCCGAATCGAATTGACATGGCAGCAGAAAAAACTGCACGAGGCTCGTTTATACGCCCAAACCAGTCAACTGGGATGGCAGACCGAGGGCGCGGATGAGCTGCCTCAGTCATTGGGGCTGGAAGCGCACTGGTTGACCCAGGGTCAGGGCGATGCCGCCAATAATTGGGTGCTGATGGTGGATCGTCTGGCAATGGATCAGACCTATTTGCGCAGTGTCTCACCCATTCAGGTTCAGCTTACGCAAGGCGATCAGCTTACCTTTTCGTTGGATCAGCTCGGACTGGCTTCCCTAACGCCTTTTTATGATTATGCAGTGGCTCAGTTTGAACCCTTGTCTGCGTACGAACGCGTCAAGGCCTTGAGCCTGCATCAGGTGTCGGGCCGGTTTGATTTGACGGATCGAGCGTTTAAGGCGTTTTCAGGCACGCTCAAACAGTTCGAATTGCCGGCGCAGAAAGCTTATCCGGGGTTAAGCGCCACAGACTGGCACATCGATTACCAGGATGGCAAAGGGGTGCTTAAGGCCGCGTCCCCATTGAACGTGGTTTACTCAGCATTGGATACACCGCACGTTCAACTCAGTCTGCCGGACCCCGTTCAGTGGGCGTGGGATGCTGACCGGCAGGCCTGGCAGATTTCCGCTTTTGACTGGTCGCTGGATGAGCGTATTCAGGGCACGCTTTCAGGGCAGGTGGATGCGAAAGGCCAGCTCGCGCTAAAGGCCAAGGCTCAAACCGATCAAATGGCATCGGTAAAACGCTATCTGCCTTATGGTTTAATGGAAGCCGATCTGAAAGACTGGCTGAAAACGGCTCTGGTGGACGGGAAAAATATTCGGTTGTCAGCAAGGGTGGAAGGGGACTGGCGTGCATTTCCTTTTCAGAATGCCCCGGGCCTGTTTGAGGTGGCGGCCAAGGTTGAAGGGGCCACGCTGAAGTTTGATCCCGACTGGCCGGCGGTGACCGACTTCAATGCGTCGTTACGTTATGTCCCGCATGATCTCACCATTACCGCCCCCAAGGCCAAAACACTCGGCGCAATGGGGCATAATATTGAGACACATATTGAAGGCTTGGATCTTGACGACATCGCGGTCAGGGTTTCGGCGCAGGTCGAAGCCGATGCGCAACAGGCTCAAGGTTATTTGCTCGCATCCCCTTTGGCTCGTCATATCGGTCTGGACGATTTTCTGGCGCATCAGGTTCAACTTTCCGGCCCGGTAAAAGTGAATTTGGCGAACATACGCATCCCCGTGAATGGCTTTGATGATCAAACGGAAACGGTGACTGGCTCTGTTGATTTCAACGGTGTGAGTGTGCGTTTGTTTGAACGGTTGCACTGGCAAAATTTTCAGGGGCAGCTGACTTTTACAGAAAAAAGTATTGCCGCGAAAGCGCTGGAAGCACAATGGGGCGTGTCACCGGTTTCGGTGGCGATTGCCACGCAGCCCAAAACGATTGATGTTGAGATTCAGGGAGAGCATGACGTCACCCTGCCAGATGTGGAGGGCTGGGTGCCCTGGCACACAACCTTGCGCATTCCTTTTGATCAGAAAGCCGGTACAGCACGCTTGGATAAAGACGATGCTTCCGTGCGTATGGTGGGTCAGGCCGATTTGAGTGCACTGATTCTTAATTTGCCCGCCCCCCTGAATGAAGAGGCGCTGAATCAGCACCAGCAACGGCCGCAAGCGCTTCATTGGGACGCCAGGATTGGAGAGTCTGACATCGATGTGTCCGCCTGGTTGCCGGAACTCAGTCATATGCGTGGTCAATGGCGGCAGGACCGAGATGAATCCTGGTCGTTGCATCACATGGGAATTCAATTGGGCAGCAGTGATCCCTGGCAAGGTACTTCCAGTCAGTCCGGCATTGCCGTTGCCGGGCATTTGAATCAAGTGGCGCTTGAAAAGTGGCTGGATTATTGGCCAGGCTTGAAAACCTGGTCAAATGACGTGGCGGTTTTGCAATCCTCTGACACGGTTTTTTCCGATGCACAAACGTCTCAGTGGGCCTGGATGCGCGCCTGGTCCTGGTTGCCCTCCCATGTCTCAGTGGGTGAATTAACCTATGCGAATGCGCCTTTGCATAACGGCAAACTGACATGGGTTGGACTTTCGAATCAGGCGGATAATAAAGATGCTCAGCGGGTGGTGTATGCGGCTCTGTTTCAGGAAGGTGCTTTGCAAGTATTGCAAACCCAAACCGATCGTCTGAAAGTCAATGTGTCGCGCCTGCATTTGGATTTGCCAAAGGATTTCACTGAAAAAAATCTGGCGACAAAAGTGGATTGTCACCCACCCGCGACGATGGATAACTTGAAAAAAGACATTCTTTTTTCTGGGCGCAATATTCGCATCAATGAACGCACGGTTTCTCAGGTCAATTTTCATTGGTTGGAAACGCCTCAAGCCAGCCGCTATAAAGATCTGACCATTCAGGTAGATGAAGTGTCCGGGCGTTTTAAAGGGCATTTTGACTATGATAAGCAAACGCATCGGAGTCGGTTGAAAGGGGTGCTGCGAGCGAATGATGTGGCAAGGATGACACGCTGGCTTGGCATTAAGAAAGGCTTTGAAGGTGAGAAAGGCGTGGTTGAAATGGATTTGACCTGGCCGGGAGACCTGACTTGTGCAAGCATGGAACGCGCCAAAGGAACGGTGGATTTTCGGTTTGATGATGGCGTGATCAAGGAAGCCGAACCAGGTCTGGCCCGAGTTCTTGGATTGTTGAGTGTGGACTCTGTGCTGCGGCGATTGCGTTTGGATCTTCGGGATGTGACCGAAGCTGGTTTGCTGTATGACGTGATTGAAGGCTCGGGCCGTTTTGACCGGGGGCGGTATCATTTGTCAGAGCTGCGTATGACGGCACCGTCTGCCAAAGCGACCGTGACCGGGGACATCGATCTGATGAGCGAAACATTGAAATTGGATGCGCGCGTGACGCCCGCGATTGGGGGATCCTTACCCACCATCGCCGCACTGAGTGGTTTGGTGACGCCCGTTGTCGGTGTGGCGGCCTATGCCATCAGCAAGCTGATTCCGGGGTTGAATCAAGATTTGGTGACTTATCGATACAAGATCAGCGGTTCTTTGGATGACATTGCTGTGAGCAAGGGAAAAATGGGAATTGAATTGATTGAGAAAGAAGCGCAAGGCGCCAAGCCGCCAAAAGCCATGGATCCCCTGGATTGGGAGCAGTGATATTTAACTAGGCCTGGTTAAAATTGCATTCAGGCGGGTATGAAAACCATGGAGAGTCCGCCCAGTGCCAGATAGGGGCCGAATGGAATCGGCGCTTGTAAAGACACACGTCGTAACAGCCAGAGTCCGAGTGTGATGAATAAACTGCTGAGTGAAGCTACCAGAATAATCTGTGGCAAAGCGCTCCAGCCAAACCAGGCCCCTAACGCGGCCAGAAGTTTAAAGTCACCATAGCCCATGCCTTCTTTTCCTGTCAGAAACAAAAACACATGATACAGCGTCCAAAGCAGCAGATAGCCCAAAGCGGCGCCCCAGACGGCCTCATTTAAAGGCGTGATCAGTGCTTGAGTATTGATGAGTAACCCTAGCCACATCAAAGGAAGCGTCAGCTGGTCGAGCAAAAGATGGTGTTCGATGTCGATCACAACCATGGCCAAAAGCATCCAGCCAAAGACCACATAGTAGATGCCCTGAGCCGTCGGGCCAAATTGCCAGATGACGGCCAGTGTCAGTACCGCGCAACTCAATTCAATCAAGGGGTAGCGCGGAGAAATAGAGGTCTGACACGAGGCACATTTTCCCCGCTGGACGCACCAGCTGAACACTGGGACGAGCTGGTGCCAGGTCAAAGTTTTATCGCAGTTGGGACAGGCGGAGCGCCCGCCCACAAGAGATAGCCAGGTGACGTCCAGGTTCTGAGCGGCAGCTTGTCCCATGCGCCAGGTCAGCATGGATAAAAAACTGCCCACGATCAGACCCAGTAAAATCGAGAGGCTCAAGTAGAGGGCTGGCGAAGAGAGCAGCAGGCTCACAGTTTTGCAAAGAAAAAGAGAGTGGGGCGATTAAGCCATGGTAAACAGCTGTTCAAAATTGACCACTTCAAACACTTTTAGAATATGGTCTGACAGACCGACTAAGGTGATTTTTGAGCTGTCTTCACCCAAATGGGTTCGTAGTTGGAGCAGCATCCCCAATCCACCACTATCGATATGTTGGGTTTGGCTGAAGTCAATGACGACCTTGTCATACTCGCTTCCCATGTAAGCATTTTGGAAATCGCCGAACGATTCAATGCTGAACTTGTCTTTCACATAGATATACAGCGTGTTGTCTTTGACTTCGTGGGTAATCATGAAGGGTTCCTTTCTGTTTTTTAAGTATTATACGCCATAAGAAGCCTGAGTAAAAACCCGGATCGTTTAAAAACCTTCAATCATCGGTCTGTTCGTAAGTGACGCTGTTACGGTCGTTTTCCCAAAGCGTGAGCCGGTGCATCTGCACCTGTTCAGAGTTGATGCGTTTTGCCAGGGTCTGATAAATAAAACGGGCAATGTTTTCAGCAGTGGGGTTGTCCGATTGAAAGGCCGGGTGATCATTTAGGTAGGTATGGTCCAACTCGTCAATGATGGTTTTGGCTTCACGCTTGATGGCTTTGAAATCCATGACCATGCCGACGTCATCGAGTTGATGCCCTTTGACCGTGACCTCAACTTTCCAGTTGTGACCGTGAAGGTTTGCGCAGTCCCCCGGATAGCCATGCAGTCGGTGAGCGGACGCAAATTCAAGCTGAGTATTGAGGAAATAAGTTTGGGGCATCGCCATCTACCGCTATATTGATTCAAATCAACTGCATTATAGCAATCCCTATTCAGGCTTGCAGGGGTTGAATCGCGTTGTGAGGTGAATTTTTTATGAATGATCAGAAGCGACGATCACGCACAAAATCGGTTAACTGTGCCAAAAAGGGCGATTCAAATGGGAGCTTTTTCAGGGCATGATGCGCGCAGTGAATATGGTGGTCGCGGTGCTCTTTGGCGCCTTGTATGCCCAGTAGCGTGACAAAGGTGGTTTTGTGTTGGCGAAGATCACTGCCTTGGGGTTTGCCCAGGATGTCACTGTCGCTTTCGACGTCAAGAATGTCGTCCTGTATCTGAAATGCGAGCCCCAGTGACTCGGCAAATCCTTGCAGAGGCATTGACAGGTGTTCATAGTCTGAGTGGCCAATAATACTGCACAGACAGGCTGTGACAAACAACGCGCCGGTTTTCATGCGGTGGAGTTGGGTGAGCTGATCCAAGCTCAATGTCTGATTCTCAGCGGCGAGATCACGGATTTGCCCACCAATCATGCCATTCGGACCACTGCTTTTTGTAAAAAGACGGATCAGTGTTTTGATCTCTGAAGACCGATAGCCATCAAGGTGGGTTAAGGTTTCAAAGGCCAAGGTTTGCAAGGCATCGCCGACCAGAATAGCCGTGGCTTCGTCGAACCGCTTGTGAACCGTGGGTTGACCGCGACGCAGATCATCATCGTCCATGGCAGGCAAGTCATCGTGCACCAGGGAATAAGCATGGATCATTTCCAAGGCAGTCGCCAGAAGGTCCAGGTTGTGTTCGGATTGATTCAGCGGCGTGCCAATGGCGAAGATCAGGGCGGCTCTTAAGCGTTTGCCGGGTGAGGCAAGGGCATAAGCCAGCGCATCCTTCAAGGTCAAGGGGCAGTGATAGTCGGTGTCTGGGAAAAGAACAGAGCCTGCCAGCGCCTTATCAAGTTGACTGTCGAGCGCCTGGTTGACACGCGTCTGGCATTCTAAGAGGAACGCATCGGCGGAGGTTTGCTTGGGCATTAAAGATCGTCGGCGTGTTTGCGTAAATAATCGGCGACGCCTTCTGGGGAGTCTTTCATGGCGTCATCGCCCGCTTGCCACCCGGCCGGGCAGACATCTCCATGCGCCTCGTGAAATTGTAATGCGTCCAGCATTCTGAGCATTTCATCCACATTGCGCCCCAGGGGCAGGTCATTGACAACTTGATGGCGAACGATGCCTTGTTTGTCAATGAGGAACGACGCTCGGAGCGCCACATGATCGGGGTGGTGAATGCCATACTCACGCATGATTTCGCCGCCCAGATCGGAAATCAGTGGGAAGTTCACCGGTCCCAATCCCCCTTCTTCCACGGGCGTGTTGCGCCAGGCATTGTGGGTAAACTGAGAATCCACCGAGATACCGATGATTTCCGTGTCGCGTTCCTTAAAGGCCTCCACCCGGTGATGAAACGCAATGATTTCGGAAGGGCAGACAAAGGTGAAATCAAGCGGGTAAAAGAACACCACGGCATAGCGGTTTTGGATGTGTTTTGACAGACAAAAATGATCGACGATGCTGCCATCGGCCAGGACCGCAGCGGCTTGAAAATCCGGAGCGGATTTCGTGACGAGTACAGACATGGTTCGGTCTTCCTTGAAAAATGGGTGGTTGGCCGATAACTATAGTATAGTGATTCGAACAAATGCAAGCACGGATCCGTAAAATGATCGGTCCGGGTTCGTTGGGACGGGGAGGTACGAATGTTCATAGTTTATTCGCCGGAAGGGCGCAATCGGATTGGACAGCCCGATCCGGCCCGTCAACCTTTACGGGTGGATCGGACCAAACCCTCATCGGAGGTCGAAGAGTCCCCCGATTTTCCGATGCCTCAGGCTTCGACGTCTCACGCCTCGGGTGGCGCGCAAGCGGCTGCTCACTATGCCTCCGTTCAAGAAGAGCATGCTCGCAGGGTGGTGGTGAAAATCGGTGAGATCATGTCTTCGCCCGTGGTCACAGCCACGCCGGACATGCCTTTGGTGGAGGCCTGGCAACGGATGCAGGACCGAAAAATCAATCACTTACCCGTGATCAACGAGGTGACTCGAGGCGTGATCGGCCTGGTGTCATCTCATTTAATCCTGATGCATGCAATCGTGGATGAAAATAACCAGTTGTTATTGGAAAACAGTGTCTCAACGGTGGCGGATGTGATGGAAACCTCCGTGCTGACCACACGCGCTGAAACCGACATTCGGCGAGCGGCACAAGCCATGAGCGTATATGAAATCGGCTGCCTGCCGATTATGGATGATCAGGAGCATTTGACCGGTATGGTCACGCTGTCAGACATCGTCAAGCGTTTAGGGGAGGAACCTCCCCTAGAGATCTATGCGTAAATGCCTTTGATTAACCGTCGTAGTTGATCTTTTCAATCAATTCCTGCAACACGTCTTCGGCTTGATCGTGGTCGATCTGGCAGGTACCGGCCGCTTCATGTCCGCCACCGCCATAGGACAGGCACAAATGCCCGATATTGGTTTGGGACGATCGGTTCAGGATGGATTTGCCCAATGCAAAGACGGTGTTTTGTTTCTTGAAGCCCCACATCACGTGAATGGAAATATTACAGTCAGGGTAGAGGGCATAAACCATGAAACGGTTTGTTGGGTGGATGATGTCTTCCTCGCGGAAATCGAGCACGACCAGGTTGTGATAAACGGTGGCACAGCGTTTGATCTGTTCAATCGCCGCTGGTTCGTGTTCAAAATAAAGGTCCACGCGCTCTTTGACGTCGGGCAGTTCCAGGATTTCATCGATGGTATGGTCACGACAGTAGTCGATCAGTTCCATCATCAGATTATAGTTGGAAATACGGAACTCTCTAAAACGTCCTAAGCCGGTTCGGGCATCCATCAGGTAGTTCAACAGTGCCCAGCCGGATGGGTTGAGTATTTCTTCTTTGCTGAACTGTGCAGAGTCTGCCTTGTCTACCGCCGCCATCATGTCCTCGCCCACACGAGGGAAGGCCGCTTTACCGCCATAATAGTCGTACACCACCCGGGCTGCGGAAGGGGCATTGGGGTCAATGATGTGGTTATCGGACTGTTCATTGCGCAGCGCTTCACTGGCATGGTGGTCAAACGCCAGATGACAACCCGGTACATAAGGCAGGTTGGTGGTGATGTCGCGTGCGGTGATTTCGATTTTTTGATCCTGCATGTCTTTGGGGTGAACAAAGACGATGTCATCGATCAGATCTTTTTCTTTGAGCAATACGGCACAGACCAAGCCATCAAAATCACTTCGGGTAACCAGACGGTATTTTTGTTCTGACATGGTGTTTTTCCTCGGATCGAAGTTTGAGAGCAGACACAGGAATGTTGTGCCTGCCAGGGACAGCCAGTCGCTTTATTGTGCTTGCTGTTCGGCTTGTGCTTTTTCCAGATCCTGACGGACTTTGTCCATGTCAAGGTCTTTCAATTGGGCGATGCCCTCTTCAAAGTTGCTCTCGGGGATGACACCGGGGTTGGAAAAGACCACGATTTTGTCACGCATGAATACCAGTGTGGGAATGGAGCGGACTTGAAACATGCCGGCCAGCTCTTGTTGTTCTTCCACATTGACCTTGGCAAAGACAATGTCAGGGTGGTTTTCGGAAACCTTTTCATAAGTGGGCGCAAATTGTTTGCAAGGCCCGCACCATTCCGCCCAGAAATCCAGAATAACGATCTCATTGTTTTCAATGGTTTCTTCAAATGTTTCCTGTGTGAGGTCAATCACTGACATAACGTTCCTTAATGGTTGGTCCGAAGCTTATTCGGAGTGAGTAAAATCATCCGGCAACCCGCCATGGGTAAGTTTTTCCGGGTCAAGGTAGCTGGCCAAAGCATCACGATCCAGATCGGTCATTTCCTGAGCCACGTCCAAAACCGCACGTCCGGATCGGTATGCTTCCTTGGCAATGGCCGCGCCGGTTTCGTAGCCGACCAGTGCGTTCAGTGCTGTGACCAGAATCGGGTTGACGGCCAGTGTTTCGGTCAAGTTCCGATTATTGACGACAAAGCCTTCAATGGCTTTGTCGGCAAGCGTTGTTAACGCGTTGGATGCAAGCGTCAGGCTTTCCAGCAATCGCAATGCAATCAACGGCAACATAACGTTGAGTTGGAAATTACCAGACTGGCCAGCGAGGGTCAAGGTGGTGTGATTGCCGATGATCTGTGTGCCAGCCATCGCCACGGCTTCGGGAATCACCGGATTGATTTTACCCGGCATGATGGAGCTGCCAGGCTGCAGGGCGGGAAGCTGAATTTCGCCGAGACCTGCCAAAGGACCGGAATTCATCCACCGCAAGTCATTGGCAATTTTGACCAGGCCTGCTGCGAGCGTGTTGAGTTGACCGCTCAATTCCACCGCCGTATCCTGGCTGCTTAAACCGACAAATGGATTGGGCATGGGGGTGAATGACATGCCTTTGAGTTCGGGTGTTTGCTGACATTGTTGATTCAGGCAGTCACAGAAGGTTTTGGCAAAGTCGCTGGGGGCGTTGATGCCAGTCCCCACTGCGGTGCCGCCCTGAGGCAGCTGATGCAGTCTTGTCTTAACCGATTGCAGGCGAGCGGCATTGTCGTAGAGTTGTTGTTGCCAGGTGTCGAGCTCCTGGTCGAGACGAACCGGCATGGCGTCCATTAAATGCGTACGGCCGGTTTTGACCGCGCCCTGGACGGCTTTGGCTTTGTCGCGTAATACCCGTTGGGCGTGGTCCAGGGCGGGCATCAGTTGCGTTTCTAGCATTAATGCCGCGCTGAGATGGATGGCAGTTGGGATGACATCGTTAGAGCTTTGGCTCATGTTGACGTCATCATTGGGGTGCACGCGTTCGCCGCTGATGTTTGATGCCAGATGCGCAATGACTTCATTGGCATTCATGTTGGTACTGGTCCCGGAACCGGTTTGAAAGACATCCACCGGAAATTGGTTCAGGTGCTGGCCGGTTATGATTTCTTCTGCGGCCTGGACGATGGCGTCGGCTTTTATCTGTTCAAGCAGGCCAAGTTGCTGGTTGGCGCGGGCGCAGGCAGCTTTGATGCGGGCCACGGCCTGAATGAAATTCGGCGGCATGGGTTGGCCGCTGATCGGGAAATTGTCGATGGCTCTTTGTGTTTGTGCGCCCCACATGGCATCGGCTGGGACGGATAGTGGGCCAAGGCTGTCGTGTTCGGTACGGGTGGTTTGGCTGGTCATAGGTTTGTTTCGGTCTGGTTGAGAGAAAAGGTTGTCTAGGCGCTCAAAATAAATGCTTATTCTACCGTATCCTAGAGTAAGCGGAAACCCTGTGTTTCATCAAAGATAAGGGCGATCACGTATTCCTGGTATGGGTGTGTTAAGCTTTCTTTTTTGTAAACGGTTCCTGTCTGTGTCAGTGAGGGCGCAAATGGCCCAACGCTTTAGATGTAAGGTGCGTCTTTTTGGGCTGCTTAAGGCCGCGTGCGAGGAAGTTTTTATTGATCAATTTGCATTGTTACTGGTTTTACTATGCCCCATTCAACGTCGCTTGAAAAAAATTCAACGGTTGCCAAGACGGTCCTGAATCAAGGGCTATGGTGGTGTGCCACACGCAAAAAAAGTGCGCCTTTCTCAGTGGGGTTTTATCTGTCTGAGGCGTTTGCTGTGCTGTTGCCTGCCTTGTTTGAACAGGAAGCGGTCACGTTTGAGGCGTTTGAAGCCTGTTTAAAATCAGAAAGTCAGACGATTTTAGCTCAGCGAATGAAGGCACTGCGTAAAGATCCAGCGCTGGAACAGCGTTTTTTGATTGGTCTTGAAGCCGAGCATGGCACCATCTGGCTAATGGCCCAGCTGCATTGGCAGGCCACGGACGAGGAAGAGTACATCTGCGCCCATTGCGTCGAAGTGTCTGAACTGCATGCCCTGGAAGAGGAGTTGGTTGCCTCCAATAGCCGCTTGATGATCGAACGATTACGCGAGCGTGAACAGATGGCCAAAAAGGAAGCGGATTTGCTTGAATCCCAATATCAGGCGCAAACCCAGTTTCTGGCCATGTTGAGTCATGAGTTGCGCTCCCCGCTGATGGGCATGAATGGTCTGATTGACCTGATCAAAAAGAATCATCATCAAGGCAAGTCGATTGGCGAACAGCTCCAGGTGATGCGCCTGACCGTGGACCAGCTCAATTTTCTGATCAATGACATCCTGACGTTTTCGCAGACCCAGTCCGATCAGATCCGGATTCAGAATTCGGTCTTCAATCTGGATGAAATGATTCGCTATCTGCGCCATTTGACCAAGTCTATTGCCTCTGAGAAAGGGTTGAACGTGACCGTGGACGTGTCCGTAGAGCATGACTGCTTTTATGGCGATCTGGTTCGGACGTCTCAGGTTCTGTTGAATTTGTTGGTGAACGCCATCAAATTTACCGAGCAGGGCGGGGTGCATCTGTCCGTGGATGAGCGCCAATCCGATCAAGGAACGGGGTTGGTGGTTCAGGTTTGCGACAGTGGCCACGGCATTGAAGACGAAGACTTACGTTATATATTTGACCCTTTCAAGCAGTTGGATGCCAAAGGGCGTAAGCAATATGTTGGCTCCGGCTTGGGACTGGCCATCGTCAAAACGCTGGTTGAGGTGATGGGAGGTGACGTTCAGGTCCGATCAGAGTTGACTGTGGGTACTTGCTTTGAAGTGTGGTTGCCCTTTCCTCATCGCAGTTGTGATGAAATCGAGGTGTCCGCCATCGGCGGTATGGGCAAATCCTCGTCGTTTGGCGCAGCGCATATGCCGGTCGAAACCGAGGTGGAAAACCCCACTTTGCCTGAGTGTCGCGTGCTGATTGCAGATGACTCGATGATTAATCGCCGTGTGCTGGAGACGTTTCTGGTTGAGGCCGGATGTCACGTTGATCAGGCCAGCGATGGCAACCAGGCCTGGTCAAAATTCCAACAGAAGGCGTATGAGTTCGTGTTCCTGGACATTCAAATGCCTGGGCTCAATGGCATGCAGGTGTGTGAGAAAATTCGTGCACTGAAGCCTGGTGATTGCGAGGCGCTGAAAGGGGTGTTCGCCCTGACGGCCGCACACACAGAAGCGGAAGAAGCCGAAGCAGGGATCGTTCTGGATAAAACATTGTTTGACCAGTGGCTGGAAAAACCGGTATCCCAGGACAAAGTGATCCACTTGTTGGAGTGCTTCAGCCAGGAAAATTCTGATTGCCGTTCGCCTGACCTTCAGACCGCTCAAGCTGATTCTGAGTTGGCTTCACCGTCAAAGCCTAAGCAGGCCACGTCTGAAACGACCATGGATGACTGTGTGCGCCGTGCTCAAAAAGAAATGCACGAGTTTTCTCTTGCCCAAGTGCTGGATGACGCCTTACTGGGGATGACGCCCCAATTAATCACCTCTTTGCAAGAAGAAGTGGTGGAGCTCAAACACAGTCTTGATCAAAAAGATCTGGTGGGCTTATCGAGTGGATTGCATCGGATCAAAGGCAATCTCATGATGTTTCACGTCAGCCCGCTGTTGAAGCTTGTGAAATGCCTTCAGCAGGCAAAAAAACAGCCTGAGCAAAGAGATAAAGTCGATTGGAAAATGTTGGTTTCAGGCGTGAACGCCCTTGAAAAATTAATCGATCGCCTCCATTAGACTATCACTGAATTATGCTTATAATAGTGAATTGAACAGGCAAAAAGGAATGTTTTAGATGGCAAAGGCAAAAGCAAAAGTGCTCCTGGCGGAAGACCATGACTTGGTGCGGGCCGGATTTAAGTCCATTCTGGATGCGGACGGCACGGTCAAGGTGGCGGCAGAAGCGCAAGACGGTGAAACGGCTATGTCGATCGTCGAGCAGGATGCACCGGACATTCTGATCATTGACCTGTCGATGCCAAAATTGAGCGGAATGGCCGTCATCACGCAATTGCGGAAAAAGAAAAACCCGATTAAAATCATTGTCCTAACGGCTGCTGAGGCGCCCAATGTCTGGAAAGAGGTGATGGATTTAGGGGTGAACGGGCTGGCATTGAAGTCCGTATCCAAATCGGAATTGATCAAGGGCATCAAGGCCGTTCTTGATGACGAGTTGTTCATTCATTCTGAAATTGAACCCGGTCTGGAAGAATACGTGTCCGAAGAGGAGGCGAAACGTGCGCAGGCGATGTCTGACACAGACAAGCCTAAAAAGCCACGTAAATTATCCATTCGTGAAAAGCAGGTGATTAAGCTGGTTGCCGAAGGATACAAAACCAAAGATATTGCCGACTTGCTCGGCATCAGTGACCGTACGGTGTCCAAGCACCGGGAAAACATTATGACCAAACTGGGGCTGACGGCATCGGCTGAACTGGTGAATTATGCCAGTCATATCGGTTTGTTGAAGGTGGAACTCGACGAGATTCGCTGATTGTCCTTTGCGATAAAGTACTGATTAAAATCAAAAAGCTAAATGTCAAAAGGCGCTCAACTGAGCGCCTTTTTTGTGGACGTTTTAACGGTATTGGCGCAGGTACCACTTTTCGAAGAAACGTTTTGCCCAGTGCATGAGGCGGCAGGGGGGCAAAAGCAGAGTGCCTTTTTCCGTTCTTCGTACCAAAACCCCATGACTCAGTGTATCAATGATGCAAACAAGCTCATGTTTAATGGGGTCGAAATCGGTCTGTCCATTCAGCTCACGTGCCAGGTTGCGGCTGGCCGTCACCGCCTGAAGGTCAGCCGCGTGTGCCTGTTTGGCCTGCCATTCCGGTCCCGGGAAACTGCCTGAATCGCCAGCCACATACGTCCGTTCCATGTTTGCCACCTGGCAATGCTCATTGGCCTGGATCAAACCGCCTTCGGACAAAGGCATCTCTGTGTTTTCCACCCAATCTGGTCCGGTCATGCCAGGCATAAACAGGATCAGGTCGGCCTCGATTTCTCCGCCTTCTGTGAGCACCTTGTTGCGCTCAAAGCCCTTCATTTTGTGTCCGAGGTGGGTTTGAATACCGCGCTTTTCCATCATCTTCAGCACTTTGTCCGGTACTTTGTCGCCCAGCCGCTTGCCCGGTTTGGGGGCCGGGTTGAAAAACACCAGCTCAAATTGGTGGCGGCGTCCCTGGCGACGTAAAAGCGTGTCGATGCCAAACAGAAATTCAAACATGGGGCCACCTCGCATCGCTGAGGGTTCTTTCGGGTTGCCGCCAAAGCCGATGGCAATGGTGCCGCCCGCCAGGTTATCCAGGCGATCCTTGATGGCTTCGGCGGCATCGATGCCCTCACATGGCGTGATGGCGTGTTCAATGCCCGGCAGTTTCTTGATAAAGCGCCCACCGGTGGCAATGATTAATCCATCGTTTCGATGCGATCCCTGGTCGGTTTTGATCAGCCGACCTTGTTCTTCAATGCCCGTCACACGCCCCTGGATGTACTCAACTGTCTGACGATTGAAATAGTTCGTCAAATCGACTTTGAGGTCGTCCCCTTTGCGTAGGCGAGAAGGGAGCCAGATCAAGCTGGGGAGGTACACCATCTGCTTTTTAGGTGCAATCACAGTAATCTTGGCGTTGGGCAGCTGCTTTCGGGTTTCTTTGATTGCAGTCAGTGCGGCAAAGCCAGTTCCCAGTATGGTGATGTTTTCCATGGTCTGTCCTTCTGTTGGATGTTGGCAACGGTCATGCGTTCAATCAGCGCCCCTGCCCAGTGAATTTGCTTCGATTGATTATACTCTTTAAGAAAAACGGGTAAAATCAGTAAAACTGTTTCCAAGGGATTAATTTTTGTCTTCAGCTGTCTAATTTTGTCTTTGGCTGGCTAAGCGGACAAGAGGGGGTGTTATGATATGCAGTTGTAATAGGCTTACAGTTAATTTATAGTTAAACCATTGCCTTAACGGGAGTGGCTTGATGAGATTAATAAGAGCAACGAATGACTTTAAACTGCATGGTCATTCCTATGAGGACTTTCCGTTAATCGTTAATTCAGATATGGAGTTGGAGACTGAAGTCCACCAATTCTTAATTTACTTCTGTATCACTAGAGGACGAGTCGAGAGTAAGAATACATGGTGGCGTTACGGGCAAGACCTGTATGACTACTTTGGTTATTTGGAGGGTAATGGACTGGATTGGCGTTCAAAGATGGCAGACACTCAACATTCAGTCATTGCTGCTTATCGTGATTGGTCAGTCAGCTTGGGTCTATCCTCAAAGACGATCAATGGGCGTTTAAGAACCATTATCCAATTTTATGAGTTCGCTCAAAGAAAGCATTGGATCGAATCCGTACCCTATGACATTGAGACTGTGATTATCAATAAAGGTAAGGGCTTCTTGGCTCATACGGATAGGTCGGGTAATCAAAAAAATGCAGTCAATGTAATGCTGAAAGAAAAAGTGGCGGCATTGCAGGTTTTGACCAAGCAAGAAGTCAAAATCCTGATGGCACATCCCTGTTTTATCTCTCAACATCTAATCTATCGTCTAGCCCTACAAACAGGGATGCGCAAAGAGGAATTGCTAACCTTTCCTGAAAGCTATATCCAAGACCCAAGAACGAAGCGGGGTAAAGCGATTGTGCCTGTTGTGCTGAGTTCCAAAGATATGGAAGTAAAAAGCGGTCAGGGCGGCACAAAAGGAAATAAGGAACGCACGATTCATATTCCCATATCACTGTATGAACGACTGTGGCAATACAAGCTGCATGAGCGAAATGAGTTACTGTTGAAAAATGAAGTCAGCGAGCAAAAAACTCTGCTGTTGAACCGATTTGCAAAACCTTATTCCATCAAAGGCACGATACTAAATACAGAGTTGAAAAAAATTGTTGGTCGAAAAGAAATAAGCCTGCATAAGCTTCGACACACCTACGCAACTTTTAAGCTCTATGGACTTCGACACAACCCAAATTATCGAGGCGATCCATTGGTGTACGTCCAAGATCGTTTAGGTCATTCAAGCATCTTAACAACACAAGTTTATCTGCATTATCTCGAAGATTTGGAAGGCGATTTAATGACCGAATACGACCAGGATATTGACCAAATCTGCCTTGGGTCCGAGGGAGTGGCATGAAAAAACGTAAAGATTTTAATCAAGCCTCTTTATCTGTTTCAGACCCAAATGGGGTAGTTATCACCCAACCTGTTTTAAAAACAGGCATTCCTAAAAATACACTTGTTTCGCTTGGTGTGAATGCTACGAATTGTCGAACTTACGACTTCGAGAAACATTATAGGCAGGGCTTTGATGCGATTACCAGTGCGGCTCAACAAACTATTGAAATCATGCTCTCTGAGTCGTTAGTGGAGCCTTCAACCATTTCTCATTACTGCCACGCTGGGTTTAAATATTTTGCTCATTATTTGGCGATTTATGCAAAAGCTATGAATCGTGAATTGGTGTTATCGGATATTACTTTTGAGTTGATTGAAAACTATATCCAGAATCTAAAAACAAATTATCCAAATGGCGCTTCAGCCAAAACAATATACACTAATACCAAATCGATTCTGGTCAAAATGCAAGGAATGGGCTGGTTGGAGCGGTTTGATTTCCCAAAGAATCCATTTCCAAACTCCAACCGGAAAGTGAAAGGTCAAACTGCGTTTTCAAAAGCTGAGCGTAAGCGTGTAGCTCATGCCCTAAAAGTCGATGTAAACAAGATTCTTGAAAAAAACGAGCCATTAAATAGTTATGAGTTAACTATCTTTTTATTGGCGATAGCACTGCGTTCAGGCATGAATACCACGCCACTTTTGGAAATGACTACGGACTCGATTCAAGAGCATCCATTAAAAGAAAACCGCAAGCTATTGGTGCTGTATAAACGTCGTGGCAATGCAACCCACATTCAAAATCTTCGTCACTCAACCAATGTTGAGAATGTTCAAACGGTACTGGCAGATGTCACTGTAATGATTCAGCACGTCATCGACATGAACCAGTCTTTACGAGCTGAAAGCGGAACCGATTTAGTGCTTTCTTATCGAACCACCGGAGTCTTAAATAATGGTGGAATCACTACTATCACAAATAGCTTACTGAAAACAAATACAAAAAAATGGGTGAAAGAAAAAGACCTGAAAAACGACAATGGCGAACCGTTACAAGTCAATGTCTCTCGTTTCAGAAAAACCTTTGAAAACAGTATTTGGGAACTCTCTGGTGGAGACCCTTTTGTAACTGCTGCTTTAGCGAATCATTCGGTAAAAGTATCGCAAACTCACTACCTTGAAGCGCCGAAAGAGGCCGAAAAGAACTTTAATTACATGGGAAAGGTACGAACCAAAGAGCTACTCTCCAATGTAGAGGTGATAGAAAACAACACCCCTGTTTCAAAGTGTTCAGATATTCCAAATCGTACTGACAAGAGCGGCAATAAAATCTACTGCACCAACTTTTTAAGCTGTGTGCGTTGTCGCAACATGGTAGTCACAAAAGAAGACCTCTATCGCCTCTTCTCGTTCTACTGGTTGATTGTCTATGAGCGTGGACAGATTGGCGCAAAGCGTTGGAGCAAATACTTTGCTCATATCATTCGTATCATTGATAAAGACATCGCCCCGCAATTCGATGCCAACTATGTGGCAAACATGAGAGCCGAGGCACAAGCCAATCCTCACCCTGCATGGAAGAATCGTAATCAGTTAGAGGAAGTCGCATGAGTCAAGTAATGCAAATCAGTGCAATCGATTACTGCCGACCTCAAAAACTGCATGAACTTGAAGATTCAGAGCTTCAAATCTTGCCTGTGTCGTCTTATCTCTTAACGGACGGAACCCATCATATTATTAGCCAATACGGCGATGATACATGGCGACTAGAAGACGCTCGATTTCCCTCGAACACTCCAGATTCTAAAAAGAAACTACGTTTTAACACCATTCCAAAACAATTTGTGGAGGCGGTGAAGTTTGCCCTCAAACACTACGACATCAAACAAAGGCCATCGGGAGGTACGATATTCAAGTTATTCAAATCCTTAAAACCGTTTTGGAATTATTTAGACAATATCAATGTGCAAAGCACCTCAAATATTACCCCTATGCACTGTGCAAATTACGTCCACCAGTGCAAACAAGAAGTATCGAAACAAACCAAAAAACCGTTATCTAAATCCTACTTAATACATCGATTTTCAGCGATTGAGACCTTGTATCACAACCTTAAAGCCACTCAATGGGCGTTTGAACACCCATGGGTTGAGAGTTCCGCAATTTCCTTGGCGGGTGCTCATTCTCAGAGTAAAAAAACAGCCAAAACCCAAGTCATTCCTGATGACGAACTCAAGAAATTAATCAATTACTGCAACAAGGTATTAGAGCAAGCCAATGAGCTGATACAGCCTCAAGCAGAGATTGAACTTGAGCGGGAGAAACTGACTGAAGCGATTAACTCTCAAGCTGGTATCTCTACCGCCATTACCAACCATTTTTTAAAGCCTAAAGGCTATTCTGGGCTGAAAGAATTTAGTGCTTTGTATAGAGACATCCCTGGTGCCATGGCAATCATTATCCTAACCTTCAGTGGTATTCGCATTCACGAGCTCTCTGCGATTCAAACCGATGCGTACCGTGTTGAAGATAACAAGGATGAAGTCTATTACTGGCTTAAATCCCATTCGAGTAAAACCTATGAGGGCTATACCGAATGGCTTGTGCCTGAAATCGTTATCAAGGCTATTGAAGTGCAAAAAGCCTATGTCAAACCTTTTCAAGAAAGGTTGTGGCAAGAACAAGCTGAACGGTTCGCTCAAGACCCCCATGATTCAAGAGGTTTAAAAATAGAGAACTTCAAACATCATCTGTTCTTAACTAATTCAATGAAACAAGGAAATCAGATTAATCCCTTGAGCCATAGTGCATTTGATAAACGTTTAAAAGACTTTGGAAATGCATTGGGTTTGAAGGGATTAACTGCACACCGTTTTAGACGTACCTTTGCGGTCTATGTGGCACAGTCGGCTTATGGCGATTTACGTTACCTTAAACAGCACTTCAAGCATTGGGGCATGGATATGACCTTGCTATATGCTGCTAATAAATCGCAGGACGAAGAACTCTACGATGAAATTGCGGTACAGATTAAAAGCTTCAAGGTTGCACGAGTCGAAGAGTTTTTAGATGAAGATACGATTATTACAGGCGGTCTTGCCAACAAGTTAATCTCGTACCGTTCAAACAACGAACCGGTTAAGACCTTTGATAGTCGTGCGGCGATGGCTGAACGCATCTCTGATACGGTTCATTTACGTTCAACAGGGCATTCATGGTGTACCTCTGATAATTCAGGCTGTGGTGGACGTTCTGTGATTGAGGGAACGGCTTGCGTTGATTGTGATGAATCGATTATCGAGAAGAAGCGTCACGGTGAATACTTCAATGGCATCTATATACAGCAATTAGAACTAAGACAGATAGATGATATTGGTGAGGCGGGAAAACAGCGTGTAGAGCGTGATATTGAGCGCTGTGAGCGTGTATTGAAAGACCTTGGTATGTGGGATGAAGTAAAAGACTTTGTTTCTTAAGGGCAGTTGAGTTGCAGTTTAAAGATTTAGGTTTTGCTTAATATTTTTAGAAATATTTTATCAAAACCTATTAAGTCCGAATAGGAAGTGAAAAAAATGGCAAAAAAGGAAGCAAAAACAGATTTCTGGGTTTATGGGCTTCTCACAGAAGCAGACATTGAACTTGAACCACAAGGAAGCTCTATCAAAGAAATCAATGACGCTCTGAAAACTGCGTCAAAGGCTGGATCTGGCAAGGTCGGTTTCCCCGAATTCGTCGGGCTGGTTAAAGATTTCTTGTTGATTATTGAAAACAAAGCGGACGTTGCCAAACACGTTAAAAGAACCAAAGGAGACACGATCAGCACGGCTGTGAAGGACGTAAAAGACTGCGCCGTGAATGGAGCCTTATTTTATGGCAAACATTTAGCCAAAAATACGAGTTATAACAAGATCATTGCCTTTGGTATATCTGGCGATCAAAAGCAGCATTATATTAGTCCGATTTTCATTGATGAAACTGAATACTACCGAGAATTGCCTGATGTAGAATCTTTCATTTCATTCAATGAAGAGAATATCGAAGAATATTACACTAGAGAAATTCTGGAAGAAGAAACTGATTACGATAAAGAGCTTCATGAAATCCTGAAGGATGCCGCAGAGCTTCACGAAGATTTGCGGAACTACGGTAACCTGAAAGATATAGACAAACCGCTTGTCGTATCAGGTATTTTGCTAGCCCTTCGGGAGTCAGAATATAAAAACTTTTCCACTGATGATCTGATTGGCGATGACACCGTTAGCACCGATGGCGATAAAATCTTCAAAGCCATTGCATCGAACCTCAAGCGCTCTAACGTTCGGCCTGATGTTAAGCGTGATAAAATCCTCAGCCAATTTGCGATTATCAAAGATACTCAAATCCTGAACGAAATTAATACCACGCTCGGCAAGACCCCTCTGAAGCATTTCACCGAATTTTTGAACCACCGGATATATAGGAGTATTCGCTACACTAGCTCTTCCGAGGATTATCTGGGACGGTTCTACGGCGAGTTTATGTCCTACTCGGGTGGGGATGGCCAAACCCTCGGCATTGTTCTGACTCCGAAACACATAACGGATCTGTTCTGTGAATTGTTGGATATTCAGCCCGATGATATCGTCTTTGATCCTTGTGCGGGAACAGCGGGCTTTCTCATCGCCGCTATGCACCACATGATTGCTAAGGCGGATACCGAGGAGCAGAAAAAGGACATTCGTCAAAAGCAGCTTCACGGGCTGGAGCTGCAACCCTACATGTTCACCATTGCTACCACGAACATGATTTTGCGGGGTGATGGCAAATCCAACTTGGTCAATCACAACTTCCTGAAAGAGAGCCCTAGTAAGATCCAGCTTAACGGCGCAACGGTTGGAATGATGAACCCGCCGTATTCGCAAGGCTCAAAGAAGAACCCTGACCTTTACGAAATTGCCTTCACAGAGCATCTGCTGGACTCATTGACCGAGGGAGGCCGTGCGGTAGTTATCGTGCCTCAATCGTCAATGACCGGGAAGTCATCGGAAGAAAAGGCCATTAAAGGCAATATCTTGAAAAAACACACGTTAGAGGGTGTGATTACGCTGAACAGCGATACCTTCTATGGCGTTGGGACATTGCCTTGTATAGCGATATTTACGGCCAATGAGCCGCACCCGAAAGGCAAGGAATGCCGGTTCATTGACTTCCGCGACGATGGCTACAAAATCAATCCACACATCGGTTTGGTTGAGACTGAGCAGGCCAAAGACAGAAAGCAACACCTGCTGGATGTTTGGTTCGACAGGATCGAAGCGGCAACCAATTTTTGCGTGAAAACGTCCATCGAGAAAGACGACGAATGGTTGCACAGTTTCTACTACTTCAATGACATGATGCCCACTGAAAGGGAATTTGAAGCGGTAATCACTGATTTTCTGGCCTTTGAATATCTGATGATCGTAAAGAACAGACCCTATTTATTTGAAGGGCTTAGCTGGCACGATGTGACGCAAAACGAGATAGAGGATCTGGTTGAAAAAGATTGGGAAGAGTTCTTCCTGAAGAGCATTTTCAAAGAGGTTCAGCGCGGTAAACGCTTGAAGAAAGATAATCAGGTGCCGGGGAAAATGCCCTACATTTCCTCGACATCACTGAATAACGGCGTTGATAATTTCATCGGGAATAATACCGGCGTTCGGATTTTCTCAAACTGTCTGACAGTCGCGAATAGCGGCAGTGTAGGGTCAAGTTTTTATCATCCATACAGTTTCGTTGCCAGTGATCACGTAACCCATCTAACGAACAATGAATTTAGTAAATACATCTATTTATTCATTGCAGCGCTAACAAATCGGCTGTCCGAAAAATATAACTTCAACCGTGAAATTAACGACAAGCGGATCAGTCGAGAAAAGATAATGTTGCCGGTGACGGAAGAAGGTGAGCCAGATTTCGAATACATGGAGCAATATATGATGAATCTAGAATATCAGAAACGTAAGCAGTATCTTGGCTATGTTGAAGGTTAAATTTGAGAAGCGCTTATTATTAGTTTACTCAATCTAACAAGCTTTAGTGTTATCTTGAAGTATAGACTTTAATGCTATTTAAAAACCACACAAAAACTGACTTAAGCAAAAAAGTTATCCGCCCTTATAAAAGGATAAGCCTAATGGGTACATCGACAGAGAAAGAGATCATTAATGCACTAATTCGACTAAAGCATGGTCGCCCTAAGGTAGTCGATAAAAAGCGAAAATTAAGCATCTCAGCACTTGCAGAAGAAGCGGGTGTATCTGATTCCACCATACATAATCGTTATCCTGAAATAGCGGCAGAAGTTCGTGAAATCATGGGCAAAGAGCATAAAGCTCAACGGGATGAAAAGATCGAAAAGCTTAAGCTTGAGAAATCTAAGAACAGAGAGCTTCGAGAACATATCGAACAGCTTGAGTCTGACATTCGCAAGCTGACCTCCATCAACGCCACTTTGAGCAACGAAAATGCTCAACTCAAAGCTGAAATGGCCAGTAAAAAAGTTGTAAGAATTAATCAAAATTAGAGGGTTTTATAACCATGAAAAAACAGAAAAAGTCTTACAGTGGTTGTAAGTCAATAATTTCAACTACTTGCTTTAATGTAAGTCTTACAAAGGTTGTATAATTTATGAAAAAAGGAATTCATTTTGTGTTGAGCCTGGCACTGATCGGTTGTGGTTCGGGGGCTGCATGGGCCGATGCCGAGCAGACCTGGGAAAACGCCAAAGACGATGCGGCGTCCGCCTGGGAAAAGACCAAGGAGACGGCCAAAGGCGTGGGTGACGATGTGTCGGAAGCCTGGGATGAAGCCAAATCAACCAGTTGGGAGGATATTAAGTCTTCGGCAGAACAGACGGGGACCGACCCGGTTAAGCCTGAAGAGGATGCAGCAGGCATTCCCGTCGATTAAGGCAGAGTGAAGCGTGGGTGGCACACTGTGCCAGAGCGAATGAATCGGATTGGTCTCTATCGTTTGAAACTGGCATAATAACGGCTCAATACATATTGAGGGCACCGTGTATGTCGAACCAACTAAATTCCTTGAAATGGCTCATTATGCTGGTCGCCTCGTTTCTGGTACTGACCGGGTGCGAAAAAATTTCCAATTCCGCCAAAAATCTTCAATCCGACTGGGTGGGGCTGGATCGTAAAATCGAAATTTATACCTGCCATACTGGTGAGCGAATCAAGTCTTATCAGGGGAGTGTTCGCATCAACCCGGATGATCAGTTGACGGAAGGCACGTCTTTTTTGGTGGATGGCAAAAAATTGCACACCAATATGTGCTATGTGGTCACGGAGCTGGGGATTACGGAACAGCCTTTGTCTGAATAACCCCCGACAGCTATTTTTTAAAAACAACGCAGCGGACAACGCATGAATCAAACTAATTTTTCATCTCTAACCAAATGGTCGCTTCTTCCTCTATTGGGCGCCAGTGTGATGTTCGGCGGTTGTGCCACCGTCAACTCCCAGGCATTGAGCGAAAATGAATACCTTCTGACGACTTATTATGATGAACCGCCCAGAACGCTGCAAAGTCGAGCATTGACCAGTAAAGCCGAATCCCTGTGTCCGGTCGGTGTGTCCGTCCGCTCACGCCATGCCACCAAAGCGGCGGAATTTGGCAAGGACGACGTCAGCTGTGTGTCGGGCAATTGCCGCTATCGTTTGACCTGGCGCGTGGTTTGCACCGATGTGGTCCCGCAGGAATCTTCCTGGTTTGGTGATACCTGAGTCGTAGATGGGGTTGCGCGTTCACCTTCTGTGGCTGTTTGGACTGCTGATCGTGGGCGTATGGGCTCGACCTGATCGCCTTGAATGGCCCATGTTGGCATTGCAATCGTTGACTTGGCTGCCTTATCTTCTGGCTTTGCTGAGTGCTTTTATCAGCCTGTTCTTAAACCGTTTTCAGCCGATCCTGCTGGTGATGGCACTGTCGACTTATTGTTTTTTTCTGTCCTATGGGTTGCCTCAATGGCCCACCCAGTTTCTGATTCTTTATCCGCTATTGGCCTTTGCGATGCCTTGCCATTTGTTACTTCTACGCCTGCTGCCCGAAAAGGGGTTCCATCACTTTGGGTGGATCGTCTTTCAGGGGCTTTTGTGGCTGACACCCTTCGTGGTTGTGTTGGTTGGCGTCCAGCTTCTGCCGCATCCGGACTGGTCCTGGCTGTTTTGGCCGGTGGCCACCGAATGGATTCACTTGACGTGGAGCGCTCTGGCGATCACCGTGTTGATTTTACTGGTCTGGCTTGCGCGTCTGGCCTTTGCATCTCACCGGCGTTTGCTGGATTTGGCGATGCCGTTTGTCCTGGTGATGGCCATGATGGGGTTGAATTCGGCTGCGGACGCCGCAACTCTGGCTTGGTGGGCATCGCTGGCCACATTGGCCGTGTTGCTGGCGATGGTGTTTGATGCCCACCATTTGGCTTACACGGATACATTAACCGGTTTAAAAGGTCGTCGTGCCTTGTTTGAATCGTTTGCCGGGTTAGGTCGGCGTTATGCCATCGCCATGATGGACATTGATCATTTTAAAAAATTCAATGATCGCTATGGGCATGAAACCGGTGATAGGGTATTGCAAGCGGTGGCGACCCACTTAAAGCAATCGGGCATGTCACGCGTTTACCGCTATGGCGGTGAAGAATTTACGCTGGTCTTTCCGGGTAAAACGGCTCGGGAAGCGCTGCCCGTTTTGGAGTCCGTTCGGGAACGCATTGCGAACAAACCGCTCCTGGTTCAGGACAAAACCGGTCAGAAAAAGACCGTCCGCGTGACCGCGAGTTTTGGGGTCGCCGAAAAAGATGCGCAGAACGGAGCACCAGAGGCCGTCATGCAGGCAGCGGATGCGTATTTATATCAAGCTAAAAAGGCCGGGCGAAACTGTGTCAAAGGCACCGGTCTGGCTAAGGCGCGAACGGGGACGACCAAAACAAAACGCACTCAAACCACCAGGCCTGGTAAAAAATAGCCTCGGCCGAGTTGGTAAATCGTTAAAAGGAATGGCAATGACTGAACAGACGACAAAAAAAGAATCCGACCCGACAGGTGAGTTGCCCAGAGTGACCGAGTCATCCAGCCTGGGGATTGTGTTTCGTTTGAGTTTGGCCGATGGTGAGGAAGTCGAAGCCACGCAGGAAGACGAAATCTTTCGTTTCGAAATGGGCGATGGTGAACTGTTTCCGGCACTGGAACAGTGGTTAGTCGGACTGGAGTTGGGGACCCGAGCTCAGTTGGGGTTATCGCCCGCTCAGGCATTTGGAGAGCCGGATCCAAGCAATGTGCATCGCATGCCTCGCAGTGATTTTCCCGAGAGTATGGCACTCGAAGCGGGGTTCGTGGTCGGGTTGAATACGCCGAGCGGAGACGAAGTCCCAGCCACGGTCCTGGCGGTGGACGATGACGTGGTGACTCTGGATTTTAATCATCCTCTGGCCGGCAAGGCGTTGAATTTTGATGTGACAGTGGTTGAGATAGATGGCCAGGCCATGACAAGCTAGGGGGTTTCCTTGGCTTGATCCCGGTGGGTCTGACTGCAAAAATAACGACGCTGCCCATTCTGCTTTTCCATGATCGCCTCGCTTTCAGGCAGGTGAAGGCCGCATTGTTCACAGGCCACCATTCGATCCGCGGCCTGTTGTGTCTGCTCAGCTTGCGAGGCGTCGTCGTGTTCATTCAGCATGGCGTTCATGTTCTGGCGAAAGAGTCTGACCCGGCTGTAGACAAAAAGCACCAAAAAAAACACCACCAGAATCAGAAAAAAATAAAACAATGCGCGCATAAACCGGGTCTCCCAACCGCCATCAGGCAAACGTTCTTCTGCGGCATTATAACGGTTCTTTCCGATATAGATAAAAAGAACGGCTTTACGGCCCTAAATTTCAAACACGCCATCGGGATCACTCGTAAACGCAGCGTAAAAGGCTTAAAATACGACTTTTGAATTGCAGTGGCTGAGTTAGGCATGAATTTACACGAATATCAGGCAAAATCCCTTTTTCAGACGTACAGAATCCCGGTACCAGCCGGAGAGGTGGTGCGCGCGGACGACCAATTGGACGCGGCGCTGGACGCGCTGGCAACCGATCGGTGGGTGATCAAAGCACAAATTCATGCTGGCGCTCGCGGCAAAGCAGGCGGGGTGAAGTTGGTGGACACCAGAGCGCAGGCGAAAGAGGCCGTGCAGGCCATGCTCGGCCAACGTCTGGCCACACCGCAAACGGCCGGTAAGGAACTGCCCATTCATGCGGTCCTGATTGAAACAACGCAATCAATTGAAGAGGAGTTGTATCTGAGTTTGCTGGTTGACCGGGCCCGCAAGCGTCACACGTTTATTATTTCAGCGGCCGGTGGCATGGACATTGAGGCCGTGGCCGAAAGCACGCCTGAGCGCATTCATAAGGTCAGCGTCGATCCAGCCGTCGGATTGATGCCTTATCAATGCCGGGAAGTGGGGTTTGCGCTGAATTTGACCGGCGAGGCCTTCAAACAGTTGGGGCAAATCATGCAAGCCGCTTATCAAATGGCGCTGGAAAAAGACATGGCTCTGCTTGAAATCAACCCACTGATCAAAACAACGGACAACGCATTGGTTGCGCTGGATGCGAAGGTCAGTATTGACCCCAATGCGTTGTATCGTCAAAAAGCCCTGGCAGAATGGCGAGATCCTTCACAGGAAGATGAGCGCGAAGCCAGAGCGGCGGATCATCAGTTGAACTACATTGCACTGGAAGGCAACATCGGTTGCATGGTCAACGGGGCGGGTCTGGCCATGGCAACGATGGATTTGATTCAGCTTCATGGCGGTCAGCCAGCCAACTTTTTGGATGTGGGCGGTGGCGCGACAGCCGACCGGGTCGCCGAAGCCTTCAAACTGATCGTTTCTTCCAGTCAGGTGGCGTCGATTCTGGTGAATATCTTTGGCGGCATCGTGCGTTGTGATCTGATCGCAGAGGGCATTATTCAAGCGGTGAAAGAAGTCGGGCTGACACTGCCGGTCGTGGTGCGCCTGGAAGGCACGAACGTTGAACAGGGACGCGCCCGTCTTGCAGAAAGCGGGTTGCAGATTGTGACCGCTGATACCCTGTCCGCGGCGGCAAAACAGGCCGTTGAACTGGCTGGGGAGGACCAATAAATGAGTATTTTAGTCAACGCACAGACCAAAGTGATTTGCCAGGGCATCACCGGCAAGCAGGGCAGTTTTCATTCAGAACAGGCATTGGCCTATGGTACCCGCCTGGTCGGAGGGGTGACGCCAGGAAAAGGCGGCACCACGCATCTAAACCTGCCGGTATTTAATACCGTCAAAGAGGCAGTAGAGCAGACCGGGGCAGAAGCGTCCATGATTTATGTGCCCCCGGCGTTTGCAGCCGATTCCATTATTGAAGCGGTTGCGGCCGGAATCAAAGTGATTACTTGCATTACCGAAGGCATTCCGGTCAATGACATGCTCAAAGTCCGGGCCGTTCTGGATCAGAGCGATGCTTATTTGATTGGTCCCAATTGCCCCGGTTTGATTACTCCGGGTAAAGACGGACAAGGGTGTAAAATCGGAATCATGCCCGGGCACATTCACATGCCGGGACGCATTGGGATCGTGTCGCGCTCGGGGACCTTGACCTACGAAGCCGTGCACCAGACCACGCAAGCCGGACTGGGGCAGACGACCTGCGTCGGTATCGGTGGTGACCCCATACAGGGCATGAGTTTTGTTGATTGTCTGAAAGCCTTTGAGCAGGACCCGGAAACACAAGGCGTGATCATGGTCGGTGAAATTGGCGGTCAGGCAGAAGAAGAGGCCGCTGAATTCATTCAAAAGAATATGAGCAAACCGGTTGTGGCCTACATTGCCGGCATGACTGCACCACCGGGCAAACGCATGGGGCACGCGGGGGCCATCGTCAGCGGCGGTCAAGGCACCGCTCAGGCCAAAATTCAAGTGTTGAAGCAAGCGGGTGTCACCGTCGTGGATTCACCCACCGACATGGGACAAGCCATGCAGGCCTGTCTCTCGTAACGCGCATACTGAAGGAACACACTATGTCTGAACAAATCCGTCTTTGTATGGCGCAGATCAACCCGGTTGTGGGAGACGTGTCAGCCAATGTCGAAGCGATTATTCAGGCGGCACAAGAAGCCAGGACGGCACATCAGGCAGACATCGTGGTCTTTCCTGAAATGACGCTGACCGGCTACCCGCCGGAAGATTTGTTGTTTCGACCCGCGTTGTACGAACAGGTGGATCAGGGGCTGACACGCTTGTGTGAAGCGGTGTCGGACGTAGCTATGGTGGTCGGCTACCCCATGATGGATGACTTGGGCGAACGTTTTAATATGGCTGCCTGGATTGCCGATGGTGAGATCCAAGCCAGCTATATCAAACAAAATTTGCCCAACTACAGTGTCTTTGATGAAAAACGCTATTTTTCTCAGGATGACCAGCCATGTGTGGTGCATTACAAGGGCGTGGGCTTCGGCCTGCTAGTGTGTGAGGACATCTGGAAGTTCACCCCGGCTTCCCAGGCTGTGGAGGCGGGGGCTAACATATTGCTTAATTTGAATGCGTCCCCTTTCTCGCAGGAAAAACATCGTGATCGGATTGAGGTGGTTCGCCGCCGCGTCAACGAGGTCAAGTGCCCCATTGTTTACGTCAATCAGGTTGGTGGGCAGGATGAGCTGGTCTTTGATGGCGGGTCTTTCGCGACCTGTGCCGAAGGCGAAGTGCAGGTTCAGGCGCCGGAATTTGTCAAGGCACTGACCCCGGTGACGGTCTTGAAACAGGCCGATGCCGTGGCCATTGCGCCGGGTGAAAAAGCCTCGCTCTATGAAGACGAAGCTCGGATTTATCAAGCGCTCAAGTTGGGCTTGAAGGATTACGTCCACAAAAATGGGTTTCAGGGCGTGTTGCTCGGGCTTTCAGGCGGCATTGATTCCGCGCTGACCCTGGCCATCGCCGTGGACGCATTGGGGGCAGATCAGGTGGAGGCCGTGATGATGCCGTTTCATTACACCGCTCAGATCAGCCAGGAGGATGCCGCCGCACAAGCCAAGCGATTAAACGTGGCCTTTCAGACGCTACCGATCGAAACCATTTATGCCGGTTTTGAATCTTTATTGGCGCCACGCTTTGAAGGTCGGTCGATAGACACCACTGAAGAAAATCTTCAAGCCCGCATTCGTGGGGTTTTACTCATGGCGATGTCCAACAAGTTGGGCAAGGTGGTGTTGGCCACCAGCAATAAATCCGAGGTGGCCGTTGGGTATTCAACGCTTTATGGCGACATGGTCGGCGGTTTTTCTCCGCTGAAAGATGTGTCCAAAACCTGGGTCTACCGCTTGGCGCGTTATCGTAATCAGCTGCCCGATGCTGAAACGGCACCGGTGATCCCGCCTCGTGTGATCGAACGGCCCCCTTCAGCGGAATTGCGTCCTGATCAGACGGATCAGGATACTTTGCCGGAATATGACGTTCTGGATCCGGTCATCGAAGCGTTGGTCGGACGGGATGAGTCACCGGAGGTCATCGCAACGCAGTTGTCGGTGGAGCTGGCATTGGTGCGGCGCATTGCTGCGATGATTCAAAAGAATGAATATAAGCGCCGTCAGTCAGCTCCGGGTGTGAAAGTGTCTCCCCGAGCTTTTGGGCGGGATCGGCGTTATCCGATTACTTCGGGTTATAAAGAGTAAAGCCTCTCAGCCCAGTCAGATGGCGGGGGCTTGGTTTGGCTGTGATGTTGGCAGGTCTGGGATTAGAACCAGTCTCCCACCGAATCGAGCATGCTGTCCCACCAGCTTTTTTCTGGCTGTTTCCAACGGTGTTTTTGTGTTGCCTGACTGTCTTCAGATGGGGCTGCGTCAGCCGCAGCATCTGATTTGACTTGGTGTTTGCCCAGATTGTAATCAATGACTGACTGGGTATCGGTTGCGTTCTGGGTCATGCCAAGTTCAGTGTACGCATCGCGCATCAGTGCCAGCGCCGGCATCACGGTCTGCGCATTAGGGTAGTTCTCGATCAAGGCTTTGACACGAGTGGTGGCCGCCAGATACGCCTGACGGTCAAAGTAGTATTTGGCCACTTGAAACTCATGGCGGGCCAAGCGGTTCTGCAGAGCAATGATGCGCTCACGCGCCTTGGCGGCATAGGGACTTTTCGGGTATTTTGATAGAAGTTCAAAGTACCCCTGAAAGGCCTCGCGTGTGGACGCCATATCGCGGCGTGCCGGGTCGGTAATCCAGTCATCCAGCCAGCTTTTGTTGATGGCATCGGTTGCCAGGGCTTTCAGGTAGTAGGCATAAGGCAGAGCGCGATGCTTGGGAAAGAGACGAATGAATTCCTGTAATTCGCGTTGGGCTGATTCCGGTTCTTCATACCGATAGTAGGCATAAGCCAGTTCGAGATAGGACTGTTCGGCGTACTGGCCATATGGGTAATAGGCCTTGAGCTTTTCGTAGTTTTCAATGGCGGTGTCCCACTGGCCACTGTTGAAGGCGTCTTTGGCCGCAGCATAAAATTCTTTGACGGTTTTGTCTTCGTCTTCCTTGGCAACCAGTGAAGAGCAGCCGCTTAAGCTAAGCGCGGCAAAAAAGAGGAGCAGGGAAATCAGCGATTGCTTCATAATCTTTGATAAACTATTGTCAAACCCATTAGTACAGCGTTTTAGTCAGATTCTGACGCATCAAACACTGCGAAGATGGTTCGATCACGAGCTCAAAAGCCATCGAGATCGAAATACTCAAAAACCGGATGATAGCACATTTTCACGCCCCCGGATACAGATTGCCTGTGGTTTGCACGGGCTCTTTATCGAATTCAGTCAAACCAGAAGGAACAGGCATTGTCACCCCCTCAGAATGAAACAGCACAGGCACTCAGAGAGCGCATTTTCCTGCAAGGTACGATCCCGGAGTCAGCTCTGGGAAAACGGCTCGACGCCGCACTGGCTGGCTTGTTTGACGATTATTCCCGCAGCCAGCTACAAACCTGGGTCAAACAGGGAGCCCTGCAGATGGATGGCCAAGTGGTGACCAAGCCCAATACAAAAGTGATGGGCGGCGAACAACTGTCACTAGAGGCCGAACTGGAAGACCGCACAGATATTGTGCCGCAGCCGATTGAGCTCGAAGTGGTTTATGACGACGATGCGATCCTGGTGATTAACAAGCCCCCCGGTTTGGTGGTGCATCCCGGCGCGGGCAATCCGGACGGGACCCTGATGAATGCATTGCTTTATCATTATCCCGCGCTGCAACAGGTGCCCAGAGCCGGCATTGTGCACCGGCTGGATAAAGACACGTCGGGTCTGATGGTGGTAGCCAAAACCTTGACTGCGCAGGCACATCTGGTGGATCAACTGCAGCGCCATGATGTGGAGCGTGTGTATGACGCGGTGGTCGTGGGGCGCATGATTGCCGGAGGGACGGTTGATAAGCCCATCGGGCGTCACCCCAAAGATCGAAAGCGCATGGCTGTGTTGGCGGTGGGGGGTAAGCGTGCGGTCTCGCACTACCGTGTCAAAGAACGCTTCCGAGGGCACACGCATGTCCGAGTGGCGCTTGAAACCGGCCGTACTCACCAGATTCGCGTACACATGGCCCATCTGGGGTTCCCGCTGGTGGGTGACCCGGTCTATGGCGGGCGAATGAAAATCCCCAAAAAAATGTTGCCTGAATTCGTTGAGTTTTTGCGGGCGTTTCCACGTCAGGCCTTGCATGCGGGCGCACTGAGCCTGACTCATCCGGTGACGCAAAAAGTCATGAACTGGAAAGCGCCGATTCCTGACGACATGCTGGGCCTGATGGATGTGTTGCGTGATGATATGGCGGATTTTGATGCGCAGATGAACGCCAATTGGGATGGTGGTTATGATGAGTATGACCCTGATCATGGGGTTGAGGTCGAATGGGTCACTGACGCAGACATCCCGGAAGAAAGAGAATAAATGACTTGGTTCAGCCTGTGACTCTTACCTTTATGGAACCCGACTGGTCACTCCCTGCTGGCGTGAAAGCCTGTGTGACGACACGGGAAACCGGCCACAGTCAGGGACCTTGGCAGGCAGGCAATCTGGCCGACCATGTGGGCGATTGCCCTGCGGATGTGGCCGCCAATCGCCAGGCGTTGCTGACGGCGTTGGGCGGTGGCGTGCAGCCGGTTTGGTTGGCTCAAACGCATTCTACTCACGCCCTCGCGATTGACAGGCCATCTGTGCGGCTGGATGAGAAGGTGCCGCAGGCCGATGCCAGTTGGACGAATCAGAAGGGGCTGGCTTGTACGGTGTTGACGGCCGATTGCGCCCCGATTTTGCTCGCGGACCAAAACGCGACGGCAGTGGCCGCGATTCATGCCGGCTGGCGCGGTCTGGTCAATGGGGTGGTTGCAAACACCATCCGTGGCATGCCGGTCCCGGCCGATCAATTGCTGGCCTGGGTCGGCCCAACCATCGGACCGGCGCATTTTGAAGTTGGCGCGGAGGTTTTTCAGGCCTTTGTGGAAGCGTTTGAGGGCGCGGCGGCGTGTTTCCAACCAGTGCAGACGGCGCCGGATACGCATTACATGGCAGATCTACCAGGCCTGGTGAAAATTGCCATGATCCAGGAAGGGGTTCAGGCCATCACCCTTAGCGACCTCTGTACCTATTCAGACCCGCAACGCTTTTACTCCTATCGGCGGGAAGGGCAAACCGGCCGTCAGGCCAGTCTGATCTGGCTGACCTGATCTGGCGCAGCTTGATCAGAATTTGCCGGTATTGATCACCGCTTCCAGTTTTTCCAATGATTCCGGTAAGCCTTGCGCAATGACCACATCGCCCGCGCGCAGGCGTGTGCTGGAGGCCGGGTCGTCGCCGCGCACGCTGCCACGTTTGATCGATTTGATTTCAACGCCCAGAGACTGAGTGGGCAGATCTGCCAGGGTTTTGCCCACTGACCAGGCGCCGTCATCAACGTCGAAAGGTTGAATGATCTGGCCAACCTGTCCGTGATCAAACGGGATGGCATCGGTTTCCCCGAGGTAAAGCCCAGAGAGCAGACTGTAACGGTCCTGGCGGGCCTGCCGGGTCAGGCGCAGAACCTGGCTCGGCGGCTGGCCCAGCATCATCAGCAGATGTGAGGCCAGCATGATGCTGGCTTCGAAGGTGTCGGGGACGACTTCGGTGGCGCCGGCTTCGAGTAACTCTTCCAGATGACTCTCGTCCTGGGTTCGTACCAGCACAGGCAGGTCGGGTGCAATGCTTGACAGTGTTTTAAGGGTTTTCATGGCCGCATGGTGATCATGGTGCGTGATGATCGCGACTTTGGCCTGGTGGATATTGGTGGCTTCCATCAGGCTCTGTTTGGACGAGTCGCCGAAAAAGACCGGTTCCCCACTCTGTTGGGCTTCTTTGACCCGTTTGATGTCCATGTCCAGTGCGACATAGGGCACATGCGCCTGTTGCAGGAATTTGGCGGTGGTTTGTCCGACGCGACCGAAACCGGTCAAAACGACATGGTTGGAGAGGAATTTACTTTCTTCTTTCAGTTCATGCGCCAGCTCGGCAAAGTCACTCTGATAGCTTTTGGAAAACAGCCATTGGGCAAAGCGTCCGTTGTATTTGATCATCATCGGCGTCACCATCATGCTGAGGACGGTGACCGTCAAGAGGATTTGTCCCAGCGTTTCCGACAACAGGTTGTCATTGATTGCCAGAGTCAAAATCACGAGCCCGAATTCCCCGACCTGGGCTAGTGAAAATGCCGTGCGCGCATTGACACCGGCCGGACGTTTGAATAGCGCCATGACAGCAAAAATCAACACGCCTTTGAGCAACATAATGCCGAGGGTAACCCCGAGGATGACCCACAGGTGGGTGGCGAGAATGTCTGGGGAGATCATCATGCCGACCGTAATAAAGAACAGCCCAAGCAAAATGTCCTGGAAGGGACGAATGTCGGCTTCAATTTGGTGGCGGTACTCGGTTTCCCCCAGCATCATCCCCGCCATGAACGCCCCTAGGGTCATGGAGATGCCAAGCTCTTCGGTAAAGGCCGCCGCGGCCAGCACCACGGTGAGCACCGTGAGTGTGAACAGTTCCTGTGATTTGGCTGTGGCTACCTCATGAAACAGAGGCCGCAACACATAGCGTCCGGCCAGCAGCATTACCACGACCACAAACAGACCTTTGGCAAACGCCCAGCCCAGTTCTGTGGTGAGCGACTCCGCCGCGACTTCGGGTTGGGCCATGGCCATACCCAGTGCGGGAATCAGGATCAACAGGGGGATGGCCATAATGTCCTGGAAAATCAGGATGCCGACGGTGGCTCGCCCGTGACGGGTGTGAATTTCCGACTGTTCGGTCAGTTGCTTGATCACAATCGCGGTCGAGGACAAGGCAAACGCTCCGGCCATCACCACCGAGGTTTCAAAGCTGAAATCCAGCAGTCGGGCCAACCCGTAGACGATCAATGCGGTCAGGCCAACTTGCAGGCCACCATAGCCGAATACCATGCGCCGCATGGCGACCATCTGCGACAGGGAAAATTCCAGACCGATGGCAAACAACAGAAACACAATCCCGAACTCAGCCAGAAAATGAATGCTGTCCTCATTGGCAATCAGTTCCAGCCCGTAAGGGCCCACAATGGCGCCGACAAGGATATAGTTGAGAATGGGGGGCAGGTGAATCCGTCGTGACAGAGACACCAGTCCCACGGTAATCACCAGCAGAAACACAATGTTGAATAGAATGTGATCAAACATCATTGTTCTGCGTCCTGTGTCGTTTGGGGCAATTCAAAGCGCATGGAGTAATCCGTTGCCTGCAGGTGCTTGGTGATGGCGCCGGTGGAAACGAAATCCACACCGGTCTGACCCAGTTGCGGGCACTCGCTAAGCGTGACATTGCCGGAAGCTTCCAGCTTGGGGCGCTGGGTTCGAGCCGTTTGCGCCTTGACCCAGTCAACGGCCTGGGTGATTTGTGCCAGCGAAAAGTTATCAAGCATGATGGTGTCGGCCCCGCTGTGATAGGCTTCTTCGAGTTCGGCCATGGTTTCGGTTTCGACTTCGATGCTGACGCCCGGATGCGTCCGGCGAGCGCGTTGGACGGCCTGGGTGATGCCATGCGCTGCCATGATGTGGTTTTCTTTAATCAAAATTGCATCATACAAACCGATCCGGTGATTTTGTCCGCCGCCAGTATGTACCGCGTACTTTTGCGCTAACCTCAGTCCAGGGAGCGTTTTTCGGGTGTCGAGTAAGCGGGTGGTCTGGCTGTTGAGCGCTGCGACGTACGCATGCGTGGCAGTGGCAGTGCCTGACAGGGTTTGCAGAAAGTTCAGGGCCGTGCGCTCGCCGGTCAGCAATGAGGCGGCCTCCCCCCGAAGACGGCAGACAGTGGTATTGGGGGTAATTTGATCGCCTTCCTGACAAAGCCACTCGATCTCGATCGACGGGTCCAGCTGTGCGAAGACCTGGTCAAACCAGGGCCGCCCGCAGATCACCGCCGCTTCTTTGGCAACGATGGTCGCCGTGGCAAGGCCGGAGGGAACCAGCGAGGCGGTCAGGTCCCCGGGGCCAATGTCTTCTTTCAGGGCGTTTTCAACGTCTTGGGGCAGGGTCTCAAAATAATCCATTCACTTGGCTCGTGTTTCGTGGCTTTTTTTCCGTTAAAACGCCTATTATACTATGCCCTAACGGTTTGCGGGCGGGCGTCCGCATGAATCCTTTTTTTACAGAACGGCTCAGGAACTCGATGATCCATGCAGATTGATCCCCACAGCCATTGTTTGACCGAGGCGTTGCTGATTCCCAGTCCCAATGCGGATGAGCGTCCGGATCCGGATGATATTTCCATGGTGGTCATCCATGGCATCAGTTTGCCGCCTGGCCAATTTCAGACCGAGGGTGTGACGCAACTCTTTACCAATACACTGAACCCGAACGAGCACCCCTATTATGCCGAAATACAGCATTTGAAAGTGTCGTCTCACCTGTTTATAAGGCGTGACGGTGAGTTGATTCAATATGTACCGTTTCATCGTCGGGCCTGGCATGCCGGTCAGTCGCAATGGCAAGGACGTCAGGCGTGTAACGATTTCGCGATTGGCATTGAACTGGAGGGAACCGATACCCTGCCTTATGACCCGCGGCAATACCAGCGTCTGAATCAGGTTCTGGCCCTGCTTAAGCAAACGTATCCGCGTTTGTCTGACCAGTCGGTGGTGGGGCATTGCGACATCGCGCCCGGGCGAAAAACGGACCCGGGCGAGGCGTTTGACTGGTCATTGCTAAAAAGCTGACTCAGCTGTCAGGCAATCCAGCCCCGTTTGGGTTTCTTTTTTTGTGTCCGTTTTTTGGGCAAAAATTTCAGACAAGGCCGACCGGAGGATTCCAGAACCACGGCACTTGGCATCTGAGTGGTTTTAAAACCAAACGCTTTGCAGCCTCTGGGGTTGGCTTCGTCCCAGGTGATATAGAAATGCTGACATTGAAAGCAATCAATGGGCTCTGGCGTCCGGGGGTCATTGGTTTGACTCATTGGTCCTCATTAGTCATTTTTGCTTTAGCCTTTAAACCAGATGATAAAATTCATGCTCATAAAGTCAAGGTTGACATCCACAATGTTCGCTGGAAAGTGTCGCGCCCGTTGCAACGGGTTGGGCGCTTACGTATGATTTAAGAAATCCAAAGATCAACGAACCTGAAACAAAAGGAAACAACATGAGTAAAGTCGGATTGTTTTATGGCACCGATACGGGCAACACAGAACGTGTGGCGGATATGATCAAAGACAAACTGGGCTCGGACCAGGTTGAGGTGCATGACATTGCCTCGGCGTCACCTGATGACTTTGCCCAATACGACAAGATCATTCTGGGACAGCCAACCTGGTATTACGGTGAACTGCAGTCCAGCTGGGACGATTTCTGGGATGAATTCAAAGGCATCGATTTTACCGGTAAAACTGTGGCCTGTTTCGGTCTGGGCGATCAGGCGGATTACGCCGAATACTTTCTGGATGCGATGGGCTTTATGCATGATGTGGCGGTTGAAAATGGCGCCACGCCGGCAGGTTATTGGCCGACCGACGGCTATGAGTTTGACGAGTCCAAGGCGGTCACCGAAGACGAAGAGTTTTTTGTGGGGCTGGCGATTGATGAAGACCAGCAACCTGAGTTAACCGCAGGGCGGGTCGATGCCTGGGTGGATCAGATCAAGGAAGAAATGGAATTAAGTTGATTGGATGGCGGGAAGCCCATGCATGATCGTAAAACGGCCCGATAAGGGCCGTTTTTGTTTCCGGGTGGCTTTTTTACCAGGCCTGGTAAAAACGACAGGCGTTTTAACGCTCGTCGGTGGTGTCGTTGGGGGCGTCGTCGGATGCGCTTGTTTCCGGTCGATGCAGTGCTTGTACGGCCTGCAGGTATTTTTTCCGGCTGAGCAGCAAGCCCCAGCGCGTCCCACCAACCTGGCGCCATAGCAGGGCAGCGCGCAGACCGGCCAGCAGGAGCGCCCGAATTTTGTTGGCCACTTTCGGATTCTGCAGATGACCGTGTTGGCCATTGACCATAATCCGGGGATTGATCTGGCTGATGTTTTCACTGTATGCGCGGGCCAGGGTGGCGATCACGTTTTCATGGTAGTCGCCAAAATGATTGCGCTGGGTCCGAGACGAATCAATCGTGCGGGCGACCTTGTCCAGGACGCCTTTTTTGGAGACGTTTTTTTCCAGAATCATTAAGCTCAGAACATACTTCGTGACTTCGATATTGCGATTGGTGGTTGCCTGCGCGCCATTCATCTGGTTGAGCAAGGTGAGGACGCCGGTCTGGATATTGGCCACATCGCCACCATAGACGTCCAGTGTCTGATCCGGATTGTCGCAATAAAGCGAATCAATGCTGACCTCATAGGCGCGCTGTGAGGCCTGACCGGTCGTTGCCAGCTCAAACACCAACTGAGCGGCCTGGTAAATGCCGCTCAGGGCGATGGCTTTGTCATGAAACGTGTAAGCGTTGCTCATAATGGTCTCTCAAAGAAAAGTTCGGCTTGGTTGAATTCATGGTGACGGCTGTCGATGACGGCGCCCCCCAGACAGTCCTGCCCCCGGTAAAACACGATGGATTGACCGGGGGTAATGGCCGTTTGTGGTGTATCAAAGGCAACCAGTAAACGTTCGTCTGACTGAGCCAGAATCTGACAGGGCTGCTGGGGCTGGCGATAGCGGATTTTGGCTTCCAGCTGTGTCTGCGAAGGCGGTGGTTCGCCGGCGACCCAGTCCATGTGTACGGCCGTCAGGTATCGGTGGTTGAGCAAAGGGTGATCTTCGCCCTGAACCACGATCAGGCGGTTGTGTTCCAGGTCCTTGTCCGCTGCGAACCAGGGAAGGTTGCCCTTGCCATGTCCGCCGCCGATGCCAAGGCCTTTGCGTTGACCGAAGGTGTAATACATCAACCCCTGGTGCTCGCCCAGATGCTCGCCTTCGTCGCTGACCATTTCACCGGGTTGGGCAGGCAGATATTGTTGCAGAAAGTCGCGAAAGTTGCGCTCGCCGATGAAACAGATGCCGGTGCTGTCTTTTTTATTATGGGTAATCAAACCTGTTTCGGCAGCGATCTCACGCACACGCGGTTTGGCCAGGTCGCCCAGCGGAAACAGAGATTTTGCCAGCTGGGCTTGGCCCAGCGTGTACAAAAAGTAGCTCTGGTCTTTATTGCGATCGTGCCCTTGATACAGATGAAAACGGCCGTGTTCATCTTCATGGCGAATCGCATAATGACCGGTGGCAATGAAGTCCGCGCCCAGTGACAGGGCATGGTTCAAGAAGGCTTTAAATTTCACTTCCTTATTGCAGAGAATGTCCGGGTTCGGGGTGCGCCCGGCCTCATACTCGTGCAAAAAGTGGGTGAAGACCCGGTCCCAGTATTCCTTGGAAAAGTTTTCAACATGCAAGGGGATGTCCAACGTTTCGCAAATGGCGAGCACATCCTTTAAATCTTCTGCGGCCGGGCAATAGTCCTCGGTGTCATCGCCTTCCCAGTTTTTCATGAACAGGCCTTCCACCTGATAGCCTTGCTGTTTTAGCAGCAGCGCGGCGACCGAAGAATCCACGCCGCCGGAGAGGCCCACAATCACTTTGGTGTCGGCAGGTGGTTTGGAGGAAGAAAACTCAGGCATAGAACTCTGGGCACTTTTTGTGAAACGTTTTAAAGCTGTTTATTTTAACATGTTTCAACCCTTTTCATGAGGTCGGAGCAGGCACACGCCTCCATTGCCCCGGAAGAAGGGCGTCGAGTGTCCAGGGCCCGATCTGGGTACGGATCAGGCGCAGGGTGGGAAAGCCGACATGAGCAGTCATGCGACGGACCTGACGGTTGCGACCTTCGGTCAGTGTCAAGGTGAGCCAACTGGTGGGGATGCTCTGTCGGGTGCGGACCGGCGGGTTGCGAGGCCAAAGCCAGTCCGGCTCCGGCACTCTGTGTGCTTTGGCAGGTCGGGTCAGGCCATCTTTCAGCGTCACGCCGCGAGCTAATTGGGCCAGTGCCTGATCGGTTATCTCGCCTTCCACCTGCACCAGATAGGTTTTGGCCTGTTTGTGTCGAGGGTGCGCCAGCCGATGCTGGGTGGGACCGTGGTCGGTTAAAATCATAAGCCCTTCCGAGTCGCGGTCCAGCCGTCCGGCAGGGTAGACATCGTTTAATCCGATGTAATCGGCCAGCGTGGGTCTGGGCGGTTGTTGGCGGTCTGTGAACTGCGACAGCACGTTAAACGGTTTGTTAAACAGAATCAGAGTGGGTGATGTATCCAGCGTCTGCCTGTCTGGCTGTTTGGAATTGGATTGGCGGGCCTTGCGTTGCTTATGCTGTTTGATCAGGGCTTGGGTCTTACCGGTTTTTTGGGGCATGAAGTTTGTGCGGCCTTTGCGCTTGTTCGCCGTAGTGGTTAGAATAGCGTCATTCTATCATTGCTCAGGCCTCATTGCAGGCGTCCCGCCCGGCCTGACTGCAAGCCCGTTTCCCACTGTTTTGACTGATGCAAGGATGATGTATGTCACAAAGTACCCCGGCTGATATTGTTTATACCCTGACCGACGAAGCGCCAGCGCTGGCGACGTTTTCGTTTTTGCCAATTGTGCAGGCCTTTACCCGGGCGGCGGATGTGTCGGTGGAAACCCGTGACATTTCTCTTGCCGGGCGCATCCTGGCGCATTTTCCGCAAGCGCTCAAGCCGGAGCAACGTCAATCCGATGCGCTGGCTGAACTGGGAGAACTGGCCAAACAACCCCATGCCAACATCATCAAGTTGCCTAATATCAGTGCCTCCATCCCGCAGCTGACACGGGCCATTACAGAGCTGCAGTCTCAAGGGTTTGCTGTGCCCGATTACCCATCGGAGCCCGCAAACGCTGAACAGGAAGCGGTCAAAGCGACCTATGCCAAAGTGCTGGGCAGCGCGGTCAACCCGGTCTTGCGTGAAGGCAATTCCGATCGCCGCGCGCCCACGGCCGTGAAAAACTTTGCCCGTAAGCACCCTCACAGCATGGGGGCCTGGTCAAAAGACTCCAAAACACGCGTGGCGCACATGGAAGCCGGCGACTTTTACGGCTCGGAAACCTCTGTGACACTGGAAGGCGCCACCGAATTTCAGATCGTGTTTCAACCGGAACAAGGGGGCGAGTCTGAGGTTCTGAAGGACTGGTCGCCACTACAGGCCGGTGAAATCATTGATTCCGCGGTGATGAGTCAAACGGCCCTGAGCCGTTTTCTCAAGCAGGCGATGACTGAGGCCAAGGCTGAAGGGGTGTTGTTCTCCCTGCACCTGAAGGCCACGATGATGAAGGTTTCTGACCCGATTATTTTTGGGGAAGCGGTAAAAGCCTTTTTTGAACCGGTTTTTGCCGGGCATGGCGAGGCCCTGAGCCAGGCCGGTGTGGACCCGGCCTATGGGTTGGGGGACTTGCTGAGTCAGATTGCCAATCTGCCCGATGCGACGCGTCAGGCAATTGAGGAAGGAGTGGCACAGTGCTTGCAGGATCAGGCCGACGTGGCCATGGTGGATTCCGACAAGGGAATTACCAACCTGCACGTGCCCAGTGACGTGATCATTGATGCCTCCATGCCGGCGATGATTCGAGGGGGCGGCAAGATGTGGAATGCCGAAGGCAATCAGCAGGACACACTGGCGGTGATTCCGGATCGTTGCTATGCCGGGGTTTATCAGGAAACCATTGCTTTCTGTCAGCGTCATGGCGCGTTTGATCCGACCACCATGGGCACGGTGCCCAATGTCGGGTTGATGGCGCAAAAAGCGGAAGAGTATGGCTCGCATGACAAAACATTTCGCATGACCCGCACTGGCGTGGTTTCCGTGGTTGATCGTGACGGCAATGCTCTGATGCAGCAATCGGTGGAAGCGGGCGATATTTTCCGCATGTGTCAGGTTAAGGACGCGCCGATCCGTGACTGGGTCAAACTGGCGGTCAACCGGGCACGCGCCACTGGCATGCCCGCTGTGTTCTGGTTGGACTCTGAGCGGGCCCATGACCACGAACTGATCAAAAAAGTGACGCAGTATCTGGCTGACCACGATACCACGGGGCTGGAAATGCACATTATGGCGCCGGCTGAGGCCACCCGTTTTACCCTCCGCCATGTTAAAGAGGGCAAGGATGTGATTTCGGTGACCGGCAATGTGTTACGCGACTATCTGACCGACCTGTTCCCCATTCTTGAGTTGGGCACGTCTGCCAAGATGCTATCGATCGTGCCGCTGATGAACGGCGGTGGGTTGTTTGAAACCGGTGCAGGTGGTTCGGCACCCAAACATGTGCAGCAATTGTTGGAAGAAAACCACTTGCGTTGGGATTCACTGGGTGAGTTTCTGGCATTGGCGGTGTCCCTGGAGCATTTATCCTCGGTGGCCAATAACCCCAAGGCGGCGGTGTTGGCCAAAGCACTGGACAAAGCGACTGAACGGTTACTGGAAACCGGGCGCTCGCCCTCGCGCAAAACCGGCGAAATCGATAATCGGGGCAGCCATTATTACCTGGCCGCTTACTGGGCGCAGGCCCTGGCAGAACAGACGGAGGACGCGGATATCCAGAACCGTTTCCAAAAAGTGGCCAAAAACCTGAAGGATCAGGAAGCCACCATCATGCAAGAGCTCAATGGCATTCAGGGGCAATCGGTGGACATTGGCGGGTATTTCCATCCCGATTTTGATCGGGCCGCTGAGGTGATGCGCCCCAGCGCGACGCTGAACGCCGTGATTGACCAGGCCTGGTAAAAAACCGTTTTGGCTTGGCGGCGGCAAAAGGTGAGTCGGAGCAGCGCAACCGAACTGTTAAGCCAGAAACCTGAGGAGCGGTTACCATGCTCTTGATTTTTACCATGATTCTGGTGGTAGTGCTGCTTTCCCGCATTCTGGAAGAGCGGTCGAACTGGCCCTTTGCGCTGTCGGCCATTACCCTGGCCTATCTGGGAAATCACTTCTTTCATCTGGCCCCGTTGGGCGAAGCCTTTCCGGAAATCGTCTACTTGATGCTGCCCATTATTCTGATCCCGGATGTGTTGGGGGTCTCACGCAGCGAGCTTCGCCAGAACCTGGGCAGCATCGTCTATCTGTCGGTCATTGCCGTGGTGATCGCCATTGCACTGGCCATGGGGCTGACCCATTGGGTCGCGCCTGAATATCATCTGACCCTCGGCATGTTGCTGGCCTTGTTTGCCCCGTTGATGGCCACGGATGTGGTGTCGGTCTCGTCGATTTTTTCCCGCTTCAAGCTGCCCGAACGCTTGAAACTCTACGCCGAAGGCGAAAGTCTGTTCAATGACATCACGGCAATGATTCTGTTCTTTTTTGTGGCCCTGCCCCTGATCGAGGGCAGCGACGTGGTCTGGTCTCAGTTGCAATGGTCATTGGGTTCTCTGGTACTGGAGTCGATCGGGGTCGGTGTGGTGATTGGGCTGATTGGCTACTATCTGTTTAAGTATTTCTCAGACAGCATCGAGCAGTTTCTGACCATTTATCTGATGGCCACGATGGCGTTTCTGGTGGCCGAGCACATGCAGCTCTCCGGCATTTTGGGCGTGGTCGTCACCATTTTGCTGTTCAAATACCTGTTTGACAAAGAAGGGCACTACAAAAAATTTAACCTGACGGCGTTGTATCAGGCTTTAAACCGGGAAAGTGCACCGGAGAACAGCTTTCGCGCCTATCGCAAAGAAGCCGCTTATCTGGGCATGTTCGCCAATGGGGTGATCTTTGTGGCCATCGCCAGTATTGTGGAGCTGTCACTATTGTGGCAATACAAGCTGGAAATTCTTTATGCCTTTGTCCTGACCACGATGCTGCGAGCGGCGTTGCTTCTGCCGCTGATGGCGGTGAAGCATCATCCCTGGCGTTGGGGCGGTGCACTGACGTTTGCCGGTATGAAGGGCGGGCTGGCGATTATTATGGTGTTCTCCCTTCCGGCTGACTTCGTACACAAAGAACTGTTCATGGCCGTGGTGGTGGGTGTGGTCATTTTGTCGATGTTTGTAAACACACTGTTACTCAAAGGCTTTTTATGGTGGAAAGCTTCGGGGTTTGCGCTCGACAAGGCGGCCGAGCACTCGTCCGTCGGCGGCGAGGTCAGCGAAGCCCGCGAAACACTCAAACAGCTGCTGGAACGGGACACGGTGACCAGCGCCTACAACCCGCTGGTGTTTGAAGATGTGATTGAAAAGGAGATGGCACGTGCCCAACGCTATCACGAGCCATTTGCGCTGTTGGCATTTGAGCACAGCGATCCCGGGTTTGTCGGAAGGGAGCTGGCACCGCTGTTGCGCAAGTCCGATTATTTTGGCAAATTGGCACCGTCACGTTATGCGATTCTGGCGACGCATTCAGACATGGATGCTGCATTGATTGTGGCGCAAAAACTCCACCAGCGTTTGGAAAAGCTGCCCATTGCGGTGACGGTCTATGCCACCGGGGACACATTATCAATGCTGTACGAAAAGCTCGATCAGGCACTGGCAAGAAACAATCCCATTGACGTGGAATTGTAAAAAGGGGCTGGCCTGCGTCCTGGACGGCTCAATCCTCGATGTCATGGTAGACGTTCTGAACATCGTCGACGTCGTCAAGCATGCCTTGAAACTTCTCGAAAAGTGCCTGATCGTCTTCGCTCTCAATGCGCTTGGTCATTTTGGGGATGAACTGAATTTCATCCACCTCAAACTCAATGCCCTCGATCCCATCCATTAACGCCTGTTTGGCCTTGGCGTATTCGGTGTGCGGTGCAAACACCGAGATATGACCGTCTTCGGATTCGATGTCGCTGACATCCACGTCTGCCATCAGCAGCGTTTCCAATACGGTTTCTTCATCACTGCCCTGGAACACCAGAATGGCACTGTGATCAAACATGTGGCTGACGCTGCCCGGCGTGCCGATTTTGCATTTGGTTTTGGTAAAACAGTTGCGCACATCGCCAAAGGTTCGGTTTGGGTTGTCGGTCAGGCACTCAATGATCACCATGGCATTGCCCGGCCCGAAGCCTTCATAGCGCGCCAGCTCAAAATCTTCGCCACCGCCGCCCTGAGCTTTTTCCAGTGCTTTGTCAATGACATGGCCCGGGACCTGATCTTTCTTGGCTCGATCAATCAAACCGCTCAGAGCCAGGTTGCTTTCCAACTCGGTGCCGCCGGATTTGGCGCACACATAGATTTCTCGGCTGTACTTGCTGTAAACCTTGGCTTTCTGGTCCGAGGTTTTGGCCATGGATTCTTTACGGTTTTGGTATGCGCGTCCCATCGATGTTCCTGTTCCTGAAAGAAAAAACGCAATTTTACACGATTTTGCAAAAAAGTGACGAGCGACCGGCTCTCACACTTTGACAGCACAATGAGTTAAAATGCGTGTCGCTTGCTGCAATCATGGATTGCCTGAGATGGCTGAATGACGCTTCGTGAGGGTTTATGGACATACTGGTGGTGGATCCGTCCAAAAGTTATCGTAAATTGGTTCGGGACATTTTATCGACTGAAAAAGTGGGCATTGTGGAAACCGAGTCCGGGGCGGAAGCGTTTGAGTATTTAAAAAAAGCGACGCCGGATGCCATCAGCATTGCGCATGAGCTTGGAGACATTGACAGCTTCAAGTTTTTGAAAAAGATCAACTTAAACACGCGCGTGGCCAATATTCCCAAGTTTTTGTTGACGTCACGTAATACACAATCGTTCAAGCGCGAAGCCTATGACGCCGGCTTTACTGAAATCTTTATTAAGTCCGATTTTGCGACGCTCAAACGCGCGTTAAAAAGTCTGATGCTGTATGCCACCACCCACATTCATGCCCGGGTGCTGTATGTCGAAGACACTCAGAGTACGGCCGATTACACCAGCTACATCATGCAGCAGGCCGGCTGGGAGGTCAGTCATGTCAAAAGCGGTGAGGCGGCGGCCGCATTGTTGGATTTAAAGCCCACCCACTTTGATCTGGTGGTCACGGATCTGGTGCTGGAGGGCAGTGTCAGTGGCATCGGCCTGATCAATCTGATCCGTCAATCCGAAGAAGGGTTGCGGGATATTCCCATTCTCGCGGTATCCGGGTGGAATGACTTGCTGCGCCAAGTCTATGTGTTGAAACACGGGGCCGGTGATTTTATTGCCAAGCCGTTTCATGAAACCGATTTTCTGGCGCGTGCCATTAATCTGATTCATAATCACCGCGAGCTGCTGGAAGCCAGGGCGGCGCAGAAGGCGCTGTATGAAAAGGCCAATCTGGACAGTGTGACCGGTCTGAACAATCGCCACTACATTGATGAGTTTGCTGAGCGCCTGGTGCAAAAAGCCACAAGCCGTCATCACTCGGTGGCTGTGGCGGTGATGGATCTTGATTATTTTAAAGCCATCAATGATCAGCAGGGCCATCTGATTGGCGATCAGGTGTTGCAGAATGTCGCCCGACTGGTCCGTTCCTACAGCCGCTCAAAAGACGTGATTGCCCGTTATGGCGGGGATGAACTGGTCATGTTGATTGAGGAGCGCAGCCACACGGAGATCAGTGAACTGTTGGCGCGGTTGACTGAGGAAGTGGCGGAATTGCACCCGGCAGGTGTCGCCGTGACCGTCAGTGTCGGCGCCGCTTGCCATGACAGTGCGCACATTCCTGCGCTGGTGTCGATGCTGGAAGATGCCGAATCCTATTCCGAAACGGGTCAGGAAGTCACCTACGAGGCACTTTTTGCTCTCGCTGACAAAGCCCTGTACGAGGCCAAGGCGCAAGGGCGCAATCAAGCTATTGTCAAAACCCTTTGAGCGGGTGCCGGTTCGGATCAGGCCTTTTTGACAAAGGCCGCCACCAAGACGATTTGAGTGCCGTTGACTTTGCCTTCAATGTGTTTGGGGTTGTCCGTCAGGCGAATGCCTTTGACCAGTGTGCCCCGTTTCGCCGTAAAGCCAGTGCCTTTGACATCCAGGTCCTTGATTAACGTGACCGAGTCGCCGTCGTTCAAACGGGTACCATTGGCATCCTTGATCTCGATGCTTTCACCTGTATTTTCTACCAGGCCTGCTTCGGCCCATGCGCGGGTCGCCTCTTCCATGTACATCATATCCAGCAGAGGTTGTGGCCATCCCTGGTCACGCATTTGCTCCAGCAGGCGCCAGGCGGTGACCTGAACCGCAGGTACCGGCGACCAAATGGCGTCATTGAGGCAGCGCCAGTGATGGGCGTCTAACTCCGCCAATGGATCCGACTCGGCCAGTTGCAACTGAGACAGCGAGGGGGTGCTGACCAGAATGCAGTGGTCCAGGTCTGGTTCTTCGGTGGCTCCGGTCACAAACCAGGCATGTTCGCCCGGTTCGCCGGACAGTTCACAGCGACTGTCTGCACGTTGTTTGAGTGCATCCATCAATGATGACGTTTGGATTTCTGGCATATCTGCTTGGCCTTTTATTGCTGCCTTGGCCGTGATATCAAACCTGATGCATGAAACAGGTTTGCTTTCGGCTAAGGTTGTCTATGGGAAAAGCGCTTATTATCGCCTTTATGTGATGGTTTGCAACCCGGGATATGGCGGAGCAGGTAAAAGAATAGCGCTTTTTTTTCAGGCAGGAAGGCGGTAGAATCAATGCTACCGATGCAATGTTTCTGGGCAACAATGCGCAGAGATTTTTTATGATTGTTTAAGAACGGGTCACTGCCACGGATGCAACCGCCGCATTACGATGCCAACAAAGATTATTTTGCTCTTTTGGGCGTTCACCCGCAAGCGGCGACCGATGCGATCAAAAAAGCTTATCGAAAACTGGCCCGCCGCTACCACCCCGACGTCTCCACCATTCATAATGCCAAGGAAAAATTTCAGGAAATTGCTGAAGCCTATGAGGTTCTCAGCAAACACCGTGACGATTACTGGCGCGATTTCTGCCGTCAGCAGGCCAGGTTATGCCGAAACGTCCGGCGCCAATCCTCTTCATCCTCCAGTGCCACGGCGCAACCCAGTTCGCGTCATGCCCGACAGGCGCCCATTCATGGGCGAGATCGTGAAATCACCTACCCGCTCACACTCCGCTATGCCATTCGACTGCTGAAACTTGGGTATTTTTACATCCCAGGTCTGAAGGTGCGCATGAAGTTCACGCGCGAAGCGTTTATGAACAAAACGTTTCGGTTGAAAGGAAAGGGATACAAGGGCTTGTTTGGGGGACAACCCGGGGATTATCTGGTTCGTTTTGAACTGCGGCTCAATTCGCTTAACTGGCGTTTGGAAGGCAGTGATCTTTATGGCACGATCGAGGTGCCGCGTGCTCTACTGACGCCGGGGACGGATCTGACGCTGCAATCTCCGTCAGGCCGCATGGAGATTACCGTGCCGGATGCCTATTCCTCCGACGACTATATCAAAGTATCCAACATGGGGCTGCCGGGCGATGAACGTTATCAGCCTGGCGATCTCTATGCGCGCTTGGTGGCGGCATGATAGAGTGGTCTAAAGCCTCTGGAACCCCTTAGGCTGCGGAAAAGGATCATTTTTCGTTATAATAAGGAAGCATTAGAATGATCGCTTTAATTGATAAGGCAGCTTAATGAGTCGACATGCACAAACAAGCGGTTCCGATGTTTTGGAGCCGCTCCGCGCCAAGGCCAAGCCCCCCAAACGCTATAAGGTGGTGCTGCTTAATGATGATTTTACCCCGATGGATTTTGTGGTGGATGTGCTGATGCGTTTTTTTCAAATTGACAGTGATAAGGCGCAAAGCATTATGATGACGGTTCATACTCAGGGCAAAGCCACCTGTGGGGTTTATTCACGCGAAGTGGCTGAAATGAAAGTGATGCAAGTCAAACACTATGCACGGGAACATCAACACCCGTTGGAATGCGATCTGGAGGTGGCCTGAATGTTGAGTAAAGAATTGCAGTTAACGCTCAGTAATGCCTTCAGTCTGGCCAATGAATATGAGCATGAATATGTCACGCTTGAGCATCTGCTGCTGGAATTGCTGGGATTGCCGCAGGTGCGTGAAGCCATTATGGCGTGCGGGGCACAGGTGCAGCCGATCGAGCTGGCACTGGAGGAATATCTGGAAACCGACGAAGCTGCTCCGGTTCGACATCCTGACACCGAAGAGCTTTTGCCGACCATGGCGTTTCAGCGGGTGATTGAGCGTGCGATTTATCTGGTACAAAGCAATGGTTACAAGGAAGTAACCGGATTGCATGTGCTTGGCTCTTTGTTTTCTGAACAGGAGTCGCAGGCCGTTTATCTGTTGGTGTCCAATGGCGTCGAGCGTGTTGATGTGCTCAGTTATATCTCTCATGGTGTGACCGCTCAACAGCAAGATGAGTTTATTGCGGACGATACCGGCGCGACTTCCGACCAGACCGAAAACGTCGACGGCGACGCTGAATCGGATCCGGTCTCACAGTACACCACGCATTTGAATGCCGAAGTTCAGGCCGGGCGTGTGGACCCGATTATTGGTCGTGAATGGGAGTTGATGCGCACCCTTGAAGTGTTAAGTCGCCGACGCAAGAACAATCCTCTGCTGGTTGGCGAGCCCGGAGTCGGGAAAACCGCAGTGGCCGAAGGGCTTGCCTGGAAGGTCGAGCACGATCAGGTGCCTGACCGTTTGGCGGCCGCACAAATTTACAGCCTGGATATGGGGGCGTTGTTGGCAGGCACCCGTTACCGTGGGGATTTTGAAAAACGGTTTAAAGCGTTGCTGAAAGCGTTGGAGCAAAATGAACAGGCCATTCTGTTTATTGATGAAATTCATACCATCATCGGTGCCGGGGCCGTTCAGGGCGGTGCACTGGATGCGTCTAACCTGATGAAACCTGCTCTGGCCAATGGGCGGTTGCACTGCATAGGTGCCACCACTTATGAAGAATATCGGGGCATTTTTGAGAAGGACCGTGCACTGGCGCGCCGGTTTCAGAAAATCGATGTGGCCGAGCCCACTCAGAATGAAGCGTATGAAATCCTAAAAGGCCTTAAATCCAAATTTGAAAACCATCATGCGGTTAAGTACACCCTGCCAGCGTTGAAATCAGCGGTGGAATTATCCGCCCGCTACATCAACGAACGGCATCTGCCGGACAAAGCGATTGATGTGATTGATGAAGCCGGCGCCAAGCAGGCACTGCGTCCCAAATCCAAGCGAAAAAAACAAATTTCGGTGGCCGACATTCAAAGCATTGTCGCGCACATGGCGCGCATTCCTGTGGCGCAGATTTCTCAAAAAGAAAAAGAAGCGGTGCTGGATCTGGAAGCGAACCTGAAGCATGTGGTGTTTGGTCAGGATGACGCCGTGCATCAGGTGGCCACCGCGATCAAGCTCGCGCGTTCTGGCTTGCAGGAAGGCAATCGTCCGACCGGTGCGTTTTTGTTTGCCGGCCCAACCGGTGTGGGCAAGACGGAACTGACGCGTCAGTTGGCCGAGCACCTGGGAATTGAGTTGTTGCGCTATGACATGTCCGAATACATGGAGCGGCACTCGGTGTCCCGCCTGATTGGGGCTCCTCCAGGGTATGTTGGCTTTGATCAGGGCGGCTTGCTCACAGAGGCGGTGAGCAAACATCCGCACTCGGTGGTGTTGTTGGATGAAATCGAGAAGGCGCACCCGGATGTGTTCAATTTGTTGTTGCAAGTAATGGACAATGGAACCTTGACCGACAACAACGGGCGTAAAGCGGATTTTCGCAATGTCGTTCTGATTATGACGTCGAATGTGGGGGCGGAAATGGCCAGTCGGACCAGCATTGGCTTTACCGAACAGGACCATACCCTGGACATCAACAGTGAACTCAAAAAGGTGTTCACCCCGGAGTTCCGTAACCGTTTGGATGCCGTCGTGCAGTTTAATCGCCTGTCTTCATCCGTGATGCACAAGGTAGTGGATAAGTTTATGTACGAGTTGGAAAACAATCTGGCTGAGCGAAAGGTCGGCCTGTCGCTGACCAATGCCGCGCGAGACTGGTTGGCTCGAGAGGGTTATGATCCGATTATGGGCGCCCGCCCCATGCGTCGACTGGTTCAGGAAAAAATCAAAAAACCCTTGGCGGATTTGTTGCTGAAAGAGGCCCTTCAAGCCGGGGATACACTGCAAGTGGGAGCGAAAAAAGACGATTTGGTGCTGACGGTTCGTGAAGAAGCCGGTGTGTAGTGGAGAGCGCCCGTGTCATGAGTCTCCAAAGGGGTTGGGACAAATAAAAAAGCCGCTGAACTGACCTGGTCAGTTCAGCGGCTTTTTTGTGCAGGGGAATCGGATCGGCAAGGCCAACCGGTGGGACTTATTTGCCTCGGTAGGTAATGCGACCTTTGGTCAGGTCGTAAGGCGTCAATTCCACTTTGACTTTGTCACCGGCCAGAATCCGAATGTAGTTTTTGCGCATGCGCCCTGAAATGTGGGCCAAAATTTCATGCCCATTTTCCAATCGGACTTTAAACATGGTATTCGGAAGGGTTTCGATTACTTCCCCTTCAAATTCAATGACATCTTGTTTTGACATAGACTTAAGCTTTCGCCCCTGAAATTACGAAAAGCGGCATTATAGACGCTTTCTACCCTGAATTCAAATAGATATGACTGGACGGTCACGCGCCGGGTGGACGGCTGGTTTGCGTGGTTTGGTTATGTGCGAACGTCAGTGCATTTTGCGCCCAGTTCGAAGAAAGAGACCAGACAGGGGGGGCACTTTGCTGAATCTGTTGGGTTAACAGGCTTTCAAAGAGTTCCCGGCTGACTAACCTCGCCCCCATTCTCTGCAGGTGGTCGGTGGCGACCTGAGTGTCAATCAGGCGAAACCCCCATTCCCGTAACTGCGTGCACAAAGCAACCAGCGCCAGTTTGGACGCATCGCTGTGACGGCTGAACATGGACTCGCCAAAAAACATCCGTCCGATGGCGACGCCATACAGCCCGCCTACCAGCACTGAATCCTGCCAGACCTCCACCGAATGGGCATGTCCCTGATGATGCAGTCGTTCATAGGCTTGCATCATTTCCGGTAAAATCCAGGTGCCGTCCTGATCGGGGCGCGGGGTATGAGCACAGGCCTTAAGTACGTCGGTAAAGGCTTGGTCGAATGTGACGTCGAAACGTGCCTGGCGTAATCGTTTTTTGAGTGATTTGCTGAGATGGATGGCGTCGGTGAACAGCACTGAGCGTGGATTAGGGGTCCACCACAAAATCGGGTCGTCGTGCGCATACCAGGGAAAAATGCCTTTTTGATAGGCACTCAACAGCCATTCACTGGTCAAGTCGCCGCCAATCGCCAGCAGACCATCCGGCTCGTTCAGAGCCAGGTGCGTGGGCGGAAAAGCCACTGGATGAGGGTCCAGCCAAAAAGGTGCGCTCAATGGTTTGGTCGGCATGCTGTCAGCCCAGTCTGTTCCCTGTTCAATTTTGCTGGAATCGCATAGAATACGTGCATTCTAAACCAGAAGTCGGTTGAATGCCTGTGATCGTTTGATGCAGATCAAAAACCCATGAAAACCGACCGCTCCGATGCGTATCACTGAGGAAAGTACCTGCATGGCGCCATTTGTACATTTGCATACCCATTCCGAATACTCCATTGTCGATGCGACACTGAGGGTGAAGGAGGCCGTGACGCTGGCGGCCGATTCGGAACAACCGGCGTTGGCGCTGACCGATCAGATGAATATGTTTGCTCTGGTCAAATTCTATTCCGCGGCTCAATCGGCGGGGATCAAACCATTGATTGGGGCCGATCTATGGGTGGAGAACGCCGAAGAGGAAACCTTTCAGGTGACCTGTCTCTGCCAGACCAATCAGGGTTACCTCAATTTGTCCCACCTGATTTCTCTGGCGTGGCTCAAAAACCAGAAATTGGTGGGGCATGAAGAAAGACCGCTGATTTCTCAGGATTGGTTGGCCCGCTACAATGAGGGGTTGATTATTCTGTCCGGCAATTTGCACGGGGATGTCGGTCAGGCGATGAGCGCGCAAAAGCCTCATTTGGCGGCCAAGCGCCTTGAATGGTGGCAGCAGACGTTTCCGGACCGCTATTATCTGGAGCTGGTGCGTACCGGTCGAGCCGGTGAAGAGGCTCACATTGCCGCCGCATTGGAAGCAGCCGAACGCTACGATTTGCCAGTGGTGGCCACCAATGATGTCCGCTTTGCTCGCTCGGATGATTTTGATGCGCATGAGGTGCGGGTTTGCATCAATGAAGGGGTGGTGCTGGAGGACCCGAACCGCTCGCATCGTTATTCGGATGAACAGTATTTTCGCACCAGTGACGAAATGCAGGCCTTGTTCGCAGACATTCCCGAAGCGCTGGAGAATACCGTTGAAATCGCACGACGCTGTAATGTTTCTCTGACCCTCGGCACGTATTTCCTGCCGGATTTTCCGGTGCCCGACGGCATGACCATGGATGAGTATTTCATTGCCGAATCCCGCAAGGGGTTGGATGAGCGTCTGGCATTCCTGTTCCCGGAACTGACACCGGCTGAATTGACGGAACGGCGTAAGCCCTATGATGAACGACTGAAGTTTGAACTCGACATCATTTTACAGATGGGCTTTCCCGGCTACTTTTTCATCGTCGCTGACTTCATTCAGTGGGGCAAGGATCACGGTGTACCTGTGGGGCCGGGTCGCGGTTCCGGGGCTGGTTCATTGGTGGCGTATGCGCTGAAGATCACCGATCTGGACCCGTTGCAGTATGACCTGCTGTTCGAACGTTTCCTCAACCCGGAACGGGTCTCGATGCCTGACTTTGATGTGGATTTCTGCATGGAGCGCCGTGATGAGGTCATCGAATACGTTGCCCGCCAATACGGCCAGGACCATGTCTCCCAGATCGTAACGTTTGGCACCATGGCCGCCAAAGCGGTGATCCGGGATGTGGGTCGGGTGCTGGGCCACAGTTATGGCATGGTCGACAGCATTGCCAAAATGGTGCCGAATGATCTGGGCATCAAGCTGCAGGAAGCGCTAGACCAGGAAGAAGATCTGCAACAGCGTTATCAGCAGGACGAAGAGGTTCAAACCCTGTTGGATTTGGCGCTGAAGCTGGAAGGCACGGTGCGCAATACCGGTAAGCACGCCGGTGGGGTGGTCATCGGACCCAAGCCACTGGATCACTTCTGTCCGTTGCTGTCGGAAGCCGATGGCACCAGTGTGGTGACCCAGTTGGATAAAAACGATGTGGAAACCGCAGGCCTGGTCAAATTTGACTTTTTGGGGCTGCGAACCCTGACCATCATCGATTGGGCTCTGCACTTTATCAATGAAGGTAAATCACCGGGCGACGAAGGCTTTGTCGACATCAATGCGATCCCCATGGATGACCAGCCTACCTTTGACATGATCAAAACCGGTAAAACCACCGGGGTGTTTCAGCTCGAATCGTCGGGCATGCAGAACCTGATTGTGCGCCTCAAGCCTGACTGTTTTGAAGACATCATCGCTTTGGTGGCTTTGTTTCGTCCCGGGCCACTGGAATCGGGCATGGTGGATAATTTCATCAACCGTAAGCATGGCAAGGAAAAAGTCGCCTACCCGGACCCCAACTACCAGCACGAACTGCTCAAGCCGATTCTGGAGCCTACTTACGGGGTTATCCTGTATCAGGAGCAGGTGATGCAGATTGCTCAGGTTCTGGCCGGTTATTCGCTGGGCAAAGCGGACATGCTGCGCCGGGCCATGGGTAAGAAAAAGCCGGAAGAAATGGCCAAGCAGCGCTCGGTGTTCAAAGAAGGCGCCGAGGCCAATGGCATCGATGGCGATCTGGCCATGAAAATTTTCGATCTGGTAGAAAAGTTTGCCGGTTACGGTTTCAACAAGTCGCATTCTGCTGCCTACGCACTGGTGTCATATCAGTCGGCCTGGCTGAAAAAACACTACCCTGCTGAATTTATGGCGGCGCAGATTTCGTCGGACATGGACAACACCGACAAAGTGGTGCACATGGTCAATGAATGTCAGGCCATGGGCATTGAGGTGATGCAGCCCGACATTAATCTGGGCGAGATTCATTTCAAGGCCGTGCGTGGGGAAAAGACCGTTCGTTATGGCCTGGGGGCAATCAAAGGAGTCGGCGAAGCGGCACTGGAAGGCGTGATCGCGGAGCGCAAGGCCAATGGGCCTTATACCGGTTTGTTTGATCTGTGCGCGCGTTCCAACCGCAAGCTCAACCGCCGGGTGCTTGAAGCACTGATCTTGAGTGGTGCGTTGGACAGCTTGCATGACAATCGTCAGGCCATGTTGTCCACTGTGCCCAATGCTTTACAGAAAGCTGAACAAAAACAAAAGGATGAAGAAGCTGGCCAAAGTGATTTGTTCGGTGATGCGCTGTCGTTTGAAGCGGAAAATGCCGACGAGCTGGTGGCCGTTAGTGAGATGTCACAGAAGAAGCGCCTGAAAGGCGAAAAGGATACGTTGGGCTTGTACATGACCGGTCATCCCATTGAGATTTATCGCAAAGAGTTAGCGGACCTGGTGGATCAGGATCTCAAGTCACTGCGACCGGAGAAGTGGAAAAAAGTCTGGGTCGCCGGGCTGGTTGTGGCGGCACGCAGCAAAGTGACCCGATCCGGAAGCCGTATGGGGTTTGCGGCCATTGATGATCAAACGGCACGCGTGGAAGTGGTGTTGCGTCCCAATGTGTTTGAAGGCTGCCGGGAGATATTGGTGCCCGATGCCGTGGTATTGATCCATGGCGAGGTCAGTGAAGACACCTTTAACGGTGGCATCAAAATCGATGCCGAGCAGGTGGTGACACTGGCTGAATCCCGTCAGGAGCGTGCCAAAGGCATTAAGATTCGACCAAGCATGCCTTTGACCGAGTCCGTCGTGCATGAATTGGCCACGGTACTGGGACATTATCAGCGTGAAGAGGATCCTGAGCAGCCGGCCGGGTTGCCCGTGGTGGTGGATTATGAAAATGACCAGGCCTGGGTGCAAATGAAATCGGTCGGGCGCTATGCTCCGGATGATGCGTTGATTGAGTGGTTGGATGCCAGCGGCTGGCAACCGAAAGTCGTGATCAAATAGTTCTGCCGGAAATCGGGTGCAAAAACACTTAAATAAAAGAATTTTATTCCTATTGTTTTGGCTTAACCATTAGAATAGGTGCCATTTATGGGCCGGCCCGTTTGAGTGCCCGTTTGGGTGCTTTTGAGCCGGTGACTTCCCATCCCCAAAATGCAAAACAGGAGACGTCCATGTCGAACAATATCGAATCCATCCTGAAAGAAGAACGGGTCTTTCAACCCACGGATGCCTTTAAGCAACAGGCAAACGTGGATGAGGCCACGTATCAGGCGCTTAAAAAGAAAGCGGATGAGGATTACGAAGGGTTCTGGTGTGACCTGGCCAAGGACAAGCTGGAATGGTCCAAACCCTTTACTCAAGGGTTGGATGACAGCAACCCGCCTTTTTACAAGTGGTTTGCCGATGGGGAACTGAACGCCTCCTATAACTGTATCGATCGTCATCTGGCCGAAAAAGAAGACAAGCTGGCCATTATCTTTGAGACCGATGACGGGCACGTTGAGCAGTACACCTATAAAGAATTACACGATCATGTGTCGCGTTTTGCCAATGCGCTGACGGCGCAGGGCATTGAAAAGGGGGATCGTGTGGTGATCTACATGCCGATGATTCCTCAGGCGGTCTTTGCCATGCAGGCCTGTGCGCGCATTGGTGCGATTCACTCGGTGGTCTTTGGCGGCTTCTCTGCCGAAGCCCTGAGAGACCGGATTGAAGACGCCAGTGCAAAAATGGTGATTACGGCCAATGCCAGTGTGCGCGGTGGCAAAGAACTGCCATTGAAAAAAGCGGTGGACGATGCCCTGGAAAAAGGCGGCGATACGGTGCGCAAAGTGATCGTTTATGAGCGCACGGATACCCAAGTGGCCATGAAAGCGGATCGTGACATGACCTGGCACGACGCGATTGCTGGCATGAGCAATTACCATGATCCCGTCATGGTCGATTCCGAACACCCGCTGTTTTTGCTGTACACCTCCGGTTCCACTGGCAAACCTAAAGGCATCCAGCACAGCACTGGTGGGTATCTGCTCAACGCGCACATTACCAATGAATGGGTGTTTGACCTGAAAGACGACGACGTTTTCTGGTGTACCGCCGACGTCGGCTGGATTACCGGTCATACGTATGTCGCTTATGGCCCTCTGTCAGTGGGCGCCACTCAGGTGATGTTTGAAGGCGTGCCCACCTACCCCGATGCCGGACGTTTCTGGCAGGTCTGTCAGGATCACGGCGTGTCGGTCTTCTATACCGCGCCCACCGCGATTCGTGCGCTGATGAAATTTGGCAAGGATCTGCCGGAACAGTATGACCTGAGCCGTCTGCGTCTGTTGGGCACTGTGGGTGAACCGATCAACCCGGAAGCCTGGATGTGGTACCACGACGTGATCGGTCGCGGTGAATGTCCGATCGTGGACACCTGGTGGCAGACCGAAACCGGTGCCAACATGATCGCACCGATGCCCGGTGTGACCGAATTGAAGCCGGGGTCCTGTACCAAGCCGCTGCCCGGCATTGATGCCCACATTGTGGACGAAGAGGGCGTGGAACTGACCCATGGCGAAGGCGGCTATCTGGTGATCCGCAAGCCCTGGCCGTCCATGCTGCGCACCATCTGGGGCGACGACAAACGCTTTGTCGACACCTATTTCGCCATGTTCGACAACAAATATTATGTGGTCGGGGACAGTGCACACCTGGACGAAGACGGTAACTTCTGGATCATGGGCCGCATCGATGACGTGCTGAACGTGTCCGGTCACCGTCTGGGTACCATGGAAATTGAATCCGCACTGGTGTCACATTCCCACATTGCCGAAGCGGCCGTGGTGGGCAAACCGCATGATGTCAAAGGCGAATCCGTGTTTGCCTTCGCCGTGCTCGATATGGACATCCCAAAAGAGGGTGAAGCGCGTCAGCAATTGGTGCAGGAGCTCCGTAACCACGTGGCCAAAGAAATCGGGCCCATTGCCAAACCGGACGACATCCGTTTCGGCAGCAACCTGCCCAAAACCCGTTCCGGTAAGATCATGCGCCGTTTGCTGCGCTCGATTGCCAAAGGGGAAGAAATTCACTCGGATGTCTCCACGCTGGAGGATCCGGGCATCCTAGATGAGTTTATGCAGTCCCATAAATAATTAATACGCAAAAGGCATAAAATTGTCTACCATGTTCGAAATTAACCAGGCCTGGTCAAAAACAGGTCGGTTGGTTTCAAAGTGAGGCCCTGTTTCAGGGCTTTTTGCTAACGATGAGAGGAGGATTGGATGCATTCCAACCAACATAACCAGTTTGCGGGGACCATCGCCGGTCGTCGCATGCCAAGCCGAATCCGGCTTCAAGGAGGTGTCAAATGAGTGCAAGACGGTTTGCTACGATTTTGCTGGCCATTTACACCGTGCTTTATTTCGGGGTGGCGTTGATGACGTCCGCCACGTTCAAGGACATTGCCGCGATGGAAGTTCTGGGCTTGCCTTTGGCCATTTGGGGCGGTTTGGTGATCATTATCTCCGGTGTGGTCATTACCCGTTTGTATTTGAACAAAATGACCGAGGAGGAGCAGTAATCTCATGGAAAATTTAGTCGCTTTGATTGTGGTTGTCCTCGGGATTGCCCTGTCTTTATTTATCAGTTATTACCATCGTCGCTCCACCCGTTCGACGGCCAACTTTTATGTGGCCGGTGGCGGGATTTCGCCTCGCGTGAACGGGATGGCGATGTTCGGTGACTATGCCAGTGCGGCGAGTTTCCTTGGTGTGGCCGGTGCGGTTGCACTGATGGGGATCGACGGCTGGTGGCTGGCGATTGGTTTCTTTGCTGCGTGGATCGTGGTACTGCTGATCATTGCCGGGCCTTTGAAAAACGTGGGTCAGTACACCGTGGCCGATGTGTTGATTTCGCGCTATGACAGTGCCGAGCGCAACATCCGTATTGTGGCCATGCTCTCCACCATTACCTTGGCGGTGATGTATCTGATTCCGCAAATGGTTGGTGCAGGCCACTTGTTTGCCCTGTTGCTGGATCTGCCTTACACCCTGACCGTTCTGGCGGCCGGTGTGCTAATGGCGATTTTCGTGATCATGGGGGGCATGAAAGGGACCAGTTACAACCAGGCGATTCAGGGCGCGATTTTGTTCGTGGCCATGATCTTCCTGTTGGTTTTTGGCACCATTCTGATTTTCGGCGGTAACCCCATCGAAATCGTGACGCAAGGCAAAGACATGGTGCCACCGCATCTGGCAGCCGGTTCACCGGAAGCCGTGAGCGCGATTGCCGGGATGACGACGGCGGAAAGTGCCCAAGCTGTGGACACCGTACGCGGTATTATGCCGGAAGCGGCCAGTGCCATCACCCCGGGCGTGCAGTTGCGCAGCCTCATGGACAATGCCAGTTTGATTTTGGCTCTGTTCCTGGGTGTACTGGGCTTGCCTCACATCCTGATCCGTTTCTATACGGTCTCCAACGCCAAGAGTGCGCGTAAATCCGCTGAGATCACCATCTGGGGTCTGGCGATTTTCTACGGCAGCATCTTCTTTGTGGGTGTGATCGCGATGTATGCACTTTATCCTGAGTTGGTTTCGTTGCTGGCCGAAGGCAAAGCCGGTGTGGCTAAAAACATGACCATGCCAATGCTGGGCGACATGATCGGTGGTCAGATCCTACTGGGTGTGATTGCAGCCGGTGCGATGGCGGCGATGCTGAGTACGTCAGCAGGGCTGTTGATTGCCGCAACCACCAGTTTGTCGCATGACTTGTATGCCGGTGTGATCAACCCGGCCAGTACCGATGAACAGCGCGTTCGCTTTGCCAAGATCGGTGCCGGTGTGTTGGCGGTGATGGCGATTCTGATGTCTCTTTGGTTGAAAGAGCAGAACGTTGCCATGCTGGTAGCCATGTGTTTTGGTATTGCAGCGTCCACCTTTGCGCCAGCTCTGGTGTTTGCCGTTTGGTGGAAGCGCCTGACCAGCCAAGCTGTGGTCATCGGTATGGCCGTTGGTCTGGTGGCGTCATTGATCCTGACGTTTGCCCGTTTCTTCGGCATGAGTGACGTGGCCGGCGTTCCGGTTCTGGTGAACCCAGCGCTGTTCTCTGTGCCATTGGCTGTTGTTGTGACCGTTGTGGTTGCCATGATGACCAGTGATCAGGGGCGCACCGAAGAATTCATGCAACAGGCTCATGGCAAGTAAGCCTCGCCGTTGATGAATGATTGAACGTTAAGGGGCTTTCGGGCCCCTTTTTTGTGACAGTTTCCCGACGAAGGGAAAGATTGTCATTCTGATGTCGGCATCGGTTTACGGTGCCGACATCAAAATGACAAGGAGCGATGTATGGCCGATCAAGACACATTGGCTTATTTAACGCAGGTGCTGCCCTTTGACCGCTTGAACGAAACCGAATTGGCGCAAGCGGCGGATGCCCTGGATGTGGTGTATTTTCCGCAGGACGCTCAGATTCCACTGAACCGCCAAGGTTCGGCGTATCTGTACCTGGTCATCAAAGGACGGGTTTCAGAATGTCACCAGAGTGATGAATCCGCGCAATGCGGTCTTTATGGGGTGCATGCGGCATTTGGGGCCTCCAGTTTGCTGGATCAGAATGCCCATTTGGTTTATCGGGCGCTGGAAGAAACCGTGGCTTACCGACTGCCGTTTTCCGTGTTTGAAACGCTATTGCACAGCAACAATGCCTTCGAAGCCTTTTATTTTCACGACATTACCCAGAAGCTGAGCCAGTTTCACCGCCAGTTGCAGGAAGAATCCTCAAGTGAAGCCATGATGGATGCGGTCAGCATCGCGCCCTTGCATGCCTTGATCGAAGTGAACGGGGCCACTGGGATCCAGGCCTGTGTGGAAAAAATGCAAGCGCAACAGAGCGATGCCTGTGTGGTCCACCATCATGACCAGGTCGGCATTGTCACCGCCTCCGACCTGTTGCGTGGACTGGCTTTGGAGTCCTTTGATCTGCAGAGCCCGGTGGGGGAATTGGCCACTTTTCCGGTCATTACCATCAATCAGGGTGATTTTCTGTTCAACGCATTGCTGAAAATGACCCGTTACGGTGTGGATCGTTTGGTGGTACGTGACGGTCAGACGCTGAAAGGCGTGTTGCATCAGAAAGAACTCATGAGTCTGTTTGCCAACCAGTCCGGTCTGGTGATGCTGACACTGGAGCGGGCGGAAACCTTTGACGATCTCAAGCAAGTGGTGACTCAGATTGATCAGCTGGTCGCCGGGCTGAGCAACAAAGGGGTCAAAACCCACTACATTGCCAAATTAGTCAATGAGTTACACCGCAAGCTTCAAGCCAAATTGTGGTCGCTGTTGGATGAGGACGGTCGGTTTGACGATGTGACTTATGTGGTCATGGGCAGTGAAGGCCGTTCGGAACAGGTGGTGCGTACCGATCAGGACAATGCGGTGATCTTCCCCGATCATCTTTCCCGGGATGGCTTGATGGCATTCTGTGAGCACTTTAATCAGAAGCTGATCGAGCTTGGCTTTCCGCCTTGTCCCGGCAATATCATGCTGTCCAACCCTGAATGGTGTTTGAGTGAACAGCAGTGGCGCCAAAAACTGATTCAGTGGTTTGACGACCCGAGTGAAGACGGGTTTATGGCGTTGGCCATTCTGTTTGATGCGCAAGTGGTTCGTGGGGAGGCACAGCGTCTCGAGGACTTGAAAGAGGCACTGTGGCAACAGGTGGAAAAACGCCCGATGTTTTTGCCGCATTTCGCGCTCAGTGTGTCTCAGTTTGAAACGCCCATTGGCCTGTTCGGTCGTCTGATCACTCAAAAAGACGCCGGGCACAGCATTGACATCAAAAAGGGCGGCATTTTTCCCATTGTGCATGGTATTCGCTGTCTGGCTCTGGAGGGGCGGATTGAACCGACCAATACCCACTGGCGCATTCGCAAACTCATGGACGCCGGGGTCTTCAGCGAAGCCTTTGGCATCGAGCTGGGGGAAACGCTGAACTTTTTGAACACCTTGCGTCTGCAGGCGATGCTGCACAAAAAAATGCAGGGCAAAGCGGTGGATAACCGCATTGAAACCGACGAGCTCAGCCATTTTCAGCAGGATCTGCTCAAAGAAGCCTTTGGTGTGGTCAACCAGTTCAAAAAAGTGATTGAGCAACACTTTAAGTTGGAAAATTATTGATGTTCTGGCAACGAATTCACCAGGCCTGGTTAAAAAAGCGTTTGAAAACGCCACAATATGCCCACCTGTTTGACCCGCCACCGGATGATGACGTGGTGTGCTTCGATTGCGAAACCACTGGGCTGGACCCGAAAAAGGACAGCATCATTTCCCTGAGTGCGATCAAAATACGGGGCCATGAAATTTGTACGAGCGAGTCGTTGAATCTGACTTTTCGGCCTGAGCAGACCGTGCAGGGCGACAGCATTGTGATTCATCGATTGCGCAACATGGACCTGTCAGAAGGTTTGGCCCCAGAGGAGGCGGCGCATTGGTTTTTGCGCTTTGTGGGCAGCCGACCGCTGGTGGGGTATTACCTCGAGTTTGATGTCGCCATGGTGAATCGTCTGATCCGGCCCATGCTGGGCATTCCCCTGCCGAATCGGCAGACGGATATTTCCGAGTTGTACACCGATCTGTTTCACCAGCCCTGGCTGCAGCCGGAACACGAGGTGTTTGATTTAAGCTTTCAAGCCATCCGCGAACGCCTGGAGCTGCCGGGCCTGGGACAGCACGACGCGTTTAATGATGCCCTGATGACGGCGATGATGTATGTCAAATTGCGCCATCTAAAAGCCATCAAGAAAGAAAAAGGGCCTGTCTCCCTTACTTGAAGGCTGGCTTTGGGGTTTGCTAAACTCCGTTTCACTGAGCGAGAGCGGGGCGCTGTACCGATGAGCGCATTGCGGACACTGGGTCAGAAGCTTGACAGCAGCCGGGCTTATGACTATAATCGCGTCAGTTTTTTAAATCATTCTAAGTCACGTTGCTTAAATGATCGCGTTGAATCCAGCGCATCAGACGTGGCTTTTGTTTAAAAACCCCGTTTTTACGGGGTTTTTTGTTTTTGAAATCCAATAAAACCGCAGCCGAGGAAAATAGGTGTCACTGGAACAGAAAATGGCCGAACTGGTTGCCCCGACCGTTGAAATGTTGGGGTTTGAGCTTTGGGGGCTGGAATACATCCCCGCGGGCAAACAATCAACCTTGCGCATTTACATCGACCGCCCCGGTGAGGAAGGGGTGACGGTGGACGATTGTGGCGAAGTCAGTCATCAGATCAGTGCCCTGCTGGACGTGGAAGACCCGATTCAGAGCGCGTACATGCTGGAAATTTCCTCCCCGGGAATGGATCGCCCTCTGTTTAAGCCAACTCAGTTTTCGGCTTATCAGGGGCAAACGGTCCAGGTTCGCGCCTCGGGAGAAATATTGGGGCGCAAGCGCTTTAAAGGCGTGATGACAGAAGTCAGTGATGACGGCATTGTCGTCGAAGTGGACAACGAAGCCTACGACATCCCGTTCGAGATGATTGAAAAGGCGAATGTGGTCCCGGTTTTTTGATACCAAACAAACGAATTCAGGATAAAGGTAGGAACAAATCGGCGCTCAAGCCGATTCCCGTTTTGAGGATGCAACCATGAGTAAGGAAGTTTTAGCTGTCGTTGAAATCATGTCCAATGAAAAGGGCGTGGACGAAGAAATTATTTTTGACGCAATCGAGGCGGCGCTCGCCACGGCGACACGCAAAAGCCACAATGATGAAATTGATGTGCGCGTGTCCATTGACCGTGAAAGCGGTGATTACGACACCTTCCGTCGCTGGGAAGTGATCGAGGACGATGTGGAAATCGAAGACCATGTCGGTTGGTATCTGCGCCACATGGACGCCGTGGACATTGAACCGCACATTGAGCCGGGTCAGTTCATCGAAGAGCCGATTGAATCCCTTGAATTCGGTCGCATCGGTGCCCAAACCGCCAAGCAGGTCATTATTCAGAAGGTGCGCGAAGCCGAGCGTAAAAAGATCGTTGAAGATTACGAAAAGCGCGTGGGCGAGATTTTGACCGGCCAGGTCAAACGCATGGATCGTGGTGATGTGATCCTGGACTTGGGTGACAACGTGGACGCGATCATTCCTCGTAATGAACTGATTAATCGCGAAACCTTCAAGTTGGGTGAGCGTGTTCGTGCCTACGTGCAGGAAGTGTCGTACAAAACCCGTGGCCCACAGATTGTGATGTCACGTGCTTGTAAAGAAATGCTGATTGAATTGTTCAAGATCGAAGTGCCGGAAATCGGTGACGATCTGATCGATATCATGAGTGCGGCGCGTGATGTTGGGTTGCGCGCCAAAGTGGCGGTGCGAGCCAACGATCCGAGACTGGATCCGATTGGTGCCTGCGTCGGCATGCGTGGCGGCCGTGTGCAGGCTGTGACCAATGAATTGCACGGTGAACGCATTGACATTGTATTGTGGGACGCCAACGACGCCCAGTTCGTGATCAATGCCATGGCCCCGGCCGAAGTCACCTCGATCATGGTGGACGAAGACAAGCACACCATGGATCTGGCGGTGGACGACGAGCAACTGTCGCAGGCGATCGGTAAAAACGGCCAGAACATCCGTTTGGCCACCGAGCTGACCGGCTGGGAACTGAACGTCATGACCGAGTCGGACATGGCGGAAAAACACGAAACCGAATCGGAAACCATCAAAACACTGTTCGTCAATGCTCTGGAAGTGGACGAAGAACTGGCAGAAGTGCTGGTGGATGAAGGCTTTACCACGTTGGATGAAGTGGCCTACATCCCGTCCGAAGAAATGTTGGAGATTGATGGTTTTGATGAAGAATTAGTCACCGAACTCAAAAGCCGGGCTCAGGATGCCCTTCTGACTCAGGCCATTGCTGGCGAAGAGGTGAGTCAGGCCGAGCCGGCGGAAGATTTAAAAAACCTGGAAGGCATGAATGACGAGCTGGCACAGCAGCTGGCCGAGCAGGGCATTGTGACTCAGGAAGACCTTGCCGAGCTAGGTGTGGATGAGTTACTGGAAATCGTCGAAATGGATGCCGAAGCCGCGAGTGAGCTGATTATGAAAGCCCGCGCTCCTTGGTTCGAATAATGTAGGAGGACACCAGCGTATGTCTCAAGTATCAATCAAGCAATTTGCTGAAACCCTGAAAGTCTCACCAGAGAAACTGTTGGCTCAGCTCGAAGAAGCAGGGGTGTCCGGAAAAACCGCGGATGATTCTTTGTCTGACAAAGAAAAAATGACCTTGTTGGATCATTTCAAAAATCGAAAGGGTGATAAGGCCGAGGTGCCTAAAAAAATGACCCTTAAGCGCAAACAGAAAATGAACCTGTCTTCCGGTGCGGGCAAACGGACGGTCAACGTCGAGGTGCGCAAAAAGCGTACGTTCGTGAAAAAACCGGAAGATGAGCAGCCGGAACTGGTGGATGAAAAACCAATGAATCGCCAGGAGGAGACTCAGGCGGCCTCACAGCCAGCGCCGTCCAGTGCGTCAGAACCTCAGTCAATTCAGGCGCAGGCCGCGGCCTATCAGAAGAATCCGAAGCCGCGTAAAGCCAAAGAACCGACGCCGGAAGAAGCCGCCGCCGCCATGGCTCAGGCCGAAGAGGCTGCGCAGGCAAAAGACGGTGCCGCTGACAAGCGTCACAAGGACAAAGACAAGAAGAAACCGGCCAAAGCGGAGCTGGACGAGCCAAAAGGCAAGAAAGGCAAGCCGCAGCCCAAACAGAAACACGGTCGTAAAAACCTGGCTCTGGACGATGACCGCCCACGTGGGCGTCGCCGTCACAAAGGCATGCACAAAAAAGCACCGCAGCAGAACGAACATGGCTTCCAGAAGCCGGTTGAAAAACAGGTGCGTGAAGTGCAGCTGGGCGAAACCATTAAGGTGTCCGATCTGGCCGACAAGATGGCGGTCAAAGCCGCTGAGGTCATCAAGCTGATGATGTCGATGGGCAACATGGTCACCATCAACCAGGTGCTGGATCAGGAAACCGCCGAACTGGTGGTGGAAGAGATGGGGCACAAGCCGGTGCTGGTGAATGAAAACCAGCTGGAAGACGACGTCGTCAACCAGGAGCACGATGGCGAAACCGTTAACCGTTCGCCGGTCGTGACCATTATGGGGCACGTTGACCATGGTAAAACCTCTTTGCTGGATCACATCCGTGAAGCCAAGGTGGCGCACGGGGAGTCCGGCGGGATCACCCAGCACATCGGTGCCTACCATGTTGAAACCGGGCACGGCGGCGTAACCTTCATCGATACCCCGGGTCACGAAGCCTTTACTGCCATGCGTGCGCGTGGGGCGAAGGTAACGGACGTGGTCGTGATTGTGGTCGCTGCCGATGATGGCGTAATGCCGCAGACCAAAGAAGCGATCCAGCACGCCAAGGCCGCCGGTCTGGGCATGGTCGTCGCGATCAACAAAATGGATAAGGAAGGCGCCAACCCGGACCGCGTTAAGCAGGAGCTGGTGTCCGAAGAAGTGGTCCCGGAAGACTGGGGCGGGGACGTTCAGTTTGTGCCGGTGTCGGCCAAAACCGGTGAAGGCATCGATGCCTTGCTGGATGCGATTCTGCTTCAATCCGAAATTCTGGAACTGGAAGCGCCTGTTGATGGGCCAGCCAAAGGCGTGGTGGTTGAATCCCGTCTGGACAAAGGCCGCGGTCCCGTGGCCACCGTATTGGTTCAGGCCGGCACCCTGAAAAAAGGCGACATTGCTCTGTGTGGCATGGAGTATGGCCGCGTCCGTGCTCTGACCAACGAATCCGGTCAGCAGGTCAAGGAAGCCGGGCCTTCCATGCCGGTCGAGATTCTCGGCTTGTCGGGCGTGCCCGTGGCCGGTGACGACATGATCACCGTTGAAAACGAGCGTAAAGCACGTGAAGTGGCCATGTTCCGTCAGAGCAAGCACAAAGAGAAGAAGATTGCCCGTCAGCAGAAAGCCAAACTGGACAACATGTTCAACCGCATGGAAGAAGGTGAGGTTCAGAATGTGAACATCATCCTCAAAGCGGACGTACAGGGTTCGATTGAAGCCATTGTTGACGCGCTGGTGAAACTGTCCAACGACGAAGTCAAAGTGTCGGTGATTTCCTCCGGTGTGGGCGGTATCTCCGAGACCGATGCCAACCTGGCACTGGCCTCGGATGCGCTGATCTTCGGCTTCAACGTCCGTGCGGACGCCAAAGCCAAGCGCGTCATCGAAAACGAAGGCATTTTCCTCAAGTATTACAGCGTAATCTATGAGATCGTTGACGAGGTCAAACGTGCCATCGAAGGCAAGCTGTCACCGGATTATCGTGAAGACATTGTCGGTGTGGCGGACGTGCGTGATGTGTTCAAGGCACCGAAAATCGGCATGATCGCCGGTTGTATGGTGACCGAGGGCGTGGTCAAACGCAACAACCCGATTCGTGTGCTGCGTGACAACGTGGTGATCTACGAAGGTGCGCTCGAATCCCTGCGTCGTTACAAAGACGATGTCATGGAAGTGCGTCAGGGCATCGAGTGTGGGATCGGTGTGAAAGACTACAACGACGTGAAAGTCGGTGACCAGATTGAGGTCTACGAGCGCGTTGAAGTGAAACGGACACTGGATTGAGCATGAAGCAACCTCAGCAAGGTGTGAGCCGCCCTCAACGGGTGGCCGGTGAAATCCGAAAGACCCTGAGTGAAATTCTGACTCAGGAAACCAAGGATCCGCGCTTGCAGCAGGTCACACTGACCGAATGCAAGATTTCGCGGGACCTGGCGATCGTGACGGTGTACTACACCCTGATCGGGGTCAATCAGGACGAACCCGCCGCTCAGGAAGCGCAGCAGGCGCTGGAGAAAGCCAAAGGCTTTTTCCGTTCCGAAATCGGCAAACGCATGAAACTGCGTTTGACGCCCGAAGTGCGCTTCTTTTATGACACGGTGGCGGAAAACGCCAGCCACATCGAAGCGCTCATTCAGAAAGCGTTGCACCGCTCTTAAATTCAAAATCGACCAGGCCTGGTCGATTTTTGTTTGGGTTTCTAGGAGCCTGTCGGGTTTGAGCGATCGTAGCGAGCCGAAAGGGAAAGCGAGGACAGTTTTTCGATCGTTTGAGGAGAATAGCAGTCGCTATTTGACGAAAAGGATCGGAAAAATCGGCCGTTTTCCATCCGGCGCAGTCGATCTGCCTTAAATCCGACAGGCTCCTAGCCCCCGTTGATCAGGAGTCGTCATGTCTGACAAAGCTCGTCGCCATGTGCATGGAGTGGTGTTGGTTGATAAACCGGCCGGCATGACCTCCAATGCCGTCTTGCAGCAGGTCAAGCGCCTGTTTTCCGCCAAAAAAGGCGGTCACACCGGAGCGCTGGACCCGTTTGCGACCGGATTGTTGCCGATCTGTCTGGGGGAAGCCACCAAATTTTCCGGTTTTCTGCTCAATGCACAAAAAGGTTACATTGCCACGCTCAAACTGGGCCAGGCCACCGATTCCGGTGATTGTCTGGGCAATCCGACCGATAAGGCCCCCGTGCCGGCGCTGACCACGGAGAAGGTGGTGGGCGCGCTCAACACCTTTCTTGGCACCACGCTTCAAACCCCGCCCATGTACTCGGCGCTCAAGCACCAGGGGCGCCCTTTGTATGAGTACGCGCGTCAGGGGATTGAGATTGAGCGCCAGCCGCGTGAAATCACACTGGAACGACTGGTATTGAAAGACATCGAAGACGACCAGATCCGGTTTGAAGTGCTCTGTTCCAAAGGCACCTATGTGCGGACCTTGGGCGAAGACATTGCCCGAAAACTGGGAACGGTCGGCCATCTGACCGCATTGCACCGTATTCAAAGCGGCGCTCTGACTGCAGATGAGATGCACTCTCTGGAAGAGATCGAGCGGGACCCAATGGCCACGCTGCTGCCAATGGACACACCGTTGGCGCATTTGCAGGCCATGTCGTTGAGCGCTGAGGAGGCCGAATTGACTCTGCGTGGCGGCAAGCTGGCCGTGCCGCGGCCCGAAACCGATCTGGTGCGGTTTTATGAGGCGCAAGGTCAGTTTATCGGCGTGGGCGAATGGCAGGAAGCCAAATCGTTGCTCAAGCCTAAGCGCCTGGTTCAGATGGCATTGTTAAACGCTGATCCTGGCCATGACGACGCCCTCTGACAGACCCTGCTCTCAGACCCCGCTGATCGATCTGCGTGACCACGAAACCTATGTCCGGGGGCACTGGCCGGGATCGACTCATCTTCCGTGGCCAGCGCTCTGTGAGCGTCTGAACGAATTGCCTTGCCGACCCGCTGCGTTGCAGCTGGTTGCCACGGATGCCGCTCAGGCCGACCAGGCGACACGGTTTCTGACCGAAAAAGGCTATGGGGTGACACAGATTCTGAGCGAGGACGCTCTGCTGAACACCCCGGAACCAGGCCTGGTCAAAAACCGGTTTGATTCCAAGCGTCTCTGGCAGCCTTCCGAGGGCGTCAGAGCGTTTGTGGAAGAAGATTTACCTGCCGCCCTCGGTGACCCAACAGGAAGCATGACGGCACTGGACATCGGCTGTGGTGGCGGGCGTGACAGCGTTTATCTGGCGACGCATGGCTGGCAGGTCACCGCGGTGGAAAATCAGTCGCGCGTTCTGGAACGAGCCCTTACTCTGGAAGCCGGGCAACGCCTGACGCAACCGCAATGCTTTGTCGCCGTGGATTGGCAGTGTCAGGATATCACCGATCCTGACGCGTCCTGCTGGCAGGCCGAGTATGACCTGATTCTGGCGGTGCGGTTTCTGGAGCGGTCTTTGTGGCCGCACATTCGCCAATCGCTGCGACCGGGCGGGTTTGTGCTGTTTGAAACCTTTGCCCAGGGGGCCGAACAGTTTGGCGGCCCTAAAAACCCAACCGGCTGCTTAAGCCGGGTGAGTTGGCACAAACCTTTGCTGACTTTCGCATTATAACTGATAAGATATTGACATTAACGGACGGACGGCCTGTGAATCGGTTTCTCGCGCAGAAAGCACCGTCGCCCGAGCTTTGACCATGAAGGACCCCTCTATGAAAGAAATGACCAGTGATCAACTGTTTGATTATTTTCAGGAAAACGCCATTTGTGAATCCCTGACGCGGCAGGACGTGGAAGTGATGTCGCATTTTTTGCAGGAAAAAACCTTTAAACGCGGCGACATCATCAACGACATGGGCGATGTGGGCGATTCGATGTATTTCATCGTTCAGGGCCGCGTCGGCTTTTCCGCTTCAGACGGGCAGGACGAAGCCGAAGTGGGCATGCAAGCCCGAGGCAATTTGATTGGGGAGATGTCGTTTTTTGACCGCAAACCTCGCATGTTGCGCATGAAAGCGGCGAGCAAAGAAGTGTTCCTGCTGGAAATCACGCGCCCCATGTACGATCGCCTGAAAGTGGAACACCCCTACATCGCCGTGAATCTGGTGGAAAATGCCGTGGTGAGTCTGGATCATCTGATCCGGGCGCTGAGCAGCGATCTGTCTCAATTCGAGCATTATATGCACGGCTACGGTCGCCACTGATTACATTGGATGTTTTCCGGCTTCAAGGCTGGACACACCGAAGATTTCGAGTATAATACGCGCTTTCTCTGCCATCGGTTGCGGAGAATTTCTTTTGAACAAACCGATTGAAAAGGAAACGTTATGTTGACCCCGGAAGATAAAAAGAAGATTGTTGAAGATTTCGCTCAGAAGCCAGGTGACACCGGTTCACCGGAAGTTCAGGTTGCGCTGCTGACGCACCGCATCACTTACCTGACCGAGCACTTCAAAGACCACAAACAAGACAACCATTCCCGTACCGGTCTGTTGCGACTGGTCGGTCGTCGTCGTAAGTTGTTGGATTACCTGCACCGCAAAAATTCAGACCGTTATTTTGCCCTGATCAAAAAACTGGGTCTGCGTAAGTAATCCCGCAGGGGATCGCAACCTGAAAAACCCGCGCTTCTTCGGGAGCGGCGGGTTTTTTTATGTCCGTTCGAATTGCGTGTGATCATGCTTTTCTGGGTCACGCAGTTACGTTAAGATAGTCACGTTCTTTGCCCGATGCAACAGAACACCATTCCCCGGCAAGAAACCGTGTTAAGCCTGAATCTGAAAGTCAGCCTGCCAGACGAGCTGGTTTTCCGATTCAGGTTTCAAAGGTCCGGGCCTTCGTGGAACACCTGAAAGGAATTACCAAGTATGTCGAAAATTACCAAAACGTTTGAGTACGGTCAGCACACCGTGCGCATGGAAACCGGCGAAATCGCTCGTCAGGCTGATGGCGCTGTGATGATTGCCATGGGCGAAACCCAACTTCTCGTCACCGTGGTCGCAGCCAAGGAACCCAAGCCAGGTCAGGACTTTTTCCCGCTGATGGTTCAGTATCAGGAAAAATCCTATGCCGCCGGGCGCATTCCCGGTGGTTTCCTCAAGCGCGAAGGCCGTCCGTCGGAAAAAGAGACGCTGACTTCCCGCCTGATTGACCGTCCGATCCGCCCTCTGTTCCCCAAAGGTTTCATGAACGAAGTGCAGATCATTGCCACCGTTGTCTCTCTGGACCCGGATGTGGGCACCGAAGTGCCTGCGATGCTGGGGACCTCGGCCGCGCTGGCCATTTCCGGCATTCCGTTTGAAGGGCCGATTGGTGCAGCCGTGGTGGGCTACACCGACGAAGACGGCTATCAACTGAACCCGTCCGATGCCGAACTGGAATCGTCTGATCTGGAGTTGAGCGTCGCGGGCACTTCAGACGCCGTTCTGATGGTGGAATCCGAAGCCTCCGAACTGCCTGAAGATGTGATGCTGGGCGCGGTGATGTTCGGCCACGAGCAAATGCAGGTGGCGATTGATGCCATCAAAGCGTTTCAGGCCGAAGCTGGCAAGCCCGCCTGGGACTGGACGCCACCGACGGACAACACCGAACTGATGGGCGCTGTGAGCGCACAGGTCAAATCCGATGTGGAAGCCGCTTATTCCATCGCCGACAAAATGCAGCGTTACGACGCACTGAACGCGGCCAAAGCCAAAGCAATCGACGCGCTGGCGGTCACCGAAGAGAACACAGACGGGTTTGAAGAGGGTGAGATTGAAAAAGCCTTCGGCCGTCTGCAAAAAGAAATTGTCCGGGGTCGCATCATTGCAGGTGAACCGCGCATTGACGGGCGCGATACCAAGACGATCCGTCCGATCGACTGCCAGGTGGGCGTGCTGCCCAAGGTACACGGTTCATCCCTGTTTACCCGCGGTGAAACCCAGGCGCTGGTGGTGACCACACTGGGCACGGAAAAAGACGCCAAACTGGTGGACGAACTGACCGGTTCCTATTCCGACCGCTTCATGCTGCATTACAACTTTCCTCCGTATTCCGTGGGCGAGTGCGGTCGTGTCGGTTCGCCGGGGCGTCGTGAGATTGGTCACGGCATGCTGGCGCGTCGCGGTGTGGCCGCGATGCTGCCGACCGTGGAAGAATTCCCTTACACCATTCGAGTGGTCTCGGAAATCACCGAATCCAATGGTTCCTCTTCCATGGCAACCGTCTGTGGCACGTCCATGTCACTGATGCATGCAGGTGTGCCCATTGAGTCGCCCATCGCCGGGATCGCGATGGGGCTGGTCAAAGAAGACAGCGGCTTTGCTGTGCTTTCCGACATTCTGGGCGATGAGGATCACTTGGGCGACATGGACTTCAAAGTGGCCGGGACCGAGCAGGGCGTGACCGCCTTGCAGATGGACATCAAAATCACCGGCATCACCCGTGAAATCATGGAAATTGCGTTGGATCAGGCCAAAGCCGGGCGCTTGCACATTCTCAAGGAAATGGACAAAGCGATTCAGGCGTCCAATGCGTCGGTGGCCAACACCGCGCCACGCTTCTTCAACATCAAAGTGAAGCCGGAAAAAGTCCGTGAAATCATCGGCAAAGGCGGGGCGACCATTCGCGCGATTACCGAAGAAACCGGTGTCACCATCGAAATCGATGACGACGGTCTGGTCAAGATCGCTGCGGTGGACGATGCATCGGCCGAAGCGGCGAAAGTCAAAATTGCCGAAATCACCGCCGAACCTGAAATCGGCAAGATTTATCCGGCCAAAGTGGTCAAGATTGTCGACTTCGGCGCGTTTGTGTCTTACATGCCGGGCCGGGAAGGACTGGTGCATGTCTCGCAGATCGCCGATGAGCGGGTCGAAGACGTCAATGACTACCTCAAGGAAGGACAGGACATTGAAGTCCGCTTGATTGACATCGACAAGCAAGGGCGCGTTAAGCTCTCGATCAAAGAAGTATAAAAACCACCAGGCCTGGTGAAAATCAGGCCGGTTTGACCCATAAAAAAGCCGTTCACACGGCTTTTTTTGTCTGACGTGCGTCGTTGCTGCGAGCAAACGGCGCATTGCCACTGAATTCATGAAGGAACTTGTGCATGACGAATCATCCAGCGTTTTCCCTGATCCACCGCCAAAGCATCGACTCACTCAACCTCGACGTCGAGCATTACCGCCATAACGTCACCGGGGCCGACCATTATCATTTGGTCAGCGATGACCCGCAGAACGTGTTTATGGTGGCGCTTCGGACGGTGCCGATGGATTCCACCGGGGTGGCGCATATTCTGGAGCATACGGTGCTGTGCGGCAGTGAAAAGTTCCCGGTGCGTGACCCATTTTTTATGATGATCCGCCGTTCACTCAACACCTTTATGAACGCGTTGACCGCCAGTGATTGGACCGCGTATCCGTTTGCCACCGAAAATCGAAAGGACTTTGACAATCTGTTGCAAGTCTATCTGGATGCCGTGTTTTTCCCGCAGATCGATCCGTTGGATTTTGCGCAGGAAGGGCATCGACTGGAATTTGAAACCCAGGATGATCCGATCTCGGACCTGACCTACAAAGGGGTGGTCTACAATGAAATGAAAGGCGCGATGAGCTCCCCGGTGGCGACTTTGTTTCAGAAAGTCACCGAAGAGCTTTACCCGACCGGGACCTATCACTATAACTCCGGTGGCGATCCGGCGGACATTCCCAAACTGACCCACGCTCAGATGAAAGCGTTTCATCAGACGCATTACCATCCGTCCAACGCCGTGTTTCTGACCTATGGCGACATTCCGGCGGCTGATCATCAGGCCAAGTTTGAAGACTTGGCATTGTCACGCTTTGATCAATCAATCGGCAAAACCCTGGTGGGCAAAACCGAGCGTTTGTCTGCGCCAAAGTCGGTGGAAAGCACTTATGCGCTCAATGAAGACGATTTGTCGAACAAGACGCATATTGTCCTAAGCTGGTTGTTGGGCGAAAACCAGGACCCCATGGCAGTACTCAAAGGGCACTTGCTGAGTTCGGTGCTGCTCGACAACAGCGCTTCGCCCTTGCGTCAGGCGCTGGAAGCGTGCGAATGGGCTACGGCGCCGTCGCCACTGTGCGGGTTTGAGGACGGCAACAAGGAAATGGCGTTTGCCGCCGGGGTACAGGGCTCGGAGCCGGAACACGCCGACAAAGTGGAAGCTCTGATTCTGGAAACGCTGGAAAAGGTGGCCAAAGACGGTGTGCCTCAGGCCGATGTCGAAGCCATGTTGCATCAGCTGGAACTGGCTCAGCGTGAAGTCGGCGGCGATGGCTTCCCTTATGGTCTGCAACTGATCATGCAGGCTTTGCCGGGTGCGCTGCACGAAGGCGATCCGATTGCCTTGCTGGATGTGGATGAGGCCTTGTTGCAACTGCGTAAAGACATCGAAAACCCGCGCTTTATCCCCGATCTGATTCAAAGCTGGATTCTCGACAACCCGCATCGTGTGCGCCTGACCATGAAACCCGATCCGGAACAGGCCGACCGGGAAGCGGCGGCGGAAAAAGCGCGATTGGCCAGCACACAGGCTGAGTTGACTGAGGCGGAAAAAACCGCAATCATCGAGCAGGCACAGGCGTTGCAGGCACGTCAGGATGAAGACGATGATCCGTCTCTGCTGCCGGAAGTGACCAAAAACGACGTGCCGGAAACCCTGAAGCAGATCGATCCGGTGCATCGTGCCAGCACGGAAGTGCCTTATCAGACCTACGAGGCCGGGACCAATGGTCTGACTTATCTGCAGATGGTGATGGACCTGCCCGAATTGACCGATTCCGAGCGGGCGTTGATGCCGTTGTTCAACACCTGCCTGACCGAAGTCGGGGCGGCTGGACGTGATTACCTGCAGAACCAGGCCTTGCAGGCGGCCGTCACCGGCGGCTTGGGTGCCAAATCCACGCTGAAAGCCGATCTGGATGACCCGGCTGGTTTTCACAGTCATTTTGTCCTGTCCGGCAAAGCGCTCAATGCCCACCAGCATGCGCTGAGTGATCTGATGTTTGAAACCCTGGCGCATCCGCGCTTTGATGAGAGCGACCGCATCAAGGATCTGGTCGGTCAGATTCGTGCCTCCGTTGAGCAGTCCGTGACCAACAGCGGGCATGCGCTGGCGATGATGGCGGCCAACCAGAATCATTCCGCTGTGGCCAACTGGCAGTTCCAGCGTTCCGGTTTCGCCGGGATTCAGGCGATCAAACAGCTCAGTGATGGACTGGATGAGGCGCAAGGGCTGGAACGGATGCAAAGCGGGTTTGCCGACATTCAGCACAAACTGATGCAAACCGCCAAACAGGCGCTGATTATCAGTGATGCCGATGGGTTGCCGTCGGCCTTGTCTTCCACTCAGGGCTGGGACACCTTGTTTGAACAGAAACACCCGGCGCACGGTTTATCTCTGTCGGTGGAAAACAACCAAATTCACCAGGCCTGGGTCACCAGCACCCAGGTCAACTTCTGTGCGCAATCTTATCCGGCGGTGATGGCCGGGCATGCCGATGCCCCGGCCTTGTCGGTGCTGGGCGCGATGTTGCGTAATGGCTTTTTGCACACCGCCGTGCGTGAAAAGGGCGGTGCATACGGTGGCGGGGCAACTTACAACCCCGAAGCGGGCAGTTTCGCTTTCTTCTCTTATCGTGATCCGCGCGTGCTGGAAACCTATGCCGACTTTGAACACTCGCTGGACTGGGTGCTGGGCGATCAGGCCACCCAAGCCAAAGTGGACGAAGCGATTCTAAATGTGATCAGTGCCATCGACAAGCCCGGCTCACCCGCAGGCGAGGCACGCAAAGCGTTCTATTACGAATTGTATGGCCGCACGCATGCGTTGCGCACCGCGCACCGGCAAGCGATTCTGGATACCACGCTGGACGATGTGCGACGGGTCGCCGCAACCTATCTGAAACCGGAAAACGCCTCGCGTGCCGTGCTCACCAACGCCGAAAACGGTCAGATACTGACCGATCACGGTTTTGAGGTGCACACGCTTTAAAACATCAGGCTTTGCAGTTTGCGTCGGAAGGTTTTGACAAGATCCGGCGCATCGTCCTGCAGGGCTTCAAACAGTTGAAGCAGGGTGCGCTTGGCCGCACCGTCGCCATAGTCGCGATCACGGGCGAACAGGTCCAGCAAGGCCTGCATCGCCGCTTCCATGTTCTGTGACAACATCTGGTGACAGGCCAGGGCAAAGCGTTGTTCGCTGGTGGCCTCGTTTTGCTCCACCGCGGCATCCAAAGGCGCTGAGTCCGGGTGCTGCTGGGTGATGTCCAAACATGTCACCTGAAGCGCCATGGCTTTGGTTTCCGGCGCCTCGCCATCCAGCTCATTCAACCGGTTTTGAACCTGTTTGGCTGCGTCGATCTCATTGAGCTGCAGATAAAGCTGTCCCAGATCCCGCAAGACTTTCAGATTGCCCGGACTTTTGCTCAACGCCTGTTCCAATAATTCACGCGCCTGATCCGGCTGACCTTCTGCCAATGCTGACTCGGCGGACAAACGCCAGGTTTCAGCCTCATCCGGGGCCATGTAGTTTTCCAGCAACTGTTCAAACGCCGAAGCCGGTTGAGCGCCCTGCAGTTGTTCGACCATTTGCCCCTGATGATAAAGCTTGAAGCTGGGAATGCTGCGAATCTGATGTTCGGCCGCCAGCGTCTGCTCTTCTTCGGTGTTGACTTTTACCAGCTTAAAGCGACCGGAAAGCTTGGTTTCCAGTTGCTCGAGCATTGGCATCACCTGTTTGCAGGGCCCGCACCAGGGCGCCCAGAAATCGACCAATACCGGCTGCTCAAAGGAGGCCTGAATCACGGCCTGTTCAAAAGTCTGCTGGGTGACGTTTTCACTCATTGGCTGTTTCCTGTTCTAAATTGGATTTGAAGTTAAAATAGGGTCGGGGAGCGTTTTTTCAAGCCTGTATGACTAGAATGAAATAGTATGAACGATGTTCAAAAAGCCAAAAAAAATATCGAGGTGAGCGTCGGCGAATCGGTCAGAATCCTGCGTGAGCTACAGGCGTTGAGTCAGAATCAATTGGCTGAGATGTCTGGCATTCCTCAATCAACCCTTTCTGCGATTGAAAACAACCGAGTCAAACTGGGCGTAGAACGAGCCAAAGTGTTGGCCAGAGCATTAAACTGCCATCCAGCGGTTTTGGTTTTTCCGGGTTGGGAGCTGGGTCAGGAATCTTCGGCATAGGTAAGGGCCAAAACAAAAGGGGAGCGTCCCCTTTTCCTTGTTAAAGCTCTTCATCTTCGTACTCGCTTCTCCAATCAGGTTCGACCTCACCAAAGTCCGCGTGCTCAATAGTTTCTAGTACTTCAATTTTAGTAACTACAATATCGTCAAATTCTTGGGAAAAATCGCCAGAAAGAGTTAATAATATATCGGTATGATAAGACTCAGTAGTAGTGCAGATATTTCTACCCATGCCAACATAATCTTTATCAATTGAATCCCTTACTGAGAAGTCAAAACTCGCCTCGATTGCCACTTCGACCTTAGCACCCACTTTAAGAATTATTGTTTCATCATTAATACTTACAACCCTAACTCTAACTAAACCTGCTTGATCGTTATCTAGTTCATGAGAGATGTAAAATGCGGATGTATCGTTCCACTCAAAGTGCATATATGAACTTGCTTCAACCCAAATATCGTATCCATTAATGCTCTTTATGATTGCCTGTTCGATTTCTTCTAATACATGGTTATTGTCATCAAACAGAGAGTCTTCTCTGATATGAGCGATAATAGATACAACTTTGTTGTGCGGCTGAAACTTCTCAAGCGCCTCAGCTAGAGAAGATACCAATGTGATTCTATCTGAATTTTCAGAATAGTTTTTCCAGCCTTTATCTTGACTGACAGCGACAACATTTATGTCATTTTTATCCGCCCAACCTTCAAGGGCTAATAATGCAATAGCGTCTGGAAATTCGTTTTTTTTATCTTTTTCCGTTTCAAAAGGAGCTTCAGTAGAGAAATACATATCCATTAATTTGGAAATATCTAAATATTCATCAGAAGCAATCTTCTCAGCTCCAATGAATTCATAATATTTATTTAGCCACGCTTCTGCAATTTCAGCCTCACTTCCATCAATTGAAAGCAAAGCTCTTGCATTATTGATATGATCGGATTTTATTTTTAACTGTTTATTCGCTGACCGAAGCACTTGCTCTATCGAAGAGCGAGTTTTTGATATCTCTTGCCCTATATGCTTAATGGCTTCATTGTGAACAATATCTGTTTGAAGGACTAGTACGGGGCTTTCTTTAAATTGTCTCATCTGAGCAAGGAGGCCTTCATAGAACTTATATCCTTCACGCTTGAAGATCGCGTTATCAATGGTGATCGCTCCAAAATCTAATTCTATTTTTTCCATAAAGCCTTCAAATTTCGTAATATACTATTTGATCTATAACGCCAGCCAACATGCGCGGCTACGAAATGGGGATGAAGTCGCAATGAAGTAGGCGACGCCGTGATTGGCCTTGTTAGAATTGTCTTATCTCCGAAAACAAAATATCCCCGTATCCCCACACAAACGTCGCAACTGCCGTGAAAAGGACAGCGAAGTACGGTAAAACCCTTATTAATGGATGATACCGGTCTTTAATCTGCAATGCCGACGGCGGAATTTGGTTTATTTGGCGCACGTCGTTGACCAGTTTATAAAGGTGGTAGTCTACGAAAACCATCGTTATGGTCATCAGTGAGCCGCTTCGCTGAAACCATGAAGAGGGCGGCTCCCCAAAATGGTTTAGAAAACCGGTCCACCCAGAAACAAAAAAAGCCACTGCGGCAAGGAATCCCCCGATAACAAACAGGACACCGTTTCTGTACATGACCCTCCAGGGTTCACTTTCAATGGTTTTCTTGCTCAAAAAAACTCCAATTTGTATTTTCAAGAGCTTTGGCTTTGCGGCGTACCGAAGTGCCAGCGCAGGTGCTCCCGGCAATAGCCATTTGTCAAACGCTTCGAAGCGATATGCTAAGTGCGTGAATAAATACTCGGAAAAGGGGAGGTTATCTTTTAGTGGAGTTAGAGATTAGCTGTCATCTTACACTAATGTTAAGTGATTTTTAGTGCCAATTCTGTCAGCCTTTTTATTCGCTAAACATCAAATACTGCAACTGCCAAAGATCATGCAGCAGTTTGTGGCCGGTTTCATCGGCGCAGTCTTCGGCGGTGAGTTGATCTTGGTTGGCGAGGGTGCGGATCAGGTGGTCGCTGGCGCCTTGGGGGTCCCATTGGGTGCCGTTGATAAAGAGTTTGACCGGTGTGCCTTCGACGTACGCAAAGCGACAGACTGGATCTTTGACCAGGCCTGGTGATTGTTGCAGGGCATCGACAAAGGTTTCCAGATCGGCTTTTTCGGTTTCGTCCAGCGGTTCGGGCAGTTGCTGGGCGCCGCTTTGATCCAGCTGGGTGGCGAAACGCCCCATCCAGGTGTGGAGCAGGGCGTCGTCATCCAGCATTTGTTGAATCAGTAATTTTGCCTGTTGTGCGGCTTCCGGCGGCACTTCGCCGGGGTTTAGGTTGCTGGACCACTTGGGATCACGATACAAGTCTTGAAACGTCTGAGTTTCGGCCAGGTGATCGCCGAGTGAATCCCACATTTCCTGCCCGCGGTAGGTGCGGTAGCCAATGGAGAAGGTCATGCAGTCGTCGTCCAACGCGATGCCGTGATGGCCCCATTTGGGCGGTACATAGAGCACATCGCCGGGGTTGAGCACGTAATCATCCTCGACCTCAAACCGTTGCATCAAACGTAGATCCACGCCTGTCAGGTAATTGGATTCGGTGCAGTCCTGCGCGGTCAGTTGCCAGCGGCGTTGTCCGGCGGCCTGCAGCAGAAATACGTCGTAATGATCAAAATGCGGCCCCACATTGCCGCCGGTGGTGGCATAGCTGGCCATGATGTCGTCGATGCGCCAGCGAGGCAGAAAGTCAAAATGCGTGAGCAGGTCATGCATTTCCGGCAATAGACGATCCATGCCCTGAACCAGCAGCGTCCAATTCTGTTCCGGCAGGGTTTCGTAAGTGGCTTCCTCAAACGGTCCCTGACGCAGTTCGTAATCGGTGTCGCCATGTTGCAACACCATCCGGCTTTCGACCTCGGATTCCAATGACAGACCGGCCATTTCTTCGGGTGTGATCGGCGCGTCAAAATCAGGCAGGGCATTTTTAAGCAATACCGGTTTTTGTTGCCAGTAGTCACTTAAAAAGGTTTGGAGATCAATGTCTTGAAACTGAATCATAAAATCGGCTTTAAACTAACAGTAGAGGAATGGAGGGGCTCAAAAGCATGGAATCCTTTGTGCGTGTCCAGAGCGAGATAAAAATGAGAAAAAATCTTGTTGAGCAAGGCGGGAAATGCAGACCATAGCAACGCTATGGTCAAATTTTCCAACGCAGATCAGCGGGATTTTAGCCATTTTTAGCCGTTATTGACGCGCTCGAAGGGTTCCTCCAACCAGGCCTGGTAAGTTTTAGTGGTTTTTACCAGGCCTGGTTAAAAAGGTCGAACGCTTTTTAGCGCCCTTTGATCATGGTCAGAGCCAGTTCGATGTTTTTGGCCTGTTGGGCGGCGTTGCCGATGTAGCTGGCCGGGGTCATGGCTTTGAGCTGTTCTTTGGCTTCGGGTGGCAGGTCCAACCCGTCCACAAACGCCTGCATGCCCGCTTGATCCACGCGGTTGCCACGGGTCAGGTCTTTGAGCTTTTCATACGGTTTTTCGATGCCGTAACGGCGCATGACGGTCTGGATGGCTTCGGCGAGGATTTCCCAGTTGTTGTCCAAATCCTGTGCCATGGCTTCGGCGTTAACTTCGAGTTTGTTCAAGCCTTTCAGCGTTGCCTGCAGCGAGATGACGGTGTGCGCCACACCCACGCCCAGATTACGCAACACGGTGGAGTCGGTCAGGTCACGCTGCCAGCGGGAAATCGGCAGTTTCTGACCCAGGTGATCAAAAATCGCGTTGGCGATGCCCAGGTTGCCTTCGGAGTTTTCAAAGTCAATCGGATTGACCTTGTGCGGCATGGTGGATGAGCCGATTTCGCCGGCCACGGTCTTCTGCTTGAAGAAGTTATTGGAAATGTAGGCCCAGATGTCGCGATCGAAATCGATCAGAATCGTGTTGTAACGTTGCAGGGTATGGAAATACTCGGCAATGTAGTCATGCGGCTCGATCTGGATGGTGTAGGGGTTCCACAACAGGCCCAGGCTTTGCACAAACTGTTCGGTCAGCTCATACCAGTTGATCGCCGGATACGCCGCCAGATGCGCGTTGTAGTTGCCGGTCGCGCCGTTGATTTTGCCCATGATGGACACGTTCATCAGTTGTTTGACCTGACGCTGCAGACGGTAGGCTACGTTGGCGAATTCCTTGCCCGCGGTGGTGGGCGAGGCAGGCTGGCCGTGGGTGCGCGACAGCATGGGGATTTCGGCCATGTCTTCGGCCATGGACGCGATCTTGTCGATCACTTCCTGCATTTGTGGGACCAGCAGTTGAGCGCGTGCGTCTTTGAGCATCAGGGCATAGGCCAGATTATTGATGTCTTCCGAGGTGCAGGCAAAATGCACGAATTCGCTGATCGCATTGAGTTCTTCGTTGTCGCCGAAGTGTTCTTTGATCAGGTATTCAACCGCTTTCACATCGTGGTTGGTGGTGCGCTCGATCTCTTTGACGCGCTGGGCCATCTCCAGAGAGAATTCGTCCACCAGCTTCAGCAGGTGGTTCTGTGCCGCGTCGGACAGCTCAGGCACTTCGGGAATGCCCGGGTGGTTGGCCAGCATGCGCAGCCAGGCGACTTCAACCCGAACGCGGTTTTTGATCAGCCCATATTCGCTGAAAATTTCTTTCAGTGGCGCGAGGCGCGCTCCATAACGGCCATCAATCGGTGAAATCGCGGTCAGTTCTGACAATTGCATGCGGGAACCCTTTTTTAAATGATTGGAAATGCGCGTATTATAAAGGAATTGCATTGTTTTTTTGCGAGTTCCTGATCAGGGGAGGAAGAATGTCACACGTCGCAGACCGCCACACGAATCGGTTCATCCGGGGGGTTAACCCCCGTCGCGCCGGATGGCGCAGAGTTTTGGCCGTCGTTGCGGTGCTGGCTTGCCTGAGCCTGCCTGGAAAACCGTTGGTGGCCGCGACGCTGACCACCCAGACGATTGCCTCAGGGCTGGGTGTGACCTGGGGCATGGATTTTCTGGATGCCGAACGTATGGTGCTGACGCAGCGTTCTGGTCGGGCCGGGGTATTGAATGTGACCTCCGGCACGGTGACCTGGCTTGAAGGCGTGCCCGAGGTGCATGATCGGGGGCAAGGGGGCTTGCTGGATGTGAAGCGCGCACCCGATTATGTGCAAAGCGGCTGGCTTTATTTTACTTACAGCCAGCCTAAAGGCATGGGCGCGGTGACGGTTTTGGCGCGTGCCAGGCTGGCCGAGCGTCGTCTGGTGGATTGGGAAGATTTGCTGGTGACCCAATCGGCTTCGAGCCGCAACATTCATTTTGGCAGTCGCATTGCGTTTGATCAGCAGGGGCACGTCTTTTTTACCGTGGGAGATCGGGGACAGCGTGACAAGGCGCAGGACCTGGGAAATCATGCAGGCACGGTGATTCGACTGAATCTGGATGGCTCTGTGCCCGACGATAATCCGTTTGCCAAAGACCCTCAGGCGCTGGCTGAAATCTGGAGTTATGGTCACCGCAATCCGCAGGGGCTTTATTACGATGCCGAGCATGACATTCTGTGGGCAATCGAGCACGGACCTCAGGGCGGGGATGAGTTAAACCGCATTGAAAAAGGGCAAAACTACGGCTGGCCGGAGGTCACGCAAGGCAAGGAGTATGTCACAGGCTTTGATATCGGCGTCGATCACAAAGCAGGCATGGTGGATCCGGTGAAAGTTTACACGCCATCGATTGCGCCCAGCGATCTGGTCAAACAGGGCACGGCTTTATGGACGGGCGCGCTCGCCTTGACCCATCTGAACCAGATTCAACTGAATGCCAAACAGGAACCGGTGGAAGAACGCCGCCATTTCAAAGCACGCGGGGAGCGAGTGCGCAGCCTAACCGTGAGCACACATGGCGAACTGTACATGGCCACGGATGCGGGGCGCGTTTATCGGATCAGCGCCGCCGAGTAAACGTGGCTTGCAGGGCCCGGACGTTAACAGCGATCCTCATGAATGCACTCAATCAGGCGGGCCACCTGACGTCGGCAACAGCCGTTGCCATCGCTGGCGTAAGTGATCTGCTGCACCTTTTCGCGCGTGTCGGCACCGGCTGCAATCGCTCGGATCACATCAATCTTTGGCACTTCATTGCACATGCACAGATTTTGGTTGAGGTCTTTTTTTAAGATGTCCGGCAGTTTGGCCAGTGCCTGTTGGGTTTTGTCATCCATGCGTTTCTTTGCGCGCTTAAGCGAGGCGCGTCGCTGTGGTAAAATACCTCTATTCTAATTTATTCATTATCCAAACCAAAAGGAATCCTGCATGTTAAAAGCCTATCTGGAGCATGTTGCTGAGCGCGAAGCACAGAACATTCCGCCATTGCCGATGGACGCACAGCAGACCGCTGAGCTGGTCGAGTACATCAAAAACCCTCAGTCATTGTCGAGTGATGAACTTGAGATGGTGATGGATCTGTTTGTCAATCGCGTGCCACCGGGCGTGGACGACGCTTCTTATGTCAAAGCCGGTTTTCTGGCGGACGTCGCGGCGGAAAACGTCGCCGTTGAGGCGATTACCCCGGAAAAAGCGGTGTTCTATCTGGGCACCATGCTGGGCGGCTACAACGTGCAACCTTTGGTCGATCTGCTTGACAGCGACAATGATGCGGTCGCCGCCGAAGCCGTCAAGGCGCTGTCTCAGACCCTGCTGGTCTATGATGCCTACAACGATGTGCTGGAAAAATCCAAAACCAACGCCAACGCTAAGAAGGTGTTGGAATCCTGGGCCGAGGCCGAATGGTTCCAGGCCAAGCCTAAAATGCCTGAACAGATTACGGTCACCGTGTTTAAAGTCGATGGCGAGACCAATACCGATGATCTGTCACCGGCCACCGCGGCCTGGTCTCGTCCGGACATTCCGCTGCATGCCAAGGAGATGCTTTCGGCACGCATTGATGATCTCGATGCCACCATTGCCGAACTGGAAGCCAAGGGCAATCCCGTGGCGTACGTTGGTGACGTGGTGGGGACCGGTTCGTCGCGTAAATCGGCCATGAACTCGGTGATGTGGTATTTCGGTGATGACATCCCTTATGTGCCCAACAAGCGCAAAGGCGGCGTGGTGCTGGGCGGCAAGATTGCGCCGATTTTCTTTAACACCGCCGAGGATTCCGGTGCTCTGCCCATCGAATGCGATGTGGAAAAGCTGGAAATGGGCGATGTGATCACGATCTACCCGTATGACGGCAAAATCGTGAACGAAGCCGGCGAGACCGTCTCCACTTTTGAGTTGGCGCCGGACACCATGCCGGACGAAGTGCGCGCCGGTGGCCGTGTGCCGCTGATCATCGGTCGTGGTTTGACCGATAAATCACGTGAAGCCCTCGGACTGCCGCCTTCGGATGTGTTCATCCGCCCGCAGGATAAGTCTCAGGCCGATCACGGCTATACGCTTGCCCAGAAAATGGTGGGCAAAGCCTGTGGCATCGAGGGTGTGCGCCCCGGCATGTATTGTGAGCCGCGCATGACCACCGTGGGGTCGCAGGATACCACCGGCGCGATGACACGGGATGAAATGAAAGAGCTGGCCTGTCTGGGCTTCAATGCGGATCTGGTGATGCAGTCCTTCTGTCACACCGCGGCTTACCCCAAGCCGGTGGACGTTAAGCTGCAGCACACATTGCCCGAGTTTTTCACCAGCCGGGGTGGGGTGTCTCTGCGTCCGGGCGACGGGGTGATTCACTCCTGGTTGAACCGTCTGCTCTTGCCCGACACGGTTGGTACCGGCGGTGATTCGCACACGCGTTTCCCGATCGGTATTTCCTTCCCGGCTGGTTCCGGTCTGGTCGCGTTCGGCGCGACACTGGGCGTGATGCCGCTGAACATGCCCGAATCGGTTCTGGTGCGTTTCAAAGGCGAAATGCAACCGGGCGTGACCCTGCGCGATCTGGTGAACGCCATTCCGTATCAGGCGATCCAGGACGGATTGCTGACCGTCGAGAAAAAAGGCAAAAAGAACATTTTCAATGGTCGCGTGTTGGAAATCGAAGGCTTGGAACACTTGAAGGTCGAGCAGGCGTTTGAGTTGTCCGATGCCTCGGCCGAGCGTTCGGCCAACGGTTGTGTGGTCAAACTGGGTAAAGACCCGATCATCGAGTACCTGAAGTCCAACATGGCGTTGATCGACTGGATGGTGGAAAACGGTTACGAAGACGCGCGCACGCTGCTGCGTCGTCGTGATGCCATGCAGGCCTGGATCGATAACCCGGAGCTGATGGAAGCCGACAGCGATGCGCAGTACACCGAAGTGATCGAAATCGACCTGAACAACATCAAGGAGCCGATTGTGGCCTGCCCGAACGATCCGGATGATGTGAAACTGATGTCGGAAGTGGAAGGCACCAACATTGATGAAGTTTTCATTGGTTCGTGCATGACCAACATCGGTCATTACCGTGCCGCCGGCAAGGTGCTGGAACAGATGGGGACCGTGCCTACGCGCCTGTGGATCGCGCCGCCGACCAAAATGGATGAACGTCAGTTGATCGAAGAAGGTTATTACAGCATCTACGGCAAAATCGGTGCGCGCACCGAAATGCCCGGCTGTTCGCTTTGCATGGGCAACCAGGCGCGTGTGGCCGATGGCGCCACCGTCTTCTCAACTTCCACCCGTAACTTCCCCAACCGACTGGGCAACGGGGCCAACGTCTATCTGGGCTCGGCCGAGCTGGCTGCGGTCTGTTCGGTTCTGGGACGCATTCCGACGCACGCGGAATACATGGACGCGGTGTCGATGCTCAACACCATGTCGGGTGAGGTTTATCGTTATCTGCAGTTCGACGAAATGCCGGACTATAAGGTGGAATCACCCAAGCAGTTGTCCGACATCGGGGTGGCCGTGGCCTAGCCTCGGGAACCCCTCTCAGTGGACGGCTCGCTTGGGCGTGCCGTCACGATTTGCAAAACCGACTTCCGGCCGAGGCTGGGGTCGGTTTTTTTATGGCTGGCAGGACAGGAAAATCGGTTTTTTACCAGGCCTGGTAAAAAGCAATGCGCGCAAACGGTTCAGTCGTTTTTGCTGACGACCACGCAGTTTCGGCCCCGGTTTTTAGCCTGATAAAGCAGCGAATCGGCGGTTTGCATAAAGGAATCCACGCTGTCGTTTGACTGAAGCGTGTGCACACCAAAGCTGGCCGTGACCGTGAAGGGGAAGCTTTGGTCGGCGGCCAGGGTCTGACGCAGACGTTCAGCCACTTTGTAGGCATCGGTTCGGCGGGTGTCTGGCAGCAGAATGGCAAATTCTTCGCCGCCCCAGCGGGCGATGATGTCTTTGCGCGTCAGGCCGTCGGAAATCAGGTCGCTGGTGTGTTTGAGCACCTGGTCGCCCAGCAGGTGGCCGTGTTCGTCATTGATCTGCTTGAAGTGGTCGATGTCAAAAAAGATCACGCTCAAAGGGGTTTTTTCCTGGCGGGATTGGGCCATGGAATCAAACAGCAGGCGCTTGAATCCGTTACGGTTGTAAACGCCGGTTAAGTTATCCGTGCGCGCCTGCCAGGCCAATTGCTTCTGACGCCGCACCAGTTTGCGCAGATAAAAATAGCCCAGCCAGCCCAACAGCAGTAGCAAGACCTGATTGGTGGCCAGATGACGCCAGAAATCCTGGCGCATCTCGGCCAGCGCCTGATTGCGCTGATGATTGACAATGTAGCCGACAAACTGGCCTGAGACGTCGTGCAGGGGCAGAAAGTGAATCAGATAATCCTGCTGGTCCAGGGTCATGACAAGGTGATGTAAGTGGTCCTGTTGTAAGTCCGGCGCACGACCGGCATCAAACTCAGCTCTGACAGCACGGTGTAATCGGGTCATTTCCGACTGTGTCAGGCGTTGGGGTGGCTTGGGCCGAAAATCATCCGGGATTGTTGGCTGGCGGGCATTTAGGCTGGACAGGTACAAGCGTTTGTCGACCATGAACTGATCCGACACTTCGGAAACCTGATAATTGTCCCGCTCAGAGGGCAACACTTTTCGGGTGACATGCTCTTTTCTGAGCATCAAGTTGAAATACTCGGCATGACCGTGACTGATGCTGTTGAACAACGCATCCATGGCAAACGAAATTTCCACGGTGCCCACGAATTCTTCTTGATAAATAATGGGAAAGACATGACGTAAGCCATTGAAAACACGACCTTCTTCAAAACCGCTGACCGGGCTAAGGGTTTGGTTGACCAGGTTGATGCTGTTGCGAGCACTGGAGAGGTCGTCACCGAACATGCTGGGGCGATGAAACCGCAGAAAGCTGATGCCACCCGGCAAATGGAAATGCAATTGACGCAGGTAATCAGCCGACAGAAGTTTGTAAGTTGGCAAAAGCGTTTGATAAAGGTGCTGGCGTGCGATGGTTTTTTCCGCGTCGGTGCCATGATGTGCATTGGCCATCAGTCGAAACACCGAATCTTTGAACAGGCTGGACTTATAAATGGTCAAAGCGTGCAGGCTGAGCGCTCGCAAGCTGGAATTGAGACTGGACTGTTCCTGGCTGGCGGAATATTGCAGATAACTGCGCTTTTGTGACTGATAACTGTCGACATTGAGCCACAGACTCAACAAGCTCAGCACCACCAACAGAATCACGGTCAGAAACAGTGTGGTTCTGTGGGTGGTGGCCTGAGTTGATTGAGCGCGGGTCATGGGCATGTCAGAGCAACCCCGTATCCTGGGCTTCCTGCAACGCGGCTTCAGCCATTTCCTGAAACCCCGATTCCGACAGTTTGAGACGCTTGAGAAGTCCTTGACTGGTCTCTGTGAGAATGCCGGGTTGCTCACCCACCAGTCCATTCTCGTAACCAAGGTAAAAGGCGCCAGCCTGTGCCAGTGCAGTCAGTCGTGCCGGCGCCTGAAATTCACGCGGCACCAGCGCCGGATTGTGGTGGCCCAGAATGCCCATGACCACCGGCTTGGGAAGCTGCCAGCGGTTGACCATGCGTGCGCTCACGTGTGCATGCGTGGTGGCAAACTGGTCTTTTTCGGCGGCAATCTGACGTCCGGCCTTGCCCTGGCTGGTTTCTCGAACGGCTTGAATCCCTTCGGGCGAATACAGGGCCAGCAGATAGACTCCCAAGTCATGAAACAGCCCCATGGAAAACGCCTGATCTTCGTCCACCCGACAGTGAGGTCCCAGCGCTTTGGCAATGAATGCCGACACCATCGAATGGGTGAGATAGGCTTCCTGATCAAGGGCAGTCGGCGACCCGAACATGGTGTAAAAATTCCAGGTGACAATCAGCAGGCGCACATCATTGTTGCCCATCAGCGAAATGGCGTCCGCCAGGTCGGTGACTTGCTTGCTGCCGGGATTGAAACGGGCACTGTTGGCCGACTTGAGCAGTCCGGTGGAAATCCGCGGATCGGTACGAAGCAGGGCCACGACATGCTTGAGGTGTGAACCTTTTGCCGAAGCCATCAGGGCGTCGTATTCGGCCAGCAACCCGGAAAAAGTCGGCAGATTTTTGAGGTGATCCAAGCGGTCGATGACCTCGGTGCTGGTAATGCGTTGTGTCATAAAGGAGCTGTCTTTCCTGAGCCAGTGACGTCTTCACCAGGCCTGGTGAAAAGGTCAACATTTCAAACGCCGGTTCTGCCGTGAGTGGGTGAAAACCAGTCAACAATAAGCCTGCCTTGGGCAAAAAGCCTGGCAGGACGTGTTATTTCAGTGTACTGATATATTGCGTCAATTGGGCCGCGGTTTCGGCACCGATATTGCCCATCAATTGTTCCATAAAGGTTTTTTCGGCTTCATAAACACGGGTATTCGGCTCTTCGATCACTGAACGTGCCACATAGCCGACATCGCCCAGTTCATCGATCAAGCCGTTTTGCGTGGCTTCGTCACCCAGCCAGACCAGTCCGGTGAAGGTGTTTTCGTTTTCCTGCAGGCGGTCGCCCCGACCCTGGCGGACCGCTTCAATAAACTGCTGATGGGTGCGCTCGAGAATGTGTTCTTTGAAAAAAGCACGGCCGGATTCGTCTTTTGGGCTGAAGGGGTCAATGAACGCTTTGTGGTCCCCGGCATGCATGGAGCGATTTTCGATGCCGAGCTTTTCCATCAGGCCGGTCACACCGAACGTATCCATGCGAACGCCGATGGAGCCGACAATGGAGCCTTTGTTGGCGTAAATGCGGTCCGCCGCCACCGCAATGTAGTAGCAGCCCGAGGCACAGATGTCTTCGACCACCACATAAACCGGCTTGTTGTGTTTCTGTTTCAGGCGAGTGATTTCGTCATTGATCAGCGCCGATTGCACCGGGCTGCCGCCGGGCGAATTAGCTCGAATCACGACGGCCTTGGAGGCTTCGGAGCGAAAGGCTTCACGCAACAGCGGGTTGAAGACCTGGGCGCTGTTGAGCCCGTCGGGCATGATCGCGCCATTTAGATTGACAATGGCGGTGTGGGTCTTGCCAAGTGCAACGTCTTCGGCTGGTGAGAACTGTCTGGCAAACATCACCAGCGTAAACAGGATGTAGGCGATCACCGCCAGTTTGAGCAGATTGGTCCAGCGGCGCGACCAGCGTTCCTGTTTGATAAAGGTTTCAGCCGCCAGGGCCAGACGGTTCAAACCGTCGGATTGCTGGTTTTTTGTCGGCTTGTCCTGCTCATCCCACATGGCAAATCCTTTATAATAGCGACGTTTAAAACCGTTTATTATAAGCGAAACCAAGTCAGGATTGCGTGCCCGATGGCGGAAACCGAGCAAAAAAAATTCGACATAGAAGCCTTCTTGAAACACCTGACTCAGCGTCCCGGTGTTTACCGGATGCTGGATGAGGACGATGAAATCATCTATGTCGGCAAGGCCAAAAATCTCAAACGCCGCGTCTCGAGTTATTTCAAAAAAAAGCACGACGAAATTAAGACCCGCGCCATGGTGGCACAGGTGGCACGGGTTGAGGTGACGGTCACGGACACCGAATCCGAAGCCTTGATTTTGGAAAATACCCTGATCAAACGTTACAAACCGCGCTATAACATCTTGTTTCGCGATGATAAGTCTTATCCCTATATCTTTGTTTCCACAACAAAAACCTATCCGTCTCTGAGTTATCATCGAGGAGCCAAGCGTCGGCGCGGTCGTTATTTCGGTCCCTTTCCCAATGCCTCGGCCGTGCATCAGACGTTGCATGCCCTGCAGAAAATTTTTCCGGTGCGTCAATGCGCCGAAACCGTGTTTCAGAACCGTTCCCGTCCCTGTCTGCAGTATCAGATCAAACGCTGTTCCGGTCCCTGCATCGAGGGGTTGGTGAGCAAAGAACAATATGATGAAGACGTGGCGCACACCATGGCCTTTCTGGAAGGCAAAAGCTTTGAGGTGATTGAGTCGCTCGGACACAAAATGGAGGCCGCGGCCGAGGCGCTGGAATTTGAAAAAGCCGGAGACTATCGAGACAAAATCCAGGCTTTGCGTGCGATTCAGAGTCAGCACCTGATCAACCAGCCCGGCGCCAAGGACATGGACGTGGTAGCGCTGGCCGAGCAGGGCAATGTGGTCTGCTTGGCGGTGATGATGTATCGCGGCGGCAGCCTCTGGGGCAGTGATCATCATTTTCCCAAGGCCTATCGTCCCAAAGCAGACGTGTCGGCAGACGGGGCATCGAATGCCGAAGATGGCCTGGCCACTGAAGTGCTGTCGGCGTTTTTATTGCAGCATTACTTAACGTTCCCGGCGCCACATAAAATCCTATTGTCGAACCCGGTGGATGAAAAAGCGGGACTGGAAGCACTGCTGGCCGATAAAACGCGTCATAAGGTACAGTTGAAACAACCCAGCTCGCAAACCGATAAAGGTTTGATGCAACTGGCCCAAACCAACGCGCAAACGGGGCTTAAACAGCGCCTGACTCAGCGAGCTTCCCAGCAGGACCGGCTTCAGGCCTTGCAAACGGTGCTGGGATTGGGCGAAGCGCCGGACCACATGGAATGTTTTGACATCAGTCACACCCAGGGCCAGCAAACCGTTGCCAGTTGTGTGGTCTTCAAAGAAGGGGTGCCCGAACCCAGTGCCTATCGCAAATTCAACATCGAAGGCATACAGGGCGGCGATGATTACGCAGCGATGCATCAGGCCCTGACACGGCGCTATAAACGCGTGCTCAGTGAACAGCAGCCCATGCCGGATCTGATTGTGATCGATGGGGGCAAAGGTCAGCTCAATCAGGCGATTGATGTGTTTGATGAGTTGGGGCTGGACACGCAGCGCTTGGTGTCGGTGGCCAAAGGTGAGGGACGCAAAGCCGGACTGGAAATTCTGTATACACCGCTTAACCGCGAAGGCATTGATCTGGAATCGGATGACATGGCGCTGCACCTGGTCAATTACATTCGTGATGAAGCACACCGGTTTGCGATCACCAGTCACCGTCGTCGCCGACAGAAGGCACAGACGCAGTCTCAGTTGCAGGACATCCCCGGTGTTGGGGCCAAGACCCGTCAGAAGCTGCTGACCCATTTCGGTGGATTGCAGGAAGTCAAAAATGCGGCCATGTCAGAATTGCAGAAAGTGCCGGGCATCAGTGCCAGTCTCGCGCAAACCATTTATGATTTTTATCACGGCGAGGTTTGACTGGAGGCCACAGGCGCCGTCACGCTGTTTCACCGCGGTGGCTGTGGTAAACTAGCCGCTTTGAATTGCTAACTAACCAAAAAGATCCGTTCATGTTTCGTTTACAAGCTTTGCCCATGTGGATGACCTGGTCGCGCGTTGTGCTGATTCCGGTCTTCATCGTGTTGTATTACTCGCCACTGGAAGACGCCCGTTTCTGGGCCGGTTGGGTGTTTCTGATCGCCGCGGTGACCGACTGGTTTGATGGGTACTTTGCACGCAAATTCGGCAGTGCCTCGCCATTGGGTGCGTTTCTGGACCCGGTGGCCGACAAGCTGATCGTCGCCGCTGCGCTGGTCATCGTGGCAGTGGAATACCAGAATCTCTGGGTGACGCTCTCGGCCATTGTGATTCTGATGCGTGAAGTCAGCATTTCGGCGCTGCGTGAATGGATGGCGGAAAACAACGCACGGGAAGTCGTGGCGGTGTCCGGTCTAGGCAAAATCAAAACCGCTTCGCAGATGGCAGCGGTGACCTGGTTGATTTATGGCGGCACGCTCTGGGGCATCAACTGGGGGGCATTGGGCTTCCCCATGCTGTATTTCGCTGCGATTCTGACACTGGTGACCTGGATTCAATACACGCGTGCGGCCTTGCCGGTGATTCTGGAAGCCGATCGCGACGCCAAACCCTGAGCCAAGCCCTGATAAGTTTCTGAAACGAAATGTCTTTTTGACCAGGCCTGGTCAAAAAGACAGGGAGGCCGCAACCGACCGGCTGGCTTACAGGGCCTGGATGCGGCTTTCAGGCAAATTTTGACCATATTTTTGCTTGTAATTTGCCTGACATCTTCTATAATAGCGCATCATTATGACAAGCGGGAATAGCTCAGCGGTAGAGCACAACCTTGCCAAGGTTGGGGTCGCGAGTTCGAACCTCGTTTCCCGCTCCAGATCATGGCGGAATGGCAGAGTGGCTATGCAGCGGATTGCAAATCCGTGTACCTCGGTTCGACTCCGGGTTCCGCCTCCATATTTATACCATCCCTCTTTACTTCTATCCCGGCCCAGGTGGCGAAATTGGTAGACGCAAGGGACTTAAAATCCCTCGGAACGAAAGTTCCGTGCCGGTTCGATTCCGGCCCTGGGCACCACTTTGATGCGATGGTTACTGTTTGTCACTTCTCTCCCTAGATTACGCGCCGTTCGGCCTGTTTCCACATCTGAAAAATTTGTGTTTGCCGTCATTTGGTTATAAGGTTTATGAATGTTCATCATAAAAAAGGCCGTGACGGATGTTTGCGATTTACAACATTCAGGGACGATCGTTTCGTAACAGCCTGGAAGAGCTGCGCCGGGTTCGCCAGCCAGACGCCGCAGAAGGCCCCGGTTTTCAGCAGGATGTGGCCGAAGATGAAACCCTGATCATTCAGGGTGTCTCTTCCGGTGACGCCCCCACGCCCAAAGGGTTACAAGCCTATCGTCAGATGATTCACAGCAATGAGCGTGAGAAGGTGCTTCACGTCAATCAGGTGATGAGTCATCCCGTGGTGACCCTGTCCATTCATACCTCGATCGAGGCTGCCTTTCAGCGCTTTCAAACGCATGGTTTCACACAGTTGCCGGTGATCGACGACAAACACTTTCTGGTCGGGTTGCTGACGCTGGTGGATTTGATGCACGTCATTTCCACGGATGGCACCCATGTTTTCAGTTTGCCCGAGCAGACCATTGCCGATGTGATGATCAAGGAAGTGATTACCGCCGACCCGATTACCGATGTGCGGCGTGTGGCAAAGGTGATGGCCGATTATGGTCTGACGGCGGTGCCCGTGGTCAATGAGCAGGATGCCATCGTCGGCATCGTGACGCGCACGGATCTGATCAAAGCCATTGCCACGGACCCGCCCCTGAGCCTTTGGACCTAAGCAGACCCAAACCCAGACCCTGACCCAGAATTCAGGCTGGTTTGTCTTGCAAACGACGTTGATCGTGTTCACTTAGCAAATCATACACAAACAGGTTGCGGCGCTGGTGTTGCCCGACGTCCCGTACCTTTGGGTAAGGGCTCGGGCTGACGCAACCCGGGTGGCGCGTCCAGTCAGGGGCGTCCAGTGACAGGCAGTCACAGATTTCGTCGATGAGGGCCGCAAACAGGGCCAGGGTTTGTGGGTGCGCCAGCTTGGGCGTGTCGATGGCAAAGTCATTCAGGTTGGCTTCAATCTCTGCACGGGTGGTCAGTAAGCGTAAACCATTCAGGTATTCGCGCGGTGCGAGAGGTTTATTCAGCGGATCGTCCCGGTCCAATGCCAGATAAAGATCAAATGTTTCCTGTAGAGATCGCGTTCGCATGACTTAAATCTAACAGAAAAAAAGCGAAACGGGGAACCAAGATAGCTAAAAAAGCCAGTACATCAAGTGTGGCTAAGGAAGGAAGGTGGCGATGTACTGGCAACCCTTGAAATGAAGCAACAACTTCACTCAATTTCTATTGTACGAATAATTTAATAATGTACAACCTTCGTATAGAAAATAGTGTGTTTATTTTGAGGGCGGCTCGGGAACGGACGCCCAGAATTGTTGCCAGTTCTGATGTTTCAGTGCGGCAGCGATGGGTGTAATAGACTGAAAGCGCACCATTGACCCGGGCTGAGCCTGGGCCAGTCTGTACAAGTCTTGTGGCAAAAGGGCGCCCACCTTGGGGTAACCGCCGATGGTAGGGCGATCGGCCTGCATGGCGATCGGCTCGCCGCTGGGTGGAATTTGGATGCTGCCATCGGCCATGGGTTCGGACAGCATTTTGTGATACGGCACCTCAATGGGCAGATGGGCCTGCAGACGGGTGGCCACCCGCCCGCTTTGCGACGACACTTGAAACGCCTGGTTCAAAAACGCCTGACGAGCAGCGTGATCAAAGTCGCGCCACTGAAAGCCTGGTATGAATCTCAGCACAAGCGGTGAGGTGGTGTTTTGCATCATGCAACCGGGAGGCAGTTCTTGTGTTGTGATCGGCCCCGGGTCTTGTGGCGCGATTGCGAGGGCATCGCCTGTTTTGAGCGCTTGGCCGATCTGTTCACGCAGGGTAACGGACCGGCTATCGAACCATTTTGGGGTTTGCCAGCCGCCCCAGACACCCAAATAAGCAAACAGTCCCTGTCTGGGATGCGTCCAACTCAAGCGGTCACCGGGCTGAACGACAAACGGCTGGTAGCGCGGGTGTGGCACGTCATTGATTCGAAAATCCAGATCGGCGCCGGTCACCACAGCGTAAAGAGTGGTTTCGGCTTTGAGTTCGCAGCCGCCCATGGGGATTTCCAGCGCCGCGTAGTGCAACGGTTGCGCTAACAGACGGTTGGCGGCATAAAACGCGCCCTTGTCCATGGCTCCGGAAGGCGCCAGTCCCTTAGATTGCCATCCGAGTCGGCCTTCGTCCTGAATGCTTGCACCAAACGCATTGCGCTGGACTGTGAGGCCGATTCGGTTGGTGGTGACGGTTGCCTCATCGTTTAAAGGGGCATCTTTGCATTCACGCGGCCATTGATCATAGGTTTCTCGGCTGATGGGGCGAAAACGAACCCGGTCCCCGACCTGAAACCGATCCAGATTGGACGGGTCATTCAAGCTTAGATCCAGTGGTGTGCGCCCGATGATCTGCCACCCGGCCGGGGTGTTGATAGGGTAGATGGCGGTTTGTCGGTCTGCCAGCGCCACCGAGCCGGCAGGGACATCCGCGCGAGGCGCTGGGTGCCGGAGCACCGCCAGCGATTCGGGCAACTGACCCAGGTAGGCAAAGCCGGGGCTGAAACCCACCGCATGCACGCGATAGGTTTGGGCTGTATGCTGCGCAACCAGTGCTTCGACGGAGGTGTGCTTGGTGTTTGCCAACGCCTCGAGATCCCAGCCGAATGCCGGATCGTAGCAGACCGGGATCTCAATCAGGTGTTCTTTCGTAGCCGTTGTGTTTTGACTGACAGCGGTTTGTGACAAGCTTTCAATCGTTTTTATCAGGGCCTGCGCCGAGGTCACCGCTGGTCGGTACTGCACCCATAAAGTGGCGTAGGCGGCCACCAGATTGACGAAGGTGCCCGGGGCACAATCATCCTGAAGGCGGTTCAGAAAATTTTGGATCAGCGCGGGCAGGCGGTCGTCCATTTGCGGTCGCGAATCTGAGGGACGCTGCCAAGTCAAAAGCAGGCTGTCGGCGGATACCACCTGGGTATGAATGACCCAGTCGTCCTTCATGCGGTTTGTCCCAGAGCGATTAACGCTTCGACCGAGGCCGGGTTGTCGGAGTGAAAACACAGGGAATGCGCCTGCATCGGGTGGTGTGGGTCCTGCGTTTGTTCAAAAAACAACCAGGCCTGGTCAATAATGCCTTGAGCGTCGGTGTGCAGACAGTCAGGCTCATGGCGGGGCGCCAGTTGGCCGTTGGGTTGATAACGACGATCGGCAAACGCTTCCCAGATGATGGGCAGATCCCGGGCCTGGGCCAGATCATGAAAGGCAGCCGTGTCAGGCAACCATTGCGCCATCAGCGGTACGCCCGGAAAACGGTGATCAGCCCAGTCCAGCAAACGGGCAAACAGGGTTTCGGAACGCATCATGTCCAGATACAGCGCGCCATGCGGTTTGATGTGCTGCAAAGGCAGGCCCTGGGAGGCTGCAATCTGTGTCAGTTGGCGGACCTGATCGGTCAGACTCGCTTCGAGTTCCGCCCACGGCAGATTGAGTGATTGGCGCCCAAAGTTCGCTCGGTCGGGGTAGCTGGGATGGGCGCCGATGGCCACGTTATGGGTTTTGGCCAATTGCAGTACCCGCTTCATGCTTTGAGCGTCACCGGCGTGGCCGCCGCAGGCGATATTGGCCTGATCAATGTGCGGCATCACGGCCGCATCAATGTGGGTGTCAGGCTGTTCGCCCAGGTCGCAGTTTTTCAGTAATCTCTTAGAAGGGGTGTGTGGCATCTGCTTGGAACCGTCATCAGGCGCTTGGCGCGTGTTTTGGGGCTTTACTGTCATGGCGTGCTCAAGTAATATGGCCGTTTTTCAGCCAATTGCGAGCAAACGCTTATTCTATGAGCAAAATAATTGATTTGAAAGGGTCCATTTTATCGTTGACGGTCTTGAAGCTGTACGACGACCGGTTTGATGCCACGCGCGACGCGCTGGCACAAAAAATCGATCAGGCCCCGGATTTTTTTGTCGGCATTCCGGTGGTATTGGAGCCGCAGGTACCATTGGCCGATGCCACCTATCTGGCGTTACTGGTGGAGTTTCTGCATCAGAAACGCATGATTCCCATCGGCATTCGGACCGAAGACGAGCAGATCAAAGAGCAAGCCGAATACGCCGGACTGGCCGTTTTCCCCAACACACCCGATAAACCGTCACGGCCCAACCGCTCCAGCGAGCGCGGCAATGAAACCGAGGCGGGGCTGAAATCGGCGCTGATGATATCCGGGTCGGTCCGATCTGGACAACAGGTGTACGCCAAGGACCGCGATGTGGTGGTGATGGGCTCCATTAACCCCGGTGCGGAAGTAGTGGCCGACGGTCATGTCCATGTGATGGGCACGGTGATGGGCAAGGTCTTTGCCGGTTCGTCCGGTGAGACCACGGCGCGCATTTTTGCCAACCGCCTCAACCCGGAGCTGGTGTGTATCGCCGGCATGTATCAGTTGTCAGAAGACATTGATGAGCGGTTTAAAACCGGTTTTATGGAAGTGCGTCTGGAAAACGACAAGCTGGTGTTTAACCCGGAATGCCTCAATTAATCATTCGGTGGTTTCAGCCCCGTTTCAAAACGTTATAATACGCGAAAATTACTGCACGAAATGCAATAGGAGAATACAAGGTGTCACGAGTCATTGTTGTTACCTCAGGGAAAGGCGGTGTGGGCAAAACCACCACCAGCGCTAGTTTGTCGGCCGGACTGGCCAAGAAAGGCTATAAGGTCGCCGTGATCGATTTTGATGTGGGCCTGCGCAATCTGGATCTGATCATGGGCTGTGAACGCCGTGTGGTTTACGATTTTGTGAACGTGGTCCAGGGCGAAGCCAACTTGAAACAGGCGCTGATTCGTGACAAACGTGTGGAAAACCTCTACATTTTGGCAGCCTCTCAAACCCGTGATAAGGATGCGTTGACGGAAGAGGGCGTGGGCAAAGTCATTGATGACCTCAAATCCGAAGGGTTCGATTTCATTGTCTGTGATTCACCCGCCGGGATCGAAAAAGGCGCGCAACTGGCGCTGTATTATGCGGATGAAGCCATCGTGGTCACCAACCCCGAAGTCTCTTCCGTTCGTGACTCCGACCGAATTCTGGGCATTCTGCAGGCCAAATCGCGCCGGGCGGAATCCGGGGATGCGCCGATCAGTGAGCATCTGGTGCTGACCCGCTACAATCCGGAGCGGGTCGACAATGGTGACATGCTGGCCGTGGATGATGTGGTGGACCTGTTGAAGGTGCCATTGCTGGGCGTGATTCCGGAGTCTCAGCAGGTGCTGAATGCATCCAACGCCGGCGAGCCGGTGATTCTGGACGAACAGGCCGACGCCGCTCAGGCTTATATGGACGTGGTCGACCGCTTTCTCGGCGAGGAAAAAGAACATCGTTTTCTCACCACTGAGAAAAAAGGCCTTTTCTCGAAATTTTTTGGGAAATAGGAGGCGGAGATGGCATTATTAGATTATCTGCTGGGGCAGAAAAAACAAAAATCCGCCAGCATGGCCAAAGATCGTCTGCAGATTTTGCTGGCGCACGAGCGTGGAGATCGCCGGGCACCGGATTACCTGCCACAGATGCGGAAAGAAATTCTGGAAGTGATTGCCAAATACGTCACCATCGATCAGGAACAGCTTCAGATCTCGATTGATGAAGCCAATGGCTTTGAGGTGTTGGAGCTGAACCTGGTGCTGCCGGACGATCAGAAAAGTTCTTCTTGAATCCGCACCGCAGTCGTTGAAATAAAAAAACCGCCCTTGACCCTTGCGTCTCGGGCGGTTTTTTTATGGGGTTTGATTGGTTTGAACCCGTTATTCTTTGCCCAGGTATTGAATCTGTACCAGTGCACCAAAAATGGGGTGATCAAAGTAATGCAGCTCCCCGGATTTGATTTTGCGTGACTCCTTGAGCTGGAAATGCCAGTAGTCCGGCAAGGCTGTCACATCCATGTCCTGTTGTTGCGCAAAGTCTTGTCGTACCCGGCTGGGGATGCGGCGCTCCAGTCCCAGGTTCAGGCGGACGTGGGCAAAACGTGATTTGTAAAATTTGATCTGGCCAAACAGGCGAGATTGATAGGCGTTGCCCGGCAGGACTTCAATTTTAAACGGTTGGCTCTGGTCTTCCGGGAACCCCGTCATCACCCAGGCCTGGTGAAAAAGCTTGTTGTAGCCTTTTTCACGCGTCATCTTTTTGGCTTCTGTCGCCAGCCGATGGACTTTTTGGGGTAAAGGGCTCGGCATGCTGCGAAGCTCATTCCAATCTGGGAGGATGGCATCGGCGGTTTTCTCCGGCCAGTACTCTTCGGTCCAGCCTTTCAGCGCCAGGGTTTCAAACACGATGACTTCGACATGGTAGCGCGGCAGTTTGTCCTCGGCCTGAATCGAATTGCTCAGGGTCAACAGAGCCAGGCCGGTCAGGATCAGGTGGCGCCAACGATTGATGGGAGCGTGCGTTCGGTGCATCATCGGTTCCTTATGTATTGGTGTGAGCCGGGTCGGCATCGGGTTTCAGGCTGGCCGCTATGGTTTCGATGGCCGCCAGACGCTCGTCGACTTCCGGCATGTCTGCAAAGTATTTTAATTCACTCTGCCCTTTGAGTTGGTAATACTTTGGGTGTGCCTGGATCAGTTGAATCAAAGCCGCCGGATCAATGTTCGGGTGCGCACCGAACTGAATGCGAATCAGGCTGTCGTGTGCCTCGACTTTTTCCAGGTTGAGTGGGGCCAGTTTGAGTTTAAGAGCGGTGGCCTCCAGCAGGTGATGCACTTGCGTGGGCAACAGGCCGAAACGGTCGATCATTTCCACTTTGAGTTCATTCAGCGCCGCGGCATTTTCGGCGCTGGCAATGCGCTTGTAGAACACCAGTCGTGTGTGAATGTCGGGCAGGTAGTCTTCCGGGATCAGTGTGGGCACGCCCAATGTGACTTCGACGCCGGCATTCTGGGCCTGGTCCAGTGACAATGACTGCCCTGATTTGAGGGCCTTGACTGCCCGATCCAGTAGTTCGGAATAAAGACTGAAACCGACTTCCTGTATCTGACCGGACTGACCATCGCCCAGCAGTTCGCCGGCACCGCGGATTTCCAGGTCGTGGCTGGCCAGCATAAAGCCGGCGCCCAGTGTGTCATGTCTGGCGATGGCATCCAGACGCTTGCGCGCATCCTCGGTCATGGCGCGGGTACCCGGCGTAAACAGGTAGGCATAGGCTTTGTGGTGCGAGCGGCCGACCCGACCGCGCAACTGATGCAGCTGTGCCAGACCGAATTTATCGGCCCGGTGGATCAAGATGGTGTTGGCCGTCGGGATGTCGATCCCGGTTTCAATGATGGTGGAACACACCAGAATCTGGAAACGGCGATGGTAAAAATCCTGCATGACCCGTTCCAGTTCGGTTTCATGCATTTGGCCGTGGGCGGTACTGACGCGGACTTCGGGCAGCAGGGTCTGTATGTCTTCGGCCATGGCTTCGATCTTGTCCACCTCGTTGAACAATACATAGACCTGTCCCCCGCGCCGAATCTCGCGCAGACAGGCTTCGCGCACCACATCCCGGTTCCATTGCTGCACAAAGGTTTGAACCGCCAGTCGCTTGGCCGGTGCGGTGGCGATGATCGACAGATCCCGCAGGTCATTCATGGCCATGTTGAGTGTGCGGGGAATGGGCGTGGCAGTCATGGTGAGGACGTCGACCGAAGCACGCAATTTTTTCAGTTGTTCTTTCTGGCGCACACCAAACCGGTGCTCCTCATCAATAATGATCAACCCCAGATTCTTGAAATCCATGGTTTTCTGAATCAGCTTGTGGGTGCCGATCAGAATGTCGACGTTGCCAGCGGAAACATCCGCCATGATCGCCTGGGTTTCTTTGGCATTCTGAAAGCGCGAAAGTCCTTCAATGCGCATGGGCCAGTCGGCAAAACGGTCGCGAAAGCTCTCCAGGTGTTGCTGTGACAGCAGGGTTGTGGGCACCAGTATGGCGACCTGCTTGCCACTGTAGGCCGCAATGAACGCAGCCCGCATGGCGACCTCGGTTTTGCCGAACCCGACATCGCCACACACCAGCCGATCCATGGGGCGCTCGGCCCGCATGTCGGCCACCACCGCGTCGATGGCGGCTTCCTGATCGGGCGTTTCTTCAAACGGGAAGGCCGCCGCAAAGCGTGTGTAGGCGTCTTCGTCTGTGTCAAAGGCATGGCCTTTTCGCGCTTCACGCTGGGCATAGATGTCCAACAATTCCGCGGCCACATCACGCACTTTCTCGGCGGCTTTTTTCTTGGCCTTTTCCCATTTATCGGAGCCCAGCTTGTGCAAGGGAGCGGTGTCGGCATTGGCACCGGTATAGCGACTGATCAGATGCAGAGAGGTGACCGGGACATAAAGCTTGGCCTCGCCCGCGTATTCGATCATCAGAAACTCCTGATCCTCGCCCTGGATGGACATGGTTTCCAGCCCGAGGTAACGCCCCACACCGTGATCGTAATGCACCACCGGTTGGCCAATATCCAGCTCGATCAGATTGGCAACGGCTTGATCAAATTCATTGTGTTTGCGCCGCCGACGTCGTTTTTGAATGACGGTCTGCCCAAAAATATCTGCCTCGGCAATCAGGGCCATCTCCGGGGTCACCAGTGAGTGCTCCAACGGGCCGATCACAATGCGATAGGGGGTGCTCTCAGCGAGGGCGGCGTCCCAGTTTTCAGGTTGGCTGAGTTGGTTGGCGGCGACCAGTTTGTGTCGTTTGAGCAGGGTCACCAGTGTTTCCCGTCGACCCGCTGATTCGGCGACAAAAATCACCGGTGCGTGGTGCGCCTCGCGATACTGGTCAAGAAACGCGTTCAGGCGTGCCAGAGGGTAGTCGCTGTCGGATTGAATGCTTAAATCCGGCACAGGTTGCCATTGAAAACTGATTTTGTGTTTGTCGGCTTTTCGGCTTGCAGTGTCCAGATCGGCGATCAGGTGAATACGTGGCCGGGCTGCCAGTTCGCGCTTCAAGGCCTCTTCAGGCAAAATCAGCTCCTGAGGCGGAAGCACCGGGTAATCCGGATTATGGCGGGCGATGTCATAGCGTTCCTGAAAGTCGGCCCAGTTTACTTCCATGGCATGGCTCAGATCACCGGCCATGACCAGCTGGCTGGCCTCAGGCAGATAGTCGAACAGGGTGGCGGTCTGTTCAAAAAACAGCGGCAGGTAGTATTCCAATCCGTCCAGCGTGTGACCATTTTTAACGGTGCGATACAACTGGCTTTCCCGCACGTTTTCACCGAAATGAGTCAGGCATTGCTGGCGAAATTGTCCCAGTCCTTTGGCGCTGAGATCGTATTCCTTTGCGGGCAAAAGCTCGATGCGTTCAACCTGATCGGTGCTGCGTTGGGTTTCGGGGTCAAAACAACGGATGGTTTCAATTTCGTCATCAAACAGGTCCAGGCGATAAGGCCGTTCGGCCCCCATGGGAAAAAGGTCAATCAAGGCCCCTCGTATCGCAAATTCACCGTGCTCCATCACCTGGTTGACACGTTGGTAGCCACTGACTTCGAGCTGGTCAATCAGTGCGTCCACATCCAGCGTCTGCTCGGTGGCCAGCAAGAAGGTGTATTGTTCAATGAAATCAGCCGGGACGACACGTTGCATGAGCGTATTGATGGGCAGCACCAAAATGCCCTGTTGCATACGCGGTAATTGATAGAGTGTCTTCAGGCGTTGGGAAATAATGTCCTGATGGGGCGAAAATTGATCATAAGGTAATGTCTCCCACTCTGGAAATCCGATGACGGGAAGCGATGATGGCGCAAAAAACCGCAGCAATCGTGTCATTTGATCGGCGCCCGTCATGTCGGGCGTGAGCAAAACCACCAGGCCTGGTGATTTTTGCGCCCAGGCGGTGATGGCAAGGGCCTGTTCCGGCGGGTGAGGCAAATGCCACCACTGTTGTTCCGTCTGGGCGGAAGCGGTTTGAAATTGGGGCGACAAGAGGGAATAAGCGGTTTGTGACATAAAGGGCGCGAAACTTTTATAAAATGGCGGCCATTCTACCAAATGGGCTCTGACAAACGCATGAAATGTTTGCCCGCCACGCAACGGAAAAGGATTATGACATGGCTTCACGCTGGGTAACGCGCTGGGTCTTCACCTTATGGCATTATCAATGTTGGGCCACACGCGGGTGGGCGCTAGGGCTGGTGGCCCTGTTGTTGGGGTTAGGGCACATGGTGAGTGAGCACAGCCCTTGGCTGACACTGTGGCAGGCACCCCACTGGAGCACCTGGCTGATGGTGGTGGCTCTGACCGGCGTTGTGTGTGCGGTGGCGCTGGAATCGGTCAAGGTGACCCTGTTGCTGATGGGCATGACCGCTATGGTGATGCTGATAACGCTGGCCGGCGTGGGATTGCTTCGTCCAGCCCCTTTGGCCGTCGGGGGTGTCGCAGCGCACGCCGAGCTGCCGGCGGTGCTCGCCTGGGTGGTGGTGTGGATGATGGTAATGAGCAATGGCATTCACATTGTCATGACCTGGCTGCGGGAAATGGCACGCGGTCTGTACCAGCATGACGCCCTGGCTGAGGCACTGCAGTTAACCTTCGGCCCCGTTGCTCTGTCCAATCTTACCACGGCATTGGGGTTTGTGGCGGCGGCGGCTTTGGCACCGGAGCTGGTGGATTTGGCCTGGGTGGTGAGTGTGGCGGCCGGGGTGGCTCTGGTGGCCTATTTGAGTTTGTTTCCCTGGCTCGGGATGCGAACGGCGTTGCCTTTTCGTGTCGGCAACACAAATGATCGGCATGGCCTGATGCGTCTGACCCGTTGGATGCAACGCTACCCGCGCGGATTTCAGGCCTTGGGTTGGGGGATGACACTGATCAGTTTGGTATGGTTGCTTTGGCTGTTTGATTCGTTGTTTGCCGGTCAGGCAGTATGGGGATTGTTGCTGGTCAGCGGGTTGCTTTTGTGGGGCTATTGGCGCAGTCTGCGTCTGGCCTTGAACGTGGTGATGACCGTGGCCGTCTCCTTGTTGTGGCTAATGGCCGCCGTTCAGCTTGTGCAGCCATGGCAGCCGGGCTGGGCGATTTCCGATCTCGGTGTGCTGTTTGTGATTCCGATGGGAATGATTCTGGACGATGCCATCCATTACTACACGCGCTATCGCCGAGCCGAACGTCAGACCGTGCTCACAACGCAGGAGGCGTGTCACCGTTACGCCCTGAGTTCGGTCGGGCGCCCCATTTGGGTCACGTCTCTGGTTCTGATGGTTGGTTTGAGTGTTTTGGCGCTTGGCGGTCATGCCTGGACACAGGCCGTGGCGCTGGTAAGCATTTGTGGATTGTTGATCACGGCCTATCAATTATTGATCTGGCAACCGGCTCGGTCGATGGCGAAACGCGACGACCCTGAGATCATAAAATAAGCAAATTGAAAATCATTTATAAAGGTCATTGGTATTTTTAATTTCTCATTGCGCCCGGACTCAGTAAGATTAACACTTCATTAATTTCTGATTAACGCGTAGGAAGTGAGTTTATGGCGACGATAGTGATTGTAGGTTCCAGTACGGGTGGGTTGCCCATGGCGTATGATGTGCGCAAGCATTTGGGCAAAGAGCACACGGTCAAAGTCGTGAATGCGATTGATGAATTCCAGTTTGTGCCGTCCAATCCCTGGGTCGCTGTGGGCTGGCGAAAGCCCGAAGACATTTCGTTCAAGCTTGAGCCGCACTTGACCCGCAAGGGCATTGAGTTTTATCACCAGACGGCCACTGCCCTGGATGCCGACAACAACAAATTGACGCTCGATGATGGTCATGAAATGGACTATGACTATCTGGTTCTGGCAACTGGCCCATCTCTGGCGTTCCACGAAGTGGAGGGCATGGGCCCTAAAAGCCATGGCGGCCATACCGTGTCGGTCTGTACCACGCCGCACTCTTCCGAGGCCTACGAGCAGTGGGAAGAATTCTGCGAAAACCCGGGTCCCATTATTGTTGGGGCGGTGCAGGGCGCGTCCTGTTATGGCCCGGCCTATGAGTTTGCCATGATCATGGAAACCGATTTGCGCAAACGCAAAATTCGCGATCAGGTTCCGATGACATTCGTGACATCAGAACCCTACATCGGGCACCTGGGACTTGGCGGGGTCGGTGACTCCAAAGGGTTGCTGGAAGCGGAAATGCGCAACCGTCACATCAACTGGATCTGTAACGCCAAAGTCACCAAAATCGAAGACGGCACCATGTATGTGGACGAGTACAACAACCGTGGCGAAGTCATTGATCAGCATGAACTGCCGTTTAAATATTCCATGATGCTGCCTGCCTTCAAGGGCACGCAATTCCTGCAGGATCAGGCTCAGGGCGACGATGGCGGTCCGCTGGTCAATCCACGTGGGTTTGTGAAAGTGGACAACCTGAGCCGCAATCCGACCTATCACAACATCTATGCGCTGGGTGTGGGCATTGCCATTCCGCCGGTGGAGAAAACCCCCGTGCCGGTCGGCACCCCCAAAACCGGTCTGATGATTGAGTCGATGGTCACGGCCATCTGCCACAACATTGAAGACAGCCTCAATGGCAAAGAACCCACGTCCGAGCCAACCTGGAACACGGTCTGTCTGGCTGATATGGGCGATACCGGCGCCGCGTTTGTGGCCTTGCCGCAGATTCCGCCTCGCAACCTGACCTGGGCCAAGCGCGGCAAGTGGGTGCATCTGGCAAAAATTGCGTTTGAAAAATACTTCATCCGCAATATGAAATCGGGCAATTCTGAGCCGATTTATCAGAAATACATTATGAAAATGCTCGGCATTAACCGCCTGAAAGAAAAGTAAACCGTCTCTTGATGCAAACGACCCCGCTCCGGCGGGGTTTTTTGTGTCCATCTTCCGCCTTTTTGACCAGGCCTGGTCAAAACCCAATTCTGGCGTTGTGAGCGCCGGCCCTTTATAATGCCGACATGACGTTGGCCATCACCTTACATTACCTCGACTTACTGGGCACGGTTGCCTTTGCCATGACGGGTCTGCTCGCCGCAACGCGCCAGCAACTGGACTTGTTCGGGGCCATTGTCATCGCCATGGTGACCGCGGTCGGCGGTGGCACTTTGCGCGACCTGATTCTGGGGCAGCCCGTTTTCTGGGTGGGAGAAAACCTGTATATCTATGTTGTGGTCGTGACCACCTTGCTGGTGTTCGGCTACGCGCGCCTGCGCCCCATGCCCATGCGCTGGTTGATGTACCTCGATGCCCTGGGCCTGGCGACCTTCAGTGTGATCGGGGCTCAGAAAGCGATGGCGCTTGGTCATTCCGACCCGATTATCATTATGGCTGGCATTATGAGCGGTGTGGTCGGCGGCATGATTCGGGATGTGCTCATGGGCGAGGTGCCCCTGATTCTGCGTAAAGAAATTTATGCCACCGCTTCTTTTCTGGGGCTCAGTCTGCTATTGTTGCTGATCGATTTTGGCCTGGCGCAGGATTGGGCAGTGGTGCTGAGCGTTTTGACCATTCTGATGCTTCGCGTCCTGGGGCTGATCTTTAACATTGGGCTGCCGGTTTTTCGTTTTCGCGCCCATCCTGAAAAATAAAGTCGACGAACATGTTTCAATTGCCATACGAATTACTGCTGGGGTTGCGCTACACGCGGGCCAAACGTCGCAATGGCTTTATCTCATTCATTTCTTTCTCTTCCATGATCGGCATTGCCCTTGGCGTCACCGCGCTGATTGTGGTGCTTTCAATCATGAATGGGTTTCAAAAAGAATTGCGTGACCGGATCCTTGATATGACGCCACACATGACGCTGGCGGAACAAGGAGAGCGCCTGTCCAACTGGCAGACGCTGTATGGGCAGGTCCAATCTCTGCCTCTCGTGACCGGTGCGGCACCGAATGTCTCCGGCCAGGGCATGCTCAGCCTCGGCGGACGGGTTAAAGGGGTGATGGTGAAGGGCATTCTGCCAACATTTGAGCCCGAAGTGGCCAGTCTGTCTGAGAAAATGATCGCCGGCGAGATGAGCAGCCTCAAACAGCGCGACTACAATATGATCATCGGCATGGAACTGGCCAATGCGCTTGGTGTCAGCATCGGAGACAAAGTCACACTCGTGGCACCGCAGGGAAGCGTCTCGCCGCTGGGTATGATGCCTCGGCTCAAACGCTTTACCATTAGCGGTCTGTTTGAAGTGGGCATGCACGAATACGATTCCGGCCTGGCCTTCATCCATATGAGCGATGCCCAGCGCGTGTTCAAGTTGGGGGATCAGGTTTCTGCACTGCAACTTCAACTGGATGACATGTTTCTGGTGAATCGAGTGCGCCAGTCGATTGGCCTGACTGTGCCCAAAACCCTTTATGTTCGGGACTGGACGCAACAGCATGCCAATTTCTTTCGTGCCATCGAAATGGAAAAGCGCATGATGTTCATTGTGCTGGCCCTGATTATTATGGTCGCCGCCTTCAACATTGTCTCCACCATGGTGATGGTTGTCACCGACAAGCAGAAAGACATTGCTGTGCTGCGCACGATTGGGGCCAGCCCCAACAGTATTTCCATGATTTTTATGATTCAGGGGCTGGTCATCGGTGTTGTCGGTGCCTTGCTTGGCATCGCAGGAGGCGTGACCCTATCCTGGAACATTGATGTGATCATTCCATTTATTGAAGGGCTGTTCGGCTTTGAATTTTTCCCGCCGGACGTTTATTACATTTCCAAAATTCCATCCGATTTGCATTGGGAAGATGTGTACACCGTCGCGGGCGTGGCATTCGGTCTGACTCTGTTGGCCACGCTCTACCCGGCGCGGCGCGCTGCCAAAACCCGACCCGTGGAGGCATTACGTTATGAGTGATTGCATTCTCAAAGCCCGCGGGCTAAGCAAAACCTACCAGGACGGCGACCAGGTCACTCAAGTTCTGCAGCCGGTGGATTTTTACCTGAAATCACGTGAAAAGGTTGCGATTGTCGGGGCATCCGGGTCCGGTAAAAGCACCTTGCTGCATCTGCTGGCAGGTCTGGATGCACCTTCTGAAGGTGAAATCGTATTGATGAACCAGCCCTTTTCCGCTCAGCGTGAGGCCAAACGCGGGCGATTGCGCAACCAATACATGGGGTTTGTTTATCAGTTTCATTTCCTCCTGCCCGAACTGACCGCACTGGAAAACGTGATGCTGCCTTTGCGCATCCGTCGCACCAAGTTGACCGAGTCACGTGACAAGGCTCTGGCACTGCTGGATCAGGTAGGGCTGTCGCATCGACGGGAACACAAACCCTCTGAGTTGTCCGGTGGGGAACGCCAGCGCGTTGCCATCGCCCGGGCGTTGATCACAGAACCGGCTTGTATTCTGGCGGATGAACCCACCGGTAACCTGGACGACCGTTCGGCCGCGCAGATTTTTGATTTAATGCTGGCACTGAATGACAGTCATCAGACGGCGCTGGTCACGGTGACACATGATTTGACGCTGGCGGCCCGCATGGATCGCGTCTATCGTCTGCATGATGGCCACATGACCCTTTCCGATACGCACTGATTTTTTATGTTGCAATTGTCTGACGTCTCACTTCGAGTCGGCCCCGATCCACTGATAGAACACGCCTCTCTGACGATCCACCCCGGCCAGAAAGTCGGGTTGATCGGTGCCAATGGCAGTGGCAAATCCACTCTGTTCAGAGCGATCGCCGGGGATCAGACACTGGAGACCGGTGAAATCACTCAGCCCCCTGGCTGGTGCATGGGACAGGTTGCTCAGGAACTGCCAGCCACCGATACCCCCATGCTTGAATTCGTGATGCGGGGGGATGAGCTCTATGCGCACGCCCGGGATCAGGTCAACGCCGCCCAGGCACAGCAAGACGATCTGGCCCTCACTCAGGCCTGGGACCGGATGGACCAGATCGATGGCTATCGGGTTGAGCCGGCCGCCAAGCAGATGCTGATGGGCCTGGGGTTTACGGATGCCGATTTTGCCAAACCGGTATGTGAATTTTCCGGGGGATGGCAGGTGCGTTTGAAGCTCGCACGCGCCCTGATGCAGCGTTCGGATCTGTTACTGCTGGATGAGCCCACCAACCATCTCGACATCGAAGCCGTGGCCTGGCTGATTCAATGGCTGCAGTCTTTCTCCGGCGCGTTGTTGGTGATTTCGCATGATCGGCATTTTCTGGACGAAGTGGTGGAGGGTATTGCGCACCTGTCAAACAAACGTTTGTCGTACTACCGAGGGAACTTTGCCGCGTTTGAACGCCAGCGCAACGAGCAGTTGATGCAACAGCAGGCACTGCACGACAAACAAAAACAGCAGATGCAGCACTTAAAAACATTCATTGACCGGTTTCGAGCCCAGGCAACCAAAGCCAAACAGGCCCAGAGCCGGATCAAAGCGCTGGAACGTATGGAAACCGTGGCAGCGGTTCAGGCCAGCAATCAGTTCCGGTTTGAATTTTTTACGCCGGCCCAACTTCCTGACCCCATGCTTAGTGTGTCTGAACTGCGATTTGCCTATGACCCGTCAACGCCTGCGATTCTCGACCAGGTGTCTTTGACATTGCGGGCCGGAGATCGCATTGGTCTGGTCGGCGTCAATGGTTCCGGTAAAAGTACATTGCTCAAGTGCCTGGTGGGTGACTTGACGCCGACCAAAGGCAAGGTTGTGGCGGCAAAAGGGCTGAAAATGGCTTACTTTGCTCAGCACCAGCTGGAGGCGTTGCAGCTGGACCACTCGCCGATGGCTCACTTGCAGCAGCTCACTCATGACGACGGATCACGCGTGACCGACCAGCAAGCCAGGGATTTTTTGGGACAGTTTGGGTTTAGCGGAGACAAAGCGCTGGAGCGAGTCAAGGGGTTTTCGGGGGGCGAAAAAGCCCGGCTGTCTCTGGCTTTGATGGTGTTCCAAAAACCAAACTTGCTGATTATGGACGAGCCCACCAACCATCTGGACATGGAAACCCGCGATGCGCTGGACATGGCGTTGCAGGAATTTGCCGGCGCCCTGATTCTGGTGACTCATGATCAGCATTTGCTCAGCAGTCTGGTGGACCAATTCTGGTGGGTGCACCAGGCTCAGGTCCAACCGTTTCATGGCAGTCTGGAAAGCTATCTCCAGCAACGGCTTCAGTCACTGAAAACCAATTCGTCTGACCCGCGTGACGTTGAAGCTGGTGCCGCTGGCCCCAAATCCAAAAAAGCCACACGCCAGGCGGCCGCGCAAAAGCGTCAGGCCTTGCAAAAACAACTGGCCCCCATTAAGAAACGGCTGACGACACTGGAAAAAGAAATCAAAGTGTGTGAAAGTGCTCTGGCTGATTTGCACGAAATCATGGCGGATTCAGCCTTGTATCAGGCCGATCAGAGTGATCGTTTGCAGAAGTGTTTAAAAGAAGAGGCGCAATGGCAGGCCCGTCAGGAAGAGGCGGAAGAGCAATGGTTGTTGGCGCAGGAAAATCTGGAAGCGGTCAAACTGGAATGCGACGCATAAAAAAGCCCGTTGCACAAGAACGGGCCATAGAATCAAACCGGCCTGAAGGCATCAGGCTCGGATGATGGAGGCTGAAACTCAGCTCACCTGGTTTTCCGCGCTGCAGCCACGGAAGGCACACCCATGCTTCAGACCCAGTTTGCGCAAAATCAGCACCATCGGACAAAATCCGAACACGCCGGAAATCAGCAGGTTCAACCCGATGAAGGCGGTCAGCAGCAACCACAGAGGTGAAAAATAATAGGTGAGTGCCGCCGAGAGCAGCACCATGGTTCCGACGATCAGCATCATGACTTTTTCAATGGTCATAGGGACATCCTTTTCTTGTCTTAGAGAACTTTCTTAAAAACCTGCACAATCTTAATCACGCTGGCAAAAATTGCAATCGCTGAGGCAAAAATAACCAGGCCTGGTTGGGTTTCACCGGGCCTCCCGCTGCTGCCTTTTCATTACGCACGAAAAACAGTATAATTCGCGGCTAATTTCAATTTTGTCGCAAACCGTTGGAATAAAGAACGCTGTTCGCGGCCGAGCAGGGGCTGGTCGTCTCGGTTTCGGGTTTGGGCAAAGCAGAACGAATTCACTTTTAACCAATTTGAGATGGACGCCAATGCAAGTATCAGTCGAAAAACCGAAGGAAGGTCTGGAACACACAATGAATGTCACGCTGCCGGCCGATAGCCTGGACAGCAAAGTGGACAAGAAACTGGCTCAGATGCGCCGCAATGTCAAAATGGACGGCTTCCGTCCTGGCAAAGTACCGATGAAAATCGTCAAGCAGCGCTATGGCCAGCAGGTTTTTCAGGAAATGATGGGCGAAGCGGTTCAGGAATCGTTTTACGATGCCATCCAAAAAGAAGACCTGAACATCGCGGGCCAGCCTCAGATTGATGAGTTGGATCACAAAGACGGGCAAATTGTTTACACCGCGCGTTTTGAAGTCTTCCCAGAAGTGACGCTGCCGGATTTTGCCAAGCTGAAAGTCGAAAAGATCACCTCTGAGATCACAGACAAAGACGTCGATGCGATGATCGATAAGCTGCGTGAGCAGAAAGCAGCCTGGAAACCTGCCAATGGCAACAAAAAAGCCCGTGAAGGCGAACAGGTGATCATTGACTTCGTTGGTAAAAAAGACGGCGAACCGTTTGAAGGCGGTTCCGCGGAAGATGTGCCGCTGGAACTGGGCTCCGGTCGCATGATCCCCGGTTTTGAAGACGGCATCATCGGCATGAAAAAAGGCGAAGAAAAGACCATCGAAGTGACCTTTCCGGAAGATTATCAGTCGGAAGAATTGAAAGGGCAGACGGTCACGTTTGACATCACGGTTCACTCGGTGCAGACCAAACAGATGCCGGAAGTGGACGAAGAATTTGTCAAGTCCTTCGGCGTGGAAGAGGGCACAGAAGAGGCCTTGCGCAAAGAAATCCGTGACAACATGGAAAAAGAATTGCAGCGTACCGTTGATAACAAAAACCGGACGGCCGTGATGGATGCCATTGCCGAAGCGGTTGACCTGACGGTACCGCAGTCGCTGATCGATCAGGAAGCTCAGTCTCTGATGCAACAGCAGATGCAGCAATTCCAGCAGCAGGGTTTAAAACCGGAAGATCTGGGCATGACGCCGGAAACCTTCAAGACGGATGCGGAAAAACGTGTCAAAATCGGCCTGATCCTGGGCGATGTGATCAAAGAACACAAGTTGCAGGCCAGTGACGAGGATCGTCGTGCTTACATCGAAGAGCAGGCCTCTTCCTACGAAGATCCGCAGGAAGTGATCGACTGGTACGCCAAAAACCCGAATGCACAGAAAGAAGTGGATGCGATTCTGGTTGAAAAGCAGATCATGCAGATGGTGCTGGATAAAGCCAAAACTAAAGAAGTCAAAAAAGCCTTTGACGAGGTTGTGGCGCCCGGCGCTTAAGCTTGCCTGAACGGTTTGCTGAAAAGCGATAAACGATCCGCGTAATGGTCTCTGACCGTTGCGCGGATTTTTTTTACCGCATTTATTTTTCGACCGACAACCGCTAAGATATTCGTATTGCGTGACGCCAACTCAGCGTCCATTTGATTTACGCCAACACACAAAGGAACACACATGTCATCCATGCCGATTCAAGACGCCCTGATCCCGATGGTCATTGAACAAACCAGTCGAGGGGAGCGCTCGTTCGACATCTATTCACGCCTGTTAAAAGAGCGCGTTATCTTTCTGGTGGGGCAGGTCGAAGACCAGATGGCTAATCTGATTGTGGCCCAGCTGCTGTTCCTGGAATCGGAAAACCCGGATAAGGACATCCATCTTTATATTAATTCGCCGGGTGGCAGTGTGTCTGCCGGGATGGCCATCTATGACACCATGCGATTCATCAAACCGGATGTCAGCACCATGTGCATCGGCCAGGCAGCAAGCATGGGCTCCTTTCTTCTTTCCGCAGGGGCAAAGGGGAAGCGTTTTTCTCTGCCCAATTCCCGCATTATGATTCACCAACCACTGGGTGGCTTTCAGGGGCAGGCTTCCGACATCGAAATCCATGCCAAGGAAATCCTGCAGGTCAAAAGCCGTTTGAATAAAGCCCTGGCGGAGCACACGGGCCAACCCATGGACATCATCGAGCGGGACACCGACCGGGATAATTTCATGAATGCCGATGAGGCGTGTGAATACGGCCTGGTGGACAAGGTCATTACCCAGCGTTAAGGTTGAATTGACGCACGCCGTCCCCATTATTTAAATACGAATCAAAAAAGGCTGCCTGAATGAGTGGAAAAACCCTGTATTGTTCTTTTTGCGGTAAAGCACAGGACGAAGTCAAAAAATTAATCGCGGGCCCGTCGGTCTATATTTGCGACGAATGCGTTGAACTGTGTAACGACATCCTGCAGGAAGAATTCGGTGAAGAAGCCGGTGAGTCGGGACTTGGTTTTGAATTAACCGACTTGCCCACGCCTCAGGAAATCAGTCACATTCTGGATGACTACGTCATCGGTCAACAGCAGGCCAAGAAAGTTCTGGCGGTGGCGGTTTACAATCATTACCGCCGTTTGCAGCAAGGCTACAAAAAGGACGAGGTCGAGTTGGACAAAAGCAACATTTTGCTGATCGGCCCGACCGGTTCGGGGAAAACCCTGCTTGCTCAGACGCTGGCGCGTTTACTGGACGTTCCGTTTGCCATCGCCGACGCCACCACGTTGACCGAAGCCGGTTATGTGGGCGAAGACGTGGAAAGCATCTTGCTGAAGTTGCTGCAGCGCTGTGATAACGATCCGGAAAAAGCGGAACGCGGCATCATCTACATTGATGAAATCGATAAAATCACCCGAAAATCCGAAAACCCTTCGATCACGCGTGATGTGTCCGGCGAAGGGGTTCAGCAGGCCCTGCTGAAGCTGATTGAGGGCACCGTGGCCAGTATTCCGCCCCAGGGTGGACGCAAACACCCGAATCAGGACATGATTCAGGTGGACACCTCCAAAATCCTCTTTATTGTGGGTGGGGCCTTCGAAGGCCTGGCAAAAATCATTGAACAGCGCACGGAAAAAAATGCCGGTATCGGTTTTGCCGCTGAAGTCAAATCCAAGGAAAAGTCGGATCAGCCTTCGCGTGCGTTACGTCAGATTGAACCGGAGGATTTGAACAAATTCGGCCTGATCCCAGAATTCGTGGGGCGGTTGCCTGTGATCGCCTCGCTGGACGAGTTGGATGAGAAAGCGCTGATTGAAATCCTGACCGAGCCAAAGAATGCGCTGATCAAACAGTACGAAAAGATGTTCGAGCTGGAAGGGGTCGAGTTGCAATTCCGCAAAGACGCATTGAGTGAAATCGCTAAGCTGGCGATTGAACGAAAAACCGGTGCACGTGGGCTGCGTTCGATTTTGGAAAAAACCTTGCTAGACACCATGTACGAACTGCCAAGCATCCAGAATCTGGAAAAGGTGGTGGTCAACAGAGCCGTGATTCAAGGCAAAAAGAAACCGGTACTGATGTACGCGGAATCAGCCAAGCAGGCTTCGAGTTAACTTATAAGAAAGTGAGACCTTCATGGACATAGAACAAATCGATTATAAAAACAATGTGTTTGTGCTGGCACTGAGAGACGTTGTGGTATTTCCCGGCATGGTTGTGCCGTTGTTTGTTGGACGGGAAAAATCCATGAACGCTTTGAACGCCGCCATGAAGGCTGACAAGCAAATTTTTCTGATCACTCAGAAGGACGCAAGCGATACCACACCGGAACTGGATCATCTGTATCAGACCGGTGTCATGGCCAATATCCTGCAGCTGTTAAAGCTACCGGATGGCACGATTAAGGTCTTGGTTGAAGGCATCAAACGTTTCAAGCTCTTGGGACTGGAAGATAGTGGTGAGTATTTGACCGGCGAAGTGTCCGAGGTGACCTCTGACGAAACCACCGATCAGGAAGTGGAAGCGTTGGTGCGTACCATTCAGACCCGTTTTGATGAATACGCCTCGCTCAAGCGCAAAATTCCGAGCGAAGTCAAAAAGACGGTGGAAAAAACCACCGAACCCAACCGCTTGGTGGACACCATTTCCGCGCATTTAAAGCTGGGAATCGAGGAAAAGCAGCAATTACTGGAGATTCTGTCCGTTAAGGCACGTCTGGAGCACATACTCTCCACGCTTGAAGTCGAAATTGACTTGCTGGAGTCGGAAAAACGGATCAACCAGCGCGTCAAAAAGAAGATGGATCAGACTCAGCGCAATTTTTATTTGAATACCAAGCTGCAGGCAATCCATGAAGAGCTGGGCGATGAGTCGGAAGACGGCAAAACCGAAATGGCCCGACTGCAGGAGAAAATTGAACAGTCCGACATGAGCCAGGGGGCGCGTGATGCGGCCCAGGAAGAATTGCGCAAGCTCAAAATGATGCAGCCCCAGTCGCCCGAGGCCAACATCATCCGCACCTACATCGACTGGTTGCTGGCGTTGCCCTGGAAAAAACGCTCTCGTGTGTCCAAGGATCTGATCAAGGCTCAGGCGCTGCTGGACAAAGAGCATTATGGTCTTGAAAAGGTGAAGGAGCGCATTGTCGAGTACCTGGCCGTGCAAAAGCGGGTCAATAAGATCAAAGGGCCGATTTTGTGTCTGGTCGGGCCGCCAGGGGTAGGTAAAACCTCACTGGCTCGTTCGATTGCCAGCGCAACGCGACGGAAATTCGTGCGTATGTCCCTAGGCGGCGTGCGTGACGAAGCTGAGATTCGGGGACATCGTAAAACCTATCTGGGCGCCATGCCGGGACGTATTATTCAGAAAATGAAAAATGCCGGTACCCGCAACCCATTGTTCCTGCTGGACGAAATCGACAAAATGGGACGGGACCATCGGGGGGATCCAGCCAGTGCGCTGCTGGAAGTCCTCGATCCGGAGCAAAACAATCGCTTCAATGATCACTATCTCGAAGTGGATTATGATCTGTCGGATGTGATGTTTGTGGCGACCTCCAACTCCATGGACATTCCCGAACCTTTGCTGGATCGGATGGAAATTATTAATCTTTCCGGCTACACCGAAAATGAAAAAGCGCACATCGCACAGGAACATTTGCTGCCCAAAGCCATGAAAGACCATGGTGTGAAAGAAGGGGAGCTTTCGGTGTCTGGGGAGGCCATCACCGAAATCATCCAGAAATACACTCGGGAGGCCGGGGTACGTCTGCTGGATCAGCAGTTGGCAAAACTATGCCGTAAAGCGATCACCCGTCTGGTGACGGATCAGGCAGAGGCGCCGATCCGCATTGATGTGGCGGCCTTGAATGACTACCTGGGTGTGCCCAAGTATCGCATAGGTCTGGCTGACGAACAGAACCGGATCGGTCAGGTAGCGGGACTCGCCTGGACACGTGTGGGCGGCGATCTGCTGCGTATAGAAGCGACGGCAATGCCCGGTAAGGGCACACACACCTCGACAGGGCAGTTGGGCAGTGTGATGGAAGAATCCACCAAAACCGCCATGAGTGTGATTCGCAGCCGTCACAAAGAGCTGGGACTGGACGGTGACTTTTATGAAAAGAAAGATGTACACCTTCACTTCCCTGAAGGGGCCACCAAAAAAGACGGCCCCAGTGCTGGCATTGCCATTTGCACCGCTATTGCTTCGGTTCTGACACACATTCCCGTGCGCCGGGATGTGGCGATGACGGGGGAAATTACTTTGCGTGGCGAGGTGCTGCCAATCGGCGGACTGAAAGAAAAATTGCTCGCCGCGGGCCGTGGGGGCATTAAAACCGTTCTGATCCCCTATGAAAACGTACGTGACCTGAGTGAAATCTCTGATGAAGTGAAAGCCGGTCTCGACATCCATCCTGTGCAATGGATCGATGAAGTCTTCGCCATTGCCTTGGCGGATCTGCCGGAGGCATTCAGTGCTTATGCCGAAGCTGAGAACCCGGCATTGCATCATTTAAGAGGCCTGTCGCTGGAAGGACGTTTGCATGAAGCCGAAGCGGGCGCAGCCCTGAGCAATCGGGATTTTGGCAAGGATTCCGGTAAAAAAACGCGCAAACACCACTGAAAACACCGGTTTTTGCGCATTGGCGCTTGACAGCCCTTGTTTGACGCTGATATAACTACCTCAAGCCTAATTCAGGTGGACAGAATACTTAAAATACTTATGGAGAAACTTGAATCATGAATAAGACTGAACTAGTGAGTGCCATTGCAGACGAAGCCGGTTTGACCAAAGCAGACGCCGCCAAAGCATTGGATGCAACCGTGAACAATGTCACCAAAGCATTGACCTCTGGTGATTCGGTTGCGATCATCGGATTTGGTACGTTTAAAGTGGGCGAGCGTTCAGCGCGTACCGGCCGTAACCCACAGACTGGCGCGGAAATGAAAATCCCAGCAGCCAAAGTACCGAAGTTCACCCCTGGTAAAGCATTGAAAGAAGCGGTTAACTAAACCGCTTTTTTGCATCGGGATCAAGCCATCCCGCTCCAAATCAAACCCGTCTGATAAGATCGCATTAGTGCATCATGTCGACGGGTTTTTTTGTTTGTATGGACCGCTGATTCTGGGCGTTTTTCTCAGCATTCTGGCCAGTCAAAAAAATGTAAAAAAAGCCTCAAAAGGGTTTGACAACCTGGGCTGGGGCCTTATAATACGCCCATCTGTTAAGCGAGGCATCCAAAAGATTCCAAGCCTAACAAACACGTTTTTCTTACCCGGAAAAACATGCGATTTGACAGAATGGGTGATTAGCTCAGTTGGGAGAGCATCGCCCTTACAAGGCGAGGGTCGCTGGTTCGAGCCCAGCATCACCCACCATTCTCTTAAGTTGCAGTACGGAGTGGTAGTTCAGTTGGTTAGAATACCTGCCTGTCACGCAGGGGGTCGCGGGTTCGAGTCCCGTCCACTCCGCCATTTTTTTCGAATGCCGATAATTTCGTTATCCATTCGGGTGATTAGCTCAGTTGGGAGAGCATCGCCCTTACAAGGCGAGGGTCGCTGGTTCGAGCCCAGCATCACCCACCATATCTCTTCGGAGTGGTAGTTCAGTTGGTTAGAATACCTGCCTGTCACGCAGGGGGTCGCGGGTTCGAGTCCCGTCCACTCCGCCATCTATTATTGTCATGACACTTATAAGCTTCTCTTTGCTTAGCCTTGGCACAATTCTCTTTTTGACTTCTGATTTTTACCAGGCCTGCTTGTACCGGTCACAAAATCATTTAGAATGATTTGATTTGTTCAGGTATGCCTTTATGAAACCGAATTCCTGCGAAACGATTGCGTTGACGCAATTCAGCCATGGGGCTGGTTGTGGTTGCAAAATTTCGCCTAAACTGCTGGACCAAATGCTGGTTTCCAACCTTGCCGAAGTCGCTGTGCCCAATTTGTTGGTCGGCAATGACGCTCGGGACGATGCCGCCGTGTATGATCTGGGCAATGGCCACTCCGTTATCAGTACCACCGACTTTTTTATGCCCATTGTCGATGACCCCTTTACGTTTGGTCGGATCGCGGCGACCAATGCGCTCAGTGACGTCTATGCCATGGGCGGCCATCCTTTGATGGCAATCGCCATATTCGGCTGGCCCATTGATGACTTGCCGCCCGAAGCTGGCCAACAAGTTCTCGAAGGTGGGCGCCGTGCCTGTCAGGATGCCGGGATTCCCTTGGCGGGCGGGCATTCGATTGATACCACCGAACCAATTTTTGGCCTGGCCGTGACCGGTCAGATTGAAAATCACTATCTAAAACGCAACACGGATGCCGAGGTCGGTGCGCAGATTTTTCTGACCAAGCCTTTGGGAATCGGTATCCTGACCACGGCCCAAAAACAAAACAAGCTGCAACCGACCCATTTGCAAATGGCGATTGAAAGCATGACCGCTCTGAATCGGGTGGGTGAAGCCTTTGCCAAAATCGATGGGGTGAGCAGCCTGACCGATGTAACAGGCTTTGGCCTGTTAGGCCATTTGCTTGAAATCTGTGAAGGCAGTGACCTGGCCGCCCGGCTGGCTTATGACCAAGTACCGGTTTTGCCGCATGTGAACCACTACTTGTCCCTTGATTGTGTCCCTGGCGGCACCCATCGCAACTATGAAAGTTACGGACACAAAGTGAGTGATGAGTTAACCGCTGATCAGAAACATCTGTTATGTGACCCACAAACTTCTGGAGGCCTGCTCGCCATTGTCAGACCGGATGCGGTGGATGCGTTTCAGGCTTGCGCGGCTCAGCACGGTCTCGAGTTAACGCCAATTGGCGAAACGTTGCCATATCAGCCCGGTTCAGCGCGCATCGAGGTGGTCTGATGACATCCGATTTACCTTTGACCGATGATTTCGAATCGATTGTATTAAACCAGGTTCCATTAATCGATGTTCGCGCGCCCATTGAATTTCAGCAGGGCGCGTTTGAACACAGCGTCAACCTGCCGTTAATGAACGATGCGGAACGTGAACAGGTGGGACGCTGTTACAAAGAACAAGGTCAAAAAGCAGCGATTCAACTCGGACATGAACTGGTCAATGCAACGATTCGAGAGCCGCGGATTGATGCGTGGCAAGCTCAGTTGAAAGCTCAGCCGGAAACCCTGCTTTATTGTTTTCGTGGCGGCATGCGTTCCCAGATCGCCCAGCAATGGGTGGCCGAGCGCGGCCTTTCGGTGCCCAGAATCAAAGGGGGCTACAAAGCCTTTCGTCGCTACCTGTTGGACTATTTGCAAAGCTTTCCGGAAACCGTCCATCAAACCGGCACACAAATCTGGGTTATCGCCGGGCGCACTGGTTCCGGCAAAACCCGTTTGCTTGAACGACTGGCGCACAGTCTGGACCTGGAAAAACTGGCGCACCATCGTGGCTCTGCGTTCGGTCGTCATGTGACTCCTCAGCCCACACAGATTGATTTTGAAAACCGCCTGGCTGCAGAACTGATACGACGATTGCATCAAAGCAGGCATTTGGTTGTGGAAGATGAGGCGGGGCACATCGGATCGGTCAACCTTCCTCACCCGGTGCACAATGCATTTCAATCCGGTCAGCGTGTGCTATTGGAAACGCCTCTGGACCAACGCGTTGAGATCACGTTTGATGAGTATGTGATTCAGGCTCAGCAGGCCTACCCGGACCAGTCGGCCTGGGCTGAATTCATGCGTCAGGCATTTTACCGGATCCGCAAGCGTCTGGGCGGTGAGCGCTATCAGCGGGTGTTGCAGGCATTTGATCAGGCCGAGGCGTTACAGCTCAAACAAGCAAACCCGAACGCCCATCGACGTTGGATCGAAATCCTGCTGCAGGAATACTATGATCCCATGTACGATTATCAGATGAAAAAACACCCCAAGACATTCCAGTTTCGTGGAAACATGCAGGCATTGCAGGCCTTTATGGCGGATCAGACAAACGTTGAGACAGGTTAAGAAACCCAAATACCGGGGGAGGGGCATACGCCCTGAGCTGGGCGCATGCGAAAACGTCAGATCACAAAAACTTACCCGGCCGTGATGTTGTAACCACCGTCCACATAAGTGATTTCACCGGTGATGCCCGAAGCGAGGTCGGAACACAGGAAAGCGGCGGTGTTACCGACTTCCTCAATGCTGACGTTACGACGCAACGGGGTGGACTCGGCCGCTTTATCAAGCATGCTGCGGAAGTCTTTGATCCCGGAGGCCGCAAGGGTGCGAATCGGACCGGCAGAGACGGCATTCACACGGATGTTCTCCTGGCCCAAATCGGCGGCGAGATAGCGAACCGTGGCTTCCAATGAGGCTTTGGCAATGCCCATGACATTGTAATTGGGAACGGCTTTTTCTGCGCCCAGATACGACAGGGTCACAATCGATCCCTGATTGGCTTTGAGCATGTCGTGGCCCGCCTTGGCCAGTGCAGTCAGACTGTAAGCGGAAATGTCATGCGCCGTGGCAAACCCATCGCGGGTGGAGGCGTCAATCATGCGGCCTTCCAGTTCAGCACGCGGTGCAAAAGCGACCGAATGCACCAGAATGTCCAAGCCATCCCAATGTTGTTTAAGGTCCGCAAACACCTGATCAATTTGATCGTCCGAGGCCACATCCAATGGGAATACCAGCTCGCTGCCCAGTTCCGCGGCAATTTTTTCCACACGTCCTTTGAGCTTGTCGTTCTGGTAAGTCAAAGCAATCTCGGCCCCTTGCTCATGCATCTGTTTGGCAATGCCATACGCAATGGATTTGTTGTTTGCGACGCCGACGATCAATGCTTTTTTGCCTGAAAGAAATCCCATCCTGTCTCCTTAGTTTTGTTTCCCAGTGGATTCATGAATGAACGTATTATACCCGCAATGGACCGATCGCTGAAAGTTTGCGATTTTGCTGGAAGCCCACTAAACTTAATGGCTTGTATGCAGTGTCTGAACGGACAGGCGTTGCGGGTTTCCATCGAAGGCAAGAGTGGTGTCACCATTGGGCAGGATACAACAACGCATGGTCGGTGTCTTACTGGCGCTCATGTTTGGGCTTCAGTTGAGCGGTTGCAGCCAGGACGATCCCTGGAATCGTCCCTATACTCAATCTCAAGCCCAAAGTAACACTCTGTTCAGCAGTTTTGCCACGCCGCCCAAGCATCTGGACCCGGTGCGCTCCTACAGCGCCAATGAGTGGGCGATTATCTCGCAAGTCTATGAACCGCCTTTGCAGTACCAGTACTTGAAACGCCCTTACACGCTCGAGCCATTGACCCTGACGCAGATGCCGGAGCAACGTTTTCTCGACGAACGTCAACAACCTGTTGATGCCGATTCCGACCAGGTTCGTTACACCGAATACCATTTCTACCTGCGTGACGACATCCGCTATCAGCCGCATCCGGCCTTTGCACGCGATAAAGACGGACAGTTTCTCTATCACAATTTGACGCCCGCACAACTGGACGGTTTGGAACGGCCGGGAGATCTAGCTCAAAGCGGCACCCGTCGGTTGGTCGCGCAGGATTATGCGCTGGCGATCAAACGCATGGCTTACAAGCCCAATCATTCACCCATTCTGGGCAATATGCGTCATCTCATCGTCGGATTGGCGGACTATTCCGACCGTGTCTCCCAGCAGCGCCTTGACTTAACCGCGTTGAGAGACACACCGATTGAAGGCGTTCACGTTCATTCGGACACGCATTTTTCCATTCGCATTCATGGGCGTTACCCCCAGTTTCTATACTGGCTGAGCATGAACTTCTTCGCCCCGATCCCTTGGGAGGCGCTGGCGTTTTACCAGCAACCAGGCCTGGTCAAAAAGAACCTGACTTTGGATACGTATCCGGTCGGAACCGGTCCGTACCGATTGGTGGAAAACAACCCGAACCGACAAATGCACCTGCAACGCAACCCCCATTATCAGCATGGTACCTATCCCTCCGAAGGTCTGCCGGAGGGAGCCGACCCGGCGCTGTTGGCCGATGCAGGACGAGCCCTGCCATTGATTGATGATGTAATTTATTCTCTGGAAAAAGAAAGCGTGCCCCTTTGGAACAAGTTCCTGCAAGGGTATTACGATGCTTCCGGCGTCAGTTCCGACAGTTTTGATCAGGCGATTTCGGTTTCGTCACAGGGCGAACTCAACCTGACACCGGAGATGCAGGAGAAGGGGATTGCCTTTCTGAGCGCGGTGCAACCAACGGTATTTTATCTTGGGTTCAATATGGCCGATCCGGTCGTCGGCGGCTACGACCAATCGGCCCGTCAGTTAAGACAGGCCATCAGCATTGCCGTGGACATGGAAGAATACATCTCCATTTTTCTCAATGGCCGGGGGGTTGCGGCTCAAGGCCCCATTCCGCCTGGTATTTATGGGTATGAGCGCAGTCGTGAGCATTACAATGACGTGGTGTATCGCTGGCAGAAACAAGGACCGGTGCGCCGCTCACTGGACGAAGCCAGAGCCCTGCTCAGCAAGGCAGGGTATCCGAATGGACAAACGCCAGAGGGCGAGCCTTTGACCCTTTATTACGATACGCCTGCCACCGGACCGGATGCCAAGTCGCAATTGAACTGGTATCGCAAGCAACTGGCCAAGCTGGGCATTGAACTGGTGATTCGGGCGACCGACTACAATCGGTTTCAGGAAAAAGTCCGTGGCGCCAAAGTACAACTGTTTTCCTGGGGCTGGAATGCGGACTATCCGGACCCGGAAAATTTTCTGTTTCTGTTGAGCGGAAATCAGGCGGTCATCAATACCAATGGCAGTGGCGTCAACGCGTCGAATTATGACCGGCCTCAATTCAATCAATGGTTTGACCAGGTCAAACGTTTGCCGAATGGGCCCAAACGAAAGGCACTGATCCGAAAAATGGTGCGGCTGGTACAACACGATGCGCCCTGGGTCTGGGGCCTGCATCCCAAAAGCCTGTCCTTGTTCCATAACTGGTACCACAATGTCTGGCCCAACCCCATGGCCAATAACACCCTCAAATACCGGCGGCTTGACCCCGAAACCAGAGTGGCAAACCAACAGGCATGGAATCGGCCTGTGGTCTGGCCCCTGTGGCTGCTTGGTGCGCTGATTCTGGTTTCTATCTATCCCTTGATGGCGGCTTACCGTAAACGGCAACAGCAAACCCTTACACAGCCGGCTATAAGTCAGAAAAGCACCTCGGATCAAGGCAAACAAACCCGGGAGGACGTCTGATGTTGGCTTACATGGTGCGACGGCTTCTCTACGCTGTGCCCATTCTAATCGGGGTGAACCTGATTACGTTTGCGTTGTTTTTTATGGTGAACACGCCTGAAGACATGGCACGCGCCCAGTTGGGTGCCAAACAGACCAGCCCGGAAATGATCCAGGCATGGAAAGAAAATCACGGTTACGACAAGCCTCTTTTTTTCAACTCGCAGGCAGAGGGCGTCAACACACTGACACAAACCCTGTTTGTTCAGGAGTCGCTCAAACTGTTCATGCTGGACTTTGGTCAGGCAGATAATGGCCGCCAGATCAGTGAAGACATACAGGAGCGAATGTGGCCTTCGCTGGCCATTGCACTGCCAACATTTCTGATCGGCTTGGTGACCAACATCGCTCTGGCGCTACTGATTGTGCTGTTTCGTGGGTCGGTGCTCGACACCGCAACCATGGTCGTGGCGGTGGCAATCATGTCGATTTCCGGTTTGTTCTACATCATTGCCGGGCAGGTGTTGTTCAGCAAACTCTTGCACTGGGTGCCGATTTCCGGGTATCAGTCGGGCTGGGAAATGTGGCGTTTTCTGATTCTGCCGGTCGCCATTGGTGTGTTCGCGGGCTTAGGGGCAGGCGTGCGCTGGTACCGGAGCATTTTTCTGGAAGAAATCAACAAGGATTACATTCGAACCGCGCGAGCCAAAGGTTTGTCCGAAATTCGTTTGCTGTTTGGGCATCTCCTTCAAAACGGCTTATTACCGATCCTGACCGGGGTGGTGGTGATTATTCCGACCTTGTTTATGGGCAGTCTGATCATGGAGTCATTTTTTGGCATTCCGGGGCTGGGCAGTTACACCATCGATGCGATCAATGCTCAGGATTTCGCCATTGTCAAAGCCATGGTGTTCCTGGGTGCTTTGTTGTACATCATTGGGCTGATCCTAACCGATCTATCCTATGCGCTGTTTGATCCAAGAGTGAGGTTTGACGCATGATGGCCCCGCTTTGGAGTGATTACATGATCTGGTTGCTGGTGTTGTCACTGTTGGCATGGGGGCGTGTATTGCGCCGCTCGCCTCAGGTTCGTGAACAGTGGCTGCAAATCTTTCAGTCCAAAATTGCGATGATCGCTGCCATCGTGCTTTTGGCCTACACTGCCGTCGCCCTTCTAGACTCGGTGCGCTTTGAGGCGGACACTCAGGGCCATCAAACCTTACTGGATGTTGCGTTCGGTGCCACCGCCGACCAGTTCGAGCGCACCTATTCAGCCCCGTTTGCTCAGGTTGAGTATAACCAAAGTCTGGTGACGCTTCCCAACGGAGATGTCGTGCAGCAATATCAACCTCTGCAATGGGTTCAGCCCGAGACGTCGATCCTATGGGCGAGCGCTCAGGTGCTGATGGTCGTCGCTCTGATGACAGCTTTCCTGGTCGCTGGGCATTTGTTCTGGCGTGCGCGAGTCCACGGTCTGACACTGCCAACCTACGCCCGGCAAGTCGGATTGGGGATGACCCGGCTGCCCTGGCGAACCGCGTACCTGACGTTGTTTGGAGTGCTGTTCACAGTGGGCTGGCTGGGATACCTCAGCCAGTTCTACCATGTACTGGGCACCGACAAAGTGGGACAGGATGTGCTCTACACCGCGGTCAAAAGCATTCGCACCGGGGTGTTGATCGGGGTGCTGACCACGCTTGTCATGTTGCCGCTGGCTCTGTTTCTGGGAATCAGTGCCGGGCTTTTCAAAGGCTGGGTGGACGATGCCATTCAATATCTGTACACCACGCTGAATTCCATCCCAGGCGTGCTTTTGATTGCCGCAGCGGTGTTGGTGATGCAGACCATCCTCAATAACAACCCGCAGTGGTTCGGTTCAACCGAAGAGCGGGCCGATTTGCGTTTGCTGTTTCTGGTGTTTATTCTCGGTATGACCAGCTGGACTGGCCTTTGCCGATTGTTACGCGCCGAAACTCTCAAGTTATCTCAGGTGGAATTCGTCACCTCCGCCCGTGCTTTTGGTGTGGGGCGCCTGACCATTATCGTGCGCCACATTATGCCCAATGTCATGCACATTGTGCTGATTGCGGTGGTGCTTGATTTCAGCGGCCTGGTGCTGGCCGAAGCCGTGTTATCCTACGTCGGAGTCGGGGTCGATCCGACCATGCACAGCTGGGGCAATATGATCAATCAAGCTCGCCTGGAAATGGCACGCGAGCCTATGGTCTGGTGGTCGCTGTTTTCGGCCTTTATTTTTATGTTTTTACTGGTCCTTGCGGCCAATTTATTTTCCGATCGCGTGCAACGGGTGCTGGATCCACGCACGCAGACGCGTCAATGATCTGAAGGAAAAACGCTATGACCACCGTGCTGGACGTGCAACAATTGACCATTCAAGCCGAGCAGGAAACCCTGGTGAAGTCGGTCAGTTTTTCCGTTGACGAAGGTGAGATTTTTGCCCTGGTGGGCGAATCCGGCAGTGGCAAATCATTGACGGCCATGGCGATTATGCGTCTGTTGCCCGAGGCATTGACTGTGACCGGCGGCCAGGTTGATCTGCATGGGGAAAACCTGTTTTCACTGCCTGAAAAAATGATGCAGACCGTACGGGGTCGCAAAATTGCCATGATTTTTCAGGAACCGATGACCTCGTTGAACCCGGTGATGACCATCGGTGCTCAGGTCAGCGAAGTCCTGACTCGACACCTGAACCTTTCACGGGCCCGTGCCAAGGACCGCACCATTCAACTGTTTGAAGAGGTCGGCATCCCCAATCCATCCGAGCGCGTTGATTGGTATCCACATCAGTTGTCGGGTGGTCAGAAGCAACGGGTAATGATCGCCATGGCACTGGCCTGCGAACCGGATGTGCTGATCGCGGATGAACCCACCACTGCATTGGATGTCACCATTCAAGCTCAGGTTTTGCGTCTGCTTAAATCCTTGCGAGACAAACACGGCCTGTCAATTTTGTTCATTACTCACGACATGGGCGTGGTGTATGAAATGGCCGATCGGGTTGCGGTGATGCAGCGAGGCCAGTTGATTGAGCAGGCCGAAACCCAACACTTTTTTGACCGCCCGATTGAGGCCTACACCCAAAAATTACTGGCCGATGCCGTGCCGGTATCTGATTTTAAGCCGGTTTTGCAGCGCCCGCCTTTGCTGGAGATTACGGATCTGAAAGTACACTTTCCCATCCGAAAAGGAATTTTTCAGCGCACTGTGGACCATGTCCGGGCTGTTGATGGGGTCAGTCTCCGGATCGGCAAGGGAGAAACCCTGGCGCTGGTTGGGGAATCAGGCAGTGGCAAAAGCACCATTGGTCAGGCCATTCTAAAATTAGTGCAGGCCACGCATGGCCGTGTGGTGTTTGAACAGGGCGGGGAATCGCATGAGCTGGTGGCCTTAAAAGAGAAGCAAATGAAACCCTTGCGACAGAAACTGCAAGTGATTTTTCAAGACCCATTTTCCGCACTGAATCCGCGCATGACGGTGGGCGACATCATCGCCGAAGGCATGCAGAGTCTCAACGTCGGGCCCACTGACAAAGCAGGCCGGGCCAAACGCATTCAGACGTTACTGGAACAGGTCGGGCTTCGCCCGGAGCATGCACGCCGCTATCCGCATGAATTTTCCGGGGGTCAACGCCAACGCATCGGCATTGCCCGTGCGCTGGCGGTGGAGCCGGAGCTGATCATCTGCGATGAGCCCACCAGTGCACTCGATGTGTCGGTCCGGGCGCAGGTGCTGTCCCTGTTGAACCGCTTGCAGCAGGAATATCAGCTGTCGTTTCTGTTCATTACCCACGACCTGTCGATCATTCCCGCCATCGCCCATAAAGTGGCGGTGATGCAGGCGGGCAAGATTGTCGAGCAAGGGGAGGTGGCACAGGTCATGACCCGTCCGCAGCATGCTTACACCCGCCAGTTACTTGACAGCGCTCCCAGCCTGATTCGCAAGCGACTGGCCTGAACCGAACCGGCGGCTTAACTGTCAGCATCGCCTTGTTCCATGGCCAGCAATCGCTGTTGGGTTTTGAGCAGCGAGTCCGGGTTCAAACTGATGCTGTCGATGCCTTGTTCCACCAGAAACGCCGCCATCTCCGGGTAATCCGAAGGCGCCTGTCCACAAAAGCCGGTATGTAGCCCGCACTGCTTGGCGGTTTCAATCGCCATTTGAATCATGGTTTTCACACCGGCTTCGCGCTCATCAAAGCTGCCGGCCACCTGACCGGAATCCCGGTCCACGCCCAGAACTAACTGAGTCAAGTCGTTTGAGCCAATCGAAATCCCGTCAAAGAAGGGGGCAAACGCCTTCATTTGCAACACATTGTTGGGGATTTCGCACATCATATACACCTCCAACCCGTTGTGATGACGGGGCAGGCCATTGTCGGCCATCACTTTCAACGCCTGCTGCGCCTCCGTTACCGTGCGCACAAAGGGCAACATCACCTTGAGATTGGTCAGGCCGAAATCTTCGCGCACGGCCTTGATGGCGGCGCATTCCATGGCAAACGCCGGGGCAAATGATTCAGAAACGTAGCGTGCCACCCCGCGAAAGCCGAGCATCGGATTTTCTTCTCGCGGTTCAAAGGCCGGCCCCCCCAAAAGGGATCGATATTCATTGGATTTGAAATCCGACAGGCGCAACACCACCGGCCTTGGGTAAAAGGCGGCACACAGCGTGGCAATGCCTTCGCTCAGGCGTTGAATAAAAAAGGCTTCGCCCTCATTCTGGTCAAACCCTGCTTGACTCAGAATGTCGACAATCTCTTTCTGGGTTGCCTCGTCTTTGATTGCTTCGGGTTTGATCAGAGCAAGCGGGTGGATTTTGATCGATTCATTGATCATAAACTCCATGCGGGCCAGCCCGACCCCGGCACTGGGCAGAAAGCGATGGCTGAAGGCCATATCCGGATTGGCCAGGTTCAACATCAGATCGGTCTCAGTGGTGCCCAGCTCGCTCAGATCCGTCTCAATTTTTTCAAAAGGCTGTTCGTCTGCATACACCTTACCGGTGTCGCCTTCCACACAGGAGACAGTCACAGTCTGGGTGTCGACCGGCATCAGGTCTGTGGTGGCTTTGCCGCAACCGACAATCGCCGGAATCCCCAGCTCGCGTGCAATGATGGCAGCATGACAGGTCCGTCCGCCGCGGTTGGTGACAATCGCCGCGGCTTTTTTCATGATTGGCTCCCAGTCCGGCGTGGTCATGTCGGTCACCAGAATGTTCCCCGGCTCAAACTGGCTGATTTCGGCGACGTCTTCAATGATTTTGACACGTCCAACCGCGAGCCGATCGCCCACCGCACGACCAGAGGTCAGCACCTGTGCATCGGAGCGGGGATGGATCTGAAACTGGGTCAGACACTGATGGTTTTGGAGGGAACGCACGGTTTCAGGCCGCGCCTGCACGATGTAAAGCTGGCCATCCACGCCGTCTTTGGCCCATTCAATGTCCATGGCTTTGGCCGCTTTCTGATCCACGCTGTAATGTTGTTCAATACGCATGGCGAAATCAGCGAGTTTTAACACCTCGTCATCCGATAAACAAAACCGTCGCCGCTCCTCAACCCGGGTTTGAATGTTTTTAACCGGTGATTTTTTCAGGCCGCTGGTGTCATAAATCATCTTGAGCTTTTTGGCCCCCAGATGACGGCGCAACACATGGCGAAACCCCTGCTCAAAAGTGGGCTTGTGGACATAAAATTCGTCCGGATCCACCGCGCCCTGGACCACATTTTCTCCCAGTCCCCAAGCCCCGGTGATAAACACCACCTGGTCAAAGCCAGATTCGGTGTCAAGGGTAAACATGACCCCGGAACTGGCCAGATCCGAGCGCACCATTTTCTGCACGCCGATCGACAACCCGACCTGAAAATGGTCGAACCCCTTGTCGATGCGATAGTGGGTAGCGCGGTCGGTAAACAGTGAGGCAAAGCAACGTTTACAGGCTTCGACCAGGGCCTCATAGCCAGAAATATTTAGATAAGTTTCCTGCTGGCCGGCAAAACTGGCATCGGGCAAGTCTTCGGCTGTGGCGGAACTGCGCACCGCCAGCGTAATTTCTCCCTCAAAGCGCTGGTTCAGTTCCGACCAGGCCTGGTGAATTTCCCGTTTTAACACCTCGGGCCATTCCGCTTCGATAATGGCTTCACGGATTGCGTGGGTTCGCTCTCCCAGCTCGGTGACATTGTCTGCATCCAGCGTATCCAGTTGTGTGTGTAGAAAGTCCCACAGATCATTGTCGGTCAGAAGTTTCCGATAGGCCTCGGCGGTGATGGCAAAGCCGTCCGGCACGGGAATGCCTTTGGGCGTCAGTGCCTGGAACATCTCTCCCAGCGAAGCGTTTTTCCCCCCGACCAGAGGAATGTCATGAATACCGATTTCATTGAAAAAACGAATGTAGCGCATCGCAGCCTCTCCTGTCATTGCTTGACCCAATTCACCAGGCCTGGTTAAAAGCGCATCGCCCCGGACCATCCCGCTAGCTAATAGTGCGGCGGCGGGGCCTCATCTTTCAGGTCTTTGAGCCCGGCCAGGCCGGTTTGCTCTTCTTTGATCGACTTGAAGGCATCGGACAAGATATTGATCTGTTTCTGCAACAATTGCAGTTGCTGGTGTTGCTGCCCCACGGTGCGGTTCAGCGTTTCAATGGTATCCTGCTGATAGGCGCAGGTCATTTCCAGTTGATCCAGACGTTGTTGCCAATCGCTGTCAGATGGTACTTGGGAGGCGAGGCCCTCAGGGCTTACATCATTGGCCATTGTACCGGCTCCTCTGGTGACACATAACACAGGCTGACGCGGTCGTTGGGTGGCGTCTGCAACGTCAAATCGCTGCTCATTAATTCGTCGCGCCGGAAATAATGACAGCGCAGGGTTTCATTCGCCTGATGGCGACTCAAAAACCGCTCCAATGTGGCCAACGAATCCATTTTAAACCCGTTCAGCGCAATCAACTCATCGCCCGGCGCCAAACCCGCTTCGACTGCGGCTTGACGGTTCCAGATGTGGCGCACCTTCAAGGTTTGGTGTTCAGTCGGCACCAGGTTGACGCCAAGGATCAAAGGCGCTGGAGATTGGGTTTGTTTGGCCTCGTCCACCGGTCCGCCCATGTCTTTGAGGTGGGTGGCAGCCCGCAATGAAAACGCAATGCCAAACTCGGCAAACAGGGTGTCAAAGGGCAGGTCTTCCTGCCCGTCCAGATAACGGGCAAAGAAATCCGTTAAATCCACGCCGCTGACGCGTTCGCAGACTTGTTCGATCTCGTCTTCTTTCAAGCCCCTGCCCGTGCGCCCGTAATCCTGCCAGAGCGTTTTGAGCACATCATCCAGGCTGATCTTTCCCTGAGTCTTATGGCGCAAGGTCAAATCCAATCCTAATGCAATCAAGGCCCCTTTGGTGTAATAGTTGACGATGGCATTGGGTGCGTTTTCGTCCTGCTGATAAAACTTGGTCCAGGTCAGCCGGCTGGATTCGGCCACGCTTTGCTCAAAGCGTCCCGGCAGGCGATAGACTTTGGTCATTTCCTTGCTCAAACGAGCCAAATACGCCGACGCTGTCAGAATGCCCGCTCGCCAGAGGATATTGAGGTCATAAAACGAGGTAATGCCTTCAAACCACCACAGTTGACGGGTGTACACCGGCTCGGTCAGATTCGGGCGTTGATAGACCTCGGGTTGGATGCGTTTGACGTTCCAGGTATGAAAGTACTCGTGTGAACACAGTTCCAGAAAATTCAAATAGCCGTCGGGGTAGGTCGTTTCCCGGCCCAGATAGGGCAAGTCATCGCGGCTGATCATCAGGGCCGTGGAATCCAGATGTTCCAGACCGCCGTAATCATTGGCGGTGACCATCACCTGAAACAGATAGCGCTGAATCGGGTAGGGCGCGCCAAACAGCGACAGTTCGGTTTCGCAGATGCGGGTCAGATCGGCACGGAGTTGTTCGGTGTCTACGCGCTCCCATTCGATTCGACCCGTGAAGACCGCCTGGTGCACAATGCCACAGGCTTCAAATTCGAGCCACTCAAACGATCCGATCTCAACCGGATACTCAATCAAATCCCAATAATCTTTTGCCTGGAAGCGCCCGAACCCCTGGTCGTCGGTCTCAACCGCTGGCAGCGTTGTGGCGACCTGCCAGTCGGTCTGAAAGGGGGCGCTGCCTTTTTCAATCACGACCTCAACCGGCTGCTCACGCTGACCTTCGACCGCCAGAAACACGCTGGTGCCATTGAAAAAGGCATGCGTCTGGTCAAAATGCGCACCTCGCACCGACAAATCCCAGGCGTAAACCTGGTAGCAAATCTCAATCGCGGTCGCAGCGGGCTCGACCTGCCAGTGCGCGGTGTCCAACGGCGTCACAGTCAGTGGCTGACCTTGTTCTGTCTGGGCCCGCAATCCCACCACATGCTTGGCAAAATCGCGCAACAGGTAACTGCCGGGGATCCATTTGGGCAGCGACAGAACCTGACCGGTCGGATCCGGCAGTTCCACCCGAAGCGTGACCTCAAACAAATGCGCATGCGGATGAGCCAGCTGGAGACGGTAGTGCAAAGCAGGCGAGGGCGTGAAAGCCGGTTGCGGTTGCGACGCAAAAAGTGTCATAAAAAACGATTTCCTTTGCTCTTTTTTCGCGCCCCCGAGCGTTGGTGAAAACTCGTTCCACGGTCGTTCACGGCAGGCGGGCGGAATTGGTTATAATGTGTCCCATTTTACGCCATTTGCCCGCACAGATGGTATGCATCGACACAGTTTAGATAAAGGAGACGCTTGTGGTAAAAACGCGATTCGCCCCCAGCCCGACGGGCTTTCTGCACATTGGCGGTGTGCGCACAGCCTTGTTTTCCTGGCTTTATGCACGCCAGCAAACCGGGCAGTTTGTTCTGCGCATCGAAGACACGGATCGCGAGCGTTCCACCCAGGCCTCGGTCGACGCCATCCTTGATGGCATGCACTGGCTGGGCCTGGACTATGATGACGGCCCGATTTATCAGACCGATCGTTTTGAACGTTACAAGGCCATCATTGACCAGCTGCTGGCCGAAGACAAAGCCTATTATTGTTATGCCAGCCAGGAAGAGCTGGATCAAATGCGCGAAGCCCAGCGTGCGCGTGGTGAAAAACCCCGTTATGACGGGCGCTACCGGGACTTTACCGGTACGCCGCCGGAAGGGGTCAAGCCCGTGATCCGGTTTAAGAACCCGCAGGAGGGCAGTGTGGTCATCGATGATCTGGTCAAAGGGCAAATTACCGTGTCCAACAGTGAACTTGACGACCTGATCATCGCCCGGTCGGACGGCACGCCCACCTATAACCTCACTGTGGTGGTGGACGACTGGGACATGGGCATGACCCACGTCATTCGCGGGGACGACCACATTAACAACACCCCACGCCAGATCAACCTATATCAGGCATTGGGGGCGCCGGTACCCAAGTTTGCGCACATCCCCATGGTGCTCGGCAGTGATGGCGCACGCCTGTCCAAACGCCACGGTGCAGTGTCCGTGCTCCAATACAAAGAAGAAGGCTTTTTACCGGAAGCCTTACTGAACTATCTGGTCCGATTGGGGTGGTCTCATGGCGATCAGGAAATTTTCACCCTTGAAGAAATGGTGGCGCATTTTTCTTTGGAAGCGGTTAATGCCGCCCCGTCCACGTTTAACGAAGAAAAGCTGCTCTGGATCAATCAGCAGCATATTCAGACCACACCGCTTGCTAATTTAACCGCGCATCTGACCCCTTTTATGCAGGAGCGTGGGCTCGACACCGAGCAGGGACCGGCTTTGTCCGCTGTGGCCGACCTTTTGCGTGAGCGGGCAAAAACCCTGGTGGAGATGGCGGAGGCCGCCGATTACTTTTACCGTGAGTTTGACGCCTTTGATGCGGTGGCCACCAAAAAGCATCTGCGTCCGGTTGCCGAAACACCGTTACGCACACTCAAAGACAAACTGGCCGCGCTGACAGACTGGTCGACCAAATCCATCCATGAATGCATTCAGGCCACGGCAGCTGAGCTGGAAGTCGGCATGGGCAAAGTGGGCATGCCATTTCGCGTGGCAATCACTGGCGGCGGTCAATCGCCTTCGATTGATGCCACGGCGGAACTGATTGGGCAGACACGCTGTTTGGCCCGTATGGATCGGGCTTTGGCCGTGATTGAGGAGCGCAAGGCGCAAAACGGCTAAAATTGTCAAAAAAGTGCAAAAATGGCTTGACCGTCACGGTGAGTTCCTTATAATACGCACCCATCAGCTCGAGGGGCTATAGCTCAGCTGGGAGAGCGCAACACTGGCAGTGTTGAGGTCAGCGGTTCGATCCCGCTTAGCTCCACCATTTTACTTAGGCCAAATGGTAAAGAGATGATGTTTGTGTCCCGTTCGTCTAGAGGCCTAGGACACCGCCCTTTCACGGCGGTAACAGGGGTTCGACTCCCCTACGGGACGCCATTGCGGGAATAGCTCAGCGGTAGAGCACAACCTTGCCAAGGTTGGGGTCGCGAGTTCGAACCTCGTTTCCCGCTCCAAATTCAGATTGTATGAATGTTTCCTCTAGGCCGGAATCATACATTCACACAATCGCCTGCTTCGGCAGGCATTTTTTTTGTCTGGACAAAATTTGTTTCAGGCAAAAAACCCTCCCGTCCCGTTCGTCTAGAGGCCTAGGACACCGCCCTTTCACGGCGGTAACAGGGGTTCGACTCCCCTACGGGACGCCACATCTTAACCCGCCGATTGCGAATGTGATCGGCGGGTTTTTTCTTTCTATAACCACCTGTTTTTTACCAGGCCTGGTCACTTTTGGTGCGTTTTGAATCATCGCAGTCGTTTATTTCATGCGTTTGCATGACAACCCCTTAAGATTTCATTACTTTTTCTTTTGGGTGCACGCCTTGCTTTGTGTCGATAACAGCAAACAACCCACCAATATCACATCACTGTCATCTGAACAGGGCAGGATGGCTGAATGATTGAAGCCCTCCGGGCAATTTGCTTTACAATGTGGCTAAAACGTATCGACGAAAAGGGAGCACAGACATGGCGCAGGCTGATATAGGCGTGATCGGTTTGGCCGTTATGGGTCAGAATTTGGTTCTGAACATGGCGGACCATGGTTTCAAGGTAGCGGTGTACAACCGCTCTTATGAAAAGACCGATGCGTTTATTCGCCAACGAGTGGCAGGGCGCTCCATTGTTGGCGCACAAACGCTTTCCGAACTGGTCGATCAGTTAGCCACGCCCCGTAAAGTCATGCTGATGGTCAAAGCGGGCGCCGTGGTGGATCAGTTGATTGAGGATTTGATTCCGCTGCTGTCTGAAGGCGACATCATCATCGATGGCGGTAATTCCCTCTACACAGACTCGACTCGCCGCACTCAGCGCCTCCAAGCCGAAGGCTTGCATTTCATCGGCACCGGAGTGTCGGGCGGTGAAGAAGGCGCCCGCACTGGTCCGTCGATTATGCCGGGTGGCGACAAAACGGCCTGGCCCGCGGTCAAACCGATCTTTCAGGCCATTGCCGCCCAGTCCGATGATCAGCCCTGCTGTGACTGGGTGGGGCCGGAAGGCGCCGGGCATTACGTCAAGATGGTGCACAATGGCATCGAGTATGGCGACATGCAGCTGATTGCGGAGGCGTATCATTTAATGCGCCAGGGCCTGGGGTTATCGGTTGAGGCCATCCAAGCGGTCTTTGCTGAATGGAATCAGGGTGTGTTGGACTCATACCTAATTGAAATCACGGCTGATTTACTGACGTTTAAAGACCAGGACGGCGAACCGTTGGTCGACAAGATTCTGGATGCCGCCGGGCAGAAAGGCACGGGCAAGTGGACGGGCATCAGCTCGCTGGAACTGGGCGTGCCGGTAACCTTGATCACCGAATCGGTTTACGCCCGTTGTCTGTCGGCCCTGAAAACCGAGCGCGAACAGGCCGCCGATCGCTATCCGGCGGGTGAGGCATCCACATTGAGTGAATTGGACACGCAGGCCATGATTGATGCGTTGCATGATGCGTTGTATGCCTCAAAAATCATGTCGTATGCACAAGGCTACATGCTGATGCGCGAAGCGGCCAATGAGTTTGACTGGGATCTGAATTACGGCGGCATTGCGCTGATGTGGCGCGGTGGGTGCATCATTCGCAGTCGTTTTCTGGAAAACATCAAACAGGCCTATGATCAGAACCCGACCTTAAGCAACCTGCTGCACGATCAATTTTTTGAAGACGCGGTCAAACAGGCCGAGCGTCACTGGCGCAAAGCGGTGGCCTTTGCGGTCACAGAAGGCTTGCCGGTGCCGGCGATGAGTTCGGCGCTGGCGTTTTTTGACGGCTATCGCTGCGCCCGGTTGCCCGCCAACATTCTGCAGGCACAGCGCGATTATTTCGGTGCCCACACCTATGAACGCGTGGACGCCCCGCGAGGGGAGCGTTTCCATACCGACTGGATTCATTCCGGCGGCCACGCCCAATCCGGCAGTTACGAGGTGTAATCATGGCGCAGGCCTGTACCTATGTGGTGTTTGGCGCCACTGGCAATTTATCCCTGACCAAGCTGATGCCCAGCTTCTATCATTTGGAGCAGATGGGACGTCTGGATGAGGACATGCACATTCTGGCAATCGGGCGCCGTGACTGGTCACGTCAGGACTGGGTGGACGAAGTACGTGCTCACTTGTCACCCAAAGCCCGTGGCGGGCTGGATGCCGAAGTGTTCGATCGCTTTGTGCAGCGGCTGGATTATTTACGCATGGACATCAATGATGCGGCGGCGTATGAACAGCTGGCCCAGAAAATCGACTCCGCTGGCTGGTCGGAAAACGTCGCTTATTATCTGTCACTGGCCCCGGACTTTTTTGCCGAAGTGGTTCGTCATTTGAGCAAAGCGGACCTGTTACTGGAACAGACCGGCTGGAAGCGCGTGGTATTGGAAAAACCGTTTGGGTATGACCTGACCAGCGCCAAAAACCTGCAGCGCGAACTGAACAAATACCTCAAGGAATCCCAGACCTATCGCATCGATCATTATCTGGGCAAAGGCATGGTGCAAAACATCATGGTGTTTCGCTTTGCCAACCTGCTGATGGAACCGTTGTGGAACCGAAATTTCATCGAGCACGTCCAGATCACCCATGCCGAAGACCGCCCGATCGGCACCCGTGCAGGCTATTACGATACCAGTGGAGCCATGCGTGACATGATTCAAAGCCATTTATTGCAGTTGCTGGCGCTGGTGGCGATGGAACCCCCGGCCTCCATGGAAGCCGAAGACCTGCGCGATGAAAAGGTCAAACTGCTTAAATCCATTCGCCCCATCCAGAAAAAGCACGTGGCCTCTCAAGCCTATCGCGCTCAGTACACCGCTGGCAAAGTCCATGGTCAACCCGTGCCGGGCTATCTGGACGAACCTGGAGTGGCGCCGGACAGCGTGACCGAAACCTATGCCGCCATGAAGCTCTACGTGGATAACTGGCGCTGGGCCGGGGTGCCGTTTTATGTGCAGACCGGGAAAAACCTGCCCAAAAACAAAACGCTGGTGTCGGTGTGCTTCAAACACCCGCCCAAACAGTTTTTCCGTGATTCCCAGATTGAAAAAATGGAACCCAACTGGATTATTTTCGGCATTCAGCCGGATGAATCCATCAAAGTTGAAATGATGGCCAAACAGCCGGGTTTGGAAATCAACACCCAGCAGATCAGTCTGGATGCAGCCCTGCATCCGGACGAGGCCGATGCGTACGATGCTTATGAGGAGCTGTTGCTGGATGTGATCAAAGGGGACCGATCGCTGTTTTTGCGATACGACGAGGTCAAAGCCGCCTGGAAAGTGGTGGACCCGGTGATTGCCGCCTGGAGCACACAGACCAATTACATTGATACCTATGAATCGGGGACCTGGGGACCACAGGGCGCCAACAAACTCTTTGACTCCCCGGAACAGGCGTGGCGCTATCATACCCACCCGGAGCATTAGTATGACCGAACTCAACAGTCTGCCGGACAACTGGATGGTGTTTGACGAGGCACAAGGATTGTCGAATGATCTGTGTGCGGCAATCCTTGCCCACGCAGACGACGCTATCCGTCAGCGCGGTGCCTTTCATCTGGTTCTGGCGGGCGGCACCACACCTTTAGTGACTTACCGTCAACTGGCTCATTCACAGGCCGACTGGGCACACTGGCACATTTATCTCGGGGATGAGCGTGTTCTGCCGAGCGATGACCCCGAACGCAACAGTGTGCAAATTGACCAGGCCTGGTTAAATCATGTGCCGATCCCGACCCGTCAAGTACACTGGATTCCCGCCGAATTGGGGTTGATGCTGGCACAGCGGGCGTATCAACACACGATTGAGCGACTGCTGGGCCAACAGCCGTTTGATGTGGTGTTATTGGGCATGGGCGAGGATGGTCATACGGCCAGTCTGTTCCCGGGGCACCGGCACGATCTGGATCAACTGGTGGTCACCGAAAGCCATTCACCCAAACCACCGTCTGAACGAGTGTCCCTCAACGAACCGGCACTGGCCAACACCCATCACCTTTATAAAATCGTGACCGGAGCCAGCAAACGTGACGCCGTGGCCCAATGGTTGAAAGGGGAAGCTTTGCCCATCAATCAGATCCAAGCGGAAAGTCAGGGTGGGCAAACCCAGGTCTGGGTCGATTCTCAGGCGCTCTGATTCGACTGCGCTCGCGTCACATCGATGGAACTCGATACCACGTTTTGAATCTGTTCCAATTGGTCTAATAATTCGCCCAATTGGATGGCCTGATCCAGTTCCACTTCCAGTGTCATACTGACCGAACCGTCCACCCGGTCGGTTTTGGTATCAGACGACAAAAGGTTGATGTCCCATTGCGTTAATTGCGCCATCACATCCCGCAGAAGCCCTTTGCGGTCAAACGCCAGCAACTGAATTCTGGCCAGGGTGGGTTCGACCCGTGCCGGTTTCTGCCCGGCCCAGGCCACCTCCAGCAACCGTTTTTGCTCTTCAAATGTCAGATTCAGAATATTGCCGCAATCCTGGCGATGCACCGTGACGCCCCGGCCACGGGTTACATAGCCGATGATCTCATCGCCCGGCTCCGGGGTGCAACAGGGCGCCAAGCTGGTTGCCAATTGTGGGGCACCCACCACATAAACCCCACTCTCAGGCATGCCTTCAGGCTTGGTTTCATTTTCCACCGGAGCAGGGCGCGGCACACGCTTGGGCTCGGCCTGCCGGTTAGGTTGCAGCCAACGCTGAATCGCATCGGTCAACTGACGTTCATTGATCTGGCCTTTTCCAAGGTCTTCAAACAGGGCTTCCGGGCTGGACAGGTGAAACCGTTCCGCCAGTGTCTGAGCACTGATGTCGGCATTGAGGCGCTTACACTCTTTTTGGAACAACGTCTGACCCGCTTCAATATTGGCGTCTTTGTTCTGTTGGTTAAACCAGTGGCGGACTTTGGTGCGCGCTCGACTGGTGCCGAGATAATGCAGGTTGGGGTTGAGCCAGTTACGATTGGGGGCCCCGTTTTTGACTGAAAGAATCTCGACCTTGTCCCCGGTCTGAAGCTGGTAGGTTAAGGGTTGGATCTTGCCGTTGATTTTGGCCCCGCGGCAACTGTGGCCCAGATTGGTGTGGATCTGGTAAGCAAAGTCCAACGCCGTGGCGCCCTGAGACAGAGTGATCACTTCGTTGTCGGGCGTCATCACATAAATCTGCTCGCTCAGAAGCTCGGTGCTGATTTCATTGAGCAGGTCGGGATTGTCATTGTATTCAAGCATTTGGCGAACCAGGTTAATGCTTTTTTCCAACCGTTCATCCAGACGTTTGCCGCCTTCCTTGTAACGCCAATGCGCGGCCACGCCATATTCGGCATGGTAGTGCATTTCATGAGTACGGATCTGAATTTCCACCGGTTTGTTGCCATCGCCCAATACCACAGTGTGGATGGACTGATAGCCATTGTCTTTGGGGCTGGCAATGTAGTCATCGAACTCGGGCTTGATGTAATTCCAGTGGCTGTGGATCACCCCAAGTGCTTCATAACATTCGGACACGGAGTTGACGTAAATGCGTACGGCTCTGAGGTCATAGAGCTCTTCCATGCTCAAATGCTTCTGGCTCATTTTTTTCCAGATGCTGAAAATGTGTTTGGGTCGTCCGCTGATCTGGCAATCAATGCGTGACTGAGCAAACAATTCACGCAACCGAACCATAAATGCATCGATATACGCTTCACGCTGATCTCGCTTGGCATCCAAACGCTTTGCAATATCCTTGTAGGTGTCCGGCATCAGGTAACGGAAGGAAAGGTCTTCCAGCTCCCACTTCAACTGAGCGATGCCCAGACGATTGGCCAGCGGTGCAAAGACCAGCTGGGTTTCCTGAGCAATACGGTGGCGCGCGTCCGGTGGGGCGTCTTTCAGATGGCGCAAGCGCACCACACGATATCCAAGTTTAACGATCATAATCCGGATATCGGAGATCATGGCCAGCAGCATCTGGCGCAGTCGTTCGGTTTGCTCCTCGTTGGTCATGGCCACCGTCTGCAGATCTTTAAACTGATTCAGGCGCCGAATGCCCATCACCAGGGCGGTGACGGTTTTGCCGTAGTGGTCCAACAAGGTCTTTTCCGGCAAGTGGGTTTCCAACGCCGGGTCACTGAGCAGGGTGGCCATCAGTGTCTCACGGTCCAGCTTTAACTGCGCCAAGGCCCGGGCCACATCCACGCTGCGCACAGGAAAGGCCTGGCTGGTCGAATCGGCGACCGACAGAGCCCACTGGCAGGCCTCGCGCGCCAGCGCGTCTTCTTCGGATGTGACCAGATGGGAAAATAACGATTGGTAGAGCTTATCGCTCTGTACTTGTGTGCTCATAGTTCACCACGTAATATCTAAGCGACGATTTTAGACCAAAGCGTTGGCGGGGTTAAGGCGAAAATATGAATTGATACTGGAATTTCCCGCCCGGATCAGTGCGATTCATACACAGGTGGGCTAGAATATCGGTTTTTAAACCAATCATTTATTTTATGCCTGCAGATTCATATCGGCCGATTGAACAGGCCCGCAACAGCGCCGAAGCGTTCAGCGTCGCCCCGATGCTTGACTGGACCGATGCCCATTGCCGTGTGTTCCATCGGGTGATTTCTGACCAGGCCTGGTTGTACACCGAGATGGTCACCACCGGGGCGATTCTTCACGGTGACAACTTGCCGCGCTTTTTGGGACATGACCCCACGGATGCCCCCTGTAGCCTGCAGTTGGGTGGCAGCGATGCCAAAGATCTGGCTCAGTGCGCCCGCCTGGGAGAAGAGTGGGGCTACCAGGAAATCGACCTCAATGTCGGCTGTCCCTCGGATCGGGTTCAAAATAATTTGATCGGTGCCTGCCTGATGGCGCATCCCAAGACCGTCGCGCAGGCTGTGGCGGAAATGAAGTCAGCCGTCCAGCATATCCCCATTACCCTCAAATGCCGTATTGGCATTGATGAGCAAGAAGATTTTGACAGTTTCATGGCCTTTGTCGAACCCCAGATCAAAGCCGGGGTGGATGGGCTGATTGTGCATGCGCGCAAAGCCTGGCTGCAAGGACTGTCGCCCAAGGAAAACCGCACCATACCGCCATTGCGTTACGATTGGGTGCGGCGTTTGAAACAGCTTTATCCAGATTTGCCTGTGGCCATCAATGGCGGGATCGAAGGACCCATAAGCGGTTTGCGGTTTCTTTCGACCGACACCGAGCGCAATCTGCCTCGCCTCGATGGCGTTATGATCGGGCGGGCGGTGTATGAAAAACCTTATCTCCTCAACCAGCTCAATGATAACGCCCACAAAATCAGCCGGTTTGATGCGGTTGAACGCATGCTGCCTTACATTGAACAACACCTTGAAAAGGGGGGGAAGCTCAACCAGGTGACGCGCCACATGCTCGGCTTGTATGCCGGATTGCCGGGTGGACGAAAATGGCGGCGTTATTTGTCCGAACGCGCCTTTCGCCCGGAGGCCGGGCTGCATACGTTGCTGGAGGCCCGGACACTGGTTGAAAACGAAATTGAACGCATGCGTGATCAATACCCGGATAAGACCCGACGCATGCTGGAGGAGGCTTCATGATTCCTTTGCAAGTGCCGTTTGCGGAAAAGGATGAAGCCAAGGCATTGGGCGCGCGCTGGGACCCGATGCAAAAAATCTGGTACATCCCGGACGCTCTTGAAACGCAGGCTGACCAATTTCAGCGCTGGCTGCCGGGTGGTTCGGTCACTCAACCCGGCGCTGTCACCGATTCGCCTCTGGCTGAACAGGCCATTCCTGCCAATGACCAGGAAAAAGGGGTGCCGCTGAGCCAATTAATGTTCCAGGTGCAAACGGCTTTGCGCCAACGCTTTCAGGGTGGCATCTGGGTCAGAGCGGAAATCGCCAACCTGAATGAACGGCGGGGGCATATTTATCTGGAGTTGTCCGAAACCGCGGAAACCGGTCAGCCGATTGCCACCTGTCGCGCCATGATCTGGCAGTCACAGGCCACGCACTTACTGGCACAGTTTGAATCGGTGACAGGCGTGTCTCTTCAGACCGGACAGAGTGTTCTGCTGTTGACCGAGGTCAACTTCCATGAAAAATTCGGTTTTTCATTGATGGTGCAGGACATTGATCCCAGTTTTACGCTGGGTGAAATTGAAGCCAATCTCAACAAAATTCGTGAGCAACTGAAACAGGAAGGGCTGTTAGCGCATAATAAGCGTTTTGCCATGCCCACCGACTTTATGCGACTCGCCGTGGTGGCCCCGCCCAATGCGGCTGGACTGGGTGATTTTCGAGCCGATGCCGATCATCTGCACCAGCTCGGTCTGTGTGAGTTTCTTTATTTTTACGCCAGTTTTCAGGGCGACAAGGCTGAAACCGAACTCGGACTGGCCTTTGAAAACGTCTGGGCCCTGCATGAAGAAAAGCCGTTCGATGCTATGATCATCATCCGTGGTGGCGGGGCCAAACTCGACCTGAATCCGCTCAATACCTACACGCTCGCCAAACAGGTTGCCCAGGCATCATTGCCGGTATTGACCGGCATTGGGCATGAGCGCGACAACACCATACTGGATGAAGTGGCCGCCGTGCGTTTCGACACCCCGAGCAAGGTCATCGCCGCCGTGCGCCACCAGATTGTGACCGGCGCGCAAACGGCTCGTCAGCACTGGGAGCAGGTGCAACATCTGAGTCGGCGTTTTCTGGATCGCCAGAAACAACAGCTTCAATCCGCCGAGCACACAATTCAGCATCAATCACTGGTTTGGCTGCATCGCCATCAATCCAAGCTGACCCCCTGGATGCAGACCATCCAGCAACAGGCACAGGCCAAGGTGCAACATGAGTCATACCAATTGTCTCAACACCAGCAACAGGTTCAGACCCAGACCCAGCATCGCTTGACCATGCACCGCCAGCATCTGTCGCAGATGCACTCGATCATTCAGACCGTGCCGCACACCTTGCTGGAACGCGCACGCAAGCACAACAAACAAATGATTGGTTATGTGCTCAGTGCCGGCCCCAAAACCCAGCTCAGCCGAGGCTTTGCCTTGGTGCGTAATTCAAAGGGCGAACCCATCACCGAGGCCGAACAGGCGCGCCATCAAGCACAATTGGCCATCCAATTTCGCGACGGCACCGTTAAGGCCGTTCCTTTGGATGACCCAGACCAGTAACCATTTATTCAAACAAAGGCAACAAACATGAGTGACAACATTGAAAGCTACCAAAAAAACTACCAGGCCTTGCAACAGATCGCTCAAAAGCTGTCCCAGGCGGATGACATAGACATCGATGAACTGGTGCCCATGGTTGACGAAGCCACCAAAGCTTACCAGATCTGTCAGTCACGCATCGAAGCCGTGGAAAAAGCCCTGAACCAGCGACTGGGGCATGAAGGCGAAAAAGATCCGGAATAAATACTGAAATAAATAACAACGAGAAAATGTTCGCACACGGCCTGGAAATGGAGACGGCTGAGTTACCAGGCCTGGTTAAAAATGACTTTCTGAACATTCTGCGATCATGCCCCGATCAATCATGTTCTGAATTCCAAAGAGCTTTGAATACGAAGGGGTAGGACGAAAGGAGATATAAAATGCGCCTTGCACTCAATTTAACATAATATACATTATGCGAAGTTTAGATCGGTGTGGAGAGAGGCCAAAATCCGGTTTATACCGATGATTGGTTGCAAAAAGATGACATATAACGATTGGCTAAGACACGGGTCAATGTGATTTTGACCCGTGGCGGTTTAACACTCAGGTGGTGTTTTTCTTAAAAATAAGACACATGCTCGTTGAGCACCATGATCATTGGCGCAATGGAGACAACAGCCATCAGAATCGGCACCCAGGCTTTTTCCTGATGTTTTTTCAGCCCCATGGCACCGGCAACAATGGCGATGGGCGCGGCAATCCATGAAATGGGTGGAAACACGAACGCAAAGAAAATGGCAACAATCCCGGCCACCATACCCATGGTTGCCTCGTTCCCAGGACGGTAATCACGGGTGTTGCGCATGTCATCCGGTACCCGTCTGGCTGACTGCAAGCGCCCCATGATTGCGGCCACATCGTCTTCCGTCAAAGGCGACTTTGATAATTCCAGATCCGTCATGCCCAGTGTGATTTTTTTGTTTAAATACAGGGCTTTAACCAAGTCATTCCAATCCGCATTTTCAGGCAGATCCGCCAGGATTTTTTGTGCTTCTTCTTTGACAGACACGATGGGCGCTCCTCTTATTAGTCGATTCGTGTGAAATCATACCGTTTTTGGTGTTTTTTCGTTATTATATAGTCAAAAGTCGTTACTTGAAATAACACTGACATAAAGACCTTGGCAGGTGATCCACTCAATATAGACCTGCCACAAAAGGTTTCGCACATTTGTTTATGAGGAGCACCCTTTTATGGCGTTGATGCCAGGCTTGCAATTGAACATGGGGCAGCAACTGAAGCTGACCCCCCAGCTGCAACAGTCGATTAAAATTCTGCAATATTCAGCCCTGGAAGTTCAACAAACCATTGCGACCACGCTCGAAACCAACTTCATGCTTGAACTCGACGATGAATTTGTTGAGGAAGAGTTGGCGGATGAGCCCAGGGACGAAGCAAGCGACGAACAAACGCACGCAGACGAAAAAGAAATCGACCTGGAAAGCGCCGACAAACTTGATGATGACATGCAAGTCGACTGCGAATGGGAAGAAGTCTACACAGACATTCCCGTCGCCACCCGCTCCGCCTCACTCGACAGCGAATACACCGCGCCGGAAAACTACACCGCTGCTGAACTGTCTTTGGCGGAAAAGCTCTACTGGCAAGCCGACATTTATCCCTGGCCAAATCCCGACAACCAGGAAGTGCCCGACCAGGCTGTGATTGCAAGTTATCTGATTGATGAAATCGATGACGAAGGTTATCTGAAAACGCCGCTGGAACAAATCGAAGCCGCGATCAAAAAAAATGAACCCGAGCTCGCAATCTCGGTTGAACAGTTGGAACAGGTTTTGGCCGTCATTTGGGAGTTCGAACCCACTGGCGTCGGCGCACGAGACCTCAGTGAGTGTCTGTTGCTGCAGCTGAAACCCCTCAAGCAAACCCCTTATGTTGTGACCGCTCGCAAAATCATCGAAGACCATTTCGATCTGCTCAGTGTGCGCGATTACAAACGGCTGAAAAAAATCTACCTGCTGGATGATGATGATCTGATGGAAGTCATTCATGTCATTCAGGCATTGAGCCCGCGTCCGGGCCGCGCTTATGCGTCCACCCAAAACGAGCTGGTGATACCCGATCTGCGCCTTCACCGCACCGCAACCGGTTACATGGTAGAACTCAACCAGGAGGCGTTTCCCCGTTTATCGATTAACCGTGCTTACGTTGATATGGCCAATGATCTCCAGGGACAATCGGGCGAATCAAAACAGATCAAGGAACAGCTGTTTGAAGCAAAAAGCCTGATCAAAAGCATCCAGAGCCGTGGCGAAACCCTGCTGCGCGTCGGGCGCTACATCGTGGAAAAGCAGGCCCGGTTCTTTGAAGAAGGCGAACAGGCGATGCAGCCCATGGTCCTACGTGACCTGGCCGAAGCCCTGGATCTGCATGAATCGACCATTTCGCGCGCCACCAATCAGAAATACATCCAAACGCCGCGCGGCACGTTTGAGCTGAAATACTTCTTTTCAACCGGCGTTTCTCAATATGGCAGTGACGATCAGTCAGCCATAGCGATCAAATCTCACATCAAGCAATTGATCGAAAACGAAGATCCCAAAAAACCACTCAGTGACAACAAACTGATGCAATTGCTGGAAGACAAGGACATTTCGGTGGCGCGCCGCACCATTGCCAAATACCGCGAAGCCATGCACATCCCCTCTTCCAGCGAACGCAAACGGATGAATCAATACCGCTAAACAAACCAGGATCACGCGAATGTTGAACCACGATTATCACATCACTGTCATTGAAGACGACCCGGTCCAACTGGAAACCCTGGAAACCGCCTTGAAAGGACAGGGGTTTAAGGTTCACGGCTACGCCGATCGCACAGCGGCGGAAGCCGGGTTTGAGCAGCAACTGCCCGACCTGGTGATCTCTGACATCATTCTGGGTGACGAAGTGGATGGCGGGTTTGAATTGGCAAAGCATCTGCTCAGCTATGAGCGCGCGATTCCGGTGATTTTTCTGTCCGAACGTCAGTCCGAATTCGACATCTACACCGGCCACGCTCTGGGCGCCATCGACTATCTGCCCAAGCCCATCACCCTGGCGGTTCTGATCGCCAAGGTGAAAAATCTGCTTCGCATCACCGCCTCATCCGGTCAGGGCAGCAAGGTATCAAAAATTGAAGGACTGGAGCTCAATGAAAGCCAGTTCAAAGCATATTGGCAGTCCAAGCCTCTGGACCTGACCGCCACCGAATTTGAAATGCTGAAACAGTTTGCGCTGGCAGGCGAGCGCGGCGTGGTCACCTATGAAACCCTTCAAGCCGCGACGCAAGGCGTGGTCGAGCGCAATACCATTAACACCCATATATGCCGTATCCGCTCAGCGTTTCGGGCCGTGGATCCGGATTTCAACCTGATTCACAACGAATACGGGCGCGGATACAGTTGGTATCAGAAGGACTGAATGGGGCCCCGCCCTGACCGAACCAGGTTTTTACCAGGCCTGGTAAAAAACCACTCTCTGACTACGCAGGTTGTTTTATGCGCTTCCCCTTTTGGTCGCCCCGCCTTTCCATTCGAACCCGTTTTTTTGTTCTGTTACTGATTTTGACCATTCTGCCGTTTCTGGCCTACAAGTTTGCGGTGGATCTGCATCGGCTGCTGTTAAAAAACCAGGCGATCATTCAGCAACAGACCGTGGTTAACCTGTCCTATATATTGGAAAATCGGCCCGACTTATGGGCTTTGCAAATCCAGGCGGGCAACCCGACCAGTCAGCTGGCCCATTTAAACCTGGACCGTTCGGTGCTCTGGATTGTCAATGAAGTCGGTCAGGCCACTTACGTGGTGGGTCGCCTGGCCAATTACCAATCCAATGCCTACCAGGACCCGTTTACCACGCTCGGCCACTTTGCCATCAAGGGACTGTCAAAGCTGATTCCCTACTCACTGCCCTATCCGTTCCCACAGAGCCTGACACCGGAAGTGGCATTGATCAAACAAGCCATCCGTGGACGTACCTTTCAGCAGTACCGAATGAACCGTGACAACAAACCCGTCTCCCTGATGTCAGCCACCCCACTTAAGATCAAGGATCAGATTGTCGGCGCCATCATTCTCGAACAAACCATGGACAGCCTGCTCACCGAATCATTGAGCATGTTTTACCGTCTCATTGGCATCGGCAGCATAGTGTTTTTGCTGGTCATCCTCGGGGCCGTGATCTATACCGCGTCCCTGTCAAACCGAATTCTGCGGCTGGACCGTGACGTGCGCCAGACATTTGACCCTTACGGTCGTGCGCATCAGTTGGATTTTCAGGATCAGAGCGAACGCGGTTACCGTGATGAGCTGTCTGATTTGCGCCATCATATTTATGAAATGCTCAGTCAGCTATCAGGCTATGAGCGTTACCTCAAACAACTGCCCCGTGCCCTTCGCCATGAAATTCACAACCCCTTGAATCGACTGGCCATGTCGCTGTCAATGCTGGAAAAAGATGTGCAACACAAGCAACTTTCTTATGCCCAGCGTGCTTTAGAACAACTCAAACAGATCATCGCCTCCATGTCAGAGGCCTCCAGCATCGAAGACAGCCTGCACGCGCAGCCACGTGAAGCGTTTCCTGTGGGCGAAATGCTGACCCACTATTTCGACAGCATCACCTCAATGGATGCCGAACGATTTGACGTTCAGCAGACATTGACCGGCCAGCTGCAGGTTTTGGGCGATGGCTTCATGCTGGAACAGCTTCTCGACAAGCTGATCAGCAATGCCAAAGACTTTGATAACGGCCAGTGCCCGATCAGCTTAAGTGCACACAAGCGCGGTCAGTGGATCGAGATTCGGGTTAAGAACTGTGGGCCACATTTACCGGAAGGTTATGAAACACAGATTTTTGACGGGATGCTGTCCATTCGCCGCTTTAATCAGGACGAGCAGGCGCATTTAGGCTTGGGCCTTTATATTGCCCGCTTGATTGCCAATTTTCATCAGGGCACACTGGAGGCGGAAAACTGGTCAGACACATCGGAAAAGACAGGCGTTGTGTTTATTTTGCGTTTGCCACTCGCTGACGAATAGGGGAGCGCTCAGGCAATGCTATGATTGATCGCATCCAGCGCGGCCTGAGGATCAGCCGCCTGGGTAATGGGACGACCAATGACCAGGTAACTTGACCCGGCCTCAATCGCTTCTTCAGGACTCATCACCCGTTGCTGATCATCCAGGCTGGCCTCGACAGGACGGATACCGGGCGTCACTAACTGGAATGCCTCGCCAAATTGCCGACGCAAAGCATTGGCTTCGCGAGCCGAACAGACGACCCCGTCCAGCCCGGCTTCTTTGGCCAGGCCTGCCAGACGCATCACATTCGCTTCAGGCGTGCCGGGCAAGCCAAGCTCTTCCAGATCAGACGCCGAATGACTGGTCAGAACGGTCACCGCAATCAACAGAGGTGAATCGGGGGACTCCGCCAATGCGGCCTTGGCGGCTTCCATCATTTTACGTCCGCCCAGCGCATGCACATTAAGCATCCAGACCCCAAGCTCCGCTGCGGCACGGCAGGCTTTCGCCACCGTGGTTGGAATGTCGTGGTATTTTAAATCCAGAAACACATCAAACCCACGCTTCACCAGCGTTTTGACCAATTCCGGCCCGCCGGCGGCAAACAACTCCTTCCCTACCTTGAGTCGACAATCCGACGGATTCAGCCGATCCACCAAAGACAAGGCGGCTTCAGGACGGTCATAATCCAGCGCAACAATAATACGTGGTGAAGCAATATGTGACATGGTGTTCCTTGTGATGTTTAGCAAACAATGACATCCACCGAGCCGAATCAAGCATCGTTTTGACTGACAGGCAGGCGTGCGGCGGGTACATTCGTTGATTTTGTCTGTTCCAGCGCTTGATGGATGGTTTCCCGGGTCTGGTTGTGACGATCAGACTGCTGCTGTCTTTGCCAGTGCAGTTGCTCACGCGCCTGCTGGTTGATCTGATGCTTCAAGCGTTGGTTCTGCCAGTGCATCCGGGTAAGCTTGAGCCCCATGTAGACAGCCGACAGCAAAGCCCCCAGCGCAAACATGGCCGCCAACAGAACCGACAAAGGCCACTGAACGTCGATCACTATCATGTGAAACGGAACGGATTGCGGATTGCTGATTCCCAGCACAAAACCGGCGGTTAAAAACAGCAACACAAGCAGAAAAGAGAATAAACGGTGCATAAAAAAAGGGCGACAACGTTAAAAATAACATTGTAACCCTTTTAAAAACCGGAATTGAAAAAATTCCGTCGGTTGGTTAACTGATAATGTCTGTGGTCTCGCGTGACGCATTCACGCGGTCGCGTAACGATTTGCCAGGTTTAAAATGCGGCACACGCTTTTCGCTCAATGCCACTTTTTCACCGGTTTTGGGGTTACGCCCCATGCGTGCCTTGCGATAATGGAGACTGAAGCTGCCAAAGCCACGAATTTCAATTCGATCACCTTCGGACAGGGATTCAATCATCGAGTCCAGAATCTGATTGACAGCGAGTTCCACATCCTTTTGCGTGAATTGTGTCTGTTTTCGAGCAATGCGCTCGATCAACTCTGACTTGGTCATTCGACTGTCTCTTGGATTGATTAAAAGAGAATTTTAGACACACCAACCGCCATGGCTGGTGTGCCCAAAGACTTTTCGAATCCGTCAGGACAGATCAGTCTTCCGCTGAAAGCTGATCTTTCAGCAAGTCGCCCAGCGTATTCTGCGCTTGAGGCTGGTTTGCGGAGTAGTTTTTCACCGCATTGGCCTCTTCCTGAATCGCTTTGGCTTTTTCAGACAGGGACAGGTTACGGTTTTTGCGATCCACATTGACGATTTTCGCTTCAACCGTATCACCTTCGCTCAAGACAGAGCTGGCATCACGCGTATTGGCTTCAAGTTCAGAGGCACGAATGTACCCTTCCACTTCGTCTGCCAGGTCAATCACAGCGCCCTTCTCATCCACGGATTTAACCGTGCCGGTCACGATGCTGTTTTTGCCGTGTTCTGCCAGGTACTCACCGAATGGATCCTGCTCAAGCTGCTTCAGACCCAGTGAAATACGCTCACGGTCCGGATCAATGGAAAGGATAACGGTTTCCAGTTCATCCCCTTTCTTGAACTCGCGCACCGCTTCTTCGCCAGGCTGAGACCAGGAAATATCCGTCAGGTGAACCAGACCGTCGATGTTGCCTTCCAGGCCGATAAAGATACCGAAGTCAGTGATCGATTTGATTTTACCGGTGATCTTGTCCCCTTTGGTGTGGGTCGCAGCAAACGCTTCCCAAGGGTTCACGGTGCACTGTTTGATTGACAGCGAAATACGGCGGCGTTCCTGATCCACATCCAGAATCTTGACCTTGACTTCTTCACCCAGGTGAACCACCTTGGATGGGTGAATATTGCGGTTGGTCCAGTCCAGCTCTGAGGTATGCACCAGCCCTTCGATGCCTTCTTCGATTTCAATGAACGCACCGTAGTCGGTGATGTTGGCCACTTTGCCCATGATCTCGGAACCGATTGGGTAACGCGCAACCATGTCATTCCATGGATCTTCCTGCAGTTGCTTCATACCCAACGACACACGGCTGCGCTCACGGTCGAATTTCAGCACTTTCACTTCCACTTCGTCACCCACATTGATGACTTCGGATGGGTGATTCACACGACGCCATGCCATGTCGGTAATGTGCAACAGACCGTCGATGCCGCCCAAGTCGATGAAGGCACCGTAGTCGGTCAGGTTCTTGACAATCCCTTCCAGAATTGCACCTTCTTCCATGTTCGCCAGAAGCGCTTCACGCTCTACGGAGTTTTCCGCTTCGATGACGGCGCGACGAGATACGACCACGTTGTTACGCTTACGATCCAGCTTCACCAGTTTCAGCTCAACTTCTTTCCCTTCCAGGAAGCTGAAATCACGGATCGGACGCACATCCACAAGTGAACCAGGCAAGAAGCCACGAACACCATCAATGTCGACCGTCAGGCCACCTTTAACTTTACCGGTGACGCGACCTTTGACAGTTTCGTCTTCGTCCATCGCCGCTTCAAGGCGATCCCAAGTTTTGGCACGCTTGGCTTTTTCACGCGACAGACGCGTTTCACCAAAGCCGTCTTCCAGGGTTTCCAGATAAACTTCGACTTCATCCCCAACTTCAACTTCCAGTTCGCCTTCGGCGTTTTCAAACTGGTATTTAGGAATGCTGGATTCCGATTTCATGCCTGCATCAACCAGAACGGTTTCTTTGTCGATGCCAACCACAGTACCCAGAATCAGGGAACCTGTCTGAAATTTTTCTTGTTCAAGGGATTGCTCAAATAGTTCAGCGAAAGATAATTCACTCATGAATAATATACCAAGTTGTTGTTCAAACCGGCCAGGCCTGTCAAATTGGGGTTTCCAGTGCCTGGTCGGGTCAATGATTAGTCGCCGATTTCCCAAACAATCGACGGTGTTAATAAAATAAAAATCCCCGCTGATAGACGACAGCAGGGATTTTTTAAATACTTTAAAATCAGTCAGAAAGCTTTATCAAACGGACTGAATGCCGGAGTCATCGCACAAACGAATAGCCTGTTGACAGACTTCGTCGATCGACAAAGACGTCGTGTCAATTTCTACAGCATCGTCAGCAGGGATCAAAGGTGACGACTGACGCGTGCGATCGCGCGCGTCTCGTTGTTCAATGTCCTGCGTTATTTGGGCAATATTAGCATCAACCCCTTGATTTTTCAACTGAATAACGCGTCTTTTTGCTCTTTCTTCGGCCGAAGCGGTTAGAAACAGTTTTACCGGAGCTTGCGGAAAAACCACCGTTCCCATATCTCGCCCATCTGCGACCAGTCCCGGCGCTTTGGCAAAATCACGCTGACGCTGCAGCAATGCAGCCCGGACCGGTTGAATGGCAGCAACCTGAGAGGCGACTGCAGCCACCGTTTCCGTTCGGATTGCGCGCGTAATCGTTTCATCTTCATACAGCACCTCACCGTTTTCAAAACGAACAGGCAGGGCGCGAGCTAAGTCAACAATCGCTTTTTCGTCTTCGATGTCCAAATCGTTATGAGTGACCCCATAAGCCAGTGTGCGGTAAATGGCGCCACTGTCGAGCAGATGAAAACCGTAATGCTCGCAAAGAAATTGCGCCAAAGTCCCTTTTCCTACACCGCTTGGGCCATCAATGGCAATCACGGGAATCGTGGTTTCTGTCATCATCATAAATATCCTTGTTTGAAACGACCGCTGAAAAATTGATTCACGTCACGTCAATTTCCAGCCCCACCTGACGCATCAATGCCACAAAACTGGGAAAGGATGTGTTCACATTGGCGCAGTCATCAATGACCAGCGGCTGTTTGGCACGTAATGCGGCCACGGCCATAGCCATGGAGATACGGTGGTCGTGATGGGAGTGAATCACGGCATTTTGCGACGTTTGAGCGCCACCCTGAATGATCATGCCATCAGGCGTCGGTGTCGCATCAATGCCCACGGCCTGAAGTCCATCCGCCATCACTTGAATGCGATCGGACTCTTTCACTCGCAGCTCTTCGGCACCGGTCAGAATGGTTTGCCCTTCCGCCGCTGAAGCCGCCACAAACAGGACGGGAAATTCATCAATCGCCAAAGGCACCAAATGCGCCGGGATTTCAATGCCTTTCAGATTCGAGCTGCGTACCCGAACGTCTGCGACCGGTTCGCCACCCACTTCATCCGCATTTTCCAGCGTGATGTCAGCGCCCATGAGTTTTAAAATATCAATCACCCCGGTTCGGGTCGGGTTCAAACCGACGTGCTCGATCACCAAATCACTGTCGTCCGCAATCGCAGCGGCCACCATAAAAAAAGCCGCCGAGGAAATGTCGCTGGGCACATCAATCGCACAGGCCTGCAGTCGTCCGCCGCCTTGTAAAGAGACCTTGGTACGCAATGCATCCAGTTTTTCGACCTCTAAGGAATAACCGAACCCTTTGAGCATCCGCTCGGTGTGATCACGCGTGGGGGCCGGCTCAATCACAGAGGTTTGTCCCTTGGCAAACAAACCGGCCAGGAGCAGGCAGGATTTGACCTGTGCACTGGCCATGGGCAAGGTGTAGTCAATGCCATGCAAAGCCGGGCTGGGTGAAATTCGAATCGGTGGTGTCCCACCCTCGTCGGTGTCCACTTGAGCCCCCATGGCCTTCAAGGGATCGGTCACCCGTTTCATGGGGCGTTTGGACAACGAAGCATCCCCCACCAGCCGGGATTGAAAATTCTGCCCGGCGAGAATCCCCGCCATCAAGCGCATGGCCGTGCCGGAATTGCCCATATCCAGATCCGCAGTCGGGGCTTTCAACCCGCGCAAGCCAACGCCCTGGACTGTCACACGTCCCTGATCCGGCTCGGAAATATCCACACCCATCGTCTGGAACGCGCGCAAGGTAGCCAAAGCGTCCTCGCCCTGAAGAAAACCGGTGATTTCGGTTGTCCCCTCGGCCAGTGCACCCAGCATGATACTGCGGTGTGAAATGGATTTATCCCCCGGCACGCGAACCCGTCCTTTTAACGAACGGCTGGGAGAAACAGTAAATTGCACATTTTGCATGGTTGAATCCTTATCTCGTCAGAGACGCTTTGTCTATTCTTTGGGAGATTGAATGCTTTGCCCGAGAATGTGGTGATCACGCGCCTGTTTGGCGCGATCAAACCGCCGGTAGAGCCCATCCCAGTTTTCTTGTTCAATGGCTTCGATCAACTGATCGACTTCGTCACGATAATGCCTGAGCCATTTGGCTATGGTCGGCCCATTATGTTTGCCAATGTCCCGCCACATGGTCGGATCACTGGAAGCGATGCGTGTAAAGTCACGAAAGCCTCCAGCCGTGTACTGAAACACATTGCCCAGCTCTTCGTGCTCATTGAGCAGATCGACCAACGCATAAGCCAGAAAATGGGGCAAGTGACTGGTGGCCGCAAACACATTGTCGTGAAAATGAGGCGGCATTTCGCAGACCTGAGCGCCCAGCGCCTGCCAGGTGGTGATCACCGCTTCCAGCGCATCGGACCGGGTGCTTTGATCCGGGGTCAGCACCACACGATGCGCCTGATAGAGGTCCGCACACGCCGCCGCCGCACCGGATTGTTCTTTGCCTGCGATGGGGTGCCCAGGCACAAACCGACTGGCCTGATCGGACGTGAAGATCGCTTCGACATTGGCCACCACTGACTGCTTGGTGCTGCCGGCATCAGTGACAAAGGTGTTGTCAGACAGGTGTGGTTGCATGGCGCGCAGAACGCCGTCAAACGCATCCATGGGCACACTGATGAAAACCAGATCCGCGCCGCTTACTGCCTGTGCGATGTCATCACTGGCTTCGTCGATCAATCCACGCGCCATGGCCACATCCAGATGCGCCTTCTGGCGTGCGTAACCGATGACCTTTTTTACCAGGCCTGCCTGTTTTAAGCCCAAGGCAAAGGAGCCGCCGATCAATCCCACACCAATCACGGTCACACGCTCAAACACAGTCGGGGTCATGCCGGATTCCGCAGAATTTTCATCAATGCTTGCATAAAATGACGGTTTTCACTGAACGTACCAATGGAAACACGCAGGAAAGGCGCTAATTCGCCCGTTTGAGCCAAGGGCCGCACAATCACGCCTTCTTTTAACAAGGCTTCGTTCATGGCCTGAGCTTTCTCACCAAAATCCACACAAATGAAGTTGGCACTGGAAGGGATAAAGCTCAACTGATGCTCTTTGAGGAAACTTTCCAACTGCTGCATGCCCTGATGATTGGTTTCAATGGTTTTTTGCACAAACACCGGGTCTTTTAGCGCCGCAGTGGCGGCCACCTGCGCCATATGATTAACATTGAAAGGTTCACGCAAGCGGTTGATTAAATGAATGATTTCAGGGTGCGCGACAGCATAGCCGACCCGCAACGCTGCAAGCCCATAGGCTTTGGAAAAGGTCCGTGTCACAATCAGATTGGGATAACGGCCCAGGTAGTGCAAGCCGTTAAAGGCATCGTCGCGGGATTGCGCATACTCAAAATACGCTTCGTCCAGAACCACCACCACCTCGGGTGGAATTTTGCTCATAAACGTTTCCCATTCACGCTTGCCAAAACGCGTGCCGGTGGGATTATTGGGATTGGCCAGATAAATCAGACGGGTTTGATCGGTGACAGCCGCCGCCATGGCGTTCAGGTCATGGCCCCAGTTTCGGGCTGGCACTTCCACCGCGTCGGCGCCGACAGCCTGAGTGCTGATGGCATAAACGGCAAACGCATGCTGGCTGTAAATGACTTCATCCCCTGGCCCGGCAAAAACACGCGCCACCAGCTCCAGCAACTCATTTGACCCATTGCCGGTGGCAATGCACTCTTCTGGTTGATCCAGATGCTCCGACAAGCCACGCTTGAGATAGAAACCGTGACCATCCGGGTAGCGCCCCATGTCTTTGAGCGCATTCTGAATGGCCTGAGTGGCTTTGTGACTGCTGCCAAGCGGGTTTTCATTGGATGCCAGCTTGGAAATCCGCGTCAGGTGATATTCGCGCTGCAGCTCATCAATCGGCTTGCCCGGCTGATAGGGATGAATGCCTTTGACAGCCGCATTGGCTTTGGCCGCAACCGGACAGGAGGCGTTGGAAGGTGAATATTCGGTCATACGTTCCTTGCTTTTAAAGATTGGCCGCTAATCCAAAGGCGAAACCGGGTAGGAGCCCAGTAGCTTAAAATAACTGCATTGTGCCTGCACTTCGGTCAGGGCTTCATGCACATCAGGTTGTTGCTGATGGCCCAAAATATCAATGTAAAAAATATAGTCCCAGCGTGTCTCCGTAGACGGCACTGAAATGATCCGGGTCATACTGATGCCTCGCTTGGCAAACCCATCCAGAACACGAATCAAGGATCCGGCTTGGTTGGGCACCGACAGAATCATCGCGGTTTTATCCACTCCGCTGGGACCGGCCGCCTCATGGCCCAGCACCCAAAACTTGGTGGTGTTGCTCTTTTGATCTTCAATGTGCGTTTCCAGTATCTTCAACCCGTACAACCGGGCCGCCTGTTCCGACGCAATGGCACCGATTTTCGGATCGGCCTCGGCCATTTGCGCGGCCACGGCATTGGACGCCACCTCTTCAATCACCAGGCCTGGTAAGTTTTGACTCAACCAGTTTTCGCATTGGCCCAGAGCCTGAGGATGCGCCACAATTTTTTTCAACTGATGCGGATCAGGGGTTTGTGCCAACAGACAATGGTGAATGGCCAGATCCACTTCACCGGTGATGGTCAAAGACGTATCCATCAGGGACTTTTGCGTCTGCTTGACCACCCCTTCGCTGGAATTTTCTACCGGAACCACGCCATACTGAACGTGCTTTTTTTCAACGGCCTGAAACACTTCCTGAATGCTGCCAACCGCATGCGGATGAACCGACGTACCGAACTGCTTGATGACACAGGCATGGCTGTAGCTGCCCTCCGGCCCCAGATAAGCAACTTTGATTGGCTGTTCCAGCGCCAGACACAATGACATGATCTCACGGAACAAACGTGCCATGTCTTCGTCGGGAATCAGACTGTGATTGCGCTCTTTGACCGCACGCAATACTTGCGCTTCGCGTTCGGGCCGGTAAAACACCGCCTCGACCTGCCCGCCTCGGGTTTTGATGTCGGCCACTTTCTGAGCGCATTCAGCCCGTTGTGCAATCAGAGACTGGATCTGCGCATCAATCGCATCAATTTCTTCACGAATCACACCGAGCTCGGCTTGTTCAGAGGCAGAAGGAGTTGCGTTCGACATTGGGCTTGCCTCTCAGGCGTGGCGTTGTTCAAAATCAGTCATAAAGGACACCAACGCATCCACCCCGGCTTCGGGCATGGCGTTGTAGATACTGGCACGCATCCCACCATAGGTTTTGTGCCCGCGCAGGCTCAAGAGTCCGGCGGCACGGGATTCGTCCAGAAAGGCCTGATTCAGACTTTCATCCTTGAGTTTGAAGGTGACATTCATCCAGGAGCGCACCTCCGGCGCCACTTCGTTGTAATAGAGTGACGAGGCGTCAATCAGTCGATACAGTTTCTGTGCTTTGCGCTCATTAATCTGCGCCATCGCCGCCAAACCGCCCTGTTGTTTCAACCATTTGAACACCTTGCCCGCCAGATACCAGGCAAAGGTCGAAGGCGTATTGAACATCGATTCAAACTGATCGTAAGTCGCCCAGTTCATCAAAGTCGGGGTGTCGTCACGTGCCTGGCCGATCAGATCTTCCCGTACAATCACAATGGCCAGTCCGGCTGGGCCGATGTTTTTTTGTGCACCGGCATAAATCATGCCATAGTCTTCCACCTTGATGGGGCGCGACAAAATGGTCGAAGAAAAATCGGCAATGATGGGCTTGTCGGTTTGGGGCAATGACTGGAACTCAACCCCGGTAATGGTTTCATTCTGGCAGATATGAAGGTACTTGGCATTTTCAGACAATTGCCACTGGTCAAACGCCGGAATCGACGTTTCGGCTTTGGCCACTTCATTGACGTTCACAAAGCGTGACGCTTCTTTAATCGCCTTGGCAGACCAGACACCGGTATTGCAATAATCGACCGTATCGCCCGCTTGCGTCAGATTCAACGGAATTCCGGCAAACTGCAGCGACGCGCCCCCATGCACAAACAACACTTTGTAATGATCCGGAATGGCCATCAGGTCACGCAAATCGGCTTCCATCTCTTTGGCCACGGACATGAATTCCGGGCTGCGATGGCTCATTTCCATCACCGACATGCCGGTGTTTTGCCAATCCAAAAATTCTGCCTGGGCTTCTTGCATCACCGCTTCCGGTAACATGGCCGGACCGGCACTGAAATTAAATGCTCTCATCTGTGCTTTCTATCTTATTGATTTAAAATTACTCTTCTGCTTGATCGACCGCTTTCTCAGCTTCTGAACCGGCCTCTGCGTCATCATCCGGCAACTCTTCGGCCTGAACATCGACCACGGCCAGACCGACCACTTTTTCGCCTTTACCGACGTTGATCAGCTTCACGCCCTGGGTATTGCGCCCCACCACCGATACGCCTTCAACCTGGGTTCGAACCAGCGTGCCTTTATTGGTGATGAGGACCACTTCCTGGTCGGGCTTGACCGCGACCGACTTGACCACCTGGCCATTGCGCTCAGACTGTTTGATCGAAATCACACCCTGACCACCGCGGTTAATGGTTGAATAGTCATCCACAGGCGTGCACTTGCCAAAGCCATGCTCGGTTGCGGTCAGAATCAATGTATCCGGCTGCGCCACCTGCATACTGACAATGTGCATGTCGTCTTTCAGCTTCATGCCACGCACGCCCCGGGCCTGACGTCCCATGACCCGGACATCGGTCTCCTGAAAGCGAATCGCTTTGCCCACATTGGAGAACAGCATAATGTCCTGTTCCCCATCGGTCAGCGCCGTACCGACCAGAGCGTCATCCTCCAGCAAATCCAACGCAATGATGCCATTGGCTCGGGGGCGTGAGAAATCACTCAGCGCCACCCGTTTGACCGTGGACTGTCGCGTCGCCATAAAGACGTAATACCCCTCAGAGAACTCGGATACTGGCAAAATCGAAGTAATGAATTCGTCTTTTTCCAAAGGCAGGACATTAACGATCGGCTTGCCTTTGGCACCGCGCCCGGCCAATGGCAACTGCCAGGTTTTCTGCCAGTAGAGTTTGCCTCGGTTGGAGAAACACAACAGCATATCGTGGGTGTTGGCCACCAGAATCTGATCGACCTCATCGTCCTCTTTCATCTGGGTCGCCGATTTACCGCGTCCGCCTCGTCGCTGCGCCTGATAATCCGAAAGCGGCTGGGTTTTGATGTAGCCGTCCTGCGACAAGGTCACGATGCGATCTTCACTGGCAATCAGGTCTTCGGCTTCCAGATCCTGATAGGAATGATCGATTTCCGTACGCCGCGCGTCACCGAAATCATCAATAACCTGAAGCAACTCTTCTCGAACCACTTGGGTCAACTTGTCCGGATTACGTAAGATTTCCAGGTATTCGGCAATGCGCTCGATCAACTCACGGTATTCTTCCAGGATTTTGTCCTGTTCCAACCCGGTCAGCTTGTGCAGACGCATTTCCAGAATGGCTTGCGCCTGTACCGGTGAAAGCTTGTATACATCCTCCCCCACGGCGCCGAAACCATCTGCCAAGTCCTCCGGACGAATGTCATCCAGCTCAACGCGTTCCAACAACTGCTTCACATGGCCAATCGCCCAATCGCGCGACAGCATCCGCTCTTTGGCCACCGCCGGAGTGGGTGAGTCTTTGATCAGTTCAATCATCTCATCGATGTTGGTCAATGCCAGCGCCAGCCCTTCAAGCAAATGGGCCTTCTCGCGTGCTTTGCGCAAATCATAAATGGTACGACGAGTGACCACTTCCCGACGGTGCTTGATAAAGGCTTCCAGAATCTGCTTCAGATTCAGAAGCTTGGGCTGGCCATCAATCAGAGCGACCATGTTGATGCCAAACACCGTCTGCATCGCGGTTTGTTTATAGAGGTTATTGATCAGCACTTCCGGCACTTCGCCTTTGCGTACCTCAATCACAATGCGCATGCCTTCCTTGTCGGACTCATCCCGCAAAGCACTGATGCCCTCGATTTTTTTATCCTTCACCAGTTCGGCGATACGCTCGATCAGCTTGGCCTTGTTCACCAGATAAGGAATTTCATCGACCACAATCGATGCTTTGCCTTTGGCATCGGTTTCGATGTGCGTACGGGCGCGCATGTGGACACGACCGCGACCGGTTTCATAGGCTTCGCGAATGCCTTTGGTCCCGTTGATGATGCCGTGGGTTGGAAAATCCGGTCCGGGCAGATGTTCCATCAACTCACTGATCGAACTTTCCGGACGATCGATCAGAGCCACACAGGCCTCAATCGTCTCATTGATATTGTGCGGAGGGATATTGGTGGCCATCCCCACCGCAATCCCGGAGGAGCCATTCACCAGAAGGTTGGGGATGCGAGTGGGCAATACCACCGGTTCATGTTCGGATTCGTCATAGTTGGGATTGAAATCGACGGTTTCTTTGTCCAGATCGGCCAACAGCTCATGCGCAACCTTGGCCATGCGCACTTCGGTGTAACGCATCGCCGCCGGCGCATCGCCATCGATGGAACCAAAGTTCCCCTGCCCGTCGACCAGCATGTAGCGCAAAGAAAAAGGCTGCGCCATACGTACGATGGTGTCATAGACCGCACTGTCCCCGTGCGGATGGTATTTACCGATGACATCACCCACGATACGAGCCGATTTTTTATAGGGCCGGTTCCAGCCATTGCCCAGCTCATTCATGGCGTAGAGCACACGGCGATGAACCGGCTTGAGGCCGTCTCGTACATCGGGCAACGCCCGCCCGACAATCACACTCATCGCATAACTGAGGTAGGACTGCTCCATTTCATCTTCAAGGGAGATCGGCAGGATTTCTCTGGCAAACTCTGACATAGGCATTTCTTCTCTGATTATTGAGCGGCCGCGTTTTTATATTATGAAGGGGTTGCAACCGGGTTCGAGCCGGATGAAGCCACCCCATCCGACGCTAAAAAATTTGCCGTATTATACCTTAAAATGCCCCAAGAAAGCGAATATGACAAGCCAACAGGCCGGGCCAGGATTTGCTATACTTCAGATTCTGTTTTTTGAGCCAGACGCGAGTAGCAAACCGACCATGACTTCCGCTGAACACAATGCCGATCCGGCTGAATTGAACCGCTTCAATGCTCACGCTCAAAATTGGTGGGATCAAAACGGTGAATTCAAAGCATTGCACGCAATCAACCCGCTCAGGGTCGCTTTTATGCAGAACCATGTGTCACTGACTTCTCAGCGGATTCTGGACATCGGCTGCGGTGGCGGCATTTTGTCAGAGGCAATGGCGAAAGCAGGCGCAGACGTCACAGGGATTGACCTGGCCGATGACGTGCTGACCGTCGCTCGGCTTCATGCAATGGAAGCAAACCTGAGCATTGACTATCAGACCGTCAGTGCCGAAAGCAAAGCCGAAAACGAGCCCGAGCACTATGACTGTGTGACCTGCATGGAGATGCTTGAGCACGTCCCGGACCCGGCCAGTGTCATTCAGGCTGCCAGTCATGCACTCAAGCCCGGCGGATGGCTGTTTGTTTCCACCATCAACCGCCACCCCAAAGCTTATGCGCTGGCGATCGTGGCCGCGGAACGACTGTTGAATCTGGTTCCGGCCGGAACACACCAATATGACAAGCTGCTCAAGCCTTCGGAACTTGAGCGTATGGGCCGCCAGAGCGGCCTAAACCTGCAGGCCAGCGCGGGCATTGACTACAACCCCCTTCTGAAACGTTGCCGCCTGACTCACGACCTGCGCGTCAACTACCTGCTGGCGTTTCGAAAACCTTTTTAACTCAACTGACAAGTGATCCTCAATCCCCATGAAATGTGTGCTGTTTGACCTGGACGGAACCCTGCTGGATACGTCCTATGACTTTGCCTATGCGCTCAACCAAACCTGTCGTCATTATGGTGTGCGTCCCCTGCACTACCAGACCATCCGAAAAACGGTTTCGCAAGGCGGTCTCGCCATGACACAACTGGCCTTTCCCAATTTGTCCGATGCCGAAATCCAGGAGCGACGCGAACATTTTTTGTCCGTGTATTACCGCCACATTGATCATCACACACGTTTGTTTCCGGGCTTGGAAGGCGGTTTGAAGCACCTGGCTGAAAACAAGATTCCCTGGGGCATCGTGACCAATAAGCCCACCTGGCTGACCGAACGATTGCTGGAGACTCTGACCTTTCCCAGCGAACCCAAAACGGTCATTTGTGGCGACACCTTGGCTCAGAAAAAACCCAATCCGGAACCCATGTGGCTTGCGGCCGAACAAAGCGGGGTTTCGCCCAAAGACTGTCTCTATCTGGGGGACCACCCCAGAGACATCGAAGCCGGCGTCAACGCTGGCATGCAAACCGGCGCGGCGTTGTTTGGCTACCTACCGGAAGGCGCCGGCGAGGATGCCTGGCCCGCCGACTTCCACTTTGAAACCCCGATTGAAATCAGCCATTTTTTACAGGAGCGTTTATGAGTGCCATTTTGATTACGGGCGCCGCTCAGGGACTGGGACGCAGTCTGGCCTTGGCGCTGGCCAACACGCTTAACACCCCAACCGACCTGGTATTGCTGGACAAAGATCAGAAAGCGCTGAACCTGCTCTATGACGAATTGATCTCTCTGAACTCTACTCAGGTTGAACCGGCCCTGTATCCCATGGACCTGAGCGGCGCCGAGCCACGACATTTCCAACAGCTGGCGCAGGCCCTGCATGAGTTGGGCGGTGTTGACAGCGTCTGGCTCAATGCCGCCGAACTGCCCGCGTTTACCCCCATCGCTCATTTTGATGAAGCCCAATGGCTGCAATTGTTGCAGACCAATCTGACGGCCAATTTTTATCTGATGAAAGCCCTGTTGCCGGTCTTAAACGACAATGCTGATCTGATCACCATTCTCGACCAACAAACCGGGCAGAACCCAGCTTATTATGGCGCCTATGGCGTTGCTAAAGCCGGCCTGGCACAACTGATGACCACCGTCGCGGCCGAACACAGCGATCAAAACTGGCATTTTTACCAGGCCTGGTTACCCGCGTTTCAATCCAATACCCGCTCACGACAGTTTCCGTCCGAAAACCCGGCCACTCTGCCCCACCACGAACAGATAGCCAACGAGCTGATGGCAGCATTGCAACAAACAGCCACGCCGGCCTGGTGGGTCAAACTCAATTAGCTGGCGACCGATAAATCCCCATTGCCTTCACCCGCAGTGACACGTCCATGGCCTCGCCACCAATCAAGAGCGAACATTTGGTCACGCGCGCCAGGTTTAAGCGGGTTTTTGTCCGGTAAGGCTCGAAGGCAGAAAAAGGCGCATAAAAACGTTGCCACGCCGTGCCGACCACCGCGCTCTGCCGATACGACTGCCACGGCAACCAAAGCTGAGAAGATTTAAGCACCCAGTCCACAGACACCGCCGAATCCGAACAGGCATCCATATAAAGACCGGTATAGGACGCAAGTGACGCGATGCCTTTCAAAGGCCACTGCACCTGCACAAACCCGCCGTTGTCATCCAGACTGATGTGGCAGGTCAAGTGAAGCCCGCTGTCATCCGACTGCATCTGCGCCTGTGAATGTCCGCCCATCACCTGATCGGTCACCAGACGCCAACGGTTGTGATGAGGGGCATCAGCCCCCTGGTATAAGGGATGGTGTTCCATGGTGTGTCCTCCAAAGCAAAATAATCCGATATCTTTATCACCTTACCACTGCGCTGACACATTGGAAACCGATTGATTTTGCCTTGCCCTCTTTCGTATGAAAGCTTGAAAATGTTACGGTTTCAGAACATTCACAGCGTTTTAAAACGCGCGGCAACATAGGAGGGCACTGATGTCGATGCTCTCTCCCTCTCTACGCAAACCACTCTCCCTCTCTGTGCGCCACTTTGGCCCGCTTCTGGTGATCATTGCCGCCATTTTCTGGGGCATTACCGGCGGACTGGGAGGGTGGTTGATGGCCAATGGCTGGGACCCGCTAACCATTGCCTTCTATCGTGGCAGCGTGGGCTGGCTGTTTGTGAGCGTCTGGTTGCTATGGCACCCCGGACACAGCGGTCTGAACAATCCCTGGCTGTGGCTCTGGTCAGTGGTCGCAGGCCTTGGCATCGCAGGAAATTTTACGTTTTACTTCATCAGCATCGCCCAGGGCAGTGTGGCTGTGGCCGCCACACTGATGTATTGCGCGCCCGTGTTCGTGTTGCTGATTTCGTTTGCCTTAAAGCTGGAAACACCGACTTTTGCCAAATGGAGTGCCATGGCGGTGGTGAGCTTCGGCATTGTTCTACTCACTCAGGTCTATCAATCCGGTGCCAGCCATGTCAGCTTTTTTGGGGTCATTGCGGGCTTACTGGCGGGGCTCGCCTATGCCGGGTTTATATTTGGCCTCAAATACGCTGCCCCCCACGGCAGTCCACAGGCCATACTGATGATCGCTTTTTCGGTCCTGGTCATCCTGCTGGCAGGCTTGGTGGATGGGCACGAGGTCATGGCAGCGATTCAGAGCCAGCATGTGTTGTGGTTTGCGGGCATTGGTGTATTGGGGGCGGGACTCTCATTCATTCTTTATGTGATCGGGCTACACCACACCGCGCCCGCCGTCGCTGCGATCATTGCCATGGTCGAGCCTGTGACCGCGTCCATTCTGGGCGTCTGGTTGCTCAACCAGGGCCTTGAACCGGTTCAACTTCTGGGCATGGGCCTGATTTTGGCGACGGTCACAGCACTCAGCCGTGCGTCGGCCTGAAACGCCGACGCGGGAAAAGCCCGCGAGGCTCAATTCCGATCAGGCTCCGACAAACCTGGCCAGAAACGCAGACGCCAGGCCGATCAACCCACCAAGCACGCCGCCCCAGATGACGAGCCAGCTCAGATGGTCCTTGATCAATGTCTGCACAATGACCTTGACCGATTCAGGGGTCAGCTCGGCCAGGCGTGCTTCAATGATTCTGGAAACGTCTTGCTGGAGCCTGTCAAGCACATCCGGACGGTCCATCTGACTGTTCATTTGCGCATGCAAAACGTCCTGAAATTCATCGGATTGCGTCACCTCCTGCAGCGCTGACTTCAAGTTGGTCAGAAAAGGCGTTTTCAAACTCTGCAAGGCTTTTTCGCCGCCAAATAGACTCAAAGCACCACCGAATTTGGAGGCCAGAATGACCTCACTGAGGCGATCGTAAGCGGGCGTCAGATCAGCCTGTTCGATCAATGGAGACAGATCGATGCGCTGCGTTTCGGTCTCTGAAAACAAAAACCGTTCAATATTGTCCTGAGTGAAAAACTGCGTCATCATCAAGCGATGCAATGCGGCGGTCACGTCATCAAAACGGGCAGCAATGACCCCGGAGCCGGCCATGCCCGGCACTTTTTCAAACAACATATGAATGGCCAGCGCATTGGTCAGGGCACCGGACAAAGCAAAGCCACCCGCCCAAAACGCCATGGGCCAATCAAAAATCAACCCGGCCAGCAACAACGTTATGGCTGAAAAATAAACCAGACTGACCAGGTTCATCGTGGCTTGCGCCCTTTTTTGTTGAAGCCGGGCTTGCCTTTGGCAGGCTGACTGCGGCTGTGCATACGCTTGCGCGTGGCCGCGTTTTTGGGCAAGGCCGCCTGATCGGGCCTGGGATCGGGTGGCAGCCCCACCTGGGTCAACAGCTCGTTAACCTGCTTCCAGGTCAGTTCGCGAGTTTTCCCCTGGCGCAAATCGCGTGGCAAGCTCCAGTCCCCATAGCGGGTACGGATCAAACGATTGACCTGAAGCCCGACGGCTTCAAACAAACGACGCACTTCGCGGTTGCGGCCTTCTTTGAGCGACACCTTCAACCAGTGATTGGCGGAATCCTGGTCCTGTTGGGGCAGGCGCGAAACCTGATCAAACGATGCGGGACCGTCTTCCAGCTGCACGCCTTTTTTCAATTGGGCCAGACGCTCGTCGGTCAATTTACCGAACACCCGCACCGAATAAACCCGGCTTAACTGCTGGGAAGGATGCATCAGGCGGCTGGCCAGCTCACCATTATTGGTAAACAGCAACAGGCCTGAGGTATTCAAATCCAGCCGCCCCACACTTACCCAGCGGCTGTTGATGATGCGCGGCAAAGCCGCAAAAACGGTGGCCCGTCCCTGTTCGTCCTGACGGCTGCAGACCTCCCCTTCGGGTTTGTTATACAGCAATACACGCGTCAGTTGCGGTGCCAGACGGGTGGCTTTGATGCGCTGGCCATCCACTTCAATCCGGTCAGAGAGATGGGCCCGGTCTCCCAGTCTGGCCGGTTTGCCATTGACCGAAACGCGTCCCTGTTCAATCAATTTTTCGACCCCGCGTCGGGATCCGACGCCGCCGCGTGCCAGAATTTTTTGCAACTTTTCCGTTTCAGAGGCGACCGTGGCCTGAGAGGGTTGCGAAATGGGTGTTTTGCTCATAAGCGAAAATTCCTTAAAAAGGCATTAAAGCCACGTAAATAACATCTGGCGCAGCCACAAAAACGGGCCGGAAATCAACGGGCCGAGTATGCCCAGAAACAGCAGGCCCAAAAGAATAAACAAACCATAAGGTTCCAGTCGATAATAATGCCAGACCCACTTACGAGGCAAAAACGCGGCCAGTACGCGGCTGCCATCCAAAGGCGGCAGCGGCAGCAGATTCAGGACCATCAGCAATAAATTAATGGTGACCCCCGCAACCCCCGCATAGAGCAGAAATTGCGCACTGCCCGTCCCCCCACTTTCAAGCGTGGCGCCCAGACTCATGGCCACTTTGATCAGCGCCAGCCAGCCCAGCGCCATCACCAGATTGGCCGCAGGCCCGGCAAGGGCGACCCAAGCCATATCACGTTGTGGACGTTTGAAATTGCGTTGTGACACCGGCACGGCCTTGGCCCAGCCAAACACAAAGCCGCCCAGAAACAACAGTGCCAACGGAACCAGGACCGTGCCGATGGGATCAATGTGTTTGAATGGATTGAGGGTGACCCGTCCCAGCATGCGTGCGGTCTGGTCACCCAGACGGGATGCCATCCAGCCATGCGCTACTTCGTGCAGAGTGATGGCCAGCAGTACGGGCAGCGACCAGACGGCCAGCGTTTGCATGGGGTTCAATTCAAACACAATGGCCTCCTGAATTCATTCGCCGGGTTGAGTAAACGCGCCCTGCCCCTGACGGATCAGTTGCGGGACATCGTCGGTGAAGTCAATGATGGTGGTGGGCTCAAATCCACAGTGCCCGCCGTCGACCACGCCATCCAGCGCATGGCCGATCGTTTCCTGAATTTCCCACGGGTCGGTCATCGGGACCGTTTCCCCCGGCAGGATGAGGGAGACGGTAATCAGTGGCTGCTCAAAACAGTCCAAAATCGCCCGGGCAACGGCATTCGGCGTTACACGAAGACCGATGTATTTTTTCTTGGGACTTTGCAGCCGTCGCGGCACCTCGCGACTGGCCGGTAAAATAAACGTATAAGGCCCGGGCAAACTGGCTTTCAGGTAGCGAAATTGCGTGTTTCCCACCTTGGCGTAGGAAGACAGATGGCTGAGGTCATGACACATCAGCGCAAAGGGATGCTTGGGATCAAGCTGGCGAATCTCACGAATCCGATCCGCGCCTTCCTTGTTGTCGAGCAGACACCCCAATGCGTAACCGGATTCGGTGGGATAGGCAATCACCCCGCCCTGCTGCAACAGATCGGCGACCTGCCCCACTAGCCTCGGCTGCGGTGTTTCGGGATGAATGGCGATGTACTCACATGCGTTCTTGGCCATATCGCTCTGTCTTTTCCTCTCTATGCGATGCTCTGGAGTGGTTTTTTTACCAGGCCTGGTCAAAACCGGACTGCATTATACGTCAGTTGACGTCTTTGCACAGGGTACCGATTCAAACTGCCCCCGGGCTGCCAACCATTCCCAAACCGGTCGACAGCGAGCCGGCAACGGCTGCAACCAGCCCAGGTTGCGCCAATGCTGCTCCGGGCGATGAAAATCCGACCCCATAGAGGCATAGAGACCGAATTTTTCAGCCCGCTGCGCCATGGCAAATTGTTCACTGCACACACGGGGTTGATTGACCACCTCCAGCCCCTGACCACCGGCGTTCACAAACTCAACCAGCATTTGATTCAGCTTGTTGGACGTAAGCTTATAAAGATGCGGATGGGCCACAATCGCCATGCCTCCGGCCTGCGTGATCCACTGTGTGATCTCTGCCAGAGAAGGCCAGACCACGTCCACAAACATGGGCTTGCCTTTTTTTAAAAACCGATCAAACGCTTGCTTTTGCGTGCTGACATGCCCTTGCGCCATCAGAGCCTGGGCAAAATGGTTGCGTCCGATCATGCCTTCCTTCACCTGCGGCAAGATGTCGGGCAGCAAAGACCAGCCTTTTTTCTGGCGAAACCGATCCTCCATTGCCAGAGCCCGTTTCCAGCGCAATACACGGTTGTATTGCAGCCCACTCTGCAGACGCGGATGGGTCACATCCACCCCCAGCCCCACCACATGAATGGTATGGCCGCGCCACTGGCAGGAAATTTCCGAACCGGGCACCAGACAGATACCCTGTTGCTGCGCACATTCTCTGGCCTCCTCATAGCCCTTTGTGGTGTCATGATCGGTAATGGCCAGATGAGTGATGCCCTGGCTGACCGCCCGGTCAATCAGTTCACAAGGCGTCAGACTGCCATCGGAGGCGGTTGTATGACAATGAAAATCGGGCTTCATGGCCCTCCTTTTGTTTCGACTCGAAAGCGTGCCCGGCCCTTTCCTTCCAATGAAAAGGCCGCTAGAATGATGTTTTTTATTCAGCGCACCGACTGAACTGTGACATCAGTGCCTGAGACAGTTTACCAGACGCCATCCCTGATCGGCGATCCGACCGTTGGTCTTGGCTGCACAAGAGGTATTATGAAGCTTTTATTTGATCTGTTCCCCGTCATTCTGTTTTTCATTGCGTTCAAGATGTATGACATCTACGTTGCCACTGCGGTCGCGATTGTCGCCTCCATCGCGCAGGTTGCATTTGTGTATGCCAAAAACCGCACAATTGAAAAAATGCACCTGATCACGTTGGCGCTGATTGTGATTCTTGGGGGCGCCACACTCATTTTCCAAGACGAAGCCTTTATCAAATGGAAACCGTCTGTGGTCAACTGGGGCTTTGCCCTGGTTTTTGCCGCCAGCCACTTTATCGGCAAAAAGCCGATCATTCAGCGCATGATGGATCAGGCGATTACGCTGCCTGCTCACGCCTGGACACGCCTCAGCCAGATGTGGATCGCGTTTTTTATTTTCTCCGGTGTGGCCAATATCTATGTCGCCTATCAGTTTGACACCGACACCTGGGTCAATTTCAAATTGTTCGGCCTGATGGGCCTGACGTTTGTCTTCATCGTCCTGCAAGGCTTCTACATCGCCCGTTATGTCAAACAGGACGAACAGGAAGAGACCGAGGCCAAGGTCTTTGACCGATCCATGGAAACGCTGGGGGATGCTGAAATGGATTCCGGCGCGATTCACCAACAAACTCGCACCGAACAAACCGATGACCAAGCCAATCGATCTGAAAAGGGGTAACCATGTACTACGCCATTTATGCCGAAGACGTTGCCAACAGTGTGCCTTTGCGAGCTCAGGCGCGTGACGCTCATATCGCCCGCCTCAAAGAAATGGAGGCGGCCGGCCGATTGATGCTTGCAGGCCCTTTTCCGAACGCCGACACCGACATCCCCGGAGACGCGGGCTTCAGCGGCAGCCTGATCGTGGCGCAGTTTGACTCGTTGGCGGCAGCCCAAGCCTGGGCTGAAGCCGACCCTTACAAAGCTGCGGGCGTCTATCAGTCGGTCACGGTCAAACCTTTCAAGCCGGTCTTACCGGCCAATATGACAGCCTGATTCACGGGAAGAGGAACACACCCATGCCCAATGTCGCCTACCTGATCCCCAAACGCCAACTCAAAAGCCAGCGTCCCGACCTGACGCCGGAAGACCCGGTCGAACTGATGGACATTGACCTGGTGGAAGTGCCACTGCTTGGCTGGACCTCCGCGGGTGATCCCATCCAGATGGAAATGGATTACGACACTGTGTCGGTGCCGCAATCCATGGTGCGCAAGGAAACCTTTGCCCTGCGGGTCAAGGGCGACTCCATGATTGATGAAAACATCCAGGACGGTGACATCGTGATCATCGAGCGCCGGTCTTCCGCTGAAAACGGTGAATCCGTGGTTGTTCGCATCAACCAGGAAGAGGTGACCATGAAAAAATTCTACATTGAAAAAGGCGGCATTCGCCTGCAACCGGCCAATGCCCGCCTGGAACCGATTTACATCACCAATGACCAGATCGAGATTCTGGGCATTGTCACCGGCATTTTGCGCCAACCTGATTAATGATGACCACCGCCATTCTGGTCACCGGGGGCACCCTCGACAAAGACTATGACGCCATCCGGGGCGAACTGGGATTTGCGCAAACGCATCTGCCGAAAATGCTCGAAACCGGCCGTGCCATCCCGGCACCCGAGGTGGAAATTCTGATGCTGAAAGACAGTCTGGCCATGACTGAGGCCGACAGACAAATCATCGTTGAGGCCTGTCTGAATCACCCAGCATCAAGACTGGTGATCACCCATGGCACCGATACCATGACCGACACCGCCAAAGCGCTGATGGAAACATCAAAACTGCATGTGAAAACGCTGGTGCTGACCGGGGCCATGCGTCCCTGGGCACTGGGGCGCTCGGATGCCGACTTCAACCTCGGGGCGGCTCTGATGGCCGCGCAAACCGCACCGAGCGGTGTTTACGTCTGCATGAACGGGCAACTGTTCACGGCCGATGATGTCCAGAAGAACCGCCAGACCGGCTGTTTCGAACCACTCACCGACGCATGAAACTGACGTTATCCTATCTGGGCGTGGTCTTCATCTGGGCCACCACACCACTGGCGATACAATGGAGCGGTCAGGACGACTGGTTTCTGGGCGTCGCCGGACGCATTCTGATCAGCGCCCTGCTCATCCTGCCGATTCTGATCTGGATCACACGCCGCCGCCTCACTTTTCAAGCTCAGGCGTTCAAAGTCTATGCAGCGGCGGCTCTGGGCATGCTCGGTGGCATGACCCCTATGTATTATGCGGCCCAGACCATGCCCTCTGGCTGGATTTCCCTGATTTTCGGGCTCACCCCGATGCTGATCGGTCTGTTTGCCGCCGGGCTCCTGCAGGACAACGTCATGACCCTGAAAAAATGGACTGGCATTCTGGTCAGTTTCAGTGGTCTGGCACTGGTGCTGGGCCCTCAATGGTCAGCGCAGCTAAACCCTCAACTGGGAATCGGTGTGGGACTGGCCCTGCTGGCTGCCGCCAGCCATTCCTTGAGCACCGTACTGGTAAAACGCTTTAACCGGACCTTGCAGCTTCCCAACACCCATATTGTGGCCGCTGCCGTCTGGCTCACCAGTCTGGTCTATCTGATGAGTGTGCCCGGCTTTGTCACACAATTACCCCAGTTATCGACGCAGGCACTGGGCGCCATTGTTTACCTGGGTGTTTTAGGTTCTCTGCTTGGGTTTATCCTCTATTATTATGTGCTTCATCACTTGGATGCAGTGCGCATCGGCCTGATTCCATTGATCACGCCGGTGATGGCCTTGTTGCTTGGGTATTTTCTCAATCAGGAACCACTGACGACGACCATCGCCGCCGGTGCCGCGCTGGTGGTCTTTGGGCTTTTAATTTTTGAATTCGGCCAACACCTCTCACGGCGAACGCTTCGTCTGATCACGGCCCGTTGGTTTTAACGCAGGGAAACGCAATGAATTATCAATTGCTGAAATTCATGGCTTTGCTGGAGGGCACCTCACTGTTGCTTCTGATCGGGATTGCCATGCCTTTGAAGTATGGATTGGGTTACGAACAAGCTGTGAGTGTGGTGGGCATGGCGCATGGCGTGTTGTTTCTCGCTTTCAACGCGGTGCTGGTCTATTATGCATTTCGCAGCCCCATGAACGAAATGCAGGCCTTCAAAGGGTTTATCGCCTCGCTGATACCGGCGGGCACGTTTGTCTACAAAGCCACGGTGATCAAACGCTTAAGCCAGCAAGACTCATTTTGACCAGGCCTGGTTAAAAAGCCACCGAACTCGTGCCTTCCGTTACAGGTACAGCTCTTTCAGGTACTGAAAAATCTGGCGACTGGCTTTTGGCGGCTTGCCAGCGCTGGCTTCACGCTGCGCATTGCGAATCAGCTGGCGCATGTGCGAACGGTCCAGCGTCGGGTCGGCGTCAATTAATGCCGACAGCGCCGCATCCCCTTCCGACACCAGACGATCGCGCCATTTTTCCAGTTTGTGCAAATGCGCGTTCTGACGGTTTGCGGCCTGTTCCAGCTCCAGAAACCGCTGCTTGATGCCGGGCAGAAGCGGTTCATTCTGGCGCAGCAGTTTGCCGACAAACTGTCGCTGTCGTTTGATTGCCGGCCCTTTTTTGAGCTTTCGCAATGTCAGCACCGCCGCTTCCACCTCGTCAGGCAATGCAAAGGTTTTGAGCGTCTCCGGGCTGAGGTCGGCCAGTTGCCCGCCCAGATCGGTCACTGCCTGGGCGGCCTTTTTGATGTCGGTGCGACTTTCAAACGCTTCCTGTTCCCAGTCCGGCGTTTCTTTTTCCGCTTTGTGTCGGTTCACATTTCGAGGTCGAACCATGCTGAGGCATCCTTAATTTGAATTGGTTTATATTGTGGCATTTGCCAGGGCTTCGCTCAGGTCATCCTCAGTCAGGACCGTCACACCCAGCGATTTGGCTTTGGTGAGTTTGCTGCCCGCATTATCACCAGCAATCAGATAATCGGTTTTGCCTGACACGCTGCCGGTCACCTTGGCACCGAGCCGTCTCAAGGCTTCTTTGGCTTCGTCGCGCGTCATTTGACTCAAGGTGCCGGTCACCACCACCGTCGCCCCATTCAATCTGGAATCCGCATCAACCGCTTCAGACGAATCCGCTGAGTCAGGCGTGGACCAGGTGACCCCGGCGGCCACGAGTCCTTCAATCACGGCTTGGTTGTGCGTTTCATTCAAAAACTGATGCACTTTTTGTGCCACCACCTCACCGATGTCATCCAGCGTCACCAGATCATCCACCTCGGCCTTTTTAAGGGCTTCCAGAGTACGGTAATGACGGGCCAGCGTATTGGCCGTGACTTCGCCCACTTCGGGAATGCCTAGGCTGTAGATAAAGCGAGCAAAAGTGGTCTCACGCGCCCGAGCAATCGCATGAATCACATTCTGAGAGGACTTCTCACCCATTCTGGGCAATGTTTGCAGGGTCTCTGCGCTCAGCTGAAACAGGTCATCGGGTCGCTTCACCCAGCCCCGATCCACCAACTGATCGATCAGCTTATCACCCAGACCATCCATATCGAGGGCTTTGCGTGACACAAAGTGATGCAGGGCGCGCTTTCGCTGCGCCGGACACACCAGCCCCCCCGTGCAGCGGTAGGCCGCCTTATCCGGATCGCGAACCACTTCCGAGCCGCATTCCGGGCATTCGGATGGCATCTCAAAGGCTTCTGTCTGCGCCGGACGCTGCGACAAAACCGGTCCCAAAATTTCCGGGATCACATCGCCAGCACGACGCACAATCACAGTGTCGCCAACCCGCACATCTTTTCGGTGAATCTCATCCAGGTTATGCAAGGTGGCATTGGAGACCACGACACCACCGACTTGCACCGCCTCAAGTCGTCCCACCGGGGTTAAGGCACCGGTCCGTCCGACCTGAATATCAATGGCCAACAATTTGGTCCAGACCTCTTCTGCCGGAAACTTGCGGGCAATGGCCCATCTGGGCGCACGTGCGGTAAACCCCAGTGTTTTTTGATAAGCCAGGTCATCAACCTTGTAGACGATGCCATCGATCTCGTAGTCCAGCTGAGATCGTTGTTCGCTCAACCAGTCGTAGTAACGATTCATGCCATCCAACCCCTGCACGGTTTGCGAACAGGGATTGAGCGGCAGCCCCCAATCCTTGAGCTGCGTCATCATGGCGGAATAGGTCTGCGGCCAGCTCAGCTGTTGATCCAACTCTCCCCAGCCGTAAGCGAAAAACGCCAATTGACGCTTGGCCGCAATGCGCGGGTCAAGCTGACGCAATGTACCGGCAGCGGCGTTTCGGGGATTGGCAAACGGTTTCTCCTCCGCCTGATGTCGTGCAGCATTGAGCGCATCGAAGGCGGCGCGAGGCATATAAACCTCTCCCCGCACTTCAAGCACCTCAGGCGGATGAGTACTGAACAGCTTTAGGGGAATGGCACGAATGGGGCGCACATTCTGAGTCACGTCCTCGCCCACTTCGCCATCACCACGCGTGGTGGCCTGGACCAGATTGCCCGCTTCATAGCGCAAATTGATCGCCAGTCCGTCCATTTTGGGCTCAGCGGCGAAATCAAGGGCTTCGCTCGAGCATGACAGGCGCTCGCTGATACGCTGGACAAATCTGGCCATTTCATCCGAGTCGAACGCATTGTCAAGCGACACCATCGGCACACGATGGCGCACGGTTTCAAAAGCGTCCAAAGGCACATCGCCTACGCGCTGAGTGGGCGATTCGGGCACCACCCAATCCGGATGCTCGGCTTCAAGCCGGGCCAGTTCAGCATAGGCAGCGTCATACTGGGCGTCACTGATCTGCGGATCGTCCAGCACGTAATACTGATAGCTGTGATGGTTGAGGGCTTCAACCTGCTTCAAGTAGGCCTGATAATCCGCCATGGCGTGATCAGACCGCGGACGATTCGTAGGCCACCGCCGCATCGCGCATGGCCTGCAAATCCGATTCCTTGATCAGGTGCCGGCTCTGGTCATAGAGTCGACCGTTAAGGCGTTGGGAGATTTTGCGAGCCATCATGATCATGTCGTGCATCACCGCCGGTGCTTTCACGGTTGAGGGCAGTTCCAGAATCAGAACGATCCCGGCGGTTTTGTGAGCATCGTTGGTGGGTTCATCAATTGGGAAGGTGCCAGGTTCCAACAGGCTTGCGACACGAATGATCTCGTTGCCGAGGGTGTCTTTTTTGACAAAAATCCCTTTTTCATTGGGAACCAATCCAACGCCCTGCAGAGTCTGGTTCACCCGAGGCCAAGGGAAGTCATCGGTGCCCATCACGATCAAGGCAAACACCTGCGGCGACACATCGGGCTCGGTCGTTGATTTCGATTCGGGTGCTGGAGCTGCCTCTTTGGGAATACCGAAATCTGGCTCATCGTCCACCGATTTGGGACGCGGCTCATCATGAACAGAACGCAACTCTTCATCCTGAATCACCAGATGTTTCGGTTTGCGCGGTGGTTCGTTGTTTTCAGATGTTTTAGGGCTCGGGACCGGTCCGAGTCCATCCAGCGCCAGTTGAGAATCAGGGATATCCTCTGGGTGCAGCGCATCGGGATCGTCTTCTTCATGCGCCAAACGTGCCTGAGTGCGCTGGGAAACCGGAATATGTGCCTCACCCAACTCATTTAAAGCACTGGACGCCGTTTTCTTGTCGGCCTCGTCGACCGAAGAACCAGGCTGGCCAACTTTGCTCTTTTTCTTGAATTGATTGAGTAACAGCAACCCGATGATGACCAGAGTGGCAAACCCCAGTAATATCCATTGCAATTCGTTCATCCGGTATTCCTCTGATTGGGATGGCACAGGTGAACAAGGCCGACATGATGGGCGTTCACGCTTTCTATTGATGTGCCGATTTTACTTTAATTACGCACTAAAAAAAAGCGCTTCGAGTGGTCGACTGACGCGATTGAGCCGCTAAAATAGCAATTTCATCCACTCAAAGGGAGACAGTCGTGAACCAAAAAAGCGCCGCACCATTGCAACAGGATGAGTCTTATCTCCTGGGCATCGACTTGGGGACGTCAGGGGTGCGTCTATGCCTGTATCGTTGCCGGGATCAGGCCGCTGAGGGACTGGCTGTCGCGAATTTTCATGACGCTGACGGTGCCTACGACTGCCCCAAAACCTGGGAGGCGGCTCTCATCCAGGCCTTCTCGTCCCTGCACCGGATGCACGGGGGCGCTCTGCGCCAAGTGATCGGCATAATGGCCGATGCCACGTCTTCCAGCGTCTGTTTGAGTCAAGATGGTCGCCCTGTCACTGACTTTCTGATGTATGACGACAAGCGGGCGCAACCTCAAGCAGAACGCTATGCGGAAACGGCCCCAAACGACAGCGCGGCGCATGGCGCATCCAGCACTTTGGCCAAAACCCTTTGGTTGCTGGAAAACACCGCTCTTTCGGATCCTGAGCATTCCCATAATCTGCGCATTATGCATCAAATTGATTGGCTGACGCATTGGCTAACCGGGCAAACCGACCTGGCCACCGACGCCAACAACGCGCTGAAACTTGGTTTTGACCCAGTGACGAATCAGTGGCCTCACTGGGTTCAAACTGAACTCCTGACAGATCGCGGAGCGGGTATCGGGATCCTTCCCTCTGTGGTGACACCGGGAACACCGCTGGCACCCATTGCTCCGACCCTCGCTGCCCGCTTTGGCATCTCGCCTCAAGCCTGTGTGCACGCCGGCACCACCGACAGCATTGCCGGTTTTTTTGCCACCGGCGCCAGCAAAACCGGGGAGGCCGTCACGTCCCTGGGTTCCACTCTGGCATTGAAACTGTTGAGCGATCGGCCGGTTTTCGCGCCGCAATACGGGGTTTACAGCCACAAAGTCGGTCCCTGGTGGCTGGCAGGCGGTGCCTCCAATGCCGGTGGCAACGCGCTGGTTACCCGCTACGGCCTGGACCCAATCAAGCATTGGTGCCAAAAGCCCCTCAGTGCTGCGGACATTCATGACCGCATCGGCGCTCTGGACTATTATCCGCTTAAATCAAAGGGAGAGCGTTTTCCATTCCAGGACCCGAATAAGTGCCCCGACTTTGAACCGCCCGCCCCGGATGCCTTCACGGAGTTTCTGGCCGCGCTGGCAGGCCTGGTAAAAATCGAAGTTCTGGGCTACCAGCGTCTGGCCGAATTGGGCGCGTCATCGGTTCAGTCCATCCACAGTGTTGGCGGCGGACTGAAAAACCCGCTGTGGCAGACCCTACGCAAGGAAGCGCTGCCCATTTCAGACATAGCCCCCCTACACGACCAGGCCGCTTTCGGGGTCGCTCGGCTGTTACACCTTGCCAAAGAGGGCTTTGATATCAGTCAGACGTAGCCTCCGATGCAGCACGCATTAACTGCTCCAACACACTCAAATTCACATAAGGGTGTTGACGCCCCAGCTCGGCACAACGCCCGCCCAAAACCTGATACGGCGTTTCCGGTTCACCCAGATCGCTCAGGGTCAGCAGCGCTTTGGAAAAATCATCATCGCGCGTGTAGTCGTTGATGGTAACCAGTGTCGGAACCTGAGCCGCCAAAGCGGAGCGAATACCATTGTCGGAGTCTTCAAAGGCCAAACACTGTTCCGGCGTCAAGTCCATGTTTCTCAATGTCCAATCATAAATGTCCGGCGCCGGTTTTTTTGCAGGGACAATGTCGCCGGCGGCAATCACTTCAAACCACGTCTCTGCGTTCTGTCCCAAAGTATGGGTAAGCAAGGCGGTGACATTGGCCGGTGTCGTGGTGGTGACCACAGCCATGCGAACCCCGGCGTCTCTGGCTTCATGAATCAGCCGTTCAACGCCTGGACGCAAGGGAATGCGCCCCTCACTTAAAAGCTGGGTGTAAAAGCGGGTTTTGGCCGCATGCAAGCCTTTGACAAAGCCATCAAAATCACCAGGCCTGGTAAAATCCGTATGAAAGCGATCCAAAAAATAACGAATCCGTTCTTTGCCGCCCGTCACCGCCAGCAGTTGACCGTACAAGGCTTCATCCCAGTGCCAGTCCAGACCGGCTTCTTCAAACGCCAGGTTGAACGCGACCCGATGACCGTCCTTTTCGGTGTCTGCCAGTGTGCCGTCGACGTCAAATAATAAGGCTTGCAACGCCATAAACTTGCTCCTTCCAAAATGCTACGGTTGAACTTGGATCGCTATTAAAGCCGATCCAATCTAATTTACAAGGGGGCCTGATCAAAAAACCCGGACTTAGCCTGACAAATGCTCGGGGATTTGAGCGGATTTTTGTTGTCACTGTCTGGAAAACTTGGTATAAAACGCAGTTAATTTCAACGAAGGCTTTTGCATCGCGCAAAGCTGCGTCAAGCTAAGGAAATCATTATGGGTGATTCAAGCGATTTTATTGAAAATTATCCGGCCTACCAGCCCAAACCGGGTGAAGAGTATATGAGCCCCGAAATGTTGGAGCATTTCCGTGAGAAGTTGCTGGCCTGGCGTCGTCAACTGGTGGCCGAAGCCACCACCACGGTCAGCCATCTGCGCTCTGACTCGTCCACACCGGCCGACCCGAGTGATCGGGCGTCGCAGGAGGAAGAATTTGCTCTGGAGCTGCGCACCCGCGATCGTGAACGCAAGCTGATTTCCAAAATTGACAAATCCCTCAAAGACATCGAAACCGGTGATTATGGTTTCTGTAAGGTCAGCGGGGATGAAATCGGCCTGGCACGCATGGAAGCGCGCCCGACTGCCACCATGACCGTTGAAATGAAAACCAAACAGGAAATGCGTGAAAAACAGGGCATTGCCTGATCTTTGACCCCTCAAACGACTGGGTGGGCCTGTGCCGGAACCAACGCCATCGCTGGAACAGAAAATTAAGTATTTGAGCGATCCGGCGGCTTACCCGCACCCCGTTTCAATGATCACGACCATTGAAACGCACATTTCCATTGTTTTTCTGACCGGTGAATACGCCTACAAACTCAAAAAGCCGGTCGATTTCGGCTTTCTGGATTTTTCCACGCTGGCACGCCGTCAACGGTTTTGCCAACTGGAACTTACCCTTAATCGTCGCACGGCCCCGGAACTCTATCTGGACGTCTGTGCTTTATACACCGCCGACCAGGGGGTGAGTCTGACCGCCGAAGGCGATGAACCATGCATTTGTGACTATCTGGTCAAGATGCGCCAGTTTGACCCCAACCAGGTGTTGGGCAAACAGTTATCCCCCTCCCATCGACTCACGCCTGCGCAAACGCATCAGCTGGCCAACACCATTGCCGACCTCCATATTCAGGCCGAAACCTGCCCGGCTGAAGCCCCTTATGGCCATCCTGATGACCTGATCCACCCGATGCTGGACAACTTCCCCACCTTGTTGCAAGATCTGAATCACCCCGAAGACCAGTATCGCTTGCGTCAGCTGGCCGATTGGACACGCCACCGCCAGAAAGAATTATGGCAGGCTCTGATGCAACGCAAACAACATGGCTGGATTCGCGCTTGTCACGGCGACTTACACCTGGATAACATCACACTGATCGACCAGACCCCCGTGCTGTTTGATGGCATTGAATTCAATGAACAATTCCGTTGGATTGACCCCATCAATGATCTGGCATTTCTCATGACCGATCTGATTCACCGGCGCCAATGGGACATGAAAAATGCGCTGCTCAGTGACTACCTCCAAACCACCGGTGACTATGCGGGCATGCTTTTCTTGCGGTTTTACCAGGCTTATCGCGCTTTGGTTCGAGCCAAAATCACCCTATTGCGTCGTCGCCAACTCCCCGCGGAGTCCGATCAGCACCACCACCTGACGCAAACGGCCAAAGATTATGTGCGTCAGGCTGAGGACGATGCCTATGACGTGTCACCGCCTCAACTGATCTTAATGCACGGGGTCAGTGGCAGTGGCAAAAGCACGGTTGCGCGCCGTCTCCTACCTTTTTTTGACGCGACGCCCGCCGTGATCATCAGTTCTGACATCGAGCGCAAGCGTCTCTATGGGATCGATCCGACGGCACGCGTCAGTGATACCGAAAAGACAACGCTTTATGGACCGGAAATGAATCGACGGACTTACCAGCGCCTGCATGCATTGGTTGATACGTTGCTTGCCAGTGGCTGCCATGTCATTGTGGATGCGACCAATCTCAAAGCCCGATTCCGCGAAGCATTTTTCGAACAAGCGCAAACGCACCAGGCCCGTTACAAGGTCTGCGGTATCCGTTTTAAAGGTGAAAATGACCAGGCCTGCCTAAAACAGCGGCTGAAACAGCGCGCGCAGGCGAATCACGACCCTTCCGATGCCGACGTCAACATCATGACCGGTCAGTGCGCACAGGTCGAAACGCCCGCTGCTCACGAAAATGCCTGGCTGTTCTCGCTTTCTCACATCGACAGCGATCTTCAGTCTGAAGCCTTTCGTCATTGGTTGGATCACACCTGAGCGTCGTTCAAGTTTCATCAAGGTCAGCCGTTAACCACGGTATGAAACGAATCCACGCAACCTATCTGCTGCCGCTACTGACCCTCGCCTGCTTGAGCAGCCTGGCCAGTCGGGTAATGGGGGCTGACAACCCGGCCAAGGTTGACGCTGTCACGCTAGCTGGCATTGAATTGGCCGACGCCACCATGGAAAGTGTCCGCAAACATTTATGGCAGGTCGGCGGTTTTACCCTGGCGCGCAAATCCAACGGCCACAACCTGGACAAATTTTTCACCCGTACACGCATGGAAGACAGTTATTACCTACGGTTTCGCTATGATCCTCAAGGCAAGCTGGTATCGGCTTACCGCTTGTACCGCCCGCAAAGCACACATCAGAGCAACCATCGTGGCCCCATTCAAACCCGACAGGTGGCACGTGACCTGATTCGCGATCTGGGCCAGCCCACACGAACCGAATACAAAACCTGGGCAGGCATGCCCGGCTATCGCGCTTATGTCTGGGAAGGGGAAACGGTTCGCATCCGAGTGGATCGGGTCGGCAGCGACCCTCTGAGCCCGGTGTTTGTTGAATACGCGCTGGAGCGTGATCCCTACGCAGTGGATCCGGCACTTGCCTTACGCCAGGCACAGAACTAGAATGAAAGTTAGGGTCGTCAAGGTCGTCAGACTCTGAGTAAAGGAGGCCGTATGGAAATCAATGGGCAAAACGCCGCTTATCAGGCGATGCAAGGCATGCAGGATGGCTTTCAGCGTTTGAATCAGAATGCTCAGGTTCTGGCCACGCCCGCTCACCCAGATCAATCGGAATCACTGGTCAACCTCAACCAGAACGAAACTCAGGTGCAAAGCAACGCCAAAGCCGTCAAAGCATACGATGACATGCTGGGCACATTGATTGACATTATGGCCTAGCCCGAATATTTAACAAATTTGCACCGACCTTGCTTGCCCCTTGAATTACACAAGCAATATTTCCTCAGTCGGTCGTAATCATGGATACGACGCTTCTTCGTAAATTTCCTTGTGAAACGAAGAACTCGACGCCCGAAGGGGTAAGTCGAGAAAACAAGTTCCTGCGCAATCTCAGCACAAATTCATGAAACATTCGGGCTAGTATTCGCGGCCACCAACCGACACACCTTTCTCAGCAAAACGACTGTGTCACCACGTCCTGCGTCTTCAAAAACGCTCGCACTGCTGGCCACGCCTGTTCACAGTGCTCAAACGCGTGACTCCCACCATCAAACCAGGCAATACTGACTTGCTCGAAGGGTTCATAAACCACTCGCGTCTGCGCCGAATCAATCACCTCATCCCCGCCATCCAACAGAATTAATGACGGTGCCACCTCTGAAGGCGATACCTCATACTGCTTCAAAGACCGCAAATAATCGGTATTGATCCGAATGGTCTCCCCGGTGTGCGGGTGAATGTATTCACCATAATAGGGTTCAAACACCGCATCCAGGGCCAAAGCTGGGTTGATCCAGATCGAGGGCAACCCATAGCGCGCGCCCAGCCACCTTGCCCAATAGCCGCCCAGTGAAGACCCCATAATGGCGCGGATTGGCTCCGAGCTGGCCTGTGCCGATTCAAGCACGCGACACAGATAGCGCGCACTTTTTTCAGGGGCCGATTGCGGCCAGGTCGGACGGGCAAATGCCTCTGACAGACAGCGTGTAACGCGTGCGTCAAACCACCGCCCTTTCGCGCTTTCCCCGCTGCTTAAAAAGCCATGCAGATACAAAATCATGGTAGGATACCGTACATGTTAAATGCCTCCTCTTCCGCACCCCGTATCCCTGACACTTCTGCCAACCAACAAACTCTGGCCGAGACGAATACTCAGACGGTGGTAGAGCGAAGCTGTGACGCTGTCATTCAGAAAGCCGCCTTGGCATTGGGCCTAACCCCGCTGCAGGCAAATCTCGCCGCCAGACGGCTCAGGCGCACAGATTTACCGGAGGCGGCGCAAAACGCGGACACCCCAGAGGCAGTCTCTCCACTGATTGACCCCATTGTACGGCCGCGCTTGCAACACCTGCAACCGCCCAAGGCCATGCATCAGGCAGAACGCGCCGGTGAATTAATCGCCGATGCCGTGCAGGCAAGCGGAACCATTGTCTTGGCCACGGATTACGACACAGACGGAGTGACATCTGCCAGCATTGCCACCCGGGCGCTCACCGAATGTTTTGGGGTATCACCCGAGCGCATCTGTCCGGTCATCAGCGAACGCCAACATGGTTATGGCATTAACGACGACACCGTCACCCGCATTCTGGCACTGCCAGGTCCGGTGGAATTGGTGCTTTCCGCCGACCAGGGTTCCAGCGATGAACCCCGGATCGCTCGCCTCAAGCAAGCGGGTCTGCGGGTCTGTGTCACCGACCACCACCAGATTCCGGCCGAAGGCCCGCCCGCCAGTGCCGATTGTGTGGTCAACCCTCAGCAGTCATTGTGTGGGTATGATCCACGTGTGGCTGGTTGTTTTGTGGTGTTTCTGGTCATGAGCCAAGCCCGCCAGGAATTGATCAATCGTGGTCACCTGCCTGGCGATACTCCGTCGCTCAAATCATTGCTGGATCTGGTCGCGCTGGGCACCGTCGCCGATAGTGTCAGCCTCAAAAGCCACAACAACCGTGCTGTGGTCAAAGCCGGTCTTCAAGCAATCAATCAACAGCAGACACCACCATGGCAAGCGTTGACTCAGTTTCAGCCGATCAAAGAAACCACCGTTGACGCGGAATACCTCGGTTTTCAGGTGGCAACGCGCATCAATGCCGCGAGCCGGGTGAGCGACGTCAAGACCGCTTTTGATTTTTTGAATGCGCCAGACCTGTCAAGCGCCCAATCAGCGCTGCAGCAACTCGAAGCCGACAATCAAGAGAGACGTGCCCAGCAATCTCAAATGCTGGAACAGGCTGATGCCATCGCTAAAGAACTGTACCACGAAAACAAATTTTCGCTCTGCCTGTCACTGGAAGGCAACGCTGGCATTCAGGGCATCATCGCCACACGCATTGGTGAGCGCTACCATCGCCCCACACTTGCCATGACCGACCTCAAGGACGGAACGCTGGCCGGCAGTGGCCGCGCGATTGTGCCAGCCGTCAATCTGAAACAGGCCTTTGAAACCATTGCCAGTGCACACCCGGGTTTATTTCGCTCATTGGGCGGACACAGTGCGGCGGCAGGCTGCATGATTGAAAAAAGCGGGTTCGAGACGTTTGCTCGGGCCCTGGAAGAAGACATCGCCAACCAGTTGAACCATCAACCGCCCATCCCACAACTGGAAACGGACGGCCATTTGGCGCCCGAAATGCTGTCACTGGCAACGGTTCAGGAAATCAATGCGTTGGCCCCTTATGGAAGAGAATGGCCCAAGCCGTTGTTTTATGGCGATTTTTTAATCCTGCACTACCGCTGCATCGGCCAGACGCGAACCCACGTGGTACTGCAACTACAATCCCCAGATGGCAAACGTCATGAAGCCATCTGGTTCAATGCACTGCCCCAGGCCGGGGCGCCTTTTCCATTTGCGCTCAACAGTGTGGTGCGTTGTGTCTACGAGCTCAGCGGCAAACGTTTTCGCGGGCGCGAAAGCCTGCAACTCAAAATCGCTCACATTCACTTGCCTTAAAGCTAAGGCATCTCCCGAGCAAGCCCCCTCACTCGGGTGCTCAGGCGTCGTCTTTTTTCAGAAACGACAAGATGGTCGGTTCAATGTCATCCTTGTCAATCAGGGTTGTCTGCGCAATCGGCAACTCAAACAAGCGATCGATTTGTGGCGAGATCCTGGAACCGCTCAACCTGGCCACGGCTTTCAGTGCTTCCACATCATGCTCGTAGGACTGGCCGCTCAATGCCTCGGCGATGATGGTTGAAAACTTGGTCCATTCCGCAGTGGAATAGGCAATGGTCATCAAGGAAGGATCTTTGCGCTGCGTCTCGTAAGGCTTCAAACAGGTCGCCGTATGTGGGCACATCAGATACCCTTCTTGCTCATACGCCTGTTGAATGTACTGCTTACCTTCGGCGTCGGTACAATAATCGGCTGCAAAAATCGCTTGAATCTCAGCCAGTTCCGAATCACTCAATTGATAATATTGCTCGCTGTCGAGCTGCTGCATCAACGCACGCGTACGCTCCGGGCCAAACAAATCAAACAAAATCCGTTCGATGTTGGACGACTTCAAAATATCCATCGCGGGGGATATGGTCGGAATCACATCACGGTCACGCAAATCATAACAGCCTGTCTCAATAAACCGCGTCAAGACGTTGTTTTGATTGGAGGCAATGTGAATCTGTTCCACCGGCAGCCCCATCTTGTAAGCATAATACCCGCCCAGTGCGTTACCAAAATTACCACTGGGCACATTGAGGTAGACCTTTTCACCAAGCGTAATGGCATTTTGTCGAACCAGAGCCAGGTAACTGTAAAGATGATAAATCGTCTGGAAGATAATCCGCCCGAAATTCACCGAGTTGGCGGCGGACAGATGAATGGCTTCCTCTTCGAGCGTTTCACGGAACGAATCCGATGTCAGTAATTTTTTCAGCGCGGTCTGCGCATCATCAAAATCACCGTGAATCCCAATGACTTTCAGATTGTCGGCGTTTTCAGTCACCATCTGCAGTCGCTGCACATCGGAGGTGCCGCCGTCCGGATACAAACAAGCCACCTGAACGTGGTCGCGGTTCTTGAACGTTTCCAGGGCTGCGGGTCCGGTGTCACCGCTGGTGGCCGCCAAAATCAGGTAATGTTCGTCTCGGGTTTCAGCGACGGCAGACAGAACCTCACCAAACGGCTGTAGGGCCATGTCCTTGAACGCGCGTGTGGGGCCGTGGAACAGCTCACTGATATACAGATCATTGTAAAGCTTCACCACGGGCACCGGCTCGGAGGCGTCATCAAAATCATTGTAGCGTGCCACCGCCCGATCGATGACGGCTGGATCAATGTCAACGTCGAACGCTTCCAGCACGGCTTTTGCCAGGGTCTGATAATCGGAATCCAGATGCGCCTGCAAAAACGGCAATCCCAGCGTGGGTAAGGTCTCCGGCGAATAAAGACCGCCAAACGACGACATCGGGCTCAAAATGGCCTCGGAAAATGAAATCTGTGTCGGACGGTGTCCGTCATTGCCTCGGGTTTCAATAAAAGTCATGCGATGATCCTGTCACTGATTTGAGATCATTATAGCTGATCTCTCTGTTTGATTGAGCGCGGCAAGCGCCAGAAACGGCGAGCTGTTTTGGGTGTCAGGTAATATTGCCCCAAGGTGCCAAGGTGCAGAAAAACCGATCCCAGCTCACCTGATTTCAGCCCCTTAAAAATGGGCGCAAACCAATCTTTTTCCAAATCGGCCCACAGTGCCAATGCCTGCTCACGATCCACAAGCTCCGTCAGGGCAGGCAAGGTGGCCTCGACATCAACCAGTGAATGGCGACAGTCAGGCGCCTGACGATGCTGTTTTAACCAGGCCTGGTAAGTTTGGCAAGGCGCCCAGGCCTGTGCATCCGTCAGCTGAGCCAAACCTTTCAGATACAGAGATTCGCCGGCGATGGCAGCCTGAGGACGCGCTTGAACCTTCTCGGAATCGACCACGCCTTCACCCCAAAACCAGACACCATTCGCTTGAGGGCGCCCCGCTTCCTGTCGGCGCTGATTCACCGGGTGCTGATGAAACAGCATTTGCGCTTCATTGATCAGACTGTGCCAATAGGTGGCCGCCGCGCCGGTGGGCAAGCGCTGATCCACGGACTGACCCGCGGCATCAATCAGATGAGTGGTCTGCAGGTCAATGGCCTGAGGCATCCCCAGCAACCAGATGTCCGGTGCCAGGTAATGCAGTTGCACCCCGTCTGATTCAAAATGCGCGTTAAACGATGCCAGCAACGCGCGCCCTTCGGCCTCGTCCAGCGCCAGCGTCTCGGGAGGGAAAAGGCGCAAAGTGTCCCGGTCGGGAATCATCTGCACCGGTGACACCACCACCCAAAACGGCATGTTGGCCACCCCTTCAGCGTCCTGTGGCAGCAAATGTGCAAGCACCGGCGCTTCGGGCAAGGTTTGGGGTTGATGAAACAGGTAACTGGCCTGCGCCGCTTGCCCGTGTTTTTGGTCAGGGTAGCGGTCGCCGCGCGAGATCAGGCGTCGTCCAAATGGCCACAGCGCATTAAGCTGTTTGGCGCCCTCCCAGCTCGTGGCGGGTTCGCTTTGCTGCAGTACCTGAAACCAATCACCTGCCTCGGGCCACCACCAGGTCAGTGCCAGACGCTCAGGGGGAGGCGTTTGCGACGACGCCTCGTTGTGTTCAGGCATCCAGCGCGCCTACCCGAATGCGCATGATTTTGCCATCGATTTCCTCAAGCGCCTGTAAGGCTTCGACCGCCTGATTCAAAGAGCGCTCCGGCACTTCGTTGGTCAACATCACCAGGGTCGCATCATTGGGGTTCACCGCGGATGGCTCCTGGTGCAACAATTCAATATTGATGTCGTACTTGGCCAAAATGGTAGACACCTTCGCCAACACACCGGAATTATCATGCGCAAAGAATCGCAAATAATAGGCGGTTTCAATGTCTTCGATCGGTGACACCGACTGGCTGCTGAGGCTGTTGGCCGCAAAGCCAAGTGCCGGAACACGATCCTGAGCGGGTTGATGACGCCAGCGGATCACATCAATCAAATCGGCCACAACGGCACTGGCTGTGGGACCGCCACCGGCACCGGGGCCATAATAAAGAGTCGGTCCGACATGGTTGCCCTTGACCATCACCGCGTTCATCACCCCATTAATCTGTGACAACAGCACCGATTCCTGAACCAGTGTCGGATGAACCCGCAATGAAAAACCGTCGTCTGTGCGGCTGGCGATGCCCAGGTGTTTGATTTCATAACCGAGTTTTTGCGCAAACTGGATGTCTTCGGCCGTGACCTCGCTGATGCCTTCGGTATAAACCTTGTCAAACTGCAGTTCGATGCCGAACGCAATGGCAGCCATAATGGTCAGTTTGTGGGCCGCATCAATGCCCTCGACGTCAAACGTTGGATCGGCTTCGGCGTACCCCAACTCCTGAGCGGTTCTCAGCACCTGGTAAAAATCAGCTTCCGGCTCTTTCATCTCAGTGAGAATGTAGTTACCGGTGCCGTTGATGATGCCCGCCACCCATTCAATTCGATTGCCAGCCAGGCCTTCACGCAGGGCTTTGATGATAGGGATACCACCGGCCACGGCCGCTTCATAGGCCACGATCACCTGATGTTTCTCCGCCAGCGCCAGCAATTCATTGCCGTGTTCGGCAATCAAGGCTTTGTTGGCGGTCACAATATGCTTGCCCTCTCCAATCGCCGCTTCCAGACATTTTTTTGCCAGAGTGGTGCCGCCCATCAGTTCCACGATCACATCAATCTCTGGGTGAGTGGCCACCGACATGGGGTCATCGGTCAAACTCAGCGATTCGGTATCCAAACCACGAGCACGCTCGAGATCCCGCACGGCTGCGTGCGTGACCTCAACCGTAGTGCGCCCGCCCAGACGTCGTTCGATCTCTGCCAGGGTGTCTCGCAGGATCGTCAAGGTGGCGCCACCGACTGTTCCCAACCCGAGTAGTCCGACTTTGATTGTTTCCACACTCACTCCAATTTTTTTAACCGATTCGATTTTCTAATTGATTACAACAATCCGTCTTTGCGGAACATGTCGCGTATCCCACGGATAGCCTGACGAGTCCGGTGCTCGTTTTCGATCAGGCCAAACCGGACAAACTCATCACCATAATCGCCAAAGCCGATGCCGGGTGAAACCGCCACCTTGGCTTCGCTCAACAGTTTTTTGGAAAATTCCAGCGAGCCCATTTCCTTGTAGGCTTGGGGAATCGGCGCCCACACAAACATGGTCGCCTTGGGGGGCTCGACTTCCCAGCCCAGAGCATTCAAGCCCTGGCACAGCACATCGCGGCGGGATTTATACATGTCACAGATTTCCTGCACACAATCCTGTGGGCCTTCCAGCGCAGCAATTGCAGCGACCTGAATCGGGGTAAAGGTCCCATAATCCAGATAAGATTTCATGCGCTTGAGGGCATGCACCAATTCCGGGTTACCCACCATAAAGCCGACCCGCCAGCCTGGCATGTTGTAGCTTTTTGACAGCGTAAAAAATTCCACCGCAATGTCTTTGGCGCCCGGCACTTCCATAATCGACGGCGCTTTATAACCGTCAAACACAATGTCGGCGTATGCCAGATCATGAATCACCCAGATGTCGTGCTCTTTGGCGATGGCAATGACTTTTTCAAAAAACTCCAGATCCACGGTCTGCGTGGTCGGGTTGCCGGGGAAATTCAGCACCAGCATTTTGGGTGTGGGCCAGGATTCCTTGATCGCTTTTTTTAGTTCTTCAAAGAAATCCACATCCGGGGTCAGACGCACATGGCGGATATCGGCCCCGGCGATCACAAACCCATAAGGGTGAATCGGGTAAGCGGGATTCGGCACCAATACCGTGTCACCTTTGTCGACCGTTGCCAGCGCCAAATGCGCCAGGCCTTCTTTGGAACCGATGGTGACCACGGCCTCGGTGTCCGGGTCCATGTCCACGTCATAACGGCGCTGATACCAGTCGCAGATGGCTTTGCGCAAGCGCGGGATCCCTTGCGACACACTGTAGCGATGCGTGCCTTCGCGCTGCACCACTTCGACCAGTTTTTCAACAATGTGTGACGGGGTATCCTGGTCGGGATTGCCCATGCCGAAGTCAATAATGTCTTCACCACGGCGGCGGGCGGCGGCTTTCAGCTCACCGACAATATTGAACACATAAGGAGGTAATCGATGAATCCGTTGAAACTCGTCCGTCACGCCTGAAACCTTTGCCTAAGTCAATGAATGAACCGCTTGATTGGATGAGGTACCCAAAGCGGAGATTGCGCATGAAAATAAACTGTAAATGATACAGAAACGAAAAAATTCGTCAATGAAAACTGCGCCCCATCAAGGCTGAACGCATTTTTTGATAAACTAATCCGACACAAGTCACACAGGGGCACCCATGAAATTCACCGAACACCGAGACAGCCAAGTCTACACCGTCAAGCAATATCAACCAGGCCTGGTCAAAATCAATGATTTCACCCTGAATCATAGCTGTGCAATCAGCCAGCACGAGATTAAAGAAGATTGGGATTGCCCCGACATCACCTCGCTGAATGCCAGCCATCTTGACGACCTGCTGGCCTTTTCCCCCGAAGTGATTCTACTGGGAACTGGCGAAACCCAGCGTTTTCCCGACCCGGCTCTACTCGCACACTGTGCCGCCCAGGGCATTGGCGTGGAAGTGATGACCAACCTGGCCGCATGCCGCACCTACAACGTACTGACCACAGAAGACCGGGAGGTGGTCCTGGCACTGATCATATCAGAAGACGCCGATTGAGCTTGCGTATGCATGACCAAACGCCCCGTCGCCTTTATCAATCAACACACGGGCGCGGATGCTGAAACCATTTGCATGCTTGTCGTCATGCGCGCCTCACTGGGTTCATCATGATCTTTTGCCGGACAGACGGCCTTGACACACAAACGTTTAGCTGCCAACCTTGAACCGAAACGGAATGACAAAGGAGTGGTATGCAAAAAATTGCTTTATTGGTGGAAGAGACCGTTGAAGACATTGAATTTCTGTACCCCTACTACCGTTTTCAGGAAGCCGGATACGACGTGGATGTGATCTCACAAACTCAAAAAGAAGTCCGCGGCAAAAAAGGCGGGACGTTTAAAGCTGACAAAAGCATTAAAAGCATCCAAAGTGATGACTATGAGCTGGTCTTTGTTCCCGGCGGCTATGCACCCGACAAGCTTCGAACCAATCCGCAGATCACCGCGTTCGTCAAAGAAATAAACGAGCGAAAAAAACCGGTGGCTGCGATTTGTCACGGGCCTTGGGTGCTCGCCTCAGCGGGGGTCTGTCAGAATCGAAAAATGACCGCTTTTCCATCGATCCAAGACGACTTGGTCAATGCGGGTGCCACCTATACCGGCGACCCGGTCACGGTGGATGACAACCTGATCACTGCCACGGACCCATCGGCGCTGCCACAAATGTTCCGAACCATCCTGAGCGTGCTCAAGCAAGGTTAACGCATTCGGCTGGCCTCGTTATTGGCCAGCCACCCAGCCTCTAAGGCATTTCCTCAAAGTGTGCCCGCAAACGGTTCAACTCTGCGTCCTCCCAATCTTTGGGTTCGCTCAGGGCCAACCAGGCATCAAAATAATGCTCGGCGGCATACTCATGACCGTAACCCGGTGGCGCTTTTCCCACCGCCATGTCGGCCGCCAGTTGCAGCATGGTGACAATGGGAAACCAGCGCAATTCCGATGACACATCGGGGCCGCGTGGTGACTCCAGCCAGTCGGGTTGCTGATAAAACGAATCCGGTGAAAAAAAGGTAATCGGGTCACTGGCATACTGCAAAAACGCAATTCGAAAGTCCCCCCAGGGCGCTGGCCCCTGGTTCAGCCCACCCGACTGATTGGCAAACCGAATCACTGAATCGTCGCGAAAACGCGGCAACCACTGCGGCGAATCTGGGCGACGTCGCTGAGTCGCCTCGCGCCAGGTGTCCATTCGAAACGGCGGCCCGACCCATAACGCGCCGTCAAAGGGCGCATCAATGATGTCAAAAAAGTCAAATGAGGCGTCCAGATTCATCGCGCCCAGACTCAACCCAAACAGGTAAAACGCGGGGCGCTCTGTTTCCGGCAGCTCGCGCCAACGGCCGTAAACCGCCTGAAACAACGCACGGGTATTTTCCACCGCATACTCACCATCGGCCATCACGGAGATTGGGCTAGGCAGGTAGCTGTATTGAGCGGCCACACTGGCCACATCGCCCTGATGCAAATACTCCATCGTCTCGACACCTGACGGATCGATCCAGCCGGTGCCAGTGGGCACAATCAACACCAGCGTCGAACGCTCGAACCCACCGACCCGCTCAAGCTCGGCTAATGCCAGATCGGCCCGTTTTTCGGGCGTTTCAGCAGAGTTAAGCCCCGCATACACACGCAAGGGAGCTTGTGTGGTCTCATCGGTGAAGGCTGCGATCTCATCCGCCGTGGGCACATTCGCCAGATAACGACGCCCCTGGCGCCCGAGCGTCTGCCATGGGATCAATGAATCAGGACTGCCTGCCTGCAAAGCGCCCTCTGGTCTGGGTTGCTTGACCTCCATCAGTGCATCAAGCTGTTGATAGGAATAATCCACCTTTTCCAGAACCGTGGCAAACAACACCCCGTCCACCAACGCCCAGAACAGCGAAAACGACAGTAAGAGTCCGGTGACCACCGATACCCGGTGCGGGACCACCCGACGCAAATGGCGTGAAAAAAATCGCCAGAGCGCAAGAAACCCTTTTCCAAACAACAAGGCCGTCAGAAACACCAATGAGGCAATCAGACCCACCCAGAGGGCTCGTACGCCCTCAACCGGTGCCATGCCCATCAGGACGCGCACCGAATTTTGCCAATCACTGGCTTGTATCAGAAAGCTGATCGCCAGTAGGCCACAAAGCGTCGCGACCACCCGCTTGATCCAGCGCTGCCACCGACCGGATGGAAACGGCAGTTCAAAATAATGCCATATCCACCAAGCCAGCACCCCAACCGCATAGCCAGAGGCCATGGAAACACCGGAAATCACACCCTGAACCGTCTCGCCACGCGGCACCAGACTCGGAGTCAGAGACAATGCAAAAAACGCCGTGCCGACGATCAGCCCAATGGTAGAAAAGTGTCGTCCGATTCGAATATTTTTCACCTCTGATCAAAGCAAGTGACAGACACTGCAAGCCATTTCTTACTTTCAACGAACGTTTAAAACTCTAATTAAGTTTGAAAAACCGTTTTAACTCATTGTAACAATGAATAAAACCTGTTTTTAACCAGGCCTGGTGAATCGACAAGAGAGGATTGTAGTCGTTTAAGCGGTCAGACGATAAGCAATATAAACGGCTATGAGAGCAACCAGCAACCAACCGAGAAGGTCAACACTGGCTCGAAGGCGAGATTCAAAGCGTTCACCGCCCCACTTCATCAGTCCTGCGACCAGAAAAAAGCGTGCACCGCGTCCAATCAATGAGGCTATGATGAATGGCAGCAAGGCCATGTGTGCGGCGCCGGCGGCGATGGTAAAGACTTTGTAGGGAATCGGGCTGAAGCCCGCCATCAGTACGACCCAGAGGCCATACTGGTCAAAAAAGCTGGCAGCCTTATCGAAGGTGGCGTCATGGCCGGTGGCTTCCAGCCAGGGCCAGACCACGTCCAGCAGTGTGTAGCCAATGACATAACCCAGCAGGCCCCCGAGCACCGAAAACACGGTGGTGAGCCAGGCGTAATAAAATGCCTTTTCCGGTCTGGCCAGACTCATGGGCATCAGCATCACATCTGGCGGGATCGGGAAAAACGAGGATTCGGCAAAGCTCAAACCACAGAGATAATGCGGTGCTTTGGGGTGTTTTGACCAGCGAAGCACCTGGTCGTACAAAGGGGTAAAAAGTTTCAAAACCGTCCTTTTTCAGCGTATGTTAGACAACATAATGGCTGGTAAATTTAATCATGCGAAGTCGAATCAACCCCGGTGAGCATGGGCACAAATCGCACCGCACCCAGATCGGTTTCAACCCAGCCGGAGGGTGTGCGGGTCCAGCCCTGCAGGGTTTGGGTTTCACCCCCTACCGGCGCCACCAAACGCCCATTGATCGCGACCTGATCCAGCAAGCGTTCGGGCAGAGTTTCAGGCGCAGCCGCAGAGAGGATGGCATCAAACGGGGCCTGATCGGGCAGCCCCTCAAACCCATCCGCCAATTTGACGTGAACATTGTCGAGGTCGAGCTGAGCAATCGCCTGTTTGGCCCGAAGGTAGAGCGGCTTGATTCGCTCCAGAGTCCAGACCTGTTCGGCCAGCAAGCCAAGCAACGCGGCCTGATAACCCGAACCGGTGCCGATTTCCATCACCCCGTGCAAGGGCTCTGTGCGCTCGCGCAAGATAAAATCCAGCATAATGGCGACCACCTGCGGCTGAGAGATGGTCTGGGCATGACCAATTGGCAAGGCGCTGTCTTCATAGGCGCGGGAGGCCATGGCTTCGTCCATAAACAAATGGCGCGGGGTTACCCGCATGGCATAGGCAACACTGGGATGCAATGAGAGGGTTTGCTCCAGACGGTCAATCAACCGGTCTCGCGTTCGCTGCGAGGTCATGCCCACGCCCTGCAGACGCTCAAACTGGTCGTTGGGATACGTCAGCTTCATAGCCCTTGCTTACCACTTTTGGCCAGCCAGTCGTTCAACTGAGATTGCATGGTGTAATGCGTGAGGTCAATTTTCAGAGGCGTGATGGAAACGTAACCGGATTCCACCGCATGAAAATCCGTGCCTTCGGACGCATCCTGCGCCTCACCGGCCGGCCCCACCCAGTAGATGGGCTTGCCCCGAGGGTCGGTGGTGGCCACCACTTTTTCCGAGGCGTGACGTTTGCCCAAGCGAGTGATTCGCACCCCTTTGATGGCGTCATAAGGGCGATCCGGGACATTGATATTAAGAATGGTGTCGGGATCGAGTAACAACGACGGCAACTCATCCAGCAAGGACTGCATTACTCGCGCCGCCGTTTCAAAATATTCATCCCCGCACAAAGATACCGCAATCGATGGTTTGCCCAGAAACCGGCCTTCTGTCGCCGCCGCCACCGTACCGGAATAAAGCACGTCATCGCCCATGTTCGCCCCGGCATTGATCCCGGAAATGACCATGTCCGGCTGGGGGGTCAAGGCGCCATTCACCGCCAGATGCACGCAATCAGTCGGGGTGCCGTCCACACTGTATACATTGGGCGCTTCACGATTCATGCGTAACGGAGCCATCAGCGTCAAAGCGTTGCTCGCGGCACTGCGATTGCGTTCCGGTGCGACCAGTACTCGATTTTCGCACCAGCTTAAGCCCTCAAGCACCTCCCATAGAGCGCGAATGCCCGGCGCCTGAAAACCGTCGTCATTGGATAAAAGCACGTTCATGGTGAGTCCATTCCATTAAACACAGGTAAAAACCGCCCTGAGAGACGGTTTGCAACCCGAGGCAATCTGTTATCATTTGCGCAAGCCCATTCGCATTAACGCACCCTCTGATGAGCAAAACGACCCCGGAAGATCAGGACCTGTTTCGACAAGCCATGTCGGATGTCACGCCACTGCAAGCCAAAACACCGCGTTTATCGCAGGAGTCAACCCGAACCCGTCAGGCACAGGCGGCCAAACGCCGCGCTTTTCAGCGCTTGCGCCAACCCGTGCAAAATGACGCGTCCGAATTCGATTTCGACCAGTCGGGACTGGCGTCAACCCAGCCTGTGAGCCAGCATGCGTCGCTGGCTTTCAAGCGTGCGCCTTGCGACCCCAAGACCTGGAAAAAACTCAAACAGGGGCGCTTTCCGGTGGAAACAACGCTTGACCTACACGGAATGACGGTGGCGCAGGCTGAACAGGCCATTTTGCAATGTCTGCAGGACGCCCTCGCTCACCGCGAAAAACAATTACTGATCATCCACGGCAAAGGTTATAACGCCGAAGACAACCTGCCCAAGCTGAAAAACCTGGTCAATCAGTTGCTGCCGACCTGCCCGCCTGTGCTGGCTTTTTGCAGTGCTCAGCCCAAAGACGGCGGTCTTGGCAGTGTTTACGTGCGCTTGCGTCTGGATTAACGCTCTGACACCGTGCCACTGGCGCCTTCACCCGGCTTAGCATCATTCTGGTCTCCTGCCGGCAGCTCGATCACCTTCACAAAGACCTCGTCCTGACCGATCATTCCCAGCTTGTGGCGGGCGATCGTCTCAATGGCCTGTGTATTGGTCTGCAGATCGATGATTTCGCGTTTAAGCAGGGTGTTCTCAGCCGATAATTCATCCAACTGGGCCTGCATGCTGGAGAGTTCCTGGTTGAGCGTCATGACCTGAACCAGACCACCGTCCGAAGACAGCAAACGCATCCAGATCACAATCAACGCCAGCCCCAGAATGCCCAGCAGCCACTTCATGGCAATCGCCTATTTCAGGTTGTAAAAGGCGTTCATACCCGGATAGACGGCTTCACTGCCCAACTCTTCTTCGATGCGCAGCAACTGGTTGTACTTGGCGATGCGGTCGGTACGGGACATGGAGCCGGTTTTGATCTGACCAGACCCCGTAGCAACGGCAATGTCAGCAATGACCGTGTCTTCGGTCTCACCGGAGCGATGCGAAATCACAGCGGTGTAGCCGGCCTGCTTGGCCATGGCAATCGCTTCAAAGGTTTCGGTCAGCGTACCGATCTGGTTGATTTTAATCAGAATCGAGTTGGCGATGCCTTTATCGATGCCCTCTTTCAGTATTTTTGGGTTGGTCACGAACAGATCATCACCCACGATTTGCAGACGGTGACCGTCTTTTTCCGTCTGATACTTAAACCCATCCCAATCAGACTCGTCCAGACCGTCTTCAATCGAAATAATCGGATAACGATCCACCCAGTCAGACAGAAGATCGGCCATCTCGGTCGAAGACAGGGTTTTATTCTCAGACGCCAGGTGATAATTGCCGTCCTTGTACAGTTCCGAGGAGGCGGCGTCCATTGCAATCATAATGTCCTTACCGGGCTGATATCCGGCCGCTTCAATCGCCTCCAGAATTACCTGCAAAGCTTCTTCATTGGATTTCAGGTCAGGCGCGAACCCACCTTCATCCCCAACGGCGGTGTTATATCCTTTCTGTGACAAAACCTTCTTCAGTGCATGAAACACTTCAGCGCCGTAACGAATGGCTTCGGACATGGAAGGCGCACCCACCGGCATAATCATAAATTCCTGAAAATCCACCGAGTTATCTGCGTGTTCGCCGCCGTTGATGATGTTCATCATCGGCACAGGCATTTGATAAGTGTCCGTTTTCAGGTACGCATACAATGGCTGACCTTTAGACACCGCCGCGGCCTGCGCGGTCGCAATCGACACAGCCAAAATCGCATTGGCGCCCAGGCGAGCCTTGTTTTCGGTGCCGTCCAGATCAATCATGACCTGGTCGATGGCTTTCTGATCCGTGGCTTCTTTGCCGATCAGCGCATCACGAATTTCTTTATTGACGTTACTGACGGCTTTCAGCACGCCTTTTCCGCCAAAACGACTGGCATCACCGTCGCGCAATTCAATCGCTTCACGCGACCCGGTTGAGGCGCCGGAGGGGGAAATGCCGCGCCCTCTGCTGCCATCTTCCAGAATCACATCCGCTTCCACAGTGGGGTTGCCGCGAGAATCGATGACTTGTCTTGCTTTGATGTCTTTGATTAAAGGCATGTTTTCGTTCCTGTTTTTATTTAAATTCGAATCAGTATAGTGCACTGAGTTGTCAGCCAGATGACAAGGGCTTGCTTTTTGACCAGGCCTGGTCAAAAAGGCACCTCTTTTTAAAGCATGGGGTTTTCAATAAACCCCTGTTCCTTGACCGTATCATCCAGCTGCTTAAGTGTGGTCAACAGTGGCGCCAGTTGATCCAGTGGCCACATGTTGGGGCCATCCGACAAAGCGTTTTCCGGGTCCGGGTGCGTCTCCATAAACAGTCCCGAGACCCCGGCGGCGACCGCCGCGCGCGCCAGCACTGGCACCATGGAACGTTGACCGCCCGATGTCGTGCCCTGACCGCCCGGTTGCTGCACCGAGTGGGTGGCGTCAAATACCACCGGCACTTCGGTTTTGCGCATCATCGCCAAACCACGCATGTCGGAAATCAGAGTGTTGTAGCCAAAAGAGGTGCCGCGATCACAGACCATGACCTGATCATTGCCCACTTCTCGAGCTTTGTTCACCACCTGTTGCATGTCCCAGGGCGCCTGAAACTGCCCTTTTTTGATGTTGACCGGCAAGCCCTGCCGACAGACGTTTTGAATGAAGTTAGTCTGACGCACCAGAAAAGCCGGCGTCTGCATGACATCCACCACACTGGCGACTTCCGATAGGGGCGTGTCTTCATGCACATCGGTCAGAACCGGCACACCGAGTTCGTCTTTGACCCGCTGCAGGATACGCAAGCCTTCTTCAATGCCCGGACCACGGTAACTTTGCGTGGAGGAGCGGTTCGCCTTGTCGTAGGAGGCCTTGAAAATAAACGGCATGCCCAGTTCATCGGTCAGCTTCTTTAGACGTTCGGCTGTCTGCATGATCTGAGTTTCGGATTCGATCACACAGGGCCCGGCGATCAGAAACAGCGGCCGGTTTAATCCCACTTCATGACCACAAAGGTTCATGCTCTGTTGAAACAAATCATTCATGAGGACACCTCCTGCGTCTGGGCATGGCGCGCATTCGCCGCTTCAATAAAACTGCGGAACAAAGGATGACCGTTACGCGGGGTCGAGGTGAATTCCGGATGGAACTGACAGCCAACAAACCAGGGATGATCGTCGATTTCGACCGTTTCAACCAGGTTGCCGTCTTCGGAACGCCCCGAGATCACCAAGCCTGCCTGCTCCAGGCGTTCAATGTAACCATCATTGACTTCATAACGGTGACGGTGACGTTCGCGGATCGTGGTTTGACCATAAATCTGAGCAATGTGGCTGTTTTCCTTCAACAAGCAGGCCTGCCCGCCCAACCGCATGGTACCTCCCAAGTCGGTGGACTCGTCCCGCTCTTCAATGCAGCCGTCTTCGCCAGTCCATTCTGTGATCAGTGCGACCACCGGATGCGGGGTTTTCTTGTCCAGCTCAGTGCTGTGGGCGTTTTCCATGCCAGCCATGTGACGGGCGTATTCCACCACCGCCATTTGCATGCCCAGGCAGATCCCCAGGTAAGGCACTTTGTTTTCACGCGCATAACGGATGGCGGCAATTTTGCCTTCCACACCGCGCTCGCCAAACCCGCCGGGCACCAGAATGGCATCCATTCCTGCCAGGCAATCGGTACCACTGCGTTCAATTTCTTCGGCATCCAAATAATGAATATCGACTTGGGTGCGCGTTTGAATACCACCATGGATCAGCGATTCGATCAATGACTTGTACGCTTCGGTCAAATCCACGTATTTACCCACCATGCCGATTTTCACTGTCTGCTGCGGACTCAACTGCGCATCGACCACCTGATCCCAATCACTCAGATCCGGTTGCGGCACATCCAGTCGGAACCGGTTGGTCACCAGATCGTCCAACCCTTGCTCATGCAACATGCGTGGCACTTCGTAAATGGTGCGCGCATCCAGAGAATTAATGACGGCGGGTTCTTCAACATTGGTAAACAGAGCAATCTTACGTTTTTCCGACGGCTCAAGCGCCCGATCGGAGCGGCAAACCAGAATGTCGGGCTGAATCCCAATCGAACGTAACTCTTTCACCGAGTGCTGCGTGGGTTTTGTTTTGACTTCGCCGGCCACCGCGATGTATGGCAACAGGGTTAGATGCATAAACAGGGCGCGGTCACGCCCGACCTCGACGCCCAGTTGACGGATGGCTTCCAAAAAAGGCAGGGATTCGATGTCACCCACGGTACCGCCGACCTCGACCAACGCCACATCCGCTCCGGCGGCGGCACGCTTAATGCGGTTTTTGATTTCATCGGTGATGTGGGGAATCACCTGCACCGTGCCACCCAGATAATCACCGCGGCGCTCATTGCGAATCACCTTGTCATACACTTGGCCAGTGGAAAAGCTGTTGCGCTGGGTAAAGTGGCGCTGCACAAACCGTTCGTAGTGCCCCAGATCCAGGTCGGTTTCCGCGCCATCGTCGGTGACAAACACTTCGCCATGCTGAAAAGGACTCATGGTGCCCGGATCCACATTGATGTAGGGGTCCATCTTGAGCATGCTGACCTTTAAGCCTCGCGCCTCGAGCAGAGCCCCCAGCGAAGCCGCGGCAATGCCTTTGCCTAGAGAAGAAACCACGCCGCCTGTTACAAAAATAAATTTAGTCATGCCACCACTTTGGTTAACCGTTAAAATTCGTCGATCGATGAATGCATCACCGGGGTAATTCGAAACCACTGATTGAGATGAATATGTTTGTTCGTGCGCTCACTGGCCGTGCTGACAAGGTCTTTAGACTCGATGATGACAAATGCCCGTAACCCAACGGCCCGTTTTGTGAATACGATCAGAATGGATTCGTATTATAGACATTTTCCCGAATCAGAGCAAACCGGAGTCGCGTTCAAGCGCCATTTTCTGTTTTGTTTGTCACCGTTTTATCCCGGCCTGTTTTTGGGGATCATACCCCAATAACACGCCCTGTTGAATGCTTTGTTTGTCCGGCTCATAGAGCACTGGCCAGACCCGCCTTTGCCACCAAGGAATTCTTTGGTCCCGAAACCATTGTTTGATCTTTTTTCTGTCCGGGCGTTGTGCCAGCCAATCCGCCGGCAAGGCCGCGATCTTAGCTGTGGGCCGGGTCGTTTCAAAGGCGTCCAGCGCGTCAAGCAGGCAAACGGCTTCAAACTGGTGGCCATGGGGAGAAAATTCAGTCAATGCCACCTCATAGACCTCATCCGGGTTTTGCAGATAATACAGGCGCCCTTGATCGATTCGCACCATCGTCTTATCAGGGGTTTGTGAAAGCAACCATTGTGGGTGCGCCTGGACATCGGCGTTTTGCAATTGATTCAAACACCACTCCAACAGCTTTGCTGACGGAGGCTCTGGCCAGAAGCGCCGGGCCCAATAACGAATCAGGTTTTTCAGACGGACTCGATCCGGCGCCTTCTCATCCGACACGGCCAGCAGCGGGCGAAGATCCAGATGAAAAGGCGTATGATTCAGACCGGTAAGGTCCTGTTCGGCCAATGTATTGAGCAGCGCATTGGCTTCCTGCATCCATTGCGCGGTCTGAGAGGCTTTTTGCTCAAACGCCGGCCAGATTGACTTGAGCACCGGCATGACTTCATGACGGACACGGTTACGCTGGTACTGAGGGCAGGCATTGCTGGGGTCTTCCACCCATCTCAACCCCTCAGACTGAGCGTAGGCCTGCAAGGCGGTCCGCGAGAAGTCCAGCAAAGGTCGCAGGAGCGTGATCTGTGCCGCCCCCGGCACAGAACCAACTGAGGGCATACCACTTAAGCCGCTGACACCGGCTCCTCGCCCCAGTCGTTGAATCATGGTTTCTGCCTGATCGTCCGCATGATGCGCGGTGAGCACACAAACCCGGGCATTAGCGGATGCGGCCTGGTCGGTAAGCTGCTGTTGCCAGCTTTGAGCCAATTGAGTCAGGGCGCGATAGCGGGCCGTGCGCGCAGCCGCCTCCGGACCACCTTCGTCAGCAAGGGTGACAGGCTGCGATTCAAATGAAAGAGATCGGGTTCGACACAGCTGTTGGCAGAAGCGTTGCCAGTCGCCGGCAGCCGCTTGAAGCTGGTGATTGATGTGAACAGCATGAATGCGCTCACTGGGCACGGTTTGCGCTAACAGGTGCAAAAGCACCACCGAGTCCAAACCGCCGCTGAGAGCAACCAGATAATGAGGATTTTCAACGTCTTGGGTTAGAGCGTTCAGACGCTGTTTAAACGCCTCAAGGGGCATTGAGTCAAACGTTAAGGCAGCCGCCCTCACGATTTCAGGTTACCCCTCAAAGTTGCCGTATTGCATGTAACGCTGATAGCGGGTGTCAAGCAAACTTTCCATGGATTGATTTTTGACAATGTCCAGCTGATGCAACAGGGCTTCTTTCAGAGCCGCAGCGGCTTTTTCCGGCTGACGGTGAGCGCCGCCCAAGGGTTCCGTCACAATCTGATCCACCAGCCCCAATTCTTTCAGTCGGTTGGCGGTAATGCCGAGCGCTTCGGCGGCATCCGCAGCATTGGCCGCGTCTTTCCACAGAATGGAGGCACACCCTTCCGGAGAAATGACCGAATAAGTGCTGTATTGCATCATCAAAGTGGCATCCCCCACACCAATGGCCAAGGCCCCACCGGAGCCCCCTTCGCCGATCACCGTGCAGATAATGGGCACCGAAAGCTGCGACATTTCGATCAGATTACGGGCGATGGCCTCAGACTGACCGCGCTCTTCGGCGTTGATCCCAGGGTAAGCACCCGGGGTATCGATAAAAGTAAGCACCGGCAGACCAAAGGTTTCCGCCGTTTTCATCAAGCGCAATGCTTTTCGGTACCCCTCCGGCTTGGGCATGCCGAAATTTCGGTGAATTTTGTCTTTGGTATCGCGCCCTTTCTGCTGACCGATCACCATGACGGCCTGGCCATCAATGCGGGCAAGCCCGCCCACAATCGCCGGATCATCGGCAAATGCACGATCGCCATGCATCTCTTTGAAATCAGTAAAAATGTGCTTGATGTAGTCCAGCATGTAGGGTCGTTGCGGATGGCGAGCCAACTGAGCCACCTGGACATCGGACAGTTTGCTGAAGATCGACTGGGTTACATTACGGCTTTTTTCTTCCAAAGCCGAGACTTCTTTGAGCAGATCCATGTCATCTGAGCCATCCAGATGACGCAATTCATCAATCTTTGCTTCCAACTCTGCAATCGGCTTTTCAAAATCCAAAAATTCCAGTTTCATTGTCTTGTCCGTTGTTGTCTCCGAATCATGGTTCATTACGCGAACGGGCCAATGCCCGCCAAGCTCTGACACCAAAGAATCGGGGTTTGCTTCAAATCTTTCGCGTATTCTAGCAAACTGCACGAAATTGTGCTCACTGCAAGTAGGCTTGCATTGTTGTCTTTCTTTTTACCAGGCCTGGTTACGTTTGCTCTTGGGGGTCGGCTTTCGCAGAGCGCAGACGATTGTGTACTTGACACAATGCCTGATGCGCTTCACTGTGAGTAAAAATGGACGCTCCCATGTCACAGCCCCGCATAAACACCTGCTTTGCCAGATGTGCCCAGACCTCTTTCACCCGGTCAGTGCCGAATAATTTCGCCTGCAGATCGGCCTGATCCATGCCTGACTGAGGGGACAAACGTGCTTCCAACGCAAACGCCAGTGCTTGATAAAAGCCCTGCAGGGACGCATCCTGCTGGTAAATTGCCGCCAGCTCGACCGCTTCCAACGCTTCTTCCAGTGCGCCAAGGCGCAACAGCACAAACAAACGCAGGTCCGCCACCATCAATCTGGCCCAAAGGGTGCCGGGGTCCGGTATCAGCCCCATCAGGTTCGCCACGCCCTGGTGATCGGCAAAGGCCAATTCATCCAGCCGGTCCAGAAAGGCATCAAAGTCCTGCTCAGTCGCCAAAGCAAACCAAGCCTCACGCAGTTGTCGCCCTCGGTTTTGATTGTTGTCCAGCAATTCGGTCAGCGGAAAGACTTCCGATACGCCCGGCACCACAATGCGACAGGCCGGCAGGCCGGCATAATCATAGCGTGCAATAAACACGGTGGCATTCAATCCCGCTTCAATCAGATCAATCAACCCCTGGCGCTGGGCAGCCGTGGTGGCGACATCCGCCAGATACGGCAGAGGCGTTTGGGCTTGCCAGTGCACAAATTCAAAATCAGGTTGATCGGAAATAAAGCGAGCATGCAACCAACCGCTGGAATCAATAAAGTGATTTTCAATGTTTTCGTCCGATGCCACCATGGTTTCATCAAACACTGGCACATCAAATCCGTCCAGATCATTCAGCTGTCGCCCCTGAAGGGCTTCGGTCATCGCTCGTTCCAGTGCCACCTCAAACAGAGGGTGCGCTCCGAATGAGGCAAAGCAACGTCCGTTTTCCTGATCAAACAGCGTCACATTCATCACCGGATAATGACCGCCCAAAGAGGCGTCCCGCACAGAGACTTCCAGGCCCTGCGCCCGCATGGCCGCCAAGGCCTGTGTGACCACCGGATATGCCTTAAGAACCGATTCCGGTACTTCGGGCAGACAGAGATTTTGTCGTAAGATCTTTGCCTTAACCCAGCGTTCCAGTATTTCAGATAGACCTTGGGTTTCGGCTTCGTCAAACGAGTTCCCGGCGCTTAGCCCATTGCTGGCATACAAATTACTCAAAAGATTGGCAGGGAAATAGACGGTTTTTTGCTCAGACACCGCTTCAAGCGGCAAACATCGAATCCGGTCGGTCTGATCATTCAAACTCAACAGATCTTCGGCCTCCCATTCCTCATGCGGATCATAAAGAGCCCACAGCGCCGGCGTCAGACAGTTTCGATAGTCTTCCAATGCAAAGGACTTTTCGTAGGGGAAATAAAGCCAGTTCTTTGCACCGGGTTCCTGGCACAAATAATAGTCTGAGAAAAAATAATTGGTCTGCAGCCGCTCAAGGTACTCGCCCAGTGCACTGGCCAGGGTCGCCTTTCGACTTGCCCCTTTGCCATTGGTAAAAAGAGCCGGGCAGAAACGGTCTTTGATGTGCAGCCAGTAGACGTTTTCCACCGGGTTAGCGGCTTTGGCCTGGTGAATGTCAAACCCCAAATCGGACAGAGACGATTGCATCCGTGCAATCGAGTCTTCCAGACAGGCATCTTTGCCAATGATATTGGTGCGTTCTGTCATAATTTTCCCTGTTATCAGGCTTAAAAAGATTAATGCATGAATTCACGCAAAAATCAGTAGAATGAAATGGAGTTGTTTCAACCGCAAAGGAGGAATACCATGCGCATGTCAACTTTATCCATCGGCTTGCTTGCCAGTGTATCTTTATTAAGCACTCAGACACAGGCCTCGTCGCCGCATCCAGGCAAGGTTTTGCACGACGATGCCAACTGCATGAAGTGCCATGCGGACATGGGCTACGCCAAGCCGTCTCTTAAAAAGATGGGCGTCGACTCCTGGCCGGCTCTGAAAAAGGCCGTGTCTTATTGCGAAAGCAACCTGAACGTCGGCTGGTTTCCGGAGGAACAAGAGCAAGTGGCTGATTACTTGAACCAGGAATACTATCACTTCGATAAATAAGCGACGACGCTAAGCATCAATCTCTTTGATAAAGCCGGTCCAGGCGCTGTTGCATTGTTTGCATGACAGCGGGATCGGCTTTTTCTTTGTTGGCGTCCAGTAACGCCCCTTCCGCATCGCGAACCGCCTTGTCCAGCGCTTCGATCATGAAGTAAAGATACATGGATTCTTCCAACTGTTTCCATTGACGCTTCTCGGCGAACCAGTGCGCACGCAAAGCAGGCTGCTCTGAGAGACGCTGTTCGATGTCGGCCAACATCCGTTCAAGCTGAGGCAGGGTTTCATGGGGCCACTTCGGGGCACCGGTTTCAGCGTCATAAAAACTTTTGCGGTGCGCGATGGCCACTTCAAACGCCGGAATCATCGGTGCCAGATCCAGTGCGGGCGCTTGGGTCACCGCACGTTCCAGGAACTCCACGGAAAGCACCGGCGCATCCGACAGCCAGCGCGAGAAGCGAGTATGCAGGTTATTGCGGTCAATGAAATAGTGTTTGCCCACCGACAGATCCATGGCGTTTTCACCGGGGACGATGTATTGCAGACCATCGGTGCTCAAATATTTGGTGTTCTCCCACAACTCCCAGCCGGACTCATCGGTCACCTCACCCGCTGCGTTGACGGCAATGGGTTCACAGGAAAGACCATAATCATGCCCCACCACATAATCACGCACCTGAATCTGGTAATCGCCTTCCTCGGTCACCCGTGTGACCAGGCCGGTGATAAACGCGTCGTCTTTGATCGTGGTCGAAGGAAACGCCACCAGGATGGTATCGCCTTTTTCAAAGGTCGCCGCCTGAGCTGGCGACATCAGCAACAGGGCCACCATCATCAGCAAGTCGCTCAATGATACCCACAATGTTTGGTCAGCGCTTAGCGCACGGTTGACTGTTTTCTGGTTCATTTTGCTCTCCTCCAAACCAAACTGCTTTCCCATTTACGCATCATAACGCGCCCAACCGGTATGCACACCACTAATCGGAGCATTGTCAGACAATGGTCATAGAATAAAACGGGGTTAACCGGTCACCTGATTGCGCAAATACAGTGGCTGAGGCAGGCATTGCGTTACCGGTTGTGCGAGAGAAGCTCGAAGCGCCGCGACCTGGGCGACATCGCTTGCACGAGGGTAGGCCGAAACAAACTCAGAAAAAGGCGCTTCCCATTCCGGCCATGCCCAAGCCATGTCGCCAATGCCCAGCGCGCCCTGCGGCACCCGCTTCAAAGCTTGGGTCCGAGGCAACATCTGTGGCGGCTCGCTCACCAGCTCGCCCTGCTCGTTCCGCTGACCCGTTTGCCAATACACCTCTTGCATGCGCGCATCCATACAGGCAATCCACGTCTGGTCTGCACGCGTCGGCACTTTTAACCAGGCCTGGTGAATCAACGCTTCAAGCGTGGAAACCTCAATCACGGGTTTTTGCCAGCCATAGGCCAGCCCCTGAATCACACCCGCGGCAATGCGCACGCCGGTAAAGGCCCCAGGACCGTTGGCATAGGCCAGACAATCAACCTCATCGGGTGCACATCCGGCTTTTTCCAACACGCGAGTGACCATGCTCAAAATCTTGTCTGCATGCTGCTGAGGCGCCAGCTCAAACTCTTCAAACACGCCTTGCGAGGTCAGCAATGCCGCCGAACATGCTTGCGTAGACGTTTCAATGGCCAGAATGGTCGATGACATGACAGCTCCCATCAATTAAATCACAAATTATAGCCGCCAACTTTCCTAATCACCAAACGCCGTTCCCTCATTCAGCCTCCCCAGATGGGGTCAGCAAACGTGTCAGTGACGCCTGAGCTTCCTCGGGTGTATAGACCCAGGGACAGGCAGGTAGGTTTTGCACAAACTGCCGTCCATAAGACTTTGTTTTCAAACGGGGATCACACAGCACCAACACCCCACGATCCGTTGCATCACGAATCAAACGCCCACTGCCCTGCTTCATGGCAATCAGTGCCTCTGGCAACTGGAAATGAAAAAACGCACTCAACCCTTTCTGTTTTAAATCGGCTTCACGCGCCTCCACCAACGGGTCATCAGGCGGCATGAAAGGCAAGCGATCAATCATCACCAGAACCAGGTCTTCGCCTTTGACGTCAACCCCTTCCCAAAAGCTGCCTGTGCCCAGCAAAAGCGCGCGTTCCTGTTCTCGAAACCGATCAATCAATGACGATTTGGGCCCTTCGCCCTGCACGATCAGTGCGCCTTCCCAGTGATCACGTAAAATGTCCGCCGCTTTCTGCAAACCGCTGTGACTGGTAAACAATAAAAAGGCCCTTCCCTGTGTTGTTTTCAACAGTGGCCAAACGGCGCGCAGACAGATTCGGGTGTAGTCATCATGATTGGGCGAAGGCAACCCGACTGGATGATAAATCGCCGCCTGAGATGCAAAATCAAACGGGCTCTGCCAGATTTCCGTGCGAGGCGACGCCAGACCCAGTTTATGGCTGAAATAATCAAATTCGCCATTCACACTGAGCGTGGCCGAGGTAAAAATCCAACTCCCCCCCAGTTTTTCCTGTTGACGGGAAAACGGGCCAGCCACACTCAGAGGGGTCAGATGCAAAGAAAAACGTCCTTGTGTGGATTCCACCCAGCGAACCCGGTTTTCTGAGTCCGAGTCCAGCCACTGGTTGATCTCTGAGGCTTGTTTCTGCACCCGCTGGTAAAGGGCGGCCAGTTGCTTGCCCCGGTCGGTCAAAGGCTTCAGCCCATCTCCCAGGTATTCCAGCCGATTGCGCAAGGTTTTCAAGGCGGCCACCGATGCCTTTGCCGTTTGAAAGGCTTGCCAGTTCCAGCGTCGTTCGAATTTGCCGAGGCTTTTATTAAAATCAGTGATGGCCTGTGACACCGATTGTGCCTGATCCGAAAGCCAAGCCGTATCCGGTGCTTCCTTGGCGTACGCCTCTTTCAAATCGCGCACCAGCTCATCCAGCTGATAGCGACTGAGACGAAACCCCAAAAACTGAGCCGCCACATCCGGCAGCTGGTGCGCTTCATCAAAAACATAGACATCTGCCTTGGGTAGAAGCTCCCCGAACCCCTGTTCTTTTAGCGCCAGATCGGCACAAAAAAGATGATGGTTCACAATAAGAATCTCAGCCTCACTCGCGGCCTTCTTCACCTTGGGGTAAAAACACGATGAATCCGCGCTTTGACCACATTCATTGGCCTGACAAAACTCCATGCGAGCGCACACTTGTGACCAAACTGGATCGTTTTCATCCAGTTCTGAAAGCTCGGCCCGGTCGCCATCTTGCGTGGATTGCGCCCATTGTTCGATCTGATTGAGTTTTAACCAGGCCTGCTTTGTATTGGCCTGTGCCGTCTGCGCAATGGCCAGACGCTGTGTGCACAGATAGTTTTCCCGCCCTTTGAGCAACCGCACACGCCCGCGAAACCCGGTCACGGATTTAATGTAGGGAACGTCTTTCAAGAGCAATTGCTCCTGCAGGGTTTTGGTGGCGGTGGAGATAATGACTTTTTTGCCAGAGAGCAAGGCCGGCACCAGATACGCAAACGTTTTACCGGTGCCGGTACCGGCTTCCGCCAGAAAAGTGGCCTCAGCGTCAATGGCATCGGCCACGGCTTTGGCCATCGACTGCTGGGCATCGCGGTGACAAAAGGCTTTGTCAAAATCGGTCAGGCGACCGTTTTCACAAAAATAGGCATCAGTGGTGTCGGTCAATGACAAAGCGAGGGCGTCTCCCGCGGGGCTTCAAGATCCGCGTTCTTTAAAAAGAGCAAAATTCTACCAAAAAACTGGACAAGGCAGGGGTTTGTCAGTAAAATTCGCCGTTCAAATTTGAACCCGTTGCCGAACCTGTTTGGCAACCCACAAAACCATTGGATATCTGATATGAAAATTCTATCTTCTTTGAAGTCGGCTAAAAAACGTCACAAGGACTGCCAGATCGTTCGTCGTCGCGGCAAAGTCTATGTGATCAACAAAACCAACCCTCGTTTCAAAGCACGTCAGCGTTAATCAAACGCTCACAGTTTGCACACGCAAACGGGTTGAATAAAAAAGGCACCTGATCAGCAAGCCATTTACTAAAGTGGTGGAAAAAGCGTTGAAATGATCATACAATCCTCGTACTGGTCGCCAGTTCGGGGATTTTTATATTGAAAAAGATATCTTCTGCTAAAAATTCTACCCCTCACAACACCTTTCTACCGCCTGACTCTTCGCATATCAACTGTTGTCGAAACCCTAAGTGCAGCAATTTTTTAGTTCCATCAGAGTTCCCTGATTTTAAAGTCAAGCCTGGCAGTAAAAATCCAAATAAGCTCTATAAGCGGGTTGGAAATAAAAGTGGTGTTAGGCTTATCTGCAACGGATGTGGTGAAACACTTCCAATAAAAAGCGGTATTGGCCTCAAAGACGAACTGTATCGATTAAAAAATATACCAAGAATCAATATTGGCAATATTAGCTGCCCTGACAAAACATGTCAAAATCATAAGATACCTATTACAGAACGACAAAGTTACTATAAGCACGGAAAAAACAAAGCCGGAACCCCTCGATACAAATGTAAATGCTGCGATAAAACCTTTGCGGTCAACACAAACGCTCTAAAAAGACAGCGGATAACTCATTTAAATAAAACGCTTTTCAAGCTCCTGGTTAATAAATCTCCATCCCAGCGAATCCTAGACATCTTAGATATAAACCCCAAAACTTTTTACGATAAGGTCGATTTTATTTATAAGCAATGCGTTCTCTTCGCAAGAAGCAGGGAATCCAAACTAGCGGAACTTTTGGCTAATAAACATTTGAGGCTCGCAACAGATGTTCAATTTCATCTGGTGAACTGGTCCAAGCGAAAAGATAAACGCAATACTCAGTTATTGGCCATTGCGACGACCTGTAACGACACAAGCTATGTTTTTGGGAATCACTTAAATTACGATCCATCTGTTCAACAGAGTGAAGTTGAAGAAATCATTCAGGCAAACAAAGAAAGCTCAATTGAGCCCGCATTTAGAAAGACAGCAAGATTTTGGAGCCACGAAGACTATTTAAAAGCAGCTCAGCGAACATATCGAACACAGAAAACAAAATCAAAATCAACGATTCAATCGATTGAGGATACATACAAAAATTCAATCAGCCGTGAGAATATTGATTCAAACTTCACGATGTCTGATTTTCTAAAATTGCCTGAGAAAGGTGTCCAAATCCATTCCGAATATACGATGCTTGCTCATTTCAAATATATAAACGAATTAACTTACCGTGCAAAAAGCATCCATCATTCAATGGACCAGGATTCAGGCATGAGGGCAGCTTTTATGCTCGGATATGACGAGAAGCTAAAGAATCCGAAAAAATACCAGGTTAATGGATTTTATATCAATTTCATGAAAAACCATACCGTGGACACCAAAAGAGAGATATTTCAAGAACAAGAGCGGTATGTAAAAACCTATGCGGATGCCAAAGGTATTAGTTTTATCGAAGCACAGCATCAAATCATGACCTACAACATTGTAAATGCATTAAGCCTGGGCAAGTGGTCTGATAGATGGGTAAGTATTCCGATTCCAAGCATGGGTGAACCGGAGAAAATGGCTTGCCACCTTAATGATTTGGGAGTGTATTCTGACTCAGAGCTTGGCTGGATGTTTTTAAAAGCTTCGCTTCACAGTGTAGATCGATATTTTATGCAGATACGTCGGATGATTCATTACCTGGAGAGACCGATTAAATCGGCCACCTCTGCGGGCAATATGTGGAATGGCTATAACGCCTACAACCCGGAAATGGTAGTGAAACTAATTGAAATCTTCAGGGTGTACTACAACTTTTGCAAGAGAGGTGATGATGGAAAAACTCCTGCGGAAAGGATTGAGTTGAGCCGTGGAAAAAACGATGTTGAGGATATCTTATATTATCACCCCAACTCAAAATATTTCCGCAAACAATTATATGTTTAAGATCAAAATACAATATTTAAAATGGTAGATTAAATTAATGAATAAAGCATTTTTAAAAGGATTTTATGATATTAAACATTGAAGAAAATTATGAATATTCATGGGAAGATTTTGATAATTTCAACCATTCTGATAATCCGGGAGAAATTGAAAAGAAAACCGTGGGAGAATTGGTTGTAAAAAATTTACATTTTCCTTTAATTGATAAAGAAAGATTTAACACTTTTTTTGTAAACAATAAAAATGGAGGTGTTGGTGATAATAATAGAAAAAAAATAACTTTTAAGTCATGCAAGTTTGATGAATTTGATTTGGAGGTATCATATAACGACTTAGTTTTTGAAGACTGTATTTTCTCAAAGAAGACATCAATAAAGGCTAATGCACTAAAATACTTACATTTTAATAGATGCACCTTAGAGTCTGATGTTTTCTTAAAAAATCTATCAATTGAGTCGGCAATTTTAAAACTAGAACGTTGTATTTTCTTTAGAGAAACAGAACTGCAAGGTTTTTCTTTTAAACCGGAAATTCAAATAGGAAATTTTGTTACAAAAAACTTCTTTAAAAACACCGAATTTTGTCACACCCTTAAACTTGAAGGTGTCAGTTTTTCTAAAGATTTTGAACTTCAAAATGTGCGTTGGCCAAAATTTAACAAGTTCACTGCTGAAAGGGATGTTTTCCGTCAGCTAAAAGTATGCATGTCAGAATCACTAAACTTAATTGAAGAATCCTATTTTCATAGTCTTGAAATGGAGGCTTATCGTAAAGAGCTAAAGCAAAGAGGATGGTCTAAAAATAATTGGCAAGATCAAATCGTTTTTTTGATTAACAGGCACACATCAAATTTCGCCAACAGCTGGTTTAAGCCTCTAGCTTGGATGGTTCTTGTTTCTATCGTTTTTTATTCTTTCGTTTGCGGTCCGACTGCACTAATAAACTGCAGCCCAAATAGTTTTTTCTATTTTATAAACCCCCTCAATAGAACAAATAATTTCTATCTAGCAGACTACTCTATTTGGTTCATTCACAAGATTTTAATTCTGTTTTTTGCTTATCACTTAATAGTTTCTCTAAGAAGAAAAACAAAGTTTTAATGTAACGACCCAGAGAAATAACTGCACATGATATAGTCGATCCAAAAAAAGATAGGAATTAGTTAATAAACCAGAAATTAAACGGTAGACCGCAAGCGTAAAACTGAATTGGTCGAACTTGTAATGATTTCAAGAGAAGCCTAACTTCAATACGATTATTTTAATGAAGTTGGAGCTTTGAGGTAAAGAAGACTCAAAAAAAGAAAAAACCTAGCAAAAGCTAGGTTTATTATTGAAAGCCATCTCACTGGGTGGGGGCGACAAGACCTTTTGAAGACTCAGACCTTAATTCACCAAATGCTTACCACCACTTAAGTAAATGGCTTGCCTGATCAGTGCCTTTTTTTATGCCCGACGTTTTATCAGTGGACTACTCGCTGCCCATGCCTTTGCTGTAATACTTTTGCTCTACTTTTTTAATGGTATCGACAATCAGGCCGGTATCCACTTTGCCCACAAAGAAATCCGCCCCCATAGCCAGGACTTCCCGCGTGTTGTTATCACTGGTCATGGACGTATGCACCACGATCGGAATGTGTGCTGATTTGCGGTTCTTACGGAGTTCCTGAATCACTGTGTGCCCGGACGCGACTGGCATTTCCAAATCGGTAAACACCATGGAAATATCGTCCAAGTTTTCAAGTGAGTCCACGTAATCCAATAACAAACGGCCGTTTTCAAACCCACGATGGCGTAATCCCAGTTGCTCGAATACCATGCCCATGTATTTTTGAATGGCCTTACTGTCTTCCGCGAACAGGATTTCACGTTCACGAACTTCCGGCGTAAAGTCATGATCGGTTTTTTTAACTTCTTCGGCGGACTCGAAAATTTTGCGGGCCATTTGCGGCATGGCTTCAATCAGCATTTTTTCAATGTCCAGAATAAAACAAAGTGTGTCGCTGTTGTCGAGGTAGGTATGATTGACCACCTGGTTGGTGTTCACGTCCACGTTGTAATTGGTAGCCGGCTTAATGTCTTCCCAATCTTTCTCTTCCACGCCATGAATATGCGCCACGCGCATGCCGATAAAGTTCTGGCTGAAATCAGAGACGATAATAATCGACTTTTCTTTCTGCTCCGGTGTCATTTCAAAGCCCATCCATTTGGGCACATCAATCACCGGAAGATACACGCCACGCAACTCGATCATCCCTTCAATCAGGGGGTTGGCATCCGGCATTTCAGAGACATTATAAGCCCGCCCTTCCAGAACTTCGCGAACCTTGAACACATTCATGCCATAAAAAGGCGGATCGTACTCTTCTGTTGGAAACTGAACCTGAAACACCATCAAGCTCATTTGGTTGTTTTTGCTTAGTTGCGCCGTTTTTTCAACTTGTTCAAGCGTAGTGGTCATAGTGCGTTCCAATGGTTCTTTTTATGGTGTTTGCTTCATTCTGCACGGGCCTCGACCGATTGTAAAGATCGCAACAGACGATTTGTACGCAGAGCCAGACCCATTTATCTCACAGATGTAGCAAAAACCTGACCAACTAATGGGTCATGTCTGTTCAGCCCCAGCCAGATGTTTGACGGGTTTGAATGAGTAACGATAATGCTCTGCCAGCAGGCCATGTTCCTTAATCGCTTGCAGATGCGCTGGCGTAGGGTAGCCTTTGTGGCGATCAAAGCCGTATTGTGGATAGGTTTCATGCAGGTCAGCCATCTGTCGATCACGTGTAACTTTTGCCAGAATGGAGGCAGCGCTGATCGCCGGCACCTTGTCATCGCCTTTGATCACAGCTTCACTGGGATAGTGCCATGGCGGACACCGATGGCCATCCACCCATACTTTTTGGATCGGCACCTGTAAAGTCGCGACCGCCCGCTCCATGGCCAAAAAAGTGGCCTGCAGAATATTGAGCTCATCAATCTCACGAGGCGATGCCTGGCCGATCCCCCAGGCCAGAGCCTGCTCTTGAATCGCCACGAACAGTGCTTCACGTTTTTTTTCAGACAATTTTTTTGAGTCCGCCAGCAAAAGGGGCGATTCCGCGGGCAACACAACCGCCGCGGCCACCACATTACCAACCAATGGGCCCCGCCCCACTTCATCCACACCGACTTCCAAACCGTCAGGGCGTTCGACACCAAACAACTCAGTTTGTTGCGAAAGCGACAAGGTCATGAGGCATCGCCTGCCGACCGAAGAGAAGGCAACCATGCGACCAATCCATCGACCACCCGCTCTGCGGAGGGCTGCTCCAGAGCTACCTGTTGTTGAGCAAAAACAGAGATTTGGTGTTCACGTGCCTGCGGCGAATCAATGAGCGGTATCAATTGCTGAACCAGTTTGAGCGGTGTGGCCTCATGCTGGATTAACTCCGGCACCACGGATTGCTGTGCCAACACATTGGGTAACCCGACCCATGGCGTGGTGGCTAATCGCTTCATCAACCAATAGCTCAACGGATGAACCTTAATGGCCAGAACAAAAGGCCGCTGCATGAGAGCTGTTTGAAGTGTCGCCGTTCCCGACGTCACGATCAACTGGTCGCTGGCGGCAATGGCGGTCTTAACCTGGCCCGTTTTGACCTGAAAGTGTGGCTGCTGCCAAGCAGCCAAATTGGCCAGCTGGCCTTTTATCATCGCACACGCTTGCTCATTGACCGCGGCGATCACGAATTGCATGGTGGGATAACGGTTCAACAGCAAACCGGCCGCCTGAAGGTACAACGGCATCATGACGCTGATTTCTGCTGATCTTGACCCTGGTAAGAGTCCGGTGACTGACACCTTCTCAGAGAGCCCCCAAGTCTCTCGAGCTTGCGATTTGAGTGGGGCCTGATGACTTTCTGCGGCCATGTAGTGACCGACGTATTTAACCGGAATCCCATAGCGTTCATACAAAGATGTTTCAAACGGAAAAAGCACGAACACACCATCGACCTGTTCCCGTATCTTTTTCAATCGATGCTCTCGCCAAGCCCAAACTGAGGGGCCCACATAATGAAACGCCGGCACCCCGTCTGCCTTCAATCGGGCTTCCACGGTAAAATTGAAATCCGGTGCATCAATGCCAATAAACGCGGTCGGACGCAGTGACCGTAACCGATGAATCAGTTGACGACGAAGCCTGAGCAGGCCTGGTAAATGTTTGAGGACTTCGAACAACCCCATCACCGATAAACGAGACATGGGGTACCAACTTTCCAACCCCTCTGCCATCATTTCCGGACCACCGATGCCGACAAAACGGGCTTGAGGATAACGTTGTTTTAAGGCGCGGATCACACCAGCGCCAAGCTGGTCCCCTGAGGTTTCTCCAGCCACCAGCGCAAAGACAGGACAGCGAGCCATCGGCTCAGCGGACAATTCCACGATGGGTCGAGGACAAGAAGGTCAGGAGGGTATCAAGCGTGCCTTGATCGTCATTCAGTGCATCAATCTCGGTGATGGCTTCTTCCAATCGATAGCCAGTGCGGTAGAGCGCTCGATAAGCTTTTTTGACAAGGTTGATCTGCCCCCGGTCGAAGCCACGTCGCTTTAACCCTTCCAGGTTGAGTCCGCGAGGCCCAGCCAGATTGCCGGAGACGGTAATAAAATTGGGAACATCCTGGTTGATCACACTGCCCATGCCGCAAAATGCGTGCTCGCCGATGTTGCAAAACTGGTGAACCAATGTATAGCCGCCCAGAATCGCCCAGTCATCGACTCGGACATGCCCTGCCAAGGCTGAGGCATTAGCGAAAATTGTGTGATTCCCCACCACACAGTCGTGTGCAATGTGCACCCCGGCCATAACCCAGTTGTCGTCACCGATTGTGGTCTCGCCACGATCCTGTGCCGTCCCGCGGTTCAGCGTCACATTCTCACGAAAGGTGTTGCTATCCCCAATGCGTAGGCGTGTGGGCTCATTATTGTATTTTTTATCTTGGGGCGCCGCCCCGATGGAACCAAACTGAAAAAAACGATTGTGACGGCCAATGTCCGTTGGCCCGGAAATCACCACATGAGGGCCGACCACGGTATGTGCATCGATGCGCACCTTGCCTTCAATCACGGAATAAGGACCGACTTCCACGGAATCGGCCAGTTCAGCAGCGGGATCAATGATGGCGGTTGGGTGAATCACAATGAGTTTCCTGTGTCCAAGTCGCTTTGCAGAGAAAAAGGAGAATATCGCATAAACCGTTAGACATCCCGTTCGGCGCACATCATATCACAGGCGGCAATCACCTTGCCCTCCACCCGTGTTTCACACTGAAACTTCCAGATGCCTTTTTTATTGGTCAAAGCTTTGACTTCGAATTCAAGTTTATCGCCGGGAACGGCGGGTTTGCGAAAACGACAGTTGTCGACAGCAGCAAGGTAGTACATAGACTGGCCATCTGGCTTAACGCCTTGGCTTTTGAATGCAAGAATGCCTGTGCACTGAGCCATGGCTTCGATGATCATAACCCCCGGCATAATCGGATTATCCGGGAAATGTCCCGTAAATTGAGGCTCGTTGTAGGTGACGTTTTTATAGGCTTTCAGCGATACGCCCGATTCAAATTCCGTGACTCGATCCACTAACAGAAATGGGTAACGGTGAGGCAGGTAATCAAATATTTCTTTTACATCCAAAATCATATATCTTTTTCCAAATAGGCTTTTAGGGCCGATAGCTCTTTTTCCAGTACCTTAATCCGACTGGCCATTTTATCAAGGGATTTCACTCGTACCATGTTTTTTTGCCAACTGGCCGCGTCCGTCGCAGGAAATCCGGCATAAGCGCCAGACTGTTTCAGCGAATGCGTCACACCGGCTTTAGCGCCCACAAACACACCGTCAGAAATGGATAGATGCCCAGACACGCCCGACTGCCCACCGAACTGACAGTGCGCGCCGACCTCAGTACTACCGGCAAAACCGGATTGCGCCGCCACCGCTACCCCCTGCCCAAGCTTCACATTGTGAGCCACCTGAACCTGTGCATCGATAATACAGTCGTCCGAAATAACCGTGTCTTCGAGTGCCCCTCGATGCACCGTCGTATTGTTACCAATAAAGACCCGGTCACCGATCACAACACGCCCGATCTGAGGGATGCGATGCCACTGGCCTTGATGTGGGGCAAAGCCAAAGCCTTGCCCGCCAATCACGCAACCGGCATCCAGATAGACGTCTGCCCCCACCACAACAGCGTCGGCCAGTGTCACGTTCGCACCCACGTACGACCCCCGACCAATGAACACATTCGATTGAATAATGGCCCCTGCTTCAATCACACAATCATCTTCAATGACCGCGTTCTCCCCCACACACACATTCGCGCCCACAAAAACGTTGGCGCCCAATATTGCTGAAGGTGCGATCTGCGCACTGGAATGCGTTTCAGCAGGAAACGAGCGCTTATTGAGAGCTTGAGCTACCAACGCATAGGCGTAATAAGGATCCGAAACCAACAACTTGGGACGCGTTGTTAATTCCGCGTCAACTGGGCGGATCAACACACATCCCGCCTGGGTTTGCTTTAATTCACGCTTTCGCTTGGGGTCATTAAAAAAAGTCAGCTCATGAACACCTGCTTGCCCCAGACTGGCAACCTGATGAATTTCATCCGACATGGCGCCCGTGTAGTCACATTCGACGCCTCGGTGCGTCAAAAGATTGAGAATCTGTTCAAGTGTCAAAAAGCGTCTCTCTTTATCAGGGAGGAAAAAGGGGCGAAACGACCGGTTTTATTGATTAAAGCTGGAGCGCTTTGATTCATGCGCTTTTTTCAAGTAATTCAATACGTCTTGCGTAATGTCCAGGCGTTCGCTGGTATACGCAATGCCTTCATACAGAATCAGGTCATAAGCAGACTCTTTACCAATGCGTTTGATCGCATCATTGACCGTTTCTTGTATTTTAGAAAGTTCTTCGTTACGGCGAATATTCACAAGTTCTTGGATATCACTGCGTTTTCGCTGGATGTCACGTGAGAGCATGGTCATCTCACGCTCAGATGCCGCCTTTTGAGCATCAGACATCACCGCCTGATTTTTATCAAATGCCTGCTTTTTCTTCTCCAACTGCTGAGCCATTTTTTCCAGTTCGGCCTGCTGGGGGGCAAATTCTTTTTCCAAATTTTGTCCGGCTGCTTGTGCCTGCGGGGCCTGCTCTAGAAGCAAGCCAACATTCACAACCGCAATGTTTGCGGGCTGTTGCGCCCAGGCCGTTGCTGTCAGCATCCAAAGTAACCACCCGGCCATAAACAATCTGTGCATGATTCTGCCCTTTGTTCCCAAAATATCCTATTCGTAGCATTATAGCGAAAAGCCGTACTGGTTTTAAGCCAGCGTGCTTACATCGGGATACCCAAATTAAATTGAAATGACTGCAACTCATCCCCGTCTTCGCTTTTGAGGGGGCGAGCCAGACTGAACGCGAGCGGTCCTACCGGCGTAATCCAGGACACCGCCGCCCCGTAAGCGCTTCGCAAAGAGCTGAACTCAACCTCATCGTATGAATCATACACGTTGCCGGCATCCACAAAAAAACTGACACGCAAGTTTTCAGAGTTCTCAATAAATGGCATCGGGAAAATAATTTCGGCATTGGTCACAACGCGAAAACTCCCCCCCTTGGGATCATCCGAAACCGCATCCGTGGTCTGATAACGTGGCCCCAATGAGTTAGGTTCGAACCCTCGCACCGAGCCGATCCCACCGGCATAAAAATTCTCGAAAAACGGCAAGCTGTCCTGATTGTTGCCATAGCCATCGCCATAGGCCACATCGCCCTTTAGCTTCAGAGTAAAGTCGTCGGTTAGAGGGAAATAAGCGTTTTCTTTCAGAAAAATTTTATAAAAAGAAAGATCACTATTAGTTGGAATCACCACTTCGGTGCTAACACTGGTGTCATGACCGTCTGTAGGAAAGTAAAAAGAATTTTTAGTATCATAGGTCCAACCGGCCGTCACACGCACGGACTGGAAATCTTCCCCCATGTCTTCGACAAAACGATCACACGCCTGAAAATCCGAAATGCATTCAATCGATTGATTGTCGAATTTCAAACCGTAATTCAAACGACTGTATTCACTGGTGGGATACCCGATATTGGTCCGCACCCCATAAGTGTCCACTTTGTAATTCGAGACATTCAGCTCTTCGGCATCAATGTTACGGAAATAAAAACCACCGCCCAGCGACATGCCATCTTCAGTAAAATAGGGGTTGGTCAGGCTGATGTTTGAAGATTTAATTGATGCGCTGTAGTTTGCATTAATATTAGCACGATAACCGGAACCAATCACATTACGCTCGGTTACACCAATCTGAAAACTGACCCCATCCAGCTGCGAATACCCCACCCCGGCATTGAACGAACCAGTTGACTCCTCTTCCACCTGAACAATCAAATCCACTTGGTTATCGGACACACGATCGGTTTCGATATTCGCTTTGGTGAAATAGCCCAATTGATTCAGACGCGTCTTGGAACGTTTAACCGCCTGCAACGAATAGGGGGCACTTTCCAACTGTCGCAACTCACGTCGAATCACATGATCCTGAGTGCGTGTATTGCCCTCTATACTAATTCGGCGCACATAAACCCGGCTTTTTGGTTCAATTCGAAAATCCAATGAAACGGTGCGTTCCGTTTCATCCAGTTTGGTAATCGGTTCGATTTCGGCAAAGGCATACCCCTCCTCACTCAAGCGATTGCGAAACGCTTCAACCGACGCAACCACCTTAGAGCGGGAAAACAACATCCCTTCTTCAATCTCTTTCAAAACGTCCAATTCAGTTTCTGAAACGATTGTTTCACCCGAATAACGAACATCGGACACGCGGTATTGATTGCCCTCGTCCATATTCACCGTGATAAACACTTCGGTTTTATCCGGAGACAAACTTACTTGGGACGAGCGCACATCGAATTTTGCAAAACCGCGATCCAAATAATAGGACCGCAAGGTTTCCAGGTCAGATTGAAGCTTTGGTTTGGCATATTTATCCGAATCACCAAAGGTTGAAGATTCGGACAAAAGCATACGACGCTTCAACAACTCATCACCGAACGCATGGTTACCAACAAACTGAATCTGACCGATGCTTGCCGGTTCATTTTCAACGATGTCCACAGACAACGCCACACGGTTTCGGGGCAAGGTTTCCACTGTGACGTCCACGTCAGCGGCGTAATAGCCCTGATTCTGATAACGGCGCTTCAGATCAACAATGATCCGCTCCATTTGCGCTTCATTAAAAATACGCCCCTGCTTAATGCCCAGTGTTTCCATGGCCTGTTGCATGTCTTCCGTTTTAATCAGCTCGTTGCCTTCAAATCGCACTTCAGCAATGGACGGACGCTCCTGGACCTGTATTTGAAGAACACCCTCTTCATCGATGGAAATCGCAATATCCTGAAAAAAATCGGTCGCATACAGTTTACGAATGCTTTCCTGAATTGCCTGCTGGGTCAACGCATCCCCCTGATCCAGGGTCAGGTAACTGCGCACGGTTTCCAAACTGACGCGTTCATTGCCTTGAACATTGATGCCTCGGATTTCATTTGGCAGCTGTGCCAACGAACTCTGAGCCGTCAGCGCTGTTGAGAGCCCAATGATTTGAATAATTTTTTTAGCCATTTGTCAGTCTTACCACATCATTAAACAACGCAAAAAAGGTCAGTCCCAGAATTAAAAACAAGCCAATTTTCTGTGAAGCGATCTCAACCCCCTCACTGACCGGCGTTCCTTTCAGCATTTCGATCAGATAAAAAACCAGATGCCCTCCATCCAGTAGCGGAATGGGCAAAAGATTCAAAATTCCCAAACTTAAACTCAAAAGCCCCAGCAGTCCCAGAAAACTGACCCAGCCAGACTGCATTGCTTTGCCGGAAAACTCTGCAATACTAACAGGTCCAGACAAATTCGACCAGTTCACATCGCCCATTACCATGCCTTTTAGCATCGACAGGCTCATGGCAATCCAGTCGAGATTATGCTGCCACCCCATAGAAAGCGCTTTCCAGACACCGACTTGCATGGTGCTCTGATAGCGTCCCTTTATTTGTGCCGGAACCTTCACGCTGGCGCCCATAAAACCAATTGTCTCTGCCCCGACCGGCTTAGCAGCCAACGCCACCTGCTTTTGAAGCCGTTGGCCCGCACGATCAATCCCCATGCTCACCGTTTCTCCTGGCTGATTTCGAATGATCTGGGTCACGACCTGCCACGACTCAACCGACTGCCCAGAAATAGAAACAATTCGATCACCCGCCTGCAAGCCGGCCTTACTGGCCGGGCTCTCGGGAGATATCTGGTTCAAAACCGGAACCAAATCCGGGCCGGACGGTATAACCCCGAGCTTTCGCCAGCCGTTTTCTTTCAATTGATCCACCGACAAGGGTTTTAAAGAAAACGTTTGTCCCCGACCATCTGATGCAACAACGCCTGACTGTTCCGAACGATCAAAGGCACGGTAACGCAAGTCTATGGAATCGCGCTTAGCGACCACCGCCTGAAGCAACTGCTGCTGGGCTTCACGCCACGTTTTGACAGGCTGGCCACCCACCTCGGTCAGCAACCACTGCTGTGCGGGCTCGACCGACTCGAACGAAGACGACTGAGTCTGCCAAACAAACACGGGCTTCAAACCGGACACGCCGGAGGCAAACATCAACGCAAACACCCACCAGGCGAACAGCAGGTTGATCAGGGGCCCTGCTGCCACCACTGCAAACCGCTTAAAGACAGATTGACGATTAAACGCACGCGTTAAATCAGCGCTGGCGACCGGCTCCACCCGTTCATCCGCAAAACGCACATAACCGCCCAGAGGAATGGCCGAAACTTGAAAGCGGGTTTCACGACCTTGATAGGACCAAAGCGGCTTGCCAAAACCAATGGAAAAATGCGTCACCTTAATGTTAAACAGGCGCGCCATGGCATAGTGACCCCATTCATGCACCGTGACCAATACGCCAATGGCCACCACAAATCCCAGCACCGACCAGAAAAAGGTCATCATGCCCACATGACCCAGAAAAAGAAAAATAAAGGGATGGCCAGCAGTAAACTGTCAATCCGATCAAGCAAACCACCATGGCCGGGCAACAAACGACCACTGTCTTTTTGACCATTGATCCGCTTTAGAAGACTTTCAAACAAATCACCAAAAACCGACAACACACCCAGCGTCATCAGCCCGAGTGCCAACCAGACGAGCTCCAAGGGGGTGAGCAAACGGCCAACCCCAGCACTTTGCAGCCAATAAAGCCCGATCAGTGCCACTCCGAACGCCAATACAGCACCGCCCAAAACGCCTTCCCAGGTTTTTCCGGGGCTGACATACAGCGCCAGCTTGGTTCGACCATAACGTCGACCGGCAAAATAAGCGCCCGTGTCCACGGCCCAGATGACAAACAAGCTCAACAGCAACCAGCCCGGCCCGAAATCACGCAAAAACCACCAGGCAATCACATGAAAATTGACGATCAACGCCCCACCCACAGGCAAAGACCACCAGGCCTGGCAAGTTTTGACCAACCAGCTGGTCGACCCCGGCTCCCCTTTGTGACGTTGAAACCAGATGACACTCAGCACCATCCACAGGGCCAGCCCCAATGTCAAAGCCCCCCAAAACATTAACGGCAACCGAACCAGCCATGGCGTCAAGGCCACAATGGCAGCCACCACTGAGGCAAACGGAATCGAACTTAAGTGAGGTCGGTCAGAAAACGCCAGAGCAAACCACTCTCGCGCTGCCAAAAAACCGGTAAAAGAAAAGAGGATGAGCCAACTGACCGGGCCGCCCCAAAAAAGAACGCCAAGCAAAAAGACAAACAAGGCACTGGCGGTCAACACTCTTTGTTTTAACATGAAGCAACCTGTTCACTGGTGCGACCGAAACGACGCTCTCTTTGCTGATAAGAGGCCACAGCTAGATCCACCTGCTTTTCATCAAAGTCGGGCCAGAGGGTATCGGTAAAATAATACTCGGTATAAGCCATTTGCCATATCATGAAATTACTGACACGCTGCTCACCACCCGTTCGAATCAACAAATCCGGTTCAGGCTGATCACTCAACGCCAGATAAGAGGAAAGCGCTTCAGGGGTAAGCGATTCAAGTGATTCGCCTGGATGTGCCTTTCCCCAAGCTTTGACCGCCTCCACGATGTCAGCTCGTCCGCCATAGTTGGCCGCCACATTCAGCTTCAAGCGTTCATTGTCGGCGGTGAGTCTTTCGGCTTCGTCAATGTGGGTTTGAATCGCCTCACTGAATGCACTGCGATCGCCAATCACTTCCAGGCGAACCCCATTTTCATGCAGGTTTTTGACTTCCTTTTGCAGGGCTTCCAGAAACAGCCCCATCAGCTTGTTCACTTCCTCTTTGGGGCGCTTCCAGTTTTCAGTACTGAACGCAAACAAAGTCAAAGACGTCACCCCAAGCTCAGCACAGCGTGTGATCACGCGCTTTAACGCACTCACACCTTTCTTGTGGCCGACAAAGCGCGGCAAAAGCCTTTTTTTTGCCCAGCGACCATTGCCATCCATAATAATGGCGATGTGGCCAGGCACCGGTGAATCGTTATGCAAGTCAGACAAACATCGTCCTTTGATTCTGTGTGATCAGATAACAACTGCGCCGGGAGCCTTCCGACGCAATACGCTCAGACTTCCAGCAAAGAGGTTTCTTTGGCAGACAAAATCTTTTCAATGCGCTGAACATGCTCATCGGTCAGTTTCTGAATACGATCTTCCGATTCACGCATCTCATCGTCGGTGATTTCTTTTTCTTTGTTCAGGGCTTTAAAATCGGCGTTGGCGTCCCGACGGATGTTGCGAACCGCCACACGGGCATTTTCCGCCTCAGAACGGGCCAGCTTGATGAACTCTTTACGACGTTCTTCGGTCAAAGGCGGCATGGGGATACGCATCACATTACCATGCGTCACCGGATTAATCCCCAGCTCAGAGGTCATAATCGCTTTTTCAATCGTCGGAATCATGGGCGCTTCCCATGGCTGCACGGTCAAGGTGCGCGCGTCCTCCACGTTCACATTCGCCACCTGTGAAACCGGCACCATGGCGCCATAATAATCAACTTTCACCGCATCCAGGATACTGGGGTGTGCCCGCCCGGTACGGATCTTTGCCAGCGCCATCTCCAGACTTTCAACCGATTTGTCCATCCGTTCACTGGCATCATTAAAAATGTCTTCCAACATGTCTCTGTCCTCCAGACGTTAAATATTATTGTTCGTCGTCATGATATTATTGTTCGTCGTCATGATTTTCCGGGGTGGCATTGTGAACCAACGTGCCTTCGTCCTCCCCCTGAACGATTCGGATCACGGCATCTTGCTTGAACATATCAAACACTCGAATCGGCATGCTGTGTTCACGACACAATACAAACGCCGTCATATCCATCACTTGCAGATTCTGCTCGATCACCTGCTCATAACTTAATTCGGAATAGCGAGCGGCACTGGGATTTTTAATGGGATCCGCATTGTAAATGCCATCCACTTTTGTTGCCTTGAGCACAATATCCGCATCGATTTCAATACCGCGTAACGCCGCAGCGGTATCCGTGGTGAAAAAGGGGCTGCCTGTGCCCGCCGCAAAAATTGCAATATCGCCTTTGGCCAGTGATTTTTTGACGTGATTGGCATGAAAACCGTGCGAGACGCCCTCAATCGACATGGCAGAGTACACGACCGCGTGCATATCCATGTCCTCAATCACATCACGCAAGGCCAGTGCATTGATCACTGTGGCCATCATGCCCATTTGATCGCCTGTGGTGCGCTCGATCCCGGCCCCCTGAATCTGGGCCCCGCGAAAGATATTGCCACCGCCCACAACCAGGCCGACTTCCACGCCCAAATCATGCAGTGTTTTCACCTCTGCCACCACATTACGCAGTGTCTCGGCATCCAGTCCAAAACTGTTCTGCCCCATCAGCGCTTCACCGCTGAACTTCAACAGTACCCGTGAATATTTCAGTGCCATGCTTATACCCTTTCAGCTTATTTCAAAACAGTGTTCACCGCCTTGGATGGATAAACAGTCATGCTAGCACACACCACTGTTTTGAAATAAGCGCTGCCAACCTCAAAAACACACTTGAGCACAGCCGTCGTTATTCTAAGCAATTCCTACAAAAAAGGCCATGATAAACCGCGGCTTATCATGGCCTCATACGTCATACAAACGCAACGATCAGGACTTAGCTGCTTCCGCTGCTGCGGCAACCTCATCCGCAAAGTTCGTTTCTTCGATTTCGATGCCTTCGCCAACTTCAAGGCGCACAAAATCAGAAACCGACGCGTCGGCTGATTTCAACAGCTTCTCAACCGTCTGATCCGGGTCTTTGACAAAGGCTTGCCCCATCAGAGTAATTTCCTGCAGGAACTTACGCATGCGCCCTTCAATCATCTTCTCAATGATCTCAGCCGGCTTACCGGATTCCTGAGCCTGCTCGATCTGGAACTGACGCTCTTTTTCTACCATGTCCGCATCAACGTCATCCGCTGACACCGCTGCCGGCTTGGAAGCTGCCACATGCATGGCCACGTCACGCAGCAGGTTTTCATCACCTCCTTCCATGGCAACCACTACGCCAATTTTCTCACCGTGCTGATACTGGCCGATCTGCCCAGTGGTTTCAATGACTTCGGTACGACGCACCGTCATGTTCTCACCAATACGACCCACCAGCTCACGACGACGCTCATCAATGGTCTGACCATTGTCCAGCTTTTCATTCATCAGCGCATCTACATCCGTGATACCGGTTTTCAGAATCACAGCGGCCACTTCATCCGCAAACCCTTTGAATTCATCGCCTTTGGCAACAAAATCGGTTTCACAGTTCACTTCCGCAATCGCTGCTTTCTTTTTGTCCTCGGAAATGGCGATGGCCACAACGCCTTCCGCTGCAGTGCGGCCCGCTTTCTTGTCGGCACCCGCCATGCCTTTTTTGCGCAAAAACTCAACCGCATCGTCCATATTGCCGTCGGTCTCACCTAGCGCTTTTTTACAATCCATCATGCCCGCGCCCGTCATTTCGCGCAGCTGTTTTACCATCGATGCTGTCACTGCCATCTTTTATCAACCTCTTGATTCGTTTGAAATCAGGCCCGGTTTTGACCAGGCCTGGTTAAAATTCATTCGCACGCTTACGCTTGAGCGGCTTCGCCTTCTGCGGCATCGGCTTCACCGGCCGGCGCCGTCGTAATGCTGCCCTTGCCTTCCAGGATCGCGTCCGCAACGGTTGACAGATAGAGCGACACCGCACGTACCGCATCGTCATTGCCAGGAATGACGTAATCGATGTCACCCGGATCGTTATTGGTATCAACAACGCCTACAACCGGAATGCCCAGTTTCTTCGCTTCGCTCACAGCAATGTTTTCACTGCCGGTGTCGATGACAAAAATCGCATCAGGCATGGCACGCATGTCCTTAATACCGCCCAAAGACAAGTCCAACTTGTTTTTCTGACGTGTGCGCATCAACGCTTCTTTCTTAGTAATTTTTTCAAACGTCCCGTCCTGCTCCTGAACTTCGAGGTCTTTCAGGTTCTTGATCGACTGCTTGATGGTTTTGAAGTTGGTCAGCATGCCGCCCAACCAACGATGATTGATGTAAGGCATGCCACAACGAGCGGCTTCCTGCTTCACCAAATCACTCGCCGCACGCTTGGTACCAACAAACAGAACCGTGCCTTTGTTGGCAGCGATGCCGCTCAAAAAGTTCAGCGCATCATTAAACAACGGTAGGGTTTTTTCGAGGTTAACAATATGGATTTTGTTACGAGCACCAAAAATGTATTCGCTCATTTTTGGATTCCAATAACGGGTCTGGTGACCGAAATGGACGCCCGCTTCCAACATTTCACGCATTGTGACTTTAGCCATGCTTTTCTCCAGTTTTGGGTTTTGCCTCCGCCTGCCCAGACCACGAACCGACAGTAAACCTCTCTTCGAAGCTTCCGTCGGCACCCCGTGGAATGTGTCGGCAGGCGTGTGGATTATTTGTTAAAATGCTTTTTTTCAGCCACCGGAAAGGTGATCTGTCAAAAAGCGACGCATTTATACCACAAAGCGCTTCACAGCGCAACGAAAAACCCGATTCACCCTAAAAACAGGACCGTTTTTTCTTTAGCATTATGGCCATCATCATCAAAACTCAAAACGATCTCGAAAAGTTGCGCATCGCCGGACAACTCGCGGCCGATGTTCTGGTTCAGATTGCGCCTTACGTCAAAGCCGGTGTCACCACAGGTGAGCTGAATGCCCGCATGGCCGAGCACATGGCGAACCAGGGCACGCAGTCAGCGACACTCGGCTATCATGGCTTTCCCGCGGAAAGCTGTATTTCGGTGAATGATGTGGTGTGCCATGGCATCCCGGATGACGATAAAAAACTGAAAAACGGCGACATTGTGAACATTGACGTCACCGTGATCAAAGACGGCTATCACGGCGACAACAGCATGATGTTCGAGGTTGGCAAGGTCAAACCCTTTGCCAAACGTCTCTGCCGGGTCGCACACGAGTGCCTATGGCTGGGAATCGAGGCCGTCAAGCCCGGCGCCACACTGTATGACATCGCCGAAGCCATTGAAACCCATGCCCACTGCAATGACTTTTCCGTGGTGGAAGAATATTGCGGGCATGGCATTGGCCAGTCCTTTCACGAAGAGCCACAAGTGGTGCATTGCACACAACCGGACCTCAAAAATACCGTTTTGCGCGAAGGCATGGTGTTCACCGTCGAACCCATGATCAACCAAGGGGGGGCGGCCGTCAAAACCCTTGGACCTAATAAAAAACATCCGGACAACACAATTTTCCCGGTCAAAACCGTGGACCGTAAGCTGTCTGCCCAATGGGAACACACCATCGCCGTCACCGCCGACGGCTACGAAGTGCTCACACTGCGCCCGGGAGAAACACCGGTTCTACCTTGAAGCCTGCATTAAAAGCAGGGCAAAACAGATCGGTTCCCAAGGCGTTGAGCCTCTCCCTTGCCGCAAAAGGTTTTTTGCATGAGCGACTCCAATCCAGCGCGAAATTTTTACCACTCCCTCAACCAGCAATCACGGCGCGACTCGCTCAGCGCAGGACGCCATCTGCTCAAAGAGTTCAACCAGCAGCAGTTTGTGCAATTCGATCAGGGTCAACCCATTGAAACCCTGATCAAAGAGCGCACGTCTTTCATTGACCAGATGCTCAAAAAAATCTGGGGACATTTTTTTCCGCAAGACCCGGATCAATCTGACCTGTCTCTGATTGCCGTCGGCGGCTATGGGCGCGGTGAGCTTCAACCCTATTCCGACATTGACTTATTAATCCTGGGAGAAAACAAAGATAAACACACCGAAACCATCAGCGAGTTCATCACTTATCTCTGGGATTTGGGGTTTGAAGTCGGCCATGCCGTGCGTGATCTGGAAGAATGCATTGAAGCGGGCAAAGCCGATGTGACCACGGCCACCAACTTGCTGGAAGCACGCTGGCTGAGCGGCAACTATGAAGCCTTTATTTCACTGCAGAACCTGTTCAATTTGAAACAATTCTGGCCCAGCCAAGCGTTCTTCCAGGCCAAGCTTGCCGAGCAGGCACAACGGCATAAACGCTACCACAACACGCTCAACCAGCTGGAACCCAACATCAAAGAAAGTCCGGGCGGCTTGCGCGACATTCAAACCATTCTTTGGGTGGCAAAGCGCCATTTCGGAGCCAGCTCCATTGAAGAACTGATGCAGCACAACTTCATCACGCTCAATGAATACAAGGAGATTCGTGCCGCCTACCTGTACCTGAATCGCATCCGTTTTGCCCTGCACCGACTGCGACAGCGCCACGAAGACCGTCTACTGTTTGATAACCAACAGAGTCTGGCTGCAAGCATGACTGACACACCCACCGACGATATTTCCAAATCGGTGGAAGCCTTCATGAAGCCCTACTATCAGAACGTCCACGTGGTGGCGCGCCTGAACGAAATTCTGTTGCAGCATTTCCGCGAAGAGATTTTCGATACCGGTGAGGAGCGCATTGAACAAATCAACCCACGCTTTCGTCTGGTGGACGATTATCTGGATGTCATTCGCCCTAATCTGTTCGAAAAAAACCCGACCGCTTTGCTCGAAATCTTCATCATCCTGGAAAACTATGACCATCTGGTGCAAGGCATCCGCTCACGCACCATTCGCCTGATTCGGGACAATCTTCACCGCATTGACGACCAGTTCCGGGCCGATCCGATCAACAAAGCGCTTTTCATGGAGATTTTCCGCCAACCCAAAGGCGTCAATGCCGCGCTTAGCCGCATGTATTTTTACGGCATTCTGGCCGCCTACCTGCCAGCCTTTGCGCGCATTACAGGCTTGATGCAATTCAACATCTTTCATGCCTACACGGTGGACGAGCACACCATGCTGGTCATCCGTAACCTTCGACGTTTTTATCTGGACGATTATGCCTATGAGTTTCCCACCGCGCACCAGGTAGCCAAACAAATCTGTAAACCCGAAATTCTTCTGCTGGCCGGTTTGTTTCATGACATTGCCAAAGGGCAAAAAGGTGACCACGAAAAGCTGGGTGCCATCGATGCCAAGGAGTTCAGTTTCCGCCACAATCTTAACCAGCGGGATGCGCACCTTCTGAGCTGGCTGGTCCGACACCACCTGGATTTCTCGTACGTCGCTCAGAAAAAAGATTTGTCCGACCCGGAAATCATCGCTCAGTTCGCCGCCAAAATGGGCACACAGGAACGCCTGGACAACCTGTATCTGTTGACCCTGGCCGATGTCCGTGCCACGTCGGACGAGGTCTGGAACGATTGGAAAAACCAGCTGTTTCTGCAGCTGTATCACAGCACCACCCAGGCACTGGATGCCTCCCAGACGCTGCCACAGGACCGGGCTAAACAGGCGATTTTTCACAAAGAAAAGGCCAGCGAGCTGCTCAAACAATACGGCCTGGGCTCAGCCGCTTTTCAACCTTTCTGGAAAACATTCGAGCAGACCGACTTTTTCAGCCGTCAGACCCCTTCGGAAATTGCCCGGATCACGCGGAATCTCTACCAATGTGATCCCGATGAAATCAATCTGCGTCTGCAAAGCCGAACCAATCGTGGCGCCACCGAACTCATCATTTATATGCATGATCGCGAATACCTTTTTTCACAGTTCACACAGGCGCTGGACCACTTCAACCTTAACATCGTGGAAGCCAAAATCTATTCGGGCGAAAACGACATGACATTGGTCATTATTTACCTGCTTGACCATGATCATTGCCCGATTACCGATGGCAACACGCTCGAGCGCACCCAAACCGCCCTACTGAGTGAACTTGAGCATCCCCCACAAGACCGGCCGGTCACGCATGCCCCGCCGCCACGGCGCATTCGCGTATTCGAAACACCGACCGAAATCCATTTTCATGCGATCAATGATGAATTAACCGAATTGAGCCTGACCACCAAAGACATCCCCGGTCTGCTGGCCAAAATCGGACAAGGCTTCAAACAGTGCCAAATCAAGGTGCATGACGCCAAAATCAACACCATTGGTGAGCGGGCCGAAGATGTGTTTCAGATCAGCACGCTCAGCGACGATGGCCTCACCCGCTCTGAGAGCAAAGAGCGACTGGCTCAGACGTTACTTGATTTGATCGAGCCCTCGGCCAATCGCGATGAATCCGTCGGTTGAAAAAACTCCAGCGCATGATGATCCGGATCCCGGCAAAACAGGGCCGCACGGCCGGAACGACTTTGCGTGTAACGAACCCCCGCTTTGTCCAGGCGCTGTCGAACCGCGTCTAAATCAGACACCTGCAACGCCATATGCTGATCACGCCCGCCATGCTCGGGCAAGGTTTTCGGACTGACCGCAGACCGTGGATCCGGTAACACCAACAGATGAAGCGCCTGACCTTTCTCACCCAGCGCCAACCAGGCACCGGGAAAACCCAGGTCGGGCCGAGCTAACCGAGGCAGTTGCAACACCCCTTCATAAAAATGCAATGACCGCGCCAAATCCGAAACCAAAAAACTGACGTGATCCACGCCAACAATGCCGTTACCCATAATCGTTTTCCTTTTTCCATTCAAATTTCGCTTTTGGCATTCGTGCTTCCAGCCAGGATAATGCTATAATTTGCCAAATTTTTAAACCGCCGGACGCTGTTATCCGGCTTCGAGTCGTTTCTTATCGGTCGTCCTGGCCTTGTTCCAGCGGCGACTGCGTTGAATTAAACACAGGATTTTTCATGTCGGACAAACTTAAAAACATTATCGAAACCGCTTTTGAAAAGCGTGCCGAAATCACGCCAAAAACCGTCGACGCCGACACCAAAGCCGCCATCGATGAAGCCATTGGGCTGCTTGACTCGGGTGAAATGCGCGTGGCCGAACAAAAAGGTGTTGGCGACTGGCAGGTGAATGAATGGTTGAAAAAGGCCGTTCTACTCTCGTTCCGTACCCAGGACAATGTGGTCATGAACAGCTCGGAAACCCGCTATTTTGACAAGGTCCCCTCCAAATTTGTGGACTGGTCACAAAGTGATTTTGAGCAGGCGGGCATTCGTGTTGTCCCACCAGCGGCTGCACGCCGCGGGTCCTACCTTGCACCCAGCACCGTCATGATGCCCTCTTATGTCAACATCGGTGCTTACGTTGATTCCGGCACCATGGTTGACACCTGGGCCACAGTTGGTTCCTGTGCGCAGATCGGTAAAAACGTCCACCTCTCCGGCGGTGTTGGCATCGGTGGGGTTTTGGAACCGCTGCAGGCAGCCCCCACCGTCATCGAGGACAACTGCTTCATCGGCGCCCGTTCCGAAGTGGTTGAAGGCGTCATCGTGGAAGAAGGCTCGGTTATCTCCATGGGCGTCTACATCGGCCAATCCACCCGCATTTATGACCGCGAGACTGGTGAAATTCATTATGGTCGCGTCCCGGCCGGCTCCGTTGTGGTTTCGGGCAACCTTCCTTCCAAAGATGGCACCTACAGCCTGTACTGCGCCGTCATTGTCAAAAAAGTGGACGCCAAAACCCGTAGCAAAGTGGGCATCAACGAGCTGCTTCGCGACATTTAATCGATCAACCGGGCTGAGCTTTTCTGTCTCGGCCCCGTACTCCGTTGAAGGATTGTTATGACCGTACGTCTGTATGGCCTGAGCAATTGCGACCAGGTCAGAAAAGCGCGAAAGTGGTTGGAAGCTGAAAGCATTGCGTTCGAATTCGTGGACTTTCGCAAACCGGCGTTTACTCCGGAATCGGTCCAAAACTGGCTGACCCAAGCCCGTCGCGACCAGATCGTCAATCCGGCCAGCAAAGCCTGGAAACACTTGTCCGAGACGGAACAGTCCGACTTGATGGCAAGCGATGATCAAACCTTTGGTCAAACTTTGCATGCGCAACCTACCCTGATCAAGCGTCCGGTTCTCGAAACCGATCACTCGTTGATTTTCCGCTTCAATGCAGAGGCCTACACGGGCGCGTTTGCAAAATAAGAGAGACCGATCACATGTCCCAATCCGCATTGTCTGATCACCCGGCTCTGGCACTGGCGCAGCAGTTAATTCAAATTGACTCCGTCACCCCCGATGACAAAGGCGCTCAACCGCTGATTCAATCCCAGCTCTCGGAGCTGGGCTTTGCCCCGGAAACACTGGTGTTTGAAGAGGTGACCAACCTGTGGACCCTGCACACAGCTCGAAACGCCACCGAACAGGCGCCGGTCTTTGTGTTTGCCGGTCACACGGATGTGGTCCCGACCGGCCCGATTGAGGAATGGACACATACCCCCTTCAGCGGTTTGATTGATGAGCAGGGCTGGTTGCACGGTCGAGGCTCAGCGGACATGAAAAGCTCAATCGCGGCCTTTGTGGTGGCGTGCCGTCGCTTTATTCAGGATTACCCTGATTACCACGGCCAGATTGCCCTGCTGATCACCAGTGATGAAGAAGGCCCCGCCATTCATGGCACCAAAGCGGTGATTGACACCCTGCAACAACGCGGCCAACGCCTGGATTATTGCCTGGTCGGCGAGCCCACTTGCAGCCGCCAACTGGGCGATGTGGTCAAAAACGGCCGACGCGGCTCCATGACAGGCGAGCTTCGTGTCAATGGCATTCAGGGACACATTGCCTACCCGCACCTGGCTCAAAACCCCGTGCATACGCTCGCGCCCGCCTTGACCGAACTGGTCAACACACAATGGGATCAGGGCAACGCCAATTTCCCGCCCACCTCTTTTCAGGTCTCCAACCTGCATGCTGGCACGGGTGCGACCAACGTCATTCCCGGTCACTGTGATCTTATGTTTAACTTCCGGTTCTGCACCGAGCAAACGCCGGAATCGCTTCAAGATCGCGTCTGCCAAATTCTGGACAAACATGGACTGGACTACGAGCTCAAATGGACCGTCTCCGGCCTGCCGTTTGAAACGCCCGCTGAAGGTGAATTGGTGCAGGCGATTCAGTCCGCCATTCACACGCATACCGGCTTGGCCTCCAAACTCGATACCGGGGGCGGCACCTCAGACGGTCGCTTCATTGCGCCGACCGGCGCACAGGTGCTCGAATTCGGTCCTTTGAACGCCACCATCCATAAAATCAATGAAAAGGTGGTCGCCCAAGACATCATCGATCTGACTGAGATATACTACCTGACACTCAAGCACCTTTTCATCAAGGAGCCCGAGCAATGAGTACCGTGATTTCAGTCATTCTTCAGATTCTGGCGGTGGCCATATTGCTGTTTCTGATCTGGCCACACATCAAAAAAGAAAAGTGGAAAGAAAAATTCATTGACAACAAACAGGCCCGATCGGTTCTGATCGTGTTTGTGCTGGTACTGGTTCTGGTGGTCGGCATTTCCTGGTCAATGGATGCCCTCTTCCCACTGGAACGGCTTGATTGATTTTATTTATCTTGGAGGATTTTCATGGCTGCAAACGCCGACGCCCAACGCATTGCCGATTCATTGCTCGGCACGGATCTTAACGAACAGGACTGCGAGTTGCTGGCAACCATTGTTCGCCAAAAACACCTAAAACCCGAAGAAGTCCTGTTTGAACCCGAGACAGTCGATGGCAATCTCTACATCGTTCTGGAAGGCAAGCTGGATATCCTGAAAGTGATCGGACCGCACAAGACCATTCACATCAACACCATCAAACCCGGCACTCTGGTGGGCGAACTCAGCTTTATCGACGGCATTGCCCACACCATGCGTCTGCAGGCCCGCAAAGACGCAACCGTGTTGATGTTACAGCGCGATGAGTTTGAAAAGCTGGGCGAACAGCATCCTCAAGTCATTTTGCACGTCATGCGCTCCATCCTGCGTTTTTCGCATCAGCTACAGCGAAAAATGCTGCAGGAAAACATGGAAATGCATCGCATCATTCAAAACGAATACATGACGCAATACTGAACTGCTTCCGCCTTCCGAAAGTGTGTTTTTAACCAGGCCTGGTTAAAAACACCGTTCATACCGGCCACGAATACGGCGCTTCACCCCTCAAGCAATTAGATTATTCACAAACACAATCGCCACCAGAATCGGTGCCACCCAACGAATGACTACCGTGTAGATCCCTGACCAGCTCGGCGGCATCCCAATCTGCTCATCCCGTTGCTGACGGCTCCAGACCCAGCCCACAAACAGTGCCGTGAACAAGCCACCCAACGGCAACATCAAATTCGACGTCAAAAAGTCCATGGATTCGAAAATGGTCCGATCACCCAATACCGTCACGTCCTGCCACAGATTGAACGCCAACGCGCTGCCAAGACCCAGCAACCAGACACCGCTTCCCAGCAGCCAGGCCCCTTTCATTCGGGAAATGCCCCAGTTCTGCTCCAACCAGCTCAACCCGGGTTCAATCATGGAAATGGCCGAACTCAACGCCGCCAGCACCACCATGGCAAAAAACAGGGTGCCCAACAGCCAGCCCATCTGCATTTGGCTGAACGCCACCGGCAGTGTCTGGAACAACAAGCCCGGACCGGCGCCCGGCACCAGATCATTGCTGAAGACGATTGAAAAAATCACCATGCCTGCCAACAACGCAATCACGGTATCGGCCACCACAATCCATAACGTCGCCCGCACAATCGAAAACGATCGGGGCAAATAAGAGCCATACACCATCATCGTCCCGAAACCGAGACTCAAGGTAAAAAAGGCGTGGCCCAGAGCCACCAGGATAGAATCCGATGATAATTTGGAAAAATCGGGTTCAAACAGAAAATCGAAACTTTGAGAAAATGCCGGAGTGGTCAGAGCATAGCCAAACAAAATCAGCAGAATCACCAGCAAACCGGGCATCATGATATTGATGCCACGCTCGATCCCGCTGCGCACTCCCTTGACCACGATCAGCACCGTGGCGATCATAATCAGTGTGTGCCAGAAAATCAGCCCGCCCGGACTGGCGACAAAGGTTTCAAAGTGGGTTTTCGCAGCTTGGGCGTCAATCCCGACAAAATTGCCGCGCAGACTTTCCAGAAAATAAGCCAACCCCCAGCCGGCAATCACCGAATAAAACGACAGAATGAACAGACCGCCCAATACGCCGTTAATCCCAAGAAACACCCACATTCGGCTTCCGCCGACTTTTCGCACAATATTGGCCATCGCTTGCGGTGGACTGGCCTGACCGGCTCGCCCCAGCGTAATTTCTGCAATCAAAATGGGCAAACCGACGGCCAGAATACACAGCAAATAAACCAGAACAAACGCGGCCCCCCCGTTTTCACCGGTAATGTAGGGGAATTTCCACAAGTTCCCCAGGCCGACGGCCGACCCCACTGCCGCCATAACAAATATGGTTTGTGAACTCCAGGTTGCCCCCAAATTCTTTGACTGCAGCATAGGCCAATCCTTTATAATTGCGATGTTGTTCTGACTCAAAGGCCACAAACATTGTGCTTTAATTGTGCAAAATTATATCAGATATGCATATTTACGCGAATTACTCTCTAAAAGACCGCAACACCTTTGACATTGATGTCACCGGTCGTTATTTCATCGAGATCAACAAGCAATCTGATATTCCGGCCCTGCGCTCCGATATCAAACTCGCCTCCCTGCCCTGGGTGATTTTCGGTGGCGGCAGTAATCTGCTGCTGACGCGAGACCTGGAAAAAGTCATTGTCACCTGCCAGTATGACAAGATCCGTCTGATGAAAGAGGACAAGGATCACGTCTGGCTTTCGGCAGGTGCCGGACTCAACTGGCATGAATTTGTACGCTACACAGTGGAGCAAGGCTACTGGGGGCTGGAAAACCTGGCCGCCATCCCGGGCACCGTTGGCGCCGCCCCGGTTCAAAATGTCGGGGCCTATGGCGCCGAAGCAAGAGACACCATTACGCGCGTACAGACACTGAACCTGTTTACCGGCGAACGCATGGAGTTTCGCAATGCCGAATGCGATTTCGGTTACCGCTCCAGCATCTTCAAACAGTCATACAAAAACCGTTTGCTGGTCCATCGGGTCACTTTCCGCTTGCGTAAAACACACGCCGGCCAGCCCAATCTGGTTTATGACCCCCTTAAAAACTGGCTCAAAGCTCACTATCCCGAGGGCCATCTCTTCACGCCCGAAGACATTTTTGAATCCATTGTAAAATTGCGTGAGCAAAAGATTCCAGACCCACGCATCCAGGGCAATGCCGGCAGCTTTTTCAAAAACCCGCTGATTACCGAAGCTTATTACCACGAGTTAACCCGTTTGCACGGCGAGGTCCCCCATCACAAAACCGTGCACAACGAATATAAGATACCGGCCGCTTGGCTGATCGAACAGGCTGGTTGGCAGAAAGGCCGACGCCTGAACCGCGCCGGTGTGTCAGAAAAACACTCCTTGGTTCTGGTCAATCTGGGCGACGCCAATGGGGCTGACATTTTGGCACTGGCCCACGCCATCCAAGAAGACGTGGACCATAAATTTGGCATTCACCTCGAACGCGAAGTCATTGTGATCCGCTAAGACGCGGGCGTTATCTGCGTTTCTTTGCCCGAACGCACTTCGCCATCGCGAGGCAACCCGGCGATTTCGACGGCGTCTTCCAAATAAAGAGTGCGGGTTGGGAACGCCATTTCCGCACCAGCCGCTTCCACAATCTGCGAGACCTTCAACAAGACGTCCTCTTTGACCGCATGGAACTTGACCCATTCCCGCGTATGAGTAAAGGTGTAAATCATAATGTCCAGCGTCGACTGATTGAATAAATTAAAGTTCACAATCAATGTCTCGGATTCATCGATTTCAGGGTGTTCACGCAACATTTGACGAATCTCGCGTGTGATCCCGGCCACTTTACTGACATCACAATAACGCACCCCGACGGTCTCATAAATGCGACGATGCGACATCCGTGACGGGTTCTCAATCGCAATGTTGGCAAACGCCCCATTGGGAATGTACAGAGGGCGCTTATCAAACGTTTGAATCTCGGTAATGCGCCAGCCAATTTTCTGCACCACCCCTTCAATGTTCCGATCCGGCGAGCGCACCCAGTCGCCCGGCGCAAAAGGCTTGTCCATATAGATCATCAGCCCGCCCAGGACATTGCCCAGAATATCCTTGGCCGCAAAACCGACGGCGATCCCGCCAAACCCGCCAAACGCAATCAAACCGGTTAAATTCACATTAAAGGCACTGAGAATAACCAGACCGGTGACCACAAAAACCGTCAGCTTCAACACCTTGGCCGCCGCCTCAACGGTCACTGGGTCCCAGCGCGTATCCGCCGCGGCCACGGCCTTGAGGTACAGCTCCATGCGTCGGAGCCAACGGAAGCCAAACCAGGCGACGATCAACATACTGAGGGTGAAGCGGGTGGCTTTGATCGGTTCCACCCAGTTCGTAAACAAATCAAAGTGGCTGATTAGCGTGAGCAGCGTCGCACTGCCCCCTACCAGCCAGATATATAATGACACCGGCCCCAGCAGGGCTTCACTGAGTGTCTTGAGAAAGTGCTGTTTTTTACGGTTAAACCGATGGTCCACCCGACTCATGGCAAATCGGAACAGCAAATCCACCACAAAGGTCAGACCCAGCACCAGTGTGCTCAGAAGCAACCATTCCTGCCCCGCAAAGACCTGAACCAGCCCGTTCCAGACGCCCGGAAACAATTCAATCAGCGACGCCATGCCTGTCATGGAAAAGCCATTATCCGCAGCGATTTGTAACATCCTTTCCTTCCTTTATGTATTGGGTCTGATCACCGTCTTAGAGTAACGATTGCTGATTCTGGCGAACGTCGAACGCATCCAAGCGATGACGGGCTGCCTGCCAGCGCGGGTCCTGATGCAATTTTAACCAGGCCTGGTCAAAATCATAATCACCCTGGCCGTGCAGACCGATCAAGCGGGACTGAGCAACGGGATCTTCCTCCTGATCCTCGCTTTGATCACACACCGATTGCACGGCTTCAGGGTCATTGCAGAGCAACGTCAGGTCACACCCGGCCTGGCGAGCAAGCTCGACCCGCTCCCAGGGCGAACCGTACATGGCCGCGGCATGCATGGTCAAATCATCGCTGATGATCGCCCCCTGAAAATGACACTGTTCTCGCAGGACTTTCTGCAACCACACCGACGAGAAGCCCGCAGGCATGGCATCCACTTTGGGGTAACGTACGTGCGCGGGCATCACAGCTTTGGCACCGGCCTCAATCAATCCTAAAAACGGTTGCAGGTCGGCCATACGAATTTGGTCAAACGTACGCTCGTCCGTGGCCACTTCGTGGTGGGTATCGGCCTGAATGAACCCATGGCCGGGAAAATGCTTGAGCACCGACGCCATGCCTGCATGTTTCATCCCCTGAATCAACGCCTTTGCCAGGGCCGTCACCACCATCGGCGCCTGGTCAAAAGCTCGGTCACCGATGACATGGCTGTCACCATAATCCAAATCAATCACCGGCGCAAAACTGAAATCCACCCCGGACGCAAGGCACTCACTGGCCATGATCCAGCCGACGTCTTCCGCCAGCGTCAGCGCCGCTTGGGGAGAAGATTGATAGTGGCGCCCCAATGCACCCATCGGCGGCAGTCGGGTAAACCCGTCACGAAAACGCTGAACGCGCCCGCCTTCCTGATCGACCGCAATCAATAGGCGCGGTTGACGCAACTGGCGTATTTCCTGTGTGAGACGATGCAACTGTTCCGGGGATTCATAATTGCGTGCAAACAGCACGACACCAGCAATCACCGGGTGCATAAGCCGCGCTTTTTCAGCCGGCAAAATCGTCGTGCCGGCAAGATCCATCATCACATGCCCAAGCGGCATGGTTTTGCCTGTGTTGTGTTTAAACATGAGACTCCGATGTGCGTTTTTTACCTGTCGAAACATGGCGCACGTCCAGACGATCCCGCCAGTGATCGCCCAGGAGATTCACCGCGAGCACCACGCTCATTAAAACCAGTCCGGGCGCCCAGACCAGATGAGGGGCCACCAATAAATAGCGTGTGCCTTCTCGGATCATGCTGCCCCAGGACGCATCCGGCGCCTGAACGCCCAGACCCAGAAACGAGAGGCCGGCTTCCGAAAGCACCGCGCCCGCAATGCCAAAGGTTGCTTCCACGCCCAGTGGCGCCAGCATCAGCGGAATCAAATGGCGAAACACAATTCGCCGATCGGACACGCCCATGGCTTTGGCCGCCATCACATGATCACGTTGACGCAAACTCAAAGTCTGAGCACGGGCCAGCCGAGCGAAGCCAACCCACCCGACCACGACCAGCGCCAGCACCACATTTTCAATGCCCGGCCCCAATACCGCTGCCAACGCAATGGCCAGCAGCAGACCGGGAAAAGCCAGAAAGACGTCCACAATTTTCAGAAAGACGCGATCAACCCAGCCGCCGACGTACGCGCTCCAGACCCCAAGAGAAGTGCCAATCAGCGCGGAAAAGCCGACCACCCAGAACGCCACCCAGAACGACGTCTGAGCCCCTTGAATGATTCTATCCCAAAGAGGACGCCCCAGTTGGTCATAGCCCAACCAGCTTTGCCAGTCAGCGGTCATAAAAAACCGATCCAGCCGAACCTGTGTGGCCGCTTCCCCCAGAAACGGTGAACTCAGTGCCATCAGTAACCAACCGGTCACCACGGCATACGCCAAAAGATTCCAACGCCCGCGCATCAGCGGCTCACCCGAATACGCGGATCCAGCCAGCCATACAGCACTTCGGTCAACCCGTTAATGCTGATATAGGCCACACTGATCACCAGAATACATGCCTGCACCACCGGATAGTCCCGGCGTTGAATCGACTCCACCAGCAGCTGCCCCATACCGGGCCAGTCAAACACCACTTCTGTGATCACCGCGCCGCCCAACAGGGTTCCGAGCTGCAGCCCCAGCAACGTCACCACTGGCAAGAGCGCATTGGCGAGCGCATGACGTCCATACACCTGAAAACGGTTCAAGCCTTTGGCCTGCGCGGTGCGGACAAAATCCTCATGCATCACCTCGAGCATGGAAGCACGTAACATTCTCGCCAGAATCGCTGCCAGCGCAGTGCCCAGTGTGACCGCCGGCAATACCCAGGCAAAGCCCTGCTCGGCCCCACTGACCGGAAACCAGGCCAACCAAAGCGCAAACACCAGAATCAACATCGGCCCCAGCCAGAAGTTAGGAATGGAGACGCCCAACATGGACACACTCATCGAGACGAAATCCGGCCACTGCCCCGCTCTTAAAGCAGCCCAGATACCGAGTGGAAAGGCAATCAGGATCGCGATCAACATGGCCATCAATGCCAACTGAAGTGTGTAGGGAAACCGTTCAGCCACCAGATCCGCCACAGGGGTCTGATAAAAAAGAGACTGACCCAGGTCGCCCTGAAGCAACCCGGTTAAAAACGAGAGGTATTGCTGCCAGATTGGCTGATCCAATCCTAGCTGTCGCCGCAGAGCAGCTTCATCCGCTGCACTGGCCCAATCGCCCAGCATCACCGCCACCGGATCGCCCGGCACCAGATGCAACAAAAAAAAGACCAGTGTTGAAACCACCCAGGCTGTGAACACCACACTGAGACTCAAGCGAATCAAAAAACCATTCATGCGCCAATCCAAACGCGTGTTCCAGCGTGCACTTTGTCAAACAAGGTGAGCATATCCTGATTTCGCAGCCGAATACAGCCATGCGAACGGGGCACCCCCATCGGCTCGGAATCAGGCGTACCATGGAAATAAATAAACCGCTGCATGCTATCCCGGTTTCCCAGACGGTTTCGACCGGGCTCCAGCCCCGAAAGCCAGAGTATACGTGTCAAAATCCAATCCCGGTTCGGGTAGCGAGCGGCCAGCTGATCCGAGTAGATTTCTCCAGTGGGTCGACGCCCTTTGAACACCGCGTTCAAAGGTTGACCCGCCCCGATTTTTGCCCGAATCTGATGCCAGCCCAAAGGCGTCTTGCCCGAATCCTTTTCCTGACCGACGCCGTTTAACCCAGTGCTCACCGGGCAGGACCAGGTCGCCTTTTCTTCGACGAGTTCCAGTAAAGAAGGCTCCGCCGATGCAAAACAATCGTTCAGACACCACAGACGCTGCTGAGCGACCGACACAAACAGCCAGTCTGAATGAGCAGCAGACACCGAGTCAGTCAGGCCAGGACGAGGCACCGAGTTAATCCCGTTCAGGTCTGTCAACAAACACCGCCGCACAATAGGCTTGCCAAACGGCATCCGACAGAGGCATCGACAGGGCACCTGGCTTGTGGCGAACTCGGTGACTGGCCTTGATCACACCCTCAACCAGTGCATGAGCCCATTCCACCGTCATGCCCGGCTTGACCCACCCCGCCTCGACCAGCTCATGAAACAGAATGGCAAAGCGTTTTTCCCAGTGCTCGATCTGGTCACGGCATGCCTGAGGGTGGCCGCTTTGTTCGAATACATCCAACAAAAACGTGTGCGCTTCCACGACATCCAGTGTCCGGCGCAACAATTGTTCCATACGCGTCATGACCGGGTCGGGCATGGCTTCAACCTGATCATAAACGGTCATAATGCGTTGCATGAACTCTTCAAGAATGGCTTCCAGCAGGGCATCACGCCCATCAAAATGGCGGTGCAACGTCATCCGGCTGACCCCGGCCGCTTCAGCAATATCCTTCAAAGGCGCGGAGGGGTTCTGATTCCAGACCTGTGTCGCCGCCGCCAGAATTTTTTGCGTGGTGTCTTTCACTCAGTGCTTCCAAAGTCGTTTGCGCTAGGGGGTGATTGTAGCTTAGGCCAACGCATCTGCCAACTTGACCGAGCCAATCTCATCGCTCGTCAAAGGGTTTTCGTGGCAGTGAGCAAGCCATCAAAACGACCATCCGGATAAAGACGGTACCCTGTTAAATCGGGTCGATGGACGACGTATTGATCTTCATACCATAAAGGCATCACCGCCAGCGTGGCCTGAAGATGTCCTTGAAGACGCCGGTACAGACGTGCCTGCTCAGCCACTGATTCGGCAGAGGCAGCCTGTTCGATCAACGCATCGGCGGTGGCATCCACATAGCGGCCCCGGTTGGCGCCTTTGGGTGGAATGGCCTGACTGTGAAACACATACTCAAAGATATCCGGGCTTTTAATCCCCACCCAGGCCAGGCTGTATAGCTGGAAGCGTCCCTGCTTGATATCGTTATAAAAAGTCCCCCAGTCATAACTCTGAACAGACAGGTCAATGCCAATGGCTTTTAGTTGCGACTGATAAATGGTGGCCAAACGGATGCGGGTGGCATCGGACGAAGTTTTAAAACTTAAGGGCAGTCGACCCTGTGCATCAAACCATTGCGGGTGACGTTGACGCACCCCGGCGATCATGGCTCGGGCCCGATCCGGGTCATAGGAAATTTGTGGCAAGCCCTCGACGCCTGCCCAGTGCTGAGGTACCAGCAACCCGCCGGCCAGGCGCGCACGCCCTTGAAAAACCGCCGACACAATGGCGTTACGATCAATGCCAAGCGCGATCGCTTCACGCACTTCCTGACTCGCCAGCGTTTCGTCTGCAAAATTAAATCCGATGTAACCAAATCCGGTACCGTCCGACCAGTCCACGGCAAGACCTGGGTGTGCCTGGCAATAAGCGGCTAGCTCGGGAGACAGGTCGTTCTGAACCAGATCCAGCTCTCCTTTACGCAACTTCAAAACACGAACCGTCGCATCTTTGACTGGCCGAAACACCAATTTCATGCCATCGGGACGTTTCAACACCAGTTTTTGTTCACTGGCGGACACAAACCGACAAGGCCCGGCCCCAATGGGATGCTCCTGAAAGCGATGTCCTTCAGCCAGCCTTCGTGCTGGCAGAATCCCCAGCACCAGACGGCCCACAAACAACGGGTCCGGCTCGGACAGAAAAAAATCCACTTCGGTGGGCGATATGGCCACGACTCGGTTCAGCGCTTTTAACGCCCCGCGATGCGGCGAACCGGTCGAGCGTGTCAGCACCGATTGATACGTCGCCGCCACATCATGGGCCGACAGTTGGTAATTTTGAGACACAGATGCGTCATGAAAGACAGGAAATTCACGGAGGGTAAAGCGATAGTGCGTCGGGCTCAGACGTACCCAGTCCGCCAAATCTGGTATGGGTTCAAAGGCAGCGTTAAAATCAATCAACTGACGGTATAACAATCGATTGATGCGGCTCGACAAGGCATCGGTGGCAAAGCGCGGGTCCAGCATCCGGGGCCGACCGGTCACGCCCATTTCAATGGTATCCGCCTTGTTTGATGGCGGTGCCCCCTCACACCCCGCCAATCCGGTTACAGAGGCGGCCAAGGTAATGGAACCCGCCAAAAACGTTCGTCGTTCGTGATTCACCGAAGCAGACAGGTGTGGCATGCCCTTGTTAGTTTCCGCCATGGATCAGGACGCGTCTCCGTCCAGGGTCACCGTCGGCACCGTTTCTTGCCGAGGTGCAGAGAGCAGACGCTCAAAGCGTTGCAACGTATCGGCCGTCAATGAACCTGCCGCAGCTTCTAGGCGTAGGCGACTCAGAACCACATTGTGTAATGATTCCGCCAGATTGCGGCGGGCCTGAAACATGTTGGTGCGCGCCGTCAGCACTTCCAGCATATTACGCAAGCCCACTTTATACCCCTCTTCGGCGGCTTCCAGAAACGCATCGTTTGACACTACCGCCGCTCGATTGGCGCGCACCAATTCCAGTCCTCTTTCCAGATTGCGGGCTTGGACCCGCGCATTCAAGCGTGCCGACTCTTTGGCGTTGCGCAAAGATTGGTTCGCCGCCTGATAGCTGGCCCGCGCCTGCGCTACCTTGGCTGAGGTGCCGCCGCCGGCATAAAGCGGCAAGCTGGCATAGACACCAACCGACAGGGCATTGCTGTCCTGATAACTACTGGCATAGGCTTCTTCATAATCGGCATAACTCTGGTGCTGATACTGACCGCGTAAATCCACACTGACCCAGTGACCGGACTGTTGCACCTCGATTGCTTTGGACGCAGCCGATGCAGCCTGTTGGGACTGCAGAACCGTCAGGTTATTCGATTCAGCTTTCGCTTCCCAAGTTACCACATCAACCGGTTTCATATTCAGTCGTGTGTCCAGGCGAATTTCTTTTAACTCGGAAACCGGCTGACCGGTCAATTTCATCAATTCCTCTTTGGCCACATCCAGATCATTTTCAGCCGAAATACGCTGAGAGCGCGACAAATCAAAACTGGACTTGGCCTGCAGTACATCGGTTTTGCTCGCCAACCCCACATCCGCAGAAGCCTGAGCCCGTTCCCACTGGGTTTTATCAGAACTTTCCCGAGCTTTGGCCAGACGCACTTCTTCCAACGACAAAAGCACTTTGAAGTACGCATCCGTCACCCGCTCGATCACGCTTTGTTCGGCTTCCTGCAACGCAAACTGAGCTTGTTGGCGCTGAAAATCCGCCTGATCATAGCGAGCAAACTGATCTTTACGGTAAAGGGTTTGCGTCAGACTCAACCCGGCCTGTCGACGGGTGTTATCACGCCCTTTCAGGTCCGAATCCTGACGCGTCACATCGGCATCTGCCGAGAGTTGAGGCAACAAAGGCGCCCGGTTGATCTCCACCACACGTCGATCCGCTTCAAATTGTGCTCGAGCCTGAGCCAGTTGGGCGTCATGCGTCACCGCCATCTGATACACATCCATCAGACCGGTGGCGCTCTGGGCGGGCATTCCCCAACCTGCCAGCCCCAGCGCCATCACCCAGGTTTTCAAACCTGCACGGCGGCCGACTTGCTCCGTTTTATGTTTCAAGCAGTTTTTCATCGTGACTCCAATCGCAATATGGTTTCTGACTCAGGCTGATGTTGTAAAACCTGGGCAGATTCGTGACCTCTTTGGTGACCCAGTCCGGCAGGGCGACCGCTTCGTCCTCGCTCGCCATTTCCACTTCGGCCACAATCAAGCCGTCATTATCGCCCAAAAAAACATCCACCTCCCAAGTATGTGACTCGAATGTAACATAATGGCGATATTTTTCAATCACAGGCCCCACTGTGAGCGTCGATAACATGGTTTTTGCATCTTTCAAATCAATCGGATACTCATATTCGTCCCGGCTTAAACCGATTTCAAGGCTTTTGATATTGATGTTGGCCTCATCGTCTTCGATCCGAATGCGCACAGAGCTTTTGGCATCAGGGTGAGTCATATCATTCAAATACCCCTGGGCAAAATGCTTGCGCTCATGCGCCTGATGCACAGCCGCTTCCTGCCAGGCAGCCACATCGACCAAAAACTTGCGTTCAATCTCTCTCGCCATAAAAACCAGACCTGTTGTTTCGCTGAAGGTTATAAATCCCGTGATTGGGTAATGGAACCGGCCGGGTAAACACCCGTCGACAGATAACGATCACCGCGATCGCAAACAATGGTGACGATCGTCGCCCCCGGCGTTTCTTGGGCAATCTGAAGCGCACCCGCCATGGCGCCGCCCGACGAGACGCCGGAAAAAATGCCCTCTGTGGCCGCCATCTCCCGCATGGTCGACTCGGCCAGCGCCTGAGGCATGTCAATAATACGATCCACCCGTCGCTCGTCATAAATCTCGGGCAAATAGGCTTGTGGCCAGCGCCGAATCCCCGGAATCGCTGCCCCTTCCTCGGGCTGCAAACCGATAATTTGAATATCCGGATTCTGTTCTTTCAGGTACATGGACGTGCCCATGATGGTTCCGGTCGTACCCATGGCACTGACAAAATGCGAGATACGGCCTTCTGTCTGTTGCCATATTTCCGGCCCGGTCGTTTGGTAGTGCGCCATCGGATTGTCTGGGTTGGCAAACTGATCCAGCACATGACCCTCTCCCTGATGCTGTAAGCGTGCCGCCAGATCCCTGGCCCCTTCCATGCCTTCTTCCTGGCTTACCAGTATCAATTCAGCGCCGTAGGCGGTCATGGCCGCACGCCGCTCCTGTGACATATTGGCGGGCATAATCAGCTTCATCCGATAGTCGAGCATCGCTGCGACCATGGCCAGCGCGATGCCGGTATTGCCACTGGTGGCCTCAATCAGCGTGTCACCCGGTCGAATTTCACCGCGCTTTTGCGCCTGATAAATCATGTTGAAGGCAGGCCGATCTTTGACGGAACCCGCCGGATTATTGCCTTCAAGTTTGGCCAGCACCGTAGACCCGTTGTCAAATTCAGCCATCCGCTGCAATCTGATTAAGGGGGTATTTCCAACCGTATCCATCAATGTCATATCATTTTCCCCATCCATAACCCTGTTGCCACCAACGCCGGTGTCAGCAACACCACGACCACATTCCAGCCTAGCACCGCTTTGAGACGTGTCAAATTCCGATGATCGCGCAGAACGCGCCATCCCAGCGGTGCGGCCAACAGCATCGTGATGAATCCCAGGGCAGCCGAAGGCGGCAACACCTCGCTCAGAATCGCCGTCGCCAGAACGGCGTACGCCAGTCCGAGGCTTTGCACAAACACGGTGGCACTGGCTTGCGTCCCCAATTGCATTGGCAGAGTGAGCCGCCCGACCCGCGCATCGGCGGCGACATCCGGAAACTGATTCAACAATAACAGGTTATTGACCAAAAAAAACATCATCAAAGCCAACAACAGCATGGCCATCGATATCTGTCCCTGCAACAAGAATTCAGTGCCCAGCATCATCACCGGACCGAATGCCAGTCCCGGAGCGATTAACATGGCAAAAGGCCGGCGCGTCAAATGCGAGGTATAAAAAACCACCAGCCCCAGACCGGCCAGACCAAACCAGATCAGCTCCCCTTGTCGAGTCAAGGCCAGAAACAGACCCGCCGCAGCGATGAACCCAACCAAAAACCAACCGGCCCGCAACACCCAGCCCACTGCATCAGGACAGGCCTGCAAGGCACCACTGCCACCACTGAACGGCGTTTTGGCGGTCAACCCATCCAAACCGGAGCGGGCGTCGTCGTATTCATTCAGCCAATTCACACTGAGGTGTGCGGCCAGTGCCAGCGAAAAGACCAGCCCCCACTCAACAACTGGTGCAGACGGACCGATTGCAGAGAACGTCAACGCCATCACCATCACCGTCAACAGCAAAAATGGTGGCCGTGCTGACCGCCATAAGGCGTACACACGTGAACAAGCCACATTGGATGACATCAATCATGACTCCCGGGCAGGTGTTGCCCACGCTTTGCCAGAAAAAGCAGGCCGGCGCAACAGACAGGGCCGCTGCGTTGAACCCTAGAACTCATTATACCCCAGCCTCGCCCCAGCTTTTGTAACGATCCAGACGCTGATACCAGCCTTTCAACCAGCGAGTCTCATTGCGCTGAACAGGGGCCAGCTCCGTTCGTTTCTTCAAAATTATTTTTGCCTGCTTCACAAACATAACCAGTTGTTGTCGCTGGGAACGAGACGAAAGAAACGCTTGGTTCGGCATGGCCTCCAGCACATCCAGCAACCCCCAGCCCTGACCCTGGTATCGCTCTCTTGCGTTTGCGCCGATGCCTTTAAAATTAGCATAGTCCAACAAGGCCAACAAGCCCGATTCAAACTGAGTGTAAACCCTTACGCGCTGGCGCAATCGCTGCGACCGGGCAGGTGGCAACTCGCTCAATCGCATCGTCAGTTGCGATTGAAATCGTTTCACAATAAAGGCAGCCTGAATCGGCTTGGTCTGGGACAACCAGTGACGAAGTGTTTGCAGGGGTTCGGATGACCAGGCCTGGTAAAAATCAGCTCGGTCCCGCCAGGGGAAAGACGGGGAAGCGGCCTGCAACCATTCCGGCGCAGGATGATGGCGATCGACAAAACGCACCATCGACAAAAACGAGGGAGAAAACGGCGCCTCGCTCCCCGGCGGGAGCCAGATAAAATGCCCGATGCCAAAGGAAGGAAAGGCCTCGTTCGGACTCCAGTAGGTCAGATACGCCTCACGCCCACCGGTCTCATTCTGCTCAATGAGGAACGCCAGCTTGTTCAAATCCAGATGTGACAGCTCGGACAACGGTGTTGCCCGGGCACTGGTTACCATCAGCAGGCACAAGATCCCGCAGAGCAACCGGTGAGTCAAGGTGCGCAACCGCTCAGTAAGCGTTGATCATTGACAGCGACCGGCCAGGTAGCCGCCATCCACATTGCGCAGCATGCCCAGATACATCTGTGGCAATTCCGGCACCACCGAGTTTTGCACGCATTCTTCAGCCAACAACGTTTCCGCCCACTTGCGCATTTTGGGCAGGTCGGTCAGGAAGTTGAGGTCACAGGCATCGGCCAGGTACGCCAAGCGCATGAAAAACGGCGCAAACGCGGCGTCAATCAAGCAAAAATCCTTGCCATTAAAAAAGCGCTTACCGGAATGGACTTCTTCGAGTTTGTGCAAACGGCCAGTCATCTGCTCTCGCACCTGCTCAAAATCGGCTTCACTGGTGGCATGCGCCAGCTTGAACAGATCAACATTCAAATCGCCACCAAAGCTGATCCAGGCACGGTTCTTGGCTTTGATCAACGGGTCTTGCGGGTGCAGAGACGGCGGGGTCACTTCATCCACGTACTCCTGAATCACCGAAGACTCAAACAGGACTTCCTTACCCACCTTCAATACCGGCACTTTTCCCAGAGGCGAAATCTGCTCAAACCATTCCGGCGGGTTACTCAAGTCAATGTAGGTGATGTCAAAATCCACCTCTTTTTTCTTGAGCACGATCACGGCTCTTTGCACAAATGGGCAGAGTTTAAAGCTGATCAGTTCCATTTTCTTCGCCGAGTTGGACATGGGGCCGATTCCTCACGTTGAAATACAAAGCCTACATGATACAAACTCAGACGCTGGCGTCAAATCTGCGGCGTCAACCCAAGCACATCATTCTGCATCAAAATAACGTTGCGGTGTCTCAAACAGTGCCTTGCGCTGTGCTTCATTCAACGCTTCAATGGTGACCACGTCATAGCCCAGAGCCTTGTAATCATTCAGCTGTGCCATGCCCGAGGGTGAAAACGTCACAAAATCAGGAAAATCGGAGGCGTCCAGGCCTTTGAGCCCGGCCACCGCGCCGCACACATGCATGGAGACGCCCTGCTCCTCAACCAGACCGGAAAAGGTGGCGTGCAACGCCGATTCACGCTCCGCCGCCTCTTTGGACAGAGCCTGTTCCTCCGCCCCATGCGAAATCACCGCGATGTCAGCATCAGGGTAATGAGATTGCAGGCGCTCAATCTGGCGCCGCACATACTCTGCCAAACGCGGCAACGCGTCTGAATCCAAGGTTTCGATGTCAAACACCACACCGAAAGGTGCCTGTTCGGCTTCGATCAATGCCGCCACCTTGGGATGCGGATCAGGCATTGATTGGGCCTGAACGGGCAACCAGACGAGAAAAGACAACAGAATAGAACACAAAACCTGAACGCACGCACGCATAAGACCTCCCTGCCACAGCCTGAAAAACCGAACGCAAATCATATTCGGCCTTGCATTCAATTATGCGCTCAAATAAAAAGCATGGCGAATGCATTAGCAGGCACTGAAACGAATGCAGGCATGTCTCAGATTTTGTCGTCAAGCACCAGTGATTCAAACTTTTTCAGCAAGGTGGCATGATCCTCTTCTCGTTCAGGATCGGTGATAATGCAATCCACCGGACAGACGCTGACACAGGTCGGTGTGTCATAATAACCGACACATTCGGTACACAGATCGGGGTCGATCTCATAGATTTTATCCCCGTAATAAATGGCTTCATTGGGGCATTCGGGCTCGCACATGTCGCAATTCGTGCACCCCTCAAGAATCTTCAGTGCCACCTCAAACCTCTGCGTTTGCTGTTTTAGCTGATTTGGCCGTATCCGCCTGAGCCGCCGCGTCGCGCTTGAGGTCACCGCCCCAGGCTTCATTGCGCATCAACAGCCCATACTGTAATTGCGACACGTCAAATTCCTTGAACGGGTTGGGAATGTAGGCGACCCAGCCCGAACCGAGCGCACACTCAACCGGTTGATATTTTTTGTCCAGCAAGGCGTCCAAATGCCAGGTCACATTACCGGCCGGCGACATCAACTCGATGGAATCGTTCAAACAGAATTTGTTTTTCACATCAATCTGCAGCCAGCTGCGTCCATCATGTTCCACCACATCCTGCACTTCGCCCACAAAACGTTGACGGTCGGACTTGGACACCCCATAGTCATAGTTCTGATACTCGGCGTGCACATGGCGGCGCAAAAACCCTTCGGTGTAACCACGACTGGCCAGGCCTTCAAGCTCGGTCAACAGGTTGGTATCAAACGGCTTGCCCGAGGCGGCGTCATCGATCGCCTTGCGATAGACCTGAGCGGTGCGGGCCACATAATAGTGCGATTTGGTACGCCCCTCGATTTTAAGCGAGTCCACCTGCATCTTGACCATCTCCGGGATCAACTCCACCGCACGCAGATCCTTGGAATTCATAATGTAGGTGCCATGCTCGTCTTCAAACGCGGGCATCAATTCACCCGGTCGACCGGCCTCCTCCAACAACATCGGCTCACTGACATTTGGTCCTTCGCCAAGCGTTGGTTCGGGAGGCATCGGTGCCGCGGCCTCATCGCCAGATGCTTCAGTCGGTTGCGTCAGATCCTTTATCTGACCCACCGAATCAACCGGCACGCCCACAACATCACCGGCGTCATTTTCCTGAGCCTGATAAGTGTTGTAGTGCCAACGACAGGCATTGGTGCAGGTTCCCTGATTGGCATCGCGTTTATTGATGTAGCCTGAAAGCAGACAGCGCCCGGAATAGGCAATGCACAAAGCGCCGTGGACAAACACTTCCAGTTCCATCCCCGGTACGGCTTCACCGATTTCTTTGATTTCTTTCATCGACAGTTCGCGCGACAGCACCACCCGGCTGATGCCCTGATCCTGCCAGAATTTCACCGTGGCCCAGTTAACCGCATTGGACTGAACCGACAGATGAATTTCCTGCTCGGGGTATTCGGCCCGTACCATCGCAATCAGGCCCGGATCAGACATAATCAGAGCGTCCGGTTTCATCGCAATGATCGGCGCGATGTCGCGCATGTAGGTCTTGATCTTGGCGTTGTGCGCCTGAATGTTACTGACCACGTAAAACTTTTTGCCCAGTTCATGCGCACGCTGAATGCCTTTTTCCAACGTGGCTTCGTCGAATTCATTATTGCGCACACGCAGACTGTAGCGTGGCTGACCGGCATAAACCGCATCCGCCCCATAGGCAAACGCATATTCCATGTTTTTGAATGTGCCGGCGGGCGAGAGTAATTCCGGCTTGAATCCGGCCGGTTTCTGACGGGGGTTGTGTTCTGCTTCCAAGGCAAAATCCTTCCGTTCCAGTGAAAAGAGTGCCCCCTGTTTTATACCAAGGGCTAGAGAACCGTGTATTCTACTTTATTTCACCGGAATGTGCGAAAGGGTTTGACACCAGAAATCCCTTTTATTTTCAAAGGATAACCGGGCATTGGCCGGGCTGGTCGAGGGCACAACATGATAGTCAAGATGATCCGGCAGAGACTGATGCCTCATCACCCAACGTTGAAAGAGCTGTTGTGCCTTCTGACCGTTAAACAGCACCTGCTTTATCCCGCTGTGAATTTCAAAGAGGGCTTCAAAGTCATTCGCCTCCGGGGAAGTGATGGCCGCATCCAGACTGCCCGGACGCTCACAGGCCGCCAGCACATCCCAAAGCGCAATGCCATGAGCCTGCAGGGTTTGTTTTTTTTGCGACACCGACGCCTCGGCCAACCCCGGTTCGTTCAGGCAATCGGCCATAATGGGCCAGAAGGCATTGCGCGGGTGCGCATAATAAAACGCATCCGCCAATGAGCGCACACTGGGCATGGTGCCAAGGACCAAGACCCGATCCTTGCCAGACAAAATGGGCGCGAACCCTTCACAGTAATGCGCGGACGACGAACGGGCTGGTTCAGTCATGCCCGGCCAAAACGTTCATGCTCAGAAAGACCTGCAGCGCTTCGCGGCTGGCAAACGTGTACTCAGCCACCAACTGACCGTCCTTCAACTCGAACACAGACACGCTCTCATGCGTACGCGGCCAGTCTGCCAGACGCTGACTGTCTCGCACCAGCGCAATCGGAAAGGCGTAATCCTGCATCGCCGGCACCGCCATCCACTTGGAAATCAGAGACGGCATGCCGGAAATATCGGCCACATACAACAATCGGTGCGCTGAGACATCATGAAGTTTCAATTGATTGAAAGCCCCTTTGACCCAGTCGTTGCCATCCATATGGTGTGAATACACCACCCACTGAGTGTCATCGTCCAGTGTGTGCGTTTTCCCCCACTGATCTTCAAAAACCTGCGGCGACCATTGCACTGGCGCCGCAAACGCACCAAGACTTACGCTTAGCAGCACGCTAAGCCAAAACAAACGTTTTCCTGAATTCATATTGCCTTCCTCTCATTCTTTACGGACACAAAAAACCCGGTGCTTTCCGACACCGGGTTCAAAGCAAAAGCGCCTCAAAGCGACGAGACGCACCTAGGCTTACAATGATTTTTTACAGAAATAAAAGTCCACACACTCATACTCGTCCGAGGCCAGACGTTTCTTGGCTTCGTTGATGTCAGACGGCGGCGGCACAATCACCTTGTCGCCCGGCTGCCAGGCTTCTGGGGTCGCAACGCCGTGCTCATCTGTGGTCTGAAGCGCTTTGACCACGCGCACAAATTCATCCATTGAACGACCGTTGCTCATCGGGTAATACATCATGGCACGCAAGACCCCGTCCGGATCAATGATAAACGTCGCCCGCACCGCCGATGTATCGGCCGCCCCGGGGTGAATCATGCCGTAGGCCTGCGCCACTTTCATATCCAGGTCGGCAATGATGGGGAACTCGATATCAATGCCGAACTTCTCTTTAATGTTCAGTACCCAGGCATTATGCGAATGATGCGAGTCAATCGACAAGCCCAGCAATTCACAGTTTAATTCGTCAAACTGCGGCTTACGCTCCTGAAATGCCATGAATTCAGTGGTGCAGACCGGGGTGAAGTCAGCCGGGTGCGAAAACAGAATCAACCATTTTCCTTGGTAATCACTGAGCGATTTGCGGCCATGAGTGGTGACCGCATTAAAGGCCGGTGCGGGTTCATTCAAGCGAGGCAATGATACGGTTTGAACGTCTTGGTTTTCCATGATGTCGTCTCCTGTTGAGTGGTCATGCAATCAAAGTCATTAGCGCACCAACATAAGCTTTTTTTATTTAAGAGCAAGCTCAGTTAATGTGAGTGCTACTTTAGCAACCCGTTACAATTAATTCTAATGAATTATTTTTTAATATTTGATAGCTAATCCCTATCAACTAATCATTCAACGCATAATAGGTCGCATCCTCTCGCTCGGGGCCGACCACCACCTCACCCCAAAGGTCATAGGCGTCGGCTGCGGTGATGCGCGCCTGAACAAAATCACCTGGTTCCAGGTCATACGCCTGTGGCAAAAACACCAAGCCGTCAATCTCCGGCGCATCCGCCTGTGATCGGGCAATGGCCCCCTCTTCATCCACTTCATCCACCAGCACTTGCAGCGTTTGGCCCACTTTTTCCTGCATTTTTTCGGCACTGATGCGCTGCTGCAACTGCATGAACCGGTCAAACCGATCCTGCTTGATGTCATCCGGCACTGGCTCGGCCAGATCATTGGCTACCGCGCCATCGACCGGTGAATACTGAAAACAACCCACCCGATCCAAACGAGCGGTTTCAATGAACTCCAACAGGTTCTGAAACTGGGCTTCGGTCTCGCCCGGAAAACCGACAATAAAAGTCGAACGAATCACCAGATCGGGCACTTCTTCCCGCCAGCGGTTGATCCGCTCCAGCATTTTGTCCATATTGCCCGGACGTTTCATCGCCTTGAGAATCTCGGGATCGGCGTGTTGCAAAGGCATGTCAAGATACGGCAATATTTTGCCTTCGGCCATTAATGGCAGCACCTCTTCCACATTGGGGTAAGGATAGACATAATGCAAGCGCACCCAGACGTTGTCCGTCCCGCCAAGCTCGCCCAAGGCTTCGCTCAAACCAAACATCGAGCTCTTGGTGGGCCGCCCCTCAGCAAAATCGGTTTTGTGTTTGACGTCCACGCCATAGGCGGCCGTATCCTGCGATACCACCAGAATTTCCTTGACCCCGGCCTCTTTCAGGCGTCGCGCTTCCGAGACGACTTCGCCCACCGGGCGACTCACCAGATTGCCACGCATGGAAGGGATAATGCAGAAGGTGCAGCGATGATTACAGCCCTCGGAGATTTTCAAATAGGCAAAGTGCCGCGGCGTCAATTTAACGCCCTGCGGCGGCACCAGATCCAGATAAGGGTTGTGCTCGGGAGGCGCCACCGCCTGATGCACGGCTTCCACCACCTGTTCATACGCCGCGGGCCCGGAAACGGCCAACACGTCCGGATGCACCGCCTCAATCACCCCGTCCTTGGCCCCCAGACAGCCGGTGACAATCACTTTGCCGTTTTCAACCAGGGCATCGCCGATGGTATTGAGCGATTCTTCCACCGCCGCATCAATGAAGCCGCAGGTGTTAACGATCACCGCATCCGCGCCCTCGTAATCATTGGTCAGATGATACCCTTCGCTTCGTAGCTGAGTGAGGATACGCTCTGAGTCAACCGTGGCTTTGGGGCAGCCCAGGCTGACAATGCCGATGGTCGGTTGGTGTGTCATAAATGTCCTTTTTTGGTGTCTGTCGAAGTGCTTTTTTACCAGGCCTGGTTAGTTTTGCAGCAACATGGCTTCATCCATTGTCAGTTTCAGACCGCTTTGCATGGTGTCGATCCAGATGTGACCGGGACGTTGCTCAAAGGCACGTGGGTAGGCAAGCCAGGCACCCTGACAATAGGCCAGTGTCACCGGATCGGTCCAGCTCTGAGCGTCGTCATCGCTCAGACGAGCCACCAGTTCGGCCCGATACCAGGACGCGGTGCGTTGTGAAAACTGACCACTGATGCGTGCCGCCGATTCGCCGCTGCTCGGGCGCAGCGGATTATACAACATCAGAATGCGACCGCTTTGCAGGCGCAACAGGTAGGCCGGTGAGCTGCTGGCGGTCATGCCGGGTTCCATGTGGGTCCAGGTCAACCCCTCGTCTTCGGAGTAGGCATTGTAAAACCAGTCATGATTGGTACGAAGGCAGTACCAGAGACGCCCGTCTTTGAGCGGCAGCAAACAGCCTTCATAAACGCCGTCATGATGGCCCTGCCCACCCAGATCGATCCAATTGCTGGCCTGCCAGCTGTGCCCGTCATCATCCGATACGTAGCTGAGGCTGTAGTGACGGCCTGCGGTGTAATCCAGATTTTGAGCCGACAGCACCAGCCGCCCGCTCGCGGTCTGCACCAGACTAAAGCTGGCGCCGCAATAGCCGGTTTGAATGGTCTGGGGCTCGGACCAGGTGCGTCCATGGTCCTCACTGCGCATCACACACAACGGCAGCCTAGTGTTACGCGTCGGCCGATTCTTACTTTTCAACCAACGAAAATGCGCCTGCGCCGTGTTCAAGAAAGCCAGCACAACGGTCCCGGAACGCGTTACCGCCAGACTGTGTGTGGGCTGAACCTTGAACGCGCCCTGCTCGGAAAACAAAGAGACACGCTGCCAGGTTCGGCCTTCATCCGATGACCGATGCGCCGACCATTCGGACACCCGCAACAAAGCCCCATCCTGAGTTCGCACAAAATGACCACTGCCTTCAACAGAGAGGGGCGAGGTCTCAGGGTGTCGATACACCGGGGCGTCCGTTTTGGGCGCAAGCGCAAACTCCAGAGTGATCGAATCATCCTTAATCAGATGCGGCATCGCCGCCAGCACAGCATCACTCATATCAGAACGGCTTGATTTCAACCAGAATCAGAATCACGATGGTCAGCAGCAACGGAATTTCGTTGGCCCAACGGTAATAAATCCCGGAGTGATCCAAGTGCCCGGCTTGCATTTCTTTCATTCGGCGCTTGGTCCACAGGTGGTACGCCAGCATAAGAATCACAAACACAATCTTGGCGTGTAGCCAGCCCATGCCCTCGGCCATTGGAAAGTACGCCAGCCACAGCCAAATGCCGGTGCCGATGGCAATCATCATCATAATGGTCATAAATTTATACAGCTTCTCAGCCATAATTGCCAGACGACGCACGTCCTCCCCGGCGGCCTGCCCTTCGACATAGTGCACAAAAATCCGCGGCAGATAAAAAATCCCGGCCATCCAAGCCATCACAAACAGAATATGAAACGTTTTCAGCCAAAGCATTGAGATGTGTCTCCATGGTTATACATCGTTATTGAGAACCTGTATGATACCGACTCCATTGATAAAAAGAAGGACCTCCAACATGAAAATTGCACAAGACACGGTCGGCCAGATCCATTATTCCTTGACCGATGCCGAAGGCAACCTGATTGACAAATCCCAGGGCGAGCCACTGGCCTACCTGCACGGTCATTCCAACCTGATTCCCGGCCTGGAAAAAGAACTGGAAGGCAAAGCGGCTGGCGATCAGTTCAGCGCGACCATTCCCGCTGCCGAAGCCTATGGCGAAGTCATGGACGAAATGATTCAGGCCGGTGTGCCCAAAAACCTGTTCCAGGGCGTCGACAACCTGGAAGTCGGCATGCGTTTTGAAGCGCAAACCGAACAAGGCCCTCAATCCGTTGCCATCGCCTCCATCGAAGACGAAACCGTGACCGTGGATGCCAACCACCCGCTGGCGGGCAAAGACCTGACCTTTGAAATTGAAGTGGTGGACGTGCGAGCGGCCAACGACGAAGAAATCGAACACGGCCATGCTCACGGCGCTGGCGGTGTACAGCACGAAGAAGAAGCCTGAACCCTCAGCGCTTGATTCCAATGGTTTTTTAACCAGGCCTGGTTAAAAAACCAATCCCATCCGACCTAATCTGGGTCCGGAATCACATAATCCTCATAATCCAATCCCGGCTGGTCCACCACCACCGCAATGCCATGCAATCCCTGATGCGCCTGCTTCACCGAACGGCGATCCCCTGTCTTTAACGGATGCCACTTGGGCAAATCCCGGCCCTGCGCCACACATCGATAGCCACAGGTATCCGGCAACCAGTCAAATTGCTCGACTCTTTCCGGTGTCAAAGCGACACAGCCCGGCACATTGACCGACCGGTTGGCATAATCCGAACAGGCCGCCGTCTCGGGATCGGACCATTCACACACCACACGGGTATACACCAACTCGCCCGTGTCTTCGTCTTCCAACTTGGTCAGACAGCACAAGCCACAGCCATCACACAGCGATTCCCACTGCTGGGGGCTCATTTCCGTCAAAGACAACCGCTGCCAAAAAGGACGTTGAGGGGCAGGGTCAGATTTTTTCGAACAAGAGGTCATGACTATCTCTTTTTATTTCAATGGCTTGCATGTCTTTTTATTTTGGCACAGTTATTGATGTGTATTCCCTGAAAAGCCCAAACTCGTCAAAGAATTGACACAGTCACACAAGGAGCGTTTTATGGGTCAGAAAATGGACACATCACAAAAAGTCGTCACCTGTCTGGACTATATTGATCAGCGTCTGGAAGACACGTCCGAACAAACCATTCAGATTGCAGAGATGATCATCGACGACATCAAAGAACTCACCGCCGGCTACCCGCAGGCATTGAAAGACAACAATCTGCAGGCGCATGCCGACAAAGTGCGCGACACCCAAATGAAATGGGTCAATCAGTTGCAGGACATCATTCTGGAGCAAACGCAGCGTGACTTGAATGGTCAGGTGATTCAGGCGTTGCAGAAATTCGCACAGAACCTGAACCAGACACAACCGCACCCGCAGCTGGACTTTGACCTACCTAGTGTCGTGCAACGTCGGGACGAGAATCTGGCACACGAATATCTGACTCAGGATGAAATCGAGTTGTTGATGGCCGCTGACAACGCACCGGCCCAGTCCATGCATCACTGAGCGGCACGTTTTTGACCAGGCCTGGTTATTTTTTAGCCGAGGCCTCGGCTTCTCTGGCTTCGCGCTTGGCTTCTTCTTCCAGGAAAATCCGGTGCAATTCTTCTTCCTGCGCCGAGGCATCCTCGCCTTCTTTCACCGGTTTCATCAGATCTTCTTTGGACACACCCAGCGCCAACGCGATGGAGCTGGCCACAAAGATCGACGAATAGGTCCCGACCAATACCCCGACGATCAAGGCCAAGGCAAACCCATAAATCACCTCGCCCCCAATCGCGATCAGTGCTGCCAACACCAGTAATGTGGTCAAAGAGGTCATAATGGTCCGAGCCAACATCTGGTTGATGGACAGATTGGTCACTTGCACCGGGGTGCCATCACGCACCGTGCGGAAATTTTCCCGCACCCGGTCAAACACAACGATGGTGTCGTTCAGCGAGTAACCGATCACCGCAAGGATCGCCGCGAGCACGGTCAGATCAAACTGAACCTGAGTCCAGGCAAATACCCCGACCGTAATGGTGACGTCATGCACCAGCGCCGCCACCGAGCCCAGCGAAAAACGAAACTCAAAACGCAGCGCCACATAGATCAGAACCCCGATCAGCGCATAAATCAATGACAAGGCCCCATCTTCGGTCAACTCATCCCCGACCTGCGGCCCGACAAACTCGACCCGACGCAGCTCAAAGGCATCCGAATGTTTCTCGGCCAACATGTCCATCACATTGTTGGAAATCTGAGCCGAGCTTTCTTCCGGGCGCGGGGCAATGCGAATCAATACCTCTTTGGCCGAGCCGAAATTCTGTACGGTGGCACGCTCATAACCGTTGTTCTGTAATGCCGCTCGAATTTCATCGACTTCGGCCGCCTCTTCATAGGCCAGTTCCACCAGCGTACCGCCAGTGAAATCAATGCCAAAATTCAACCCCTTGATCGCCACACCGGCAATTGAGGCAACCAGCAACAACAGGGACAGAACCAGTGCCTGCCCTCGAAACCGCATAAAATTGTAACGTTCTTCGTTTTGCACGAACCCATTCCTTTCATTGCTCGGCGCCTGTCACAGGCCCCGAAAAAATGCATGACAGATGCGCCGGGGGAAGCCCCTCAGCGCATCAGATCGATAATTTCTGTACCGGTTTGTTGCCATAAAGCACATTGATCACAGCGCGCGTGCCCAAAATGGCAGTGAACATGGACGTCAGGATCCCGATGCTCAAGGTGATGGCAAAGCCTTTGATCGGCCCGGTGCCGAAACTGAACAGCACAATCGCCGCCAGCAACGTGGTGATGTTGGCATCCGCGATGGTCACAAAGGCCTTTTCGTAACCGGCGTGAATCGCAGTCTGTATCGACGAGTGACGCAATTCCTCCCGAATGCGCTCAAAAATCAGTACATTGGCGTCAACCGCCATCCCCACGGTCAATACAATCCCGGCAATGCCTGGCAATGTCAGCGTGGCCTGCAGCAGCGACAGCACCGCCACAATGATCACCAGATTCAGCGTCAACGCCACATTGGCCACCAGGCCAAACACTTTATAACGCATCGCCATCACCACCAGCACCAGGGCAAAGCCGATCACCACGGAAAGGAAGCCCTGATTGATGTTGTCCTGCCCCATGCTCGGGCCAATGGTGCGCTCTTCGACGATTTCCATGGGGGCGGCCAACGCCCCGGCGCGTAACAGCAGCGCCAGATCCTGTGCTTCCTGCGGACTGTCCAGCCCCGTGATCTGGAAGCGGTTGGCAAACTGGCCGCGGATCACCGCCGCATTGATCACATCTTTGGTGGTGGTGCGTTTTTTGATGGTTTCGCCGTCTTTTTCAATCGTGTCCACTCGGTTTTCAATGAACACCACCGCCATGCGGTTGCCGATGTTGTCCTTGGTGGTGGCCAGCATTTTTCGGCCCCCGGCCCCATCCAGCGTGACCGAGACTTGCGGCGAGCCCGCTTCCTGATCAATCCCGGATTTGGCGTCGATCACGTTGTCGCCACTGACGATAATGCTACGCTTGAGCAAAATCGGGCGGCCATCCCGGAAGTGATACAGGCGTGCCCCATTCGGCGCATAGCCGGTTCGTTCGGCTCGACGGGCATCGCCCTTTTCCTCCACCAGACGGAACTCAAGGGTTGCGGTGGCTCCCAGAATCTCTTTGGCTTTGGCCGTGTCCTGAACACCGGGCAACTGCACCACGATCCGACGATCGCCCTGCTGCTGTATGACCGGCTCGGCCACGCCCAATTCATTGATACGGTTGCGCAGGGTGGTAATATTCTGCTTCAAGGCGTATTTGCGTGTCTCAGACTTGACCTGTGCCAGCAGCGGCAAAGCAATTTCCCCGGTTTCCTCATTCGCTCGAGGCTCGAAGGTCTGAGGAAATTCCGCTGCAATCACATTCAACGTCTGCGTCACCTCTTCGGGGTTGCGTAAACGCAGCAACAAACGATCGGATTTGTGTGTCAGCCCAAGATAACGGATGCGCTCTTCTCGCAAAACCGATTTCAATTCATCCACATACCGTTCATAGGTTTTGGACAGCGCCGCTTCCATGTCGACGTCCATCAGGAAATGAACCCCGCCGCGCAAATCCAGCCCCAGATACATTGGCTGTGCACCCAGCGCACTGAGAAAATCCGGCGTCGCCGGTGCCAGGTTCAACGCCACCACAGCCTGACGCCCCAGCGTCTCTTTCAGCAGTGACCGCGCCTTTAATTGATCGTCTGTGGAATGAAAACGCAACAGAAACTGCTCAGGCTGGCGTTCAAACGCCTTGGGCTCGATGCCGGCCTGTGAAAGCGTGGCATTGATCTGATCCACGGTGGACTGGTCAAATTCAACCGTTTTGACGGGAGAAACCTGGACCGCGGGGTCATCCCCAAACAGGTTGGGCGCCGCATAAATGGCACTGAGCGTAATCGCTGCGGCCAGGAGCAGATATTTCCATATCGGATAGGTGTTGCTGATGACTTTTTGTCTGGATTCAAACATCTTGGATTACCATTGCCTGCCAGGCAGGCCATACGAAAGAAACCGCGCCGAGGCCGGTGCGGTGTGCTTTAAACAAAAAAGGGCCGGGTATGACGGCGTCACAACCCTGCCCTAACTTGCAAACGTTTCGACTTACTCTGCCTGACCCTTCAGGGTTCCTTTCGGCAGTTCGCGTGCCACATTCTGACGCTCGACCTTGACCGTCACATTGGGCGCGATTTCCAAGTCAATAAAGCTTTCATCCAGCTCACGAATTTTCCCGGCCAGACCACCGTACGTCACCACTTCCGCACCTTTTGACAAGGCTTCCACCAGTTTTTTGTGCTCTTTGACTTTTTTCTGTTGCGGACGGATCAACAGAAAATAAAAGACCACAAACAGCAAAATCAGTGGAATCAGGGCTTCAAACCCACTGCCGGACGCGGCGGCTCCATTTTCTGCCATGGCATCGGAAATAAAAAAGCTCATTGTTACACCTCTTCTTATCAAAAGTTCGCAATATTGTGGCACAAAGCGGCCACAAATTCTAAAAATATTATCCGCTCCCTGCGGACGGACTGAAAGCCCCGGCTTTACCCTTGTGATAAATCCGGCGGCGTTTCACCCCGTTGGCGGTAAAAGGTTTCCACAAACCCATCCAGTTCGCCCGCGGCAATGGCCTCACGCAACCCGCGCATCAGGCTCTGGTAATAATGCAGGTTATGCAGCGTATTGAGTCGCGCGCCTTGGATTTCACCGCATTTGTCCAGATGATGCAAATAAGCACGACTGTAATGGCGGCATGTATAGCAATCGCATTGCGGGTCCAAAGGGCCGGTGTCACGCTTGTGCACAGCATTGCGGATTTTGACCACGCCTTGATGGGTAAACAAAAACCCATTGCGGGCATTACGCGTCGGAATCACGCAATCAAACATGTCCACCCCGCGGCGCACCGCCTCGACAATGTCTTCCGGCTTGCCCACGCCCATCATATAACGCGGTTTGTTTTTGGGCATGTGCGGTTCGGTAAAATCCAGCGTCCCCATCATTTCTTCTTTGGGCTCGCCCACGGACAAGCCGCCGATGGCATAGCCATCAAAACCGATGTCGACCAGACCGTCAATGGATTCACGGCGTAAATCTTCATACATACCGCCCTGGACAATGCCAAACAGCGCCGCTGGGTTATCTCCATGGGCCTGTTTGGAACGTTGGGCCCAGCGCAATGACAACCGCATGGAATCGGCCGCTTGCGCGTGTGTGGCCGGATAAGGGGTGCACTCATCAAAAATCATCACAATGTCTGCACCCAGCTCGCGCTGAATCTGCATCGACTCTTCGGGGCCCATGAATATTTTGTCGCCATTAACCGGGCTGCGAAAGGTCACCCCTTCTTCGGTGATCTTGCGCATTTTGCCCAGACTGAACACCTGAAACCCGCCGGAATCGGTCAAAATCGGGCCGGACCAGTTCATAAAGTCATGCAAATCGCCATGCTGTTGAATGATCTCTGTGCCCGGACGCAGTGACAGGTGAAAGGTGTTCCCTAAAATGATCTGCGCCCCGGTGTCAGCAATTTCTTCGGGAAACATGCCTTTGACGCTGCCATAAGTGCCTACCGGCATGAACGCAGGGGTGTCCACCTCGCCACGCTCAAAACGCAAAACGCCGCGCCGTGCCCGACCATCCTGATGCTGCAATTCAAATTTCATACTTAATCCTGTCTGGAGGCATCTTACCCGTCCATGCCTCGATTCTTTATTCGGTTTGGCGACTCGGTACCGCCGCGTCAGGGTCTACGATCCGGGAGCACCAGCATGGCATCACCGTAACTGAAAAAACGGTATTCAGAGTTCACCGCATGCCGGTAAGCGCGCATGGTATTGTCATACCCGCCCAAAGCCGATACCAGCATAATCAACGTGGATTCAGGCAGGTGAAAATTGGTAATCAGCCCATCAATCACCCGAAAGTGATACCCCGGGGTGATAAAAATATCGGTTTCTCCCTGAAACGCAGACAGCTCACCGTCGTCCGATGCTGCCGCCGCACTTTCCAGTGCCCGGATGCACGTTGTGCCCACCGCGATGACCCGCCCGCCTTTTTCACGGGTACGGCGAATCAGCGCCACCGTCTCGTCAGGCACGTCAATCACTTCCGAATGCATGGTGTGCTCGGCAATGTTGTCGACCTGTACGGGCTTGAAGGTGCCCGCGCCCACATGCAAGGTCACAAAACCCGTGGCGACGCCCCGGTCATTAAGTTTGGCCATCAGAGGCTCGTCAAAGTGCAATCCCGCGGTCGGGGCAGCAACCGCACCCGGTTCGGAGGCATAAACCGTCTGATAGCGTTCCTGATCGGCCTGGTCATCCTCACGCTCAATATAAGGCGGCAGAGGCATGTGCCCGAAGGCCTCGATCACTTCAAGCGCTGTTGCATGATCGGTCTCTTCCGGGGCAAACACCAGTTTGAACAAAGCGCCCTCGCGTCCGGTCACCGTCACAGGAATGCGCCCTTCCAGCGTCAAGCGGCTACCGGCCTTGGGCGCGCGGCTGGCCCGAATGTGCGCCCAGACGTCGGTGTCGCTCAGGATTCGCTCCACCAACACCTCAACCTGGCCGCCCGTGGCTTTTTGCCCATGCAGCCGCGCCGGAATCACACGGGTGTTATTAAAAATCAGGCAATCGTCCGGGGTCATATAATCCAGCACATCCACAAATGACGCATCGCTCAGGGTCTTCCCCTGCATCACCAGCAAACGACTGGCCGAACGCTCAGCGACCGGATGTTGGGCAATCAGCGCCTGAGGCAAATCAAAATAAAAGTCCTGACGACGCAAGACGCACTCCTGTTGAAACCGTTGAGATCGCGGCATTATATCGCAAACCGCGCGGCAGAACACCCGCAGGCCCAAGCAAACAACCGGTCTCTTGAAAAATAACCAGGCCTGGTCAAAAGCATGATCGAAGTTGCTAAAATACCGACAGCCTAGATAAAGACAAAGGACGACCCTATGTTCTCAATTCAACCGATGGACCCGCCGACGTATCGACGCAAAACCCGAAACGCCACCCTGATCATTATGGCGATGTTCATTGTCATCGGCATGATCACCGCTACCACGTTTGTGGAATATTTAAAGCCTTATAACAACAACCTGATTGTTCTGAACATTCTGGGCGCTTTGCTGGGATTGGTGATCACCTTTTTCATTGTGAAATGGTTTTTTGCCGACAAACCCTGGATGCAGGAAGTGATGTATGCCTGGCGGCTCAAGCGCAACCTGATGAAAATCTCAAACGCGCATGAAACGCTGCAGGAAGCAGCCACAAACGGTGACACGCAAGCGATGAAAATCCTTCGCTTTTATCACCTGGGGCTGACACAGATGCACAAACTGGAAAACAATTACCACGCTCTGACCGACCTCAAAGCCGAAAAAGAAGAACTGGAAAAACAAATGCAGGCCGCATCACTGGACCTGGACCAGGCTCGCTTTGACGCGGATCAACTTCGCCCTTACCTGACGAAACAAACCGACGAATAAATGGCCGTTCGCGTTTAGATGTCATCAAACCAGCGCATTTTGCTGGTCGCACACGCACTGTTGCCATAGGCCTTGTCCCAGTCTATGGTTTTAAAAAACCAGATTCGGGTAAACCACTGACTGAAGGTCACACGCGCGTTGGGATCCCCGGAAAAACTGTAACAACTGGTGAAATTTTCATTGGTGCCTAAATACGTCTTTTGTAGGAACTGTCATTCTAATGACAGTTGGCCAGCAAATGATTATTTTCAGGTGTTGCGGTCATTATCTGCATTCAGAATATCGAAATATTCCCCCACAGGACATTACCTTGTTACCCTTCACAGCCATCATCGAATGATGCAACAATTATGATAAGGATTTTTACAAAAAAAGCGTGATTTTGCGATTTTTTCGTAGAGAAATACAGAAAAGAGAATGGTACGACTGAGTGGATTCGAACCACCGACCTCCACCATGTCAAGGTGGCGCTCTAACCAACTGAGCTACAGTCGTATAACAGAATTTGGATTGGTACCAGTGGGCGGACTCGAACCGCCACGCCGATTAAGGCATCGGATTTTGAATCCGACGTGTCTACCAATTTCACCACACTGGCTTGATCATTCCGTTAGGAATGCGCGCATTATAGGGAGCGACAGCACGCAAGTCAACCGTTTCTGAGGTTTTTTGACATTCGCTCAATCCAGTTTTGAGCGAATGTCCTGAACGCGACGCACCCAGGGTGAAATGTCAAATTGCTGTTTGTAACGTTCGGCCGCCTGGTCGGCTTCATTGCGGTTGTCATACCCCCCACTGAGCAACACAAAGTAGGTTTCGCCATTGCGTAACAGCGGTACCACTTTGGCGCCTTGCAAGCCCTTTTGTTCCATCAAGCGTTCGACCGAACGCTGATTCGACATGCTCGCCAACTGCAGCGTGTAGTGCTGATCCGGCAGTTCTTTCAGCCAGCGAATAGGCTCGGGCTCGGAAGATTGATTGGTGGGCGCCTGTTCTTTTTTGGGCGCCTGGGGCGCTGTCGGATTACTGGGCTGACCCACAAGGCGGATCACAGGCTGGTCCAAGCGGGAAACTTTGGGCGATTGAGGCTCGGCCACCGTCGCTTCCTGATTGTCTGTCTCTGACGGTTTTTTTTCTGGTTTTGATTGCTCAGAGGTGGCCGGTACAGAGGCCTGTGCCCCCGCCTGACCATTCAGGCGATCAATCAGTGTCGCCAGTTTGTGATCGATCCCCTGGGTGTACTCTTTCAGTTTTTGCTCCAACACCGCAATGGTCACCACCTGATCCGACCCGCTCAAGGTTTGCGATGCCGAGCGCTGCCCAGTCGGTGAAGCGTTTGCTTGTGGCTGGCGGGCCAGCGCTTGATCCAACCCCTGCTGGGTTGCTTTGAGTTGCTTTACCTCTTGTTCCAGGGTGGCAACCTGCTCCTGCAACTGTGTAAACACCTCTGACTGCCCGCCTGTGGCTGCGGCTTTTTCCACATCCGCCACTTTGACTTCCAATGCGGCCAGGCGGTCACGGGAACTGTCAACGGAACTGACCACTTTTTGCAATTCATTATGAATGCTGGTGTAGCCGATATAGAGCACGCCCAGAATGGTAAACAGCAGTGAGAGCATGATCACCACGCCAAAAAACGACACCTTTTGGCTTTTGGTGCGTTGACTGGCGCGGGAAGGCGATGACTGGGGTTTGTTTTCTCGACTCGGCATAACATCCTCTGCGGCTTGAAGCCAATCACTTAATGAATGTTCCGGCTGGCCCTGAGCAGAACCGCCACTCCCGGCGGTCAAGGCCGGACCTCGATCGGACGAACGCTGCTGAGCCTGATCTTCGATGGCTTTGAGCAGTTCTGCCCGCTCTTTTTCAAATTCGGAAATGGTTTGCGCCATGCTTTGTGCTCAGGTCACGCCAATCAGGGGTTGCAAATATAGCCAAACATCGGCCAGCTTTAAGCTTTATCACTTCAAGTTATTGTAGAATGTTGACTGGCAATTGCAAAGCGAAGTTTACAGGAATTGATCATGCACAACATCGGGATGGAAGAAGTCGGATCAGCGCTGCTGCTGACACTGGGATTTGTCGGCGTCAGCGCACTTGTGGTCGCCCTGGTGGTCTGGGGGCTCTACAAAGCCTTCAAAAACCGTGACGAGTCACGTTAAACCAACACCCCTTTTTTGACCAGGCCTGCTTTCAGATGCCAGAGTTTCCACTGCAGCAGACCTGCGGCCAGAATCAACCCGAACACGATCCCCAGCCAGAAGCCTCCCACGCCCTGCGGCGGCAGCCACCAGTCGGTAAAGGCCATAATGTAACCGCCGCCCATGCCCAGCCCCCAATAACTGACAAAGGTGACCAGCATGGTGGTTTTCGTATGATGCAACCCTCTGAGAATCCCGGCCGACGTCACCTGAATGGCATCAAACACCTGATAAGCCGCCGCCAGCAGCAGAAGCCACAATGCGATCGCTATCACGGCCGGGTCCTGGGTGTAAAAAGCCGCAATCTGCTCACGCGCACTGAAGGTCACCAGCGCCACCACGCTGCTGAATAGCACCGCAACCGCCAGTCCGGTACGCACACTCAAGCGCATGGCGGTCAAACTGCCTTGCCCGAATGCGGTGCCCACCCGAACCGTGACCGCCAGCGACAGACTTAACGGAATCATAAACGCCATGGAGGTGTAGCTCATCACCACCTGATTGGCGGCAATCACCTCCGTTCCCAGTTTGGCAATGAACACGGCAATCAAACTGAACAGCGTGACTTCGAACAAAAGCGCGAGCATATTGGGCACACCCAGTGACAGAATGTCCGCCATGCCTTGACGCCAGCGATAACGAAACCAGTCACTGGCCTGCCAGGCGGTGAGCGGACGTGTTTTGGGGTGGCGGCGCACAAACCAGATGCCAACCCCGAGCATGCCCCACATAACCAGTGTGGAAGCGATACCACACCCGGCGGCACCAAACGCCGGAACGGGCCCCCAGCCATAAATAAACACCGCATTCAACGGAACATTCACAAGCAATGCGAGCACACTGATTGCCATAGTGGGCCAGGTGAGAGACAGTCCTTCCCAGAAAAAACGCAACGCCAGATAAAGCGCCAGGCCCGGCAGGCCAAGGGCGACATAGATCAGATAATCCTGAGTCAGTTGATAAACGCTGGGCGACAACGACAGTTGATCCAACACCCATTGCGGTTGCATCAACACCACCATGGCCAACAGTCCGAGCGGCACGGACAACCAGAGCCCCTGTTGCAAATAACGCCGGATCGCAGTTGGATCATCCTGACCAAAACGTTTGGAAACCAAGGGGGTCAGCGCAAGCAAAATACCCATCGGCACCATCAGGACCGGGAACATCAAGCTCGATCCCAGACCGATGGCTGCTAGATCATCCGTGCCCACATGCCCCGACATCACCGTGTCAATCACACCCAGCCCGGTGATCGCCAACTGAGCAATCAAAATCGGCACCGCCAACTTGAGCAGCACCCGTGCCTCCAGCGCGTAGCCGGCCCAGGTCAGCTTTTGCGCTTCGGCCTCGGCCTGCATCAGTCTTTCTTGTCGGATTCGTTCGAATCGCCCCTGGAAGAGGGTGGCTCTTTTTGCCAGGCCTGGTGTAAGGACTCGGGCATGTCATCCGACAATTGCTCCGCGCTGTCAGGGAGCATTTCGATCGCTTGCGGCCATAAAAAAATCAACAGCAATTTAAGCACCCAATAAATCATGGCGTATATCACCACCGCAAAGATCAACACCACCGGCAATCCCAGCAGCAGATCCACAAACAACGCCTGACCGCTTAATACGGTCTGCCAAAACGCTTTTTGAATAAAGGCAAAATGCAACCAGTACACCACGCCCGACAAACTGACCAACAAAACCCCGATGTGCCAGGGCGACAGAATCCGACTGTTACGAAACAAACAAAACATATTCACCCTAACGGCGTGGCGCCGATTCCTCCAGACGTTGAAAAAACAACCACTGCAAAGCCACAATGGTACTGGCGACATTAAAGCGCCCCGAACGCAGCCGGTCTTCCGCCTGCTCAAACTTCATCGGTACCAGTCGAATGTCTTCGTGCTCCTCTTTTGCCCCCGCCAGTGCAGGCAACTCGGAAAAATCAATTTCCGCCGCATATAGATGCAAAACTTCATCGCTGCCGCCCGGGCTGGGGTAGAACTGACAGACGTATTCAAAGTCCTGCACCGTCACCCCGGCTTCTTCCTGCGTTTCGCGCGCGCATGCCTGCTGCGCTGATTCACCCGAATCGATCATGCCTGCCACCGGTTCCAGCAACCAGGCTTTTTCCGACTGATGTCGGGCGTGCTTCAGGGCGCCAGCGCGACATTGCTCGATCAAGAGAACCTGACGTGACGCACAATCATAGAGCAACACCAGAACCGCCTGACCTCGCCCGAACAATTCACGTTCCAACGTCTCTGACCAACCCCCTTGAAAACGCTGGTGCTGAAATCGCACACGATCAATCCGAAAGAATCCTTCAAAGGCGGGTTCAATCGACTCGATGCGCAAACGATACTGAAATGGGTCAGAGCGATTATCCGACATGACTTGTCACTTCCTGCGAGGTTGAGATTAGGGCTGTTTCCGCGACCTGTCGGGGCACTCGCGGGGTGACGCCACACAATAATTCATAACCGATGGTGCCACACCACTGCGCCACCTCATCCACCGCCAGCCCCTGCCCCCATAAAATGGCGGCATCCCCGACGCTGACCCGATCCTGCAAGTCGGTGACGTCCACTGTGATCATATCCATCGACACGCGCCCGACCAGCGGCACCTTGCAACCATGAATCAACACCGGGGTCCCGGAAGGCGCATGACGGGGGTAACCATCGCCGTAACCAATGGAGACCACCGCAAGCAGGGTTGGGCGTTGCGCCTGCCAGGTCAGACCATAACCGACGCCGCTTCCGGCCTCGATCCAGCGCAGACGCGTGACTTCGGCCATCAGCGTCATGGTGGGCGCCAATGACGTGCCCGAACGGGCGCTGGCGCCATAGAGCATAATGCCCGGCCGTACCCAGTCATAATGCGTTTTGGGATACGTTTGAACGCCAGCGGAATTGGCCAGACTGCGCTGCCCGTCGACGGTCTGACTTAATTGATCAAACAGAGCACACTGTTTTTGGGTAAACATCTGCCCATTGTCTTCATCCGCGCACGCCAAATGCGACATCAGATGCATGGAAATCTCAGCGGGCAACGAGCGCAACCATTCCACCACCGTCTCGGCTTCGCCCGGTTCAAATCCCAAACGCTGCATGCCGGTATCAAATTTTAACCACAAATCCAACTCAGGCTGCGTATCGCAGGGCAGGTCAGCATGCTCAAGCCAGTGTGCCAGCCACTGCAACTGTTCATGGCTGTGCACCACACATTCCAGTCGGTTGCGCCAGATCAGTGGCCATTCCTGCCATGAAAACACACCTTCGAGCACCACAATCGGGTGCTCGCAGCCCGCCTCTCTCAAGCGCAAGGCTTCATCCAGACAGGCCACGCCAAACCCATCGGCTTGCTTCAAGAACTCCGCGACGCGCTCAAGCCCATGGCCATAGCCATCGGCCTTGATCACGGCCCAGACATTGGATTGCCCCACCCGCTCCCGCACACGGGCCAAATTGTGCGCAAAGGCCGGAGGGTGAATCACCGCCCGCACCGGACGAAATTGCGTGATGGTCAGGGCTTCAGTAGTACTCATCGGCTTGATCGTCCATGGCCGTAAAGTTTTCAAATCGAGTGTAGTGGCCGAGGAAGGCCAGTGGAATATTGGCCAGCGCCCCGTTACGATGCTTGCCCAGAATGATTTCGGCTTTGCCTTTGTCGGCCGAGTCCGGGTTATAAACTTCATCGCGATAGATAAAAATAATCAGATCCGCATCCTGCTCAATCGCGCCGGATTCACGCAAGTCGGCCATTTTAGGGCGTTTGTCCGGTCGTTGTTCCAGGTTACGACTCAATTGCGACAACGCCACCACCGGCACATTGATTTCCTTGGCAATGGCTTTGAGGCCTCGGGAAATCTCGGAAATTTCATTCACTCGGTTATCGGTCTGAATCGAGCCGCGCATCAACTGCAGATAATCCACCACGATCATGCCCAGTCCGGTGACAAATTCGTGCGGTTCGCGCGACCCGTCCAGCACACTGGGGTGCTGTTCCGCTTCTTTGAGTTGCTGATCACGCACGTCTTTGTCAATGCGACGCACCCGGGCGCGCAGATCATTGATCATCAGCGCAGGCGTGTCATCAATAAAAATTTTGGCCTGCGACATCTGATTCATGGCAAGGGTAATCTTGCCCCAGTCCTCGTCTTCCAGCGCGTTCCCCTTACGGATCTTTTCCGCATCCACGCGACCGACCGAACTGAACATTCGCATGACCAGCTGCTCCCCGGGCATTTCCATACTGAACACCGCCACCGGGGCTTTTTCCTTGATGGCCACGTTCTCAGCCATATTCATACAGAAGGACGTTTTCCCCATCGACGGACGTCCGGCCACAATCACCAGGTCGCCCTTCTGAAGACCGGACGTGACTTCATCAAACTCACTCCAGCTGGTGGCCAGACCGGTAATGCCGTCACTGTCCATACGCTGCTGCAAGGTCACCAGTGCGTCATTAAGCAAATGCTTGATGGTTTGATAATCACGTTGATTGCCACTGCCCTGCTCGGCGATTTTCAGTATGCGGCTTTCAGCCGCATCCAAAATGGCCGTGACCTCTTTTCCTTGCGGAAAATAGCTCTGTTCGCTGATTTCGTTGGAGGCCTGAATCAGGGCACGTAGAATCGATTTGTCACGCACCACCTGCGCATAAAAGGTAATGTTGGCGGCGCCGGGAGTGTTGTCCACCAATTCCATCAGATAGCTTTTGCCACCAATGGTTTCCAGCTCTCCGCTGGCTTGCAACTGGGCAATCACAGTCACCAGATCAAAGGGTTTTTCAGCCTGACTCAATGCCAGAATGCTTTCAAACACTCGCTGATGCTGCTGAGTATAAAAATCCGAGGGCGTGAGAATACCGCTGACATCCGTAAGCTTGTCGTTGTCCAACAACAAACCGCCGATCACAGACTGTTCGGCATCAATGGAGTGGGGAGGGGTTTTAAATTCAGGCGACTGACTCATAATCGGCCATTATAACCAGTCCATACAAGACTTGCTTGCCCAAAAAAACAAACGTGCATAAAAAAAGCGAGGCAGTACCTCGCTTTTGATCACAACCGAATGGTGGCGTGATTATTCTGCGGCTTTGACGTCCACCGTGATGGAAGCCACCACATCGGAGTGCAAATCCACATCAAACTCGAAAGTGCCGACAAAGCGCACAGGCCCTTCCGGCATACGAATCTGTTTGCGTTCCACTTCAAAACCAGCTTTGTTCAGCGCGTCAGCAATGTCTGCCGTGCCCACAGAACCAAACAGTTTGCCTTCGTCACCGGCGACCATCTCAATGGTCACAACCGTGCCATTCATCTGCTCGTAGGTGCTCTGTGCAGCGGCCAGAACTTCCGCCGCCTGTTTTTCCAACTCGGCACGACGCGCTTCAAACTCTGCCACATTTTCTTTGGTGGCTGGCTTGGCTTTGCCTTGGGGAATCAAAAAGTTACGGGCGTACCCGGCTTTGACCGCAACCTGGTCGCCCAAGCCACCCAGGTTTTGAATTTTTTCCAATAAAATCACATTCATGGCTACTAAACCTCTAATCTAAAAGTTACCAGGCCTGGTCTCAGGCCTGTGTCCAACGGTTGCGGATATCCATCCATGTATCCACCAACCCAACCGTGGCCAAAATCAATATTACTTGAGGAAACAGCATCAACATTACATACAAACCAAACAGCCAGGCTTTGCTCATCGCCTTCAGATCAATGGCGTGATGTATCACAGACAAGCCCTGAAACATCAATCCCACCATCAACACCGCCGCCAGATCCTGAAGAATCAGAGATGGCGTCAGAAGACTGCCGATGGCCGCCACTGCCGCGAGCACCGCCAGCGAAGCCGGCAGGCGCACCTGATAAAAGTCTTCCCGAAACTTACCCGGAAAATACAATGCGCTCTGCCACCACCGCGCCAGAAGCAGCACCACAACCCAAAGCGTGACCAAAAACATGGCCAGCAACATGGTTGCAACCTGCGAAACCTGCTCAATGGTCGCCGCCGGCAGCGATGCACCGGCCTGGTCCATCAAAGGCGCCAGGTAGTTTTCCATCACGGACTGCCACCAGGCAACGGTATCCCCCACCATCAGGTGGAAGGCGAGCACCACACCCGCGGCCAACATAACGGCCAGATGAATCGGCGTTGCCAGCTTCTGCGTCTGGCGCAATGCCCACGCCAGCAACCAGACCGGCAGCATGTACTCCATGACCGCCACCAGGCCTGGCCAAAACTGTCCCATCGTAAACTGATGGAGCGCCAGCGTGGCCAGTACAGCAATCGCCAAAGTTTTCAGGCCATCCGTTTCACCGACGCGCAGTGTCACCAGTGCAATCACAGCGCCCAGCAAAATGCCCAAAGGCGTCAGCCAAACCGTCAAAACGGCCAGAATCAGCGTGGCAATCCACGCCTGCGTCGGGCCTCGCATGACATAATTGGCTAAGCTGAGCATGGGCGTCCTCTTAGTTGAGCAATCGGTTAATGCTGAATCTCACTCACTTATGCTGATCTGAATAAGGCAGCAATGCCAAATAACGGGCACGCTTGATCGCACGGGACAACTGGCGCTGATATTTCGCGCTGGTCCCGGTAATACGACTTGGCACAATTTTACCGGTTTCGGTAATGTAACTTTTCAGCGTATCCAAATCTTTATAATCAATCTCTTTCACCCCTTCAACGGTGAAACGACAGAATTTCTTTCTTCCGAATCCTCTGGCCATTACTTGCCTCCTCGACGCTTGTCTTCTTTTTCGCTCATCATCGGCGATGCTTCTGTGACGGCCTCTTTACGCTTGAGGGTCATGTTACGCAAAACCGCATCATTGTAGTAGAAAAGGTTTTCCAGTTCGGCCAGGGTATCGGCGTCGCATTCGATATTCATCAGAATATAATGCGCTTTGTGTACCTTGTTGATCAGGTAAGCCATCTGACGACGACCCCAGTCTTCAAGACGGTGAATCGCGCCTTGGTTTTCTTCAATCAGAGCGCGATAACGCTCGATCATGGCTGGCACCTGTTCGCTTTGATCAGGGTGCACCATAAATACGACTTCATAATGACGCATTCGAGTTCTCCTTATGGATTAAAAAAGCCTCCTCAAACCCGGTTGAGTGAAGCAAGGAAGATCAACCACATAGCGCACACCTTTCAGGGCACACAAAATGGTCGAAAGCGGGGATTATAGCGTTTTTGCAGAAAAGTGCAACCGGGACCCAAAAGACCCCGGCCATTGCATTACAAACGCGGTTTGATGGTTTTGTAGTTTTCTTTGCGATGAATGTCCGCATCGGCCACCATGGCAGACAAACGCGCCTGCATTTCCGCCGTGGCAGACAAATTGGTCAAAGCCGTGCGCAATTGGGTCCGGGTTTCTTCGGCCTGTGGCATCTCGCCCGTGCGTGCACCCAACACCTCAATCACAACGGAGTCGCCCGTGGGCAATGCAAAGGTGGTGTAGCTGGCCTGATTTTGTTCCGGTTTCGGCGCTTTGAAGATGGCTTCCACCAAAGGGGGGAGCATTTGGCCATGGTCACGCCCCATCCAGCCTACCGGATGGTATTCAATCACATCGGTTTCCATCTGCGCGCTCATTTCCTGCCCGTCCCTCAGAGAGCGGACCAGCTCTGAGGCCATGTCAGCAGACGCCTGACGCGCTTTTTGTGAGGTCAACTGCTGACGGATGGTTGAGGCAACTTCTTCCAATGGCTTTTGCGCTTTCGGCATGACGTCATTGACTCTCAGCACTACGGCCTTGGTTTCATCCAGCTGAATGGATTCACTGTTCAGCCCCTGGTTTTTAACCTCATCGGAAAAGGCCGTATTGATGACCTTGCGATCTCCCAGCACCGGGCCGTCTGCACCATTGCGAGAAACCGGGTCGGTGGTCACGATCTCAAGTCCCAGTGCTTCGGCTGCGGGGGCCAGCGTATCCGGCTGCTCGTACGCCAGAGTATTCAACGTTTCCAATTGCTCGTAATAACGCTGTTCGGCCTGCATCTTACGGTAAGCGCTTTCAACCTCGTCACGAATCGTACTGTAGGCAGGCGTCTGACTTTCTTCGATCGCCGTCACCTGAATCAAGTGGTAGCCAAATTCGGTTTTTACCGGTTCAGACAGCTCGCCTTTTGCCAGAGAAAAGACCGCTTTATCAAATTCTGGGACCATCAACCCCTGTTGAAATAACCCCAGATCACCGCCCGCGCTGGCCGAACCGGGATCTTCGGAGTTTTCTTCGGCCACTTGTGCAAATTCGGCCCCATCTTTGATTTGTTGACGCAGACGCTGAATGGTTTCAAGTGCTTCCTGCTCGCTTCGTTCTTCGTTGACTTGGATCAGGATGTGACTGGCCTGACGCTCTTCCGGCTGCGTAAACAGATCCTGGTTGTTGTCATAAAAACGTTTGAGTTCGGTCTCATCCACCTCGAGACTTTGCGCAATCTTGGCCTGACTCAGGGTGACATAGGACATCACCACCTGCTCGGGACGGACAAATTCTTCGCTGTGGGCGCGGTAATAATCCGAAACATCCTCGTCGGTCACCGTGACCTGTTTCATCAACGGACGGTGATCAATGCGCAAATAGTTCACGTCACGTTCCTGCGCTTGAAGTGTCATCAAGGCATTGACCTGGCTATCCGCCACCAAAGCGGAACTCATGGTTAACTGACGATTCTGGGTTTCAATCAGGTGCTGGCGTTGTTGTTGCTCAAATCGCGCCACATTCAAACCATTGCGCATCAGAATATTCTGATAGGTCTGCTGGTCAAACTCACCATCCTTATGGAAAACCTCAGCCGATTGAATCGTCGCCGACAACTGCTGATCCGACACGATCATGTTGTGCGCCTGAGCCCATTGGCGTACCACAACGGATTCCAGCAATGCATCCATGACCTGTTCACGCAACTCGGCATCGTCCACCACCTGATCATACATCTCACCGAACTGATTTTTCAGGCGGTTTTTTTGCTGCTGATAGAGCGTCAGAAATTCGCGTGCGGTGACATCTTCGCCGTTGACTTCAGCAACCGTCACCACTTTGTCGCCTTTGGCATACTGATCAATGCCGAACAAGGCAAAGGTTAAAATAATCAGCCCCACAATGACCCAGGCAATCCAACCCTGAGCATGATCCCGAATGCTTTGTAACATAATTTATACCGACCTTCGCGATTGTGACAGCGCCTGCGCGCCACCTGAAAAACTTGAGTAAACCATCGAATTTAGCGTATTGTATCGTATTCCATTCTCAATTGGTGAGCCCCGATGCCTCGGCCCAAAATTCTTTACGTTGATGACGCCCTTTCCATGCGAAAACTGGTTGATCTGGTCCTGCAAAAAACCTGCGACGTGACGCTGGCAGAACATGGTCAGGCCGCTTTGGACGCGCTGGACAAAACAAGGTTCGACCTGATCATCAGCGACGTCAACATGCCGGTTATGGACGGTCTAACCTTTCTCAAAGCCGCCCGAGAACGAAAAGACACGCACTTTACGCCCATTCTGATGATGACCACCGAAACCGGGGATGAAATGAAAGCACAAGGCAGGGCACTGGGCGCGACCGGCTGGCTGGTCAAACCCTTTGACCCTGAAACCCTGCCCAAGCTGATTCAAAAGCTGATTTAACCCCGGATTATTCACAAACCGGGCCACTCACGACTCAGACAAACGGGTTGTCCAGAATCAGTGTTTCATTGCGGTCCGGCCCGGTGGAGAGAATCGCCACCGGCTTGCCGACCTGTTTTTCCAGAAAACGAATGTAGGCCTGCGCCGCTTCGGGCAACCCATCCCAACTATTGATGCCGACGGTACTGGTCTGCCAGCCGGGCAAGGTTTGATAAACCGGCGTCATCTCTGCATAGTCTTCCGCACTGCTAGGCGGCAGATCATAACGGTGGCCGTCCTTTTCATACGCCACACAGACTTTGATCTCCGGCAAGGTATCCAACACGTCCAGTTTCGTTAGACAAATACCAGTCATGCCGTTCACCTGAGAGGCGCGTCGTAATGCCACCGCGTCAAACCAGCCACAACGACGCTGACGCCCGGTGGTCGCGCCAAACTCATGCCCACGTGTGCCCAGAATTTTACCGGTTTCATCCCCCTCATCTGCCGCGACATCATACACCAGCTCAGTCGGGAAAGGACCGCCACCGACACGGGTGGCATAGGCTTTGGTAATGCCAAGTACATAGTCCAGCGCACAAGGACCGATGCCACTGCCGGACGCCGCGCCCCCTGCTGTGGTGTTGGACGATGTGACATACGGATAGGTTCCGTGGTCGATGTCCAGCAAGGTGCCCTGCGCGCCCTCAAACATCAGACTGTGTCCTGCGTCGTTATGTCGCTGAATCTCCTGAGGAATGTCGGTCAGCATCGGCACAATCAGGTCGGCATAGGCCCGACAGCGCTCAAGCAAGGCGTCAAACGCCACAGGTTCGGCCTGATAATACTCGGTCAGCATAAAATTGTGGTATTCAAGCGTCTGACGCAACACCTGCGCAAAACGGTCCATGTTACGCAAATCACCGGCTCGCAGACCACGTCGTGCCACCTTGTCTTCATAGGCCGGTCCGATGCCGCGCCCGGTGGTACCGATGGCTTTTTTACCGCGTGCTTTTTCACGCGCCTGGTCAATGGCAATGTGGTAATCAAGAATCAGCGGACAGGCCTCGCTGATTTTCAGACGACTTTTCACCTCAAGCCCGGTGGCTTCCAATTGGGTGACTTCGGTCTGCAAAGCTTCCGGCGAAAGCACCACGCCGTTGCCGATCAGACAATCCACCGATTCACGCAAAATCCCGGAAGGAATCAGATGCAGCACCGTTTTCTGACCGTCAATGACCAGGGTGTGACCGGCGTTATGCCCGCCCTGAAAGCGAACCACCGCTGCCACCCGATCGGTCAGCAGATCAACGATTTTACCTTTGCCTTCATCACCCCACTGGGTGCCCACCACAACAATATTTTTCTTTGCCATTACATTCTCATTCGTTCAAATAGTTGGTTTGGACTGCCGTTGTTATTTTTTCCGACGCCATTCGCCTGCTTCACAGACGAGCTTTTGCGCATCGTCCGGCAGCGCATCCACTGTGTTAAAGCGCTTGACTACCATTCCCTTGGCTCGGAGGGCACTTACCGCCTCGGCCAGGCCTGCATCCGGCTCAATCGGTGCGTACACCACTTCACGGGTCAACGCCGCCGGCGTGGGCAGCCAGTCAAGCGCACTGCGCAAATCCAGGCTAAAGCCGGTCGCAGGTTTACAGGCACCAAAAACCGAGCCGATGTCGTCATAACGACCGCCGCGCGCAATCGGGATCAGTTTCTGTTCCGCCAGATACGCGGTAAAAATCAGACCGGTGTGATACTGATAGCCACGAAGATCGCTCAAATCCATGTGCAGCGTCACATTGGGCACCTGCTCAAAGTAGGCAACCACCGCGCTCAAGCGTTCGAAATGAGAGGTCAGAGCCGGACAATGTTGGCTCATCGCTTTGCCTTTGTCCAAAACGTCCAAAGCGCTCCCCATCAATGACGGCAATTCAACAAACGCTGTTTTCATCGCCCTTGACAACGCCAAGCCTTCAACAAAGGCGTCATATTCTGGCAGCGCCTTACGCAGCAGAATATCGACCATTTCATTTTTCTGTTCCGTCGACAGCTGTGCCTCGCGCATGAGTGTATCCACTACCGACACATGGCCCAGGCTAAGGGTAACCGACTGATCCGTCATAGACGCCAGGGCATTCAGCATCAGATCAATCACTTCAATGTCACTGTCGACCCCGTCATGCCCGAACAATTCGGCCCCGACTTCAATCGGGCTTCGTGAGCCTTTGGCTTTGTTGTTGCGCGTTTTCAGCACCTCGCCCACGTAGCACAAACGCAACACCGATTCGTCCTTGAGTCGGTTGGTGGCAATGCGCGCCACCTGAGGCGTCATATCCGCACGCACGCCCATCATCTTGCCGCTTTCCTGATCCGTGAAGCGACAGGTGTCGACAGCAAGGTGCTCGCCCTTGCCTGTCAACAGCGAATCGGTAAATTCAGCAATGGGCGGCACCACCAGTTCATAGCCGCTTAACTCGAACAGATCCAGCAACTGACGCCGATAATGCTCTAATTTCCGAGCGGCATCCGGCAATAAATCCTCAATCCCTTCCGGTGTAAACCAAGTAGCTTGTTTTGACACAACAATGTTTCCTGTTAAATTTTAAGTGGCCCGATCGGACCGTTTAAGTCCTTTTTTAACCAGGCCTGGTAAAAAGATTAGGCAAACACCCATAACAACAACAGACCGACACTCAAACTGATCAGACCGACAAGGCGAAGCTTAGCATCTTCCATCTTTACCAATTCCGCCATGGTATTGCGCCAGACACCCGGTGCGATGAACGGCAGCAACCCTTCCAGTATCAGAACCAGCGCCAACGCACTGAGTAACAAAGACCCATCCATTTCGCTTGACTCCTGTTTACGCAGGCCCAACCGCCGGGACGCTGACAAAAAAAAGGTGGCCGAAACCACCTGATTTGAGTGCCTGACGTTTATTCAGGCTGCTTGAAGAATTTAAAGAAGTCTGACTGAGAATCCACAATCATGACATCAGACTTGTCTTTGAATGACTTCTGATAGGCGTCCAAACTGTGATAGAACGCATAGAAATCGGCGTCTTTCTGATAGGCATTGGCATAGATCTCGGTGGATTCGGCATCGCCTTCCCCTCGAATGATCTCCGCTTCACGGAACGCATCGGCCAAAATCACCGTACGCTGACGATCGGCATCCGCTCGGATACGCTCGGCGGCTTCGGCCCCCTGGGAGCGCAAATCCTTGGCCACACGGTGACGCTCAGCTTCCATTCGACGGAACACCGAATCACTGACGTCCTGAGGCAAGTCCACCCGTTTGATGCGCACATCTGCAATCGCGATCCCAAACTCACTCACTGCCTTGGCGGTCTCTTTGGTGATGTCACGCACGATGACTTTACGATCCTGTGAGATCACCTCTTGCACGGTTCGCTCACTGAATTGAGAGCGCAAGCCATCTTTGATGATTTGTGCCAGACGCATGTTTGCCAGATTAAAGTCGCCGTTCATGGAGGTGTAAAACTTCTCGGCGTCTTCAATCTGCCACTTCACAAAGGAATCCACCAGCAGGTTTTTCTTTTCACTGGTCAGGTAACGCTCGGGGTTGGCATCCAGCGTCTGCAGACGTGCATCAAATTTACGCACGTTGTTCACAAACGGGGTTTTGAAATGCAGCCCCGGCCCGATGTCCGCTTTGACGATTTCACCGAAACGGAACATCAGTGCCGTTTGCCCTTCCTGAACCGTGTACAACGCATTGGCCCCGACAAACAGAACCGCCGCCAGAAAAATGGATAAGATCGATTTCATTTTAACGAAGCTCCCTGGTTCTTAGGATGTCGCGAATATTGCTTCGCTGAGTGGCATTGTTGCGCGTGTTATTGCGGTTGCCATCATTGGACTGCTGTGAGCCGTTGCTTTGATTCTGGTTACCGTCCTGCGGCGTGCGGAAAGGCACGCTGGTCTGGTTACCCATCATCTTATCCAATGGCAGATAAAGCAGGTTGGTGCCACTCTCAGCCCCGACAAACACCTTGGAAGTCTGACCCAACACCTGCGCAATCGCGTCGATGTACAAACGTTTGCGTGTCACTTCCGGCGCCTTTTCGTATTCGGTCTGCACGCTGGCAAAACGGCTGGCACGACCGGTGGCCTCAGCAATCACTCGGTCATAATAAGCACGCGACTCTTCCAGCATTCGCGCGGCCTGACCACGCGCCTTCGGCAGGATATCATTGGCATAGGCTTCAGCTTCGTTGATCAGGCGCTCACGGTCTTCTCGCGCCTTGACCACATCGGAAAAGGCGGCCTGAACCTGCTCGGGGGGCTGGGCATCCTGCAGGTTGATGGAGGTCACCATCAAGCCCGCCTGATAGTCATCCAGTTTTTCCTGCGCCAGGGCCTGCACTTTGGAGACGACTTCATTACGCCCTTCGGTCAGAACAAAGTCCATGTTGTTGCGACCGACGACTTCACGCAAGGCACTTTCGACCATGTCTTTCAGCGTTTTGTCTGGATCCGACACCTGATAGAGATATTTCTGCGCGTCCGCCACCCGATATTGCACCGCGAGGCGAATGTCGACAATGTTTTCATCCTTGGTCAGCATCAGCGCTTCGCTGGGAACCGTACCGTTGCGATTGGCCGCATCCGAGCGATAACCAATTTCAGCGGTACGAATTCGGTCCACGTTCACAAGCGTGACGGTTTCAATCGGCCAGGGCAGATGCCAGTGCAGACCGGGCATAGTCTGTTCTTTGTAGGCGCCAAACTGCTTGACCACACCACGTTGAGGTGAATCGACCGTATAGAGACCACTGAGCAGCCAGATCACAGCCAGAACGACCACACCCAACACCATCATTTTGGGGTTAAATTGGCCACCACCGCCGGCATTGAAAGATTCCAGCACTTGCTTGATCTTTTCGATCGGGTCCGAATCGTTATCAGGCCGATTCGGACCATTGGGACGATTGCCGTTGCCAGACCCGTTGGAATTCCCCCAAGGGTCTTGACCAGGTTTTCCCGGCTCATTCCACGCCATGCTCTTCTCCAGTATTTGAAATCAGTAAAGCATTTTAAATTTTATCGGGACAAATGTCATCCATAATTCGTGCGCGGCGCGACGAATTCACACTCAGGAGGAAACCACTTGATAGGCAAGGATTTCAGGCCACTGTTGAATCTGACGCGACTCCTGATCGGTGACATGCATACGAAAACAGCTGTGTCCAGCCTCGTCGAACGACTCCTCCAGAATCGTACCCAGTTGATACAGTTCACTGCGGCGCTTGCCCGCGGTCACATCCAGCGTGAGCGACACAGTCTGATAGCGCCCATGAAAATGCGCACCGATGGCATCACTCAACAGCGACAGACCGCTTTCTTTGGCCGCCGAAATCCATATTTCACAGGGCAGCCCATCTTCTCCGTGACGCACTTTGGGCTCATTGGCTGGCGGCTCAAGCCGGTCAATTTTGTTAAACACCACCAGTTGTGGCACATCCGCGGCACCGACTTCTTCAATCACCTCGGCCACATCGGCCATTTTTTCTGCGCGATGCGGATCGGCCACATCAACCAGATGAATCAGCAAATCCGCTTCACTGGTCTCTTCCAGAGTGGAGCGAAACGCGGCCACCAAATCATGCGGAATGTGACGGATAAATCCCACCGTGTCTGCAAATATAACCGGCCCGGCGCCGGGCAAATGCACCTTGCGCAAGGTGGAATCCAGGGTGGCAAACAAGCGGTCTTCGGCATACACATGCGCCTGCGTCAACCAATTAAAGAGCGTGGATTTACCAGCATTGGTGTAGCCCACAATCGCCACCGTGGGCAAATCCGATTTCTTGCGCGATTGTCGGCCCAGCTGGCGCTGCTTGCGTACTTTCTCAATGCGCGCTTCCAGTTGCTTGATTTTGCCCTGAACCAGACGACGGTCGGTCTCAAGCTGAGTTTCCCCCGGGCCTCTTGCGCCGATCCCGCCCTGGCGGTCCAGATGCGTCCAGCCTTTCACCAAACGTGTGGCCATCCGTTTGAGCTGTGCCAGCTCAACCTGTAGCTTACCTTCATGTGAACGGGCCCGTTGCGCAAAAATATCCAGAATCAACCCCACGCGATCCAGAACCTGTATCTTGAGCTGGTCACTTAAATTACGCTCCTGCGCCGGACTGAGCGCATGATTGACAATCACCACATCCGCCTCGGTCGAGGCAATGGCGGACTGAATTTCATCCACCTTGCCTTTGCCCACAAAATATTTGGGATCGGGCTTGTCGCGCTTGGCGGTGATCAGGGTCTGCACATCGGCACCGGCGGAATCGACAAGCTCATAAAGCTCATCCAGCTCTTCACGATCCGATTCATGATAAAAATCTACATGAACCAGCACGGCACGGTCTAACTGCTGGCGTTCGAGCTTTCCAAATAATTCCATGTCTATTCAGTCAGGTGGTATGAAAAAAGAAAAAAGGCAGGAAAATGGGACCCTAACCGGCCACCATCAAAGTGCCGGAAGATTTTCCGGCACGAAAAAGGCATCGAACTCACTCGTCGTCGGATGCACCTTGTTCATAGGCTTTTGGTTCGCGCGACGGCACAATGGTCGAAATGGCATGTTTGTAAACCATTTGCGTCACATTGCTGCGCAGCAGGACCACAAACTGATCAAAGGAGTCGACGCGCCCCTGAAGCTTGACGCCATTGACCAGGTAGATCGCAATATTAATGCGTTCTTTGCGTAGCGCGTTCAAATATGGGTCCTGAATGGGCAAAGCTTTGGCTGGCTTTTTATTATCCATGTTACTTTCCTGTTCGTTTATTTTTTATATGGCATCCGTTACTCACGATCCAGGCCCGCTGAATCACAAGCCTGGCACTGAGGTTTATCACCGACATGGCCTTAGCATCCATCCCGGCAACGAATGATGAATGAAATCATACCACAGTCACTTTGCAGTCAAAAAGAAAGTATCCGCCTGACAATGCGTTCATGACTTTGCGCCTGCTTTTTAAGCGTCACATCGCTGCTCAAGGTGCGCCAGCGTCTGCGCCACCTGCTCGCTCAACGACTGTTCGAATGGGTCAAGCGTCAGCAGATCGGATTCTTTTCGCAACCAGGTTAACTGGCGCTTGGCCAGTTGCCGTGTGGCGGTTTTGGCTTTGGCGACAAACGTCTCGTAATCGATCTCGCCCTGCCAGTATGCCCAGGCCTGGCGATACCCGACGCTGCGGATTGCGGGCAGGTCGGCATGCAACCCGGGTTGGGCAAATAAATGCTCAGTCTCTTTCACAAACCCGGCTTCCAGCATCTGGTCAAAGCGCTGCTCGATCACCTGATGCAATCGCTTGCGATCCGACGGGATCAGCCCCACTTTGACCAACTTCCAGGCATCGCACGCCTGGTTGCGTGCGTTTTGCTGATGCACACTCAAGGGGGTGCCGGTTAATTCATACACCTCCAACGCACGAATCAAGCGCTGCGCATCGTTGACATGAATGCGTGCGGCCGCGGCCGGATCCACCACCATCAAGCGGGCATGTTGACCCTGAGGGTCTTTTTGCCAGGCCTGATGGAGCGAACGGCGCAACGACGGATCGGCCTCAGGCAAATCCGCCAGACCATTTTGCAACGCATGGAAATACATCATCGTGCCCCCCACCAGCACGGGCAGCCGGCCGTTTGCCCAAATATGCGCGATCGACTGGGAGGCATCTTCCAGAAACTCGGAAACGGAATATGACTGGGTGGGGGGCAGAATATCCACCAGATGATGCGCTACCTGCGTGCGTTCCTGCTCAGACGGTTTGGCGGTGCCAATGTCCATGCCCTCATAAATCAGCGCCGAATCCACACTGATCAACTCGACCGGAAGTTCCTCGGCCAGCGCCATGGAAAGCGCACTCTTACCGGAAGCTGTCGGCCCCATCAACGCGAGTACACAGCGTTGTTCAATCAGCGAGGTCAGCCAGTCGGGGTGTCTGAAATCACGCACGCTACTGCCCCCTCATGAACAGCCGATCCAGCTCATCCATGTTCAGCTGCACCCAAGTGGGGCGCCCATGGTTGCATTGGGCCGAGCGCTCGGTTCGTTCCATGTCACGCAGCAAGGCGTTCATCTCCTCCAACGTCAACTGGCGATTGGCTCGAACCGAGCCATGACAGGCCATGGTACTCAGCAGTCGATCAATCAGGGTCTCCGACAAATCCGTGTGACCCTGTTGCGCCAATTCCCCCAGCATGTCCACAAACAGGCTGGCCACATCGGTTTTGGCCAGCAAACTGGGTACTTCTGTCAACTTGATCTGCTCCGGCCCGAACACTTCGGCCCGAAACCCTAAGCGCTCAAACTCCGAATTAAAATTTTCCCACACGCGCAGGTCAGAGGCTTCCAGTCGCACCACCACCGGTACCAGCAACGGTTGCGTCACCAAGCGGGCCTGAGCCCACTGCTGCTTCAAACGCTCATACACAATGCGCTCATGCGCGGCATGCATGTCGACCAGCACCAGCCCCTGCTCATTTTCAGACAACACAAACACCCCATGAATCTGTGCTTTGGCATACCCCAGGTAATTCTGCGACACATCGCTTGGCGCGGCGAAAGCTGACGGCGCATTTTGAGCGGGCAACACATCCGCCCCCGGTGCCACCTGATAATAGGCCAGGGATTCTTTGACACCTGATGAGGAACTGCCGGAAAATGGCGCAGGCTGTTGAAACGCCATGGAGGCCTGATGCCCTTGTTCGGACCAGGCTTCGGATGACACGCCCGCCTGAGATCGCGGATCGGGCATCGCCTGTGACGTCGAACGGTTGGACTCCCCGGACAAGTCACGCCCCACCAGCGGTTTGGACACGGCGTCCCGCACCGTCCGGCGCAAAAAATCATAGACACGACGCCCTTCAGCAAAGCGCACCTCATACTTAGCCGGATGCACGTTCACATCAACGCTGTCGGCGGGAATCTGCAAAAACAGGACATAAGCAGGATGACGGCCGTGATACATCACGTCGGCATAAGCCTGCTTGACCGCATAGGACAGCAGTCGGTCACGCACAATGCGCCCATTGACAAACAGGTACTGCATGTCAGCCTGAGCCCGGTTAAAGCTGGGCTGCGCGACCCAGCCCGACAGTTGCATGGACTGGGCATCAAACGCCAGCTTGAGCGCATTATCCACAAACGGGGCGCCCATTAGATGACTCAGTCGCTGGCGCTCACTCACCTCATCGGTCACTGGTGCCACCTGACGCACGGTTTTTTGATTGTGGACCAACTTAATCGCCACATCCGGGCGCGATAACATCACTCGTCGCACCAGTTGTTCGATGTGACTGAATTCGGTGCGTTCCTGACGCAGGAATTTTTTGCGGGCAGGCGTGTTATAAAACAGATCACGCACCTCAACCCGCGTTCCCTGCGGATGCGCCACGGGCTCCGGTTCGCCCCATTGACCATTGCCATCCACCTGTATTTTCCAGGCAGCACTTTGGTTCGCGGTACGGCTGGTCAAGGCACAACGTGAAACCGAACTGATACTGGCCAGTGCCTCCCCTCGAAACCCGAGCGTGCGCACCCCGACCAAATCTTCCGGTGTGTGAATTTTACTGGTGGCGTGGCGACTGACGGCGAGTTGCAGCTGGGCTTTGGGAATTCCCGCCCCGTCATCGGTGACTTGAATGGCTTTGTGCCCGCCTGCTTCGATGGCCACACTGATGGATGAGGCCCCGGCGTCGAGCGCATTTTCAAGCAACTCTTTCACAACGGACGCGGGCCGTTCAACCACTTCCCCCGCCGCGATCTGATCGGCCAGGTGCGAGGGCAGAACCGCAATCTCGGAACCGGGTGTCGGGCTGTTCAGCTCAGCGTCGTTCAAGGGGCATCTGTGAAAGGTTGGCAAATCATAGCGGGATTATACGATGCCCCCGGCAAGGTTTCAAAGTCAACTACAGCGATGCCAGAATCGTGTCCGATACCGGAATCTTCAAGCGCTTGCCGACAAACAACCGGTCTGCTTTTTTGATGTGGTTGATTTTTTTAAGCTGGCGCGTGCTCAACTGGTAGTTGGCCGCGATTTCGGACAAGGTATCCCCTGGACGCACTCGATACTGGACATAAAGCTGTTCGCCCCAGCGCGGCTGGTGTCCATGCTGCGACACAAAACGGGTCAAGCCTTTGACCAAGGCCTCTCCCACCTGATTATGAAACCAGGGGGATTGCAGATTTTTCAAGTCGTTGGCGTTGGAAATGAAAGCGGTTTCAAGAAGAACCGATGGCATGTCAATCGATTTCAGCACCGCAAAATCGGCGGTTTGAACCCGTCGTTTGTGCATGTGCACCTTAGCGCCCAACTGGCTGAGCAGCGCATTGGCCAGTTTTCGACTGGCTCGAATGTTCGCAGCCCGACTCAGACCGGTCATGACATAGGCTCGATCCGCCCGGGTTTTCAGACGCACATCCTGCAACGTATCACCACCGCTGCGCTTGAGCAGCGATGAAACGCGGGCACTGGCCCCCCGTGAGGCCAGAATATAGGCCGAACCGCCTCGAACACGCTCATCCCCAAATGCATCGGCGTGCAATGAAATAAAAATGTCCGCGTCCTGCTTTTGTGCCAGTCGCACCCGTTCTTTCAACGGCAAAAAACGGTCATCCGTTCGTGTCAGGACCGCACGCATGCCGGGGGCCGCATCGATGTGTTTTTTAATGCGCTTGGCCATGGACAGAATCACGTGTTTCTCATAAACGCCATTTTGAGCAATGGCACCGGTATCAAACCCACCATGCCCCGGATCAAGCGCCACCACCAGCTCATGCGAGCTGGGAGCTTGGTCTAACAGTGTGCGAGTGGCTTGATGTCGCGGCGCAGGCTGCTTGGACACCGCTTGAGCTAATTTGGAAGCAGAGTGCTCAGCCGCTTTGGCATTTGACTGGGCGTGATCTGATTTCTTACGCTCAGCTGCAGCCAATTGTTTGGGCGCATCCTGACGATTCATGGCAAGAACCGGGTATTTCAAATCCACCACCACTCGTTCGTCCATGCCTTTTCGAGCCGCCAGCGTAAAATATTTATAAAACAGGGCTTCCTTCAAGTCCAGGACCACCCGTGTGCGGTTAGTCTGATGTTTGACCCGAATGCGTTTGAGCCGTTTGTCTTCATAAGCCTGTCGCTGAAAGCCCAAGTGACTGTCGGCCCCATAAAAATCCAGCACGATCCGCGCCGGATTATCCAGTGTCCAGACCTTAAAACGCTGATTCTGTTTGATTTCAAACACCACCCGCGTATGCGACTCGCCCTGTCCGATGCGCACTTTGGTCAAGGTCGTGTCTGCCATCACCTGAGAGGACAACGACAAAAGCCCTAGCAAAGCCATCACCATCACCAACCATCGCTTAAAACGACCGTTTGACTTGTGGGGACGCGCTGACCCGGCATGTAAAAACAGATTATTTTGCATAACCTCACCTGACTGGTTTGTAACGGAGAAAGTAAAACCATTTCCCCTAAAACAAACTTCGTGCCAGAAAGTGTCAAAAAATCGGTTTTCCATGCCCGACCTCTTCAATTCACCGTTGCCGTAGTGGGCATACACGCCAGCCACTGCTTGCCTGATTCGGTATGGGCTTGCAATGAAAGGACACGTCCTTTTTCCGGATTTTCGACCTCTGCCAGAGCCAATTCACAGACCAGGTCCGGCTGGGGCAGAACCCCTTCGCCTTTGTCCGGCCACTCCACCAGCGCCAACGACGGCGGCTTCAACAGATCACGAATGCCCAGAAACTCGAGTTCTTCCGGGTCGGCGAGCCGATAACAATCAAAGTGCACAAACGTCACCGCCGTGGCCTCGGCATGCGGTTGCTCAATGCGAACCGGGTAGGTTTCGACCAACGTAAACGTCGGGCTTTTGACTTTTTGCCCGGGTAAAAACCATTGCACAAACGCCCGCACAAACGTGGATTTCCCCGCCCCCAAATCGCCCTGAAAGGACACGCTGAGTGCCTGCTGCGTCGCATCCGGCGACGACTGACACCACCGCTGATACGCCTGTGCCAGTTGTTGGGCAAAATCATGGGTCTGGGAGGCATCTTTTAACCAGGCCTGGTCAATTTTCATGTTCGAACACTCTTAAAACTTGCGTGAAATGGATTGCATCTCGGCGCGCGATGAAAAAACAACTAAAAATGGCTCAATACCGCATAACTGCGTTGAAACATTTGGCCTGGGCTTGCCCGGCCTGCCTGTTTCGCCTAATCAGCGAATTTTTTCTCATTGTCATCTCATCCCTGACTCCAACCAGGGACTCTGTTAGAATTTTGCGTGATCCCTTCACCAATGTCCAATCGCCTATTTCATATACGACTCATTTATGACGCCAACCGCCCCTGACATCGATTACTCGGCGCTTAGCCGACAAATCAAAGCCGCAGCGCACAAGCTGGGCTTTGCAGATCTGGGCATCACCACGCCCGATCTTTCGCAATGGGAGCCTTTTTTCGAGGCTTGGTTGGCAAACAACTATCACGGCAAGATGGCGTATATGGCACGCCATGGCCACAAACGCACGCGGCCTGCGGAACTGGTGCCAGGCACGGTGCGCATTATCAGCGTCCGCCTGAACTACTTTGACCGGGACGCGGCCCACCCGGTCCGGATACTGCAGGCCCCCGAACGCGGCTATGTTTCGCGCTATGCACTCAGCCGCGATTACCACAAACTGATGCGCAAGCGCCTGAAACAACTGGCCAGTGAGATTGAAACCCTGATTGAGCAGACTGGGTTGGCCCAGTCATTTCCTGACCCACACTGGCGCCCTTTCTGTGATTCCGCGCCAGTGCTGGAGCGCCCCCTGGCTCAAAAAGCCGGTCTGGGCTTTACCGGTAAAAACAGCTTGCTGATTCACCCCCGCGCCGGTTCCTGGTTTTTTCTGGGTGAATTATTCACCAACCTGCCTTTGCCGATCGACGCCCCCGTGACCAAACAAGGCTGCGGTCCCTGCCAGGCCTGTCTTCAGGAATGCCCAACCGGGGCCATCGTGGACAATGCCGTGGTCGATGCGCGACGCTGCATTTCCTACCTCACCATCGAATACGACGGCGTGATTCCGGAACCGTTGCGCAGCCAGATGGGCAACCGGATCTACGGGTGCGACGACTGCCAGTTGGTCTGCCCCTGGAACCGCTTCACCGTGGCGAGTGAAGAACCTGATTTTGCGCCGCGCGCGCCCATGGACAATGCGCAACTGCTTGATCTATGGCAGTGGACGCCCGGTGACTTTTACCGTTTCTTTGAAGGCTCCGCCATTCGACGCATCGGGTTTGAACAATGGCAACGCAACCTGTGTGTCGCACTGGGCAATGCATTGGAAAACAAGACACTTTCCAAAGCGATTTTAAACGCCTTGGACGCCACATCCCCCGTGTCCGAACTGCTGGCGCCACACCTGAAGTGGGCGCTGCAGCGTCACCGGGCAATTGTGGACGGCACCCTTTGCCCCACCCCCTATTTTCGGCGTCCCGGCCACCCCAATCAGGTCCGGCAATATGTGCTACCCCCACGCATTCCGGTTCGCGCCGCTCAAAGGCGATCGAAAATCGACCCCTGAGTGGCGCTGAAAAACTTATTGTACAAACGCGAGGCGTAGGTGTTGGTCATCCCCGCGATGTAATCACAAATCACCCGTTGTTTGGCACGGACGGTGTCAGCGCGCTCGTATTTGGCGAAGGTGTTGCGTGGCAGAAGTGCCTGGGGGTTGGCTCTCAGCGACTTGAACAACTCCAGCACAATCAACTGCCCTTTGTATTCCATGCCTTTGACCTCGGGCAGGGTAATCACATGGGTGTAAACAAACCGCTTTAGCAGCTCCAGGACCGCCATTTCACCCTCGCCCAAATGTGCCTGGTAACGCAACAGAGGGTGTTCGAAATCCGGATGCTCGTCAATGCGGATGCTCTCGATCATAATCCCGACCATCTGACTGATGGCGTGTTTTCGATCTTTGGAGCGCGGGCTGAACAAGCGCTCGGTCATGGTCTCATCCCATAATCGATGCTGCTGAAACACCTCACTGTGAACCACCTCGTCACACCACAGGTCTTTGGGCACCATCCCCATGGCCACCGCATCTTCCAAGTCGTGAATGCCATAGGCAATGTCATCGGCCAATTCCATGATGGTGGTGTCCAGTGCTTTGTGCCCGGTTCGGTCAAACCCGTCCGACACCTTTGTCAGTCGGGTAAAGGCCTCGCGGTCGGATTCACTGAAAGGCGCCAACACCCATTCGAACACTTCCGCCTCCTCTCGATACAGACTTTTAGGCGGATGCCATTCGCGCATGCTCAAGGTGCGAAAATCACTCACTTCCGGTTCGGCACAGCGGGTCATGTAGCCCGGCCAGGTCTGAATGACCGAATCATAAAGCGCCGGGTATTTCAGAACCCCCAGCGTGGCGCGCCGCGACAGGTCAATGCCGTTTTTCGGTGTGTATTCACCCAGTTTTGCAAGAATACGCAGGGTCTGGGCATTGCCTTCAAACCCTCCGTGCTCTCGCATCATATAGTTCAACGCGGTCTCCCCGCCGTGGCCGTAGGGCGGATGCCCCAGGTCATGCGCCAGGCAAACCGCTTCAATCAGGTAAAACGACGGCAACCAGTCCAGCCAGTCAGGCGTCTGGCCCTGTTGCTCGGATTCCAGTGCCACCGTCACCAGTTGCTCGACCAATCCCGAGCCGATTTGCGCCACTTCCATGGAGTGAGTCAAGCGAGTACGGTAGAAATCCGACTCGTTCAACCCGAATATCTGGGTTTTGGCCTGCAATCGTCGAAACGAGGCGGAGTGAATCACCCGAGCACGGTCACGCTGATACACAATTCGAGGCGAACGCGCTTCTTTGTCTTCCAGCCAGTCGGTGTAACGCTGGGTCCAGGCACGCATTTCCTGTTCAACCTGTGATGAATCGGTCATCCAAGCATCCTTTGTTAGTTGATTGCACAGAGTTTAACGCGACTCCGATCATAAGTCAGCCGCGAATGGCTGATGCCGGCCTCGAGACATGATAAAATTCCTGCATTTGAATCACCGAGCCATTTACGACTCATCAACATCGCCAAAGGAAGACACCGTTCTATGAAAACCTCTGCCCTGTTACTTGCCACCACGCGAGAAACCCCGGCTGACGCCGTGGTGATCAGCCACCAGCTTATGCTTCGTGCCGGGTTGGTCCGCCCCCTGGCAGGTGGTCTCTACAACTGGCTGCCACTGGGTTTAAGAGTGCTGCGCAAGGTTGAGCAGATCATCCGCGAGGAAATGGACCGGGCCAATGCTCAGGAACTGCTGATGCCCGTGGTCCAGCCGATGGAGCTGTGGGATGAGTCCGGACGCGGCCCCGACTATGGCCCGGAGCTGTTGCGCTTCAAGGATCGCCACCAGCGGGATTTTGTGCTCGGCCCCACGCACGAAGAAATCATCACCGATCTGGTGCGCAAGGAAATTCGCAGTTACAAACAGCTGCCGGCCAATTTTTATCAGATTCAGACAAAATTCCGCGACGAAATCCGCCCGCGTTTCGGGGTGATGCGAGCCCGCGAATTCACCATGAAAGACGCCTACTCGTTTCACATGGACACCGACTGCCTGCAGAAAACCTATGAAGTCATGTTTGACACCTACAGCCGGATCTTTGCCCGACTGGGGCTGGACTTCAGGGCCGTGCAGGCTGACACCGGTGCCATCGGTGGCGAAGGCTCGCATGAATTCCACGTTCTGGCCGACTCAGGTGAAGACGCCATCGCCTTTTCCGATCAGTCAGATTATGCGGCCAACGTGGAACTGGCCGAAGCGGTTGCCCCCAACCGCGATCGCCCGGCCCCGTCCGTGGATATGGAAAAAATCGCCACACCGGAGCAACGCAGCATTGACGAGGTTTGCGGCTTCATGCAGGTAAAAAAGAAACAGGTGGCCAAAACACTGGTGGTCGAAGGCGCCAGCGAACAACAGCCATTGGTTGCACTGGTCTTGCGCGGCGATCATGCCCTCAATGAGCTCAAAGCGGAAAAACACCCGTTGGTCAAAGCGCCGCTGACCTTCGCCGAAGACCAGGCGATTCGTGATGCATTGGGCTGTGCGCCCGGCTCACTGGGGCCGATCAATCTCTCGATTCCCGTACTGGTGGATCGCAGCGCGGAAAAGATGGCGGATTTTGTCTGCGGAGCCAATGAAGACGGCCATCACTTTAGCGGTGCCAACTGGGAACGTGATGCTCAATTTGATGAAATCGTGGATTTGCGCAATGTGATCAAAGGCGACCCGAGCCCCGACGGTCAGGGCAAACTGAGCATTGCCCGTGGCATCGAAGTGGGGCATATCTTCCAACTGGGCAACAAATACTCACAGGCGCTCAACGCCACGGTGCTCAACGAACACTCACGCGCGCAGGTGTTGGAAATGGGCTGTTATGGCATCGGCGTCAGCCGGGTGGTCGCCGCTGCGATCGAACAGAACCACGATGACAAGGGCATCATCTGGCCGGAACCCATCGCACCGTTTTCGGTCTGCATTGTGCCCATGCAGATGCACAAATCCCCCCGCGTGGAAGCCGCCGCCAATGAGTTGTATCAGACCCTGAAAGATCAAGGGGTTGAAGTGCTGTTTGATGACCGCAAGGAACGCCCCGGCGTCATGTTCAACGACATGGAACTGATCGGCATTCCTCACCGCATCGTGATTGGGGAGCGCGGTCTGGACAAAGGCATGATTGAATACAAGCATCGCCGCGATGACCAGGCGCAGGACATTCCGGCCGACACCTTCATGTCCTTCCTGCTGGCGCAGCTCAACCGCTGATCCGCTTAGCGGAATACGGTTTTTTACCAGGCCTGGTAAAAAACCGACCCCTCCAACGCATCAGCCGGCACACACCTGGTTGCGACCGCCGTGCTTGGCGTCATAAAGCAGTTTGTCCACACGATCCTGCAGGCTTTTAAGATCATCACCCGGCTGAATCATCGTCACCCCAAAACTGAGTGTCATGCGAACGCCCTCGACCCAGGTTTTTTCCTGAGCCAGCGCGCGCAATTTTTCTGCCACGTCTCTGGCATCGGCCAGTGCCACGCCTTCCAGAATCAAGGCAAATTCCTCTCCGCCCCAGCGGATCAGGGCATCTCCATCACGCACATTCTGTCGCACAAACACCGCCAGTTCTGACAGGATCTGATCACCCACCAAGTGGCCGCATTCGTCGTTGATTTCCTTGAAATAATCGATATCAAAAAACAGTAACGCACAGGAAGTGTGACGTTCCCGAGCCAGCAAACGCCGCAGGCGTTTTTTAAAATACCGACGATTGAAGCACTGCGTCAGTTCATCCCGTTCATTGCTCTGCTGAAACGCCCGGTTTTGTTTTCGTAAATGTCGGAGTTTGCGTTCACTGCGAATCGAAGCCAGTTGAAACCGTCTTAACAGAATATGCAGCAACACCAGCATCAAAAAGAGCGCAATCACATTCATGCCCACTTGCGCATAAAGCTCCTGATAATGATGGTTATACCGCTCGGTGATGTCTTTGACCACTTGCACCCGGACCACATCCTGGCCCAGGTAGTTGGGCAGCGTTAAATCGGAAATAAAAACAAAGGTACGCTCCCCTTGGTGGATCAAACCGGTCGGCTCGGAGACACCAATGGCCAATTGATCAAACACCGGGTCACGCTTGATCACAGCATAGTCACCAATCGTGCCAAACGACACCGAGCGCACCAGGTGCGACAGCTTTCCCTGGGGGACCAGCAAGCGACTCGACACTTGATAATGCTCAGCCAAATCCGTGGTGAAATACACCGGTTCAATCCCAAACTCCAACACCCCCAGCGGCTGGCCCGACGAAACCATTGGCACACTGACCCGGTAGGTAATGCCATTTTTCCCTGCTTCAAAACCGTGCTGCACCTCACCGCTTCGGTTGGCTTTTGCCATCATCGGTCGGATCTGAGTCAGGTCGTCACCCCAGGATGCAGGCTTGTGAAGACGCAACAACGTCACATTACGCTCGTTGAACAGATGCATCACATATAACTGCGGCATTTCTTCACGAAGCGCCTGATAATCGCTCTTTAACAAGGCATACAAGCCATCGTGATCTTGAGTACGTATGCGTTGAAGCAATTCAGGGCGGCTTTCGTAGAGGTGAGCGATTTGTGTGTATCGACTCTGAACACTTTTTTGCACATGCTCAAAATGCCGATGGACTTGTTTGGAAAGATTCTGGATCTCAAGGCGAAACAATTCTTCGGTCAAACGAAGGGTCTGGGTTAAATGAAGCACCAGCGCAATCGTTCCAATCAGCGCCACTGGCCAAAAGAATCGTCGATAAACCCGTCTTAAGTTTTTTGAGAGCGAAGGCTTCATGGCTTTATAATACTCCGATCAATACAAAATACCATAGGAACGCGTGTGGATATTTGGCAAAAACTGTTTCTTTACCTGGGGGCCGCAAACGCGGCGGTGATTCTGCTGGTGGTGCTGATCGTGCTTTCCAATGCCGAAAACGGTCAACTGACGGTCGAAGGCGTCTCGCATCTGCAACCGCAAATGGAATCTTTCTACGCCATCTTTAAATGGTTCGTGTATGTCTGGCTCGCCAGTGCCCTGGTGGTCTTTGCCCGCTTTTTAATGCGCCTGTTCGGACGCCGCTGATGCTCAACCCCATCCAATGGTATCCCGGCCACATGCACAAGGCCCAGAAAGAAGTTCGGGAACAACTGCCTGAAATCGATCTGGTGATCGAAGTGCTGGATGCCCGCATTCCCTACAGCAGCCAAAATCCAATGCTGGCTCAGTTGTATGGGGATCGCCCGGTGATCAAGCTGTTTAACAAATCCGACCTGGCAGATCCGGCGCTTACGGAACGCTGGCAAGCGTATTATCAACCGGACAAATCCGTCCGCACCCTGCCCGTCAACAGCAAAGACACACAGATTCGCACCAAGCTGCTTCAACAGATCGAGGCACTGTTGCCCCTGCCAGACAACTCGGTCAAAAAACGCCGCCTGCTGATTCTGGGCATCCCCAATGTGGGCAAATCCACCTTAATCAACACCCTGTGCGAGCGCACCATTGCCAAAACTGGCAATGAGCCCGCGGTGACTCGATTGATCCAGCGGATTCAGCTGAATGCGCGCAACACCTTGTTTGACACGCCCGGCATGCTCTGGCCCAATATCGATAACGCCCACTCAGGCTATCGCCTGGCCATTACCGGCGGCATCAAGGAGACCGCCTTTGAACTGCCGGACATTGCCACCTATGCCAGTGAGTATCTGCTCAACACCTATCCCGAGCGTCTGATGGCACGTTTCAGTTTGTCGGAACTGCCAAACCATACCCCTTACCCGGATCTCGAAGTGCTGGAACAAATCGGTCGCCAGCGTGGCTGCCTGGTCAGCGGCGGGCAGGTAGATCTGGACAAAGCTTCGCGTATATTAATCAGTGAGTTGCGTGAAGGACTGCTTGGCCCCATTACCTGGGAAACCCCGGAAATGATGCAACAGGAAAAAGCCGAGGTGGAACAGATACGGGAAGAAAAAGCGGCGAAAAAAGCCGCCCGAAAAGAAGCACGCGACGCGCGCAAACGTCAGCGCAAGAAAAACCGCTGAGTTCATTCACTGGATCGCTTATCGTCGGTACGGCCTCCCGCTGATTGTGCGATGGCCTCTTGCGCCATCTCCAACGCCTCTCGCGCCGTATGCCCCTGGTGCATCAGATCATACGCCATTTGCTGAGCATCGGTCAGGAAACGTCCTTCAAAGTCTGCGATCAAACGCTGCCAATCGGCCTGATCAGCGCCAGCGCTGGGTGAATGCACCAGTAATTTAGCCAGGGTATTCCAACTGCGCGCCTGCAAACTTAATTCCTGCCAGGCCTGTTTGAGCGCCTCCACTTCCTGGCGGGTCTCGGTCAGCTGCTGGTCCGCGGGCAATCGACTTTGCCAGAGTTGATCCAGCCGCGCAAAAACGCGTTCCACCCACTGCTGATTCAGTTCGGCCTCGGCCACCGCCAAACTCAAGGCCATGCTGGCTTCCTGAAAATCCGCGGTGTTTTGCGACAAGGGGGAAGCGGTTTCATCAAAATCAAACTCACTCAATTTGGCCACGGCCATGGATGACTGTGCCGTTGCCTGATCGGTCATCACCAGGCGATGATGCGCCAGCAACTGCTCACTGGAAATCTGAGTGATGTGACACCCACACAACCAACTCCCTTGTTCATCCGGTTGCAGATGGACCACCTGGACACTGTCGAGCTCAAACTGCTCGCCATTGAGATCGTTGCGGATTCGAAGACTCAGGCTTTGACCGGGCAAAAACCAATCGGCTTCCGGCAAACGAAAACTTAAACCGGTCAAATTCACATCCACGCCGGAAAAACCCTGGTCGAATCCCTCTTCTTCAAGCGTGGTCACTTTAAAAGGACGCACGAACCGGACGGACTGGCGCTGTTCGAGATTCAACTGTTCCATGAAATCATCCATCCGGTTTATTGCCGTTTGTTGGCCGCCCGCTCAATCTGACGGGCAAACCCCATGGCCTCACAGTCGCTCTGGGGGACCCAGCCAAGGCAGGTGCGCACTTTCATCGACTGATAATTGCGCCAGATCGGCATGACAGTCAGCACGCCCCAAAGACGCCTGGAAACAGACCAGCCGATCGGCGATGGTTGGCTGACCCACCAGCGGTTATTTACCCCAAAATGCCGGGTTTTGAAAATCAAATGGACGGCCAGTCGCCAATAACGCTTGCCATACTGCCACTGCTGACGCATGCTCACCTCCTAACGGTCACCGTATTTTTCCAGAAACTGATTCAGCATCGCCTCGTCAACGCGCCCGGTACGTGCAGCAATCACTTTTCCGGCCGGAGAGACCATATAGGTGGTTGGCAGACCGCGCAATGGCCCAAACGGTGTGGTCTTATTATCAATGGGTTCTGGCAGACGTACGATCGGAAACTGAATATTCTCCTGCTTGAGGTAGGCTCGCACTTTATCAATGGGCGCGTCTTCATAATTCACACCCAACACCACCGCATCCTTGTCTTTGTGTGCTTGGTGAAAAAACCCCAGTTCCGGCATCTCTTCGCGACATGGCGGACACCAGGTCGCCCAAAAATTCACCACCACCCATTTTCCCTTGAAATCAGACAGTGCGACCGGATTACCATCAAGGTCTTTGAACTGAATGTCCAGTTCAGCTTTTGCGGGAAAGACCAGCATGAACAGCATCAAAACACCTAAAACACGGGACCATAGGGGGTTCATTTTTTGCATCGATTTTTCCTTGTGATTGAGATTATGCAATGGCCGACTGAGTCAGCACCTGCTTGACAAAAGGCAAGGTGACACGGCGTTTTTCCATGACACTCGCCTGCTCAAGTATTTTCAACACCGACATCAGTTCCTGCAAGTCCTTGGAAAACTGTCGAACCAGGTAGTTGCCCACGTCAATCGGTAATTCGAACCCCATTTTCCGGGCATGTTTTTGCAAAGCCTGTACCAGCGACTTGGGCTCGTCCAGAATCGGCACGCGAATCGGCAACACCGACATCAGTGATTGAGAGAGCTCTGGCCGATCCGTCGGCCACTGCGATAGATCGCTTTCACCCGACAGAACCACTGAGTGCCCCAGAGAACGAGCCCGGCCCAAAAGGTGGATTAAAGATTCATCCCACTCGGGGTTGCCAACGACCTGCTCCACATCATCCAGACAAATCAAGTGCGTTTTTTCCAAGCCATATAAGACATCGGCAATCAACGGCAATTCTGGATCCGCCAAGGGCAAGAAAACACTCTGTTGACGTTGTTGACTCATGAGTCGACAGGCCGCTTGAAGCAGGTGGGTTTTCCCCGCGCCTTTGGGTCCTTGAAGGTAAAAGGTTTCCCCTTGACTTTTTTGCAAAGCTGTCTGAAATCGCGCCAGAGCCATCTCTGTCTGAGGGTCGGGCGAGACAAAGGTGTCAAAACTGACCGCCTCTCGCAATCCCATTTTCAAAGGCAACTGAATAAACATTTCTCCAACCTCACTCGCGTTCGCCAGCCGTGGCCTCATCGATATAGGGCAATATTTCCGGCGCCGTCTCCACAGCGGGCTCCGTGGTCAAATCGTCACCCTGTGCCTCGTCACTCCTTGTATTGTCCGTTGTTTGCGGCGCTAAATTCTGCAAATCGTTTGTCAGCTCTTCTTGGTGCCAGCGCACAAAAATCTCGCCACTGATGGCATTATCCGACAGCATCTCCACCGAGGTCACCCCTTGGAGATAGGCCAATAGTGCTTCATACGTTCCCTGATAAACCAACTCAAACGTTGCCTTCCCCGCCTCCGTCGTCACCAGACGGCTGTCGTGTATGACCGGTTTGAGCGCTGTCAGCGCTTGCTCGACCTGAAACAGTTGCTGCACAGAGCTGAGCGCCTCCACACGAAGAGTCACACTACCGATGTATTGTGCCTGATCTCGATACGGGCGTGAGTAATAAGCGGCCACAGCCGCCATCATGTCACGAAACAGGCCGGTCAAGGCTTGAGGGGTGCGGTCTTCAGCCTGCTGCTGCGCCTCAAGCATCACCTGACCTTCCTTACTGAACAGCTGCCAGTTCAATTCAGACGGCTGGCTGGCATACTGGCGGAGCTGATAAGCCAGCAGATAATCGCTGTCACTGGTTTGCAGACGATCGGCCACCACACCGGAACGACGGCGCTGAAAATCCGGGTACACCCAAAGCCCTTCGCCAAAGGAGCCTTGACCCCGGGGGGCGGCAAGCGTCATGGGCAGCGCCATTTCTTCAACCCGGTTATACCAATCGAGCTGAGGCAAATACTGCAGGTTTTGGGCGTCCAGTTTCAGCAACTGGCCCGCCCGGTTTTGCGAGCCATACACCAGCGTGCTCGGGCGTGCTTCCAAAGGCCAAAGCACCAGGCCTTTTTGTTCAAACGCCTCGTAGAACTTATCGTCATCAAACGTGAAAATGAGCCTTTGACCGACGGTCACACCATCCTGTCGATAGGGCTCGAAACGATATTGTTTCAACCAGGCGCGCGCGGACTGCAAAAATGTGTCCGCCTGCTCAGAACTCAAAAAGCCACTGTCGCCTGTCAATCGAACCAGTTCAATTTTCAGAGCGGTTTCCAGATAGGGGCCAATCGAATCCGGTGAGACCTCCTCGCCTCGCAAGATCAGCGTGACGTCAAACAGGTTTTGACGGAACGTCTCGGCTGATTGAGATGTCGGGGCCGAGGATGTCGGCGCTTGAGTGTCCGATTCAGCAAGGATCGCACCCGAGAACAGCAGCAAACCGGAAACCCAGGCACTCATCAACCCGGCCCTGAAGGCAAAAGGTTTTACAAAACTTCTCATAATTTGTCCGTGTTTTTTGGTTACAATATGGTAAATCATTTCCACCGTCTTGGCCTGACATTTTCCGGGGCGGAGGACACTCAAATCAACGTTCCAACGCACACGACTAACATCATTATGACCAAACACTCCCCTTCAACGCCCTCTTCCATCAGCTACAAAGACGCCGGTGTTGACATCGATGCCGGCAACGCGCTGGTCGATGCCATCAAGCCCATTGCCAAAGCCACCAGTCGCCCTGAAGTTACCGCATCACTGGGCGGATTCGGTGCTCTGTTTGAATTGCCGATTGACCGCTACAAACAGCCCATGCTGGTTTCCGGTACCGATGGGGTCGGCACCAAGCTGATGCTGGCCATTGAAAGCGGTAAGCACGACCAGGTCGGCATCGACCTGGTGGCGATGTGCGTCAACGACCTGATTGTACAGGGGGCCGAGCCGCTGTTTTTCCTGGATTATTACGCCACGGGAAAATTAGAACTCGACACGGCCCGTGACGTCGTTAAAGGCATCGGCGAAGGCTGTCAGCAAGCAGGCTGCGCGCTCATCGGTGGCGAAACCGCTGAAATGCCGGGCATGTATCCACAAGGAGACTATGACCTGGCCGGGTTCTGTGTGGGCATTGTGGAAAAATCGAAACTCATCGACGGAACCAAAGTAAAAGCCGGGGATGTGCTTCTGGGCCTGGGCGCTTCCGGCCCCCACTCCAACGGCTACTCATTGATTCGAAAAATCATCGAAGTCAGTGGCGCCCAGCTTGATCAGGACTGTGACGGTCAACCGCTGATTGACGCACTGATGGCGCCGACACGCATTTACGTGAAACCCGTCCTGACCCTTCTGGAACAGGTCGATGTCCACGCCCTGTCCCACATCACCGGGGGCGGATTGTTGGAAAACCTGCCCCGAGTGATGCCTGCCAATACGCAAGCACGCGTTGATACGCAAAGCTGGACCAGACCGGCTGTGTTTGACTGGCTTCAGACCCACGGCAACGTGGACTTTCACGAAATGCACCGCACCTTTAACTGCGGGATCGGCATGGTCATTGTTGTGCCGCAAAATCAGGCACAACAAGCCACCGAGCTTCTTCGTGACTGTGGCGAAACCGTCACCACCATCGGCCACATTGAACACAGCGATGAGGCCAACCCAGGTGTCATTCTGAACTAAGCCAAAGGAGAGCGTGTGGCCGATTCCGATAAATTCCCCATTGCGGTTCTGATCTCCGGGCGCGGCACCAATCTCAAAGCGCTCATGGACTATCAGGACAATGCGCTCTATGAGATCGCCGTTGTGGTCAGCAACAATCCGAATGCCGAGGGACTGGAAATTGCTCAGTACGAAGGCATCTCAACCGAAGTGGTGGACAACAAAGACTATGACGAGCGCGAACAATACGATCAGGCACTGATCGACACCCTGGCGCCCTATTCTGTGAGTGCTGTGATCATGGCCGGGTTCATGCGGATTCTGACCAAATCGTTCATCGATGCGTACGAAGGGCGGATGCTCAACATTCATCCCTCTCTGTTGCCCAAATACCCGGGCCTTCACACTCACGAACGAGCACTGGAAGCGGGCGACAGCGAACACGGCCTGAGCATCCATTTTGTTACCGAAGAGCTGGATGGTGGCCCACTGGTTCTGCAGGCCTCTTTACCCGTCACCGATGAAGATACCGCAGACACCTTAAAAGAACGTGTTCAAAAAATGGAACACGAAGCCTATCCACTGGCCGTGAACCTGTTGGCGCGCGGTGATTTTTCCTATCAAAATCACCAGGCCTGCTTTCGAGATCAGCCGCTCAAAGGGCCGATTATGTTGAACAAGCTGCAAAGCCTTATGCAACAACACCAGAGCAGTCATGAACAATGAATGGTTAACCGGACCGGGCAAAGCGCTTGCCTGCCTGGTTTTGTGCCCATTGCTTTTGTTGCTTACCCCCGCATCCCATGCTCAGCCCTGGCCCAACTTTTCAGCCACGTTTGATGTCAAGGTCATGGGGTTTACCGTTGGCCAGGCGCACCACGCCTTTTACTGTGTTCAAAACGACTGTCATCTGACGTCCACGGCCGCCCCATCCAGCTGGGCCAAGGCCTTCATCAACGAAGAAACCGTCGACAAAATCGATTTAACTTATCATCCACCTTCCGAATTGACTTGGCAACGCTCGGTGCAACAACTCACACGCTTTTATGACGACCGAGTGCATCGACGCCAAACCGAAATTGTCCGCCAAACCGCCACATCCGAGATTGTCTCACCGGACAAGAACAAAAGTTTTCCCAGTCACCCCCACGCCTATGACCAGATTTCTCTGGCCTATGCCCTGGGATTTTATGCCCGTCGTCACCAGCAAGCCGATCACCCCCTGCCCGAGTTTGCTCTACAGCGAGACAAGGCGCAAACCCCGATCCACATAAATCAAGCCTTTCAACCCCGAACGCTTGACCTGCCCTTTTCTGACGACGTGACAACTCTGTATTTTTCCCTGCTTAGTGATAAAATCCGTATCGAGCTGTGGCTGATGCCCCAAAAGGCCTATTTCCCTGCAAAAGTTCGCGTTGAAAAAGCCGAACAAGGCCGTACCATAGAATTAATGCTTAATAAGCCCCCAAAATTATGAAACTCAGCGATCGAGATATTCTCCAACATTTAAAAATTGGCAAGATTGGCATTGAACCGATGCCTGACCCGGAAAAAATCAAAGGCATCAGCGTTGACCTTCGGCTCGCCAGAAAATTTCGTGTTTTTAATGATCACACAGCCCCCTACATTGACTTGAGTGGTCACAGTGAAGACCGTCAGGCCATTCTCGACAAGATCATGGGAGAAGAAATCGTCATTGACGACGGTCAGGCTTTTTTTCTGCATCCCGGCGAATTGGCACTGGCGTCAACGCACGAATCGGTCCGCATCCCCGACGACCTGGTCGGCTGGTTGGATGGGCGCTCGAGTCTGGCGCGCCTCGGTTTAATGGTGCATGTGACCGCTCACCGGATCGACCCGGGCTGGGAAGGGCAAATTGTTTTGGAAATTTTCAACAACGGTAAGCTGCCCCTGGCCTTACGCCCGGGCATGGATATCTGTGCAATCAACTTTGAAACCCTCTCAAGCGCCGCGATCAAACCCTACAACAAGCGTGAAGACGCCAAATACCGAAACCAGGAAGGGCCCACTGCGAGTCGAATCACACAGGATACGCAAAACAAGCCGCGCGACGAACGCCAGCTTGACCTTTTATCCTGACGGCCCTTTTACATCACCCAAATTTGACCAGGCCTGGTCAAATCATCTGCCGAAAACGGAGTCTCTTGCATGAATATTCTCAAGAAATTGTTTGGCGACGGCATTGACGACGCGCTGCAAGCCGACATTGCCGCAGCCCTGAACCAAGTTCGCCTGGCGAATCTGCCCGCTTCCAGTGTGCATGAAGGTTTGCTGCAAAACGCTCAACTCAAAAAAGGTCAACTGACCCTCCAGGTGGCGTTACCTTTTGCTGGAAAAAGTTTATGGGATGCCGTGGCTGAACAAATCCGCCAACCTCTGCTCGGTCACGAGGCCATCAAAGAGATCAAGATCGAATTCACTACTGAGATCAAGCCACACGAAACCGCAGGCAATAAATCGCCCTTAACCGGGGTCAAAAACATCATCGCCGTGGCGTCTGGCAAAGGAGGTGTTGGCAAATCCACCACCAGCGTCAATCTGGCCTTGGCGCTCAAACAGGAAGGCGCGCGTGTCGGGTTGTTGGATGCCGACATCTACGGCCCGAGCATTCCAACGATGTTAGGCGTTCACAGCAAACCCGAGACCAAAGACGGCAAGCAGATGGAACCGGTGGAAGCCTATGGTCTGCAGGTCATGTCAATTGGGTTTCTGATCAAGCCCGAAGACCCCATGATCTGGCGCGGACCGATTGTCACCTCCACCTTGATGCAACTGCTGAACGAGACACGCTGGCAGGATCTGGATGTTCTGGTGATTGATTTGCCTCCCGGCACGGGCGATGTGCAACTGACCATGGCGCAGCAGATTCCGGTGACGGGTGGCCTCATTGTCACCACGCCTCAGGAGGTTGCACTCATTGATGCACGCAAAGGCCTGCGCATGTTTGAAAAGGTCAATATCCCGATCTTGGGGGTGGTGGAAAACATGAGCACTCACATCTGTGAGAACTGTGGCCATGAAGAAGCGATCTTCGGCGAAGGCGGAGGCCAGGCCTTGGCACAGAGTGCGGAAGTGCCTTATTTAGGTGGACTGCCTCTGGCTCGGCACATTCGCGAGGAAGCCGACCAGGGCCACCCGACCGTGATTGAGGCCCCAAGTGGTGCGGCCGCGCAGCAATATCGTCACATCGCTCACCAGATCGGCACGCATCTGGCACAACAAAAACGCAGTTACGCCCATGCCTTCCCCAACATTCAAGTCGAAAATTCTTGATACAGTGGGCTATTTGGCGCAGTTAAAAATAATTTTGGGCGGCAGAATGACTCGAAATGTCGTCCCTTGTTCGTAGCTGCTCTGGACTTCGATGCGCCCTTTGTGGGCGTTCACAAAATTCGCCACCGAGGGCAGGCCCTGTCCTGACCCTTTTGCTTTGGTGGTAAAGCCATGATTGTATATCTGACTGAGATAGGCGCGAGGAATGCCCTCGGCCGTATCATGCACCTCGATCACAAATCGACCACTCTCGTCCAATCGCGTTTTAATCTGAATGCTTTTCTCTGCTTTATTGCTTACCTCTAACGCTTCCGCCGCATTCTGAACCAGGTTCATCAATGCCTGATAAAGCTGACTGCGAGAAATCTGCAAAAAACAGGCTTTATCCGTTTCGCCCATCATGACTTGCATGGAAACCCCTAACTCATCCAGCATTGCCTGACATGACTGGCGCAGATTATCGATCAGAGCAAACACGTTCACCGTGTCATCCATATCCGCCGAGGTGCCAGCCTGGCTGATGTCTGTTTGTTTTTCGCTCAAGGTATCGATCAACCCTGTCAGATCGTTCGCCAGCGCCACATCGGTCTTTGCAAAATAGTGTTCCAACGTTTCCATTAACGAATGATAGAGCGCTTGCACAAACTGCAGCGCCATAGCCAGGTCACCGCTGTCGGTGTTGATATTTTGTTCAGGCTGGTCCATCCACTGCTCAATCAATTGAACGGTGGCACGAAATTGCTCAACACCCTGACTAAGCACCGAGCGAGTTGCATTCATACTGTTAAGCGTGTTGCCCAAATCATGAACCAATTCCTTTTTAGCACGCGACAGGCCTTCCTGAAAGTGGGCGTATTCATCCACCTGTACCTGTTTCTTTTGCTCGGTGATGTCTTTGGCAACCCAGAAATAAAATAACTCACCCTCTGCGTCCGTTTTGGATTGAACCTGAGCCAGCGCCCAGCGTTGCTCACCGGCCGCATTAAAATACCGGGTTTCGCCCTCGAAATTGGCAAAGTATTGAGTGACACCCAAACGATCATTGGTCCATAACACCACATCGTTGATCGAGCGACCGATCAGCTGAGAGGCCTGCCAACCGGTTTCCAGCGTTGCACGCTTATTCACCGAGCGGATTTTTTGATCGGCATCAAATTGAATGACACTAAACAGGCTGTTCAGCAAATCCGCACCGCATCGGCATGCCTCTTCAGCATGGCGCATGGCATCCTGATTTGATAGGCAGGATTGAGCCTGATCAAGCCATTGACGCAATTCCAGGGCCGAGGGAAGGCGCGTCACCCATAACAGCCCCTGGTGCGGCAGCTGCCCTCGCAAAGCTTCAATGTCCGTGTCAGGGATGTTGGGCGACCAGACCAGACAAAACAACGCGGGTTGAATGCGATACCAGGCAGTCAGTCGCTCATACAGCTGTGCCGATGCGTCGGTTGCCAGCAACAACACCTCACTCGCCCGAATCTGAGCATCCGTCAAAAGCTCATCACGCCCATACACAGCTTGAGGACACACTTGTGCACACCGTTGGTTAAAGGCTTCCAACTCACTCACCACGCGCACGGTGGCCATAACATGCCTCCTTATTGACGAACGTTGAGCGGAAAACGCACTTCCGTGCGCATTCCCGTTTCAGGGCCATCACTGGTCAGAACAATTTTGCCACCGACATGCGACGCAAACTGTGCCACCATGGTCAGACCCATCCCTGCATGCCCAGGTTTACTGGTGTATCCCGCACCAAAAAAATGGTCGATGCGATCAGGGGCGGCGCCGATGCCATTATCAATCACATTGAGGACAAAGCTTTGGTCTTCAACGCCCATTTTTATTTGAATTTTTCCCTTGTGACCGGGCACGATTGCTTCTTGGCTCTGTAGCGCTTCCTCGGCATTGTATAGCAGCGCTGAAATAGCGAGTACCAACCGTGAAAAATAAGTATGCAGCGTCTGATGGTCGGACACAGACAGCTCCCATTGGATATCAACCTTCTCACGGGGTCGCGTCAAATTCGGCATTAACGCTTCCAGCTGCTCAATCAGGTCTCGCACTGAAAACACCGACACCTGATCACTTTCAACCGACAGACGTTGCAATGCATTGATTAACTTTGATAATTGACGCGCTTCCCCCAGCACCGTGCCGGTCACTTCATCAAAGTTGGCCTGTTGCGATGAATCCACGTCAAATTGGGAGGAAAGATAAGCCAGCAGCCCGGATTGAGCATTCATCTTGTCAGCCATGTCAGACAACAAGCTCTGAGTGACTTCATAATGGGCGGCTTCATACAGGTTGGATTCTGCTTTTTGCTGCAATTTGGTTCGCAAACGACTTAATTCGCGGTCTCTGGCCCAGGCCTGGCAGAAATTACGGGCAATTTGGACCACCTCTTCCGGCTGAAATGGCTTGCGCACAAACAACACGTCTTCTTGCAAAACCTCGGAAATATTGTCCATATCAACGTCGGTATACGCCGTCACAATCACGATATACACACGCGAGTCGAGTTTACGTAAGGCTTCTGCGGTCTGCAGACCATTCATCCCTGGGGGCATACGCATGTCGATAAAGGCCACACGAACCGGGGCAGACGAATGTAACTGGGCGGAAAAAACATCAATGGCTTCATCGCCCTGCTGTGCCGTCAAAAGCGTAAAAGGCAATTGACTGTTGGATGACAACAGACTTTTGGGCCGCGCTTCCACCAATTCGGCCAGGGTTTGCAGGGCCGACTCCGTATCACCCCGTTCACAAAAAAGATTTTGATACGCGGTAATTTGCCGAGGGTCGTCATCCACCACCATAATGGTCGGCGTTGGATCAATGGGTCTTGGCATGCGGGCGCTCCCAACGATAAATGGCCGTCACTTTTCTTCCCTGTTCATCAAATTCAAACTGGTGACACAAAGAGCGCACCAGTTTTATGCCTCGACCGGCATAACGATGAACCTCTCCGTCCGGCTGCGCCATGACATGATCACAGACGCCCTCACCGTCGTGCGTCACGGTGATATGAATATCTGCCTGATCCGCCGAGACAGGGGACTGCTTAATCTGTATGCCGATGCCACCTTGATTTAATTGAGCCAAACGCCTCTGTTTGAGCTCTGCGTAATGCAGAAAGCCCTGCGCATCCTGTTTAAGGGCCGAATCCAAGCATAACAGACCGTGCTCCAGCGCATTCATATAGAGTTCGGTGATCACCATAAACAAATCGTCCTTAAACGGCACCAAAGGCTGGGTACCACTGATGGCATCCACCACGGTTTCCACTGGCTTGTCAGCCTGTCGTAACTGATGGGTACCAAAATAAAAACTCAGTTCCCAAGAAGACGGATCACGCAATTGTTCCGCCAAAACACGTGCCGTGATCATGTCGGTTTTTTCAATCACACGGGCAATGTCGAGTTTGACAATGCTGACATCATCGTCGAACTCGCCATCACCACAAAAGTCCTCGGCGGCCTCAACCAACGAAGGGATATGAAGCCGGTGCCCCTGTAGCGCCTGGACCAGGCGTTCAAGTCCGAACATGTCTCCTTGCGCGTTCACCGCTTCCACCACGCCATCCGTGTAAAAGACAAACTGCTCATGCCCCTCAAGCATAAAAGACTTCAACTCAGGATGCCAATGCTCGTTTTCCACCACCCCAAGCGGTAAGGAATTAGACATCAGTCTTCGAACGTTGGGCGTAATGCCGTCAAAGACCAGGATCGGCTGCATCCCCCCGTTAAACACATGCGCTTTGCGCTTTTTGGGACTGACCTCGACAACCAGACAGCCGAAAAAAATGTGGTCGGGCAATATTTTTTTGAGCTTTCGATTGATTTCCAGAAGGATTTCTTTGATGTTGCGTCCTGCGGACACCATCGAATAAAACGTTTCGGCCACCGGGATTGCGCCGATGGCCGCAGGCAATCCATGGCCAGTAAAATCGCCCAGAAGCGTGATCACGTGACCGGAAGGTGTCACCGAAGAAAAAAACACATCGCCGTTGAAAATAGAGGCCGCCGAAATATGAACATCCAGGCCAGGCACCAATTGTCGCGGTCCATAGACAAACTTATCAAAAATCCGCTGAGCGGATTGATGCTCCCAGGCCAGATTTGAGTGCACCTGTGCCAACATTTCTTTGGACTGTTTCAGGTCATTATAAAAATCAAGGTTACGCAAAAGCGAATCCACCTTGGCCAGAAACAGTTCTTCCACAAAAGGTTTCTGCAAGAAATCATCGGCCCCGGCCTGCAAAATGCCCTGTAAACGCTGAGCGCCGACGACCGCCGTGATGACAAACACCGGATAGAACTGCTCGTCACTGCAGGCTTTGATGTGTTGCACCAACTCGGCACCAGACAAATCGGGCAAAGCAATTTCGGTAATGGTTAAGTGTGGGGCATGGTCATCAAACAGGCGAATGGCTTCGTGCCCGTTCTGTGCTTGAAGCACGTCGTAGCCATGCATTTCTAACAACAACTTTAGGTAAAGCCGGTTGGAGTTGGAAGGATCGGCGATCAGAATGCTGGCCATATTGGAATCAAGCTGCTCTGGTCGTCATATTGAAAAACGCATCAACTCACTTGGCGGGCGGGGGAATTTATGGCAAACAATTGGTCAAATTTTGACACTTTAAACACACGGTAGAGGGTGGTATTCACATTTTCCAGTGCCACACTGACCGATCGGTCGCTGACTTTCTCGCGCAACAACAACAACATGCCCAGTGCGGAGCTGTCCAGGTGGTCAGCCTGGGAAAAATCAATGATAATCGCAACGGCGGTATCAAGGTAATCGGAAATGACTTGATTAAAGTGATCATAACAACCGATATCAAAATGACCCTTGACCTGCAAACGAACTTCACCACCGGTCACTGTTGTTGATAATCCCATAGAAGGCGCTCCTCCCTGTCTTCATGCTCTTTTACGTGCCGCAACGGTTGATTTTGATTGTATCACCCTTTTCTTATAAACGGGCAGAGGACTCAGGCCAAGTCAATAAAAATTTTCAATCGCTGCACAGGTAAAGACTAGGGCTGACGCCCCTTTGAAATGGGGCCTTTATAAGCGATTGGTTTGCGTCCGCTCCCAGCTTGATCTATCGAAGTCATGCCCAAAAACGTTTATAATGCACTCTTTTCTCATTATCAACGCACTCAGGGCATTATGACGGCAACGAAACAAGCATCCTCCTCTTCACAAAGACAGATTCTGGTCACCAGCGCATTGCCTTATGCCAACGGTCCGATTCACCTTGGTCATCTGGTGGAATACATCCAAACCGATATCTGGGCCAGGTTCCAGCGTCAACGCGGTCACGAATGCCATTACGTCTGTGCCGACGATGCCCACGGCACCCCGATCATGCTTCGTGCTCAGGCAGAAGGTATCTCACCGGAAGCCTTGATCGCCCGGGTCAGCGAGGAGCATCAGTCGGATTTTGCCGGGTTTAACATTGCCTTTGATCATTACCACAGCACCAATTCACCCGAAAACGAACACTTTGCCAGCTACATCTATGAACAGCTCAAAGCACAGGGACACATCAGTCGCCATGTGATTGAACAATATTACGATCCGGACAAGGCGATGTTTCTGCCGGATCGCTTCATCAAAGGCACTTGTCCTAAATGCGGCGCGGACGACCAATACGGCGACAACTGCGAAGCCTGTGGCGCTACCTATTCACCGGAAGAGTTGAAAAACCCGGTGTCGGTGGTCTCCGGCGCCACCCCGATCAAAAAAGAAACCGAACACCTTTTCTTTGAACTGCCTCATTTTGAGTCCATGCTCAAAGACTGGACACACAAAGGTCATCTGCAGACGCAGATTGCCAACAAACTCAACGAATGGTTTGACTCAGGTCTGCGTGCATGGGACATCTCACGCGATGCGCCCTATTTTGGCTTTCAAATCCCCGGCGAGACCGATAAATACTTCTATGTCTGGCTGGACGCGCCTGTCGGCTATATGGCAAGCTTCAAGGCCCTGTGTGACAAAAAAGGACTGGACTTTGAGCGTTTTTGGGGCCCTGATGCCGAGGCCGAGCTGTATCACTTCATCGGCAAAGACATCATTTACTTCCATGCGCTCTTTTGGCCAGCCATGCTGTCGGGTGCCGGTTTCCGCACGCCGGATGCGATTTTCTCTCACGGCTTCCTCACCGTTGATGGCCAGAAAATGTCGAAATCACGCGGCACCTTTATTATGGCCAAAACCTATCTGGACCACTTGAATCCGGAATATTTGCGTTATTACTTTGCGGCCAAACTCTCCAGTCGCATTGACGACATCGATTTAAGTCTGGCGGATTTCACCCAACGTGTGAACTCCGACCTTGTGGGCAAAGTGGTTAACATTGCCAGTCGTTGCGCCGGCTTCGTTGTGAAAAAATTTGACCGTCGTCTTAACCAGGCCTGGTCAAAACAGGCCCAATCGCTATATCAGCAGTTCATCGAACAGAGCGACGCCATTGCAGACCTATACGAAAAGCGTGAATTCGCCCAGGCCATGCGGGAAATCATGCACCTGGCTGACCTGGCAAATGAATACATTGATCAGACCGCGCCCTGGGTTCTGGCCAAAGAGGAAGGCAAGCAAACTGAACTGCACGAGTCCGTCAGCCTGGGCATCAATTTGTTCCGAGTGCTGATCACATACCTGGCCCCGGTGTTGCCGGAAACGGCACAAAAAGCGAAAGCGTTCCTACAGGTGGATAATCTGGATTGGTCAGCCATTCAATCACCACTGATGGGGCATGAAATCGTCAAGTTCAAGCCCATGCTGACACGCGTTGACCCGGCCCAGATCGACAAAATGCTTGAGGCCTCCAAGGACGACGCTGCGGCTCAGAAAGCCATGCAACAGGCCGCACCAGACAATGACTCAAAGAGTACAGCCGACATTGAACCACTCGCGGATGAAATTAGCTTTGACGACTTTGCTAAAATTGATCTGCGCGTGGTACGCATTGCCAAGGCGGAGAGCGTGCCCGAAGCCAATAAGCTGCTCAAACTGACGCTGGATCTGGGCCAGGGCGAAAAACAGGTCTTTGCCGGCATCAAGTCAGCGTATGACCCAGCTGACATTGAAGGCAAGCTGACCGTCATGGTCGCCAACTTGAAGCCTCGCAAGATGCGTTTTGGAGTGTCCGAAGGCATGGTCCTAGCTGCCGGCCCGGGCGGTAAGGACCTGTTTATCCTCGAACCCGATGTGGGTGCGCAACCGGGCATGCGTGTGAAATAAAAGGTTGTCATGGAATACGTTTTGATTCTGATCAGCACGGTCCTGGTCAATAACTTTGTTCTGGTCAAATTTCTGGGGTTGTGTCCGTTTATGGGCTCGTCCCAGAAAGTCGATGCGGCCCTGGGCATGGGCATGGCCACGACTTTTGTCATGACCCTGAGTGCGGTGCTCAGTTACCTGATCAATCACTATCTGCTCACACCATTCGGCCTGGATTTTCTGCGCACCATCGGTTTTATTATTTCCATTGCGGTGGTGGTCAGCTTTACCGAAATGGCCATTCATAAAACCAGCCCGGTGCTTTATCAGACGCTGGGTATTTACATTCCTCTGATGACGACCAACTGCGCCGTGCTGGGCATGGCATTACTCAATGTCCAGCAGGATCACGGCTTTCTCGAATCCGCCATTTATGGCTTCGGCGCAGCGGCTGGTTTTACGCTGGTGCTGGTGCTGTTTGCCTCCATGCGGGAGCGCATCGAATACGCCGATGTGCCGGCTCCGTTTCGGGGGGCGCCTATTGCGCTGATCACAGCGGGCCTGATGTCCGTTGCCTTTATGGGCTTTAGTGGGTTGGTGGCATGATTGAAGCACTGATCGTATTTTTGGCTTTGGCAGTGATTTTTGGTTTGCTGCTTGGCTATGCCAAAATCAAATTCAAGGTGGAAGGCAATCCCGTCGCCGATCAAATTGATAACATCCTGCCGCAGACGCAGTGTGGTCAGTGCGGATTTCCCGGTTGCCGACCCTATGCTGAAGCCCTGGCTGAAGGCAAATCCGAAGTCAATCTGTGTGTGCCAGGCGGGCATGAGGTGATGATCCAGATTTCCGAAATCACCCATCGGGAACCCAAAGAAATGGATGAAACCAAAGCGCCACCGGATGAGCCAATGGTGGCGGTGATTGACGAAGACCTGTGCATTGGTTGCGTGCACTGTATCAAAGCCTGCCCGGTGGATGCCATTGTCGGCGCCACCAAAATGATGCACACCGTGATTGAAAAGGAATGCACCGGTTGTGAACTCTGTGTGCCCGTCTGCCCGGTGGATTGCATTGATATGGTGCCACAACGACCCACACCGCAAACCTGGCACTGGCCCGAACCCATTGCAAACAGTCTGGAGCGTCGATCTTGAACGCCTTGGTGGAACGAAAACCGCTCAAACACCGTTTGATTGCATGGCTGGGAAAACTGTATCCCATGGCCAAGCGCTGGCTGTACCATTTTCATGGCGGCGTGTTTCCCAAGTATCACAAATCGCTGTCCAACCGCCATCCATTACTGGAAGACTATATACCCGACCTTCTGACGTTGCCGGTGCAACAACACCTTGGCGTGGCCACCGAGCCGTTGGTTCAGGTGGGCGACCGGGTATTGAAGTATCAGCGCATTGCCGACACCAATAAAGGCTTGTCTGCGCCCATTCATGCGCCCACCTCTGGCTATGTGACCGCCATTGAGCCACGTATTCTGCCCCATCCGTCCGGCTTACCGGGGTTATGCATTCTGATCGAACCTGACGGTGAAGATCAGGCTCAACCCCTCACTCCGGCCAAGTCCCCCGCCACCCCTCAGGCGCTCAAAAAACTCGTGCATGAAGCGGGCATTGTCGGAATGGGTGGAGCTGGCTTTCCAACCTTCGCTAAAATCCCGGATCAGCGCGGTTGCATTGAGCATTTAATCATCAATGGCGCCGAATGCGAACCCTTCATTACGTGTGATGATCAGTTAATGCAACACAAGGCCCAAGCCATTTGGCGCGGCGCTGAAATCGTGGCTCAATCACTGGGGATTCCCCGCGTGCTTTGCGGCATTGAAGACAACAAGTCACAAGCCATTGAAGCCATGAATGATGCGCTCTCGGGCCTTTCGACTGCTTCACACGAACAAACGTCGTTTGAAGTTCACCCTGTTGCCACCGTCTATCCGATGGGCGGTCAGGAACAACTCACGCAAGAGTTGCTGCACCTGGAAATTCCGTCCGACAAGCACGCGATCGAAGTGGGCGTTTTGATGATGAACGTCGCCACGCTGGCAGCCATCGCCGAAGCGGCCGATGAGGGCAAACCGCTGATCTCAAGGTATGTCACCGTCTCTGGCATGGGGCTGGAACATCCTTTCAATGCAAACGTCTTGCTAGGCACCTCCTTTCAGGCACTGGCTGAAAAAGCCTCCCCTAAGACCGCGTTGACCTACCCGCTAATTCAGGGCGGACCAATGATGGGCATTTCCATGCACAGCAATAATGTGCCCGTGATCAAAACCACGAATTGCGTGCTTGCCAACCCGCCCGAAGCGGTTGAGCCTGCTATGCCCTGCATACGATGTGGCGAGTGTATGGATGCCTGCCCAATTCAGCTTCTGCCTCAGCAGCTATACTGGCACAGTCGCAGCCATGAATACGACAAGGTCAAGGATCTGAGTGTCTTTGATTGCATTGAATGTGGCTGTTGCAGCTTCGTCTGCCCCAGCCATATTCCGCTGGTGCAATATTACCGCCATGCCAAGTCCGAAATCGTGCGCATCGAAAAAGAAGACGCCGCCGCTGAACTCGCCAAACAGCGTCATGAGTTCAAACAGGCGCGTATCGAAAAAGCCGAAAAAGCCAAAAAAGCACGGCTTCAGGCGAAAAAAGACGCTGTCAAAAAGCAAGCCGCCGGGAAAAAACCCGCAACCGGTGCGGCGGCAGCCAAGGCCAGAGCTGCCGCGGCCGCTAAAAAAGCCGCTGCCGCCAAAACAACCAACCAATCCGAGACGTCGCCATCGGAAAAACCCGCGCAAACCGCACGCGAGAAGGCCATGGCGGCGGCCAAAGCGAGAGCCCAAAAAGCCAAAAACCAGGCCGACAATGCCCCCAACACCGATTCAGCGACAACCTCCACCGCCGAAGACAAACGCAAAGCCGCGATGGCCGCAGCCAAAAAACGAGCAAAGACACGCCAAAAAACAGAAACCGGCGCCAGTCCATTGAAGGCATCTGACAACGCACAGAGCGAATCAGACGACAAACGGCAACGCGCCATGAACGCAGCCAAGCAGGCCTCCAAGAAAGGTGAGTCGTCCGTCAGTCAGGAAGCGGGTACCAAAGCGGATACGACCGCCCCGACTCAGGACAAGCGCAAAGCTGCGATGGAAGCCGCTAAAAAACGAGCCAAGGCTCGCCAAATGCAACAAACAACCCCCGATCAGACTGAGTCGGACCAGGCATCGGACACTGAGGATTAACCCTATGTCGCTCCCCTATTCATCGCCCTATGTTCATAATGCCAGCAGCGTTCGTCGAACCATGCTTCAGGTTCAGATCGCTGCGTTTCCAGCATTGATGGCACACATTTACTTTTTTGGCTTTGGCATCACCATACAATGGGGACTGGCCGTCATCACCTGGTTATTGGTCGAATATGGCCTGTTAAAGCTGCGCAATCGTCCAGTTAAACCGTTTATTTCCGACATGAGTGGTTTGATCACCGTGACCGGTATTGTGTTCTGCATCCCTCCCGAATCGCCTTGGTGGGTCATTGTCAGTGCCGTCATCTTTGCGCTGGTCTTCGGCAAACATCTTTATGGCGGACTGGGCTATAACCCATTTAATCCAGCCATGCTGGGGTATGCATTTGTGCTAATTTCCTTTCCCGCTGAAGTGACTCAATGGACATTACCGACCGGCATTTCGGGGCACCACCTTTCCTTTTTGGAGTCGGCCCAGATCATTTTCACCGGACAGTTTCCGCCAGGCCTGATGCACTTGACCGGCGCCACACCGCTCAACGAATTGCAAACGGCCTTGATCAACGGGGCCAGTGCTGCCGAAACCTGGGCCAGCTCGCGCTTCAACGACCCGAATCTAGTCAATGGATGGTTTTGGGTAAATGTTGCGTTTCTGATCGGCGGGCTCTGGATGCTTTATAGTCGCGCCATTCGCTGGCAATATCCGGCTGGCTTTTTGGGGGCATTGGCTCTGATGGCAGCAATTTTTCATGCCATTGACCCAGATACCTACGCACCCGTCAGCTTTCATTTGTTCAGCGGCGGCGTGATGTTGGCGGCTTTTTTTATTATTACCGACCCCGTGTCCTCGAGCACCACGCCGATGGGGCGTTTGATCTACGCCATCGGCATCGGCGTCCTGGTTTACGTGATTCGAAATTGGGGCAGTTTCCCCGATGGCATCGCTTTTGCGGTCCTATTAATGAATCTTTTTGTACCATTACTCGACCAATACACGCAACCAAGAGTCATGGGGCACACTAGACGATGAGAATTCTGTCATGACTGATGAAACACCGTCTTTGAGCAGACAAATGTTTCAGACCGCGCTGAAGTTGAGTGCGTTTGTGGTGATCGCCGTCACGCTGCTCACCGCTGTCTGGCTTTTGACAGCCGGCCCCATCAAAAAAGCGGAAAAGCAGGCCTTAATCAAAACCTTGCAACAGGTCATGCCCGCCGATCACTACGACAACGATCTGCTCACTGATACGTTTACCTACACGCCACCGGATCATATGAACACGGATCAGCCCTTGACCGTTTACCGGGCACGCAAGAACAACGAGCCCGCCGGACTGGTCATTAAAACCGTGACACAACGAGCTTACAACCCCAATATGCACATTCTGATCGGTGTTGACGTCAATGGCCAAATTTTGGGCGTGCGAGTGATTAAGCATGCTGAAACCCCCGGACTGGGAGACAAAATCGACCCAGAAAAATCTGATTGGATCACCGAATTTAACGGTAAGCATTTGGGGGCACCGCCAATTGATCAATGGACCGTGAAAAAACATGGCGGTGCCTTTGATCAGTTCACCGGTGCTACCATTACGCCCAAAGCCGTCGTAGAAACGGTCAGAGATGTCCTCAAGCTGATCAAGTCCCAAGGAGATGCCTTATATGAGTAATGCCGACAAAACATCGACCTGGCAGACCTATAAAAAGATCATAGAAGATGGTCTTTGGCACAACAACCAAGCGTTGGTGGCCCTGCTCGGACTCTGCCCATTGCTCGCTGTCACCAACAATACGGTCAATGGCCTTGGACTCGGATTGGCCACCATGGCCGTCGTAATCATTTCAAATGTTCTGGTCTCCCTGATCCGCGATTACGTCTCATCAGAAATTCGTATTCCAGTTTTTATTGCCATCATTGCGGCCGCCGTCACCGTGATCGATTTAATGATGGAAGCCTATCTCAATACCTTGCATGGCATTCTCGGCATTTTCATTCCATTGATTGTCACCAACTGCGCCATACTGGGACGTGCTGAAGCCTTTGCCTCTCGCAACCCCGTGAATCATGCCCTCATTGATGGCTTTTTTGTGGGACTTGGGTTTGCCCTGGTTTTGATTGTTTTGGGCGCTCTGCGCGAGCTCATTGGTAACGGCACTTTATTTGACCAAATGCATCTGTTATTAGGCGACATGGCTGCCGGCTGGACACTCACTCTGCCCGACTTCTATCAGCCGGTTTTACTCGCCATCCTACCACCAGGTGCCTTCATTGGGTTGGGCCTGTTGATCGCCATTAAAAACGCCATCGAAATCAAAAAACGTGAAAAGCAGACCAATCAACTTGGTATTCAAGTGCAAACCGAACCAACACTTAATCAAACCGTAAAGCAGTAGCGTCATGAACAAGGCCAAACGACTGGAAATTTTTGAACGCCTGGCGGAACAGATTCCTGAACCAGAAACCGAATTAAACTACACTACGCCATTCGAACTGTTGATCGCCGTCATTCTCTCCGCCCAAGCCACGGATAAAGGCGTCAACATTGCCACCGCAAAATTATTTCCAGTCGCCAATACGCCACAAGCCATCCTGGATCTAGGTGAAGACGGGCTAAAACACTACATCAAAACCATCGGCCTGTTTAACAGCAAAGCGGCCAACATCATCAAAACTTGCCGACAGATACTGGCTCTACACAACGGCCAGGTGCCTGACAATCGAAAAGAGCTGGAAGCCTTGCCCGGCGTGGGACGAAAAACGGCCAACGTCGTCCTCAACACGGCTTTCGGACAGCCAACCATGGCGGTAGATACCCACATTTTTCGCGTGTCCAACCGAACACGAATCGCACCGGGAAAAACCGTACTGGAAGTGGAAAAGAAACTACTCAGAAACGTACCCAAAGCCTATCTGATGCCCGCGCATCACTTATTAATTCTTCATGGTCGTTATACCTGTACCGCACGCAAGCCTCGCTGCGGTGCTTGCTGTATTTATGACCTGTGTGAGTTCAAAGACAAAACGCAATACACCGAATAATCCTGTTTTATTTAACACGAAACAAAATAGGCAATTATTGTTAAATACAATATCCAATTTTCACCAGGCCTGGTAAAAAGAGAAAGAGGTCGGAGTACAGCGAAGCCGCAGAAGTTGGGTTACTTATCGTTCAGACATAAAAAAACCCATGAGGGGCTGCCTCACGGGTTTGGGATATAAGCTTGGGGATGACCTACTCTCACATGGGACCTCCCACACTACCATCGGCGCTGAGACGTTTCACTTCTGAGTTCGGCA
>NZ_LQBN01000003.1 GCF_001507535.1 Thiomicrospira sp. WB1
TGCCGAACTCAGAAGTGAAACGTCTCAGCGCCGATGGTAGTGTGGGAGGTCCCATGTGAGAGTAGGTCATCCCCAAGCTTATATCCCAAACCCGTGAGGTAGCCCCTCATGGGTTTTTTTATGTCTGACGTTTAGGCATCAGTGGATGGTGACAAACCCGCTAAGCTCTATTTTAATTGTGTATGATAGCCTGCCGATAGGGCGCAAGCTTGAGTAAGCTGCATGCTGATGCGTCTGCTTGTGAGCATGGGATAAAGAACGATACTTAGGACACTATGAAATTATTTTTTGAATTAGGGAATTCGCAGATCAAAGCGGCCCTTGTCAGCGAGGCCGGTTATGAATACTTGGGGCGAATCACCAATGCATCGGTCGATCAACAACGGGTGATCGAAGACTTTGACTTGCAGGGTGAGCCGATTGATGCTGTGTTTCTAAGCTCTGTCGCCAGTGCGGAACGCAATTCATTATTTATCGAGCAGATACAGACGAATTTTGGCTGTTACCCCACCATGTTGACGACACAGCATCAAAGCGCTGGAATTGAATGCGGTTACCAGCAGTTCGAACAATTAGGTGTGGATCGCTGGATGGCCATCATTGGTGCAACCAATGGACGAGCAAAGCCAACGTTGATCGTTGACGCCGGAACAGCATTAACCATTGATGTGGTCGATGGCCGTGTGCATCAAGGTGGGTTTATTGTCCCCGGCTTGTCTTTGATGCGTCAAACGCTGTTTGATAAAACCGCCCAAGTGAAACAGGCGAGTTTGAAACAACCTTTGACTGAGCCAGCAGGGCGCTCTCTTCTGGCGAAAGACACCGAAAACGGGGTCTTGGGCGGCACGCTTTACATGACGGCTGCGTACATCAATCATCTGGTCCAAGACATGGAAGCGGAGACCGGACGCCGTTTTGATTGCGTGGGTACAGGAGGTGATTTCCCGGTGATTCAGGGCATGCTGGACCGTTCTTTTGAGTACATCGAAGATTTGACATTAAAAGGCATGGTTAGAGTCATCGAAGAAGCTTAATCTCTCGGTACAAAATTGAGTTTCTAGCAGGTTCTTTGCTTGACATGCTCAAAAGAAAAACTATAATACGCCTCATTCAGCCGAAATAGCACAATTGGTAGTGCAACTGATTTGTAATCAGTAGGTTGGGGGTTCAAGTCCCTCTTTCGGCACCATATCTCAAAGCCTCCTTTTAGGAGGCTTTTTTGTTTGTTGTCTTACGTTCCATAATTACCCCGAACATACGTTGCTGTTAGGCAACGGTCCCCTCCTGTATAAAGCTTCCATGACTAAGAAGGTCAATGATTATAAGTCGTAGCGCGCAGACCAATAGAATTGTAAATTGAGTCTTCCGCTTTGATTGTAATGAATTTCTGGCAACTGTTATAATACCCAAAATTTTTATTATCTGGAAACTGAATGGAAAAGCAATCAAGCTACACCAAAGAAGAACTGCTCGCCTGCGGGCGGGGTGAATTATTCGGCCCGGGCAATGCCCAGTTGCCCCTGCCGCCTATGCTGATGTTTGATCGCATCACACACATTTCGGATGAAGGTGGTGCTTATGGCAAGGGACAACTGCGCGCCGAATTGGACGTAAAACCAGACCTGTGGTTTTTTGACTGCCATTTTAATAACGATCCGGTCATGCCCGGTTGTTTGGGGCTGGATGCTATGTGGCAATTGATTGGCTTTTTCCTCGGCTGGACCGGCGGCCCTGGGCGTGGGCGTGCCTTGGGTGCCGGTGAAGTCAAGTTTTATGGACAAGTGTTGCCCAAAGCCAAAAAAGTTGAGTATGTCGTCGATATGAAGCGCGTGATCAAGCGTAAGCTCTACATGGGCATTGCGACCGCACACCTTTATGTAGATGGACGTGAAATTTATTCGGCGGATGATTTGAAAGTCGGACTGTTTACTAATACGGATAATTTTTAACATGAAAAGAGTCGTTATTACCGGTCTCGGGATCATTTCAAGCCTGGGCAATGACAAACAAGCGGTGACGGATTCCTTGAAAAACGGACGTTCCGGCATCGAGTTCGCACCGGAATACAAAGAAAACGGGCTGCGTTCGCAGGTACACGGTTCGATTAAGAACCTGGACCTGTCTGAACATATCCATCGCAAAACGCTTCGTTTTATGGGCGATGCGGCTGCCTACACCTATATTGCGATGGATCAGGCGATCAAAGATGCCGGTCTGACCGAAGAGCAGGTTTCCAACGTACGCACTGGCTTAATCGCAGGTTCCGGTGGTGGTTCCAATGCGCAATCGGTCAAAGCGGTTGAAACAGCCAAAACCCGCGGCGTGAAACGTGTCGGTCCCTATATGGTGACCCGCACCATGGGCAGTACGGTTTCGGCCTGTCTGGCCACGCCTTTCAAAATAAAGGGCGTCAATTTCTCCATCAGCTCCGCCTGTTCGACGTCGGCCCATTGTATCGGGACGGCGGTGGAACAGATTCAACTGGGCAAACAGGATGTTGTGTTTGCCGGTGGTGGGGAAGAGTTGGATTGGACCATGTCGGTGCTGTTCGATGCCATGGGTGCCTTGTCCACGAAATACAACGACACCCCGGAAAAAGCCTCACGTGCTTATGATGCGGGTCGGGATGGTTTTGTCATCGCCGGTGGCGGCGGCATGGTAGTTGTGGAAGAGCTTGAGCACGCACTGGCGCGTGGCGCGAAAATTTACGCCGAAATCACCGGTTATGGGTCCAATTCGGATGGATATGATATGGTTGCCCCATCCGGTGAAGGGGCCGTACGCTGTATGAACATGGCGCTCAATGGCGTGCAGGGTCCAGTGGACTACATCAATCCGCATGGCACTTCCACCCCGGTTGGAGACACCAAAGAAGCAGCGGCGATTCGTGAAGTCTATGGCAATGACGTGCCTAAAATCAGTTCGACCAAGTCGCTTTCAGGCCACTCTCTGGGGGCAGCGGGCGTGCACGAATTTATTTACAGCCTGTTGATGCTTGAAAATGATTTTATTGCGCCCTCAGTCAATATCGAAAACCTCGACCCCGATGTGGAAGGTATGCCGATTGTCACCGGGCTGGTTGAAAATGCCGGACTGAATCGCATCATGAGCAACAGCTTCGGGTTTGGTGGTACCAACGCGTCTCTGGTCTTTGAAAAATATACAGACTGAACGTGTTGCGACTCAAACATTGTTTATAAAAGCCGCTTTGAGCGGCTTTTTTATTGCCCGGATGTTTCTTGATTCTGAGCGATATAAACAAATTCGAATCGTTCAATGACCTCACCGCGTTCGTTTTCAATATCAATCCGCCAAGGTCCGGCCCAAGCACTGCTCAGACGTTTGCTCGACCAGGTACGAAAGCGGTCGCTTCCGATGTCGAGTTCAATTTCTGCCATGGAGCGATTGCGGTGGTACCAGTGGTGCGTCAAGGTCTGGCCTTTTGCGCCAACCACCTCGGTGAAAAACACGATGCGGCGGACGTATTTAGGAACTGGATGATTGAGCACCCCGGTCGGCTCCATTGACTGCACAGATCGAGCCAGTGTCATGCGTCGAACATCGACTGAAGAGCTTGTTACAGGCGGAACTGGATCGTGGGTCGCATTTAACTTGGCCAGATCTTGCTTGCGCTCGCTGAGATCTTGCCGGGCCTGGTCAGAGATTAAACTCAATTTTGGCTTTGTCTCGGCGCTTTCCGGCTTGTCTGGTGTTGTGTCAGCGGCTAAATTAGCCGAATCGGCCATCTGTGACGGCGTTGTTTGCAAAAAAAGGGGAGATGCCTCAGAGACTGTGTTGGCTGGCTCAGGCGTTGTGCTTGCCAGGTTGGCATCTGACGGTGCATCAGGGGATCGCTCGGATTCAATGTTGTGCAGCATCAGCCCTGCTGTGGCCAGACCCGCCAAGGCCATCATCACCCACCAGGCCAGGCGCTGGCGCCAGGGTTTGTGGCGAGACGCGAGCGTGGATTCAGCCAGATCGGCCTGGTACTGTTCGTAACCGGCGACGAAATAATCCCGCAGGTTGGCCTCATAGCGGATTTGACTCGGCATGAACGTCTGGGCAAGCCCTGCTTTGGCTGTACGATAACCCTTTTTGAAGGCATAGAGCTCGTGGGCGTTCTCAGTATCGGGCAGCCGCATCATTACTGATCATCACGCGCAAACAAAGCATCCACAAAGGTTTTGGCGTCAAAAGGACGCAAGTCGTCGGCCGATTCCCCCACGCCAATAAAGCGCACTGGTAAGCCCAGCTGTTTGGACAGGGCCACAATGATCCCCCCTTTGGCAGTGCCGTCCAGTTTTGTCAGGGTCAGGCCGGTGACGCCCACCGCCTCATGAAACTGTTTGGCCTGACTCAATGCATTCTGACCGTTGCCGGCATCGAGCACCAGCATGATTTCATGCGGTGCGGTGTCGTCCACTTTTTGCATGACCCGTTTGACCTTTTTCAATTCTTCCATCAGGTTGGACTGGGTGTGCAACCGTCCGGCTGTGTCCGCAATCAGTACATCCATGTTTTTGGCGCTGGCGGACTGGATCGCATCAAAAATAACGGCGGCCGAGTCGGCGCCGGTTTTTTGTGCCATCACCGGTACTTGGTGTCGCTCGCCCCAGGTTTGCAGTTGTTCCACCGCGGCCGCCCGAAAGGTATCCCCGGCGGCGAGCATGACCGATTGCCCGTCCTGTTGAAATTTTTTGGCCAGTTTGCCGATGGTGGTGGTTTTGCCCACGCCATTGACGCCTACCATCAAAATCACATAAGGCCGATCCGAATCCGGTAATGTCAGCGGCTGGGTGACAGGTTCCAACATTGCGCACAGCTGTGTTTTCAAGCTGTCAATCAGCGCTTGCGGGTCTTTCAGGGTTTTGCGTGAAACCTGATCGGTAAGGTTTTCAATGATTTCGTCGGTGGCTTCAATGCCGATGTCGGCGCTGAGCAGAATCATTTCCAATTCATCCAGCAGGTCGTCATCGATTTCCTTGCGCCCCAGGACCAGACTGGCCAGGCCATCGCTCAAGCCTTTGCGCGTTTTGCTCAGTCCGGATTTCAGGCGGGCAAACAACCCTTGTTTCGGCTCGGAGGCCGCAGGGGCGGTTTCGATTGCGGTCGACGGCTCGGAAGTCGACTCGGTCAAGGACTCGTGCGATTGGGCATTGGTGTCCGTTGATTCGAGCTCGCTTGACGCGTCATTGGATACGTCAGTGTCTTTTTTGCGTTTAAACAGCTTAAGCATGAAGGTGTTTCCAGCGTTTGTTCAGGGTTGAAACCGATTTTTTCGGTATTATAAACCAATCGTGGTACAAACACCGAACACAGGAGCGTAACGATGACAGCGACGCGCAGGCATTTTAACCAGGCCTGGTGGTTTTTGGGTTGGCTCAGTGCCATCTGGCTTTTTAGCAGTCTGGCACAGGCGAGTCTTCACACTGCCGAACTCGATAATGGCATGCGTGTCATTATTAAGGAGGACCATCGCTCGCCGGTGGCGGTGCAACAGGTCTGGTATCGAGTCGGCTCCAATTTTGAGCACAGCGGCCGTACCGGTCTGTCACACATGCTCGAACACATGATGTTCAAGGGCACCAAAACCCGTGGGCCCGGCGAGTTTTCCGATATTGTTTCGCGTCTGGGTGGACAGGACAATGCGTTTACCTCGCGTGACTACACCGCTTATTATCAGGTCATCGGCGCTCAGCATCTGGAAACAATGATGGCGCTCGAAGCCGACCGCATGCGCAACATCGACATCTCAGATGAACATTTCCAGACCGAACGGGATGTCGTGGCCGAAGAACGTCGCTGGCGGACCGAAGACCGCCCCAGTTCAAAATTGTATGAGCTGTTCCGGGCCACTGCATTCATCAACAGTCCGCAGCACCACCCTGTGATCGGTTGGATGAGCGATATTCAGAATTGGACCCTGGAAGATGTTCAGGCCTGGTACAAGCGCTGGTATGCACCCAATAACGCCACGTTGGTGGTGGTCGGGGACGTGGATCCCGAACAGGTGCTTGACTGGGCGCAGACCTATTACGGTCAGCACGCGCCCGAGACCATCGAGCCTCCCAAGCCTCAGGTGGAAATGCCCCAGAACGGCGAGCGCCGCATGACGTTGAAAGCGGCCACGCACACGCCGGAACTGTTGATGGGCTTTCATGTGCCTTCTCTGGTCACAGCGAAAGACGCATCCGAAGTGTATGCGCTGGCCGTACTCAATCACATTTTGGATGGGGATGACAGCGCACGCCTGACCACGGAACTGGTGAATCAGTCTAAACTCAACTCGGCCGCCAGCTGGTATGACAGCACCAGCCGCTGGGAGAGTCTGTTCACGTTGAATGCCACACCCAAGCAGGGACAAAGTCTGGATGAGGTGGAGCAATTGCTGTGGGCACAGATCGAGCGGCTGAAGACCGAACTGATCAGTGAGACCGATTTTCAGCGTGTCTTGGCACAGGCCGAAGCCCAGCATGTGTACCACCAGGACTCGATTCAAGCGCAGGCGCGTTTGCTGGGCATGCTTGCCAGCCTGAACCTGCCGCTGGATACGTATGACAACTGGGCCAAAAACCTGCGTCAGGTCACGCCTGAAGACGTGCGCGCTGTGGCCAGAAAATACCTGAAAGCCGACAAAGCCACCTACGCCCACCTCTATCCCAATGGAGAAGACGTAAGCCGCAAAGCGCCGCCAGCCGGAGGAATGCACTGATGCGACAAACCATGCAAGCGATTCGACAAACAGCGGTCCAGCTGCTGGCCGCAATGGGTGCCAGTGTTCTGAGCATGACCGCCGCGGCCAGTGTGGAGATTGAACATTGGCAAACCAGTAAAGGCACAGACGTCTATTACGTGGGCGCGCAACAGTTACCGATGGTCGATATAGAGCTGCGTTTTGATGCCGGTTCGGCGCGAGACGGCGATGCCCATGGTCTGGCGGCCATGACCAACCGTCTGCTGGGCACCGCCACGCCCAAACTGGATGAAACCGCGATTGCTCAGGGCTTTAACCAGTTAGGCGCGCAATTCGGACAGAGCGCCGGGCGCGACAGCGCCACCCTGTCATTGCGCACGCTGACCCGTGACCGTCTGTATGAACCGGCAGTGGACCTGTTTGAGCAGCTGTTGGTCGAGGCGGTGTTTCGACCCGAAATTCTGACGCGTGAAAAGGCCCGTCTGGAAGTGGCGATCAAGCAAAAAGCCACCCAGCCTCCGGCGCTGGCCTCCATGGCTTTGTGGTCACGTCTGTATGGCGACCATCCGTATGCGCATCCGACCGAAGGGACGTTGGCCAGTCTGGACACACTGACCCGCGACCGGTTGCAAGCGTTTTATGACCGCTACTATGTGGCCCGAAACGCTCAGATCACCATTGTCGGCGATCTCAGTCGCGCTGAGGCCGAAGCCCTGGCCGAGCGCCTGACCCAGCGTCTGCCGGCAGGAAACCGTCCGGAACCGATTCCTGCGGTGCAAACGGTGGCCCAACCGGGCAAAGCGGTTACCGAGTTTGATGCCACCCAGACTCAGATTATGCTGGCGACGCTGGGCGTCAAACGGGGTGATCCCGATTATTACGCCTTATTCCTGGGGAATCATCTGCTCGGTGGCAGCGGCTTTGCCTCGCTGCTGATGGAAGAAGTGCGAGAAAAGCGCGGGCTGGTCTATGGCGTATCCAGTGGCTTTATCCCCATGCGTCAGGCCGGACCGTTTATGATTCGTCTGTCCACGCAAAATGCCAAGGCGTATGAAGCGCTGGACGTGGTGGAGGCGACTCTGAAAGGTTTTATGGACGGTTTTTCTGACGAGAAGCTGGAGGCCATCAAAAGCAATCTGATCGGCGGCTTCCCGTTGCGTCTGGACAGCAACGGCAAAATTGCCGGGTATGTGTCGATGATCGGTTTCTACGATCTGCCACTGGATTATCTCGACGCGTTTCCCAAGAAAATTGCGGCGCTGGACAAGCAAGCCGTTCTGCAGGCCTGGCAGAAACGTATGACGTTTGATCAGGCCACGCGTATTCTGGTCGGTCAGCCACAATAAGGCGTCAGTGACGCTGGCGGCAATGCCAGCGTGAATAGCCCCAGGCACTGAGGGTCAGCAGGACATAGAGTCCGACAATGAATGTGACTTCGGCCGGGGCGTGGCGTATTTCGTAATACAAAATCAATCCGACCGCCAGTATCAGAGCGACAATTGCGCTCAGAGTGATCACCGGATGCGCCCCGGTTAAACGGCGAATGCGATAGTTGGCCACCGCCATCAACAGCGACACCCATAAAAAGGTGATGCTGCCGAACTCCACCAGCATTTTCAGATTGCCGATCAGGATCAGAGCGGACGCCGCTGCCGCCATGGTCACAATCGCCATCACGGGGATGTGCTGGGCAGAGCGTTTGCCCAAAGCCGGTGGGAAATAGCCATCTTCGGCAATCACCGCCATCTGCCGGGACGCACCGAACAAGGTGCCGCTGACTGCGCTGCTGGTGGCCATGAGCGCCCCCAATATCATCAGGTACAAGCCCCATTTTCCCAATGCCTCGCTGGTGCCAGCGGCCAGGGCGTGTTCTTTGTTTTCGATGATCTGTTCAAACGGGATCGCCAGCACCGCCCCCAACGCAATCAGAAAATAAATGCCGGCGGCAATGCCAATGGCACTGTACATGGCAGTCGGCAGACGCTTCTCCGGCGCGTCGATTTCATTGACGGCATTCGCCACCAGTTGAAACCCTTCATAAGCCACAAACGTCAAGGCCGCCACAATCAACACCTGAAACCCGAACGCCAGGGGTTGATCGGTGTCCGGCATCAGTTCGGGCAATGAGGCATCGCCGTAGTTGATCAGCACAAAGGCGATGACCGCCAGTATCATCAGTTTGCCATAGACCAGAAAATCCTCCAGACGCCCCATGCCTTTGACGCTCCAGATATTGATCAGCGCAAACACGCCGAGCATCGCAATCGCCACCAGTTGCCGCAGCCAGGTCGAGGCCTCCAGTTCAAAACTGCTTAAAAAATAGGCGCTGAAGGTGTAAGCATAGATCGCAAGCGTGCTGATGAAACCGAAAATGACATACCAGCCGATCAGCGAGGCTGCAAAATGTGAGCCGGGGAAGGTGCGTTTAAAAAAAGCGTAGCTTGCGCCTTCGTCTTTAAAGTAAACGCCCAGTTTGACATAGGAATAACTCGCCAGCAGCGCCACGGCCCCGCCGATCAGAAAGGCAAGCGGCGTCAACACGCCGATCATGCCCACCGATATGCCCAGCACGGTAAAAATCCCACCGCCGACCATGCCGCCCAGGGCAATCGCGATCAGCTCCGGGGTGCCCAGGTTTTTCTCGCGATGCCGGTGCGGGCTTTTTTGCTTGGCCGAGGGGTGCGGGTTGAATTCGGTCATGGCAAAATCCTTCGTTCCATCCCAGTATGACGTTAAAATAACGCCCATTAAGCGCAATCACAACCAGGCCTGGTTAAAAATGCGACCGGGGCAGAACGAAAGGAGCCGTATGACCTGGCTTTATGGGTTAACCGGATTATTGGTGTTTCAGTTGCTGGGTGAAATGGCGGTTCGCCTGTTGCACTTGCCTGTGCCTGGTCCGGTGGTGGGGATGCTGTTGCTGCTGGGCTGGTTGTTCTGGCGCGGTGACACGCCTCCGGCACTGGATCAGGCGGCCAAAGGGTTATTGAATCATCTGTCGCTGTTGTTTGTGCCCGCCGGAGTGGGCGCCATGATCTATCTGGACGCGCTCATGGCCAATGTCTGGGCGGTGGTGCTGAGCCTGACATTGGGCACGGTGCTGACGCTGATGGTCACCGCCTGGGTCAGTCAGAAAACCCAGCGCCGCAGCACCATGCGCCAACCGGAGCGGTCGGACGGATGACGGAGACGCTGCCTTTGCAACAGCTGTGGGTGTACCTGGCGGCCACGCCATTGACCGGTTTGACCATGACGCTGGTGGCTTACAGTGGCGCAGTCTGGCTGGGACAGCGTTTCGGCTCGCCTGCCTGGCTGAACCCGGTGTTGTTGTCGATTGTGGCGCTGGTGATGTTTTTGCAGATCACGGACCTGTCCTACAGCGACTACTTCGCCGGCGGTCAGTTTATTCATTTTCTACTGGGGCCGGCGACGGTGGCGCTGGCGATTCCGCTCTATCAGCAGCGCGCGCATTTGCGCGAGCTCTGGCGGGCCATTACCTTTGGCGTCGGGATTGGCGTGATGTTTGGGGCCGCCAGCGCCATGCTGCTGGCCTGGCTGGCCGGGTCCGACTGGTCGATGATGATGACGCTCGCGCCCAAGTCGGTGACCGCGCCCATTGCCATGGGCATTTCCGAACAGATCGGCGGGGTGCCCAGCCTGACCGCCGTTCTGGTGGTGCTCACCGGCGTAGTGGGCGCGCTGATCGGGCCCTGGCTGTTGCGTTGGATGGGATGCCGAGATGAGCGCATTCAAGGCTTGGCCATTGGGGTGGCCGCACACGGCATTGGCACTGCACGGGCGTTTCAGTTGTCACCCTTGATGGGCGCTTTTTCCGGTCTGGCCATGGCGCTGTCAGGCATCGCCACCGCCTGGTTGCTGCCCTGGGTGACATACTGGGCACCGGTCTCATCGTGAGGAGTCTATGACACAACGCCGCCGCTCAAAACGACGCACCACGCCACGCCGCACGCCGGGGCATCAGGCTGGCGGGCAGATCCGCCTGATCGGTGGTGACTGGCGTGGACACAAACTGCCAGTGCTCAGTGCCGATGGTTTGCGCCCCACCTCGGATCGGGTGCGCGAAACCCTGTTTAACTGGCTGCAGTTTGAGCTGCCGGGTTCGCAGCTGCTGGACGCGTTTGCCGGTACGGGTGCACTGGGACTGGAAGCGCTGTCGCGCGGGGCGCAATCGGTCACGTTGGTGGAGGCCTTTGCCCCCGCGGCGGCGCAGCTTCAGGCAAACCTTGCGCGGTTGCCGGGCGCTTCAGAGCGGGCCACGGTGTTGCAGCGCAGTGTGCTCGATTGGCTCGCGAGCTCGCGACCCAACGACCGGGCGCCGTTTGACGGCGTTTTTCTGGACCCGCCGTTTGAACAGGGGCTGATGCAACCGACGCTCAACGCGTTATTTCAGAACAACTGGCTCAGCGACCAGGCCTGGTTGTATCTGGAGCAGGAAAAACACTTAGACTGGCCAGTCCTGCTGCAAGGGTGGGCGCTGGTCAAAGAAAAAACCACCTCGCAGGTCCGGTTCGGCCTGGTGAAAAAGGACGTTTGATCTATGTCGATTACAGCGGTATACCCCGGTACGTTTGACCCCATTACCTGTGGCCATTTTGATTTGATTGAGCGGGCGGCCCGATTTTACGAACGGCTGGTGATTGCGGTTGCCGACAATCGCAACAAAACTTCTTTGTTCACCCTGGAAAAACGGGTGGCACTGGCCAAAGAGGTCACCGCACACATGCCCAATGTCGAAGTCATCGGGTTTGATGGTCTGTTGGTGGACTTCGTCAAACGCATTGAAGGCAATGTGCTGCTGCGTGGACTGCGCGCGGTGTCGGATTTCGAGTACGAATTTCAGTTGGCGTCGATGAACCGTAAACTCGCACCCGAGGTGGAAACCATGTTCATGACCCCGGCGGAACAATACGCGTTTATTTCGTCCTCATTGGTGCGTGAAATCTCTGCGTTGGGTGGCGATGTCTCTGACTTTGTGCATCCGGTGGTGGCCGAGGCCCTGCAGGAAAAACGCTGACCTGTTTTTGACCAGGCCTGGTCAAAAAACCATTGCATGCGCGACGTTGATGACGTAAAGTACCTCTCGTTATGTACTAAAGGGTATAACGTGACCGAGGCAACGCAACCGGAAAAACTGGTGCAATCGTTTCTGCTGGGCTCCAAACAGTCGCGTTCGGGCCAGCGTCGTCTGACGCTGTTATCAAAGATTGCGCATCTGGGCTCGCTCAATGCCGCGGCCAAGGCCTGCGGCATGAGTTACAAAGGCGCCTGGCAGGCCGTCGAGGCCATGAACCAATTGGCGGACACGCCCTTGGTGCACACCCAGAAAGGCGGTGCCGGCGGCGGCGGCATGGTGCTGACGCCAGCGGGCGAATCGTTGCTGCAGGCCTATCGGTTATTTGAACAGCAGATGCAGGCCTGGTTGGAAACGCTGTCTCAGCAGCCGCCGGAGATGTTGGATCAATTGGACTTGATCAGGAGAATGTCGATGAAAACCAGTGCGCGCAATCAGTTTTTTGGCACCGTGACCCACATTGAAACCGGGGCGGTCAATTGCGATGTGACCTTGCAGGTGCGCGACGGTTTGCGTGTGGTGGCCCAGATCACGCCGGCCAGTTTGGAACGTCTGGGCATTGCTGTGGGCAGTGACGCCTATGCCCTGATTAAGGCCAGCTTTGTGATCCTGGCAAAAGACGATGGCATGCAAACCAGTGCGCGCAATCGTTTTTGTGGTAAGGTCCGTTCGTTGGACAAAGGGGCGGTCAACACCGATGTCACGCTCGATCTGGGCGGTCAGCAGCAGGTCTCGGCCATGATCACCAACCAAAGCTGCGAGTCGCTGGGCGTGGCCGAGGGCGAGCCCTTTTGCGCGTTGGTCAAAGCCAGCCATGTGTTGTTGGCGGTGGCTGAATAAGGAGCAAGTCATGGGCTCAAAATTTTTTGTTTCTCGATATGTATTAAAGGTAATAAGGAGAGTGTTTGTATGAGTTTGATTCAACGTTTTTTTGCCAAAACCCTGTTTGGTTTGTCCGTTGCGGCTTTTTCAGTGCCCGCGTTCAGTGAGAGCGCCACCATTGCGGTAGCGGCCAACTTCACCAAAACCATGGAAGTGATCGGCGAGGCGTTTGAAAAGGAAAGCGGGCACGAATTGAAATTTTCGTTCGGCCCCACCGGCAAGCTTTACGCACAGATCAGCAACGGCGCGCCGTTTGATATGTTTTTCGGGGCCGATGAACGTCGCCCCAAAAAGACCATCGACGATGGCATTGGGTTAGCTGACACATATTTTGTGTACGCTCAGGGCCAGATTGTGCTCTACAGCGACCAATATCCGGTCAAAACGCAGGCCCTTGAGGTGTTGAAAGACGCCCAGTTTAAGCATCTGGCCGTGGCCAACCCCAAAAACGCCCCTTATGGCGACCGCGCAGTCGAGTTTCTGAAAGGCGCGGGCGTTTATGCCGGGGTGGAAAAGAAACTGGTCTATGGGGAAAGCATTGCGCATGCCTTTCAATATGTTGCCACCGGCAATGCGCCCATCGGGTTTGTGGCCATGTCGCAAGTGGTGGACCCACAAAGCCCGGTCTATGAAAAAGGCGAATACTGGGTGGTCCCGGCCGACAGCTACACGCCCATCAACCAGGGTGCACTGGTGCTCAAACGCGGGCAGGACAATGCCGCCATTGCCGACTTTGTCGAGTTTCTCAAAACCGACACCGCCAGAGACATCATTGCGCGTTTCGGGTATCGTACGCCCTAACGCTTTAAAAGGACGCAGGCATGACGCTGTTTGGCATTGAAATCGAATGGTCGCCCATCTGGTTGACGCTGGAAATCGCCACCCTCACCACGCTGGTGCTGTTGGTGCTGGGCACGCCGCTGGCCTGGTGGATGGCCAGAATGAAATCGAGCAACAAAGTATTGCTCGAAGCGCTGGTGGCACTGCCGCTGGTGTTGCCCCCCACTGTGCTCGGGTTTTATCTGCTGATTATCATGAATCCCAATGGCATGGTCACCGAAACCCTGAGCTGGTTTGGCTACGAGGGCCAGTTGACCTTCAGCAAAACCGGTTTGGTGATCGGTTCCGTGTTTTATTCGCTGCCGTTTGCGGTGCAGCCGCTGATGCATGCCTTTGAAACCATTCCTGATCGGTTGCTGGATGCGGCGGCCACCTTGCGCGCCTCCTTTCTGGATCGCTTTCGCACCATTGTCATGCCACTGGCGCGGCGCGGGTTTCTCACCGCCGCCACGCTCAGCTTTGCGCACACGGTGGGTGAATTCGGCGTGGTGCTGATGGTCGGGGGCAACATCCCGGGTGAGACCCGCATGGTCTCGATTGCCATTTTTGATCACGTTGAAAGCCTCGAATACGCGCAGGCGCATCTGCTCTCGGCGATGATGCTGGTGTTCTCGTTGGCGGTGTTGATGCTGGTCTATGGCCTCAACCGCAAATTTGAAGTGAAGGTGGGCTAAGCAATGAAATCGGTGACCTTACAAGGCAATCTGACGCTGGATCTGGACGGGTTTGTGCTCGACAGTGGCGACTTCGAGCTACCGCTGTCGGGGGTGACGGTGTTGTTCGGACGTTCCGGCAGTGGCAAAAGCACCTTGCTACGTGCCATCTCCGGGCTGGATAAGCGTACCCGTGGTCAGTTAATGTTCGGCGATACACTCTGGCAGTCGGGCAAACAACATCGGCCCACCGCCGAGCGTGATATCGGGTTTGTGTTCCAGGATGCGGCCTTGTTCCCGCATTTGAGCGTGCGCCAGAATCTGGACTACGGCATCAAACGCCTGCCCAAAGGCAAAGCGCCTGCGGATTTCGATCAGATTGTCGAGCGAGTGGGCGTGGGGCATTTGTTGGACCGCGACATCGGCTTTCTCTCCGGCGGCGAGCGCCAGCGGGTCGCAATTGCCCGGGCGCTGCTGATGCAACCCAAACTGCTGTGTATGGACGAACCGCTGTCCGCGCTCGACTGGCGCGCCAAAGCCGAATTACTGACCTTGATTGAAGAACTGGTGGAAAGCCTGCAATTGCCGGTGCTCTACATCACCCATGACCCGATGGAAGTCGAGCGATTGGCCGATCAGGTGGTGCTGATGGCGGATGGCCGAATCCAATCGGTCGAACCGCTGGCCCAGTTGCTCAACCGGGCCGACTCGCCGTTGTTCGATCACCAGGGCGCGGTGTCGGTACTGCAGACCCATCCGCTCGAAAGCGGTGATGTCTCTCAGGTACGCGTGGCCGACCAGATCTTGTCGTTGTCAGGTGCCAGAGCGGCAAAAGGCAGGCGACCTTCGAAACGCCAGTTATCACGGGTGCGCATTCTGGCGCGCGACGTCACCCTCGCACTGGAAGACCCGCACAAAATCAGCACCAGCAACCATCTGGTCGCCACCGTGGCGGAATTGATCGATCAGGACGACCACAGTCGGCTGGTGCGCCTCAAACTCAATGATGAGCAAACCTTCTTTGCCGAAGTCACCCACGACTCCGCCCAGCGACTGCAATTATCACCAGGCCTGGTGGTGTTTGCCTTGATTAAAAGTGTGGTGCTGAATCGGTGAAGGTCAGATAAGCGGCTCGGTGCTTGCCTTTATGCCCAAAGTTCGCTGACGGGCGTCTGGGGCGAATAATGCCGGGCGATTTGGGCCTGCAGCAGTTCGGCGGTGGCCAGTGCGTCGACTTTGGCGTGGTGAGTGGAGTAGGGGGGTAAGCCATAGCGCTCACGGCTGGCGGCCAGACGAATGGAGGGCGGGGCGATGCCGAAAAGCCGCTTGAGTGTTTGGAAGCGCTGCCCTCGTTCAAACCGAGCTTCGATCACCATGGTGTCAATCACTGGAAACAGGCAGTGCTCGCCGCGTCGGGCGAAGATGGCCCCGTCCAGAAAGTTGCGTTCAATGTTGCGATAATGCACGACCACAAGATGCCCCGCCAAGCGGTCGAGCACTTCGTCGAGCACCGTCTCCAGATCAGGCGCGTGTTCGATTTCCGAGTGGGTGATGCGGTGATGGACGATGGATTCTTCGCGCAGGGAGCGTCTGGGTTTGACCACCCAATAATGGCCTTGGGCCGGACGGATACGCTGCAGGGTAAAGGGCACCATGCCGATGCTTACGATGTCGTGTTTGGCGGCGTTCATGCCGGTGGTCTCAAAATCCAGTGCCATCAGTGGTACTTCGCCGATCGGGGTGTCCGGTGACACCAGACCTGTGGCGTAAAAACGCTGAAGTGTCGGGTCCTGACAGTGTTTTGCCTGGGTTGTGTAGTAATCTGCCCAGCTTTGTGTCGATGACGGCGATGTATTTTTGAGCCCCATGGTTAGCCGCGGCCTCGTTCGGGGTAGCGAAAGCGCAGGTATTTTTGTGCGTGGTTTAATACCTGAAAGGCTTCCTTGAGATTGTGACGGTCGTGATCCGAAATGTATTCGGGTTCGATGGAGTTGTCGGCGGTATGGTTGTGCTTGATGTCATCGGCCTGATGACGCAAACGCACCAAAGCCATGAATTCGAGTGCGTAGCGCAAACGGTCGGTCTGTCCGATCGAGAGGATATTGGCTTCATCGATGTCATCCAGTCGTTCAAACGGGTTTTGTGCCTGTGACCCCACGCTCAGCGCATGCACACGGATCACATCGTTCATGGGCGCCACGCCGCGGCGTTTGATGTTGATGGAATTGTTGTGCTTGCCATCCTTTTCCATCACGAAATTGCGAAAGACGCCCAATGGCGGGGTACGGTTGAGTGCATTGCGCGCGAGGGCCGCCAGAAATTTCGGGTTTTTGGGTGCCTGAGTGGTGATCAGGTCCTGCAGTGCTTCGACGAAACGCTCCTCCCCATACACCGCATCCAGGTCAAAGAAAATCGAGCTGTGCAGCAACCGCTCCGGGTCGGGTTCCGCGATCCACTCTGTGAAGTATTGCTTCCACTGGGCCAGGGGTTGGCGCCATTGGGGGTTGGTGGCCATGATGCCGCCTTTACAGTAGGGGTAGCCGCAGGCATCCAACCCGTCGCTGACACGTTGTGCCAGCGCTTTAAAATAAACATCGTGCTGCGCCGGGTCGAAGCTGTCGTGCAAGACCAGAGCATTGTCCTGGTCGGTGGTAATGGACTGGTCATTGCGCGCCAGCGAGCCGTGCACCATAAAACAATACGGCACAGGCGGTGGTCCCAGTTCCGCCTCGGCCAGCTCCACCAGCCGTCGCATCAGGCTGCGGCCAATGCTGGACATGGCGTTGCCGATCATCTGAGAGGTGGCTCCCTCATCCACCAGGCGCAAGAAGGCTGCCTGGATGTTGGGCTTGAGGCGCTCGAGCCCACGTGCGCTGGTCTGCTTCAGGATGTTGCTCATCAAGTGCAGACTGCTGTCGGTTTCGTAGCGCACAATGTCCGAAAGAGACACCAGACCGACCGGGCGACGTCGGTGCAGCACAGGCAGGCTCTGAATGTTGTTGCGCAACATGATCAACATGGCTTCATAGATGGATTCATCCGACTGAATGGTGTGAAGCCCTTCATCTGTGATTTGCGTCAGAGGTGTTTGTGCGGGCAGGCCCTGGGCGAGGACGCGTTCGCGCAAATCCAGATCGGTGATCATATCGCTCAGTCGCCATTGTTGGCCGTCAAGATCACTGAAAACCCGGTCCGAATCCGAGTGGTCAGGCGGGGCGAGTACCAGCAGAGAGGACACTTCCTGTTCGGTCATCAAACGGGCTGCTTCCTGGACACTCGCGGAGGCCTCGATCATCACCGGTAATCGTGTGATCAGACGGCGAACGGGGGTGAACATCATGTCGTTGCCGCGTGCGCTTTGTTCCACCGTGCTTTTCAGGCGCGAGCCCCAGAGCCCGACAAAGTCGGCAAAATTTTCGTCTTGGTCGCACAGGCGGTCGAACACGGCGGCGGGAATGAGGTAGATCAGTGTGTCTTCAATGGCCGTGACTGGCGAGCGTACGCGCCGGTTGAGCAGCAGGCCAACGTGGCCAAAGATGTCGCCTTCATCGAGACGGTTGTAAAGCTCGCCATTTCGTAAATAGACCTCGACGGCGCCACTGCGGATATAAAAGAGATAGTGGATGGGGTCGCCGAATTCGACGATGGGCGCCCCCGCTTGATAGTAGGCAATTTCCACCGATGTGGCGATGTCATTGAGCAGAGCATCGCTGAGATCCCGAAACGGCGGGTAAGCGCTGATGTGGTCACGGATTTCTTTGATTTCAGCTTCCATTCGCGCTCCCTGGTCGGTTTGAAGACACGGTCCATAAAGAGTGCCGTCAACGCCTTTACAACCATCCCGATTATACAATTCAACGCTGCGTTTTCGAGCTTATTCCGGCCCCAATCTTTTTGGCATGGCATCCGTCGGAATCAGAAGATAAAAGGCATCAGCTTGTGCGTGCGCTGCTGGTAGTCCGGGTAGTCGGCAAAGCGTTCTTTCAGGAGGGCTTCTTCGTAATGCAGTTTGAGTAACAGATCGAGCAAAAGCAAACTCAGCAGTGCCCAGCGCAAAGGCGTGGGCGCGACAATCACCAGAGGCGTGAAAAACAGCAGGATGGAGGTGTACATGGGGTGGCGTAGCCAGCGGTAAGGCCCGGCCTGCACCAGCTTAGAATCCGGACGCGGATCGGGAATGATGTTGAAGTGTCCCAGGTGCATGGTCTGCACTGCCCAAAGCCCCAGCCCGATGCCAAGGATCTGGAAGATGAATTCCCATCCTGAATGGATCCAAGGGCCGGTCAGCAGCAGTCCCCCCATCGTGGCAAATTGAACGCCCACCAGCGTGTAGGAGATGAGAGGGTGCTTTAAATGACGCATGGTTTCATTCCTTCACATCACTCAGAGCCATTTGAGTCCGGTAATGCGTTTGATGGATGAAAGCACCAGTGTGGGCAACGCGCCCATAAACAGCGCCATGGCCAGATGGGCGCTGCTTAAGGCTTCGGTGCCGATGGCCAGATTGCCAAACGGGGTGTAGACCATCAGCAGTGACAGCGCGGCTGAAAGCGCCACCGCGCCCAGCAGCATGTGGTTGCTGAAAGGGTTGCGTTGAAACAGGGTAGTGAAGGTCCGTGCGTCAAATACATGCACCAGTTGCCCGAAGATCAGGGTCATGAAAGCAAGCGTCTGGGCGTAGGCGACTGATTCGCCCTGCGAGAGGGCATGGAAAAACATGAAAAAGGTCATCGCACCCATCACCAAGCCGCGGGCAATGATTCGGGTGCCCAGATGATCGGCAAAAAAGCTTTCATCCGAGGCGCGGGGCTGGCGTTTCATCACGTCGTCTTCGGCGGCATCAAACCCAAGCGCCAGCGCGGGAATGCCATCACTGACCAGGTTGATCCAGAGGATCATCAATGGCGCCAGGGAGAGCATGGGTTCATCGATGATGATCAGAAACGCAAACAGAATCGCCGAGACTTCGGACACATTGGCCGTCAGAGCCTGGCGGATGAATTTGCGGATATTGTCGTAAATGCGGCGACCTTCGCGCACGGCGTTGACGATGGTGGCAAAGTTGTCGTCCAGCAGAATCAGATCGGACGAGTCCTTGGCCACATCAGTGCCGCCCTGACCCATGGCAATGCCGATGTCGGCTTTGCGCAGGGCGGGGGCATCATTGACCCCGTCGCCGGTCATGGCAATGACATCACCATTGGCCTGCAGCGCCTGGACAATGCGCAGTTTGTGTTCGGGGGTGACGCGGGCATAGACACTGACCTCGGCGGCGCGATTGATCAGTGCCTCGTCGCTGATCTGATTCAGTTCCGGGCCGGTGATGACATCCGCGGTTTCGTCTTTGACAATGCCCATCTGCGCGGCGATGGCTTTGGCCGTGACGGCGTGGTCACCGGTGATCATCACCACGCGCACGCCGGCTTTGTGTGCCGAGCGCACGGCTTTGGTGGCTTCTGGACGCGGTGGGTCAATGATGCCGTGAATGCCGTTGATGATCAGGCTGTGTTCCAGTTGTTCCACCGGCAGATCGATGTCGGAGGGATTCAGTGGCCGATGGGCCACCGCCAGGGTGCGCAGGGCTTCGCGCCCGAAACCTTCAATCACCTCGTTGATCATGGATTCGTTACTGACCATGTCCAGATGTTTGTCGCCACAATCGATCGCATCGGCATGGCGGCTGACCACATCGGGCGCCCCTTTGACAATCAGATGAAGCTGGCCGTGTTTGTCTTCGACCACCACGCTCATCATTTTGCGCCCGGAATCAAATGGGTGGGTGCGCAGCACTTTAAAGTCGTTCTGCAGGGTGTCGGGGGTGATGCCGGCCTTGGCCGCCGCGACCACCACCGCGCCTTCGGTGGGCAGGCCCTGAATACGGTACTGACCCGATTCCTCGATTAATTCGGTGTCCGAGCAAAGCACGGAAAAGCTGAGCATTTGGGTTAAATGAAAGTGGTGCTCGGGGGTGACAATGTGCCCGGTCGGGTCGATAAAGTCCCCTTTGGGCTCGTAACCCTGGCCGCTGACGTCATAGATTTCACCGCTGGCCCAAAGCTTGAGTGTCTGCATCTTGTTCTGGGTGAGGGTGCCGGTTTTGTCGGAACAGATCACCGAGGTGGCTCCCAGCGTTTCCACCGATGCCAGTTGCTTGGCCAGCGCGTGGCGGTGCATCATCTGTTTGGCGCCAAGCGTGAGCACAATGGTGACCACCGTCGGCATCCCTTCCGGAATGGCTGCCACCACCAGTGAAATGGTGGTGGTAATCAGCTCCATGGCGGAAAGCCCCTGATAAATGCCCAGTGCCACAATCAGAGCGACGATTACGAACGCCGCCCAGATCAAGGCGTGTGACAGTTCCTGAATGCGGCGCTGCAGTGGGCTCAGGCGGGATTCGGTGGTTTGCATCAGGTCGGCGATTTTGCCCACCTCGGTCTGCATGCCGGTTTCAGTGACCACCGCAATGCCCTGACCCCGGTTGATCGGGGTGCTCATAAAGACCCGGTTGCTCTGGTCACCCAGTGCCAAATCGGCTTCGGACAGGGCCTCGGCCTGTTTCTGTGCCAGTTCCGATTCACCGGTCAGCGCGGCCTCGTCGATCTGAAGGCTGTCGGCTTTGATCAGGCGGGCGTCAGCGGGAATGATGTCGCCATTGGCGAGCTTGATCAGGTCGCCGGGCACCAGCTCGCTGGCCGGGATTTTCTGCCACTCGCCCTCGCGCATGGCCAGACATTTGGGCGCGGCCATGTTTTTGAGGGCATCAATGGACTTCTGGGCTTTGTATTCCTGCACAAACGAGATCATGGCGTTGATCACAATGATCACGCTGATTGCAATCGCATCGATGTGGTGGCCAGTCAGGAACGATAGCACGGCGCCCACGGCCAGAATGATCAGCAAGGGGTTTTTGAGTTGGGCCAGAAACAGCATGATCGCTGAGGTCTGCTCGGCCTGATGCAAGTTGTTGAGGCCATATTCAGCCTGGCGCGATGCCACCTCTTCCGCGGACAGGCCGGTTTCGGCGTGGGTGCCCAATTGTTTGAGCACACTCGAAGACGACAGTTGATGCCAGTTCATAAACGTCCCTATCTGGATTGGTGTCAGTCGGATTGCTGATTGTATGTGGTCAACTGAAACGGCACCTGAATCTGGTGACCGTCATTGAGTGTGATCAGCACCGTGACTTGCCAGTGCATTTCATCATTGGTGCAAAAGGCCAGCATCAGCGGCCCGGTATAGTGGCCCGGCGACTGGCGCTGAAGCGGCACCCGGTTGTAGCCCATATACATATTAATGCCCGCCACATCGATTTCCACGGATTTGATGGCGTCATCGGCAAACCCTTCCAACCGCGCACTGGCCTCAAGGCTGCGTGCGACCTGAACCGGGCGCGGGCTGAGCGACAGTGTCACACGCTGGTCGGTGATGGGCGCTTGGCCCGGCACCTGAGCCAGCGACAGCTCTTTGGGTGCCTGCGCGGTGCACACGGATTCGCGCAGTTCACACGACTGCATCATTGGCCAGGCCGTGGCGGTGGGGGCATCGTTCTGGGAGGAGCAACCACTCAGAAAGCCGAGGGTGACCAGGAGTAACCAGCCAGTTTGGCGCTTGATAAAATCAATCATATCGGGTCCCCGGCATTGAAAAGGCATGCTCTTATATTAGTGAAACCCCGGCGGGAGTACAAGCCGGAAACCTCTCGCGTTTAAAGTGGCTGACAATGCGGGCAAAAATAGCTGGCGCGCTGGCTGATGACCTGTTTTTCGATCGGTGTCCCGCAATGACGACAGGGCTCGTCCAGACGACCGTAAACAAACAAACGTTGCTCAAAATAACCGGGCGTGCCGCTGGGCGCGAGGAAATCATTCAGCGTGGTGCCGCCTTGTTCAATCGCCGCCTGCAACACTTCTCGTATGTGGCGGGCCAGTGTTTCGCACTGGGGTTTGGTGAGCGTGTCGGCGCGTAAAGTGGGGTGAAGGCCGCTCAGAAACAGGGCTTCGTTGGCGTAAATATTGCCCACGCCCACCACAATGTGCGCGTTCATCAGACAGGTTTTGATGGCGCTTTTGCGGCGTGACAGCGCCTGAAACAGCACGTCGCCGTCAAAGGCCTCACTCAATGGCTCCGGCCCGAGTTTGGCCAGCAGTGGGTAGGTGTTGGGTGGCTGGTCGGTCCAGAGCCAGGCCCCAAAGCGTCTGGGGTCGTGGTAGCGCAAGCAGGTGCCATCGGTCAGTATCAGATCGATGTGGTCATGCTTGCGGGGTGCGGTCTCAGGCGGCGTCAGGCGCAGACTGCCCGACATGCCCAGGTGAATCAACAGCGTGCCCGCCGAGGTGCCATCGACTTGCGTCAATGTCAGCAACAGGTATTTGGAGCGACGCTTGACCGATGAAATCACCAGGCCTGGTAAAAAATCGGTCAAATGCGCGGGCACGGGCCAGCGCAGTGAGGGTTGTCGGACTTTGAACGACCGGATGGTGCGGCCGCGCAGGCTGGGTTCAATGCCTCGGCGGGTGGTTTCGACTTCGGGTAATTCGGGCATGGGATCAGCTCACAACTGGATCAATCTAAACGCTTCGACAGCGCATTATAAAACGGTGGGGCAAACTGGTGCGAACTTTGCTGCGTCGCTTAACAAGCGATCCGTCAATCTAAGCTTGCGCCGGGATTGGCCGATACAGAAAGTAGGCCCGGAAAGTCAGGCGAAAGGCTCGTCAACGGCTTTCATCAGACACAAGGAGGGCGTATGACCACACAACATTATTGTCTTGAAAAAGACGAATGCGGCTATCACATTGTGGGCGCCAAAGGCTCTGTGGCGTTGTTTGCAGGCCTGGAGGAAGCGTATGAAGCCTTGCAGAATCTGCGCGAACACTGGCCTTTGCCCAGAATGAGTCCCCAGGCCTTTCGTCGTTATCGACGTGAGCTGGCGGGCAAGCCGCCTTCGGTTGAACCAAGCGCGGTGCCCATGGCCGAGGTCGGCTAGATTTTAATGGGCAAACGTCGAACCGGCTGGCCGGTCAATGACAGAATCGCGCCAGCCAGCGCAGGCGCAACCGGTGGCAACCCGGGCTCACCATAACCCCCGGGGGCCTGCTCGCTGGCCACAATTTCCACGTCAATGTCCGGGGTCTGCGCCAGGGTCAGCATCGGATAGTCGTCAAAGTTGCTCTCCTGCACACGGCCCGATTCAAAGTGGATTTCACTTTGTAACGCGGCAGTCAGTCCATAGATCACCGCACTGCTCACCTGACGTCGCACGATTTCGGGATTGACCACACGTCCACAGTCGATCACACAGTAAACCCGATCCACGACGATTTGCTTGTCTTCCAAATGGGCTTCGACCACCTGACCGGCCAAACTGCCGAAGCTTTCCACGCAGGCCATGCCGCGCCCGATGCCGTCTGCCGCCGGTTTCTGCCAACCGGAAAGGGCTTCCAGTTGGTCCAGCACGCCGTGCATGCGGGCGTCGTCTTTGAGCAGTTGACGACGATACGCGAACGGGTCAATCTGCTGGCGGTGTGCCAGTTCGTTAACCATGCCCTCCAGAAAGAAGCCGGTAAAGGAGTGACCGACCGATCGCCAGAAACCGATGGGGACAGAAAAGTTTTCGCGGACAGCCTTGAGCGACAGGTTGGCAATTTGGTAGGCCTGATCGCCCAAACCTTCGGTCATGGCACTGTCGATCATGGTGTCCGATCCACCGGTGAAGTCGGCCATCACCGAGTCGGTGACCACTTTGTTGCGCCAGGCAAGCGGGTAGCCGTCGGCATCCAGATCGACATCGAATCGGGCGAGGGCCGCGGGGCGATAAAAATCATGTTGCACGTCTTCTTCGCGGGACCAGATCAGCTTGACCGGGGCCTGCATTTCGGTCGAAAGCAGGACCGCCTGGGTGACATAGTCCACATAGGCCCGTCGGCCAAAGCCACCGCCGAGATAGGTGGTGTGCAAAGTGACCTGATCCGGCTGTAACAGACTGGCATCGGCCGCCGCCTGCACTGACTGGGTCTGGTTTTGGGTGGGCGCCCAGACCTCACAGTGGCTGTCGGTGACATGGGCGGTGGCATTCATGGGTTCCATCGGCGTGTGCGCCAGATACGGGGCGTAGTAGTCTGCCTGAATGGTTTCCGAGACTTGCCCGGAGGCCGATTGCGATGATTCGATGACGGTTTCGCCGTCTTTGTTTAATCCGGCCTGAAGTCGGGCTTCGATTTGTGTGTTGTTCAGCTCGGGCATGGCACCGACACTGAATTGGGGATTGAGCTTTTCCAGTCCTTTTTTGGCCGGCCAGTAACCGTCTGCGACCACGGCAATGGCGCCCGGCAGTTCGACCACTGCTTTCACGCCTTTCACCGATTTGGCAGCGGCCTCGTCATACGTCTCAATGTCACCGCCGAATACGGGCGCCTGAGCAAGGGTCGCGGTTAGGAGGCCGGGCAACTGGACATCTATGCCAAATTGCGCCTGGCCGTTGAGCTTGGCGGGGGTGTCCACCCGAGGCATGGGACGACCAATGTACTGATACTCACTGGGGTGACGCAAAGGCGGATCGGCTGGCGCTGTTTGTTGCGTCAGAGTGGGCAGCAATTCGGCGAAATCAATCTGGCGATGATTGTGGCGCTCAATGACCCGGTTTTCGCGTGCGTCACAGTCCTGTGGGGCCACGCCCCATTGCTCGGCGGCGGCCTGACACAGCATCGCACGCAGGGTCGCCCCCACTTTGCTCAGGGGTTCCCACCAGGCGCGCACGGCGGTACTGCCGCCGGTTAACTGCATGCCGAACATCGGATTGTTGTACATGGGGTCATTCAGCGGCGTTTTCACTTGAATGCGAGGGTAGTCGGCCCCCATTTCATCCGCCATGATCATGGCCAGCGCCGCCTGCGACCCCTGCCCCATTTCAGAAACGGGCACGATCAGGACCACCTCGTTCTGCTCGGTCAGTTGCAGCCAGCCCTGAACCGGAAAATTGGATGTTTGCTGCGCGTCCGCGTCAGAAGCCGCGCGGGCTTTGCGTGCAAGAGGCAGCTGAAAGCCAAACAAAAGGCCGCCCGAGGCAATCAAGCCGGCTCTGAGCAGGGCACGGCGGCTTGGGTTCTCTGGGCCGATTTCTTCGACGGCGTTGGATGGCGTTGGCTTGGATTGCATCAATGCTTTCATGGGTTACGCCTCCTGCGGGTTGGTGGCAAAGGACAGATCAATGGCCTGTTTGATTTCCGGGTAGCTGCCGCATCGACATAAATTGGTCATGGTGGTCTTGATGGCGTCATCGCTGGGTTTGTCAGCCGTTTTCGCCTGTTCATAGAGCGATACGGCCGAGAGGATCTGGCCGGATTGGCAGTACCCGCACTGAGGCACATCCTTTTTTTGCCAGGCCTGCACAATGGGATGGTTTGGGTCGAGGCTTTCAATCGTGGTGATCTGAGCCTGGTTCAGGGTCGAGACTGGCGTGATGCAGCTGCGCGTGGGTTTTTGGTCGACGAGGACCGTGCAGGCACCGCACAGCCCTTTGCCGCAACTGAATTTGGTGCCGGTCAGTTGCAGGTGGTCGCGCAGTGCCCACAAAAGCGGCGTGTCGGGGTCAATGTCCAGGGAATGCGTTTGCTCATTGATGGTCAGGGTGGTCGACATGCAAAAACTCCTTCGGGCGGGACCCGGTGAATTCTGAAGGAAAAGACAGTACGAAAATAAGTGTGACACAAGGCCCGGGCCTCTGCAACGAAGCGCGTTCAGTTGTGATATTCATCTCTTTTTTAAAGGTTTTTGTGGTTTTTACGGCGGGCCAAGAGGGAGTTTGGTAAACTTGTTAAGCGCCTCGGGGCAGTGCCCGAGTCAATGACATGATGGTTTGACCACTGATTTCAAAAGAGAAAAGGAACACCTCGAGTGTTTGGTTGCACACACTATACGTTTTATTCGGTCCGTCGATGGCTAATCTATGGTGGCGCGTTTGCTCTGTTGTCTGCGCTGTTTACCTTTCAGCCTGTTCTGGCTGCCTCGCCTCAGACCCCGCAAGTCAGCAATGAACAGGATTTGAAGACCGTTCGCGTGCGGTTTAACTGGCATCACCAGTTTCAGTTTGCCGGGTTCTATGCCGCGCAGATGCAAGGGTATTATCGCGAGCGCGGACTGGAGGTCGAGATTCAGGATTGGGTGCCGAGCGCCCGTCCTGCGGAAGTGGTCCGTGCCGGAGAGGCCGAATTTGCGGTCGGTTACAGCACGCTGGTGGCCGACTATGCCGAAGGCGCGCCGATTCGGCTGGTGATGAGTGCGTTTCAGTATTCGCCCATGGTGTTGCTCAGCCATGAGCGCATTAATGACCTGGCCGACGCCGGTGGCAAGACGGTGATGCACCAGCACAACATGCAGGTGATGAACCTGATGCGCCAGATCCAGAAACTCAGTGACCAGCCTGTAATTGAGGTACCGGCAACGGGGCGCCTGGAAGATTTTATCGAGCGTCGGGTGGACCTGTATGCGGCTTATATGACCAATGAGCCTTATCGGTTGAACAAGCTGGACGTGCCGTTTTTTATTTTGGACCCGAAGTCTTATGGCTCGCAAAGCTATGGTGACATGCTGGTGACCTCGCGTTATTTTGCGCGTCAGCATTCCAGTCAGGTTCAGGCGTTTCGTGACGCCACCATTGCTGGCTGGGAGTACGCTCTGGCTAACCCTGAGTCGGTGGTGGATTACATCATGGCTCATTTCAACGTGGTCAAATCGCGTGATGCGCTGCTGTCAGAGGCCAAATTAACTCGTCAATATGTGGAAAGTGGCAATACCCCCATCGGCGACGTGGATGTGGCCAAAGTCAAAGCCACCGCCGCCAGCGCGCGCGATGCCGGCATGATCAGTGAGGTGACCTACCGCAATACGGATTGGGATACGTTTCTGTTTCAGCCGAGCAGTCTGGTTTTGACGCCTCAGGAGCAGGCGTTTCTGATGCACAATCCGGTGATCCGCATCGGCAATGACATTGATTGGGAACCGTTTGAATTTATTGATCCGTCCGGGCGCTATCAGGGGATCGCCGCCGACTATCTGGCTTTGTTTGAAGAACGCCTTGGGGTGACCTTTGAACCGGTTAAAGAAAAGCTCTGGGCCGAGGTGGTGGGCATGGCCGAACGCGGCGAGCTGGATATGTACTCCTGTGCTGTGGGCTCGCCTGAGCGGCAGGAGTATATGCGCTTTACCCAGCCTTATCTGTCGTTTCCCATGGTGCTGCTCGGGCTGAAAGACATGTCCTACATTCAGGATTACGAACAGTTGAACGGCGAAACCGTGGCGGTGGTCAGGGGGTATTGGTCGGAAGAGACCATGCGACGCCATTATCCTGAAATTCGCCTGTTAAAAGTGGATTCGGTCAAAGAAGGCATTGAAGCCGTGATCGAGGGGCGCGCACGGGCCTATTCCGGTAATCTGGGCGCCATCAACTACGCCATGAACCAGCATGGGCTGACCGGCGTGCATGTGATCGGTCAATCGGAGCAGCGATTTGAACTGGCCATGGGGGTGCGTCGTGACAGCCCAATTTTATTCGGCATCATCCAAAAGACCCTGAACTCGATCAGCGAGCAGGAACGCCGCGAAATCTACAATCGCTGGATTCGGCTGGAAGTGGTCAATCAGCTCGATCAGCAACAGCTTTGGAAACTGGCGGGTTCGGTGCTGTTGCTGGCGTTGATTTTGGTTGCGCTGGCACTGGTGTACCGTTATCAGAAAAAACGCCAACAGGCTTATATTGACCAGATTCATGAGTTGACCTACGCCACCCTGATTGATCTGGAAACCATGCGCATTGTCAAAGCCAGCGACAGCTTCCTGCGCTTGACCGGTTACAGCCGTGAGGATTTGCAGGCGCTCAATTACCTTGACTTGTCCACTGACCAGATTGACAGCCACCGTCAGGAAAAAATCCTGACCCTGTTGCTGGAAGGCAAGCGCTGGCGCGGTGAAATTCAGGGTCGAAAGAAAAGCGGGCAGCTGTATTGGGTGGAACTGACCTTTACCCCGGTGCGTGACTGGAAGGGCGAAGTGCGTCAGGTCTGGGCCACCCGGGTGGACATCAGTGACCGCAAAAAAGTGGAACGTTTGTCGATTCAAGACGAGCTGACCGGCGTGTACAACCGCCGTTTCTTCAATCAGCAGTTCCCGAAAGAGCTCAGTCGCCATCAGCGAGAGAAAAACCCGGTGTGTGTAGCCATGCTGGATTTGGATTATTTTAAGCAGGTCAATGACTACTTCGGGCATCAGCACGGCGACCAGGTGTTGGTGCAAGTGGCGGAACTTCTCAAATTGCGCTTTTCGCGCAGTGGGGATTACATCTTCCGCATGGGCGGGGAAGAGTTTCTGGTGATCACCACCATGCCCACCCCTGAAGCCTTCTACGAGTACTGCGAAAACCTTCGTCACGCGGTGTCTGATTGCGCCATTGCCAACCCGGACGCGCCTCAGGGCATTCTGACTTTTTCCATTGGTGCCGCCTATTGCGACTCGGATGAGTCCTTGGAAGCCGAAGAAGTGTACCACCGTGTGGATGAGCAGCTTTATCTGGCCAAGCAGCAGGGACGTAACCAAACCTGCATGATTTGATCGGATTGTTCTCCTCTCTGTTTGCTTGGCCACTGACGTTCAGACATAAAAAAACCCGGTAAAATTACCGGGTTTTTTGCGTCAAACAAGCCAGTTTCAATTACTTGATTTTGGCTTCCTTGAAGATCACATGCTTGCGGACAATCGGATCAAATTTTTTGATCTCGAATTTTCCGGGCATATTGCGCTTGTTTTTATCCGTGGTATAAAAATAGGCGCTCTCAGTCGATTTCAGTTTGATCTTATCGCGCATGATGGCACTCCTTAAACCTTCTCACCACGTGCACGCATCTCTGCCAGCACTGACTCGATGCCGTTTTTGTCGATGATGCGCATGCCCGCAGTGGACAGACGCAGTTTCACAAAGCGGCTTTCGTTTTCCACCCAGAAACGGTGCGTTTGCAGGTTTGGCAGAAAGCGACGACGAGTTTTACGATGAGAGTGGGAAACATTGTTACCGACGGCAGGTTTTTTACCTGTGACTTGGCATACTTTCGACATTTCTCTAATCCTCTCAAACACCCTGATTGACTGCGTCCGCAGTGCAAAAAAGGCCATTAAAAATATTCGAATATTTCTAAATTTTCACAGACCGGCCAATGTGGTGTTGGCCAAGTGATGAAAAATAAGAAGCGGAATTATCACGGATAACCCTGATAAAAGCAAGCCCTGAAACGGCATTTCTTTTGAAATCAAACCGTTTACACCATATAAGGCGGGTGCTTATCCACCAGTTGCGCTTCCAGTGAGCGCAAGCTGTGCGCCAACAGCGCCAGGCCCCCCAGCGTACCGGTCAGCCAGACCAGAGCCGTCCACACAAATAAATCGGGCGTGGCCAGCAGGGTCATTAGCAAAGAGTGGTCATAATGCAAAAGCGATGGCGGCCAGTTGGGCAGCAGGGCGTCAAACAGGGTTTTCAGTGCCGGGATCATCCCCCAGAACAGGTGCGTCAACAGGCTGATTACCCCAACTGACCCAATCAGCCACCAGGCCTGAGTCGGGGCAGGAAGCCAGCGTTGCCACAAAAGCAATAATGTCAGCAGGCCCCAGCCTGAAAGGGCCCACCACCAGAATTTTGTGGCGACCTCAATGGTTTGAGACAGCTGGGTCAGTTGCGCCACCTCGCCCGGACGCAGCAGTGTCGTGGTTGTCTCTGAGGTGGTGTAGTGCAATTGTGCCAACCCCTGACCTTGCGCTTGCAGAGCGTTCACCAGGTCGGCGATCAGACGCTGCTGGGTGGCAGCGCTGGTCTGTTCAAACCCTTTTTTAAACGGGTTTTGAGGCGCATGGGTCGCCACCGTTTGCGCAACCTTGGCCGGTTCGTACCAGGCCGAATACAGAAAGTTGCTTTGCGCCAGGCCCCAACCGCTCAACCCCATGGCGACGGTCAGGGTCAAGAGAAGCCAGAGACCGCCCAGTAGCTGTCGAAGCATTTGAATTAACCGGGTCATAGTTGTCCTCGTTGCGCCATGGAATGCCAGCGACCGTGATCGCCGATGATCAAATGATCAAGACAGCGCACATCAATCGTCGCCAGTGCCGTTTTCAGACGCTCGGTCAGGTGTCGATCCGATTCACTGGGCGTGGGATCTCCCGAAGGGTGATTGTGTGCCAGAATCACTGCCGCGGCCTGATGATCGAGCACGCTTTGAATGACCTCCCTGGGGTGAACGCTGGCTTGATTCAGCGTGCCGGTAAACAACGCATCGAACGCAATCAGTTGGTGTTGCTGATCCAGCAGCAACAGGCCAAAGGTTTCGCGGGACTGGTGGGATAAATGATGTTGCAGGTAACGTGCGGCGATTTCGGGTTCGGTCAGGGCCTGGCCTTTTTCAAGGCCGGATTGAAAGTGGCGGCGTGACATTTCCAGCACGGCCTGCAATTGCACGTATTTGGCCGTGCCCAGTCCTTTGCCCTGACAAAAATCATCGTAGGAGGCGCCCAGCAGAGCCGACAGGGTGTCGAACTGGTCCAGAAGGGTTTGCGCCAGCGCCACTGCGCTCTGGCCGGACACCCCGGTGCGAAGAAAGATCGCCAATAATTCGGCATCGCTCAGCTTTTCGGCGCCGAAATGGAGCAGTTTTTCTCTGGGGCGGTCGTGTTCATGCCAGTGGCAAATGGCCATGCCGGGTTCCCGGTTCTTTTGCTAGAATACCCGTATAGTATCGGAAGTAAGGAAAAGTGACAATGTTTCGAGTGTCGATGCAGGTGCGCGACTACGAATGCGATCTGCAGGGCGTGGTCAATAACGCCGTTTATCAGAACTATCTGGAACATGCCCGCCATGCCTTTTTGCATCACCACGGCATTGATTTTGCCGCCCTCACACGCGAGGGCGTTCACCTGATGCTGATTCGTGCCGAACTCGATTACAAGGCCCCGCTCAAACCTAATGACCGGTTTGAGGTCACGGTGTGCATGGTGCCAGAAGGGCGCATGAAAGCGGTGTTTGAACAGAAGATTGTGCGTGACGACGGCCAGTTGATGGTGGACGCGCGCACCATTGGTGTCAATACCTGCAACGGTCGTCCGGCGCGCTTGCCTGCCGAATTGATCGCCGCGATGGACGAGGAGCGCGCATGAACATTCTGCTGGGCGTGACCGGCGGCATTGCCGCCTACAAAGCTTTGAATCTGGTGCGCTTGTATCGCAAGGCCGGGCACGAGGTGCAGGTGGTGATGACCGACTCGGCGCAGGCGTTTGTGGCTCCGCTCAGTTTTCAGGCCCTGTCCGGGCATCCGGTGCGCACCGACCTGTTTGATGCGGAACAGGAAGCGGGCATGGATCACATCGCACTCGCCCGGTGGGCGGAGGTGATGGTGATCGCTCCGGCGACCGCCAATGTGCTCGCCAAACTGTCTGCCGGGCTGGCCGATGACCTGCTGAGCACACTGGTGCTGGCCAGCGACCGGCCGCTGGTGGTGGCGCCAGCCATGAACCGGGTGATGTGGCAACAGCCGGTCACCCAACAGAATGTCCAGATGCTGCGAGCGCGCGGCGTACAGATCGTTCCCCCGGGCGAAGGCGAACAGGCCTGCGGTGAAACCGGCGAAGGGCGGCTGGCGGACGAAATCGAGATTGTGTCCGCGACCGAATCCGTTTCCTCCACTGTGCCTGCTTCGTCCCAACCCGAAAATGACCAGGCCTGGTTAAAAACCCAGGCCTTTTTGCAAGGCAAGCAGGTGGTGATCACCGCCGGACCCACGCAGGAACCGATTGATCCGGTGCGATTTCTGGGCAATCGCAGCTCCGGGCGCATGGGCTTTGCGCTGGCTGACGTCGCGGCACAGGCGGGGGCCAGCGTCACCCTGATTGCCGGGCCAGTGAGCTTGCCCACACCCGCAAACGTCAGGCGCGTGGATGTGGCCACCGCTCAGCAGATGTTGGCCGCCGTGCAGACCGAGTTTGCGCAGACGGATGTGTTGATTGGCGCCGCCGCCGTGGCCGATTATCGCGTGGCCGAACCAGCCGAGCAAAAGCTGAAAAAATCGCCGGACACCGACGAGCTGACTCTCAAACTGATCAAAAACCCCGACATCATCGGCTGGGCCGGTCAGCAGAAAGCCGAGAACCACGGCAAAGGCCCGATTCTGGTCGGCTTCGCCGCCGAAACCGAAAATCTGGAAGCCCACGCCCGAACCAAACTCAAAACCAAACAACTCGACATGATCTGCGCCAACCAAGTCGGCGCCAACCTCGGCTTTGACCAGCCGGATAATGCTTTGACTCTAATTACTTCTACCCAAACCAAGCGTCTCACTCGATCTGGTAAAACCGATCAGGCAAATCAATTATGGCAAACGTTGACTGAATGGCTCAGTCAGTCATGATTGGCCCAGCGTTCAGTGGCGTTTGGCATTAAAACCGCCCCAGTCGGTAGTCTTCAAACGCTTGATTGAGTTCGGCCTGGGTGTTCATGACAAACGGGCCGCGTCGGGCGACGGGTTCGTTGATGGGTTGGCCGCTGATTAACAGAAAGCGAGCGCCGTTTTCGCCCGCCGTAAGCTCGCCTGAACCGCTGACTTGTGCCAGTTCGCCGGTTGACAGGTCAAACGGGTCGTTCAAGCTGCCTTCGATCATGACCAGCAAGGTGGTGTGTTCGGGCGTTTCCAAAAATGACCAGGCCTGGTTGGCGGGCAGAGTGATGTCCACAAACAGGGCTTGCGTGGCCTCGGCCTGAATCGGCCCCTGATACACCTTGTCTTCCTGACGAATGTCCCCGGCCAGCAGGCGAAAGCGGCGTCCGGCATCGTCCGTCCATTCGGTCAGTTCCTCAGGCTTGACGTCCCGGTAGCTGGCCGGTTGCTGTTTGTCTTCGGCGGGCAGGTTCAGCCAGAGCTGATAGCCGTGCAGGCGCCCCTGTTTCTGTTCCGGCATTTCCGAATGCACAATGCCGGCACCAGCGGTCATCCATTGCGCGCCGCCGGATTCGATCACGCCTTCGTTGCCCTGGTTGTCGGCGTGGCGCATCCGCCCTTCGATCAGGTAAGTCACGGTTTCAAAGCCCCGGTGCGGGTGCGGGGGGAAGCCAGCGAGATAATCCTGTGGTTCGTCGGTGGCAAAACGGTCCAGCATCAAAAACGGGTCGGCATCGGTCCAGTCGGGCGTGCCCAGTAGACGGGTGAGCTTGATGCCCGCGCCGTCCGTGGCGGCGTGGCCCTGCGTTTTGTGTGTCAAGGTCAGATGGCTCATGCATTTATCTCCTGATCATTGGCTTGTTTTGGTAATCTTAGCGCAGGGATTGCCCCGAAAAAACGCCCGGACGGGCAATACTCTGTTGTGAATCTGAGAACGGTGCGTTGGGGCGGCATGTGATGGGAGGCCAAGTGGCACAACTGGAACAAATCGAGGTGTTCATCCGGGTGGTCGAAGCCGGTGGCATCGGCAAAGCGGCAGAGCAGCTGGATGTCGCCAAGTCGGCGGTGAGTCGGCGCCTAGCTGATCTGGAGGCGCAACTGGGGATGAAGCTCCTGCAGCGCAATACCCGCCAGTCGCGCCTGACCGAAGAAGGCCAGCGGGTTTATGACAAGGCGCTGGCCGTGCGCGAGGCGGTCGCGGCCTTGCAGGAAAGTGCACAAACCGATCAGGCGCATTTGAGCGGACCGCTGCGGGTGTCCCTGCCGTTGTCGTTCGGGCTGGATCATCTCTCTGAACCAATGGGCCGCTTTGCCGAGCAGTGGCCAGAAGTGAAGCTGTCGGTGGACCTTTCGGACCGCCAGGTTGGGCTGATTGAAGAAGGATTCGATCTGGCTCTGCGCATCGGGCAGTTGGAGGCGTCCAATCTGCAGGCCCGAAAACTGGCGCCGATCCGGTTGGTCATGGTGGCCAGCCCGGGGTATCTGGCCGAATATGGCGCGATTAATACGCTGGCCGATTTGCAGGCGCACCCGGTACTGCGTTATGAAGGCGAAAGCACCCAGAGCTGGACGTTGGAAGCCCCAGATGGGGAATGGGTGACGTTGCAACAACCGGTGCGTCTGTCGGCCAATAACGGACATTTTCTGGTGGACATGGCCCGTGCCGGGCTGGGCCTGGCGGTGATGCCGGAGTTTCTCGCCCGTCAGGCTCTGTTGGCAGGGGAATTGGTGCCGGTGCTGCCTGCGTACCGTTTTCCTGAATTGGCGTTGTATGCGGTGTATCCGCAAAACCGTTATCTGTCCGGTAAGGCCCGGGCGTTGATTGACTTTCTGGTGGATTGGTTTGAACGCTCGGCGGTGCGCGCTGATTTGCGGGCAGATTCATGATTGTTGCACCCTGTGACCGCCTGACAGAAAGATAATCATTCTGATTCTTTTAACCGTGACGTCGAGTAACGCATGACTGAGCATAGACCTGATTCAAGATTTCGCGCGCTGGTTTCACTGGCATTGGCACTCTGGCTGGCAGGACCGCTGTCGGCCTTAGCGGCCGAACGCTCGGCATCGTCGGCGGTGCCGGTGATTGTGACCGAGGTCGACCGGGCGCCGGTCGAGGTCACCCTGACGCTGCTGGGGGAGCTCAAAGCCCGGGATGCGGTGATGGTGACGGCCACGGTGACCGAAACCATTGACCGCATTCACTTTGAAGACGGGCAAACGGTGAAAAAAGGCGATCTGCTGGTCTCGCTGCGTGATCGGGAAGAAGAGGCCAGGGTGCTGGAAGCCCAGGCCCGGCTTCGGGAAGCTCGGGCGCAATATGAACGGGCGCGCGAAGTCGAAGGGCGCGGCAATGTGACCAAGGCACTGGTGGATGAACGCTATCGCCAGTGGCAAACCGCTCAGGCACAGTTGACCGTGGCCGAAGCACAGCTGGCGGATCGGCAGTTGACTGCGCCCTTCTCGGGTCAGTTGGGCTTGAAGCAGGTGAGCGAGGGCGCACTGGTGCAGGCTGGTACCGAGATCGTGTCTCTGCAGAACATTCGCCAGCTAAATCTGGATGTGTTGATCCCCGAGCGCTTCCAAAACAGTGTGTTTGTGGGTCAGAAGGTGCGTCTGCACGCCCTGTCGGCCCCCAAACAATCCTACACGGGCGAGGTGTTTGCCCTTTCGCCGGAGATGGACCCGGTCTCACGGCTGTTGCCGGTGCGTGCGCGGGTCAGCAACAGCGCGGATCAGGCATTGAAAAATGCGATGATGGTCGAGGCCACGCTGAATCTGGCCACGACGCCGCAAATCCGTATTCCCAACAGCGCCATGTTGATGCAGGGCGATTTTTCCACCGTCTATCGCCTCAAGGCAAACGACGGGCAGGCCGGGTTTGAAACCGGTCAGACCTATGAGTTGGAACGGGTGCGCATTGAAACCGGCCAGCGCGGGTCGAACACCATTGAGGTGTTGTCGGGCCTCTCGCCGGGGGATGTCATCATCGCTCAGGGCGTGATGGGGGCGTCGGTGCGCAAGCCGGTCACCATCAAAGACTGGCAGACGGCGGACAGCTCGCAACGTATGTTGCTGAAGGGTCAGCCGGTCGCGACCCCGGACGCGGCCTCGGCTGAGGTGTCGCGCTGATGTGGTTGTCGGACACAGCGGTCAAACGCCCGGTATTGGCCGGGGTGGTGTCTTTGCTGTTGTTTGCGGTGGGGTTGATTTCCTATGAGCGGATGTCGCTGCGCGAATACCCGGATGTGGAGCCGCCCATTGTCAACATCGAAACCAATTACACCGGCGCGTCGGCCGCGGTGGTGGAAGACCGCATCACCAAGCTACTGGAAGACCGCATCGCCGGGGTGTCGGGCATTCAATACATTTCATCGACTTCCAAGGATGGGCGCTCGGACATCACCGTCGAGTTCGACATTGATCGCGACATCGATGCCGCGGCGAATGATCTGCGCGATCGGGTCTCGCGGGCACTGGACAATCTGCCCGAGGAAGCCGATCCGCCGGAGGTGGAAAAGCGCGAGGGCGATGACAGCCCGATCATGTGGTTCAACCTGGCCAGTGACGACAAAACCATTCCCGAACTGACCGATTATGCCGAACGCTACATTGTGGACCGTTTTTCGGTGCTCAATGGCGTGGCCCGGGTTCGCGTCGGCGGCGGTCAGTCGTTTGCGCTGCGGGTGTGGCTCGACCCGAATAAACTGGCGATGTATGACCTGACGCCAAGCGACATTGAAGCGCGCATTCGCGAGTCCAATGTGGAGTTGCCCGTGGGCGCGATTCAGGGGGAGCACATACTGCTGACGCTCAAGGCCGACAAACCGCTGGCCACGGTGGAAGATTTTCGACGGCTGGTGGTTAAGCAAAGCGACCAGACCGGTCAGGTGCGGCTGGATCAGGTGGCCGAAGTCCACATGGGAGCAGTGGAGCGGCGACGTTATTTCAAAGGCAACGGCAAGCCGATGGTGGGCATCGGCATCATCAAACAGTCTACCGCCAACACGCTGGAAGTGGCGCTACTGGCCAAGGCGCGCAAAGAACTGGTGAACAAAACCCTGCCGCCGGGACTGGAATTGCGCGACAGCTATGATGCCTCGGTGTTCGTGGAAAACGCGATTTTCGAGGTGTTTAAAACCCTGGGCATTGCGCTGGGTCTGGTGATACTGGTGATGCTGGCGTTTTTGAAAAACTGGCGTGCGGCGCTGGTGCCGGCGGTGACCCTGCCGGTGTCACTGATGGCGACCTTCTGGGTGCTGTGGATGCTGGGCTTTTCGGTGAACCTGCTTACCTTGCTGGCGCTGGTGCTGGCCATCGGGCTGGTGGTGGACGATGCCATTGTGGTGCTGGAAAACACCCAGCGCCATCTGGATATGGGGTACCCACCCAATGCCGCGGCGTATCTCGGCACCCGGCAGGTGGGCTTTGCGGTGATGGCGACCACGGCGGTGCTGGTGTCGGTGTTTCTGCCGATCGGGTTTATGGAAGGCCAGATCGGACGGCTGTTTTCCGAGTTTGCGGTCACTTTGGCGGTGGCGGTGATCTTTTCCAGCTGGGTGGCGCTGACCCTGTCACCGGCGCTGGCGTCCAATCTCCTGAAAAACCGCTCGTCGGCCCCGGCGCTGACGACAAACAACCACTCAAACCACCAGGCCTGGTCAAAAAAGCATCGTCCGGCCCCCAAACACGGTTTCAAGAAATTGCTGATCAAAAACCTGCGTTATCCCTGGGTGATTCTGACGGTGTTTGCTCTGGTGGTGATCTGGCTGGTGCAGACCGTGCAGACGTTGCCGCGTGAATACACACCCAAAGAAGACCGCGGGGTTTTTTTTGTGATGGTCAAAGGGCCGGAGGGCGCGACCTTTGAATACATGCGCACCTACATGGAAGAGATCGAAAGCCGGATGATGCCGCTGGTGGAAAGCGGCGAGGTCAAGCGCCTGATTGTGCGCGCGCCGCGTTCGTTCGGCTCCAGTGAGATTTTCAATTCCGGTTTTGTGATCGCGGTGATGGAGGACTGGGCCCAGCGGCGCAATGGGTTCAAGATCATGCAGGCGGTGCGCGAGAGCCTGTCCGGCCTGAGCGGGGTGCGGGCCTTTCCGGTGATGCGCTCCAGCATTGGCGGGCGCATTCAGAGTCCGGTGCAGTTTGTGATCGGTGGGCCCAGCTATGAAAAGCTGGAACAGTGGAAAGCCGACATGACCGAGGCCATAGAGCAGAACAATCCGGGTCTGAACAGTCTGGACTGGGATTACGAGCCCACCAAACCGGAGCTGGCGCTGACCATCGATTACGACCGGGCCAAAGCGCTGGGCGTGACCCATGGCGAACTCAACGAAACCCTGCAGATACTGCTGGGGTCCAAGCGGGTGACCACCTTTGAGTACGAGGGCGAAGAGTACGACATCATGCTCAAAGCCGATCCCAAATGGGCCATGGCCCCGGAAGATCTGCGTCAGATTTATTTGAATGCCGACGGACAGATGGTGCCGTTGTCGTCTCTGGTGAGTCTGGAAGAGCGCGCCACCGCGGGGGAACTCAATCGCTATAACCGCATTCGGGCGATCACCCTGAGCGCCAAGCTGGACGACGGTTATTCGCTGGGGCAGGCACTGGATTATCTCAATGAGCTGACGCGTGACGTTCTGCCGGAAGAGGCGACCATTGATTACAAAGGCCAATCGCGTGATTTTCAGACCTCGTCCAATTCGATCCTTTTTGTGTTTTTGTTCGGTCTGGTGGTGGTGTTTCTGGTGCTCTCAGCCCAGTTTGAGAGTTTCCGTCAGCCACTGGTGATCATGCTCACCGTGCCGCTGGCGTTTGCCGGCGGCATCTGGGCGATGGTCCTGTTTGGGATCAGCCTGAACATTTATTCCCAGATCGCGCTGGTGATGCTGCTGGGGCTGGCCACCAAAAACGGCATTTTGATTGTGGAGTTCACCAATCAGCTGCGTGACAAAGGCATTGGCTTTTATCGTGCGCTGCTCAGTGCCACCCAGTTGCGCTTGCGCCCGATTGTGATGACCACGCTCACCACCTGTGTGGGCGCGGTGCCGCTGATTCTGTCCAGCGGGGCCGGGGCCGAAACCCGCGAAGTGCTGGGCTGGGTGCTGCTGTTCGGCGTGGCGCTGTCCACGCTTTTGAGCCTGCTGGTGATTCCGCTGGCCTACCGTCTGCTGGCGCGCGGCACTCACTCGCCGCAATACAGCACCCAGAAGCTGGAGCGCTCACTTAAAGAGGCAGGCGCGGTGCCTTCAGAACGCTTGTGATCCCGTGAAAAATGCAGTAGTGTGAGCCTCTTTTCAACGACCGATCGAGACACACCATGATGGACATGGCCGATTCTGCGCAGGATTCCTCCCACGACACCGCTCGCCTTCAGGCCCAAACGGTCCTGAAATCGGTGTTTGGGTTTGAAGACTTTCGTCCCGGCCAGGAAGCGGTGATCACGCACCTGCTCGGCGGGGGCGATGTCATGGTCCTGATGCCCACCGGCGGCGGCAAATCTCTCTGCTATCAGATTCCTGCTTTGATCCGACCGGGCACCGCAATTGTGGTGTCGCCGCTGATTTCATTGATGCAGGATCAGGTGGGCGCGCTCAAGGCGCTGGGCATTCGCGCTGAATTTTACAATTCCTCGCTGGACCCCATGGCAGGTGAACAGGTTCTGCGCCAACTGCATGAGGGTGAGTTGGATCTGCTTTATGTCTCGCCCGAGCGGTTGCTGATGCCCGGGTTCATTGCTCAGCTCCAGTCCCTGCCCATCGCCATGCTGGCGATCGATGAAGCCCACTGTGTGTCGCAATGGGGGCACGACTTCCGGCCAGAATACAGTCAGATCGGGGCTTTGCGCCCATTGTTGCCCGAGGTGCCGTTTCTGGCGCTGACCGCCACCGCCGATCAGGCCACGCGCGATGACATGCTGGCGCGACTTCAGTTGCAGCGCCCGCACATTGAAATCGGTTGTTTCGACCGGCCCAATATCCGCTACACCGTGCAGGAAAAACGCACCCCTGCCAAGCAGCTGCAGGCGTTTCTCGATACCCGTGATGACGATGACAGCGGCATTGTGTATTGTCTGAGCCGCAAGCGGGTGGAAGAAGTGGCCGCGCAGTTGCAGGATCAGGGTTACTTGGCCAAGGCTTATCATGCCGGTTTGCCTGCCGATCATCGGGCCCGGGTGCATCAGGATTTTCTGCGTGACGAGGTGCGCATCGTGGTGGCGACGGTGGCGTTCGGCATGGGCATCGATAAACCCAATGTGCGATTTGTGGTGCATTACGACCTGCCCAAAAACATCGAAGGCTATTATCAGGAAACCGGCCGCGCCGGGCGCGACGGCCTCAGTGCCGAAGCGCTGTTGCTGTTCGGCGGGCGCGACATCAGTACCGCGCGGTATTTCATCGAGCAGAACACCAACGAAGAGCAGCGCCGCATTGAAAGCTTCAAGCTGTCGGCCATGGTGGAGTTTGCTCAGGGTCTGTCCTGTCGGCGCATGGTGCTGCTCAATTATTTCGGTCAGCGCGATGCCAAACCCTGTGGCAATTGCGATGTCTGTCTAAATCCGCCGCGTGTGTTTGACGGATTGGAAGCGGCGCAGAAAGTGCTGTCGTGTGTCTATCGGCTGGGGCAGGGCTATGGCGTGCGGTATGTGATCGAAATTCTGCGCGGTCAGGAAAACGAGCGCATTCGCAATCTCAATCATCAGACCCTGAGCACCTGGGGCATTGGCAAGGAATATTCGGCGGCTGAATGGGAGTCGATCATTCATCAGCTGATTCATCAGGGCTTTCTGGTGCAGGACATCCGCAATTACTCGGTGCTGCAATTCACCGAAAAATCCGGCGCATTGCTGAAAGGTCAGGTGTCGATCGAGCTGGCGTTACCCAAGAAGACCAAAGGGCGCGGCGGCACGCGACGCAGCGAAAAAGACGATCTCAGTGTCCGCCAGCGGGAGGTGTTTGATGCCCTGCGCGCTCTGCGCAAAGAGATTGCCGATTCCGAAGACCGTCCGGCCTATCAGGTGTTCGGGGACGCGGCCTTGATTGAAATGGCCAAACACCTGCCGCAGAACGACGGCGACCTGCTGGCGATACCCGGCGTGGGCGAGCGCAAACTGGCGCGTTACGGGTTTGAATTCTTGCAGTGCCTGCGCACGTTTTAAGCCCGCTGGATGTGACGCAATAAAATCGCTCTGGCTTCGGTCAGCGTGTGGAAGGTGTCGGCATCGCCGCCTTTGTCGGGGTGGTGTTTCTGGCTGAGGCGTCGGTACTGTTGTTGAATGCTGCGCTCGCTCAGTTCGGTATCTTGGGGCCAGTGCAGGGTTTGTTTGGCCTGCTCAACGGCTTGCGGGGTCAGAGTGACCGGCACGGGACCGGCGGCCAGACGTTGCCAGAAATCGGTGAGCAGATCGATCACATCGTCTTCCTGAGTGTCCCGGTATTCGTCAAAATCCAGGTAATAAGCGCGCAACGGGTCGTTTTTTACCAGGCCTGGTGAAAAAGCAGGTTGCTCGGGCATCGGGACCAGGTGAATCGACAGGGTGTGGATCTCTAGCTGACCAATGCCGTCCGTCCACCATTGATCCCGCAGGCGATAGAGCAGGTGAAACAGCATGAAGTGGCTTTGGAACAGGTGCAAAGGATCGAGACTGGGCTGAAACTGCTCAAACCCGGCTTCTACCAGCCGCTGCATCAGTTGGTGTTCACTCAGTTCGCCTTGGTTTTGCAGAAGGGTGCGCAGGGTGTGTTCGAACGCAGGCGGGATCGGCGGCGCCCCGGAAGTTGGTGTTTGTTCGGGCAACATTGCTATAATGTAGCAAAGTCGCAAGGGCCCGGTCAAAGTAATGTCTCTCGGCGTTGACGCCGCGAGTCGGGCCGATGTGCAAGCAATCCAGAGAGGGCGTGTGCCGGAAAGCCAATATCAGAACATCCAACAGGTCGAGCAGGTGATCGGCGTCAATGGCGGCACCTTTGATCCGATCCACTTCGGTCATTTGCGCCCGGCGCTGGAGGTGATGGAGGCGTTGGCCCTGTCGCAAATGCGTTTTGTGCCGGTCTATCAGCCCGTGCATCGGGACCAGCCAGGTCAAAGCGCGATGCATCGCTGTCGCATGGTGGAGTTGGCCATCCAGTCTCAGTCGGGGTTTTATCTGGATCGGCGTGAAGTCGATCGTGGCGGCCCTTCCTACATGGTGGACACACTGCATTCGCTAAAACAGGATTTCCCTCACGCCGCCCTGGTTCTGATGATGGGCATGGATGCATTTTTGCATTTTCCCCGTTGGCACGATTGGCGCGGCATTCTGTCGCTGGCCAATCTGGTGGTGACGCACCGTCCCGGTCAAACCTTGCCGGACACGTCTCAGCCAGCGGGGCAGTTGCTGGCCGAGCGCGGTGTGGATGTGCTGACGCAACCGGCCGGTCAGATTCTGGATCTGGCGGTGACCCAGCTGGCGATCAGTGCCACCGACATTCGCCAGCGGCTGGCCCGGCAGACGTCCGCGGCTTATTTGCTGCCCGAGTCGGTGGCGCAATACATTACAATGCACCAACTTTATCAATGACAACGGCGCGATGCCTCAGGAGACCATGCATGGATTTAGCGCAGACCCGCAATTTGATCGAAACCACATTGGAGGACGCCAAGGCACGTGATGTGCAGGTGATGGACGTCAGTCAGATCAGTTCGTTTACCGATCTGATGGTGGTTGCGACCGGGACGTCCACGACCCATGTGCGTTCTACGGGTGAGGCGTTGAGTCAGGCGTTCAAAGAAGCGGGCGAGCCGCCTTTGGGCGTCGAGTCCGGGCCCAACCCGGACTGGGTGCTGGTCGACCTGGGCCAGGCGGTGGTGCATGTGATGACCGAGTCGGCGCGTGCGCATTATCAGCTGGAAAAACTCTGGGACATGCCACCGCAACGTGCGGGTGAGAAAGTGGATCCGACCGAGCTGCTGTAAATGGTGATTCACCTGATTGCGATCGGGCAGAAAATGCCCGGCTGGGTGGAGACCGCCTACGCCGATTACGCCAAGCGACTGCCGGCACAGTGTCGGCTCAAACTGGTGGCGTTGCCCATGCCGCACCGAGGCAAAAGCCAATCGTGCGACAAAGCGCTGAGCGAAGAAGCCAGGCGGATTGAAGCGGCGATTCCCAAAGGCGCTCGCATCGTGGTGCTGGATGAAAAAGGCCAAGCACCGACCACGGAAAAGCTGGCGGGCAAACTCGACCAATGGTTGGGCAGTGGGCAGGACGTGGCCCTGATCGTCGGCGGACCGGATGGTCTGTCACCTTCGCTCAAACAAGCGGCGCACTGGCAATGGAGCCTGTCGCCGCTGACCCTGCCGCATCCATTGGTGCGCGTGTTGCTGGCCGAACAGCTTTACCGGGCCTGGAGCCTGTTGCAAAATCACCCGTATCATCGGCCCTGAGGCTGAGGACGCTTAAACCAAATCTCAAAGGACACGCATGAATTTGACAGAAGGGCACGACACCAGCGGACTGGCCCAGTTTTATCTGCAAAATCTCTACACCGACGCGCATAATGCATTGCTGAATCAGGGGCGCGAACTGTTTGAGCGGGAAGCCGGAGCGGCGGTGGATAAGTTTTACGATCAACTGATGTCCACACCCAAGGCCGCGGCGTTTCTGACCACCGAGCTGGTGCAAAACCGCCTCAAAGCCGAACTGAAAAAATGGATTCTGACCACATTGTCTCCCAAAACGCCGGCGGAAGTGCCGGAGACGGTGGCGTTGCAACTGAAAATCGGCGAAGTGCATGCCCGCATTGATGTGCCCATGTCGCTGGTGGATTCATCGATTTTTATCATCAAACACCATTTGTTTCGGGCGGTTTTAAACAGTGACCTGTCGCGTGAGACACGGACTGAATTAGTGGCACTGGTCGACACCATTCTGATGGCCAGCTTGAGCCTGATTGACGAAGCCTATCTCGGTGGTCTGGTGGAAAGCGAGCGGGTCAGTCAGGAATATCGCAGTCATACATCGGCCCACGACATTGCGGTGGACATCGAGCGCGTCAAATCGGGCCTGTTCAGTTGGTTCACCAGCTATGTGTCGGATGTGGCGCTCAAACACAAGCGTGTGCCCAAAAGCATTTATCAGGAAGACGCCGGGCTCTGGCTGGTGCACAAGTTGCCACTGATCTCAGGTGATGCCTCCGCGACACAGACTCTCCAAAACAGTCTGAAAGCGTTTGATGAACTGACCCAGCAATCCATGGACGAAGAGGACCTGTCGGATCGATTTGATAAGTTGCAGCAACACCTGAACGAAATTTCATACCTGCTGACACACATTGCCGACCGTAATCTGGCATCGGCCTCGCAGAAAGATGATCTCACGGCATTGGTGGCCCGGCGTTTTATGGTGCCCATCATGCAGAAAGAAACGCAGCTGGCCCTCAAACTTAATAAAACCTACAGCGTGATGATGATTGACCTGGATGATTTCAAAATCATCAATGATGCCCATGGCCATCTGGCAGGGGATCAGGTGCTCAGTCAGGTCGCTGGGCTGGTCACCCGTCACATCCGCGTCACAGATTATGCTTTTCGTTATGGCGGCGAAGAGCTGATGGTGGTGTTACCTGAATGCGCCTTGAGCAAAGCCTGCTCCGTGGCGGAAAACCTGCGTGTGAGAGTGGCCGAGCGCCCGATTGAACTGGAACACGGCAGCCAGATCAAAGTGACCTGTTCAATTGGGGTGGCCGAATTTCAGTCCCACCCGGATTTCATGCAGGTGATTGAGGCGGCGGATCGCCAGCTTTATCAAGCCAAGCATGCCGGAAAAAACCGGGTGCTGCCCGCGCCCAAATCCTGAGAGGACCTGTCATGAATGCATTCGGTTTGAACCGTTTACGCGCCAGTGCCCTGCCCAGTCTGTGGCTGGCGCTGATCTGGGTGGTGGCCGATCAGGTCACCAAAGTCTGGGCCGAAACCCACCTGATGGTGGGCGAACCGGTGGCGGTATGGCCGCATCTGAACTGGACACTGGCCTACAATTACGGCGCGGCTTTCAGTTTTCTTGCCGATCACGACGGCTGGCAGACCTGGTTCTTCAGCATTCTCGCCTTGGTTGTCAGCGTGGCCCTGATCATCTGGCTGGCGCGTTTGCCGCGCGGCTGGAGCACGGAAGTCGTGGGGCTGAACCTGATACTGGGCGGGGCGATTGGCAATGTGATTGACCGCATTCAAGCCGGGCGCGTCACCGATTTCATCGATTTTTACATCGGCAGCTGGCATTACGCCACCTTCAATATCGCCGACATCGCCATCAGCCTGGGCGCGTTTCTGTTAATCCTGTCTGAATTCTGGTTGAAACCTCGGGCTCAGAAACGCAAAGCTCGGAAAGCTCGGGCTTAAACTGATCTTTGACGTCGGTTTCGTGCTTGCTCTGACGCATGCTTGAGCCAGAGTTTTGCAATCTGACATTGATACTTCCAAAACAGATAGGCACTGTGATTGATGTGTCGTGCAGAAATCGGTCGAGTCAGTAACGGCGTGATGTCTTTGTTCATGCCACTCGTTTCCCTCTCATGCGCTCAGTCTCCCTGTCGTTTCCGTAGGATGTTGAGCATGCGCGGGGAGGGGTAGCCATCGGCCGGTAAATCTTCTCGCTTTTGGTAGCGGCGCAGGGCGTCGCGGGTTTTGCTGCCGATGACACCGTCCACCGGGCCCACCGGTAAGCCGGCTCTTGCCAGGCGTTCCTGCAGTTCGCGTGTCTGCTGATGACTCAGTGCTTCGTCATTAGGCGGCGGGTTGGCGGTCAGGGGGGCGCGTCCGACGATGCGATCGGCCAGATGGCCCACTGCCAGCGCGTAATTGTCGGAAAAGTTCCAGCGTTTGATTACGTGGAAATTGTCATAAATCAGAAACGCCGGGCCACGGTGATCGTGTGGCAGCAACAGGGCTGCCTGCATGGTTTCGTCAGGTAGGGCGCGTCCGTCGGCCAGCGTCAGCCCCATTTCTGACCAGGCCTGGAGGGGGCGTTGTGTTTCACCATCGGCCAGGCTGTAATCAAACCCCTCTGGCAAGGCCACTTCGCGGCCCCAGTTTTCGCCACGCACCCAGCCCAATTCTTCCAGAAAGTTGCCCATGGAATAAAAAACATCGTCCAGACTGTTCCAGAGGTCAACCTTGCCGGAGTTGTCGGCATCCACGGCGTATTTGAGGTAGTTGGTGGGCATGAACTGGCATTGGCCCATGGCACCGGCCCAGGAGCCGCGCATCTGATCCGGGCTGACGTGCCCCTGGTCAATGATGGTGAGAGCGGCCATTAATTGTTCCTGAAAGAAACCCGAGCGGCGCGGGTCGTAGGACAGCGTCGCAAGAGATTCGATGATCGGGGTATTGCCCGTATAGCCGCCGTAATTGGTTTCCATGCCCCAGAGTGCAATGATGAAGCGGGCCGGGACGCCATATTGTTGGGTCACTTCGTGCAATCGGGGGCGGTATTTCTGGTATAGCTTCTGGCCGTTTCTCACGCGCCAGTCGGTGATGGCCGCATCAAAGTATTGCCAGAAAGTACGGGTGAACTCAGGCTGACGTCGATCCAGTTCCAGCACGCGGGTATTGAGTGTGACGTTCGCAAACGCTTTTTCAAGGGTGGTCGCGCCGATGCCATGGGAAGCGGCTTTTTTCTTGAAGGTTTGCAACCACTTCTGAAAATCGGCATTGGACTGCGGCGGGGGGCTGTAGGCTTGAGCGCCCAGTGCCAGCCACGACAGGGCCAGAGCCAGAACGATGCGCGATGCGAAACTCGAAATCATGGTCATTCATTGTATGGGTGGGTTGGAAAGGCCCCTATTTTACAAAAGGCGGGGGGCCGGATGCAGTAAAATACGGGTTTTGGGTGAAGGGATTTTTTATGTGTCGCTTTTTTGCAACGTCGCCGCCGGGGTTGAGTGAAATTTTGCGCGAAGAGCTGGAATCGCTGGGCGCGGTTCAGGCCAAGGCCCAGCCGCTTGGGGTGGCGTTTGAAGGCGATCTGGAAGTCGGGTACCGGGCCTGCCTTTGGTCGCGCGTCGCCAACCGGGTGTTTCTGGAACTGGCGGAGATGGAACTGGCCAATCAGGAAGACCTGACCCGTCAGGTTACCCAGTTGCCTTGGTGGGAACATCTGGATGTGGACGGCACCTTTGCGGTGTCCTTTACCGGCAAGGGGCTGGGGATTGAGCACAGTCACTTTGGTGCCCTGACGGTCAAAGACGGGGTGGTGGATGCGTTTCAGGCGCGCTATGGCCGCCGACCCTCGGTGGACATGCAATCACCGGATGTGCGCATTCACGCCCACTTGAACCGGCAAACCTTGCGCATCAATCTGGACCTGGCCGGTCACAGTCTTCACCAGCGCGGGTATCGGCTGGATGCCAAAGTGACCGCGCCCTTGAAAGAAAATGTGGCCGCCGCCCTGCTTTACCGGGCGCAATGGCCGAGCATTGCTGCCAAAGGCGGTGATTGCTATGATCCGATGTGCGGCTCCGGCACTTTTCTGATCGAAGCGGCGATGATGGCCGCCGACGTCGCGCCCGGCCTGGCGAGCGCCGAGCGCATGCAGCTGACTCGCTGGCGAGGGCACGACGACGCTCTCTGGCAACGTTTGCTGAGTGAGGCGGGGCAGCGCGAAGCCGACGGATTGCGTAAGCTGGGTGCGTTTTACGGCTCGGATGTATCGCACAAATCCATTCAAGCGGCCGAGCGCGCCATTGCCGCCGCCGGGTTTGATGATGTGATTGAGCTCAAGCCCATGGCGGTGGAGCAGGCCCATCGCTGGGGTCCCTGGCAACCAGGCCTGGTCATTTCCAACCCGCCCTATGGCGAACGCTTGGGTGAAATTGAGGCCGTGCGCCCGCTTTATACCAAGCTGGGCGACTTGCTCAAAGCCGAGTTCGAAGGCTGGCAGGCTGCGATTCTGACCTGTCACGACGAACTGGCCAAAGCGGTCGGTCTCAAAGCCAAGCGTTGGCACAGCGTCAACAATGGGGCGATGGAGTGCCGCCTTTATCGTTTTGACGTGACTGAGGAAAACTTCCGTCAGGCCGCGTTGCCCACCACGCCTGACCTGGCCGCACAATTGCAGACCTTTCGCCCCGAACTGGCCGAATCGGAAGGGGCCCGAATGTTTGCCAACCGGCTGCGCAAAAACCTGAAACAGCTCAAAAGCTGGCGCAAACAAAACCAGATCGAGGCGTTTCGTGCTTATGATGCCGACATGCCTGAATACGCCTTGGCGATTGATGTCTATGACACCAACGAAGACGGCCGCTGGTGTGTGGTGGCCGAATACGCGCCACCGAAAACCGTGAATGCGGGCAAGGCCCGACGACGTCTGCACGAAGCGCTGGTGACGCTGCCAGAAGTATTGCAGATGCCCGCCGAAAACATTGTGTTCAAGGTACGTGATCGCCAGAAAGGCCAGAACCAGTACGAAAAGCTTGATGAACAAAAGCGGTTTTTGACTGTCAACGAAAACCAGACCCGTTTGCGGGTGAACTTTACCGACTACCTTGACACCGGCCTGTTTCTGGATCACCGCGATGTGCGGGCCTGGTTGGCTCAGCAATGTGCCGGCAAACGCCTGCTCAATCTTTTCTGTTACACCGCGAGCGCCAGTGCGACTGCGGCGGTGGCGGGTGCCAAAAGCAGCCTGAGTCTGGATTTGTCCAAGACCTATCTCAACTGGGCACAGAAGAATTTTCGGTTTAATCAGATCGATGAAGACGCGCATCAACTGCAGCGTGCGGATGTGCTGCAATGGTTGCAGACAATGAGCAAAGATCCGGGTGAGCGGCCGCCGCTGTTTGACTGGGTGTTTTTGGACCCGCCGTCGTTTTCCACCTCCAAGCGCATGGATGACACCTTGGATGTGCAGCGCGACCATGTGCGTCTGATTGAGCAGGCCATGGCTCTGCTGAAACCGGGCGGGCAATTGCTGTTTTCCACCAATCTGCGTCAGTTCAAACTCGATAAAGCGGCGTTCGAGGGAGAGTGGCAGATCACCGATCTGACCCGTAAAACCTTGCCCAAGGACTTTGAACGCAACCCCAAAATTCACCAGGCCTGGTGGTTTTCGCCTCAGGCCCGATGACAGAGGGAGTGCCGTTGGCACGCTCTGGCTTGATTAAGCCGTTTTGGCAGGCAGGGCTGGCTGCGATGAGTGGCCGCTCCCGCTGGCGGGCGAAAGGGATTGGTTCGTGGTGAAAAAGCCCATGCGTTCGCTCAGTCGGGTCGCCTGTTCCTGCATGCTTTCGGCGGCGGCCGAGGTTTGTTCCACCAGGGCCGCATTTTGCTGGGTCACTTCGTCAATCTGAGAAATCGCAGTCTGCAGTTGCGTGACCCCTTTGGCCTGTTCGTTGGACGATTGTGAGATCTGTTCGCTCATTTTGGTCACATGCTCAATGGAGTGTGTGATTTCCTCAATCACCTCGCCGGATTCTTTGGCCAGTGTCGTTCCGTGGTCAATGCGGCTGACGCTCTCGTTGATCAGGCCGGTGATTTCCTTGGCGGCGTCGGCGGATTTCTGTGCCAGGGCTCTTACCTCGCCAGCGACCACCGCAAAGCCTCGACCGTGTTCCCCGGCTCGGGCGGCTTCCACCGCGGCGTTGAGCGCCAGCAGATTGGTCTGGAAGGCAATGCCATCAATCATGGTGACGATTTCGGAGATTTTATGGCTGGAATCCTGAATCGCACTCATGGCATCAATGGTCTGTGCCATCACCTGGGCGGCGGTCTGGGCTTTGTCTTCCACCTTATGTTCGATTTCGGTCTCATCGGAAGCGCTTTGCGCGTTGTTTTGCACCGCCGAACTGAATTCCTCCATGGTGGCGCTGCTCTGCTGGACCGAAGCCGCCTGTTCCTGAACGCGCTGGCTCAGGTCGGTCGCCCCCTGAGAGACTTCGTCGGAGGCGGTGGCGACGGTGTTGGCGATTTCGATGGCCATGGACACCATTTCATCCAGTGAGGAAACGGATCGGTTGATCGCTTTTTTGAGCACGGCCAGCTCGCCGTCGTAATCGTTGTCGATGGTCTGAGTCAGATCGCCCTCGGATTGGGCCACCACCACGCGTTTGATGTCGGCCACCGCGCTTTCCAGTGATTCGATTGACTGGTTGACGTTGTCTTTCAGCTCTTTGAGCTGACCTTGGGCGCGGACCTTGACCCGGTGATCGAAGGCGCCATCGTTCATGGCGGCCATGACGTCGTTGATTTCGACCATGACGGTGTTGATGCTCTGCATGGCCTCGTCCACTTCTTCGCTGAACGCATCGGGGACCTTGTCACTCATCTCCACATCGAAGCGACCGTGACGCAGGCTGCGCATGATCTTGGACAGCTCTTCCATCATGAATTCCACGCTGTCGGCGGAGGCGTTGACCCCGTTTTTCAGAGACTGAAGGTCGCCTTTCTGTTCCGTTCGGACGCGTTGGCTGAAGTCGCCTTCCGCGATGGCGGTCATGACGTCATTGGTCTGGTTGAGGCTGGTTCTTAGGGCTTTCATCAACTGATTCAGGGCGTTGGACACTTGCCCCAATTCGTCTTTGCGCGCTGGCAGAGGGCGATCAAACGCCATGTCACTGGCCAGTGTCTGCACGCTGCGTGTCAGTGATTCAATGCCCCGGCGCACCGAGCGGACCAGCCCCCAGGACAGGCCCAATATGAGCACTGCCAGAACAACGCCCACCGTCAGCATGACGTAAAAATAACCGTCGGAGAAGCTGCGGGCATCGACTTGTGCTTGTTTGGCACGTTCGTGCGTGATGTCACCAAACGCATTGGCCGTTTTGAGGCTTTGGGTCAATGCGGGGTTCATGCCTGTCAGAAACTGCTGGTTCGCCCGATTGAACGCGGCCTCTTCGAGCAAGGCGGTGCCAGCGGCTGTTGCCTGAAGATAACGGTTGATCTGAGTGTCCAGGCGCTGAATGTCATCATTAAAACGGGTGGCCAGCTCTTGTTTTTTCAGAGCACTCAGTTGTTGGTTGATCTGGGAGCGGAGCGCGTCCATGCGTTTCAGATGTTGGCTGATCGGGTGGTCGTGCATGTCAGCCACCGCCGGATTGCTGGGGTCGTGCTGAAGGCTCAACAAAAACTGGGTGTGCAGGTCAAGCAACGGTTCCTGAAACGCTGAGAGTTTGGCGGTTTCTTTCAAACGGTTGTTGTCGACGATGGTCTCATGCAGCCGATCACTGCCCCAGAGGCTGATGATGGCCAGTACCACGAGCGAGATCGTGGCGGCGAGTGAAAGCAGAATCAAACGAGCTTTGATGGTCATGGGCGGGCCTCCTTTTGCAACGGTGCTCCCTAAGGCTATTCACCGTAACAAAGATTAAGCCCGGTTTGTAACTGGTTAAGTTTATGTTTTCATAAGGAAAATAGATGACCGTTCTTTAGGCGCGATGGCGGCGGTTTCAGCCCGTCACCCACTGGTTTTTGCCGCGTTTTTTGGCGGCGTACATGGCTTTGTCGGCGCGTTGCAGCAGCGCGTCCACCTTGGCTTCACCGCAGTGAAAAATCACCATGCCCAATGACGCACTGACCTGATCGGTGTACTGCTGATCCAGTTGATAGGGTTTGTGCAGATTGTCCACCAGAGCCTGAGCCACTTGCGCGACGAAGGTCTCAGAGGGGATGTGTTTGAGCAGAATCACAAATTCGTCACCGCCAAAGCGCGAAGCCAGATGGTCGTGATCGATGGTGGATTGGATGCGCTGGGCGGCTTGTTTGAGCAGTTCATCGCCCGCTTGGTGGCCGAGTTGGTCGTTCACGGCTTTGAAGCCGTCCAGATCCAGGTAGAGCAGGGCATGATTGGCGTGATGATCGTTTTCGGTCTCCGGGGTCAGGCAGTGTTCCAGCTCCAGCAGCAGGGGACGGCGCTTTGCCAGGCCGGTCAACTGGTCGTAATTGGCAATGTAGAGGGATTCCTGAATCAGGGTTTCCTTCTCCGATGACAGTTGGTTGAACGCCTGAGTGACCTGATTGTAAAAGTTGGCAATGACCGCCGCGTCTGAGAAGGGTTCGACCACGATTTTTCTGGAAAAGTCCTGTTTGCGCGCCTGTTCGTTCATACGGGTGACCAGTTCCAGCATGGAGGTGCGGGCACGGTGCTCACTGATGTTGAGGCCCAGGATTTCGTCATTGTGCGTCAGGCGTAAGGACCAGAAACGATTTATGAGGGACAGCAAGCTCCAGGTGATGCCAAAGACGAATGCACCGATGCTGGCCACGCCGAGTAACTGGATCCAGAATTGTTCGAAGGGCGTTTCGGTCAGAAAGGCGACCGCCAGTGTGCCGGCGATGCCAGCAAACAGATGCACAGGAATGGCTTCGATCACGTCATCAATGCGCGCGGCCTCCAACAAGGTTTTGCCGAGCCAGTAAGCCAGATACCCCAATACACCGATTGCGAGGGCCGCTTCGGGGGACGCCAGGTGAGCGCCGGCGGTTATGGCCACCAACCCGGCCAGAACGCCGTTGATCAGGTCGACCACATGGAAGTATCCATAACGGCGATAGCCCAGGATCAGACTGCTCAAGCCGCCGGACACCCCGGCCAGCATGGTGTTGAGAATGACCGGCAGCACATCGCTTTCCCAGGCCAGCACACTGCCGCCATTGAAGCCGATCCATCCCAGCCAGATCAGAAACACTCCCAGAGCGCTGTAGGCGAGATTGGCCGGTTCAAAATCAGTGGGCTGGTCCTGGTCAAAGCGCCCCAGACGGGGGCCGATCAGAATGACAGCGGCGAGAGCGGCCCACCCGCCGACCGAGTGCACAATGGTGGAACCGGCAAAATCAATAAAGCCGATTTGAGCCAACCAGCCTTGCGCGTTCCAGGCCCAGTGTGCCTGAAACGGATAAATGCACACGGACACGATCACGGCGATGATCAGGTAAGTGGTGAATTTGGCGCGCTCGGCAATGGCGCCGGAGATGATGGTGACTGCGGTGGAGGCAAACATGGCCTGAAACAGAACCTGCACCATGATATCCGGCTGGCCCAGGTAAAAGAAACCGCCTGTCTGTCCCCAAAGCCCTTCGTAGCTGTTGCCCAGCAGGATGCCGGCGCCCAGCGTGACAAAGACCAGAAACGAAATCAGAAAGTCACTGAGGTTTTTGATGGCGGTGGAGATGGAATTTTTGCTTCGGGCAATGCCCGCTTCCAATGCGGTAAAGCCGGGTTGCATTAGGGCCACCAGCAATGCGCTGATCACCAGCCATAGCATGTCAATTGAACTCATGCGCTGCTCCACTCGTCGAGTACGGTCTATTATTAAGCAAAAAACAGGCCTGGTTAAAAAATAATATATAGTTAAAACACTTGATTCGATCGGTCCAGCAAAGAAGGCCACTTATGCGGATTTTCTGATTAAGTGTGGTGCAAATTGACTTTTTTTGATTCGTCCGGGTTGGCGTATAATGCCTTTCCATTCAAATGTGAGTTTGCAACGCAAAGGAGCAGAAACATGCAATGGCACTTTCCTGAGATGACCCCGAAAGAGCGCTACCAGTGTCTGGCTCAGGCGGTGATTCCACGCCCGATTGCCTGGGTGCTCACCGCCAATGGTGAGGCGGGCGGCTATAATCTGGCGCCGTATTCGTTTTTTACCGTGATCAGCAGCGATCCACCTCTGGTGCTGTTTTCGGCAGGGAAAAAAGCGGCCGGAGACGAGGCCGGTGAACCCAAAGACACGCGTCGCAACATTCTGACGCAGGAAACCTTTGTGATTCATTTGCCGGGCACGGAGCAATTGCAGGCGGTGCAGGACTCAGCCGCTACCCTGGCGCATGGGGAGTCGGAGGTGGCAAAGCTCGGGCTGACCACCACGGCGTTTGAAGGGTTTGAACTGCCTCGGCTGGCGGATTGTCCAGTGGCGTTGGCTTGCCGGTTGCACCGTTTCGATGAAATCGGGAACGCGCCCCAGGCGGTGATTTACGGCGAGGTTGAGGCCATGTATGCGAGCGACGCGGTGCTGGATGCGGCAAACGGCATTGACCCCAAAGCTATGGACCCGCTGGCTCGACTGGGTGGGCGTGATTACGTTCAGTTGGGCGCATTGTTGCAGCCTAAGCCTTAGAACCCCTTAAATCGGTCACAAGTTTGGATGGCACTGGCGAAACCGGTCGGCTCTGGTAGAATGGCGGGCGCAATCAGAGTCCTCAAGAAAAATGCGGGCACTTACATGACATCCGGCGTGATCACAGCGTGCACGCCCAATGACACAGGCAGAGACAGGGAATATGGAACAGTCCATCCGATTCGATGAGGCGCTGATCAAGCGCTACAACCAGAGCGGGCCGCGTTACACGTCTTATCCGACGGCGTTGGAGTTTGATGAGTCTTTCGGTGTGGCCGACTACAAGGCCGCCGCCGAGCGCAGCAACGAGTCGGATCGTCAGCTCTCGCTTTATTTTCATATTCCGTTTTGCGACACCGTCTGTTTTTTCTGCGCCTGCAATAAAATCTGGACCCGCGACCGCAAAAAAACCACGCCCTATCTGGAACGCCTGTTTAAAGAAATCGAATTGCAGTCGCGCTTGTTTGATTCATCCCGCAAGGTGGATCAGCTGCATCTGGGCGGCGGCACCCCCACCTTTATCAGTCAGGACGAAATGCGCCAATTGATGGCCACCACACGTCAACATTTCAATCTGCATGAAGACGATTCGGGCGAATATTCGATTGAGATTGACCCGCGTGAAGCCAATCGCGAATCGGTATTGGGGCTGCGGGAGCTGGGCTTTAATCGCATGAGCCTGGGCGTTCAGGATTTTGACGAACGGGTGCAGAAAGCGGTCAACCGTATTCAGACCGAAGCAGAGACTTTTGAGGTGTTGGAAGCCGCGCACGAAAGTGGGTTTATGTCGGTCAATATTGATCTGATGTATGGCTTGCCGCACCAGAGTGAAACCAGTTTCATCAAAACGCTGGACCGGGTGCTGGAGTCGAATCCGGATCGGTTTTCGATTTTTAATTACGCCCACATGCCGTCCATGTTTCCCACGCAAAAGAAAATGGACGAATCCGCCATGCCGGGGCCGGATGAAAAGCTGGCGATCATGCATGCGGCCACCGAGCGTTTGCTCGAAGCCGGTTATGTCTATATCGGCATGGACCACTTTGCCAAGCCCGATGATGAGCTGGCGGTGGCGCAGCGCAATGAAACGCTTTATCGCAATTTTCAGGGTTATTCCACGCATGCCGAGTGCGATTTGATCGGCATGGGGGCGACCTCGATTTCCCTGCTCAACAACACCTATGCGCAAAACCACAAATCGTTGAATGACTATTATGCGGCGATTGATGCCGGGGGCCTGGCGGTGTACCGCGGGGTCGCGCTCAGCGAGGACGACGAGCTGCGTCGCGATGTGATCACGCGGCTGATGAGTCATTTTCACCTTAATTTCGAGCGCCTGAATGCGCAGTGGGGCATTGTGTTTTCCGAATACTTTGCCAAGGAGCTGCAGAATCTGGCGCCCATGGTGGACGACGGTTTGATCACGCTGTCGGATACGGATATTTATGTGACCGCGGCCGGTCGTTTGCTGATTCGCAATATCTGCATGGTGTTTGATGCCTATATGCAGGACAAGCTACCGAACCGTTTTTCCAAGGTGATCTGATCCCTATCTGATCTCTATGTAGGCTGCCTGTGTTTTTGACCAGGCCTGGTTAAAAACGGACGGGTCGCCGATGCGCGGCCCGGTTTCAGCCGCTTGTCGAAGCACACTCTCTTTATGTGGTTGTTTTTGCAGTGAAACCGTTCAAATGCCTGTGTTATAATGTTCGGCTTTTCCATTAAAGCGGAATCAGGACGAGTACCCCCTATGGCCCAGACCTCATCAACCCGCCCGTTTGAAGGCGGTTTACTGATCAAAACCTACGGCTGTCAGATGAATGAATACGATTCTGATCGCATGGCCAAATTGCTGGAAAAAACCTATGGCTTGCCATTGGTTGAGACGGCGGAGGAAGCGGATGTGCTTCTGCTCAACACCTGTTCAGTGCGGGAGAAGGCGCAAGAGAAGGTGTTTGATGAGCTGGGGCGCTGGAAAAAATGGAAAGCGGCCAAACCCAATCGCCTCATCGGCGTGGGCGGTTGCGTGGCGTCGCAGGAAGGGGAAGAAATCCGCCGGCGGGCCCCGCTGGTGGATGTGATTTTCGGGCCGCAGACCCTGCACCGATTGCCCGCCATGATGGATCAGGCATTGGATCTGCGTGCGCAGAATAACGCCGACAAAAAAATGAAAAAGCGCGCGGTGATCGACATCACCTTCCCCGAGATCGAAAAATTCGACAACCTGGCCGAGCCCGAATCCAATGGGGTGTCGGCCTTTGTTTCGGTGATGGAAGGCTGCTCCAAGTACTGCACGTTCTGTGTGGTGCCCTATACACGGGGCGAAGAATTCAGCCGTCCCTTTGCCGATGTGATGCGTGAGGTGGAAGCGCTGGCCGAACAGGGCGTGCGCGAAATCAACCTCCTGGGCCAGAACGTTAACGCCTATCAGGGGGAAATGCCCGACGGTGATGTGGCAGACCTGGCGGTGTTGATCCATGCTGTGCGAGCCGTGCCGGGGATTGATCGCATTCGATACACCACGTCGCACCCCAATGAAATGACGCAAAGTCTGATTGACTGTTACCGCGAGGTGCCGGAGTTGGTCTCCCACTTGCACCTGCCTATTCAGTCCGGTTCGGATCGGGTGCTGGCGATGATGAAACGCAATCACATGGCGATCGAGTACAAAGCCACGATTCGAAAAATCCGCGAATTGCGTCCGAACTTAAGTTTGAGCGGCGATTTTATCATCGGCTTTCCGGGTGAGACCTGTGATGATTTTAAACAGACGCTGAAACTGGTGGAAGATCTGAATTACGACCGCTCGTTCAGTTTTATCTACAGCCCGCGCCCGGGCACCCCGGCGGCCAGTCTGCCTGATGATGTGGAAATGACGATGAAAAAGCGTCGCCTGCACGCCCTGCAGACCCTGCTCAATGAGCAGACCGCGGCCCACAGTGAGGCCATGATCGGCTCGACCCAGACAGTGCTGGTCGAGCGATTGTCGCGCAACTCCGTGGATGAAATTTCCGGGCGAACCGAAAACAACCGCGTGGTCAATTTTGAAGGCTCGCCCGATCTGATCGGCCAGTTTGTTGAGGTCCGCATTGATGCTGCCTTTACCAATTCGCTGAAAGGCACGCTGGTGGCGACGCCGGAAGCCGATCTGTATGAACCGCGCCAATACGTGGCGCTGTAATCTGTCATAAAAGCTTGGCTGACGGGGCAGGCGGTTTTGTGTAAACTTCACTTTACACTTTACGTGCCCCGCGCGTTTGGCACATCTGGACATCAACGAAACAGGAAGGGTTTTTGACCACACTCAACACCATACAATTTGTTCTCACCCCTGAAAATAACGAAGCCCTGCTCAACCTCTGCGGTTATCAGAGTGAGCACTTGTCCCAACTCGAGTTGCGTCTGGGCGTGGAAATCAACCACATGGGCTTTCAGTTCAGTGTGACGGGTTTGCCGGAACGGCTGGTGGCAGCCGAGCAGTTTCTGCGTGACCTGTATGAGCGAGCACTCAAAGAGCCGCTGGACCCGCCAAAAATTCATATGGCCCTGCAGGCGATCGGGCATGAACAGGCCCAGTCGATGGACAGCGAACAGCAGTTGATCAAAACCCGCAAGAAAGTCATTAAAAGCCGCAATGCCAACCAGGCCCATTATTTGCGCACCCTGGCCGATCATGATGTCAGTTTTGGTATCGGTCCGGCCGGGACCGGTAAGACCTATCTGGCAGTGGCCGCCGCGGTCGCCGCGCTGGAGCAGGATCAGGTGCGCCGCATTATTCTGACCCGTCCGGCGGTGGAAGCCGGAGAAAAGCTGGGTTTTTTGCCGGGGGACCTGACACAGAAAGTGGACCCCTATCTGCGTCCGTTGTTCGATGCGCTGTTTGAAATGCTTGGCTTTGAGACGGTGGAACGTCTGATGGAAAAGCATGTGATCGAAGTGGCGCCGCTGGCGTTCATGCGCGGACGCACCCTGAACGAAGCGTTTATGATTCTGGATGAAGCCCAGAATACCACCACCGAACAGATGAAAATGTTTCTGACCCGAATCGGTTTTGGCTCCAAGGCGGTGATTACCGGGGACATCACTCAGTGTGATTTGCCAAAAAATCAGCGTTCGGGCCTGCGTCATGTGATTGAAGTGCTGGAAGGCGTGCCGGAAATCGGGTTTACCTTTTATCAGTCACAGGATGTGGTGCGCCATCGCCTGGTGCAAAACATCGTGCAGGCGTATGATCAGTATGACAAACGTCACACCAAATCGGGGGATGGGCGATGATCACTTTGGACTGGCAGGTGGGACTGGAAAATGAGGATCCTTTGCGTTCGGCGTTGCCGTCCACAACAGACGTGGAGGACTGGGTGGCCGCGTCCTTGCGTGATCCCTGGCGACTGGGTGAAACCGAATTGACGGTCCGAGTGGTGACACCCGAAGAAAGCCAGACGCTCAATCAGGCCTATCGGGACAAAGACCGGCCCACCAATGTGCTTTCCTTTCCGTTTGAGAACCCGCCTGCGCTGGTGGATTTGGGCGAAGCGTTGCCTTATCTGGGCGATCTGGTGATTTGTGCGGAAGTGGTGGCCCAGGAAGCCGAAGAACAGAATAAGCCGCTCGTGGCGCATTGGGCGCACATGGTGGTCCATGGTTGTCTGCATCTGCAGGGATTTGATCACCTGGACCCCGAAGAGGCGAAGGAAATGGAGGCCATTGAGGTCGCCGTGTTGAACGATCTGGGTTGGCCCAACCCTTACTGAACGGGTTTTGTATGCGGGCCGGGAAGGTCCGCCTCTAATGTTGCACAATGGAGTTGAACAAGTCGATGAGTGACGAGGACAGTCGAAGACCCTGGTTGGAAAAACTGGGACGCTTTTTTTCGGACGAGCCAAAAAATCGGGAAGACTTGGATGCCTTTCTAGCCCTGGCCCAGGCGCAGGACCTGATCGACCGCGATGCAATGCTGATGATTCAGGGGGTTTTGGGCGTCTCCGAGTCGCGTGTGCGCGATGTGATGATCCCCAAGGTGCAGATGGTCTGTGTGGACGAAGCCGATGAGTTGTCACAGATTCTTGATACCATGCTTGCCTCGTCCCACTCGCGTTATCCGGTGCTGTCGGCTGATACGGATGAGGTTATTGGCATTCTGCTGGCCAAAGATGTGCTCAAAGCGGTGGTTAAAAATAATCTGACCGACAAAGAACAATTGCGCGAACTCTATCGTTCTCCGGTCATGGTCAGCGAAAGCAAACGTCTCAATGTCTTGTTGCGCGAATTCAAAAACAGCCGCAATCACATGGCCCTGGTGGTGGATGAATACGGCGAAGTGGCCGGGCTGGTGACCATTGAAGATGTGCTTGAGCAAATCGTGGGCGACATCGAAGACGAGCACGATGAAAATGAAGACAACATTCAGAAACACATCAGTGGCGGCTATGCCGTGCAGGCGATCACGCCTCTGGCGGATTTCAATGCGGCGTTTGACACGCAGCTGGAAGATGACATGTTGGAAACCATTGGCGGGGTGATCAATAAAACTCTGGGACGCATTCCCGAAGAAGGTGAGTCGTTCGACTTGCCGCCTTTGCGCTTGACGGTGCTCAAGGCCGATCAGCGCCGGGTGGAGAGCTACCTGGTGGAACCGCTGGATGAAGCGCAGCAGCGTGATGCAGAGGTCGCAAGTGATGCCGCGGAGGCGGCCGAGGCAGACGGCTCAACCACGGAGCGTCGCGACGAATGAAGGCGGCCCTGGCGTTTTTTCGCCCGCAGCGTCAGGATGCGGCCCTGTTTGGTCTGGGCGGGCTGATGGTGTTTGCCCATGCGCCAATCGGTCTGGCTCCTCTGGCGTTGCTGGCATTGATTGGGCTTTTCTGGTTTTGGCAGCAGGCCCCCACCCTGACACGTGCCGTTCAGCAAAGCATGTGGTTCGGGTTTGGCTTTTTTGGCGTGGGCGTGAGCTGGCTGATCTCCAGTATTTATCTCTTTGCCGATGTGCCTTTGCCTTTGTCGGTGGTGGCCGTTTTCATTTTTATTGCCTTTCTAACCGCGTATTTTATGTTGGCCGGTGCCCTGGTCGGCTGGCTTAAACGGCCCGAACCGGGGCGTGTTGACCAGGCCTGGCACTGGCTGGGGTTGATGCCAGCGGTCTGGGTGCTGGCGGAGCTGATACGCGGCTCTCTGTTTGGCGGGTTTCCGTTTCTGGTGACCGGCAACAGTCACCTCTACAGCAGTCTGGCCGGTTATGTGCCGGTGATTGGTGCCATGGGCGTTTCCTGGCTGGTGGCTTTGAGTGCCGGGATTCTGTTGTGGCTATTCAAGACCCGCACCTGGGTATTGAGTGCCACGGCGTTGGCGCTGATCTGGGGCGGTGGCGTGTTATTGGGACGTGTCGACTGGGTGACGCCCAAAGGAAACCCCGTGGACATTGCTCTGTTGCAGGGCAATGTGCCTCAGGACCAGAAATGGCAGGGCAGTCAGTTGATGCCGACGCTTGAGCGGTATGTGTCCATGACTCGTGACAACATGGGCGCGGATGTCATTGTCTGGCCGGAAACCGCCGTCCCCGGTTATTTTGATGTGGTCGAACGTGGGGCACTGCGTTCCTTTATTCGCGACGCTCAGTTGCTGGAAAAAGACATTTTGCTGGGCGTGATTCGTCGAGACGACGCGGGTGAGGCCTATTTTAATTCGATTGTGAACGCGGGCGATCCGACCCAGTTTTATGACAAGCGCCATCTGGTGCCGTTCAGTGAGTTTTTCCCGTTTTACGACCTGTTGTCGGTGATCAGCGGCTGGTTTGACATTCCATTTTCGGAATTTACCGCCGGGGCGACCGACCAGGCCCCGTTGCAACTCGGGGCGCATCAGGTCGGCTTGTCGGTTTGCTATGAGATGGCGTTTGGCACGGAGTTGGCGCCGAGCGCCAGGGCGGCGGATTTTCTGGTCACCGTCAGCAACGATGCATGGTTTGCCCACACCTTTGAACCGGCGCAGCAAATGCAGGATGCGCAAATGCGCGCCCTGGAACTGGGGCGTGAAATCGCCCGGGCCACCAATACCGGTTATACGGCGATTGTGGGCGTGGACGGACAGATCCGTTCGCAGCTTCCTTTGTATGAAGCAGGTGTTCTGCGTGGTGAGATCCAGCCTTACCAGGGAGAGACACCGTTTGTGCGTTGGGGCCACACACCGTTATGGCTGGCGACCTTGGGAATGCTCGGGCTCGCGCTGTTTTTGCGTTTCCGGCAGCGAATCCGGCAACCAAGGCGCGAGCAGAGTCAGTAAGCGCGACAGGGCCCCGGTCTGCCGTTGAAAACACTGTTGTGCCTGTTGGCCGAGGTCGTCTCGTTTGCTCGTGTCCAGCGCCAACTCGGTTAATACTGTGCCCAGTTGTTCGGGTGTGTCAACCAGGGTGATGGCATCGTCTTGCAGAAACGATTCATAGAGCGCGCTCAGATTCTGATAGTGTGGCCCTGACAGCACTGGCTTGCGCAAGGTGGCCGGTTCCAGAATGTTATGGCCGCCGAAGGGCACCAGGCTGCCGCCAACAAAAGCCACATCCGCCACCGCGTACCAGAGCATCAGTTCGCCGATGGTGTCGGCCAGATACACCTGTGTGTCGGCGGCCGGTTGGCTCGATTGCGAGCGGATGCGGTGAGGGCGGTCCGCCACCAGATCGGCCACGGTTGCAAAGCGATCACTGTGACGGGGCACCAAAATCAGCAGGGCATCGGGCACGCTTTGACGCAAACGGTCGTGCGCGGCCAGCATTTTTTCTTCCTCGTCGGCATGGGTGCTGGCGGCCACCCAGATAAAGCGATTGGACAGGCTGTTTTCCTGTCGCCACTGTATGGCCCGTTCCATCTGGGCCGAATCGATTTCCAGATCAAATTTAAGATTGCCGAGCGTGTGCACCTTTTCTGCGGGCGCGCCCAGTTCGATCAGGCGATTGCGATCAATCGGAAATTGCGCTGCGATCTGTTCGGTATGGATCAGCGCGTCGCGGATCAAGGCGCCGCCCCATTTCTGATAGGCGCGAAACGAACGCTGTTTGATGCGGGCATTGATCAGCAGCAGCGGGATGCCGCGTTCACGGCAGGCCTGGTATAAATTGGGCCAGATTTCGGTTTCGACCATCAGCACCAGTCTGGGCTGAAGCTGGTCTAGAAAGCGGTTGACCGGGCCGGGCAGGTCGTAGGGGATCATCTGGTGCTGAATGGGCACGGGGCAGAAGCGCAGCGCTTGTTGCGCTCCCTGAGTGGAGCCGCTGGTCAAGGTTAAAGGGGTGTCGGGGTTGTGCTGATGCAGCGCCTTGAGCAGCGGGAACACCGAGCGGGTTTCGCCCACGGAGACGGCGTGCACCCAGATGCTGCCGGTTTGGAACGGGCCGGGGTGGCGACCGAAGCGGGCCGCCAGGCAATGCCGGATCGGCTGCTCGTCTGGGTTCTGTCTGGCCTGTCTGTCGGCGCGGCGACAGCGGCGAAAACCGGACCAGGCGATGAGGGGCCAGAGCAGGCGCAACAGCCATCGATAGGTTCGAAGCGTCATCGCGTGTCTCCGGCCAAGCGATTAGCTGAGGTCATAAATCTGTATGACCCCGACCACGGGGTTAGGTTGACCGCTTTCGCGCTGGCGCACCAGCAATGAAGTGATTTTTTTGCCGGTCATGCGTTCTTCGGCCTCAGTCAGCCGGGCGTCCTGATGGATCCATTGCGGTTCCGGCGTCATGATCTGGGCTGCGGTCTGTTGCATGAAGCTCTGAGGATCGGCTTCCATGACCCGCCGCAGATCGCCATCCGTGATCACGCCTTCCCCCTGATTGACAATGCAAAGCCCCAGACGTCCTTCGGTCATGGCATGCACCACATCGATCATCGGCGCCGAACCGTCGATGAACGGCAGGTCACCTGAGGTCATTTCATGTTTGACCCGGGTCAGAAGTTTGCGGCCCAGACTGCCGCCGGGATGGAAGCGGGCGAAGTCCTGAGGCTGAAAATCACGTGCCTGCATCAGCGCCACCGCCAGCGCGTCCCCCATCACCAGCGTGGCGGTGGTGGAAGAGGTGGGGGCCAGTTGCAGCGGACAGGCTTCTTTGGGCACGGCGATGTTGAGGTGAAAGTCGGCGTTTTGTGCCAGCGTGGAATCGGGTCGGCCGGTCATGGCGATGATCGAATTACCGTTGTCTTTAAGAAACGGGATCAGTTTGATCACCTCTTCGGTTTCGCCCGAGTTGGACAACGCCAGGAAAATGTCATCGGGCGCGACCATGCCCAGATCGCCGTGAAAGGCTTCACCCGGGTGCATGAAAAAACAGGGCGTGCCGGTGCTGGCGAGGGTGGCCATGATCTTTTTGCCGATCAGGCCGGATTTGCCCATGCCGCAGATGACCAGTCGACCGCGTGTGTTCAGGATGGTGTGAACACTGCCTTCAAACTGATCGTCCAGCAGTTGTGTCAGGTGTTGTACTGCCTCGGCTTCGATTTGGATAACGTCTTTGGCGATTTGCAGGGCGTTGAATTGACTCATAAATTGACCAGGCCTGGTTAAAAATGCCATCCGATATGGATGTTGTGAATGTCGGTGTCCGGGTTGGGCGTTTGAATGTTGTTGTTGGAAATGTGCTGGTAGCGATAGCCGATTTCGTATCCATCGTGTGCCACGCCGATGCCCAGAATGCTGCCGAACTGGAATTGGGTCGACTTGTTGTCGTTTTCGAGCCAGACGTCGCTCAGGTATTGAGGGCCGATGCCGGTTTCGAGATAAGGGCGCAGGGAGTCGGCTTTGTATTGATAGCGAAACACCGGGGTCAGGCCCAGAATGTAGCCGTTGTCGTTGCGAACACCGGATTCGTTGCTGTACCAGTATTGCAGATTCAGGGCCCAACGCCCGTTGACGATGAAGCGATCGGATTCGTAAATCGGCCCTTGCCAGTCCATGCCAAGCCAGAGCGCTCGGTTTTGCAGGGTGTCATCGCGCCCGAGGTCCACCGACACACTGCGCCGGTCCGAAGCCATTTCCTGCGCCAGGGTGCAGGGCGTTTTCTGTTGATAGCACGCCAGTCCGAAGGACGCAATGGTGCCGGCAATCGCGGTGGAAAGCAGCGTTCGGTTGAGGTCAACGGCTTGAGCGGGCATCGTCAGCGAGGCCAGAAGCAGGCCGGTGATCAGTGGGCGCGTGTTTGAGCGTGAAATCAGAGGCATAGGGTTTAGAATCCTGTCAGACTGTTTCAGAATACGGTAACATGACACCATCCGGCTCACATTCGCGATGGTGAGCGACTATTTTAAACAAACTCTTAGATGATTATGGACGAATTTTCCAGGACGCGGATTCTGGTGGTCGGCGATGTCATGCTCGACCAGTATTGGGCCGGTTCGGCCAAACGCATTTCCCCTGAAGCCCCGGTGCCGGTGGTCAAGGTCGGCGAACAGACGGTTCGCGCTGGCGGCGCGGCCAATGTGGCGCTGAATGTGGCCGCTCTGGGGGCTCAGGCGACTCTGATGGGCGTGGTGGGTCAGGACGACCACGGTCAACAGCTGGAGCAGGTGGTGAGCGCAGCCGGCGTGACCCCTGACTGGGTTTACAGTGAGGTCGGCACCATTTGCAAGCTGCGGGTCTTGAGCCATCACCAGCAGTTGATTCGTATGGACTTCGAAGAACCCGTGCCGCCACAGGCGGCCAGTGAACTGGCAGCGAAGGTTGGCCGTGCGGTGGCGGGGTACGATGCGTTGGTGATTTCGGATTATGCCAAAGGCAGTCTGACCGATGTGGCGGTCATGATCGAAGCCGCCAATCAGGCAGGCGTGCCGGTGCTGATCGACCCCAAGGGCGATGATTTTTCGCGATACCGTTCCGCCACGCTGATCAAGCCCAATCAGTCGGAGTTTGAACACATTGTCGGGCCCTGCCCGGATACCGCCACCTTGTTGCAAAAAGCGGAATCACTGCGGGAATCTCTGGGCACGCAGGCCTTGTTGATTACGCGTAGCGAGCATGGCATGGCGCTGGTCGAAGCCGAGCATGCCGCAACGACGCTGCAATCCAAGGCGCAGGAAGTGTTTGATGTGACCGGTGCAGGGGACACGGTGATGGCGGCACTGGCGACGGCTTATGCCAGTGGCATGACGCTTCCCCAGTCGGTGCGGCTGGCCAATGAAGCGGCCGGGCTGGTGGTCAAAAAAGTGGGTACCTCCACCGTTACGCGTGCCGAGTTGGAAGCGCAATGGCGCCAGGCGCACAGTCATCAGGGCTATGCCAGTATGAGCGAGACCGAGGTGGCAGAACTGGTGCAGCTGGCCCAAAGCAAAGGCGAAAAGGTGGTGTTTACCAACGGCTGTTTTGATCTGTTGCACAGCGGCCATGTGCGTTATTTGTCCGAGGCGGCCCGTCTGGGCGATCGGCTGGTGATTGGCGTCAATGCCGACGCCTCGGTCAGTCGTCTTAAGGGCCCCAGCCGTCCAATCGTTGATCTAGTCGGACGGATGGAGGTGTTGTCGGCGCTCAGTTGCGTGGATTGGGTGGTGCCGTTTGAGGAAGACACGCCGCAACGTTTGATTTGTCGTCTGCAGCCGGATATTTTGGTGAAGGGCGGCGATTATCAGCCAGACCAGATCGCCGGAGCCGATTGTGTGCTGGCAAGCGGCGGGCAGGTCGAGGTGCTGTCGTTCTGGCAGGGCCATTCGACCACAGAGCTGGTCAAAAAAGCGCAGGCCGAGGAGCAAAAAGATGGCACAGATTGATCTGGCTCGGTCACTGGCGGCGCATCAGCAGGCATTGGCCTCTGTCACGCAATCGTCACAGAAGATCGAGGCCCTGATTGCTAGAATCATTGATGCGTTTGAAGCGGGGGGCAAAGTCCTCTGGATGGGCAATGGCGGCAGTGCGGCCGATGCCCAGCACATGGCGGCGGAAATGATGGTGCGCTATGTCAAAAACCGTCGGCCGTTGCCGGCTCTGGCGCTGACCACCGACACCTCGATTCTGACCGCGCACAGCAATGACTATCAGTTTGACACCGTCTTTGCCCGTCAGATAGAAGGGATTGCGCAGGCGCCGGATGTGGTGATGGCGCTGTCCACGTCCGGGCACAGTGCCAATGTGGTGAAGGGCCTGGAAGCGGCCCTGGCCAAAGGCTGTTACTGTGTGGCCCTGACCGGAAGAGAGGACTCACCGCTGAGTCGCATGGCGCACTGTGTGTTTCAGGTGGATTCGGATGAAACCGCCCGCATTCAGGAAGCGCATACGTTTGTCAGTCATCTAATTTGCGAAGGTCTGGACAATCATTTTGCCTGAATCCCTTTGAGCCAGGGCAGGGAAAGTGAGCGGAAAACAGACCGGGGAGGTCCGATGTCCGTTGTTCTTGCGGCCGATGTGGGGGCAACCAAGGTGTTGCTGCAGGCCCGTGATACCGATTCACAGACTGTGCTGGCCGAGGCGCGTTATCTCAGCAAAGGCTACCCCTCTCTGACGGTGATGTTGACTCAGTTTCTGGCGGACTACCCTTTGCCCACCATTGATGCGGCCGTATTCGGGGTACCGGGGCCTGTTTCGGGCCGAGTTGCCAATCTGACCAATTTGCCCTGGCGGGTGGATGCCGATGAATTGGCCAATGACGGCGTGCTGGGGCAGGTGGCCCTGGTCAATGACTTTTATGCGGCCGCCCGTGGCGTGGATGCGCTGCAACCGGGCGACTGCGTGTCTCTCCAGCCCGGTGAACCCGATCCGAATGGCAATCGCCTGGTGATCGGAGCCGGTTCCGGACTGGGGGTCGCGCCCGTCAAAAACTGTGACGGTCGTTTCTTCCCCCAGCCGTCCGAAGGCGGGCACATTGATTTCGCACCGGTCAATGACGTTCAAATCAAAATTCTCACCTGGCTGCAGCAGAAATGGTCCCATGTTTCTTATGAGCGGCTCCTTTCCGGTGAAGGGCTGGAAACCCTTTATCACTTTTACAGTATTCAGTCGCATGGTCACGGCCGCAAACGCATGCGGGCCGCAGACATGGTCGAAAGCGCCAAAACCGGGGATGCGATTGCGCAACGCACTCTGGAAACGTTTACAGATATTTATGGTGCTTACGTGGGCAATGCGGCACTGATCTGGGAGGCACGCGCGGGGATTTTCCTGGCTGGGGGGATTGCCCCCAAGATTCAGGAATGGATGCGCTCGCCCCGTTTTTTGAATGCCATGCACAACAAAGGCCGCATGCGGGCGTTGGTCACACAATGGCCGGTACAACTGGTGGTAAACGAGTCGGTCGGGTTACTGGGTGCTTTGGCGGAGGCCGAACAACTGGCAGCGCAGCCCAAAACAGCGTAATCTGACAGGAGTCTGCCAGAGAAATTTTGAACGTGCGGGGACACGTTTCGCCGTTCAATCAGACGAGGAGAGAGAGCATGAAAAATTATTGCGAGATGAAAACCGCCACGGACCTGACCCGACAAACACTGGCTCTGGTCCTGGCTGGCGGTGAAGGCAGTCGGCTCAAGGACTTGACTAAATGGCGGGCCAAACCGGCCGTGCCATTCGGGGGGAAATACCGGATCATTGATTTTGTGCTGTCCAATTGTGTGAATTCCGGCATTCGTAAAATCGGTGTCCTAACGCAATACAAATCGCACTCACTGATCCGTCACGTGCAGCGGGCCTGGTCGTTTATGCGTTACGAAGTGGGTGAGTTTGTGGAGTTGCTGCCGGCTCAGCAGCGTATCGACAAAGGCTGGTATCAGGGCACGGCGGACGCGCTTTATCAGAATTTGGATATTATGCGTCGTCACACCCCGGAGTATGTGCTGGTGCTGGGCGGCGATCATATTTATTCCATGGATTACAGCAAGATGCTGTACAACCATGCCGAATCCGGAGCCGATGTGACCATCGGCTGCATCGAGGTGCCGCGTGAGGAAGCCACCGGGTTTGGGGTGATGTCGGTCAACGACGATCTGGAAATCACCCACTTTACGGAAAAGCCGGCCAACCCGGATGCGATGCCCGGCAAACCCGATAAAGCGCTGGCGTCGATGGGGATCTATGTTTTTTCCCGCGAATTTCTGTTTCAGAAACTGATTGAAGACCACGACAACCCAGAGTCGTCCAAGGATTTCGGTAAAGACATCATCCCGTCCGTGATCGAGGATCACAAGGTGCAGGCGTATCCGTTCGTGGATGAAGACGGCGACCCGGTCTACTGGCGTGATGTGGGCACGGTGGAATCCTACTGGAAAGCCAGTCTGGATCTTTGTTCGATCACACCGGACCTCAATTTATACAATGAAGACTGGCCGATCTGGACCTATCAGGCGCAAATGCCACCGGCCAAGTTCATTTTTGATGACGAAGGCCGACGCGGCGAGGCGATTGATTCCATGGTCGCCGGTGGCTGCATTGTGTCGGGCGCCCGGATCAAGCGCTCGGTGATTTCCAGCGGTGGGCGGGTACACAGTTATTGCCTGATCAAGGATTCGGTGCTGTTGCCGCGCGTGGAAGTGGGGCGCAACAGTCGCATCCAGAATGCGGTGATCGATAAGGGGTGCGTGATTCCCCCGGACACCGTGATCGGTGAAGATGCCAAACTGGATGCAGAGCGGTTTTATGTGGAACCGCAGTCGGGGATTGTCCTGGTGACGCCGGACATGCTGGGTCAGAACATTCATATGACGCGCTAATCGGACGAGGTTTATGAGCGAACAGAAAATCAAGCTGGTTCTGTGCTGGCACATGCATCAACCGCACTATCGCGATGGCGTCAATGGCGCTTTCCGTCTGCCCTGGGTTTATTTGCATGGCATTAAGGATTACTCCGACATGGTGGCGCACCTGGAAGCCTGTCCCGAAGCGCGGGTGGTGGTTAACTTTGCCCCGGTGCTCTTGGAACAACTCAGTGATTATGCCGATCAGATGCAGGCCTGGCTCGACAAAGCCGAACCGATGCAGGACGGTTTGCTGAATTTGCTGGCGGGAGCGGAGCCGATTACCGAGGATCGGCAACAGCGTTATGACATCGTCCAGGCCTGTCAAAAGGCCTTTGCCCCGACCATGATTCAGCCGTTTGCTCCGTTTACCAAACTGTTGGAGATGGCGAACTGCGATCCGCACACACCACCGGAAGACGCCACGTGTCTGGCCTATTTTAATGAACAGTTTTTTATGGATCTGCTGGTGTGGTATCACCTGGCCTGGATGGGCCAAAGCGTGCGCCGTGACGATGAACGTATTCGCGCGTTGATTGCAAAGGGCGAGGCGGGAGAACACTTTGGCAGCGAAGACCGCCGACGCCTGATGCAGGTCATGACCGACGTCATCGCGGGACTGATTCCCCGTTACAAAGCCTGTCAGGACCGTGGTCAGATTGAAATTTCCATGACCCCTTACGGGCACCCGATTGTGCCGTTGATGATTGATTTTCAATCCATGCGCGATGCCCAGCCGCATGACCCCATGCCGGTTTCACCCGTTTACCCGGACGGGTTTGAGCGTGCCAAGTGGCACATGGAGCGGGGCATGTCGGTCTATCAGCATTATTTTGATCGCCGACCCCAGGGCGTCTGGCTGTCGGAAGGGGCAATCAGTTCGGCCGCCATCGGTTTGCTGGATCACTATGAAATTGGCTGGACCGCCTCGGGGGAGGGCGTGTGGCGCCATTCCTGTGAAGCCTCGCACATGGATCATCATGATGTGGCGTCCAAAAAAGCGCTGTATCAGCCTCTGCAGCATGCCACCCAGCACTGCGCGTTGTTTTTCCGGGACGATGGCCTCTCTGATCTGATTGGGTTTCAATACAAAGACTGGGGGCCGCAGGATGCGGCCAATAACTTCGTGCATCACCTGCAAAACATTGCCCGGGGACTGGGCGAAGATGTGGAAGAGCACGTGGTCTCGGTGATTCTGGACGGTGAAAATGCCTGGGAATATTACCCGGATAATGCCTGGGCGTTTCTGAGTTGTTTGTATGACACCTTGAGCACACACCCGGGCATAGAAATGACCACGTTCAGTGATGCGCTGGCCACGCCGATCCGGCCACGACACCTGTCCACGCTTAAGGCGGGAAGTTGGGTGTTTGGCTCCTTTTCCACCTGGATTGGCGAGGCCGACAAAAATGCGGCCTGGGACTTGTTGGTGGAGGCAAAAAGCGCGTATGATCGAGTCATGGTCAGCGGCCGATTGAGTGATGTGGAAGCCAGCGAAGCGTCTGAACAGCTCGCGATCTGTGAAGGGTCCGACTGGTTCTGGTGGTTTGGTGATTACAATCCCTCGGACAGTGTGCGAGATTTTGACCGTCTTTACCGGCGTCATCTGCGCCGTCTGTATGAGCTGCTGGATGAGCCGATACCGCCGCAGTTATCCCAGCCCCTTTCAGAAGGGGGTGGTCAGATGGAAAATGCGGGGACCATGCGCCGCAACTAGACATTTCACCAGGCCTGGTGAAAAAGGAGTTCTATGAACCCGGATGCCGTGAACGAAGACCTGATCCAAACCGATAATGTGCGCGAGGCGGGCGTGTTGATGCACCCGACCTCCCTGCCTTCCGGTTGTTTGGATGAGCAGGCCTGGTGGTTTTTGGACTGGTTGGCACAGGCGGGCTTGCGCGTCTGGCAAGTGTTGCCTTTGAGCGAACCGGTTCAAGGGTTGTCGCCGTATCAGAGCCTGTCCGCGTTTGCGCTGAACCCGGCATTGCTGCCAACCGACTGGGAAGCCGAGGTGGATGAAGCCGCCTTTGCACACTTTTTTGCCCACCCGCCTCACTGGCTGGATGATTACGCGCTGTTTCGGGTACTGCGTGCCGAGCATGGGGAGGCGCCCTGGTCACAGTGGCCGGCCCCTTTGCGCGACCGTGACCCCGAAGCCTTGGCACAGGCCAGAGAGGCGCATGACCGGGCAATCATGGCGGTCAAGCGTCAACAGTTTCAACTGCGCACGCTCTGGCAGCGTCTGAAAGCCGATGCCAACGCACGCGGGATTGAATTGTTTGGCGATGTCCCTATTTTTGTGGCCTATGACAGTGCCGATGTCTGGGCCAACCCCGATCAGTTCAAACTGGATGCCCAGGGGCAGCCCGAAGTGGTGACCGGTGTGCCGCCGGACTATTTTTCCGAAACCGGGCAGCGCTGGGGCAACCCGCATTATGACTGGTCGGTGATGGCTCAGGACGACTTTTTGTGGTGGCGGCGTCGCATGGCCGAGACCGGCACGTTGTTTGACCGGGTACGGATCGATCATTTTCGTGGGCTGGAAGCCAGCTGGGAAATTGATGCCGGGGAAGACACTGCCATAAACGGCCACTGGGTGCCGGCACCGGGAAAGGCATTGTTAACGGCGATTCGGCGTGACGTGCCGGATCTGAAGCTGGTGGCTGAAGACTTGGGCATCATTACCCCTGACGTGGTCGCGCTCAAAGAGGCGTTTGCGCTGCCGGGCATGTCGGTGTTGCAGTTTGGCTTTAGTGGGTTGCCGGACAACCCGCATGCATTGGATTCTCAAGTGGAAAATTCGGTGGTTTATACCGGCACTCACGACAACGATACCAGCCTTGGCTGGTGGCAATCATTGCAGGATGAAGGGCACAAACAATGGATTCTTTCGCTGCTGGCAGCCGATTCGCCGCTGGTTAATACGGGCGAGCCCATGCCCTGGCCGCTGATAGAGGCAGCGCTGGCCTCGCCAGCCAGACTGGCCATGGTGCCTTTGCAGGACTTTCTGGCGCTGGACTCTCAAAGCCGCATGAACACGCCGGGGACGGTGGAGCGCAACTGGCTCTGGCAGTTTGACTGGCACGCGGTCAATGCCGCGCTGGCCGAAAAAATCCGGCAGCGGGTGGTGGCCGCCGACCGTTTACAGGACACAAAAGGATGACTATGACGTCACAAATGCAGTTGGACCGCCTCATGGCGGGAACCCATCACGACCCGTTTCAGTATCTGGGATGCCATCCTTCAGGGAAAGGGAAGCAGTGGGTGGTGCGTGCCTGGCTGCCCTCCGCAGACAGCGCCGAGCTTTGCCTGGAAGGCGAGCAGACAATTGCGTTGTCGCGCGTGGGCAAGTCATTTGTGTTTGACGTCACACTGAGTGCTGCACAGAAATCGGCATTGCCGCAGCATTATACGGTGCAGTGGGTGGAAAACGGGCGCACGCACCGCGCGGTGTCGCCCTGGACCTTCTGGCCGCAATTGGGCGAGCTGGATTTGCACCTGTTTGCCGAAGGGCAGCACTGGCATCTGTATGAACATCTGGGCGCCCATCCACGCACCGTCGATGGCGTGGAGGGGGTGCAGTTTGCGGTCTGGGCCCCGGCCGCGGCACGCGTGTCGGTGATCGGGGATTTCAACGGTTGGCATGGCTTGCGCCACCCGATGCGCACCAATGGCACCTCCGGTGTCTGGGAACTGTTCATCCCCGGTCTGCATTCGGGCGATCTGTACAAGTATGAAATTCGCAATTACGAAACCGGTCATTGTCTGATCAAGACAGACCCGTTTGCCCAGGCGATGGAATTGCGCCCAGCCACCGGCTCTCGCGTCTTTCAGACCCGGCATGACTGGCAGGACCGCAGCTGGATGCAGAGGCGGGCGGATTTTGACTGGCAGCGTCAGCCCATTAGTATTTATGAAGTGCATCTGGGGTCCTGGCAGCAGGATGACGCGGGTGGTTTTCTGAACTACCGTGAGATTGCCCACCGCCTGGCCGACTATGTGAACTGGATGGGCTTTACGCACATTGAGCTGCTGCCGATCACCGAACACGGTTTGGACCAGTCCTGGGGCTACCAGACTCATGGCTATTATGCTCCCACCAGTCGACATGGCGATCCGGATGATTTTCGGTATTTTGTTGATGTGATGCATCAGCATGGCATTGGGGTGTATCTGGACTGGGTCCCGGCACATTTTCCCAAAGACGAATTTGCCCTGGCCCGGTTTGACGGCACGGCCCTCTATGAACACCAAGACCCACGTCAGGGCGAGCATCAGGACTGGGGCACGTATATTTTCAATTACGGGCGCAACGAAGTGCGCAACTTCCTGATTGCCAACGCGCTTTACTGGCTGAAGGAATTTCATCTGGATGGCCTGCGTGTGGATGCGGTGGCGTCGATGCTGTACCTGAATTATTCGCGAGAAGACGGCGAATGGGTGCCCAATGAACATGGCGGCCCGGAAAATCTGGAAGCGATCTCGTTTCTGCGCCAGCTCAATGAACAGGTGCACGCGCAGTGCCCGGGCACGGTGGTGATGGCCGAAGAGTCCACGTCCTGGCCTATGGTGTCTCGCCCGACCTGGATGGGAGGATTGGGCTTTTCCATGAAATGGAACATGGGGTGGATGAACGACACCCTCGCTTATTTCGAGCAGGACCCGATTTATCGTCCCTACCATCACGATCAGTTGACTTTCAGTCAGATGTACGCCTACAGCGAAAACTTTGTGTTGCCGCTCTCGCACGACGAAGTCGTGCACTTGAAGCGCTCGCTGGCCGACAAAATGCCGGGCGATCTGTGGCAGAAAATGGCCAACCTTCGACTGCTCATGGCCTATCAGCTGTGTCACCCGGGTAAAAAACTGTTGTTTATGGGGTCGGAGTTTGCTCAGTGGCGCGAATGGAATGAGCAGATCGGGCTGGACTGGGATTTGTGCGACAACCCGGTGCATCGAGGGGTTCAGCTTTTTCTCAAGGACGGTTTGGCGCTGTATCGACAGGAACCGGCCCTGCATCAACGTGACTTTGAAAGCGAGGGGTTTGCCTGGATTGATTGCCACGACTATCAGCAGTCAATCATCAGCTTTGAGCGTCGCGCTGAATGGGTGGATGAAAAAGGTCGTTCGCATGAAACGGTGCTGGTCTGCGTGTTTAATTTTACCCCGGTGCCGCGAGAAGGGTATCGGCTGGGCTTGCCGGAGCCGGGCCGGTACCAAGAACTGATCAACAGTGATGCCGAATTGTATGGCGGCAGCAATATGGGCAATGGTCGAGGTCTTGAAACCCAGGCGGTTGAATGGATGAACCGACCGGTTTCCGCCGAAGTGACCCTGCCGCCTCTCGGGGCACTGGTACTGAAACGCTGCCCAACCGAAACCGAATGATCTGGAGTCACACACAACAATGAATCTGCTTTTTGCCACCTCTGAGGCGCACCCGTTGATCAAAACCGGGGGGCTGGCCGATGTGTCGGGCAGCTTGCCCAATGCCTATGCCCGACTGAATCAGTCGGTGCGGCTGATTATGCCTGCTTATGGCGATGTCATGGAAAAACTCGATCAGGTTCAGCAGATTGCTGATCTGACCGTTGGAGGTTGCGGTCGCCATCTGCATGCACGGTTGTTGCAGGCGCAGGTCGAAGGCATTGATGTGCCGGTCTGGCTGGTGGACATTCCGGAGCTGTTCAAACGCTCGGGCAACCCGTATATGGCCGCCGACGGAGAGGACTGGTGGGATAATGGCGAGCGCTTCGGGGTGTTTGCCAAAGTGGTGGTCGAGGTGGCGATGAATCGTGCCGGACTTGACTGGGCACCGGATTGGGTGCATGCCAACGACTGGCAGACCGGTTTGGTGCCGGCGCTGTTGAGCGAGGAAATGAACCGTCCCCGCACCTTGTTTACCATTCACAATATGGCGTATGCCGGATTGTTTCCCAAGTCGCTGTTCGATTCGCTCTGGTTGCCCTGGCATTGGTGGGGGCCGCATGGCATTGAATTTCACGGGCATGTGTCCATGCTGAAAGCCGGCATTGTGTTTGCCGATTGGGTGAGCACCGTCAGTCCGAGTTATGCCCGGGAAATTACCTTTCCCGAGTACGCCTACGGGCTGGAAGGTGTGCTGCAGCAACGCGAAAGCGAAGGGCGTCTGTTGGGCGTGCTCAACGGCATTGACTCACGGGTCTGGAACCCGAAAACCGATCCGCTGATCGAGCGAAACTATTGCGCGGACAAAGGACGGGTGGCGGCCAAAAAAGTGAATAAGGCGGCCATGCTCGATTTTTGGGATCTGCCGCCAAGCGTTTTAGATTCACAGGCTCCGGTGGTTGGGCTGGTGGGACGTCTGGTCCCGCAAAAAGGGATTGATCTGGTGCTGGACGTGCTACCGGAGCTGCTGGCACAGACCGATGCCCGTTTCGTGTTTGTGGGCAGCGGAGAACGCCATTTTGAGTATGCGCTGAACGAACTGGCGCACCATCATCCCGAGCGGGTGATGGTCTACATCGGCTATTCCGAAAAGTTGGCGCATCGAGTGGAGGCAGGCGCGGATCTGTTCCTGATGCCTTCGCGTTTCGAACCCTGCGGGTTGAACCAGCTTTACAGTCTGGCGTATGGCACGCTGCCGGTGGTGCATGCCACCGGCGGTCTGGCGGACACCGTGGTCAATGCCACCGAAGACAATCTGAAAGCGGGCACGGCGACGGGCTTTGTGTTTTATGACCCCAGTCGCCATGCGCTTAAATCCACGCTCTTGCACGCTCTCTACCTTTACGGGCGCAAACGAAGCTGGCAGAAGCTACAAAAAACCGCCATGCAACAGGATTTTAGCTGGGAAAAAAGCGCTCAGCGTTATTTGCAATTGTTTGAAACGGTTTAAATTGACCAGGCCTGGTCAAAAACACAGGCGGACGCCTTTGTGCTGTCATTCTTTGACTCGGACATGTCACGGAAGCGTCACCCAAACAACCAGGCCTTGGCGTTGTAATGAATATCTGGAACCTGACGTGGGGTTCGCGAGTGAAGTCTATCAATGGAGACACACATGACGGCAAAATCGACCCAAACTCATCGCCACTCATTAACCCCGGAGCAGGAAAAACGCATTGCGGAACTGCTCAAACAAACCGGGATGGATGTCGAAGACATCGAAGAGGATTTTATTAACTACCTCTACAACACCTTTGGGCGCAGTGTGCGCTCGGAAGCCTGGTATCAGTTCAATGCCCTGTCTTATACCGTGCGCGACCGGCTTATGACCCATTGGAAGCGAACCTGGCAGGCCTATCAACAGTGCGACAGCAAAAAAGCTTATTACTTGTCGATGGAATTTCTGATCGGACGTTCCTTGTCCAATAATATGCTCAATCTGGGGATTGAAACCAAGGCCGATCAGGCGCTCTATAACCTGGGGCTCTCGATGGAGGAAGTTGAACAGGCCGAGCGGGACGCAGGCCTGGGCAACGGTGGCTTGGGCCGTCTTGCCGCCTGCTTTATGGATTCGTGTGCGACCTTGCAACTGCCGGTACTGGGTTATGGGTTGCGTTATGAGTACGGCATGTTCAAGCAGCTGATCCAAAACGGTTTTCAGATCGAGGAACCGGATCACTGGCTTGCCTACGGCTCCTATCCCTGGGAGATTCAGCGCTCGGAGTACACGCGGATGGTGCGATTTGGCGGCTACACCCGACCCTACAAAGACCCGGAAACCGGTGAGTTCATCGTGCATTGGGAAGATGCGGAAGAAGTATTGGCGGTGCCGTTTGATGTGCCGATCCCCGGTTTTAAAAATAACACCGTCAACACGCTTCGTCTTTGGTCGGCGTCGTCCCCGGAAGAGTTCGATCTGCAGGAATTCAACCAGGGCTCCTATTTTGAAGCCGTCGCCAAAAAGAGCGAAGCCGAAAACATCACCATGGTGCTGTACCCGAATGACGCCAGTGAAAACGGCAAAGAGTTGCGTCTGCGTCAACAGTACTTCCTGGTCTCGGCGTCATTGCAGGACGTGATGGGTCAGTGGGTGGAGACGCATGGCAAAGCGTTTGAGCGTTTTCATGAGCAGAATGTATTTCAGTTGAACGACACGCACCCCAGTCTGGCGGTGGCGGAGTTGATGCGCCTGCTGGTGGATGAACAACGGCTCGATTGGGAGCACGCCTGGTCGATTGTCAGTCAGTGTATGGCCTATACCAACCATACCTTGTTGCCTGAAGCGCTGGAGAAGTGGCCGGTGGCACTGTTTGAAAAGCTGTTGCCGCGCCTTTTGGAAATCATTTATGAGATCAATGCCCGCTTTTTACGCCAGGTGGCGATGAAATGGCCGGGGGACACGGCGCGCCAGCAACGGATGTCGATCATTGATGGCGATGATCAGGTGAGCATGGCGTATCTGGCCATCGTCGGCAGCTTCTCGGTGAATGGGGTGGCGGCTTTGCATTCGCGCTTACTCAAAGAAGGGTTGTTTCACGACTTTTATCAGCTCTGGCCGGAGAAATTCAATAACAAAACCAATGGCGTAACGCAACGGCGCTGGATGGCCAGTGCTAATCCAGGATTGCGTCAGTTGTTGAAAACGCACATTGGTGAGGATTGGATTACAGATCTCAGCCAGCTGGCCAAGATCGAGCCTTTGGTCAAAGAAAAACCGTTCCGTCAGGAATGGATGGCGGTCAAACGTGAAAACAAACAACGCCTTGCGGACATGGTGGCACGTAAAACCGGGGTTCAGCTGGACGTGAGCAGTTTGTTTGATGTTCAGGTCAAGCGAATTCACGAATACAAGCGTCAGTTGCTTAATGTGTTGCATGTAATTCATCTTTATTCCCGCATCAAGCGAGGCGATATCGATCAGTGGACCAATCGTTCGGTGATCATCGGCGGCAAAGCCGCACCCGGTTATGCGGTGGCGAAAAACATCATCAAACTGATCAATAATGTCGCCAGTGTGGTCAATGACGACCCGGATGTGGGCGACAAACTCAAGCTGGTGTTCATCCCCGACTATAACGTTTCGGCCATGGAAGTGATCGCGCCCGGCACCGATCTGTCCGAGCAGATTTCAACCGCCGGTAAAGAAGCCTCGGGCACCGGCAATATGAAATTCATGATGAACGGCGCGGTGACCATCGGGACGTACGATGGAGCCAATGTGGAAATTCATGACGCGGTCGGTCCCGATCATTTTTTCCTGTTTGGCTTGCGCACCGAAGAGGTCACGGAGCTGCGTCAGCACTACCATCCTCAGGGCTGTATCGATCGGGACCCGGACTTGCAGGCGGTGTTCGGCCTGTTGGAGTCGGGGCATTTTAACCAGTTTGAACCGGGGTTGTTTGATGAAATCCTGGCCAACCTGAAAAGCCCGCACGACCCGTGGATGACGCTCGCCGACTTCCGGGATTACGTGGACACTCAGGCTGCGGTGGCTGAAGCCTTTCAGGACCATGAGCGCTGGAATCGAATGAGCATCATCAACAGCGCGCGCAGCGGTATTTTTTCAACCGATCGGACGATGCAACAATACAACGAGGACATCTGGCAGCTGACGCCGGTCTCAGTGGAGGGGGAAAGGCCTTTGCGTTGATCGCCGGGGCGGCTAAAATGAGACCATTGTCAGCAAAACAGATGTCTCAATGGACGCAGTAATCGGTTGGATCAGTGAACAGCTCATCGTTTTTTCAGAATGGTTGCGCCCTTATCTGGGACAGCTGGTGCTGGCGATGGTGGCTAGTTTTCTGGTGATTTTCGGCAATGACTTGATGGGGGGGCTCAAAAAACAGCTGGGGGCACTGGCCTGGTTTTTGAAAGTGACGCTGTTTGTGCTGTTCTGTGCGGTGGGTTTTGCGTTGCTGACCAGCTTTTTTGCGCCTTTGCTCACGGCGGCGTTGGCTCAAATCAATGATGTCTGGCTGGGGTTGGTTGTGGTGGCGTTGTTTTATGTCATCGGCTGGCTGGCTCAGAAGAAGGGACTGTTGTGATGGCCGCGACCTATCTGACCCTGGCCGGGTTTCAACGTTTGAATGATGAGCTGGCCCATTTGTGGCAGACGAAGCGCCCGCATATTGTTAAAGCTCTGCAGACGGCGGCGGCTGAGGGCGATCGGTCAGAAAACGCCGAATACATCTATCGAAAAAAAGAATTGCGTGAGACCGATCGTAAAATCCGTCAGTTGGAAGCCGGGCTGAGCCGGGCAAAGGTTGTGCGTGACAATCCCAAAGATCAGCAGCGGGTTTTTTTCGGTGCGGAAGTGACTCTGATGCCGGCAGCCACCGAGCAGGACAGCGTTGAACCCCGTATACATCGCCTGGTCGGCGGCTTGGAGGCCCGGCTGGAGATGGGCGAGATTTCAGTGGATGCGCCTTTGGCCAAGCAATTGTTGGGGCGAACGCTGGGGGACCGTCTTAGATTGAAGGGTGGTGAGGGGCAAAATAAAACGTATGAAATCGTTCGCATCCGCTATTATAATCAGACGTATCGGGATGCGAAGAATCACGCAAGCAACCCAGCCGAGTCATAAAGAAAGCCGAAGACGTCTCGGGGGAGAGAAGGAGAAACGATGACGATCACAAAATGTGGCGCACAGACTCATCCACTGGCTGCCGGCGCATGGCTGTTGATAAGCAGTCTATGGCTGGTGGGGTGCAGTGTTCAGGAAACCAAAGAAACCTCCGAGTCTTCGACGTCGCCAGCGACTGAAACACAGTCGTCGCCTGAGCCGGTAATGGAAGCGGTCACGCTGGATCCCAAGACGTGTTATTACCCCGGTTCGGACGCCCCGGCACCCGGATGGGTTTGTGACCAGCCGGTCAAAGGCCTGGCCCTGTCAGCCGTGGGCATTGCCGAGCCCAGTTCGGGGGGCATCAGTTTTATGAAAACCCTGGCCGCGGCTGATGGGCGCGGACGACTGGCAGCGCAGATGCAGGTGCAGGTGGATCAGATGGTCAAGCAGTATCTGGGCAGTACGGGCCGAGGCGACCGTGAAACCATTGATGCCGTTGCCAGTGTGACCACCAAAACGCTCGTGCGTCAGGATTTGGTCGGTTCGCGTGTGTATCAAACGCGCACCGGGCCCAATGGACGCTTGTTTGCGCTGGTCGGGCTGGACCCGGCCAATTATGCCAGTGTGGTGGAAAACGCCGCCCTGGATTCCATGAACAATCATCGGTCGCTTTGGCAGGCGTTCAAAGCGGAGCAAAGTTTTGAAGAGATGGCCTCCGACCTGGCCAACCGCTCTGTGACCGATGATCTGAACGCAGCGCAGGAGGAGTGAATGGGCTGGATTATTAAAGACATGTATGAGGACGATTACGATTTTGAAGTGGATCGTATGAATCTGGAATCCATGGACATTACGGCCTTTTCCTGTCCCAAGCTGCGTATTATCGAAGTCCCCGTGGCCGATGACGATCTGGAAACCCTTCAAAAGGTGTATGAACTTCTTTTTCCGGGGCTGTTCGAAGACATGGAGCGCATGTTGACGCAGGAAGGACCTGATCCCTATAAAGTGAAGTATTACTACAAGATGCGACAATCCGGTGCCGATCGATTCTGACGGGGCCAAGGCCCTGTTTGGGCAGGCCTGGTAAGATCGGGAGAGGCTGAGCCACGCGGTTTCGGCCACTCCTTAGCGATGGCGCCCCCTTGAAATCAGTAGAGGGTTCATTATAATAATGCCTACGTTCATAGCCCAAGCAGGTTACGTTATTACTTCCAATACTGTTGCGTTGACACAGTTCCCGGCGTTTTGGCGCCTTCTTCAATCAGCTCTTTTTTCTTTTCTGATCCCGTTTCGTGCATTCGGTTTGACTCAGAACCCTTTCGCTGTTCTTTATTTTGCATGCCCTGTTCGCCTGGCGCGTTCAAGCTCGGCTGTGGTTTGCTCACAGCCTGTGGCGACATCGACTTTTTTTCAAGCAACCAAAGACTGAACCCATGACTGACATTGCGATTGACTCATTGACGTTTCGCAAACCGACTTTGCAGGACGGTTATGCGATTTATGAACTGGTAAAGGCATCCCCGCCGCTGGATGTGAATTCCAGTTACCTTTACTTCCTGCAGGCGTCGCATTTTGCTGACACCTGTCTGGTGGTGGAGCACGAAGGCCAGCTTTTGGGGTTTGTCTCGGCCTATTTTCAGCCAGACGCGATCGACACACTGTTTGTGTGGCAGGTCGTGGTGTCCAAGGCCGCTCGCGGGCTGGGGCTGGCCAAGAAAATGCTGCGCCAGCTGGTGATCAACCAGACCGCAAGCGGAGTAAAGCGTGTGACCTGTACCATTAGCCCATCCAATAAAGCGTCTCAGGCCCTGTTCCGTTCGTTTGCCGAACAGTATGGTTGGACCTTGCGCTGCGATCCGTTTATCCGGGAAGAAGATTTTGGCAGCGAGGGGCATGAGGCCGAAGATTTGTACACCGTTGAGGCGCCGGATCAATCGGACCTGACGAAAGCTTTATAATTTTTGATGACAAAGGATAAAAATATGGCATCACTCGACATTTTTAACAAATACGAATCCGAAGTACGCGGTTACATTCGCTCGTTCCCCGTACTGTTTGACACCGCCAAAATGGCAGAGATCTGGGACACGGACGGCAAGCGTTACATTGACTTTTTTGCCGGAGCCGGTGCCTTGAACTATGGTCACAACAACGACGTGATCAACAAGGCGGTGATCGAATACCTTCAGCGCGATGGCATCGGGCATGCGCTGGACATGGGCACCGTGGCCAAACATGATTTTATCGAAGCCTTTGTCAACAAGGTTTTGAAGCCACGCGATCTGGAATACAAACTGCAGTTTGTGGGACCCACCGGGACCAACGCCATCGAAACCGCGTTGAAAATTGCACGGAAGGTCAAAGGGCGCAAACAGGTGATGTCCTTCACCAACGGGTTCCATGGTATGTCCATGGGCTCTTTGAGTATTACCGGTAACCAGTATTATCACGACGCCAGTTATGGGGTGCCCGGTTATACCTACCAGGTGCCTTTCCACAAGTATCTGGGTGATAAGGTGGACACCATCGCTTACCTGCGCAAGATTTTGGAAGATGATTCCAGTGGCACCGAATTGCCGGCGGCGATTGTTCTCGAAACCATTCAGGCCGAAGGTGGCATCAACGTATCCGGTGAGCAGTGGTTGCGTGACTTGCGCAAGATCTGTGATGACTTCGACATCCTGATGGTGGTGGATGACATCCAGGTCGGTAACGGACGTTCCGGTAATTTCTTCAGCTTTGAGCGAGCGGGCATCCAGCCTGACATCATTACCCTGTCCAAGTCCATCGGTGCCGGTCACCCAATGGCCATGGTGCTTCTGAAAGAAGAGCTGGACAAGTGGAGCCCGGGTGAGCACTCCGGAACCTTCCGCGGTAACAACTACGCGTTCGTTGCGTCGACGGCCGCGATCAATACCTACTGGTCAGACAGTGCCTTCTCGGACGAGGTCAAAGACAAAAAAGCGCCGCTGGTTGAGAAACGCATGCGTCAGATCATGGAGCGTTATCCGGATGACGTGATTGATGTGCGTGGTTACGGCATGATCTGGGGCTGTGAATTCAAAGACCCGGAAAAAGCCTCTGCCGCCGCCGCCCAGTGTTTTGAAGACGGTCTGGTGATCGAATCCGCCGGGGCGGACGATGAAGTCCTCAAGTTCCTCGGGCCTTTGGTGATTACCGAAGAATTGATCAACGAAGGCTTTGATATTCTGGACGGTGCACTTGAGAAAGTGCTGAAGTAATCCATCCAAGGCCGCTTTTGAGCGGCCCGAACTGAATTGAACAAAGGACGATTATGATTGTCAAAAATTTGTATGACGACGTCATCGGCACCGACGCCGATGTCGATTCCAAGCAGTGGAACAGCCGCCGCTTGTTGCTGGCCAAAGACGGCATGGGTTTTTCCGTGCATGACACCATCATCAAAGCCGGTGAAGATTTGCACCTGTGGTACAAAAATCACCTTGAAGCGGTGTATTGCATTGCCGGTGAAGGGCAGATCACGGAAAAGAAAGACGGCACCGTTCACGAGATTCGCGAAGGCACGATCTATGCCTTGAACGAGCACGATCAGCACATCCTTAGCGCGAACAAGGGCGTGGATATGCGCATGGTTTGTGTGTTTAATCCGCCTGTGACCGGCCGTGAAGTGCATGACGAAGACGGCTCTTATAAATTGCCGGATCAGGACTGAACCCTAGTCAAAACCACCAGGCCTGGTGGTTTTGGTTGAACGCCCCGGTCGATCGGGGATCCATGGACGATAAACAGTAGAGAATCATGTCACAAACCAGGACACACTCCCTTAGTATTGAAAAAATCGGCGGCACTTCCATGAGTGATTACGCCGCAGTGCGCGATAACATCATCCTTTATCCCCAACAACGTTACGGGCGGGCATTTGTGGTGTCGGCTTATGGCGGCATTACCAACGACCTGTTGGAGCACAAAAAGACGGATCAGCCCGGGGTTTATGGCTTGTTTGCCAATGATGATGTGGATGACGACTGGCGCATTGCGCTGGATCAGTTGAGCCTCAAAATGAATAAGATCAATGCCGATCTGTTTGAGGACGAGTCGCTGCGAATTCAGGCCAATGCGTTCATCGATGAGCGCATTGCTGAAACCAAGCAGTTGCTCAACCACTTGCAGGACTTGTGCAGCCATGGCCATTTCTCATTGGAGAAGCACCTGTTGACGGTGCGTGAACTGCTGGCCAGTCTGGGCGAAGCCCACAGTGCCTGGAACCTGGCGCATCTGTTGCAGACCGAGGGTGTGAACGCGCGATTTGTCGATCTGACCGGTTGGCAGGCCGATGAGACGCTGCCGCTGGATGAAATGATCAAGACCCACATGGGAGAGATTGATTTTTCCCGTGAATTGCCCATCGTGACCGGTTATGCCCACTGTCAGGAAAACCTGATGCATACGTTCGACCGTGGTTACAGTGAGATGACTTTCAGCCGTATCGCAGTGATCCTGCAGGCAACGGAAGCGGTGATTCATAAAGAGTATCACCTGAGCAGTGCCGATCCGACGCTGGTGGGTGAGGACAATGTGGTGCCGATCGGTAAAACCAATTATGACATTGCCGATCAGTTGGCCAATCTGGGCATGGAAGCCGTCCACCCCAAAGCCGCACAGGGCTTGCGCCAGGCGCAGATTCCGCTGCGGATCAAAAACACCTTTGATCCCGCTCACCACGGCACCATCTTTACCGAAGATTATGTCAGTGAATACCCTCAGGTTGAGATCATTGCCGGTATGTCGCGCCTGATTGCGCTGGAGGTGTTTGACCAGGAAATGATGGGGCAACAGGGCCAGTATGAAAAGCATCTGGTGGACGTTTGTGATCGCCTCAAGATTGATGTGGTGACCAAGGATTTCAATGCCAACACGATTACCCTGTATCTGGACTCGTCGCTGAAAAAAGCCAAGCGTCTGGCCGAGCAGCTGGAAGCGGTGTATCAGACGGCAACCATCAGCACGGCGAAGATCTCGCTGGTCTCGGCGATGGGCAGTGACATGCGCATTAAAGGCCTGCTGGCCAAAGCGGTGCAGACCCTTTACGATCAGGCGATCAATGTCGAAGCGATTCACCAGAACACACGTCAGGTGGAAATGCAGTTCTTCGTCAATGAAAGCGACTATGAAAAAGCGGTTAAAGCCATGCACAGTACGCTGATTGAAGTGCACGATCACGGTAAAGCCATATGCGAACACTGAGTCAAAGGCTGGTTCAGACAAGTGCGCTGATTCTGCTGATGAGCGCCTGGCCACTGATTGCGATCAGTGCCACCTCGCCGCACACCAAAGAAACGCAGGATGTGGAGCAGTTGGAAGGTCCCATGTACAATCCGTTCGTTGAGCGTTATGTCATGGATGAGCTGCGCCAGCTGCGGGTGGATATGAACGACATGCATGTCCAGCTGACCAAGGAAGTGGTCAATCGTGAGTTGACGGCGACCAGTCGTGCGGTCGGCTATGCGACCGATACGGTGACCTATTTCTTTTATCTGATTGCGGGGATTTCCTCCGTTTTGCTTCTGGTGGGCTGGTCCTCGATTCGGGACATCAAAGTCAAAGTGCATGATCTGGCCGATACAAAGGTCAATAAGGTCATCGCCACTTACGAAGAGCGTTTGAAAAAACTGGAAGAAGAATTGCAGCGTAAATCACGCGGCATCACCAGTGCACAGAAACGCTTGTCTCAGCATCAGGATATTCATAGTTTATGGTTGAAAGCCGGTCAGGAACAGATTCTGAGTAATCGCATGACCATCTATGATCAGATTCTGGAACTGGACCCGGCGAACGTGGAAGCCATGACCTACAAGGCGGATGCAGCACTGGAAATGAACGAGCCACAGTGGGCAATCAATCTGTGTAATCAGGCACTGAGGATGGATCCGGAAAACAAACATGCGTTCTATCAATTGGCCGGTGCCTATGCTCAGCTGGATAAATCCGCGGATGCGATCGAATATCTCAAGGTGGCCCTAGAGGGCACCGAGGGCTACAAAGATCAGGTTAAAAATGACCCGGTGTTCAGCGAATTGCGCGACAATCCGGAGTTCCAGCAGCTCATTGCGGATGACATGGACGATACGAGCGAAAAGAAACCGTCCTGATGGTGGGACAGGCTTCTTTATTTGCTTCTCACAAAGCGCCTACTGGGCGCTTTTTTTGTGTACAGGGGGGTAAAACCGGCTTTGCAAAATTAATTCATAGTCATATTGCTCAAACTATGAAAAAATGCTCATCATCGTTGATCAATGGTTGGCCTGATCAGGCCGAGGGAGGAAGAATGCGGCGGTTACAACAATGGGGTGTGGGGCTTTGCCTGGCGTTTGCCGTGACTTGGCCGGCTCAGGCTCAGGAATTTTTCGATGAAACCTTTGGTGATTTGCAGGAAGAGTTGAGCGTGGCCAAAGAGGCGGACAAAAAAGGGATTTTTCTCTTTTTTCAGATGGAGGAATGCCCCTTTTGCGACCGCATGAAAAAAACCATCCTCAATCAACCGGATGTGATTGACTATTTTCGTGAGCATTTTCTGACGTATCAGATTGACATCGAAGGCTCGAATTACATGGTCAACTTCGATGGTCAGGAGGGCACGTCTCAGGATTTGTCCGAAAAAATATACCGGGTGCGTGCCACGCCGGTGATGATTATTTTTGATTTAGAAGGGCAACCGTTGGTGCGTTATACCGGGCCGACGCGGAGCAAAAAAGAGTTCAAGCTATTAGGGCAATACGTCGTGGATGGCGTTTACAAAGACATGTCGTTTACCCGCTACAAACGTTCGCAAAAATAAAGAGGCCAGACTATGGGGGGAGGATCAAAGAGCTTGATGCGTGCGTGGCCAATGCCCGCGCGGACGATCAGCGTACTCGTACTGATGTTTGCCTTGTCCGGAGCGAAGGCCGAGGCACCTCAGTCAAAACCGCAAGCGGAGGCAGCAGACGCCTCAACGCCGTCTCTGCCCGCGCCCTTGACCCTGGCATCGGTGTTGACCCTGCCGGATCAGGTCAGTCCGTCGGTCGCGCAGGCCAGAGCGGGCATGGACCTGCAAGCCAGTCTGCGGGATGAAAGACGCGCAGACAATGGCATTGACGTGGGCATTGAAGGGCGTCTGGCTTGGCGTGAGTACCAAAACGAAACCCAGGATCATCACCGCATGGCTCTGCATCTGGGGAAAGAACTTTATGACTTTGGTCAGACCGAGCAGGCAGCCCTGGCAGAAGAAACCCTGATGGATGCGCAGGCACTGCGTTATCAGGATCGTCTGAGCCGGTTTCGCATTCAAATGATGCGGGCGTTTTTTGACATCATCCTCGCGGATTTTCAGTACCGCATTGACAACGAAGCCATGGCGGTGGCCTACATCGACTTTGATAAGGCTCGAGATCAGCATGAATTAAGTCGAATCTCGGATGTGGAATTTTTACGGCTGGAAGCTGAGTACGAAAAGCTTTTGACCCAGCGCACTCGGTCGGAGCATGCGCAGCGGCGTACACGGGAACATCTGGCGAATCTGGCAGGCCAGCCCGGGCAGTTACCGGATAAGGTGCGGATGCCGTCGCTGGATTTTCTGTCTGAACGTGCATTGAAAACGTTGGCGGATTATCAGACCGCAGCGCTGACGCATAACCATGAAGTGCGTCGCCTGCAAACTGAAATCAAGGCACTGCAGCATCGTCTTGAAAGCGAATCAGCCGCAGATACGCCGACATTCCGTGCCGATGCCTGGGGTGGAAAGCTTTCCAGTTATCCAGAGCAGCGAGAGGGCAACTGGCAGTTCGGTTTGTCCATGCATTACCCCTTGTATGATGGCGGCACGCGCAAAGCCAGAGTCCAATCGGTTCGCGCCCGGATACAGGCTAGCCAAGCGGCGTTGCGGTTGGCTGAGCAACGCGTTCGTGACCAGGTTGCGGAGGTGTTTTTTGATTTGCAACTGGCCAAAGCCCAGGCGCGCCAGAACCAACGCTACAGTGATTACGCCGATTTGTATTTTGAGTTCAGCCGCGGCAAGTACGAAAACGAAATGCAAACCGACCTGGGGGACTCGATGGTGAAGTTGTCTCAGTCCACGTTTAATATCATGCAGCAGCGCTTTAACGAGACGTTGAACTGGGCACGATTGGATTATCTAACGGGCCAAACGTTGGCCGCCAGTGACTATCAATAAGTATTTGAGAAGGACGGTAATATGAAAACAACGGGTTGGAAAGCGATTGTGGTCATGGGGCTTTGCTGGTTCAGTCTTCAGGCCTGGGCGGCACAGACCATTCAAATCGGTGCGCTGGTATCAGGCCAGGTAGACGAGGTTCTGGTGCAGGAAGGCGACCGGGTGGAAAAGGGGCAGCTACTGCTTCGCATCAGTCACCCTCCATTCTGGGCCAAGCTGGAAGCCGCCAAAGCTCAGGCGGCAGCGTCCAAAGCGCGCTATGATGATGCAAAAATTGAATTGGAACAGGCGTTGGATTTGTATGACCGCACCGTGACCGCCAAGCGGACGCTGGATGCCGCGCAGGTCGCGCATGATGTGGCTGAGCAAACCTACCGGAAAGCGCAGGCGGATGTGCGTTATTACCAGGGTTGGGCTGGCTACTACCGAATCAAAGCGCCTGTGGCGGCCACGGTCAGTGCGATTAAAACGCCAAAAGGGGCCACGGTCTTCAAGGAGCACACGCCCATGCTGGAACTGACGCCGGAGTAGGCGCGTCAGGGATTGGGCGAACGGCGTTTAAACTGATAGACGGGGCGTAATTCGCCTTCAAACCAGTACTTAGCCGTCAGGTTTTGGTCTGTTTGCTCAAAGTGGCGCCCTAAAGAATGCCCAGAGGCCGGACGGCTCAGCGTCAGGTCCGTTTGCGACCAGTTCAGTGTTTCTTTCAAGTGCATGGGGTAATACCCATTAAAAAACTTACGCATATAAGGCCCCCGCTCTAATACCCAACCCTCGGACGCTTTACGCAGGGTCCGACTCTGGCCTTCAATGCAGATTTCAGCGTCTTTCTCAATCCCGCTTAATGTTACCTGGGCGGTGCCCGCTTTCGCCGATGCGATCCCCGACTCGCGCGTAATCGTTAGCCCGCGAGTGGTCTGAGAGTTGTAGACAATGTCAATTTTTGCCATGGCATCCAATTGGTGATGGCACTGTTCAAAGGTGACCCAGCCATGCGCCAATGAATCAGGCGTTAGGATCAGGTGGTTGACCAGATAGTAATCATTTTGAGGCACGTCTTCAGGCGATAGCCATTTGACTTGTTTGTTTTGAAAGCGGGTGGGAAAATCGTCCTCGCCGGGTTGCGGGGGCGTATTTTTTTGCATGGCCGCGATGTCCGGTCGCGGCCCATCTCCCTCCAGCCAGGCGCGTTCCGCTGGCGTCAGATCGGACAGATCATCGCTGAATTCAATTTCGGCCTGAACCGATCCGTATGCAAGCAGCGGTGCAGTGAGCAGAATGGACAAAATACGTGAGCGCAAAGGTGTGGATGGCAATGGCAAAATCGACCCCTTCTGTTGGAGGGTGGTGTGCCATGCTGGACTCGAACCAGCAGCTCGGGCTTAGGAGGCCCGGGATTTATCCTGTTAATCGAATGGCACTCAGGCCTTCAATTATGCAAATTTCCACATTAAAATCCACCAGGCCTGGTGGCGACTGGCCACCTTTTACCCCAAATCAACCGGAGTTTACCTTGTCTGAAACCGCACGCTGGGATCCGTCTCTGCCCATTGTCTCTCAACTGGCTACCATCGATCAGGCGCTGGCGTCCGGTCACAATCTGGTGCTTCAGGCTGAGCCGGGGGCGGGCAAGTCAACCGCCGTGCCAGCTTATTTGTTGGATCAGGCCTGGCTTTCGGGACAGAAGATTTTGATGTTGGAACCGCGGCGCCTGGCGGTGAAGACGCTGGCCAGTTATCTGGCCAGGCGGCATGAGCAGTCGGTTGGGCAGACCATTGGTTATCAGGTGCGCCAGGAAAAACGCCGCAGCCCCGAGACACGGCTCGAAATTGTGACCGAGGGCATTCTGACGCGGCGGTTGCAATCAGACCCGGCTTTGGACGGTGTGGGTCTGGTGATTTTTGATGAATTTCATGAACGCTCTTTGCACGCGGATCTGGCCCTGGCTCTGTTGTTGGAAGTACAAAGCGCGTTGCGACCGGACTTACGCATTCTGGTGATGTCGGCCACATTGGATCTGGATCCCGTCAGAGACTGGCTGGCAGCTTACCAGCATCCGGTGGCCGCATGCCAGGCAGAAGGTCGCTGTTACCCGGTTGCCACCCATTACCTGGAAAAATCGCTTTCGTTCAAGACCGACGCCTTGCCGGTTCTGGCCACCCTGGTTCAGCAGGCTTTGATCGATACGGACGGCGATGTGTTGGTGTTTCTGCCGGGACAAAGAGAAATTGAGCGTTTGCAATCCATACTGAGTGAGCGTTTGGGCGACTGGCCTGCGTTGCAGCTGCGTCCACTGTATGGGCGTTTGCCCGCTTCAGAGCAATCAGCGGCCATGGCGGCATGCCAGCCGGGCGAGCGCAAAGTGGTGCTGGCCACCAATATCGCAGAAACCAGTCTGACCATTGAAGGAGTGACTGCGGTGGTGGACAGTGGTCAACATCGTCAGGTGATCTATGATCCGAATACGGGCATGGATCACCTGGTGGTTCGGCGAATCTCGAAGGCGTCGGCGGAACAGCGGGCCGGGCGGGCCGGACGGGTGCAACCCGGACAGTGCTATCGTCTGTGGACCCAAGCGGAACAGGCGCGGCTTCAAGTGGCCGATGCCCCGGAAATACAGCGCGTGGATTTGACTCGATTATGCTTGGAATTGGCGCAATGGGGCCTGTCAAACCCGGAAGATCTGTGTTGGTTGACCCCACCTCCGGCAGGGCATTTTGCGGCCGCGCAGGCCAATTTGAAGCAGTTAGGGCTGGTTGAGGCGCGGGGGCAGATCACGGCGTCCGGGAAGCAGGCGTTGGCCATGCCCGTCTCCCCACGATTGGCAGCCATGGTTTTGAGTGCACCGGCGAGTCAAAAACCGCTAGCTGCGTCACTGGCCGCTTTTTTGATGGAAAATCTGGCTTGTCAGGGGTCGTCTCCCGATGCATTGGATTTCAATGCAAACTGGCGTTACTGGCACACGCAAAAGACAGCATTGACCCAGCGGTGGCAACGAACCACGGCGTCCATTATGGGCGCGCTCAATACCCGTCCTTCTAAGTCATCTGACTATTCGGTGCACGACGAAGCCTTGTCGGCTTTGTTGGCCAAGGCTTATCCGGATCGGGTGGCAAAACGCGTGGACCGGGCAACGGCCACCTATCAGTTGGCCCAAGGCAGCCGGGTTGGCTTGCCGGAATCCAGCCCGCTGGGGAATGCCAATTGGCTGGTCGTCATTGATGTGGCAGGCCAGTCCAAGCGGGTGCGTCAGGCGATTGCGATTGAGGAGAGCCGCCTGCGTACGACCCTGTCAGATCAGATTGCAACGGGTGCGCGCTATCATTTTGACCTGGATGAGAAGCGGGTTCGCGCGTGGCAGGAAACCAAACTGGGCGCCGTGACCCTGGACCAACGTCCACTTGCGGAAAGCGACTGGTGCACCGATGCCAGCCAGGCCTGTTTGCTGGAGGCTCTGCAAAAACACCCTCGCCTGCTTGTGTGGCCGGATAAAGCACAGGCCTGGTTGAACCGTGTACGTTGGTTGAGTCACTACCTGCCCGGTTTTGAAGGGTTTGAGGAAGCGACCTTGATGCAAACGCTGGACACTTGGCTAAGCCCGTTTCTGGCGGGCATCAAGAGTGTCCAAGCCCTCAATCGATCTGATTGGGTGAGTTACTGGCAAAGCCGTTTGGACTATGAGCACTTACAGACCTTGGCAAACGAGGCACCGGCGATGTTTGAGCCGCCAGCCGGACGACCGATCCCGATTCGCTATGACCCCAGTGGGCAGGCCCCGCCAACGGTTGCGGTGCCTTTGCAGGCGTTATTCGGTTTGCATGCATCCCCGCAACTCGGCGGGGGCCAGGTTCCATTGCGATTTGAGCTGTTGTCACCGGCGCGGCGCCCGGTTCAGGTGACCTCCAATCTGGCGGGTTTCTGGCATGATTCCTATCATGAAGTGGCCAAAGAAATGCGCGGCCGCTACCCCAAGCATCGCTGGCCAGAGGATCCGCTCCAAGCGGTTCCCGGGCGCTCCATCAAGCGTTGAGCGAGACAGCAATCAGGTTTTTTCGGCGGGCGCATCGGCGAGTTTAACGGAGGTGCCGGCCGCCGCTTTGGCCTGATACATGGCTTGGTCGGCTTGTTTGAGTAGGGCGCGGGCCTCTTTGCCATGCTCAGGCGCCATGGCAATGCCAATGGACGCACTGAGCGACAAGCGTTCATCCCCGACGGAATAAACAGTTTCCAGGCTGTCGATCAGTGTGCGGGCAATCTTTAATGCGTGATCATTCAGGTGTTTTCCCGAGACCAGAATTAAGAATTCGTCCCCACCTAGGCGTCCGACCCAGTCTTCAGAGCGAACATGGTGCTGCAGTCGTTTGGCGACGTCTTTGAGGACTTCATCGCCGCATTCGTGTCCGTACTGGTCGTTGATCGGTTTAAACCGGTCCAGATCCAGAAACAGGATGGCCAGATGCTCATTTGGGTCCAGGTGGTCGAGCCGATGGTCCAGCTCTGTGAGTGTGGACGCCCGGTTGGGGAGCTGAGTGAGGCTGTCATACCGGGCCAGATGTTTCATACGCTGTTCCCTGGCTTTGTGCTGGCGGATGTCATTGAATATATGAATCAACTGCGCAATCCGTCCACTCTGTGGGTTGCGCACGGCACTGATGGTTTGCAGGGTCGGCATCGATTCCTGGGAGTGGGTTCGGTACCAGATTTCGCCTTGCCAGTGGTCGCGCGCGTCAACCTGCTCAAGAATGCTTTTGATCTGGCCCGGGTCAGCTGACAATTCCGTCATGATCGCGGTCAGTTGCGTGTGGTGTGCATCATCGCAGGCATATCCCAGCAGTTCTTCAAAAGCATGGTTGACTTTGTCGATACGGAAATCCGGGTCGGTGATCACAATGGCCTCTTTGGCATTGTCGAACACACTGGCGGCCTGCTTCAGGGTTTGTTCATTGGCCTGGATTTCTTCAGCCTGGCGGCTCAATCGCTTGATCAGCGGTTGGATCGCCTGGTGGGTAAGCAAGGCCCCAATTAGCATCATTAATGCGATGGAGCCCAGGGCCCAGAAAAGGTCGTCATAGGCCTTGTGGTAGAGGGCATCCTGCGGCATTTCCACAATCAAATCCCACGGCGCCTGCTCCAGCGGGCTTTGGAACAGGGTTTTTTCCTCGCGGTTGATCGGCGTGAGATAGGACTGGCCAGTATGCCGGTTAAGGGTCTGCAAAAGCGCATGGTCGGGTCCCAGCGCCAGGGCTCGGTTGTCTTGAATCAACCAGGCCTGGTGGTTTTGAGGGTGGTACAGGTACAGCTGAGTGCTGGGGTCTAAGTGCTCCGGTGATTGAAGTTGTGCCAGCCAGTGATCCGGCGCAAACACCAGCACATCCATGCCGATGACGTCTTGTTGACCATTGCGAATGGGCGCGGTGGCCACGATCTTTAGGGATTCCCCTGCAAAATAAAACCCGATGGGCGGCAGACGTTTGTGCAGGCTGGGATCATCACGAAAAGACAGTGTCTGACCATTTAGCTGAGGAAATAATTCGCTGACGTGGGCAAACCCCAGGCCGTCTTTCTGGCTTTGGGTGATGATTTCGCCTTCGGGGCCCAGGCGGAAAAAACCGGAAAGACTGGGGGTTTTGCGCGCGGCATCCGCCAGACGCGGTTGGGAAAAGGCGATGGTTTTTTCCAGAGACAGGTTACCTTCGCTATAAGCCACCAGTCGTTTGCGAATTTCAGTTCGACTGGTGAACTGCTCGGCAATGCTCTGATAGCCTTTTAAAAGATGATCCAGTGAGCTGGTGTGTGCCTGAACACTGATGCGCGTGGCTTTGTCGATGCCTTGCTGGGCTGACTGGAAAAGCGGGAGTGCCACACTGAGCCCGACCAGAACCGCCGTGGTCAGCATGATGAACACGGCGGTTAAAAGAATGCGTTGCTGGCAGGCTTGCAGAAACATCAGGCTTTCCCCCGGCGGCGTGCCCAGGCATTAAACAAAAAGCGTATGGGGTGAAGGTAGGCGATCACGGCAAACAGCAGACTGCCGAACAGGATGCCCAGCATCAGATTGCCCAGAAAAAACGGCTGCCAGATCAGAGGAAACACCTGATCAAACCAAAGGGCCGAGCCGATGGGGAGGTTTTGCAGGCTGGGATCGACGCTGGGGGTGTTCAAAAACCAGGTGCCGAACTGGTAACCACCGTACCAGATGGGCCCCATGGTCAAGGGATTGGTGATCCAGGCCAGCGCGGTTGCCAGCGGAATATTGGCTCGACTGTAATAAGCCAGAATCGACCCCAGTAGCATTTGAAATGGAATTGGGAGCATCATGCAGAACATGCCGATGAAGCCTGCGCGCGCAAAGGACAAGCGATCCCCTGCCCAATAGACACGGTCTTTGAAGCGGGGGAAATAACGGTTCAGAAAGGTGGAGCGTCGAACCTTTCGACCGATGAGATGCATATGCAGCTTGAGAAAACGGACCATTAAGTCATTGTACCAATTCGGTCTTTGGTTTGTCACAAAATGGACATCATCCCCGGATTGGGGTAGAGTAGCGGCGGCAAGAAGGTCGGGCAATCGCGGGCCGGGGTGACCCGGTTCGAGGAAAGTCCGGGCACTGCAGAGCAGAATGCCAGCTAACGGCTGGGCGGCGTGAGCCGACGGAAAGTGCCACAGAAAACGTACCGCCGGGCAACCGGTAAGGGTGAAAAGGTGCGGTAAGAGCGCACCGCGCAGCGGGTAACCGTCTGCGGCAGGGTAAACCCCATTCAGTGCAAGACCAAATAGGAAAACAGGCTCGTTTCGCACGGGCACGGTGTGGCTCGCACCGGGTTTTCGGGTAGGTCGCTTGAGGCTGGCAGTGATGCCATGCCCAGATGAATGGTTGCCGCCTGGTGACAGGACAGAACCCGGCTTATAGACCTTCTTGCCTTTCATTTTATTGGTTTTTGACCAGGCCTGGTCAAACAGCCACCCCTCGCTTTGCCGGTTTTATCAATATTTAGTGCTTTTTTGATTTAATAGGTCTATATGTTGTGGTGCTGAAGTGTCTGCATCACGCCCTGAAACCCTCTTTTCTTTCAGTTTCTTAATATAAATAGTTAAAATTAACTATTCATACCTATTTGTAACTCTATGAATAATCAGGGTTTAATTTTGACCGGTTTTCGTGAGTTGCTGTTTGGGCGTCGACGCTAAGTTGTTGGTCTGCAAAAAGAAATTCTTAAATCTATGTGTTTTGATTGCTTGACAGGGGTAGGGAAAGTCAATATAGTGGCGATTAGTGGTGGCAAGTGGTGAATAGTGGAAATAAATGTTGTTCTTTCGTGGCATTAATGCAATCAATATGGACGCAAAGGGTCGGCTTGCCGTGCCCAAGCGTTACCGTGCCGCGATCGAAGAGGCCAGCGACAACCAGTTGGTGGCCACCATTGATCTCCACAGCCCATGCCTGCTGATGTATACCCTGGATGAGTGGGAAGTGATTGAGCGCAAGTTGATCAGCCTGCCTAATATGGATCCGCAGGCGCGCCTGGTTCAGCGGCTTTTGCTGGGGCATGCCTCCGAGATGGAGATGGACTCACAGGGACGTGTGTTGCTTCCGGGGTTGTTACGTGAACACGCCGGACTCGACAAGTCGGTGATTCTGCTGGGACAGGGGAATAAGTTTGAGTTGTGGTCGCAGTCTGCCTGGGACGACAGTCGTCCGGATATGTTGGCCAGTGCTCAGGACGGTGACCTGTCCGAATCTCTGGCGAACCTGAGTCTGTGATGCGTCGGCCCGAAGTGAAACAGTCCGAGGCCAGCCATGAGCCCTTGACGCCGCATGCGCCGGTGCTGTTGGAAGAAAGTCTGCGGGCGCTGGCGATTGATCCGGACGGGCGATACATTGACGGCACATTTGGGCGGGGTGGCCACAGTGGGGCGATATTGAACGCTTTGTCACCAAGCGGGCGGTTACTGGCGATTGATCAGGATCCCGAGGCGGTGAAGTGGGCCAAGCAAACATTTAGCGCTGACCCGCGATTTGATATCGCGCATGCCCGTTTCGATGAGCTGGTGCAATTGTGTGAGGCGCGTGACTGGGTCGGTAAGGTCAATGGTGTTTTTCTCGACATAGGGGTGTCATCGCCGCAACTGGATGAGGCCGAAAGAGGGTTCAGTTTTATGCGCGAAGGTCCTCTGGATATGCGGATGAACCCCGAAGCAGGGTTGAGTGCGGCACAGTGGTTGGCGGAAGTGGATGAAAAAACTTTGGTGAAAGTTTTGCGCGACTACGGAGAAGAACGGTTCGCCGGGCGCATCGCCAAAGCAATCAAAGCGGTCAGTGGCACGCCGGAACTGCAGACCACAACGCAATTGGCGGAGGTGGTCAAGGCCGCCAGTCCGAAAACCGAACGCCACAAGCACCCGGCCACCCGCACCTTTCAAGCCGTGCGTATCGCGGTCAATCGGGAGCTGGAGGGGTTGGCATCGGTGTTGACGCAATCGCTGACGGTGTTGGCACCGGGCGGACGTCTGGCAGTGATCAGTTTTCACTCGCTGGAAGACCGTATTGTGAAGCGTTTTATCAGAGAGCATGCCACGGCAAAGGATTTGTATCCGGCGTCACCCATTGAAATTGAAGTGGTGGCACCGGTATTGAAAAAAGTTGGCAAACCGGTTTTTCCATCTGAGACGGAATGCCAGCGTAATCCGCGCGCTCGCAGCGCGGTGTTGAGGGTGGCTCAGAAACTCTGACGCAGTCTGCGTTTTAGAGGGTGAGTCGGTTGTCGAAAGTGTTTGGGCTCGCGCCAGCGAGCGATGATTGATTGATAAAGGGGAGTATCAATGTCTATGCAGTTTGAACTAAAGGAAACCACGGCGGATCACACCGGGTTGCCGTCGATTAAGGTGATTGGCCTTGGTGGCGGTGGCGGTAACGCCGTGGATTATATGGTGCGCTCACAGGTCGAGGGCGTGGAATTTATGTGTGCCAATACTGATGTTCAGGCACTAAAGAATTCAGCGGTGTCCACGTGCATTCAGCTGGGTGAGAACGGATTGGGCGCCGGTGCCAACCCAGAGAAAGGGATGGAAGCGGCCAAAGAAAACATTGAACAGGTCAAAGAATCGCTCAAGGGCGCAGACATGGTCTTCATTACCGCTGGCATGGGCGGGGGCACAGGAACCGGTGCCGCGCCCGTCGTGGCTCAGGCGGCCCGTGACATGGGTATCTTGACGGTGGGCGTTGTGAGCCGCCCGTTTGGGTTTGAACGTCGTGCCAAAGTGGCCGAAGCCGGCATTGCCGAATTGTCGGAGCATGTGGATTCATTGATCACCGTGCCCAATGACAAATTGCTGAAGGTGCTGGGCAGTGATTTTGTACTGGCCAAGGCGTTTGATTATGCCAATGAAGTACTGCATGGCGCGGTTCAGGGGATTTCCGAGCTGGTGACGCGTCCCGGTATGATCAACGTTGACTTTGAAGATCTGCGCACGGTCATGAGTGAGCGAGGCGTTGCCATGATGGGTGTGGGGCATGCCACGGGCGAAGATCGCGCGATCAAGGCCGCTGAAAAAGCCATTGCCAACCCTCTGCTGGAAGACATTTCGGTGTCAGGCGCGCGAGGCCTGCTGGTAAATATTACGTCCGGTCTGGACTTTACGCTGGGTGAATTCAATGAAGTCGGTGATGTGATTGATGAAGTCGCCTCTGCCGATGCCAAAGTGATCATCGGGACCTCCATTGATGAGGCCATGTCCGATGAGATTCGTGTGACCGTCGTGGCAACCGGGCTGTCGGAAGCACAGGATGCGGAAACGAAACCTGAAAAAGTGACGCCGAACCTTCAAGCTGTGGAAGCTTCCAAGGCGGAAGAAAAGCAAAACATGGCGTCTGAAAAGTCTGCCTCGGAACCGAGTATTGCGGCCCGCCGCGAACCTGAGATCAGTCGAGAAAAAATGGCGGTCAACGGGTCCCATGCGCAGACACAGGACAAGGGGTCCAATTACCTGGATATTCCGGCTTTCCTGCGCCGTCAGGTTGATTGATACCTCGTCCCTCTAAACAGGCCAGGTCCATGACGACCGCTGATGGTTCGCCACGACTCCCCGGCTTCGTTTTGCTGAATGAATTCAGTGGGCGAGGTCTCCTCGTGGGCGGGCTGTCAGTGGTCGTTTTGGTTTCTGCGCTGGCGGTGGTGCTTGTACAACATCATGTACGGCATCTGGAAACCCAATTGGCCGAATCACTGGTAGAGGTTCAGGCTTTGACCCATGAAAGAGGGCGTTTGATTCTGGAAAAACACCACCTCACGGCATTGGCTCGGGTAGAGCGTATTGCAAAAGACGAATTAAATTTGCGTGAACGCTTGCCGGATAAGCGGGGGGAAACCATTGTTCTGTCCTCTCAACATTCGGTTGAGACGCCATGAAGCAAACATTGAGAAAACGCGACCAAGTGATCTTGGGTTTGATGCTGATGGTCTTCATTGCACTGGTGGTGAGGGCGTTTTACGTACAGATCCTGCAAGCGGATTTTTTACAGTCCGAGGGCAGCAAACGACAGGTCCGAACCATGGATTTGGCCGCACCGCGCGGCGACATTGTGGATCGTCACGGTCGATTGTTGGCCTTGAGTACACCGGTCAATACCGTCTGGCTGGACCCGAAAGTGGTGACTGGCTGGCTGGCACCGGACCCGCTGCGCAAGCAGGAGTGGACAGAAAAAGAGCAGGAGCGGGTGACGGCCTACCAAGCCGGATTTCGTACCCTGCTGCAGTGGCTGAAATTGTCCGAGCCGGGACTGACGCCGCAGATACTGGCACAAAAGCATCGGCGCTTTATGTATGTGAAACGTCAGATACTGCCGACGCTGGGCGAGCGGATTCGCGATCTGGCCCTGCCGGGTGTCTATGTGGACAGCGCATACAAACGCTACTATCCCGCGGGTGAAGTGGCCGCGCACTTAGTCGGCTTCAATGACATTGATGATCGCGGGATTGCCGGGATTGAAAAAATTTATCACGACTGGCTCAGTGGCAAACCCGGAAAAAAACAAGTCATTCGCGATCGGACCGGCCGGGTGGTGCATTTTGTCAAAGACCTGGAGCCAGCCAAAATCGGTCAGGATCTGGTGTTGTCGATTGATCAGGATCTGCAGTTCTTTTTGTATCATCGGTTGAAGCGACTTCAGATTGCTCATCAGGCGGCCACCGCCATGTCGGTGATACTGGATGCAAAGACGGGAGAAGTGTTGGCCATGGCTTCTGTGCCGGGGTTTAACCCCAACGACCGGAGCCAATTGCAAGGCAAAAAGTTGCGCAACCGCCCGGTGACAGATCGTTTGGAGCCCGGCTCCACCGTGAAACCGTTTGTGGTAGCCAAAGCACTTGACCAGGGCCGGATTCAGCCTGACACGGTGATTGAAACCGGGAACGGGCGCATGCGGGTTCAGGGAGAGGTGATTACCGACACCCATGCGCACGGTGATTTGACCCCGATGGAAGTGTTGCAGCGTTCAAGCAATGTGGGCGCGGCCAAAATTGCCCTGACACTGGAACCTCAGCAACAGTGGCAGATGTATCACGATATTGGGTTTGCCCAGGATACGGGGCTGTTTTTACCCGGCGAAATCATGGGCTATATAAAACCGGCACGCGAATGGCAGTCGATTGACCAGACCTCCAGCGCGTTCGGATATGGGTTTAACATTAATCTGCTGCAGTTGGCTCAGGCGTATTTGATTTTTACCAACCAAGGGGCCATCAAGCCGCTGAGCGTGATTAAGCTGGATGAGCCACCGCAGGGCAAACAAGTCGTTTCGCCAGAATCGGCCCAACAGGTATTGCGCATGCTGGAATCCGTGACCGAACCAGGCGGGACGGCACCTCAGGCACAAATCGAAGGCTACCGGGTGGCCGGGAAAACCGGCACCGTGCATTTGAGTCAGGGCGGTGGCTATGCCGCCAATCGCTATGCCGCGTTGTTTGCCGGGGTGGTGCCGGTGGATCATCCGCGTTTTATCATGGCCACAGCGGTGGTGGACCCCTCGCGTGGGGTTTATTATGGCGGCAAGTTGATCGGGCCGGTGTTTCAGTCTGTGATGAGTGAGGCCTTGCGACTGTATCAGGTGCCACCGGATGCGCATACGCGCCCCAAAAAACTGGCACCAGCGTCCGAGGCGGATACGCCCGTGGAGGAAATTGCTCCGCCGCCAGGACAGTTGTCCTCCCAAACACAGGAAGCGACAGCGCAGGGGGACAGGCCATGAGACGGCTCTCGGAGTTGCGGCGTTTTTTGCACCTGAACGACGAACAGATTGCCCGTTACGAACGGCAGAATGGATCGGGCCCATCCGAATGGGGTTGGAACGCAGAGTGGGATGCAGACGTCAAGGGACTGGTCGCCTGTGCCGACCAGGTGTCAGAGCAGGGTGGCTTTGTGGCCCTGCCCGGTCAACGACATCATGGCGCTGATTTTATGGATCAGGCGCTGGCCAAGGGTGCCTGTCTGATCATTACCGATGAACTCGGACGAGGCAAAATTGACCAGGCCTGGTTGCATGCGCCGGGCACCATGCCACTGACGGTGATGGTCTGGCCGGATTTGACTGACCCGGCCCGTCAGGCGGCGTTGGCAAGCTGGTTTCACCACGCGCCTTCCAATGCGTTGCAATTACTGGGTGTGACCGGCACCAATGGCAAAAGTTCGGTGGCGCATTTTACGGCTCAATACCTGAGCTGGGAAAAAGGGCCGGTCGGGATGCTGGGCACGTTAGGGGCAGGTCTTTGGACCGATGGTCACTGGGCAGGCGCTCCCGTGCGAAATACGACGCCGGACACGTTTGAATTGAATTCGATCCTGGCAGACTGGCGTGATCAGGGGGTGTCGGTGGCGGTGATGGAGGTCTCATCGCATGCGATTGAATTAGGACGAATCGATGGTCTGCGGTTCCATGCGCTGGCATTGACCAACGTGACGCGGGACCATCTTGATTTTCACGGTTCTCTGGCCGCGTACCAGGCAACCAAGAAGAAACTGTTTACCGATTGGCCCGCTGCATTCTGGGTCGCCAACCTTGACGATGCAGTCGGGCAGTCGCTGGCAACGATTGCCGAAGAACGGTGCGAGTCGCTGGCATGGATCGGCTATGGGCGTGAACCGATGTGTGATCGAGCGCAAATATGCCTGAAAAGCGCCCGGGCAACGCAAGCGGGTTGGCAAGTTTTGCTGGCAATGCAAGCGGGCGATCAGACCCTGGCGTTCAATCTGATGGGGGCGTTTCAGCTGGACAATGTGATGTGTGCGCTGGGACTGGCTCAGTCGGTGGGGCAAAGGCTCCTGCCTGAACGCGTCAAACAATTAAGTGGGGTGACGGGCCGGATGCAGCCCGTGTCACTTCCCCAGGGCATGACCGGGCCTGTGGGACTGGTGGATTATGCGCACACCCCAGACGGCTTGTCAGCCGCACTGATGGGCGCCCGTGCGCATCTCCCTGAAGACGGGAACCTATGGTGTGTGTTTGGGTGTGGCGGTAACCGCGATGTGGGCAAGCGCCCTGACATGGGCCGGGTCGCCGCCCGGCAGGCAGACAGAGTGATCGTGACCGATGACAATCCGCGTGATGAAGCTCCCGAGGCCATTGTGGCCGATATTCTCGAGGGGGTGCGTGGCTGGGACGGGCAGGTCGATGTGATTCATGACCGCCAGTCAGCGATTGAAACCGCCGTGCTTGAGGCAGGTGTTCAGGACATTGTGCTGGTTGCGGGCAAGGGACACGAAACCACTCAGACCATCGGATTGAAACAGCTATCGTTTTTTGATCCGGACGCGGTTCGAATGGCTTATCAACGACGTTTACAAGGAAATAAAAGTGTGGACGCTTAACCAGTTATGTCAGGTGATGAATGCCCGCTGTGATGCAGACGAGACACAGTCGCCGTCGATGACGGGGGCCTGTATTGATACGCGTCATTTGAATCCGGGCGAGGTTTTTTTTGCCCTGGAAGGGGCCCATCATGACGGGCATGCCTTTGCCGCCCAGGCTGAATCGAAGGGGGCGGCTGCCATCGTGGCAACCCGTCCGGTGGCTGTGAACATCCCGGTGATTCTGGTGGATGATGTGGTCGAAAGCCTGCAAACACTGGCCCGCTGGCACCGCCAGCAAATGCCGCTCAAGGCACTGATCGGAGTGACCGGCTCCAATGGGAAAACCACCACCAAGGCGATGCTGGCGCACTGCCTCAGTCAATCGCACTCGGTGTGCGCCACCGAGGGCAACTACAACAATCATTTAGGGGTGCCGCTTACCCTGCTGCGTATCCGTCCTGAGCATGAATACGCCGTGGTGGAAATGGGCGCCAACCATGCCTACGAAATCGGCGAACTCTGCCGGATTGCCTTGCCCGATTGTGGGGTGTTGACCTTGGCTGCCGGGGCCCATCTGGAAGGGTTTGGCTCACTGGAAACAATCATTGAAACCAAAGGTGAACTGTTGTCGTCGATTCCCGCGGACGGCTATGGGGTGATCAACGCCGACAGTGCCGGTTTTTCCCATTTTGAAACCATTTGCCTGGAAAAAGGCATGACCTGTATTCGCTTCGGGCAGGCCGACAACGCCGATTTGCGTCTGGTGGATGTGCAGCAGAACGATCAGGGACTGAGCTTTGGCGTGGTTTTGCAGCAGGAAGCGGGTCAACCGGTTCAGACACTGCAGTTGCCGGTTTTGGGCGAGCATAATGCCTGGAATGCAGTGGCCTGTGCCGCCGTCTGCGTGCAGGAAGGGATGGACTGGTCAAGCGTGGCCAACGCGCTGGCGCGTTTTGAAGCCGTGGATCAGCGTATGCAGGTGCATCCTCTGGCACATGGGCGACTGATCAATGACGTTTACAATGCCAATCCGTCATCGATGAAAGCGGCGATTCAGACCTTGGCTGCACTGAAACACACACACACGGGCGACCGGGCGCTGGCGTGTCTGGGGCCCATGTCAGAGTTGGGCGCGCGTTCAGAAGCCGAACATCTGGGCGTGGCCAAGGCACTGCTCGATGCGGGGATTGATCATGTCTTGCTCTATGGCGCCCCGACGCGACCGATGCTGAGCGTTCTGGGAAAACGCGCGCAATGGTTTGACACCCATCAGGCGCTGCTGGCCGAGGCCCATCAATTGCTGGCCGATCAGGCCTGCCAGCATATTCTGATCAAAGGGTCGCGTTCGGCACGGATGGAAGCGGTCAGTGATCCCCTGATTCAACGCTGGGCCCAGCCCACTCATTCACCTGCCGGGAGCGATGCCTCATGTTAATTTATCTCACCGACTATCTGGCCCAGTTTGTTTCCGGGTTTACCGTGTTTCAGTACATTACCATGCGTGCCATCATGAGCGTGGTCACGGCCCTGTTGCTGTCTTTCTGGATTGGTCCCAAGGTGATTCGCGCCTTGATTCGATTGAAAGTGGGGCAAAGCATTCGGGATGATGGCCCTCAGACCCATCTGACCAAGACCGGTACGCCTACCATGGGGGGCGTGATGATTCTGTTTTCCATGGCCGTTTCCATATTGCTATGGGGTGATTTGACCAACCATTACCTGTTGGTGGCCACCTTGACCATGCTGGGGTTTGGCCTGATCGGGCTGGTGGATGACTACCAGAAGGTGGTGTTCAAGGATCCCAATGGCATGCGCTCGCGCACCAAGTTTTTCTGGCAGTCCGTGGTGGGTCTGATCAGCGTCTATGCGTTGTTTGCCATGTCGCAGGTGCCGGCGGAATCACAACTGCTGATTCCTTATATGAAAGACACGTTTTTGCATTTGGGAGCCTGGAGCATGTTGCTGGGCTACCTGGTGATTGTGGGGACGTCCAATGCGGTTAATTTGACCGATGGACTGGATGGACTGGCGATTATGCCGGCTGTGATGATTGCCGCCGCGCTGGGGGTGATCGCGTATGTGACCGGGCATGTCTATTTTGCCGATTATCTCCAGATTCCGTACATACCGGGGGCGGGAGAGCTGGCGATTTTCTGCGCGGCGCTGGCAGGCGCGGGGCTCGGTTTTTTGTGGTTCAACGCCCATCCGGCTCAGGTGTTTATGGGCGATGTGGGGTCGCTGGCCATTGGCGCCGCTTTGGGGGTGGTTGCCTTCGCGATCAAGCAGGAGCTGATCCTGTTTATCATGGGTGGGATTTTTGTGGCCGAAACCCTGTCGGTGATTTTGCAGGTCGGTTCCTATAAGCTGCGCAATGGCAAACGCATTTTTCTGATGGCGCCGTTGCATCATCATTTTGAACAGAAAGGTTGGCACGAATCTCAGGTCATTGTCCGATTCTGGATCATCACCATTTTGCTGGTGTTGATCGGTCTGGCAAGTCTGAAAATCCGATAAGCAAACGATGAGTGAGTCTGTATGTATTTAGTTGCCGGGTTGGGCGTCACAGGGCAGAGCGTGTTGAATTACTTTGCCAGTCAGGGAGAGCCGTGTCTGGCGTATGACACCCGAGCCGATCTTGATGTGTCGGCCTTGACCGAGCGCTGGCCCGAGGTGGTTTTTGCCACTGGGACGCTGCCGGCGCATTGGGGCAAAAAAATATCCACCGTGGTGTTGAGCCCTGGGTTGCCGCGCTCGGAATCCTGGGTACAGAAGCTGGCCGACAATGGGGTAGAGATCATCGGCGACATTGAACTGTTTGCTCGGGCGGCAGGCGCGCCCATCGTGGCGATTACCGGCTCCAATGGCAAATCCACGGTGACCACTCTGGTGGCGCAAGCCCTGGCATTGGGTGGTTATCAGGTAGGGATGGGCGGCAACATCGGTCAGCCTGCGCTGAATCTGCTTTGCGATGCCCGGGATTACGACGTATATGTGCTCGAGCTGTCAAGCTTCCAGCTGGAAACCACCTATTCTTTACAGTGTGCCTCGGCAGCGATTTTGAACATTTGCGAAGACCACATGGATCGTTATCCGTCGCTGGCCGATTACATTCAGGCCAAAATGAGTCTGCTGGATGACACTGACTGGGCGGTTCTGCCCGATGATCCGCGCCTGACCCATTTGTACCCGGACGATGGCAACAAGCTGGTGTTTGCACTGGAGACGCCGCAAGACGGAGAAACGGATCGTTACGGTGTCCTCTACAAAAATGACCAGGCCTGGTTGGGTTGGGGCAGTGAAGCCGTGGTGCCGGTGGCGGAAATGTGCCGGCAGGGTCATCATGACCAGCTTAATGCATTGGCAATGATGGCGTTATGCCGCCCGTTTCGTTTGTCGCCGGCGGTGTTTACTCAGGTGTTGGCTTGTTTTAATGGGTTGCCGCACCGGACAGAGCGTGTCGGGTGCTTTGACGGCGTAACCTGGATCAATGACTCCAAAGGGACCAACGTGGGGGCAAGCGTGACCGCCATTGCCTCCACCGCGAACGACTGCAAGGGGCGGCTGTTTCTGTTGGCTGGCGGTGTGGACAAAGCGGCGGATTTTACCGAACTGGGCAAAGCGGTCCGGCGCTACGCCGCTGGTGTGATTCTGTTCGGTCAGGATCGGGAGACACTGGCGGCCGTGATGCCGCCGGAGCGGGTGACACAGGTGGTGACCATGCAGGAAGCCATTTATGCGGCGGCTTCGATGGCCCAGTCAGGCGATACCGTCCTACTCTCACCGGCTTGTGCCAGCTTTGACCAGTTTCGCGATTACATTGAGCGGGGCGAGGTGTTTGCCCAATGCGTGAGAGAGCTTTATGACGCTGACGCCTGATCGTACTCGACAGTGGGACCTGGACTGGGTGCTGGTTGGTGCCGTGGCGGCCCTGATGGCACTGGGGTTGTTGATGGTCGGTTCAAGCTCGGTGGCCATCAGTGAAAAATATTTCGGTCATGCCACCCATTTTCTGGGTCGTCAGGCGATGGCCATGGGGTTGGGGCTGGTGGCGGCCTGGGTGATTGTGCATGTGCCCTTGTCGGTTTGGCGCCAGCAGCGGGGCAAGTTGTTTCTGCTGGGGTTGGGGTTGTTGATTCTGGTACTGGTGTTCGGGCGCGAAGTGAACGGGGCCAAACGCTGGTTGCCTCTCGGGGTGATGAATTTTCAGGTGTCGGAATACGTCAAGCTGGCGGTGGTGGTGTTTATGGCGGGCTATCTGGCCCGGCACGGACAAGCCGTCCGAGAGCAATATGAAGCGGTGATTCGGTTGATGCTGCCCTTTGGCGCGATGGCGGTGCTGCTGCTAATGGAGCCGGATTTTGGCAGTACCTTTGTGATCGCGGTGATCATTACCGGCATGCTGCTGATTGCCGGTGCGCCCTGGCGCTATTTTGTGATTACCGTGGTGCCCATTGCCGCCCTGCTGGTGTTTATGATCATTACCTCGCCCTATCGCATGGCCAGGGTGAGTAACTTTCTCGACCCCTGGGCCGATCCGTTCGGGCAGGGCTATCAGTTGACTCAGGCGCTGATTGCGCTGGGCCGGGGCGAGTGGCTGGGCGTGGGCATGGGTGAAAGCGTGCAGAAACTGCTTTATCTGCCGGATGCACATACTGATTTTCTGTTTGCGATTTTTGCCGAAGAATATGGTCTGGTTGGCGTCCTCGCCCTGATTGGGTTGTATGCACTGATTCTGATCCGTTGTTTTCGCATTGGACGCCGCGCCAATCAGGCATTCGGGACCGAAGCCACGCAGACACATTTTGGTGGGCTGATCGCCTATGGCGTGGGCATCTGGGTGGCGCTGCAGGCCATGATCAATATCGGGGTGAACCTGGGGTTGTTCCCAACCAAAGGCCTGACCCTGCCTCTGATGAGTTATGGCGGTTCCAGTGTGTTGATGATTATGGTAGCGCTGGCACTGGTGATTCGGGTTGATATGGAAACACGTCAGGCACTGAAACAGGCAGGCGTGCACGCTGAACCCCGATCGACGGATCCTGCAGATTCAAAAGGAGGGGAGCATGGCTAAGCCCAGAACACTGATGATCATGGCGGGTGGCACAGGCGGACATGTGTTTCCCGGCCTGGCGTTGGCCAGGGCACTGACAGCGGAATCGGTAAACGTGGTTTGGCTTGGCACCGAAGGCGGTATGGAAGCCGATTGGGTGCGCCAGGCCGGAATTGAGTTTCATTCGATTCGGATTAAAGGCTTGCGTGGCAATGGTCTTTTGGGTTGGTTGAAAGCCCCGTGGCGGGTTGCCAAGGCAATGTGGCAAACGCTGCGCATTTTGCGTCAAACCCAACCGGATCTGGTTTTGGGGATGGGAGGCTTTGTCTGTGGGCCCGGTGGTCTGGCCACCCGGCTGATGCGTCGCCCTTTGTGGTTACACGAACAAAATGCCATCATGGGGCTGACCAATCGTTGGCTGGCCCCCTTTGCCGAAACCCTTGTCTGCGCTTTCGAGCAGGCGGCAAAAGGACGGCCTCGAGCGGTGGTGCTGGGCAACCCGGTGCTCCCCGAGCTGGAAGCCTTACCGCCGGTGCGCATGCAGTCACCGGGCAATCTGCTGGTGATGGGCGGCAGCCGAGGGGCCAAGGCCATCAATGAATTGGTGCCGCAGGCGTTGGCCTTGTTGCCAGCGTCACAGCGCCCCCAAATCAGACATCAGACCGGTCAGGCCATGCTGGCGGCCACGCAGAATGCCTACACTCAGGCGGGCGTGACGGCGGAAGTGGTGCCGTTTGTGGACGACATGGTTGCGGCGTATGACTGGGCTGATCTGGTGCTCGCCCGCGCCGGAGCTTTGACGGTTTCAGAGTTGATGACTGCGGCCCGACCGGCGATTTTGATTCCCTTTCCTTATGCCGTGGACGACCATCAGACGGCCAATGCACAAGCGCTGGTTGCGTTCGGCGGCGGGCAAGTGCAGCAACAGGCCGACTTAAGCCCCGAGGGGCTGGCCAATGCCTTGAGTGAATGGCTGGTTCCCGAGCGATTGAACCATGCTTCCCAGGCATTGCGTGCCGGCGCACCCAAGCGTGTCACCGAGATTGTGGCGCAACGCGTCCTGAAACGACTGAATCAAGAGGAGAGACAATGAGCAATGCGATGTTTTCAGATTTGCGCGATAAGCGCATCTTAATCACCGGCGCGTCCAGCGGCATTGGTGCGGGGATGGCAAAAACCCTGGCGGCAAATGGTTGCCGCCTGGTGTTGCATTACAATCGCAATCGTGACGGCGTGGAAAAGACCTTATCGGCCGTGCATGAGCTGGGAGCGGAAGCCTCGGCCCTGCAGCAGGATTTTGCTCAGCTCGATGACGTGCGTGCCTTTTTTGACCAGGCCTGGTCGCTCTACAGCGGTTTGGATGGGCTGGTCAACAATGCCGGAATCGTGACCAAGTGCCTGAGTGAAAAAGACCCGGCCGGAACCAAGTTTGCTCAGACTCTGGCGGTCAACCTCCAGGCCCCGTATCTGCTGAGCACGGCGTTTGCTCAGGCGTGCCGGGCGCAATCTCAAGCCGGTGTGATCGTCAACAACAGCAGCATTCATGGTCAGCAGACCTGTGAATGGTTTGCTGCCTACGCTGCGTCCAAGGCCGGCATGGATGCCATGACCAAGGTGCAGGCAGTCGAATGGGGGCAGTATGGCGTGCGTGTCAATGTTTTGGCGCCCGGGGTGGTCCCAGTGGAGCGCACCGAAACCATTTTGTCGCAACCGGCGATGAAACAGAAATGGGAAGGCGCGATGCCAGTGGGTCGTTACGGCACGGTGGAAGACATGGGGCAGGCCACGGCGTTCCTGCTCAGTGACTCATCGGCCTGGATGACCGGTGCCAATCTGACAGTAGACGGCGGACTGATTGCGCGGGGTCAATACCCGCGTCGTGACTGATCGCTGGTTCACCCATTACCACTTGGCATTATGATTGCTTGAGAACCCACAGTTTCATTTTTTGAGCTCGACGTTCGGGCTCCCAGACAACAGCGGGTTTTTGCATGGAAAACTTTTTAAAGAAACTCACCATCAAGCAAAAGATGCGTTTTGGTTTTGGTGTGATCTGGGCCGTACTGGCTGTGATCACCATCCAGGCCGTGGTCAATCTCTACATTGTGCGTGAAAACGTCAAAGAGGTGGTCGAGGAGCGCCAGCCCATTGCCTTGCAGGCCAACCAGATGGCCATGCAACTGGAAAAAACCATGAGCACGCTCGGTCAGTACATGCTCACAGGCGAAGACGAAACCTTGCAAGGGGTTCGCGATGGCCTATCGCAAACCGAAGCCATGCTGGCCGGCCTGAAACAGAAAGCCGCCGGGCAGTCTGATATCGAATCGCAGAACCTGGAAAAAATTGCCACCAGTCTCAGTGCCTTGCCGGAATACGTCCAGGAAGTTCAATCCCTTCAGTCCGATCGTAGCAAAAAATTCCCCGCGTTTGCGTTTGTGGACAAAAATCTGATGCCGCATGCGGTGACGATTCAGCAGCAAATCAGCCTCATGATCCAATCCGAATGGAACGATCTGCGTCCTGAACGCAAACCCATTCTGGATATTCTGCTGGACTTGCAAAAGAATTGGTTGAACGTGCTCAGTGGTGTGCGGGGTTACGTGGCGTTTCGCTCCGAAAATATGGTCAATACCACGGAGGACTATCTGGATCTGGTGGAAGCCGGTTTGCGTGACCTGGCCCAGCAGGATTCGCTCGAACTGACGTTTGAAGAAGAAATGGGCGTGGAAACGGCCCAGCAGGCCTATGAAATCTATCGAGAAAATTTCATGCAATTGAAGCTGATCCATGAAGGGCCTAAGTGGCGCATGGATACCTGGCTGATGCAAAATAAGATCCAACCGTTGTTCCAGACGCTGGAAGTGCAGTTGGAAGAAATCGCCACCGGCGCTACCCGGGCCATGCAGGAAACCAGTGACGAAGTCGTGGATTCAACCCTGCGCAACCTGATCATTCTGCTGGCGTTGTCGGTCATCGGCCAGCTGGTGGGGATGCTGATTTCCAAGCGTGTGACGAATTCGGTGGTGCGGCCGGTGAAACGCTCCGCCGAGGCGATGAAAGACATTGCTTATGGTGAAGGGGATCTGACCCGTCGTCTTCATGTTGACGGCAAGGATGAGTTAGCCAACCTGGCTTACTACTTCAATGAATTCATCGGTCGCATGCAGCAGACACTGCGTGAAGTGACCGAAACCGTGGATGAACTCGAGGGCGCGTCGCGCAGCATGCTGGAAGTGACGCATTCCACTAAAGAGGGCACCGATGAGCAATTGAACGCCTCCAACCAGTTGTCGGAATCCATGATCTCCATGTCGGAAAAAGCCAAGAGCGTGGAGGACCATTCGCACAACACATCCCGTTCGACTGAGCAGGCAGCCGAGCGGGTCAAAGAAGGGGGCGAAGTGGTCAAAAGTGCTGGCATGACCATCCGTCAGGTGTCAACGGAAATGGAAAAAATCACCGAAGCGGTCAACCAGCTTAACCATGACAGCCAGACCATCAGCACGGTCACCAATGTGATCCGCGAGATTGCCGAACAGACCAACCTGTTGGCGCTGAACGCGGCGATTGAGGCGGCGCGTGCCGGTGAGCACGGTCGAGGGTTTGCGGTGGTCGCCGATCAGGTGCGGGTCCTGGCACAACGGACTCAGGAATCCACCACACAGATTGAAGAAGTGATCGAAAAAATTCAAAAAGCCACCGAAAGCACGGTCAGCGTGGTGGATGTGGGGCGTGAAACCACGAAACAGGGCTATGATTCCGTGATGCGCGTGGAAGAAGTGTTGAGTCCGGTGGTGATTCTGATTGAAGACATCAACCACATGAGTTCGGAAATGCTGACCGCAGCCCAGGCACAGACGGCGCTGGCGCAAGAGGTGAACGCTCACATTAATAAAATCCATTACGTGTCCCAGAATACCGCGGATGGCGCGGGCAACACCGAAGCCTCCAGCAACCGTCTGCAACAGTTGGCGAGCAAATTGGATGAATTGGTACGCCAGTTTAAGATTTAGGCACTCAGTGGGCTGCCTCCGGTAGATGGCCGCTGTCCCCCCATTTCTCCAGCGCTGCTTCGGCAGCGCTGATGGCGTTGTCCGGCAGCTCAAGGTAATCGCAGGCGTTTTCAAATAGCTGTTCCAGTTCGCGGACCATGAAATGGTCTGAAAAATGCTGGAAAACCAGGTAATTGGCGATGTGAATCAGCGCCACCATTTTGGCCACACTGGGTTGATAGCTTTCCAATTCGATCAAATCCGGTTGGTGGTGAAAGAGCAGGGTTTTGCTGAGTGTCTCCCCCAGATGCCAGCGGTGAGCAATGATGCTGCCGACGAACGTATGGGCGGTTTGATAATGGGTGATTTCGTCCTGATGAGCGCTCACCGGCTGGTTCATCTGAGGGTTGAGAAAGCGCTCGCCGTAGGTCTCCGGATCGTAGCGCAGCATGACCAGGGCCCCGATGTTTTGCATGAAAGCATAAAGGTAAGCCTGGGTGCGGCTGATGCCAGCAACCCAGTAGGATAATTCGGCTGCGGCGATGCCGGTGCGCAGGTCATGCTCAATCAGCTTGCGGTCGGTCAGATTCACGGGCAGGTGTTTTTGGAGATAAGTGCTCAAAAACAGATGATGGATTTCATCCAGTCCCATGATGTTGACCGCCGCCATGGCATGGAGAATCAGGTCGTCTTCCGGTCGGTTTAGTACCCGATTGGCCAGGCTTAGAAACTCACCCAGTATGTCCGGGTTGCGAGAAAGCAGGTCCGCCACATCATGTGAATTGGGCGCCTCTTCCTGCATCAGGGTTTCCAGCTCATAGATTTCAGGCGGAACGGCGTCAAGCGGTGTGGTTTTGAGGATGCGCGTTGCGTTTTCGATGCCGGCTTTGATGGGAAGGTGCACGAACGTCTCCCTTACTGTTGTCAGGATGGTGGATGCGTTGGATCAGTTTACTACAGCTGAACGGGCCGACAAAAAATCGGTTGTTTTCAAATGGAAATTTGCCATAATGGCAAACAGACAATGATTATCAGGGGAAGGCATCATGAGTGCGGAACCACAGCAGCAACACGACGAAAAGCAGGTTGAAGAAAAGGTGCTCAACATCGCCAGCGATGACATGGAACAGTACCTGTCCTTTATCCTGGGCGATGAAATTTATGGCATCGACATCCTGCGTATCCAGGAAATTCGCGGCTGGGAAAATGCGACCCCTCTGCCTAATGTGCCGCATTACGTCAAAGGCGTCATCAACATGCGTGGTGCGGTGGTGCCGATCATCGACCTGCGTGAACGCTTCAATTTTCAGAATGTGACCTATGACGATTCGACGGTTGTGATCATTACCAAATTTCATACCGAAGATGAAAACGGCGGTTTTAAGGAAAAAACCGTGGGCTTGGTCGTGGATGGTGTCAGTGACGTGGAAGATGTGGATCCGACCACACTGCAGAAAACGCCGAGCTTTGACACGGGCGCGGACCGCATTGATGATGAATTCATCAAGGGCTTGGCAGTGGTGGAACAGGCCGAAGTTCAGCAGATGTTGATTGTGCTGAATGTGGATGTGATGCTGGCCGACGGGGTGTTTGATCAGTTGAAGGCCATGGGGCAATCCTGAGGACTGAGGACTGAAATCGTTTTTTACCAGGCCTGGTGAAAACCGGGTCTTTCAGGTCTTTCAAGTGAACCCGATCATAAAAAAGGCGCCGAATTCGGCGCCTTTTTGCGTTGCGGTCGGAGAAACCTCAAGGTTCAGCGTCCCATCATGCCCTGCAGTTGTTGACGCAGTGATTGCAGCTCTTTGATTTGACGCTGCATAGTGGCCATCAGCTGCTTGCTTTTGGGGGCCATTTCGGTCATGACATTGCGGACCTGTGTCTGCAGGTTGTTGGACATTTTCTGCACTTCCGGGTCCTGAAACGCTTGCTGTTGCTTTTGCTGAAAGGTTCGCTGGCGTTTCTGATAAGCCTGAATGGCTTCCTGGCTGGGTTTCTGGCCACTGTTCTGGTATTTGGCCACCATGTCATTGAGCGCTTTCATTTCCTGCTCGGCATCATAGCCGCCGGTATTCATTTTTTCAGCGATCTTGTCCTGCAAAGCCTGACGCTTTTTCTGCAGTTCGGGCGTTTGTTCATAGGCCTGTTGCTGATAGGTTTGCAGTTGTTGCTGGGTCTGTTGCAACTGCTGCTGGGTCTGTTGCATTTTCTGCAGTAATTGTTGCTGTTCCTGGGTCAACTGTGGCTGTCCCTGTCCGGCAGCCTGGCCCATGCCCGGCTGTGCCTGGGCGCTGGTCATGGATAAAACCAGCGCGACCGCAGCAAACAGTTGAGTCAGGTGTGACGATTGTTTCGACATGTTGATTGTCCTTTTGGTTGGTGACGTTGGCTCTGTGGCGAGCTTGTTCAGGTCTGCCGCCGCACGGCTGACTGTATAAAGAATCGTTTGCACCCTAGCACATTATCCGGTACCCATCAAATCATGGGCCTTGCCTTCAAATTGTTTCAATCTTTTTGTCGCGAGCGTGTATGCGCTCGTTTGGGTTGCCTGTGATGGGCAAAGCACGCATAATGTGGCTTTTGTTGAGTCGCGTGGTGGAGAGTGGCGGTGTTAGCAGATGCGCAGGAGATGACGGAGGCCGACGCCTTCTGGACGTACCCGCAGATTGACCCGATTGCCCTCGATTTGGGGGTGGTGCAACTGCACTGGTATGGTCTGATGTACTTGTTTGGCTTTGCTTTTTTCTGGTTGTTCGGTCGTTATCTGGCTCATCGCGACGCACATTGGTCGAAAGCCCTGGTGGATGATTTCCTGTTTTATGGTGCACTCGGTGTGATGCTTGGAGGGCGCCTGGGCTATATCCTGTTTTACGATCTTGCGCATTACCTCGATCAACCATTGGACGTGTTCAAGGTCTGGCAGGGCGGCATGTCGTTTCATGGCGGGATGCTGGGGGTGATCCTGGCCATGTTGTGGTTCGCACGCTACCGTATGCGGGTCTCGCCTTTGGTGGTGTCGGATTTTGTCGTGGTGTTGGTGCCCATGGGGTTGTTTTTTGGCCGGCTCGGTAACTTCATTAATGGCGAACTCTGGGGGGCGGTGACCCAATCCCCTCTGGGGATGCGCGTGTTTGACCCGGCGTTGAATCAATGGGTGTTGCGCTACCCGACCCAGTTGCTGGAAGCTTTGTTGGAAGGCCTGGTGCTGTTTGCGCTGCTGCTGATTTATCATTTCAGGCGGCCGCCGTTGGGTGCGGTGTCCGGTGCCTTTCTCGTAGGGTATGGCGTTTTCCGGTTCCTGGTCGAGTTCTGGCGCGTCCCCGATGCACAGCTGGGGTATCTGGCATGGGGTTGGGTCACCATGGGGCAGGTACTGTCACTGCCTATGATTCTGGCTGGGCTGGGATTGTGGCTCTGGTCATATCGTCAACGGAAAGGACATCAAGCATGAAGCAGTATTTACAACTGTTGGAACACATTCTCGAAAACGGCGTGGACAAAGGCGACCGAACCGGCACGGGCACTCGTTCGGTGTTTGGTTATCAGATGCGGTTTGATCTGAGTGAGGGCTTTCCGTTGGTGACCACCAAAAAAGTGCATCTGAAATCGATTATTCATGAGCTGTTGTGGTTTCTTCAGGGCGACACCAATAACGCTTACCTGAAAGAGCATGGCGTGCGCATCTGGGACGAGTGGGCGTTGGATAACGGTGATCTGGGGCCCATTTACGGCAAGCAATGGGTTGCCTGGGAAACCCCCAGTGGTGAGCAGATCAATCAGATCCAGACCATTATCGACACGCTCAAACAAAACCCCAACAGTCGGCGGATGCTGGTGTCGGCATGGAACCCCGCCGATTTGCCGGACGAACGTTACAGCCCCCAGGAAAATGTGGCGATGGGCAAAATGGCTCTGGCCACCTGTCATGCGTTTTTTCAGTTTTATGTGGCCGATGGCCGCCTGTCCTGTCAGCTCTATCAGCGCAGCGCCGATACCTTTCTTGGCGTGCCATTCAATATTGCCAGTTATGCGTTGCTGACGCATATGATCGCCCAGCAGACCGGCTTGAAAGTCGGTGATTTTGTCTGGACAGGCGGTGATGTGCACCTCTACCAGAACACGATTGAGCAGGCACGGCTTCAACTGACGCGGCAACCCTATCCGCTGCCGGAGTTGCTGATTAAGCGTCAGCCCCCCAGTATTTTCGATTATCGATATGACGATTTTGAAGTCGTCAATTATCAATCGCACCCTCACATCAAAGCTCAGGTGTCGGTATGACCGAACAGACATTGGAATCCGCCGCCGAAGGGCTAAACATTGCCATGATTGCCGCCATGGATTGCCATCGTCTGATTGGTCGGGACAACCAGATGCCCTGGCATTTGCCCGATGACTTCAAGCATTTCAAGGCGCACACCTTAAACAAGCCGGTGATCATGGGACGCAAAACGTTTGAATCGATCGGTCAGCGCCCTTTGCCCAAACGCCTGAATATTGTGGTGTCGCGTCAGCCCAGAGCGACGGAGAGCATGGATGCGTCCCTGCGATCCTCCGACACCGGATTGGTGTTTGTCACATCGCCTCAAGCGGCGCTGGCAAAGGTTCGGCAAGCCTATGCGCAGCCGCCTGAGATCATGATCATGGGTGGTGGCGAGCTGTATCGGCAGTTTCTGCCGGTGGCGCAGCGACTTTATGTCACCTGGGTGGACACGGAAATCGACGGTGACGCGGCCTTTCCTGAGTGGAACCCAGCCGACTGGGAAGAAACTTATCGGGCGCACCATGCCGCCGATGCGCGCCACGCCTTTGCGTTCGATTATGTGACCTACGAGCGCCGCCACTGAAGGCGTCTAGTCACTTTTACGAAATATTAACCGGCCTCACACCGGGATAAAAAACTTCAATCCGTTGACAAGACTATTTTCTATAGAATGCCCATCGTAGAAGCAAGCTTTACCAATGGCTAGACAGCCTTTCGGTACGGTTTTTGCTGCCACTGTCACAAAAATATCAATACCCATTTCAACGCTATGATGACTTCGAATAAGATGACGAAGCGCAAGGCGGTGAAAATGAGTGGCCAAATCGAGAGGAAGGATCGTCTCATGGGAATCAAAACCCGCATGTTCATCGGTGTCTTCGGGGCACTGTTTTTTCTGTTGACCTCAAATCTGATTGCGCAGTATGTGTTTGACCAAAGCAGTCAGACCATCAACCGCATTGTTAATGAGACCCAGGTGAAAGTGGCTCTGCTCAATGAGCTGAAAAACCTGACCGACGAGCGGGCCGTTCTTTCGCGGGATTTGGTGATTACCGAGGATGAGGCTTTCCTGGAACGGGCCGATGCACGCCTCAAGGAAACCGCCAAAGAAATCGGAGCGGTATTCGAGCAGTTGGAAGCCATGCCCTTGGACAAAAAAGAGCAGGCATACTTTGATGCCATTCGGGAAAACGTGGTGTCGGCCAACCGGGCGTTTGGCAGTTTTAAAATGATGGCGGACGAACAGTTTTATGAAGACGCCGTGGACATTTTGATTGGTGAATTCGGTCAGAAGTATCAGGCGTTTACCGACATCGTGCAAAACTTTCAGGCTTATGAGCAGGCTCAGAATGCCAAAGCGGCTCAGGAGCTGAGAGAACAGGAAAAATTTGCCGTGACCACCATGTGGTCGGTGCTGCTGGTGAGTGTGGTTTTGTTCTCCGTGGCCGGGTTCTTTGTGGCACGCAGCTTTATGAAGCCGATTGAAGCCATGCGTGAAACCATGCTCAAAATCCGCGAGACGGGTGAGCTTAATCATCGTGTCGCGGTGCTGTCCAAAGATGAATTGGGTGAAACTTCCAAGGCCATCAACGGTCTTCTGTCCACCATTCACGATGCCATCGATGACGTCAATGGCGTCATGAAAGACGTGTCAAACGGGGAGTTTGGCAACACCATCGAAAAAGAATACCAGGGTGATTTCTCCACGTTGAAGCAAGGGGTCAATGAATCGGTGGAGCAGGTGCACTCCATGATTCAGATCCTGACCGAAACCGCCTACAACCTGCGAAACGGCCAGTTCAAGATGGAAAACAACGACGCTGTGAATTTCAGTGGGGAATACGAGCGCGTGATGACCGATCTGTCGGTGGCAATGGAGCGGCTTGATAACAGTGTTCAGGACATTGCCAAAACCTTGAAAGCCCTGTCACGTGGGGACTTCTCACGCCGCGTGACTGCTGAGGCGCGAGGCGAGTTGGTTACCTTGAAGGAAGCCATCAATGAAACGCTGGAAGGGTTGGAGTCATTCGTAGAAGACGTGGCCACGGTACAGACGCAGATCAGTGAAGGCGATCTGACCCACCGGGTACAAGGCAACTACCACGGCAAAATGGCGGTGTTGAAAGACTCTCTGAATTCGTCAACTCTGAATATGTCTGACATGATCGGTAAAGTCGGGGCCGTGACGCGTACGGTGGCGGATGAGGCGCGTAGCATTGCCGATGGCAGTGAGTCCATCTCCGAGCGCATTCAGCAACAGACGCACGCGTTGGAAGAAACCGCCCAACAAATGGCGTCGATGACGGACACGGTGAAAAAGAACGCTGAAAGTGCCAATCACGCCAATGAGGTGACGCAAACCGCGCAAAACAAACTGGCCGAAGGTGGTCAAGTCATGCAAAAAGCACTGGCGTCCATGGATCGCATGAGCGAAGCCAGTCAGAAGATCAATGACATCATCACCTTGATTGACGGCATTGCGTTCCAGACGAACCTGCTGGCGCTGAATGCGGCGGTGGAAGCGGCACGCGCCGGTGAACACGGCCGTGGATTTGCGGTGGTCGCCGGGGAGGTCCGCAGTCTGGCCGGTAAATCTTCCGATGCGGCGGCCGACATCAAAAAACTGATTGAAAACTCCGTGGCGATCAGCGACGAGTCGGGGCGTTATGTGCGCGAAACCAGCGACGTGCTTCAGGAAATTCATGCATCAATGGACGAAATTTCCGAGCGGGTGTCAACCATTGCCACCGCCACCAATGAGCAGTCAGTGGGCATTGACTCGGTGAGTCAGTCGGTCTCGGAAATGGAAAATTCCACCCAGCAGAACGCCGGTCTGGTGGAAGAAGCGGCCGCGGGCAGTCAGGATCTGTTGCATCAGGCCTCCGACCTGTTGGAGCTGGTCAGCGAGTTTCAGATTGATCAGGCCACACAGACGCGTACGCTCAAAGCCAAATCCTCTCAGCAGGCGCAGGAATTCGACAAAATGGTCCAGGCCCACCTGGCGTGGAAAGCCAAAATCCGGGCATTCGTGGACGGCATGGACATTGGGGTGACGTATGAAGCCGCGACCGATCCGACCGCCTGTGTGCTGGGCAAATGGTATTACGGCGAAGGTCAGAAATACGCGGACATGCCCACCATGCAAAAGCTGGGCGAAGAACATGCTCAGATGCATGCGGCGATTAAAAAAGTCATGGATGCCAAGGCCATTGACGACACGGAAACCGTGGATGACGGTCTGGCCCAAGTTGATCGCCAGTCGGATGAAGTGGTGGCGCTCTTGTATCAGCTGATGGACGAGGTCTAAGGGTCGACCGCCCATTATGAAGCCGAAACGCCTGTTTTTTGACCAGGCCTGGTCAAAAACATTGTCCCCCTGAGCGCAGCCGAAGGGTCTTTAAAGACGGAGCTGGACGCCAAAGCACCCTCCGGCTGCGGTCGGGATGACAGGCGTTTCGTGTTTTCGCCAGGGTTTTTGACTGGCTTCAACTGAATGCTTCAGCAAGCCCCGACGTGTTCATTTTTTACTTGTGTAAAAAACGAACCAAAAAAGCACACCCGGCACACGCTTTCTGTGCATTCTAAGCCCTGCCACAGGGCCCTTGCGAACTCGCTTCGCTCAAACAGGCGCAAGGGACATTTCCTGTGGCAGGTCTAAGAAGCACGACGAAATCTTTGTGATGGGAACTTGCCCAGGCATTGCTTGTGGCACGATTGGTTATGAACCGTTTTGTTTGTTCTGGTTGAAAAACAACCAGGCCTGGTCAAAAAGGGGTTTCAGTTTGATCTGTTGGACGGGTTCTTATTAACCTGAAGAACAACAGATCAATATTCGAGCCGGATCAATGGGCGCGTTTGAGCAGGCTTGTCAGGAACAAAACTGTGGCCGCGGCCACAATGGCCGGGCCGGTGGGTAAATCCCATAAAAAAGAGGCCAGCAGGCCGCCCAGCACACTAATCACACCCAGGAGCATGGCGCCAGTCAGCATGGTTTCCGGCGAGCGGGCAAAACGCCGGGCACTGGCGGCCGGCATAATCAGTAATGAAGTGATGAGCAGAACCCCGACCACTTTGATGGCGAGGCCGATCAGAATGGCCAGTAATAGCAGATAGTGGCGTTGCAAAGCGCGCGTATCAATCCCTTCAATCTGGGCCAAATCGCTGTTGAGTGTCAGGTTCAGCATGTCAGACCAGTGACGCCAGACAAACCGCCCGATCCACAGCCCCAGAATTAGAATCCCGACCAGCTCGCCCGTTTGCAGACTGAGAATGTCGCCAAACAGGTAGGCCATGAGGTCGATTTGAGTCGGTTGCTGCAGACTGATCAAAATCAGCGCCAGCGCCAGTGAAGCGTGAGCGAAAATCCCCAGAAGTGTGTCACTGGGTAATCGGGTATGTCGGCTGAGCCAATCAATGCTCAGGGCGGCCAGAATCGACACGGCAATCACTGCCAGTGTCAGGTCCAGCTGCCACCACAACCCCAGGCTGACACCGAGCAGCGCGGAATGAGCCAGTGCGGCACCAAAGTAGGATTGTTTTTGCCAGACCACAAACACGCCCAGTGGTGCCGCGATCACAGCCAGCAAAAGACCGCCCGCGAAGGCATACAACAAAAAGTCAGGTAAGGTTAAAAGACTGTCCAGGCTCATGATGACGTTGATTCCTGTGTCGGATGCACGTGTTCGCAGGCCTCGGAATGATGGTGTTCGTAGAGAGCCAGTTGCTCAAACCCGTCACCGAACAGCGTTTTGAAGGCATCGGTGCCGGAGATGGTTTGTGGGTGGCCCTGACAGCAGATGTGCTGGTTCAGACAGAGCACGCGGTGAGTGTCCTTCATCACGATATGCAGGTCATGACTGACCATTAGAATGCCGCAATGATGGCGCAGGCGAACGGCATTGATGTATTCGTACAATTCGGTCTGACCCTGCAGATCAACGCCCTGAACGGGCTCGTCCAGCACCAATAAATCCGGCGACTTCAGTAAAGCTCTCGCCAGCAATACCCGTTGCATTTCTCCGCCGGAAATTTTCTGCACCGGCCGTTTCATCAAACCGCCCAGCGTCAGCTCCTCGGCGACCGCTTCCAGTTTTGTGATAAACTCTGACCGCTTTTCATGGCGCGGTCGAGCTAAGCTCAGAAAGCGCGTCACGCTTAAGGGCAGGCTGTCGTCGATTTGAATTTTCTGGGGCATGAAACCCACGCGCAGGCCAGGCTTGCGTTGAATCCGGCCTTGCGTTGGCTGCATCAAGCCCAGCAATAATTTAAGCAGCGTGGATTTGCCAGCGCCATTGGGGCCGATCAACGTCAGGATTTCATCCGGATACAAACTCAATGACACATTGGACAGTACGTCCTGATCGTCAAAGCGGTGGCTGATATTGTGAGCTTCGATAAGTGGCGTGGTATTCATTGATTGGATTTTAGTGGATATGAGTGCGCTTTGGTAGAGGAGAAAAGTATGAAACGCAGAAGCCTTTGGTGGATCGGCGTGTTAATGTGGTGGGTGAGTCAGCCACTCTGGGCCAAAACCGTGGTGGTGACGTTGCCCCCGCTGGGTGCGCTGATCGCTCCGTTTTTGGATGATAATGACCGGTTGGTGGTGCTCTTAAACCAAGGGGCTTCGCCCCATGGCTTTGAGTTTCGGCCCTCGCAGCGTATGGCTGTGTCTGAGGCCGATGTGCTGGTGTCGGTGGGCACCCCGGTGGATGTCTGGGCCAATGACGCGTTTGCGCAGGCACACGACCAGGGCGCTCAATGGGTGCGAATGACGGACTCAGCCTCGGTTTTTTATCCGAAGCGAGGCTTGCTGGAAACCTCGCCGCAGGCCGCACACGACCATCATGATCACCACCATCATGAAGGCGAGGACGATGGCCATATCTGGCTGTCTCCCACCAATGCATCGGCGTTTTTAAACGCCTTTGCCAAGCATTGGTCGGTCAACACGCCCCAAGCCACCGCGCAGAGACTTGAAACCAGCCTGGCCGCGTTGTCGAGCCAGGTCGACGCATTAGCGCGGCAGTTGTCTCCGGTCTCGGAGCGCCCCTACCTGGTGTTACACGACGCCTACCAGTATTTTGAAAAGCATTTTAACCTGAATTATCAGGGCGCGATTCAACTGTCTCCCATGATTCGTCCCGGGGTTCGGCATGTGCTCGAGTTGCGTGAAAAAATTGCATCGAACGGCATTCAGTGTGTATTCAAAGACCCGCAGTTTCCGCAACGTCAGGTGGCTTACGTGGTGAAGGATCTGTCGGTTCGCATCGGCACGCTCGACCCTTTAGGCCATACGCTTTGGCCGGATGCCGAAGCGATTCGCGCTGATGAGGCCACGTTGCCTTATGCCCGGTTTTTACAAGCGCTGGCCGATGGTTATACGCAGTGTCTGGCACCGACATGACCCCTATTTGGCTGAACGGGCTGCCCGGAGCAGGCAAAACGCGCTGGCGTCAGGCGGCAGTGGCTGACGGCCTAAAGTGGATTGAGCTGAGTCAGCCGGCTGTGCCGTCCACGCTGAGACCGGATGAACTTATTTTTTGCGTGGTGGATGCAAGGGCCGAGCCCCCAGCGCCTCATTCACTGGCGGATCAGTGGCTGAGGGCGGATCTGTCGGTGGCGCGAGGCGTGATTATGAGTTTTGCCGAGCAGGCAGACCTGATGCAGCAGCAACGCTGGCAGGCCTGGTTAAAAACCACAAGCGCTGACTCCTTGCCGCGTCATTGGTGGCTGTCTCAGACGCCTCCTTCATCCCGATGGCTTCTGCAGTGGTTGGAGGCGGCTGATAAGGCGGCCACCCCCGAGGACCATTCGCTCTGGCAGGCGCAGCGTGAGCGTTGGCAATCGACCTGGCGAGTCGAGGCGTGGTCGCTTTCCTCAATCAATGCTCAGCCCAATGCTCAATGGACGCTGGAAGGGCTTCTGGCTGGGCTGGATGCAGCGCGGCACAATCTGTGCATGTGCCTGCTGAGAGTGGAAGGGGAGATCAACACGGTTGAATACGATAACCGGGTGGCGATTGAAGGTGATTATCAGCGCGTTGTCCCTTATGCCGCCGATTCCGAGTCGCCGGAAAGCTGGTTGCGTGTGTCGGGCATGGATCTGGATCATGCCTGGCTGGCGGAGTTGATCCGCGGCTGTGTGGTTTGATAAGCAGGATTCATCATAGACAGTTTGGCAATTTCTGACTAAAATAGTCAGAAATTAATGACAACCAGAGACTTCGCATGACAGAAGCGACCCAATATCAGGAAATCAATGACCTGCTGAGTAAGAATCAGCACTACAAAGAAGGTTTCTATACTCAAACCGCGGTGGAAACGTTTGAAAAGGGCCTGAATGAAACGGTGATCCGTGCGATTTCGGCCAAGAAGAACGAACCCCAGTGGATGTTGGATTTTCGTCTGAAAGCGTTTGAGCATTGGAAGAAAATGCCCGAGCCGCACTGGGCCAAAGCCGAGTATGAGCCGCTGGATTACCAGGATTACAGCTACTACTCCGCACCTGAGTGCAATCAATGCGCGGTGGACGAGGACGAGCCAGTGGAAGAGGGCATTGACCCGGAAGTGGCCAAAGCGTTCGCAGCCCTGGGTGTGCCGCTGGATGGCAGCGGTGAGAGTGATGTGGCCGTCGATGCCATTTTTGACTCGGTGTCGGTGTCCACAACCAAGCGCGAAGAATTGTCCAAATTGGGCATTATTTTCTGCTCCTTTTCAGAAGCGGTGCAGGAATACCCGGAGTTGGTGCAGCAATATTTGGGCACCGTGGTGCCACATCACGACAATTATTTTGCGGCATTGAATTCGGCGGTGGCATCAGACGGCACCTTTGTCTACGTGCCCGAAGGGGTGCGCTGCCCGGTGGATCTTTCCACCTATTTCCGCATCAATGAAGCCAAAACCGGTCAGTTCGAGCGGACGATTTTGATTGCCGAGAAAGGCAGTTATGTGAGCTATCTGGAAGGCTGTTCGGCGCCGGTACGCGATACGTATCAGCTGCATGCGGCCGTGGTGGAAGTCATCGTGCACGAACGGGCCGAGGTGAAGTATTCCACCGTGCAGAACTGGTACCCCGGCGATGAAGACTGCGAGGGAGGCATTCTTAATTTTGTCACCAAGCGCGGTGTGTGCGAGGGCGATCATGCCAAACTGTCCTGGACCCAGGCCGAAACCGGCTCGGCCATCACCTGGAAATACCCCAGCTGCGTTCTGAAAGGGGATCACTCCATCGGTGAATTTTATTCAGTGGCCTTGACCAACCGCCGACAGCAGGCCGATACCGGCACCAAAATGATTCACCTGGGCAAAAACACCCGCAGCACGATTATTTCCAAAGGGTTGTCAGCGGGGCACTCCGACAACACCTATCGTGGGTTGGTGCGCATTCTGCCCGGTGCCGACAATGCGCGTAATTTTACACAGTGTGATTCCATGCTGATCGGCAACCAGTGCGGCGCGCACACCTTCCCGTACATCGAGGTGGAAAACCCATCGGCGCAAATGGAACATGAGGCGACGACCTCCCGCATCGGAGAAGATCAGCTGTTTTATTGTCAGCAACGCGGCATCAGTGAGCAGGACGCGATTTCCATGATCGTGAATGGTTTCTGTAAAGACGTGTTCAGCGAGTTGCCGCTTGAGTTCGCCCAGGAAGCCGAAGAACTTTTGGCCGTGAGTCTGGAAGGGTCTGTCGGCTAAACCGTATCCGGTCCGATTCAGAGGTAAACGTTTAGGCCAAACCCATTTTTAACCAGGCCTGGTTAATTCAGAGAGAGACGTTATGTTATTGAATGTTGAAAATCTTCACGCAGAGGTGGCCGAGGGCGGCCAGCCGATTCTTAAGGGCTTGAACCTGCAGGTAGAGCCGGGCGAAGTCCACGCGATCATGGGGCCGAACGGGGCCGGAAAAAGCACGCTTTCCAGTGTGCTGGCCGGGCGCGATGACTATGAAGTCACGGACGGGTCGGCTCAGTTTGACGGCGAGGACCTGTTGGAGATGGACCCGGAGGAACGGGCACGCAAAGGGGTGTTTCTGGCGTTTCAGTACCCGGTTGAAATCCCGGGGGTCAGTAACAAACTGTTTATGCAGACCGCGGTCAATGCGGTGCGCGAAGAGCGCGGGCAGGCCCCGCTGGATATGTTTGATTTTGATGAATACGCCCAGTCGAAGATGTCGACCTTGAATATGCGCCCGGATCTGCTGGAACGTTCCGTCAATGTCGGCTTCTCCGGCGGCGAGAAAAAACGCAATGATATGTACCAGATGGCGTTGTTGGAACCCAAGCTTTGCATTATGGATGAGACCGATTCCGGCCTCGACATCGATGCGTTGAAGGTGGTGGCCAAAGGGGTCAATGCGTTGCGTTCGCCTGAGCGCAGTTTTCTGGTGGTGACGCACTATCAGCGTCTGCTTGATTATATCAAACCGGATGTGGTGCATGTGCTGTATGACGGAAAGATTGTGAAGTCCGGCGGGTTTGAGCTGGTGGAAAAACTCGAAAACGAAGGCTACGATCAAATTATTCAGTCTCATGAAACCGGTCAATAATCAGGCATTGCTATGACAGAACGTAATCAGGTAACGACGCTTCCGAAAATGCCGCCCAATGCGCGTGCACTCCTGGAAGCACTGGAGCAAGAAAGCCAGGCGTTAAATCAGCGCGACCAGGCGGATCCGGCCCGCGAAAAATTGGTGGCGCGCCGTATCGCCGCTGCGGAGCAGCTGCGTCAAACCGGCTGGCCCACTCGAAAACACGAAAACTGGCATTACACCGGCTTGACTCCGCTGTTTGAATCCTCTTTTTCTTTGGCCGCGACCCCGAACAATGATCAGGACCCGGCAGACGTGGCCGGTTTGAGCGACGCCGCCCTGACCCCTTACCTGCCGCCGTTTGAAACCATTCGGCTGGTGTTTGTGGATGGGGTGTTTTCCGAATCGCTGTCCGGCGGTCTGGATGCGATTGATGACGACCTGTCGATTGAGATGGCCGACGCCGATGCCATTCAGTCCATGACACTGGCTGATTTACGACGCTATCAGGGCGTGCAGGACGGCACACGCAATGCCGCACGTCCGGTGGCACCGTCGGATGCGCCCAGTGTGGACGATGTGTTTGTGCACATTAATGAAATGTGTCTGGATCAGGGGCTGACCATCCGCCTGGCGCCGAATAAAGTGCTCGCCCGTCCGTTGCAGATTTTACAACTGGTGACCCAAAACGATGCCCTGGTCAATCTGCGCGTTCGGTTTGAGTTGGGCCATCACGCCCAGATGAGCTGGTTGAATCAGTGCGCGTGTCTGGATGATGCGGCACGCAGCTGGGTGAACCGTCTGCAACAGGTGTCTCTGGCAGATGGCGCGGTGGCGCGCCAGGTCGACTGGCAGGGATTGAATGACCAAAGCTTTCTTTCAAGCATGACGTATGTGGATCAGGCGCCGCATTCCCAATGGCAGAATCATGCTTTGGCACTGGGCGCGCGCTGGTCTCGGCAGCAGTCTTATGTCTGTCTCAACGGCGAAGGCGCGGATGCCGAGCAGAATACGCTGGCCTGGGTGCGCGGCCAGCAATTGACCGATGCGCGAACCGAGACCCAGCACGGTGCGGCTCATTGCACCAGCCGTCAATTGCATAAGTTCGTGGTTCAGGATCAGGGCCGCGGGGTGTTTAACGGTATGATCGGGGTCGCCAAGGCCGCGCAAAAAACCGACGGGCAGATGGACAATAAAAATCTGTTGCTGTCGCCCAAAGCCAAAATGGATACCAAGCCTCAGTTGGAAATTTACGCCGACGATGTGGCCTGTTCGCATGGCTGTGCCTCGGGAGAAATCGATGCCAACCAGATTTTCTATGCGCAAGCACGGGGGATTAAGCACGATGAGGCGGTTCGAATGATCACGCAGGCGTTCTTGCTGGAACCTTTGGAATCGATTGCGCACGACAGCTTGCGTCAATGGCTGCACGATGATCTGTCAAAGCGTCTGGTCGCTTTGCCCAGCCTGCAACATCAGCGGGATGAAAATGCATGAGTGAGTCCTTTGACATCCAACGCATTCGGTCCCAGTTTCCGATTCTGGCTCAGACCGAAAATGGTCACCCGCTGATTTACCTGGACAGTGGGGCCACCACGCAAAAGCCGCAAAGCGTGATTGATGCGGTGGCGCAATATTATCGCCACGACAACGCCAACGTTCACCGTGGGGTCTATGCGTTAAGCGAGCGGGCGACCGAGGCGTATGAGGGTGTGCGAGACCGAGTGGTCGACTTTGTTCATGCGTCGTCGCGCAAGGAGGTGGTGTTTGTGCGCGGCGCCACCGAGGCGATTAATCTGGTCGCCCAAAGTTACGGACGGGCGTTTTTGCAGGCCGGGGATGAAGTGCTGATCACCGAGCTGGAGCACCATTCCAATATTGTTCCCTGGCAGTTTCTGCGGGACCAGATCGGCATTAAGCTGGTGGTGGTACCAATCAATGAACGCGGTGAAGTGCCGCTGGCGGATTATGAAGCCGCTTTGTCAGAGCGAACGAAACTGGTGGCGATTTCACATATGTCCAATGCGCTGGGCACCATTAATGATGTGGCCGCCATGACGCGTCTGGCCAAACAGAAAGGCGCGCAGGTGCTGGTGGATGGTGCCCAGGCGATTGCTCATTTGCCTGTCGATGTGCAAGCGATTGGTTGCGATTTTTATGTGTTTTCCGGGCATAAAATGTATGGCCCCACCGGCGTAGGCGTGCTCTGGGCCAGAGAAGCGCTATTGGATCGCATGCCGCCCTATCAGGGCGGGGGGGACATGATCCACACTGTGACGTTTGAGAAGACCGAATACAATGAACTGCCCTATAAGTTTGAAGCCGGGACGCCAAATATCGCCGGTGTGGTCGGGTTGGGCGCCGCCATTGCGTTTGTCGAGTCTTTGGAGCGCGAAGCGATTGAGGCTTACGAACAGCGTCTGCTGAGCTATGCCACCCAACAGTTGCAAAGGTTACCAGGCCTGGTGATTATCGGGCAGGCCCAGCATAAAGCGGCCGTGATTTCGTTTGTGATAGAGGGGGCGCACCCGCATGATTTGGCAACCTTGATGGATCAGGATGGGGTCGCCGTGCGTGCCAGTCACCATTGCGCACAGCCGGTGATGCAGAAGTTTCAGGTGCCGGCCACTGTCCGTGCTTCCTTTGGGGTGTATAACTCGTTCGAGGACGTGGACCGATTGGTGGCCTCTGTGCAGGAAGCGGTGGATATGTTACTCTGAAGGCGTCTTTTTCATGCGTAACCGAAGGCGGACCCCAACGTGAGCAACTCTTCCAAATCGGCATTTTCCAGCCCAGATGACATCATCGAAACCCAGGCAGACCAGTCGGCGCCGGATCAGTTCAGTCCGGTCGACGCGACCCCGTCAGGCAAGCCTCCGCTGGAATGGATTCGCCTGGAATTGCACCCTTTGCCGGGCACGGACCATGAACAGAAAGTGGTCTTCTGGAACCCCGATACGCAGGAGCTGGTCGGCAATGGGGCTGACACCGTGGCCGATCTGGCCGCCCAGGCCAAAACGGATGGCCACATCCAGAGCCCCAGCCTGAATCATATGGAAATGACCGATCCTTTGAGCAAACCGTCGGAACTGGCGGCGGTGCTGGCCCAGCATTATTGGGTGATTCCTGAGCCGGTTGCCCAGCCGGGTGAGGCGGCCAGCGCTGAATCGGGTACCTTGCACTGACGGGTTTTGTTTCGCTACCGCTCCAAAACGCGGTATCATACGCCGCATGAAAGACCAAGTTCAACACATTCATTTTGTCGGAATCGGTGGTGTCGGTATGGCCGGCATTGCCGAGGTCTGTCTGAACCTCGGGTTTAGCATTACCGGTTCCGATCTGCGCCGCAATGCCACGGTCCAGCGACTGCAATCGCTGGGCGCCGAGATTCATATTGGCCACAGTGCCCGTCATGTCAAAGCCACCGATGTGGTGGTGGTCTCCACCGCGGTGTCGGACGACAACCCTGAAGTGGTGTTTGCGCGTGAAAGCCGTATCCCCGTGATTCCACGCGCTGCGATGCTGGCCGAGCTGATGCGCATGCGTTTTGGCATCGCCATTGCCGGTACCCATGGCAAAACCACCACCACCAGTCTGGCGGCGGCCATTCTCACGCATGGCGGTCTGGACCCAACCTTTGTGATTGGCGGCAAGCTCAATCAGGTGGACTCCAATGCGCGCCTGGGCAGCAGTCAGTATCTGGTCGCCGAAGCGGATGAGTCCGACGCCTCTTTTTTGCATCTGTCACCCATGATGTCGGTGGTCACCAACATCGATCAGGATCACATGGATACCTATCAAGGCGATTATAAGTTCCTTGAAAACAGCTTTATTGAATTTGTGCATCGCCTGCCTTTTTACGGTTTGGCGATCGTCTGTCTGGAAGACCCGAATGTGCGGGACATGCTGCCGAAACTGTCGCGCAAGGTGCGCACTTATGGGTTTGAATCGATCGCTGACATTCAGGCATTGAATCTGAAAGCCGACGGTCTGCGCATGCATTTCGAGGTCAAGGCGCTGGATTACCCACCGTTTGCCGTGACCTTGAAGCAGCCCGGCACCCATAATGTTCTCAATGCGCTGGCGGCCATCGGCATTGCGTTGGAGCTGAATGTGTCGATCGAAGCCATTCAGGCGGCCCTTGCTGAGTTCGGCGGGGTGGGGCGACGGTTTGAAGTGTATGATCAGCGTGGCATTGGCGGCCATCGTCTGACGCTGGTGGACGATTACGGTCATCATCCGACCGAACTGCAGGCCACGTTGCAGACCGCGCGCGATGCCTTTCCCAATCAGCGGTTGGTTCTGGTGTTTCAGCCCCATCGCTATACCCGGACCCGTGACCTGTTCGATGATTTTGTTCAGGCGTTGATCAAAGCCGATCTGGTGATCTTGCTGGATGTCTATGCCGCGGGTGAAACCCCGCTTCCGGCGTTTGACGCCAAATCATTGTTGCGCGCCATGCGCCTGCGGGGCCATACCGAAAACCTGCATGCACAGGACGAGACACAGCTGAATGAGTTGGCGCCCAGCGTTCTGGCCGATGAGGATGTGGTGTTGATGATGGGGGCGGGTGACATCGGGCAAATGGCTCGTCACTGGGCCGAAAGCGCCTGGAGTGAGGGCACCGGTCAGCAGGAGCGTTTGCCCGTATGAAGCCTGACATAACGTTTGAACGACCGTCTGTGCAGTCACTGGGGCGGGTTGCGGTCTTAATGGGAGGCGTCTCGGCCGAAAGAGCGGTGTCCCTTCGCAGTGGTCAAGCGGTGGCGGCCGCATTAAAGTCCATTGGGGTCAATGCCGAAGCCGTGGATGTGCAGACGGTGGAAGAGGTGTTGGCGGTCACACGCGATTTTGATCGTGCGTTTGTGGCCCTGCACGGTCGTTGGGGCGAAGACGGCGGTGTGCAGGCCATTCTGGATGCACAGGGGTTTCCCTACACCGGCAGTGGCATGGCCGCCAGTGCGCTGGCCATGGACAAAGTCCGTACCAAACGTGTCTGGCAGGGCATGGGTCTGCCAACCCCGGCGTTTCAATCTCTTGGCCCCTCTCAGTCGCTTTCGACCGTGACCTTGCCCCAAACCTTCCCGCTTATCATCAAGCCAAGTCATGAAGGCTCAAGCATTGGCATGCAAAAAGTGGACACCGCCGACACCCTGGACCAGGCCGTGGCCGATGCCCAGGCACTGGACTCGGAAATCCTGATTGAGCAGTGGGTGACCGGGCGGGAATTTACAGCCGCGGTGGTGGGCACCACAGTGCTGCCGTTGATTGAACTGAAAACCGATCATGCTTTTTATGATTATGACGCCAAATATGCCTCCAACACCACACAATACATTTGTCCGGTCGATTTATCACCAGGCCTGGTAAAAACCTTGAGTGAATTGGTGTATCAGGCGTTTGAGGCCGTGGGCGCCCGTCACTGGGGACGGGTTGATTTCATGCTGGATGAAAGGCTTAATCCCTGGTTGATCGAAGTCAACACCGCGCCGGGTATGACGGACCATTCTCTGGTGCCGATGGCTGCTAAAGAAGCGGGGCTGACGTTCCCCGATCTGGTGTGTCATTTGTTGGGCATGACTTTGCCGACCGCGTCAGAGGCGCCGGCATGACAAGGCGTTCGCTGCTGCTCTCGATTCTCAGTTTGTTGGGCACGGTCTTGCTGGTGATTTGGTTTTTTTCCGGCAAGACCTTATCCAAAGTGTCTTATCAGGCTGCGTTTGAACGTGTGAATCAGGAAACCGTGGCTGACCGAGTTGCCCCGTTTCTGGGTCAGCCGTTCTGGGAGGCCGATCTCGAATCGCTGCATGCACGTCTGCTGCAATTAGAGTGGGTGCACCGGGCCAGAGTGACTCGGCGCTGGCCCAACCAACTGCGCATTCGGCTGGAAGAGCAAACTCCGGTGGCGCGTTGGGGCGAGCAGGCGCTGCTGAATCAGTTCGGTGATATTTTCTACCCCACCGATATTCAACCGTTTGATGCGTATGTGCGTCTGGACGGCCCTGCCGTACGCGCCAAACTGGTATTGAAGCGCCTTGGGCAGTTACAATCGCGGTTGCAGGCACTTGACTGGCGAATTTCAGGGTTGACGATGCTGCCTGACGGGGTGTTTCAGGTGGACTTGGAGCAGAAACGGCGTCTGCTCTTGCCCGAAGACAATCAGGCGGCGGTTTTGGAACGCTTTATACGAAGTTATCCACGGATCCAGTCCGACCTTAGAAAGTTCGCACAGGTGTTTGATTTGCGCTATAGTAACGGTTTTGTAATCCGCAAAAACACAGAGCCTGACGCATCGAACCAGGCGCCCCCAATGAATGAAAACAACCCGTAAACCGGATCTTTTGCGCGGAAAAGGATTCAAACCGTGCCTGTGAGTGTTAACACAGGTACCTGATCAGGAAGAAGAGGCACATGGCGAGAAAGCAAGCAATGTCAGAAACCAATATTGTCATCGGTTTGGACATCGGTACCTCCAAAATTGCGGCCATCATCGGCAAAGTGAAATCGGATGGTGACATCGAAGTCGTGGGCATGGGCACGCACCCCTCGCGCGGTTTGAAAAAAGGGGTCGTGGTCAACATTGATGCCACGGTGGATTCGATTCAGCGCGCCATTGACGAGGCGGAGCGGATGTCTGGCGTGAAAGCGCATTCGGTGTCCGTCGGGATTGCCGGCAGTCACATCGGCAGCTTTAACTCCAATGGGATGGTCGCCATTCGTAACCAGGAAGTACAGACCGAGGATGTGAGCCGTGTGCTGGAAGCGGCCCAGACCATTGCCATCCCGGGCGATCAGGAAGTGCTGCACATTCTGGCACAGGAGTTTATGATCGACAATCAGGGCGGCATTCGTGAGCCGGTGGGCATGTCGGGGGTGCGTCTGGAAGCCCGCGTTCACATGGTGACCGGCTCGGTGAGTGCGGCACAAAACATCACCAAATGCGTTGAGCGCTGTTCGCTGAAGGTCGATAACCTGATTCTAGAGCAGCTGGCTTCGTCCGAAGCGGTGCTGTCGGAAGATGAAAAAGAACTGGGCGTCTGTCTGGTGGACATCGGTGGCGGCACCACAGACATTGCCGTGTTCCAGAATGGTGCCATTCGTCATACCGCTGTGATTCCGGTTGCGGGCGATCAGGTCACCAACGACATTGCCATGGCCTTGAGAACCCCGAAACAGGCGGCCGAGGACATTAAAAAGAACCACGCCTGTGCGTTGGCGCAACTCATTGCCAAGGACGAAGAAATTGAAGTCCCCAGTGTGGGCGACCGTCCGGCACGTTGTTTGTCCCGCCATACGCTGGTGGAAGTGATTGAGCCGCGTTATGAAGAATTGTTTCAACTGGTTCAGGCAGAATTGCGCCGCACTGATTTTGAAAACAAGATTGCCGCGGGCATTGTTCTGACCGGGGGCAGCAGCCTGATCGAAGGTGCGGTCGAACTGGCGGAAGAAGTCTTCCACATGCCCGTGCGGCTGGGCACGCCTCAGCACGTCAGCGGCCTCAAGGAAGAAGTGGCCAGTCCAGCGTTTGCAACCACGGTCGGTTTGCTGATGTATGCGCGTGAGCACCCCAGCCAGGTCAGTGAGGTGAGCGCCCCCAGTGAAGCCGGGGAAACGCGTGGGTCTGTTCTGGCACGCATGAAACAGTGGTTCAGTCAGAATTTTTAAAAAACGGCCCGTGTGGCATGGCGTCGGTTGGGCGCATGTTTATTCAGGGCTGTGCTAGAATACAGCTTTTTGACAGCCTTGGGTGTGCGCATCCGTGTTGCCACCGCGTCAGGCTCGCCCCAATTTATTGAAAGACATTCTGTGAAACAACGTACCCTAGCCAATACCATCAAAGCCAAAGGCGTCGGCCTGCACACGGGTCACCAGTCGGTGATGACGCTCTCTCCCGCCCCGGTGGATACCGGCATCGTATTTCGTCGTGTGGATGTCTCCCCGGCGGTCGTTTTTCCTGTTTCGCCGGATCTGGTGCGTGAAACCACCCTGTGCACCACCATTGTCAAGGACACCGATACCGGGCCGTTGAAAATTGCGACCATTGAACATTTGATGTCAGCGCTGGCTGGGGTCGGGATTGACAACCTCTATATTGACATCAGTGCTGACGAAGTGCCGATCATGGATGGCAGTGCGTCGCATTTTATTTTTCTGCTGCAATCAGCAGGCGTGCGCCTGCAATCCGCGCCCAAACGTTTTATTCGCATTAAGCGCAAGATTCACGTTGAAAACGACAAAGGCTCCTGGGCCGAGTTTCGCCCCTTTGAAGGGTTTCGCCTGACATTTTCCATTGATTTTGACCACCCGGCGTTTGAACAGACCGCCGAATCCATGACGCTGGATTTTTCATCCACTGCTTATTTCAAAGAAGTCAGTCGAGCCCGCACCTTTGGATTCATGAAAGACATGGAGTTGTTGCGGGCCAACAACCTCGGCCTGGGGGCTGGATTGCACAATGCAATCGGCCTGGACGATGATGGGGTGGTCAATCAGGAAGGCCTGCGTGACAAGGATGAATTTGTGCGGCACAAAATTCTGGATGCGGTGGGCGACCTTTACATGGCCGGTCACCCGATACTGGGCGAGTTTGTGGCGCATAAATCCGGCCATGCTCTGAACAATGACCTGTTGCGTCAACTGGTGCACGACCCGACGGCCTTTGAGGTGGTCACCTTTGATGACGATCAGCCGCCCATTCATTATGGCAGTAGCAAAATTTTGATGTGAACCGCTTTTTTGAACCCCCTACGAGTCCCCGTTAAGGGGAAACGCTCAAGATAACTGGATTGGATGTCTATGCCACTGAAACTGATTAAAAAGCTGTTTGGCAGCCGCAACGACCGTCTGCTGAAGAAATACGACAAGAAACTGGCTCAGATCAATCAATTCGAACCAACGCTGGAGGCCTTGTCGGACGAGGCGCTTCAGGCAAAAACCGAAACGTTCAAGCAAGCGTATCAATCCGGCACCTCCCTGGATCATCTGCTACCGGAAGCGTTTGCGGTGGTCCGCGAGGCATCTCGGCGTGTCACAGGTCTGCGCCACTATGATACGCAGCTGATCGGCGGTATGGTGTTGCACGATGGCAACATCGCCGAGATGCGTACCGGTGAAGGCAAGACCCTGGTGGCGACCCTGCCCGCTTACCTCAATGCGCTGTCAGGCAAGGGCGTGCATGTGATCACCGTCAACGATTATCTGGCCAGTCGTGATGCGGAATGGATGGGTCAGATTTATGGCTTTCTGGGGCTGACAACCGGCACCATTTTATCGGGTCAGTCTCCCGAGGAGAAAAAAGCGGCCTACAACGCCGACATTACCTACGGTACCAACAACGAATTTGGGTTCGACTACCTGCGTGACAACATGGCGATCTTCGCTGAAGAGCGTGTCATGCGCGGTCAGAATTTTGCCATTGTGGACGAAGTGGACTCGATCCTGATTGATGAGGCGCGTACGCCGCTGATTATTTCCGGTCCGGCTGAAGATCAGTCCGAGCTGTATCAGACCATTACGCCGTTGGTGGCCGATCTGGAACAAGGCGAAGAGGACCCGGAAACCAAGACGTCCTCGGGTGATTACACCATCGATGAAAAGAGCCGTCAGATTCATTTGACCGATGAAGGCCACAGCAAAATCGAAGCGAAGATGACCGAGGTTGGGTTGCTGCAAGAAGGCGATTCGCTTTATGACGCCGAGCACATCACTCTGATGAAATACGTCAACGCGGCCATGCGTGCGACCTTGATCTTTGAGAAAAACACCGATTACATCGTTGAAAACGGTCAGGTCGTGATCATTGATGAATTCACCGGCCGTAAAATGCATGGACGCCGCTGGGGCGATGGGCTGCACCAGGCGGTGGAAGCCAAAGAAGGCGTGGCCATTCAGGCGGAAAGCCAGACCTATGCGTCCATTACCTTCCAAAATTATTTCCGCCAATATGAAACCCTGTCGGGCATGACCGGCACGGCCGACACCGAAGCCGGTGAGTTTTTGTCGACTTACCAACTGGAAGTGGTGGTCGTGCCGACCAATAAAACACCGCAGCGCCTGGATTTACCTGATCTGGTGTTTCTGGACGTGGAAGGCAAAATGACCGCTCTGGTGCGCGATGTCAAGGAAATCAACGAAACCGGCCAGCCGATTCTCGTCGGGACCGCTTCGATTGAGATGTCGGAAGTCCTTTCAGCGCATTTTGACAAGGCGGGCATTGCACACAAAGTCCTCAATGCCAAGCAACACGAAAAAGAAGCGCACATCATTGCCCAGGCCGGGCGGCCGGGGGCGGTGACCATCGCCACCAATATGGCCGGGCGAGGCACCGACATTGTGCTGGGCGGGAATCTGGACATGGAGCTGGAACTGCTGGAAAACCCCGATGACGAGAAAGTGGCCCAGCTCAAGGCCGACTGGGAGAAACGCCACCAGAGTGTGCTGGAAAAAGGCGGTCTGATGGTGATTGGCTCGGAACGCCATGAATCACGCCGGATCGACAACCAGTTGCGCGGGCGTTCCGGGCGTCAGGGTGACCCGGGGGTGACTCGTTTCTACTTGTCGCTGGACGACGACCTGATGCGCCGTTTTGCTTCCGATAAAGTCAAGAGCATGATGCGCCGTCTGGGCATGAAGTCCGACGAAGCGATTGAGCATAACATGGTGACCCGCTCGATTGAACGGGCTCAAAAGCAGGTGGAGCGCATGCATCAGGACGAGCGTGCCAACCTGCTTAAGTTTGACAACATTGCCAACGAACAGCGTAAAGTGGTGTACACCCAGCGCAATGAATTAATGGAAGTCGAGGACGTCTCCGACATCATTGATTCGCTGCGAAGCACGGTCGTAGAAAACGTCATGGCCGGTTTTGTGCCGCCGGGCAGTCTGGATGAACAATGGGACATCCCGGGACTGACGCGTCAGCTGCATGAGGATTTCGGCGTGGATCTGCCCATCCAGACCTGGTTGGACGAAGACAAGTCGCTGTATGAGGAAACCCTGCGCCAGAAAATTGTGGAAGCCATCAAGACCGCCTACGATCAGAAAATGCAGGTGGTGGACCCGCAAACCCGCCATCATTTTGAAAAAGAAGTCCTGTTGCGTACGATTGACAAGCAATGGCGCGGTCATTTGAATGAAATGGATTATCTGCGCCGCTGGATTCACCTCAAAGGCTTTGCCCAGAAAGATCCGTTCCAGGAATATCGTGCCACCGCCGCGAGCATGTTTGAAGCGTTTTTGGATGAGGTGATGTTTGAAACCGTCCAGACTCTGTCGCTGGTGCAGATCCAGGGGCGCGATGACGTGGACGCTTACGAACAGCAGCAACTGGAAGAGCGCCCGGATCAGCTCGAAGCCACGCATCCGGCGGCCCAATCCATTGCCCAGGCCATGCAACCGCAGCAAGCGGCGCAACCCGGTGACGATGAGCCGAAACCCGCCACTTACCGCCGGGATATGCCCAAAGTCGGGCGCAATGATCCCTGTCCGTGCGGATCGGGTAAAAAGTACAAGCAGTGTTGTGGGCGGCTGCAATAAACGCGCTGACGGATCAGTACCAGGTTTGAGTGCTGATTGAACCTTTGCCGGGAGAAGGAGAGTCGCATGGCTGAACCCAAAGAGCAAACAGACACAGGTATCCTGACACGGCCGCACCCGATTGCCGGTGTGTATTTAGGCGCCACCGCCTCTGGGCTGAAAAAAACGGGGGCGCTGGATCTGGCAGTGATGCAGGTGTGTGAGCAGGCACGCACCGCCGCCGTGTTTACCCGCAATGCCTTCTCTGCCGCCCCGGTTGTGGTGGCCAAAAAGCATCTGAGCCAGCGCGCTCCCTTGTTTTTGCTGATCAACAGCGGCAATGCCAATGCCGGTAATGGGCAGCAAGGTTTGGCCGATGCCGAGCAAACCTGTCAGTGGCTGGGGCAGGAAATGGGCATGCCTGCGGATTCGGTGTTGCCATTTTCCACCGGCGTGATTGGTGAACCACTCAAGATGGATCGCATTCAGGCCGGTTTGCCGGATGCGCTGGCGGACTTGTCGATTGATGGCTGGGAACGTGCGGCTGAGGCGATACGCACCACCGATACCTATGCCAAAGTGGCGAGTCTGGCCGTGGACGTCGATGGCCACCGGGTTTTGCTCACCGGGATGGCCAAAGGCTCCGGCATGATTCATCCCAATATGGCGACCATGCTCGGATTTGTGGCCACGGATGCCAAAATTGACCAGGCCTGCCTGGATCTGGCCTTGAAGCACGCCGCGGACCGCTCTTTCAACCGCATCACCATCGATGGTGACACCTCCACCAATGATGCCTGCACCCTGACAGCGACCGCGCAGGCGGACATGCCCTGGGTCGATGACCCGGCCTCCGACGCCTATCGGGCGTTTGAAGATGGGTTGGTCCGACTGATGCAGCATTTGGCGCATGAAATTGTGCGTGACGGCGAAGGCGCGACCAAATTTGTCGCCGTTCAGGTGGAAAGGGGTGTGGACGCCGAGGAATGCCTGCAGGTGGCGCACGCGGTGGCTTTGTCGCCTTTGGTCAAAACCGCTCTGTTTGCCTGCGACCCCAACTGGGGTCGTATTCTGGCGGCAGTGGGTCGGGCAGGTGTGGGCGAGGCCGCGACCAGTCCCGACTTTGACATTGACGCGGTGGAAATCTATCTGGGCAATGTCTTGTTGGTGGCCAATGGAGGCCGGGCGCCGAGCTATACAGAAGCCGCCGGTCAGGCGGTGATGGATCAGACCGACATTACGATTCGCATTGTGTTGCATCGTGGGGCGGTGTCCGAAACCGTCTGGACGTCGGACTTTTCTTACGATTACGTCAAGATCAACGCGGAATATCGTACCTGAACGGGTGTATGCGTTTCAAAACTGACCAGGCCTGGTGGTTTGTTGCCTTGATCAGGTTTGCTGAGATGCAGACGCTTTAGGGTTATTGCGATCCTGGATGCGTTCATTTTTTACCTGTGTAAAAAACGAACCAAAAAAGCACACCCAGCACACGCTTTCTGTGCCTTCTAAGCTCTGTCACAGGGCCTTTGCGAACTCGCTTTGCTCGGACAGCGCAAGGGACATTTCCTGTGACATAGCTAAGAAGCACGACGAAATCTTTGTGATGAGGATTTCTCCAAGCCTCGGTTTTGATGCGATGGGCATAAACCGTTTGACAAGGCATTTAAGATCTCTAAGAATTCGGCGGCCGCAGAGGCAAGGCAAGAAAAAATAAACACACCCAAGATCGCACAACCATCCAGTGTCTAAAACCCATAAAACCTCATCAAAGCAACCATTCACCAGGCCTGGTGGTTTTGACTTTTGTCATATCTGACATCTCTGTTTTCTCAACGCTTATCCCAATATCTCGCTGAGCGCTTGGCAGAGCCGTTGATTCTCTTCCTCCGAGCCAATGCTGATGCGCAGATATTGATCGATGCGGGGCTTGTCAAAGTAACGCACGATAATGGCTCGATCGCGTAACGCCTGCGCCAACTCGTTGGCCTGATGTTCAGGGTGACGACAGAAGACAAAATTGGCGTAAGAGGGCAACACCTCAAAGCCCTGATTCTCAAGAAAATCGGTCAGTGTCTGTCGCGTGGCCATGACCTTGCGGCAGCTTTCGACAAAGTAGTCGTCTTCGTGCAGTGAGGCAATGCCTGCTGCCATGGCAAGCCGGTCCACCGGATAGGAATTAAAACTGTTTTTGACCCGCTCCAACGCCTCAATCAGGTGGGCCTGACCAAACGCCATGCCCAGGCGCAACCCCGCCAGCGCCCGTGATTTGGAAAACGTCTGGGTGACCAGCAGGTTGGGGTATCGGTCAATCAGTTTCGTGGCCGATGCGCCACCAAAGTCAATGTAGGCTTCGTCCACAATCACAACATAGGACGGGTTGAGTTCAAGCAGTTTTGTGATCTCAGCCAGACTGAGCAGACGTCCGGTCGGGGCATTGGGGTTGGGTAAAATGATTGGCCCGCTGTCGCCCTGATAATCGGCCGGATCAATCGCCAGTGCGTCGTTCAAGGGCACGGTGCTTGGGGTGATGCCATACAGACCGCAATAAACCGGGTAAAAGCTGTAAGAGATGTCGGGAAAGCGCAACGCCACACCAGGGTGTTTGAGTAATCCCTGAAAGGCATGGGCCAGGACTTCATCCGAGCCATTGCCCACAAATACCTGAGCGGCGTCCAGCTGATAGTAATCGGCCAGAGCTTGCTTTAACTGTGTGGCATTGGGGTCCGGGTACAGACGAAGGCCCTCATCGGTGGTGTCTTTGATCGCCTGCAACACGCCGGGCGCCGGAGGGTAGGGGCTTTCATTGGTGTTGAGCTTGACCAGATTGGCGACCTTGGGCTGTTCGCCGGGCGTGTAAGGCGAAAGTTGGCGGATTTCAGGGTTCCAGAAGTGCTGCATGACCATCCTTTAACTGATTCGGTAACCGGGACTCGGTGAATGCGTCCCGTTTGCACAGGGCACTTATTGTAACCAACCCAAGCGCAGAGGGCATCTTTTCAACGTACGAGGGCATCAAAAAACCGGCCAGAGGCCGGTTTGGATGGGATAGGGCACATTTCACCAGGCCTGGTTAAAACTCGGCCCATTCATCGTCGGAACCACTCTGCTCAGGCGCGGGCTTTGGCTTTTCGGCCTTGTCTTCACCTTTTGCCGACGCCGTGTCTTTGGCACTGGCCTGAGGCAGTGCGGCCGGCTTGGCCGGTTTTTCTGGCGTCTGTTTTTGCGGTGTTTTGGCCACTTTTGGTGCCGAGTGGCCCTGCGTCGACGCTTTGGGCTGGCCGGTGTTAAAGAACGACATGTCCTTGTCCAGGATTTCCGCCTGTTCGCTCATGCTCTCGGCGGCGGCCGAGGTTTCTTCCACCAGCGCGGCGTTCTGCTGCGTGACTTCATCGATCTGGCTGATCGCCTTGTGCACCTGTTCAATCCCGGTCATCTGCTCATTTGAGGCAGCGGAAATCTGCTCAATCATATTGGCCACATCGTCCACTGACTTATCGATGGTGTCCAGCATTTCACCCGACTCGGACGCCAGTTTGGTGCCTTCATCAATCCGGGCCACGCTTTCATTGATCAGCCCGGTGATTTCCTTGGCCGCATCGGCCGACTTCTGTGCCAGTGCTCGCACCTCGCCCGCGACCACGGCAAACCCACGGCCGTGTTCCCCGGCCCGGGCCGCTTCCACCGCCGCGTTGAGCGCCAGCAGATTGGTCTGGAAGGCAATCGAATCAATCAGGGTCACAATGTCGGAAATCTTGTGACTGGATTCCTGAATTGCCGACATGGCATCCACGGTTTTCTGCATTACGCGGGTGCCTTCTGTGGTTTTTTCCTGCACCTCATGCGCCACGCGGGTGGCGTCTTTGGCGTGGTTGGCATTGTTCTGCACCGCCGAATTCATCTGCTCCATGGTGGCCGAGGTTTCTTCCACGGAAGCGGCCTGTTCCTGTACCCGCTGGCTCAGGTCCTGAGAGCCCTGGGACACTTCGGACGAAGCGCCATTGACGATCTCGGTGGCATTGAGGGCTTTTTTGACCACATCCAGCAGGCGGTCGGTGGTTTTGTTGACCGAGTCTTTCAGGGTTTTCAGGTCGCCCTGATAATTGCCTTGGATTGACTGAGTCAGATCACCGTGGGACTGGGCGACCACCACGTCGGTGACTTCCTTGATGGCGGCTTCGATCGACTCCATGGAGTTGTTGACGCCGTCTTTGAGTTTGAGCAGGTCGCCTTTGGCCTGGGTATGAATGCGCTGATCGAACTGACCTTCTTCCATGGACTGCATCACACCAATGATGCCATCAATGGTTTGATCCAGGCCTTCCATGGTGGTGGTGGCAAAATTGACCAGTTCCAGATACTCGCCTTTGACGTCGGCATTGATGCGGGTGTCGAATTTGCCGTCGCTCATGGCATTGAGCAGTTTGCGCAATTCGCCCATGGTCTCGGCCACCGAATCGGCGGATTCGTTGATGCCGTCTTTCAGCGCTTTGAGGTCGCCGCTGAGTTGCGCGTTGACGCGCTGGTCAAACTGACCGGCGGCCATGGCACAGACCACATCATTGGCTTCCTTGATCGCGGTCTGCATGTCGGACAGCAGCTTGTTGACCGCTTTGCCCATGTCGCCGATTTCATCGGCGCGACGATCGTCGGCGCGGATGCTGAAATCACCGCTTTCGCTGAGCTTGGCCAGCTGGGTTTGAATCGAGGCAATGCCGCGAGCAATCAGACGCGGAATAAAGATCGCCGTCAGGATGGCAAAGAGCGCGATCGCAATGGCCACAGCGATCAACACTGAGATGATGCTTTCATTGAGTTCCTGAACTTCGGGTCCGATGCGATCCTGATCGGCTTTCACGGACTGTTTGACTTTGTCAGCCAGCTCAGCGATTTCTGGCCCAAGTTGGTCAAGTGTATTATTGATCAATTTATTGCGGTCATTAATGATACCGTTCATGACGCGTACGTTTTCGGAATAGCGTGCCTGCAAGCTCTGAATTTCGTTTAATTTTTCGAGACGGGTGGGATTTTGAATCTCTGTTTCGAGTTCCGCCATGTTGTCGCCGAGGGTGGTGAACTCATCCAGAGCCCGATCCATGAAAGCCTTTTGATTGTCTTCCATGAACTTGACCGTGTACAAGCGTCCAATCAGTAACGTACGCATGCCTTTGGATGCGGCAAGTGATGCCGGGATGTCACCGTCTTCGTAAGCGGTGGTTTGAATGTAGGTCAGCAATTCTTCCATTTTGGGGCCATCGACATTCAAGACATTGAACACAATGTCATTACGCTGGTTCATGAAGTCCTGAACTTGCGTAAACGCCTGATGGTATTCGTCGAGGGCATTGTCCATGCGATCCACCCATTCCGCGCGCTGAGGGTTCTGGATCTGTTTTTGCGCCTGGGTCAGGAGTTCATTGGTGCGGTTGAAATAGTCGGTGTATTCGTCCACTTCTTTTTGCACCGGGTTATTCAGATAGTCTTTGACGTTCATCCGCACCATCAGCATGTTGCTTTGCACCTCGCTGACCAGCAGTGAATCTTTGGCAATTTCGCGGTAATCGGAAAAGCCGCCAGCCGATTGATTAATTTGAGTGATACTGAACACTGCCATCCCGATGACCAGAATGGTCAGCAGGCTGAAGCTTGCGATGAGTTTGGCGCGGATTGTCTTGAACATAACAATAACCCCGTTTTTAGGTCAAGAATTGGTATCTTTGCTCATGCTATAGCAAACGGCCAAGCAGGACAAGTTAAGCAATTAAAAATTACTAATATGTTTGTCCAAGCAAAGAGCAAGCCAATGAAAGAGGGGGGGGCAGAAACAAAAAACCGGCCAGAGGCCGGTTTGGATGGGATAGGGCACATTTCACCAGGCCTGGTTAAAACTCGGCCCATTCATCGTCAGCGCTACTCTGCTCAGGCGCGGGCTTTGGCTTTTCGGCCTTGTCTCCATCTTTTGCCGACGCCGTGTCTTTGGCACTGGCCTGAGGCAGTGCGGCCGGCTTGGCCGGTTTCGCTGGTGTCTGTTTCTGGGGTGCTTTGGCCACTTTGGGTGCCGACTGGCTCTGCGCAGACGCTTTGGGCTGGCCGGTGTTAAAGAACGACATGTCCTTGTCCAGGATTTCCGCCTGTTCGCTCATGCTCTCGGCCGCGGCCGAGGTTTCTTCCACCAGCGCGGCGTTCTGCTGCGTGACTTCATCGATCTGGCTGATCGCCTTGTGCACCTGTTCAATCCCGGTCATCTGCTCATTTGAGGCAGCGGAAATCTGCTCAATCATATTGGCCACATCGTCCACCGACTTATCGATGGTGTCCAGCATTTCACCCGACTCGGATGCCAGCTTGGTGCCTTCATCAATCCGGGCCACGCTTTCATTGATCAGTCCGGTGATTTCCTTGGCGGCATCGGCCGACTTCTGTGCCAGTGCTCGCACCTCGCCCGCGACCACGGCAAAGCCACGGCCGTGTTCCCCGGCCCGGGCCGCTTCCACCGCCGCGTTGAGCGCCAGCAGATTGGTCTGGAAGGCGATCGAATCAATCAGGGTCACAATGTCGGAAATCTTGTGACTGGATTCCTGAATTGCCGACATGGCATCCACGGTTTTTTGCATCACACGCGTGCCTTCGGTGGTTTTTTCCTGCACCTCATGCGCCACGCGTGTGGCGTCTTTGGCGTGGTTGGCATTGTTTTGCACCGCCGAATTCATCTGCTCCATGGTGGCCGAGGTTTCTTCCACGGAAGCGGCCTGTTCCTGAACCCGCTGGCTCAGGTCCTGAGAGCCTTGAGAGACTTCCGCTGAGGCGCCTGAAACGACCTGAGTGGCATTGATGGCTTTCTGGATGACGTCGACCAGTTTTTCAGAGGTATGGTTGACCGACGTTTTCAGTGTGTTCAGGTCACCTTTGTACTGCCCCTGGATGCGGGAGGTCAGGTTACCATTGGATTGGTCCACGACCACGCTCGTGACTTCTTTAATGGCTTCGTTCAAGTCGTCCATCGAGGAATTGATCGCGCGTTTCAGAGAGGCCAGCTGCCCTTTGGCGTCGGCGGTCACCCGTTCGGAAAACTGACCGTCGTCAATTTTGTCCATGACGGCAATAATGTCTTCCACCACGTCATTGGTAATGGCCAGGGCGCCTTCCACCTTGTTGCGGAAATTGGCGGGAACCTGTTCGTCCATTTTGGCGTCGAGTTTCCCGTTGGCCAGCGCCGTCATAATGCGTTCCAGCTCCGACATCATGAAGCTGACGCTTTCGGCCGAGTTATTGATGCCGAGTTTGAGGCGGTTGAGGTCGCCTTGGTATTCGCGGGTGATGCGTTGATCAAAGTCGCTTTGCGCGATGGCGTCCACCACATGATTGGCGTCCTGAATGGCATCGGCGGTTTTTTCCAGCAGATGGTTGAAGGCTTGGGCGGCCTGGCCGACTTCGTCTTCGCGCGAGATCTGAACACGCTTGGAGAAATCGCCTTCTTGAACCACGGCTTTGGACACACCGACCAGTTCATTCAGGGGGCGAGTGATCGCCAACAGGGTCTGACGCGCCAGCCAGAGTACCGCCAGAAAAACCAGCAAGGCGACAACGATGGCCATGGTCAAGGTGTTGTCATAGGTGGTCATTTGAGCCTGCTGCATTTTTTCCGCTTCGCGCAGTTGCAGCGCTACGAGCTCACTGATGGTGTCGGAAATCGGATCAATCGCGGGGTAAAGCTGTTCGATGCTGAATTCAGTGATGGCGTTCATGTCGCGCTGTTGCACCAGAGTCAGCAGTTGTGCCACATTGTCATCGGCTGTCTTCATCAGGGCTTGTGCTTTTTCGGCCAGGGCCGCTTCTTTGGGGGTCAGTTTGGTTTGCATATAGCCATCCCAAAGCGCGTGAATCTGCTTGCTGGCGGATTCGATGTTCTGTTCAGCCTGTGCCCAGTCGATGTTGCCATTGCGCAGTTTGTGGTTGGTGTCGACGATGTTGACGGCATAGGCGTCAGCGATGTTTTTCAGGTCCTCCAGCGGCACGATCCGGTCGTTGTAGAGCGCATTGAACGTCTGGTTGTTGTTTTTCATGTTGATCAAGCCCGCTGCAATCGCGAGCACAGAAAATGCCAGCAAAATGACAGTCAGGGTTAGAATTCGTTGTTTGACGCTCATTGAAGCAGTCCTCTTTCAGGTCGATGTCGTGATGACCAGAGATTTGAATTGGTCATAAAGTTCATTTTAGTCTGAAAAAAATCAAATTGTTTCGTTTTGATGACAATTTTGTACAAAACAAGCAGGTTTTTTGCCAGGTGCCCGCATTTTGGCAGGTACACATGGTAAAAGGACAACCAGCAGATGTAAAAGGAGGAATTGATGGAAGAAACCTTGATTGCGGTGGGCGTGCTTCGACAAGGGAATCAGGTCTTGATTGCCCAGCGACAGACGGGCCAGCATCTGGCGCATTTCTGGGAGTTTCCCGGCGGGAAGGTCAAGTCGGGGGAAACCCCGGATACGGCGTTGACGCGCGAGTTTGAGGAGGAAGTCGGGGTCAGTCCCCTTGACTGGCAACCCTTGATAGAAATCCCCTGGCAGTACGAGCGCCGCCGGCTGCGATTGATCGTTCGAATGAGTGAACGGTTTGACGGCACGCCCTTCGGTCGGGAAGGGCAGGCGATCAAATGGTGTGCCTTGGACGAATTGATGCATTATGAGTTTCCTGCCGCAAACCAAGGCGTGCTGAATGCCTTGGCGCTGCCCGATCAGATGATGATTACCGGGGCGTTTGAGGATAGGGAAGATGGCCTGACGCGCCTGGCTGCGGCTCTGGAAGACGGGATTCGATTGGTGCAGTTGCGCAGCAAGAAACTGGATGAAGCCGGTTTTTTGGCCTGGGCGCGCGAAGCCCTGGCGCTGTGCCACGAGTATGAGGCTCAGGCGGTGCTCAATGGCCCGGCCGGGTGGTTGAGGGCGCTGCCCGAGGCAGACGGTTTGCAATTGTCGTCTCATGCACTGATGTCGCTGGTGCAGCGCCCGGCGGAAACCCAAGGCAAATGGCTGGGGGCGTCGGTGCACAGTCAGGCGGAGCTGGCCAAAGCAATGGAAGTGGGCGTGGACTATGTGTTGTTGTCTCCGGTCAAGCCAACCGCGTCTCACCCCGATATGTCTCCACTGGGCTGGGAGACGTTTGCCGAATGGGTTCGGGATTGCCCGGTGCCGGTGTTTGCCCTGGGCGGCGTGGGGGCGAACGATGTGGAGAAAGCAAAAGAGCATGGCGGTCAGGGTATTGCCGCCATTTCCGGGTTATGGCCGCAGCCGATGTAGTTTGATGCCCGTTTTAACCGTCTGTCAACGCCGGCTTGGCGGACTTGGGCAGATGAATGCCATTCTGGGCAAGAATGGTGCGGAGCTGGTGACGCACCTCTTGATGCGACTGGGTTGTGTCCACGACCCAGTCCGCCTGAGCCAGTCGCTGAGATCGACTGGCTTGCGCGGCCATGATGGCATCCACTTGTGCTTCCGTTATGGATGCGTGCTGGGCCTCGGCCCGAGCCAATGCGCGTGCTTTTTGCGTGGCAGGTGGCAAGTCGCAGACGATGACCTGGTCGATGAAATCAGGGCGACCGGTTTCTGTGAGCAGAGGAATCTCCACCACCACCGCCTGAGTGGTCGATTTTCTGTGACGGTCCACCCAGTCTGATAGGTGTTGGCGGATCAAGGGATGGGTGATGGCTTCAAGCGTCTGGCGGGCATCCGGGTCGACAAAAATACGCTGGCGCATTCGAGCCCGGTCGAGCTCACCGTCAGGCGTGCAGATGTCGTGACCAAACGCGGCGATGATTTTTGCCAGGCCTGGGGTGCCTGGGGCCACGACCTGACGTGCGGCCTGGTCCGCATCACAGCCGGGCACGCCCATCTCCTCGAAGTCCGCCCGCACGGTGCTTTTGCCACTGGCCAGCCCGCCGGTTAATCCAAATACGATCATGCAGACAGTTTACGCGCAAACGGGCCTTAATGCATCTTTGTGCGGTTCCACTGATGCTTTGTCATGGGGGCAGGCCGTGAGTTGGGTCACGGCAGCGTCTGTTTTTGGTTAAAATAGCGCCTCCATCCATTGAGAAAAAGACAGGACAGAATCATGTGCGGGATTTGCGGCGAAATATACTGGGACGGACAACGCGCCAGTGAGGCCAGCTTGACACCCATGTTGGAGAAGCTGGTTCGACGCGGCCCGGATGATGGTGGCATGTGGTTGCAGAACCAGGTAGGGCTGGGCCATCGCCGGTTGTCGATCATTGATTTGTCGGACGCCGGTCATCAACCGATGGTGGATGAAGAGCTCACGCTGGTCTTTAATGGCTGCATCTACAACTATGTGGCGTTGCGGGATCAGTTGAGCGAGCTGGGCCATGTGTTCCGATCGCATTCCGACACCGAAGTGATTCTTAAAGCGTATCGTCAGTGGGGGATGGAGTGTGTGACCCGGTTTGAGGGCATGTTTGCCTTTGCGATCTGGGATGATCATCAGCACCAGCTGATGCTGGCACGCGACCGGTTCGGGATCAAGCCGCTTTACTATGCGCCCATTGAGGGCGGGGTGCGCTTTGCCTCCAATACCCAGGCACTTTTGGCTGCCGGTGGCGTGGATGTGGCGCTTGATCCGGTGGGGTTGCATCATCAGTTTACTTTGCACGGGGTGGTGCCTGCGCCGCATACGGTTCTCAAAGGCGTGCGCAAGCTGGCCCCGGGGCACTGGATGACGGTGAACCCGGACGGGCAGATTTATCAGAAAAGCTGGTGGCATTTAAGGGCCGAGCGCCCGGGACCGAATCATGAAAACCCCAGGCTGAAAGCGTTGAGTGGGGTCGAGGATCATCAGGCCTGGATTGAGGCGGTGCATGACAGTCTCAAAGAAGCGGTGCACAAGCGCTTGACCGCGTCCGATGTGCCGGTTGGCGTGTTGTTGTCCGGCGGTCTGGACTCAAGTTTGATTGTGGCCCTGCTGGATGAAGCCGGTGTGGACGACATCCGCACTTTTTCCATCGGATTTGAAGATGTGCCGGAAGAAAAGGGCAGTGAGTTTGAGTATTCCGATCAGGTGGTCGAGCGCTTTCAGACGCGGCATAAGAAATTTCTGATCCCTAATGCGGAGGTTCTGCCTCGGCTGCAGGAAGCCGTGGATGCCATGGCCGAGCCGATGTTTGCCCAGGATGCGGTGGCGTTTTACCTGCTGTCGGAACAGGTCTCGAAAGAGGTGAAAGTGGTCATGTCCGGGCAGGGCGCCGATGAGGTCTTTGGCGGCTATTTCTGGTACCCGCAAATGGTTGAGGCGGCGAAAAAGCTGGCGCCCGATGCCGACCGGGTTGAGGCCTTTGCACCGTTTTATTTTGATCGCGACCACGCGGAATGGTGTGAGTTGATTCACCCGGATTACCATGTGCACGATGTGACCACCGACTGGGTGCAGGATCGTCTCAATGAAGAAGACGCCGATGCCTTTATCGATCAGGTTTTGCGCCTGGATGCTAGTCACTTGATTGTGGATGACCCGGTCAAACGCGTGGACAACATGACCATGGCGTGGGGTCTGGAAGCACGGGTGCCGTTTCTGGATCACTCGCTGGTTGAGGTGGCCATGGCGGCACCGCCGGAAACCAAATTGCAGGATTTTAAATATCTGCTCAAGGCGGTGGCCCGAGGGCGCGTGCCCGATGCGGTGATTGATCGCCCCAAAGGGTATTTTCCCATGCCAGCGCTGAAATACGTGCGCGGCCCTTTTTATGAAATGATGCGATCTGTGCTGACCAGTGAGGCGGCCAAAACACGCGGTCTGTTTCAGGCCGATTATATTGAGCGTCTGTTGGCCGAGCCGGAAGCCGAGACCAGTTTTACCCGTATTCAGGGGAGCAAGCTCTGGCACGCGGCCTTGCTGGAACTCTGGCTGCAGACCCATGTGGACCCGTATCGTGCCCGCAATGTCTGTAGCGATGCCGCCTGAACGCAGCGTTTTTTCTATTTTGGCTGGGATTTGATCTGTGCGTCTGATAAAATAACCAACCTAGCAACTCAGGAATTAAAACGAGGTTGCCGTCCTTTGCTCACCTAAACGCACAGCAACGGGGCAAACTCAGGCAGAAGGAAGGAATGCATATGTCAGATCAGGAACAGGAAATTCTTGCGCGCATTGATGAGCAAGTTAAAAACAACCCCGTCGTACTTTATATGAAAGGCACGCCGCAGATGCCGACGTGTGGTTTTTCCAGCCGCACGGCGGAAGCGCTGGTCAACACGGGTGAAAAGTTCGCATTTGTTAATATTCTGGCTGATCCGCTGATTATGGAGCATTTGCCCAAATATCAGGAATGGCCGACCTTTCCCCAGCTCTACATCGACGGTGAATTGCAGGGCGGATGCGACATCACACTGGAAATGGCTGAGTCAGGTGAGCTGAAAAAAATGATGGCCGAGGCCAACGCCAAGCAGCAGGAAACCGCCTGATTTTTCTCGTTTGAGTGGCAGCGGGCCGAATGGTTTTTTAACCAGGCCTGGTTGAATCGGGTGTTTTTTGCCCGGCTGGTTCGGCGGTTTGGCCCAGAGTGGGCATGTCGTTGACAATGCGGCAAAAAAGCTCTGCGGTCTTGTCGGTGTCGTAAGCGGCTGAATGCGCCTGGGCATCGTCCCAGTCGAGACCGGCCGCCTGGGTGGCTTTGGCCAGTACTGTCTGACCGTAAGCCAGGCCCGCGAGTGAGACGGTGTCAAAGGTGCTGAACTTGTGAAACGGTGACTTCACTTTCTGCCGTTCGGCGGCGGCGCGGATAAATCCCAAGTCGAAAAACGCATTATGCCCGACCAGTATGGCACGTGTGCAACCAGTCAGTTTGAGCTCTCGATAAATCGGATCAAAGCATTTTTTCAGAGCGTTCCGCTCGGAAAGCGCAAACCGAAACGGGTGCGTCGGGTCTTCCACCCCGATGAACTTCAAAGCGCTTTTGTCCAGCTGGGCGCCATCAAACGGCAGAACGTTGGATTGCACCGCAATACTCGGGTACACCTTGCCGGCGGCGTTCATGCCAATGGTGACGGCGGCAATTTCAATCAGTGCGTTTTTTTCGGCATCAAACCCAGCTGTTTCGACATCCACCACAACCGGCAGAAAACCACGAAAACGTTCTCGAATGTAATTTTTGTCATCCGGTTGGATCACATGGCACCTCAGGTCCGCGTTTGAATGGGTTTGACCAACACCTTGGAATTGCGTTGCGCATTGTACAGGTTTTTGCGTGGCGCGGGCAGGGCTTCCGGGTCGCTGGCATCAAAACCGTTTTCTTCGAACCAGTGATGCGTATGGGTGGTGAGTAGCCACAAATGCTGATATCCCTTTTTATGGGCTTGCTGTTCAATTTCATTAAGCAGTTCCTGCCCCAGGCCCTGGTCTTGATATCCCGGTTCAACGGCCAAGCAGGACAGTTCGGCATTGTGGGCATCAATGGAGTGAAGGGCGGCACAACCGATGAGGTGCTGGTCGATTTCCATCACCCAGAAGTCTGACAGATTTTGTTCGAGTTGTTCCGGGCTGCGGCTCACCAGAATGCCAGCGGCTTCCAGAGGTTGGATCAGACGCATCAAGCCGGGGATGTCTTCCGCCTGAGCGGGCCGCAACTGGTGATAGCGGTCGGTATAGATCAAGGTGCCGGCGCCATCCCGGCTGAATAATTCGGTCAGCAGCGCATCCGGCTGGTTGTCTGCGATCAGATGCACGCGCTTTAGACCTTTGCCATGGCGTTGAATCAGGGTTTGAAGCCGCTCCGAGATCGGCTGCGCTGTCAGTTCCGAACGTTTGATCGCTTTTGGCAGGTGTTTGAGTTCCTGGCTGGCTTGGAACAGCATGAGCTTGTCAGCTTCCAGCAATTCGCTGATGGCAAACGCCTGCTCCATGGTGTTCAGGTTAAACGCTTCCCCGCTCAACGAATAGGCCAGAGGCGTGATCAGCACCATTTGCCCGGCCTGAAGCGTTTGAGACAGGGCGGCACGGTTGATTTTTCTTACACTGCCCGTATGCTGAAAGTCAATGCCATCGATGATGCCTTTGGGCTTGGCAACCACCCAGTTGCCAGAGACCAATGCCCCGGGTAAGTGGTGTTCAGCACTGGCTTGGGTGATCGCTGATTCGACCCGAGCACGCACCCGCCCAACGGTGCTTTCCAGCAAGGGTAGGTGCTCTGGACCGGTGATGCGGGTGTTCTGGTGACACTGCCACGTTACTCCGGCATCACGATACGCCTGATTCAGCCAAGCCCCGGCCCCGAGCGTAATGACCAGCTTGAGTCCCAGGCTATTGAGCAATACACAGTCTCGGGCCAAAGATTGCAGTTTTGCCGGGTCGGCGATCATGTCAGACGGCCAGTAGAGCACCAGCGTCTTGTCACGGTGGTCTGCCAGGTAAGGCGAGGCCTGACGCAAAGATTCAGTGAAAGAGGGAATGGTTGGCTCCATGAGATCAACTTTTTTAAACGACCGCGGAGAGTTCATGCACAGACGCGGGCGGATATGCGAAAATATTCGTTAAGTTTTAAGTATAACAGTCTGATCAGGGAAACGGAAAACGTCAATCCCCTGTGAGAAGGAGGTAAGTATGCCGGATTATCGTTCCAAAACCAGTACTCATGGCCGCAACATGGCAGGCGCTCGAGCGCTTTGGCGCGCGACCGGCATGGGCACCGAAGATTTTGGTAAACCCATCATTGCGATTGCCAATTCGTTTACGCAGTTTGTCCCGGGGCATGTGCACCTCAAGGACATGGGGCAATTGGTCGCACGTGTCATCGAAGAAGCCGGCGGTGTGGCCAAAGAGTTCAACACCATTGCCGTGGATGACGGGATTGCCATGGGGCATGACGGCATGCTTTATTCACTGCCGTCACGCGATTTGATCGCGGACTCGGTTGAATACATGTGTAATGCGCACTGTGCCGACGCACTGGTCTGTATTTCGAACTGTGACAAGATCACCCCGGGCATGATGATGGCGACCATGCGTCTGAATATCCCCACCATCTTCGTCACCGGTGGGCCGATGGAGTCTGGCAAAACCGTGCTGGGAGGTGAAGGCATCAAGCTGGATCTGGTCGACGCCATGGTCAAGGCAGCGGATGATAGCTGCTCCGATGAAGACGTGACCACGATTGAAGAGTCGGCCTGTCCAACCTGTGGGTCCTGTTCGGGGATGTTTACCGCCAATTCCATGAACTGTCTGGCCGAAGCGCTGGGCATTGCGTTGCCGGGGAACGGCACCACGCTGGCCACGCATGCGGATCGTCGTCATCTGTTTGAAGAAGCGGGACGTCGTATTGTTGAAATTTCAAAAGCGTACTATCAAGACAACGATGAACGGGTACTTCCGCGCTCCATTGCCACCTATGAAGCGTTTCAGAACGCCATGGCGTTGGATGTGGCCATGGGCGGCTCAACCAACACCGTGCTGCATTTGTTGGCCATTGCGCGTGAAGCCGAAGTGAAATTCAATATGGCTGACATGGATCATATTTCCCGAAAAGTGCCTTGTCTGTCCAAAGTGGCGCCCAACTCGAAAGACTATTATATGGAGGATGTGCACCGTGCCGGTGGCATCATGCGTATCCTCGGTGAGTTGGACCGAGCTGGTTTGATTGATCCGGATGTGTACACCGTCCATGCGTCGACCATGGGGGCCGCGCTGGAACTGTGGGACATTACCCGCACGGAGGATGAATCGGTCAAGACATTCTACAAAGCGGCCCCGGGCAATGTCCGTACCACGCAAGCGTTTAGTCAGAGCAAGCGCTGGAAAACCTTGGACGTGGATGACAAAAACGGTTGTATTCGCAGCGTTGAGCACGCCTATACCAAGGAAGGCGGTCTGGCTGTTCTGTATGGCAACATTGCCATGGACGGCTGCATTGTCAAAACCGCCGGCGTGGATGAATCCATCTTTAAATTCAGTGGCCCGGCACGAATTTTTGAAAGCCAGGATGCGGCGGTGGAAGCCATTCTGGGCGATCAAATCAAATCCGGTGACGTAGTACTGATTCGTTACGAAGGACCAAAAGGCGGCCCGGGCATGCAGGAAATGCTTTATCCGACCAGTTACCTCAAATCCAAAGGGTTGGGCAAGCAGTGTGCCTTGCTCACGGACGGTCGCTTTTCCGGCGGAACGTCAGGATTGTCCATTGGTCATTGTTCGCCCGAGGCAGCGGAAGGGGGCAATATCGGCCTGGTAGAAGACGGTGACATGATTGAAATCGATATCCCCAACCGGACGATTGAAGTGAAGCTTAGTGATGAAGAGCTTGCGGAGCGTCGTCAAGCCATGCATGAGCGTGGGCGCGATGCATGGAAACCAGCCTTGCCCAGAAAGCGTAAGATTACGGCAGCCTTGCGCGCTTACGCGGCCATGACAACCAGTGCAGCCTATGGTGCAATAAGAGACGTGGATCAGGTCGAGCACTGACTTTAGAGACAAGGAATCAATATGTTTGCAGATCGATTAAACAATCAACAACGTCAGGCCGTTTTTGATCTGGCCGTGATCATGGCTTATGCCGATCGAGAATTGGCCAGTGAAGAAGAGCAGTATCTGCGCAGTTTCAGTGAAGCTTTCGGGATCGAATACAGCTTGGATAAAAGTCATCTCAATCTCGATGACCTTCTTCAGGTGTTTAAAAGTAAGCATGATCGGATTATTCTGCTTCAGGAATTGATCAAGCTGTCCTATAAAGATGGCCACTTTGGTCAGGAAGAGCAGGAAAATGTGTTTGCCATTGCTCAGAAACTGGGCTTGAACGACCCTGAGTTGTTTATGCGCATTGAAAAATGGGTGCGTGAAGGCTTTAACTGGGTCTATGAGGGTGAGGACATGCTGGAGGCCTGAAAAGGACGCAGAGACGACCCTTTGATTCATAAAACCCGCTTCGGCGGGTTTTTTGTGTCTGACTTCACACAGAGCAATGATCAAGCGATTGATCTAAATGCCCACATCAATTTTAGCCCTGTCTAATTACTCCGAAGGAAGCAGGCCTGGTAAAAAATTAGTTTGCACACACTGGACTGAGGTGCCACATGAATGTACGTGTGCCTCACTTTACGGGATGACAGACATAAAAAAACCCGCCGAAGCGGGTTTTTTTAGACAATCAACCGATTGGATTATTCACGATAACCAGGACCGTTGATTTCCAAACCGTTTGACATATAAGCCTGGAAGAATTCCAGATTGCGGTACTCTTCACTCTGAGCTTTCATAGGCTTGGCACGCATGTTTTTGTTACAGCCGCCATAACGACGGTGCAGGGTACCCAGTTCCTGCCACTTGGCACGGAATACTGGGAAGTGCGTGGTGTGTCCCAGGTTGGCTGACAGGGTGTTGGAACGCGCTTTACGACCGGCATTGTAAGTGTGACATTTCGCACACGACAGACCTAGCTGGCCGCGTTCCTGTACATAGAAAGCCTGACCTTTGTTAAAGGCTTCTTTCGCACCAGGAGAACTGGCATCAACATTGATTTTCTGGCCACGTGCTTCATAGGCAAAATAAGCTGACAATTTAGCGATGTCACCTTTTTTCCATTTGAAAGGCTTCAGACCATTGTCTGCGCGGCACTGGTTGATTTGACCTTCCAGGGTCTCAACCTGTTGGGTTGATTCGTTGAAGCGTGGGTATTTTGCACGAATCTGAGTGACATCAGAACCGAAGCACTTGTCATAGACGGCTTTGTCCTGCTCGTACAAGGCTTCACCAGCATCAACGGAATCCAAATAGGGAGGAAATTCCTCGGCAGCTCGCCACTGCATCATTTTGTCTTCGCTGTAAATGTAAGCACCATTAATATATTCTTCAGGTGCAATGTTCGGGTTCTTCGCTTTGAAGTACTCGACTAGTTGAATCCGGCTTTTTTCCGGATCGACTCCACCGGCCATTACGTTGGTGGCAGCGGTTGCGGTTGCGCCCAGTGTTAAGGCGACTAGCAATGTTTTCTTCATCCCATTCCTCCGTCCGAAAACGATGATAATATTTTATTTTTGATATCAGCACTCCGCAGAGCGGAGCGCTGTCAGCTTAATCGGGATTAAACTTTGATGGTGTGCTCACCAGTCTGACCGTTCAGGTCTTCCAACTTCAGAGTGACTTCGTCGCCCTTGTTGGCTTTAACCTTAACGCCCATGTATGGGTTGGCAGAGATCGCACCAGACCACTGAGAATCAATGGCTTTGGTTCCGTTTACCAGAACTTCAACCACGTTGATGTAGTCAGCAGGATATGGCTTACCGGTTTTTTTGTTCATGCGAGCACCGGATTCCATTTTGTGCTTGATCAGTGCTTTAACTTCTGCAACGCCGCCTTTTGCACGGCCACGCATACGAATTTTGATAGACATAGTCGTTCCTTTTTAATTCAGTATAAAAATCTATGAAGTGTGGGCTGGGGATTAACCGCCACAACCACCGATGGTGACTTTCACTTCTTGTTCTTTCTTATACAGTTTTCCGCCAGCTTTAACGACGGCAACAACGTTCATGGTTTCACCCATACGGATACGTGTGGAAACGTAACCAACGGCTGGACCAGAGAAGTCATAACGGCAAACCATAGGGCTTGGGTTTTTCGTTGCCATGATCGCGATGGACTCAACACCGTCCATTTTGGTCGCGTCGATTTTGATCGGGGTAACCGCACCGTTTTCAGCGATGGCTGGCGCAGACAGATCAATGTCGCCTGACTCAGACATGGATGTGGTGCCGAACATAGCGCTCAGACCGTCATCAACGGTTTTTGCTTTGAATGCTTTTTCATTCCATTCCGCCAGAACGGTGGATGGCGTCAACAAGCCGGCATTCGCTGCAACCGCAGCGGCACCAGTTGCAAGGGTACCTTTAAGGAAAGATCTACGTTTCATAAGGTTTTAACTCCCGGTTAAGGTTTACTAAGTGGATTAACGATTACAGTGTGTAGATGTAATCGGTAATTTTCTGAATCTCTTCGTCAGACAAGATTCCGTTTGCCCCAAAATGCGGCATCATGCTGTCTTCTACAACGGTCTCGGGCGTGCCCCAGATTTTGTTGTAAAGTTTTTGCTTGTCAGGATAACGCATTTTCATGGCGATCAAAGCTGGACCGATGTTACCGGGCATAGCCCCATCGTCGACCATGTGGCAAGCCAAGCAGTTGCCCTTGGAGCGAGCAAAAGCCAATTCCTTCCCTTCTTCAATGGCGCTGGCCCCTTTGTCGGCGGCGAACGCAACGGATGGCGCGGCAACACATGCTGATGAAACAGCGACCGCAGTCAGGAATTGCTTCATTTTCATTTTCAACATTCTATATCCTCCTAAAAAAGCCATGGGACTTTTCGATTATGCTCCCCTTACAGGGTCTTATTTTTGAGCGAGTGAAAGCTCTTAAGGGCATAGGTTACTGATCTGATCGGGTTTCGCAAGTTTTTTACCGGCAATCGTACATAGCAATATTTAATGCTGAATATATTTTTCTTTATGAACCAGGGTAGAGCGTTGTTTTTTAGCGATATTGTTCTAGGCGCGATTTTAGGCGTTCTAGTTTTGCATTTTTTTTGCGCATTTCCGCGGTCAAAAACGTTTCGGCCTGGCGGGCGAGATAGTGCGCCTTTTCGATGTTCCCCAGATGTTCTTCTTGGAGCGCCAAATAATAATGCGTGCCAAAGTCGTCGTTCTGTTGGCTGTAATAGCGAGCCAGTCGTTCATAAAACGCACCCTGGTGCTCAAATTCAACCAGGCGTTCTGTGAGTAAGTTGATCGCCGCCTGCTTGCTGTCAAACTCAGCCAGCGCATTGGCCTGAGTGAGCGCGATTGCGGCGTTGCCGGGATAGAGTTCACTCAGATATCGCAAGGTTTGCAGTGCTTGGGGTTGAGCAAGGCGGATCTGGATTTGGGCGGCCAGCAGTTTGAAATAGGGCGATTGGGGCGATGCTTTATCGGCCTGATCAAGGCATTTCAGTGAATAGGCCACCTGTGTGGCCGCTTGTTCTAACCAGGCCTGGTGATTTTTCTGGTAGCAACGTTGAGCTGGGGTGTATGTTTTTTGGGTGACCTGGCTTGCGGGTTGATTTTTGAGGTTGCGCAGTCGCAACTTCATCAGCGTTAAGGTGTCTTTTTTGAAAGCACGTTGTTGCGTTGTTTTTGGCATTTGTTGAGCACGGTCGTCGGCCCTGGCTAAGCGGTCGGCAGACACCGGGTGGGTGCGAAGAATTTCAGGCAGGGTGAATTCATCGTACTGAGATTCGCGAGCGAGTCGGCCAAAGAAATCTCCCATGGCATACGGGTTGTAGCCAGCTTCGCTCAGATAGCGAATGCCAAAGTGGTCGGCTTCGTTTTCATGCAGGCGAGAGTTTTTGAGTTGCTGTTGAATGTTGAGACCCGCGGACCCCATGATGGTGGCCATGCCCGCACTGGGGTTTTGAGAACCAACTAAAATGGCTGCGATGAGTGAGGCGATGGTGGCGGCGGTGTTGCTATTTTGATAGTCAAAACGACGGGAAAGATGATGTTGAGTGACATGGGCGATCTCGTGCGCAATGACCGAGGCCAATTCGTCCTCTGAACGAGCGGCCAGAATCAGGCCGGCATGCAGGCCGATGATGCCGTTTGGGCCAGCGAAGGCATTGATTTCCGGCCGGTCTATCACGTAAAACCGATAGCTGCGGTGGGACGCGGTCTTGCTGGTGATGCGAGCCCCAATCTGTCGAATGTAATCAAGCAGCGTGGGGTCCTGGATCATGGCAAACTGGGTATGCAGTGTGGTCGAAAAAGCGCGACCCAGCGCTTTTTCCTTTTCGGGGGTGTAGGTCACCAAATCAGGCGCACCAAGATCCGGCAAATCGCTATGAATCGCTGCTTGAGAAAAATGGCTTAAGCTGAGAAACAGCCATGCCACCACGAGTCGTGTGGTCAGTTTTGGGCTGAGTGAGAACTGGGGCATAGGTCATGCATCCTAATGCGTCTATGGTGGCGCTGCAATCAATCATCGGGTGGCTTCATGCTATTGTAAGATAGTTGGGGTAATGTGTGAGAGGATTCAGTTTTTATGGAACATGTGGATGTGTCAGGACTGCCTTGTCCCATGCCTTTGCTTAAGCTAAAGCAGGCCATGGCACGGTCGCCTGAAGAGGCGCAATTTGAACTTTGGTCAACGGACCCTGGGTCATGCCGGGATATTCCGGCGTTTTGTGCGCAACAGGGGATGACCTGTGAAGAACTGGTGACCGAGCAAGAAGAGCTATATGCGTTTCGGGTCTGCCGTCAAGGGTGAGCACGGTGTGAGGGGTGTGTCAAAGAGTGTTCAGTTTGCCCGGACTTCGTTATACTAGATTCTAAGTAGTATTGATGCTGGCAACGTGGCTGGTAGGAAATCGATCAAAGCTCGTTTGCGGTTGTGTTTCGACAACGGGGCCGACGCTTGTGAGAAAGGATGAAGTATGTCATTAAAAAAACTGACCAAAGCCGTTATTCCTGTCGCCGGTCTGGGGACACGGTTTTTGCCGGCCACCAAGGCCATTCCCAAAGAGATGTTGACGGTCGTTGATAAACCGTTGATTCAGTATATTGTGCACGAAGCTGCGGAAGCAGGCATTACCGATATTATTCTGGTAACGCATTCCAGTAAATCAGCGATAGAGAACCATTTTGATAAGCACTATGAGCTGGAGTCCGAACTCAACCTTCGCGGCAAAAGTGATCGTATGGCCAGCCTGGAAGACATCACGCCAGAGGGGGTGCGCATTGTCAGTGTGCGTCAGCCGGAGGCGCTGGGACTGGGACATGCGATTCTCTGTGCGGAACCGGTGATTGCCGACAATGAGCCGTTTGCGGTGCTGTTGCCCGATGTGTTGATGCACCACCCCAAGAAAGGCTGTTTGGCCCAGATGACCCAGCAGTATCAGAAGATGCACACCAGTGTGGTGGCGTTGGAAGCGGTGGCGGAAGATCAGGTCGAAAAATACGGTATTGCCGGTGTCAAAGGACCGGACATGCGTATTGTGGAGCTGGTGGAGAAACCAAAACCTCAGGAGGCGCCTTCGAACTTGTCGGTGGTCGGGCGTTATATCTTTACGCCCCGCCTGATGGAGTTGCTTAAGGACACCAAGCCCGGAGCAGGCGGAGAGATCCAGTTGACCGATGCCATGGATCGTTTGCTCGAAGAAGAGGTAATGTTTGGGTTTGAGTTCAAAAATGGCCAGACCTATGACTGTGGCGACAAACAGGGGTATCTTCAGGCCAACGTAGAATATGCGCTGCGTGATCCCAAGCTTGGCAAACAGTTCAAACAATACCTCAAAGGAATGAAGCTCTAAGCGGCAGGCGGACGAGACCTGAGTACAGAAAAAAGAGAGAGGATTATGGGGGTAGAGCAATCACCGGCCTGGCAGGCATTGCAGTTGCACTGTGATGCGGGCGTGGGCAGCCAGCATTTGGCCAGCTTGTTTCAGCAGCCTAACCGGGTGGATGAGTTTTCATTGGCCTTTGATCAGTTGTATGTGGATTTTTCCAAAAACCGAATCACCCGTGAGACCTTGGCACTGCTCATGACACTGGCGCGTCAGCAGGGGCTGCCGCAAGCCATTGAGCAATTGACCCGGGGGGAAAAGGTCAATGAAACCGAGGATCGTCCGGCCTTGCATACGGCCCTGCGTGCGCAGGGCAAAGACGTCCAGGGGTTTGCTGCCGACGTGCAGCCTCAGGTGGCTGAGGTGCTAGAGAAAATGGCAGGCCTGGTCAATAAAATTCGTTGCGGCCATTGGCGCGGATACACTGGCAAGCCGATTACCGATGTGGTCAATATCGGGGTCGGCGGTTCCGATCTGGGGCCACTGATGATCACTCACAGCCTGCAGACGATTGAATCGCCGGTCCGATTGCATTTTATTTCGTCCATTGACGGCACTCAGACGTCCAATCTGCTTCGCGACCTCAACCAGGAAACGACGCTGTTTATTCTGGCGTCCAAATCTTTTACCACGATTGATACGCTTTCCAATGCTGAAACCGCCAAAGATTGGCTGCAGGAATGCATCCCCGATGATGACGCGATTATGTCGCAACACTTTATCGGCGTGTCCGCCAATCAACAGAAGATGGCGGAATGGGGCATTCCCCCCGAAAATCAGTTGGCTTTCTGGGACTGGGTCGGTGGACGCTATTCGCTCTGGTCCGCCATTGGGTTGCCGATTGCGCTGAAAATCGGCATGCAAGGGTTCCGCGAATTATTGAGCGGCGCGCATGCCATGGATCAGCATTTCATGACCACGGAAATGGAACACAATATTCCGGTGGTTCTGGGGTTGATCGACATCTGGAACATTAATTTTCTGGATATTCACGACAAAGCCATTCTGCCCTATGACGCCCGGTTGCGCTATCTCCCGTCTTACCTGGAGCAGCTGGTGATGGAAAGCAACGGAAAATCGGTGACCAAGTCGGGTCAACGTGTGGCGTACAAAACCTGTCCGGTTCTGTGGGGCGAAGTGGGGCCCAATGCGCAGCACGCGTTTTACCAGCTTTTGCATCAGGGAACTCAGGCGGTGATGAGCGATTTTATTGCCCCAACCACGCGGGATGATTTTGACCCCAATCTGCATTCGGAGAAAAACGAAAGCCTGCGCTTGCAACATGAGCTGGCGCTGGCCAACTGTTTTGCGCAGTCGCGGGTCCTGATGTTGGGCGATGAGGCGATCCCTGAAAGTTTAAAAGCCGCTTTCGATTCGCCGTTCAAACACTATCCCGGCAACCAGCCCTCCAACACGATTTTGTTGGATACGCTTTCGGCACATACGCTGGGGATGTTGATTGCCATGTATGAGCACAAAACCTATGTCGAAGGGGTGATCTGGGAGATCAATTCCTTTGATCAGTGGGGCGTTGAGCTGGGCAAGCAGATTGCCAAGGAAACGCATCAGGCGATCAAGGATCCAAGTCGACTGGATGGATTTGATGAGTCCACAAAAACATTGATTCAGCGGGTGGTGTCATGAAAATATCGGTTTTTGGGTGTGAGTTGAGTGGTTTGGTGACGGCCGGCTCTCTGGCGCATACCGGCAACGAGGTTCTGGCCATGCCGGTGGGAAACTTATTGAAAACCAGTGATCTGGAGCAAGGTATTCTGCCGCGCGATGAACCGGGACTGAGTTCTCTGGTCAAAAACCAGGTGGCCGAAGGTCGGTTGCGTTTTTCCGATGATTGGCAGGCGGGCATTGCGCATGCCGGGATTTTTATGTTGAGCATGCCGTCCTGGCGGTCCGACAAGGCCGAGGAAGTGGTTGAAGCGATTGGCCAGACGGCCGATAAGGATGTGTTGGTGATCAATCAGAGTACCTTTCCCATTGGCACCGCAGATCGATTCGAAGCCTCGATCAAACTGGCATTTGCCCAGCGCGGGTTGGTGGCGAAAGTCTCGGTGGTGTCGATGCCCGAATTCATCAGTGAGGGCTCGGCCATCAGTGACTTTTCCAAGCCGGATCGGGTGGTGCTGGGCAGCCATGACCAGCAATCGACCGCCATTATTCGCGATTTGATGCGCCCCTTTAATCACGTGACGGATCAGGTCAAAGTGATGTCCACGCGCGCCGCGGAATACACCAAGTACGCGGTGAATGCTTTGCTGGCCACGCGCATCAGTCTGGTGAATGAACTGGCCAACAACGCTGAGCACTTTAATATTGATATGGAAGAGGTGCGTCAGGGATTGGGGTCGGACAACCGCATTGGCTTTAATTACCTCTTTCCCGGTTGCGGCTTTGGGGGGCCAAGTTTTGCCGCCGATGTTCAGGCACTGGTTGGGACACTGCAATCCAAAGGGTATGACGCGGACCTACTCAAAGCGGTGCTGCAAAACAATGAAACCCAGAAAGAGGTGCTGTTTCGTAAAGCCTGGCGCTTCTTTAAGAACGACCTCAAGGGACGTAAGTTTGCGGTTTGGGGGCTGTCGTTCAAACCCAACACCGCCACGGTGGACAATGCGCCCAGTGTGAAAACCATCGAAGCCCTGGTGGCGCAGGGTGCCCAAGTGGTGGCGTATGACCCCAAAGCGGCGGCGGCGTTTCGTCGATATTGGGGGGAGCGCCCCGGCGTGACGCTGGTGGATGACATGTATCAGGCCCTGGATGAAGCCGACGCGTTGATGGTCATGACCGAGTGGCGCCGTTTTTGGAGCCCGGATTACGAAGGCATGCTGGCTCGTATGCATCGGCCTGTGATTTTCGATGGGCGCAATATTTATGAGCAGTCGGTGTTAAAATCTTTCGGGTTCCGCTACTTCGCCGTGGGGCGGGGTGAGACCATTTAACACCAGGCCTGGTAAAAAAGGATCTTATGAAATCGTTTGAAAAAGGCATTTATCTGCTGCCAAATCTGATGACCATGATCGCGCTGTTCTCTGGCTTTTATGCCGTGATCGCGGGAATGAATGGCGAGTATGAACTGGGCGCGATCGCCATTTTTGTGGCGATGGTGTTCGACGGGCTGGATGGTCGCATCGCCCGTATGACTCAGACCTCGAGCGCGTTCGGGGCCGAGTTCGACAGCCTGGCGGACATGGTGTCCTTTGGTCTGGCGCCGGCGCTGCTGATGTATCAGTGGGCTCTGAGCGATTACGGTAAAATCGGCTGGGTGGTGGCGTTTGTGTTTACTGCGGCGGCGGCTTTGCGTTTGGCTCGGTTCAACACTCAGGTCGGCGTCGCGGACAAGCGTTATTTCCAGGGTTTGCCCAGCCCGGCCGCGGCGGCATTGCTGGCGGGCTTTATCTGGATGTTTGAGACCAATCCACTCAACCCGGAACTGGCCGGACCCGTTGCCATGGTGCTGACGGCGGTGGCAGGCTTGATGATGGTCAGCAACATCCGTTTCAGCTCGTTCAAGGAACTGAACCTGAAAGACAAGGTGCCGTTTGTCACCTTGTTACTGGCGGTGTTGATTTTTGTCGTGATCACGCTTAAGCCATCCATGATTTTGTTTTTGCTTTTTTTGCTCTATGCCATTTCCGGGCCGATCTGGACTCTGAAAGCGATTCAGCAGCGGCGATCAGAGCGACGACGGGCTTCCAAGACGAGCGAGCCCGATGCTTTGGATGCCGGGTCGCACGATGCGGCCGATACCACCTCAACTCAGGATCAAGAAGGGGCACAACGCCATGACTGATGCCACCGATCGTTTAATTATTTTTGATACCACCTTGCGAGACGGCGAGCAAAGCCCAGGCGCCAGCATGACGCGGGAAGAGAAAATTCGCATTGCCCGTCAGCTGGAAAAACTGCGGGTGGATGTGATCGAAGCCGGGTTTCCTGCAGCCAGTCAGGGCGACTTTGATGCGGTCCGAGCGGTTGCGGAAGCAGTGCGGGACAGTCGCATCTGTGGCTTGGCTCGCGCACTGGAGAATGACATCGTTCGCGCCGGCGAGGCGATTGCGCCAGCCGAAGCCGGGCGCATTCACACGTTTATTGCGACCTCACCCATTCACATGGAAAAAAAGCTGAAAATGACGCCGGATCAGGTGGTGGAAAAGGCGGTGTGGGCGGTCAAAAGAGCGCGTGACTTTACCGATGATGTGGAGTTTTCGCCGGAAGACGCGGGGCGTTCGGATCTGGACTTTCTGTGTCGAGTGATCGAAGCGGCGATTGACGCCGGCGCGCGGACCATTAACATCCCCGATACCGTGGGTTACAACATTCCCGAACAGTTCGGCGAGCGCATGCATCAACTGCTGACTCGGATTCCCAATTCGGACAAAGCGGTGTTTTCAGCGCATTGTCACAACGATTTGGGATTGGCCGTGGCCAACTCACTGGCCGCCGTTCAGGCCGGCGCTCGCCAGGTGGAATGCACCATCAATGGTCTGGGCGAGCGTGCGGGCAATACCGCGCTGGAAGAAGTGGTCATGGCCGTGCGCACTCGCCAGGATGTGTTCCCCGTGGACACGCGCATTCATACGCCGGAAATTCTGGCTGCGTCCCGACTGGTGGCGGGCATCACCGGGTTTACCGTTCAGCCCAACAAGGCGATCGTCGGGGCCAATGCCTTTGCGCATGAGTCCGGGATTCATCAGGATGGGGTGCTGAAACACCGTGAAACCTATGAAATAATGCGCGCCGAAGACGTCGGCTGGACCATGAATCGCATGGTGCTGGGCAAGCACTCGGGGCGTAATGCGTTCCGTGATCGTTGTCTTGCACTGGGCATTGCGTTTGAGACCGAAGCAGAATTGTCTGAAGCGTTTATGAGCTTTAAAGCCCTGGCTGATCGCAAGCATGAAATTTATGACGAAGACATTCAGGCGTTGGTCACGGATAACGACACGCGCCGGACCGAGAATGAGCAAGTCAAGCTGGTCTCACTCAAGGTTCAAACCGAAACCGGCGAGGCACCGACGGCGCAGATCACTTTGTGGGTCAATGGTGAGGAAAAGCACGCCAGTGCCGAAGGCGGCGGGGCCGTGGATGCGACGTTCAAGGCGATTGAGCGCATTGTGGATTCCGGCGCCAGTCTGGAATTGTATTCGGTTAATAATGTGACCAACGGCACCGATTCGCTGGGGGAAACCTCTGTACGGATGGAAAAAGGCGGGCGCATTGCTAACGGCCAGGGCGCGGACACGGACATTGTGACCGCCTCGGCCAAAGCTTACATTAACGCCTTGAACAAACTGATGGATGAGGGACTGAAAGCTCATCCGCAGGCACCGGTCTGAGGTGGCAATGGGATTGTCGGCATCGTTTCTGACTCAACTCGGGGTGCAGCCCTGGCAATTGAAGCCTTCGTTTCAAGCGGCGCCAGAGCAGGCACCGGTTGAGACAATGTCGTCTGACGTTCCGTCCCCCCAAGCTGATGCGTCTGAGGGACAAGGTGCCATGGCTTCGGCCCAACCGGCCTCCGGCTTGCAACGATTTGTCTGGGTTGAGCCCGGTCTGGCCAGTGCTGGCGCGCCGGCGCAGGCCTTACTGAGCAATTTGTTTCATGCCCTGGGCGTGAGCGCGCAAAACTGGCAGTGGGTGGACCCTTTGACCTTAGCGGATGAAACCGCGCGTTTTGACCGGCTTGAAGCCTTGATTGAGTTCGGCCCGGACCTGGCGTTGTGTACCGATCTGGCGCCCGAGTTTGTTCAGGAACTGGCTGAAGGCATGATGGTAGAAACGGTTGTCTCTACCCAGGCCATGATGCAAGATCCCTGGCAGAAAAAGGCGTTTTACCGTCAGTGGCTGGCGTTGGCCGCCCGTGACTGATCCGCTCACGCTTAAACCGATGGACGAAGCCGATCTGGACTGGGTGATGTCGGTGGAGCGTCGCGTCTATGTTCGTCCCTGGGGACGACGGGGATTTGAGCTGGCACTGGATGAAGGCTTGAATTATGTGATTGTGCGTGGCAGCGGAACGCATGAACAGCCCGTCGGCTATGTCATCTGTCGGCCAGTTGTGGATGAGGTGGAGTTGTTGAATTTCTGTATTGCGCCACCGTTCCAACGTCAGGGGCTTGGGCGTCGGGCGCTTAAAATCTTGCTTGAGCGATGGGTTGAGCAGGGTTGGCAGCGTGCGCTGCTGGAGGTGCGGGTGTCCAATCCGGCTCGAACCCTGTATCGATCCTTGGGGTTTGACGAAGACGGTGTGCGTCCCAATTATTACCCGGGTGATCGCCCAGGCAGTGAGCGGGAAGACGCTTGTCTGATGTCGTGCGACCTGAGCGTGCATTGAACCAAAATAAAACGGGGAAGCGGGTTTTCACCAGGCCTGGTGAAAACCGGCTCTTTGTCAATGTTTGGGATTGGCCTGGGCAGGGCGATTGCGACGGAATTCTTTCGGAATGGTGCGCCCGATCACGCTCGCCATTTCCTTGAGCATTTTGGGGTTGGCGGCAATGATGTTGCCGGAGGTCAGGTAGCCGTCGCCGCCGACAAAGTCAGTGACCATGCCGCCGGCCTCCTGCACGATCAGGGCACCGGCGGCAATGTCCCAGGGTTTCAGGTTCAGTTCCCAGTAGCCATCCACCCGGCCACTGGCGACGTAGGCCAGGTCCAGCGCGGCCGAGCCGGGGCGGCGAATGCCCGCTGTGTTGAGCATGAATTCCTTGAAGCTTTCCAGATACGCATCCACATAATCAAAGTTGTAGTAGGGAATGCCGGTCGCCATCAGGGCATTGGCCAGGGTTTTCTGTTCGCTGACCCGAATACGGTAGTTGTTGATGCGTGCGCCCTGGCCCTTGCTGGCGCTGAACAACTCGTCGCGCAAAGGGTCATAGACCACACCGTGCATCAGTCGACCTTTTTCGGTGACGGCTATGGACACCGCAAACTGCGGAAATTGGTGCAGAAAGTTGGTGGTGCCGTCGAGTGGGTCAATGATCCACTCAAAGTCCGAATCTTTGTGATGATGCCCGCTTTCTTCGGCCATGATGCTGTGGCCGGGGTAGTATTTTTGAATGGTGTCGATGATGATGCGCTCAGCCTGTTTGTCGACTTCGCTCACATAATCGTTGCGGCCCTTGTGTTCAATGTTCAGGCGGTCGATGTTCTGCAGCTGATTGGCGATGAATTCCCCAGCGTCTTTGGCGGCCTGGGAGGCGATATTGAGAATCGGGTGCATAACAATCCGTCCGGTTTTGTTAGAATGGTCATTCGAAATTTGGGCCCATTATAACGGAAAAGCATGAACGAATCGGAAACAAACCCGTCTGCCTTTGCACAAATCAAGGTGGTCTTGATCGAAACCTCGCATCCCGGCAACATCGGGGCGGCGGCCAGGGCCATGAAAAACATGGGGTTGTCGCGTTTGACACTGGTTAGCCCGCGCGAGTTTCCCAGTCAGGTGGCGTCTGCCAGAGCATCGGGGGCGGCCGACGTGCTGGATCAGGCCGAAGTGGTGGATACCCTGGAAACGGCTCTGGCCGGTTGTGCCACCGTGTTTGGTGCCAGCGCCCGGTTGCGCAAGGTGGCCTGGCCGCAGGTGGATGTGCGTCAAACCGCGACCATGGCCTGGCAACAGGCCACGGCGGGGGAGACTGTGGCACTGGTTTTCGGACGGGAAGATTCCGGCCTGACCAATGCGGAGATGGATTTGTGCCATTATCTGGCGCACATTCCCTCGAATCCGGATTACAGTTCTTTGAATCTGGCTCAGGCGGTGCAGGTGTTCAGCTATGAGTGTCGCATGGCGTCGGATTTGCGCGATGTGCCGCAAGGGCAGGGCTACCGCGATCGCCGAGCCAGCTCGGAGCAACTGGAAGGCTTTTACGAGCATTTATATCAGGCTTTGCAGGACATTGAATTTCTCGACCCGGCCAAAAATGCCCGATTTATGCGTCGGATGCGACGTTTGTTTAATCGGAGCGGCCTCGATATCAAAGAAATTGATATTTTGCGCGGCATTTTGCGTGCGGCCCAGAGGCAGGCCTGGTCAAAAGCAGACCTGGAGGCCCAGCTCCGATCGGCCGGGCTGATTCAACCCAATGCGGAGAAACCGGATGTTTGATCGAATTCGCGAAGATGTACGCTGTGTGTTTGACCGCGACCCCGCTGCCCGAAATACGTTGGAGGTGTTGACCACTTACCCCGGGTTGCATGCGATTTTGTTTTATCGGTTGACGCATTGGCTTTGGCACAAGCGGTTGAAATGGTTGTCTCGCTTTGTGTCCGGGTTGGCGCGCTGGCTGACGGGCATTGAAATTCATCCGGCGGCAAAGATCGGTCGTCGCTTTTTCATCGACCACGGCATGGGGGTGGTGATCGGCGAAACCGCCGAGATCGGCGACGATTGCACGCTCTACCACGGCGTCACCCTGGGCGGTACCAGCTGGCAGGAAGGCAAGCGTCACCCCACGCTGGGTGACCGGGTCGTGGTCGGTGCGGGCGCCAAAGTGTTGGGGCCGATTGAGATCGGAGACGATGCGCGAATCGGTTCCAACGCCGTGGTGGTCAAGCCAGTGCCGGCCTTGAGAACCGTGGTGGGCATCCCCGGACGAGTGGTGGAGCGTCCGACCGACGAGACGCATCGCAAGCGCAAAGCCATGGCCGAAAAGATTGGGTTCGATGCTTATGGCGTCGGGCGCAATGTGGAAGACCCGGTTGAAAAAGCCATTTACAGCTTGCTGGATCACATTCAGGGGCAAGACGAACAGTTGGAGCGTTTGAACCATGAGGTGCAACGACTGGGCGGTCAAGATTCGCATGTGGAACTGCCTGGTCTGGATGACGCGGTGCTGGAGCCGGATGATCCGGCGCAGCGCGCGCACATTCGCGAAGAAAAAACCACCGGCGACGACAAATCTTGAGTTATTTAGTGGGTTTTTGTATGATGGCGATTCATCAACCAAGATTTGAAGAGTGATGTATGAAATTGACATCCAAAGGCCGCTATGCGGTCACCGCCATGCTCGATATTGCACTGAACCAGTCTTCCGGGCCGATTACGCTGGCCATGATTTCTGAGCGTCAGTCGATTTCACTGTCGTACCTTGAACAGATTTTTTCGCGGCTGAAAAAAGCTGACCTGGTTCTGAGTGCCCGAGGTCCGGGTGGGGGGTACCGATTGAGTCGACCCGCTTCGGAGATCAAGGTGAATCAGGTGATTCAGGCGGTGAATGAAGATCTGGAGCCCCGTCGCTGCCGAGGCGAATCCAACTGTCAAAATGGCGATGAATGTCTGTCTCATGCCTTGTGGGCCGATCTGAGTGATATGATCAACCAGTTTTTGAGCGATGTCAGTCTTCAGGCCATCATCGACAAGCGTTGCGGACCCAAGTCGGTCCAGTTTGATGGCCACAGTGCATCGGCCTGATCGGTTACAATGGACTTACAATTTCAAGCGGAGGTAATTTCCTATGGCAGTCACTCTGACGCAAGCGGCCGCGGATCGTGTGGAAACCATGCTTGGCAAGCGCGGCCACGGCATTGGACTGAGAGTGGGCACCAAGGTCAGCGGGTGCGCCGGTTTTTCTTATGAGGTAGATTATGCCGATGAGATCACCGATGCGGACACCGTCTTTGAAAGCCATGGTGTGAAAGTGGTAGTGCCCAGTGAGGCATTGGACAAGCTGGACGGTCTGGAGCTTGACTATGTGAAAGAAAGTCTCCTGAATGAAGGGTTTGAGTTTCATAACCCCAACGTCAAAGACAGTTGCGGGTGCGGTGAATCCTTCAGTGTTTGACCTCGATCCATAGAACCACGCGAGTAAAAACCCCGGCTTGACCGGGGTTTTTTGTTTGCAGGCGTCGGTGAGGCTTTTTCTGACATTCTGTGCCCAGATTGTTAAAATATTGAAAATTCGAAAGCTTTGCGCCTTTTACCGGCCGATGTCGGCGATGAAAAAGGGCGCGGGGTGTTGCGCAAGCCAAACCAGTGTGAGGAAACGGTGCTAGAACAAACATTTGCAATTATTAAACCGGATGCGGTCAAACGGAATCTGATCGGTGAAATCATTCAGCGCATGGAAGAAAACAATCTGGCCGTGATTGCTGCCAAAATGCTGCAACTGACCGAGGCGCAAGCGCAGGGGTTTTATGCGGAGCACCAGGGCAAACCGTTTTTTGAAACCCTGGTCACCAACATGACCGCCGGACCGATTGTGGTGATGGTGCTGGAAGGGGATCATGCCATTGAGCAATACCGTCGGCTGATGGGTACCACCGATCCAGAGCAGGCCGAACCAGGAACCTTGCGCAAGCTGTATGCGGTGTCGATGCAACAAAATTCGGTGCATGGGTCCGATTCGCCCGAAAGTGCCGCGCGTGAGATCGGTTACTTTTTCTCCCAGCTGGAACTGCATGGAGCCAATTGTGCAAGCTAAACCGATGGCCGTAGATTCCGATAAAACCGACCTGCTGGGCATGGACTTGCCCGCGCTGAAACAGTTTTTTGCCGACATCGGTGAGAAACCGTTTCGGGCAGCTCAGGTGATGAAGTGGATTCATCAGCATGGGGTGAGTGAGTTTGCCGACATGACCAATCTGAGCAAGGCGCTGCGAGAAAAGTTATCGCAGGTCGCGCGCATCCGAACGCCCAAAATTGTCTCGGAACAGGTGTCTGGCGACGGAACGCGTAAATGGTTGCTGGAAGTGGATCATCACAATTCGGTCGAGGTGGTCTTTATCCCGGAAAAATCACGCGGCACTTTGTGCATCTCTTCTCAGGTGGGGTGCGCACTGGATTGCAGTTTCTGTGCCACCGCCCGGCAGGGGTTTAACCGTAATCTGGAGAATTGGGAGATCGTGGCGCAGATGTGGGTGGCAAACAAAGCCCTCGGTTGTCTGCCCAAAGAAGAGCGGGTGATTTCCAACGTGGTGTTTATGGGCATGGGGGAGCCATTGCTGAATGTCACCCACACCTTTCCCGCTGCTCGCATCTTGATGGATGACAATGCCTATGGCCTGTCCAAACGCCGGGTTACCATCAGTACCGCAGGCGTGGTGCCCGCCATTGATAAAATCAAAGCGGCGCTGGATGTGTCACTGGCCATTTCCCTGCATGCACCCAACAATGCCCTGCGCGATGAGTTGGTGCCGATCAACCAGAAATACCCACTGGAAGTGCTGATGCCGGCCCTGCACCGTTTTGTTGAAGGCGGACACAGCAAAAAGCATGTGACGGTTGAATACGTGATGCTGGATCATGTGAACGACCGGCCGGCGCATGCACAGCAACTGGTTGACCTGCTTGGGGATTTGCCCTGCAAGGTCAATCTGATTCCATTTAATCCATTTGATGGGGCGGCCTACAAGCGCTCTTCCAATAATGCGGTGCATAAATTTCAGCAACAATTAATGGCCGCTGGTGTAAACTGTACCGTCAGACGCACCCGGGGCGACGACATTGATGCCGCCTGCGGCCAGTTGGCCGGAAAAGTCAAAGACCGGACCAAGCGAACCTTAAACACTGTGAACCTGGAAAGACTCCATGGCTGAAACCGAATCCGATCCTGTGCCAACGCCTGCTTCGGCCGGTGCCGAATCCGAGCCGTCTCTGATTCAGGCACTGAGTCATGAGCTCAGACAGGCGCGTGAGCGCAAACAGATGAGCGTGGCTCATGCCGCCGAATCCTTGCGAATCAGTGCTGACCATTTGACGCTGTTTGAAAGCGGTGCCTTTGAGTTTGCCGAATTGGATCCGTTTCAGCGGGGGTATATTCGCAATTACGCCGAAATGCTGGAAGTGGATTTGACGCCCTATGAGACGTTCTTCCCCAAGGTGACAGAGGTGGGGGCCACTCTTCAGGCGGTTGATCTGGAAGAAGAGCATGCGCGACCTCTGATTTCAGTGGGGCTGCTCAAGGCGGTGATCACGTTAATGATTCTGGCACTGGCCGGCTTGCTGGTCTGGATGAATCTGTAAACTCCGAGTCCGATGACTTTGTTGATGCCATGCATGAGCAAAAGCTTCACATTTTTCAATTGACTAATCTCTGAAAGAAACTATGTCGAATTCAATTTCTGCGGTTCGAGGCATGAACGATGTCTACGGCGATGCGGCCTGGAGCATGGATTACCTGCTCAATACGGCCCGAGTGATTCTACGCCAGTATGGGTATGAAAGCATCAGCCTGCCAGCGGTGGAAAAAACCGCTTTGTTTGCGCGCAGTATCGGTGAAGTGACCGATATTGTGGAAAAAGAAATGTACACCTTTGAAGATCGCAATGGCGATTCGTTGAGTCTGAGACCGGAAGGCACCGCCGGGTGCGTCCGGGCGGTGATTCAAAATGGCCTGGTACACAATCAGATCCAGAAGTTGTTTTATACCGGTCCGATGTTTCGCCATGAGCGCCCGCAGAAAGGGCGCTATCGTCAGTTTCATCAACTGGGGGTTGAGGTGTTTGGGCTGGAAACGCCCGATGCCGATGCCGAACTGATTGCAATGACCGCCCGTCTCTGGGAAAAACTTGGGCTCAATGGCTTGACCCTTCAGCTTAACTCTCTGGGGTCACAAGCGGCGCGCGCCGCTTACCGAGATTTGCTGGTCGATTATTTTCAGTCGCATGCCGAGCAGTTGGATGAAGACAGTCAACGGCGACTGCACAGCAATCCGATGCGGATCCTGGACTCCAAAAATCCGGAGATGATGGATTTGATTGCCGGCGCCCCCAAGCTCAGCGATCATTTGGATGACGCGTCACGTGAGCATTTTGAGGCCTTACTCGCTTATCTGGATGACCTGGGCATCGACTATGAACTCAATCCCAATCTGGTCCGAGGTCTGGATTATTACAATCGCACCGTGTTCGAGTGGGTGACGCAGGATCTTGGTGCTCAGGGGACCGTCTGCGCCGGGGGGCGCTATGACGGTCTGGTGGAACAGATCGGAGGTCGTGCCACACCGGCAGTGGGCTTTGCCCTGGGGGTGGAACGACTGATGGTGTTGCTCCAGGAAAAAGCCTGCGTGCCCCCTAAAATCAATGCCGACCTTTACCTGATTCTGGCCGGTGACCTGGCAAAACGACCAGGCCTGGTGATGGCGGAGCGAATCCGTGAGGCGCTGCCTCAGCTCAAAGTGCAGATGCATTGTGGTGGGGGCAGCTTCAAAAGCCAGTTCAAAAAAGCCGATAAATCCGGCGCGAAAATGGCTTTGATCCTGGGTGAAGAAGAAATTGCACAGGAACAAGTGGCGATTAAGTTCCTGCGTGAGGCGCGTGAGCAGGAAACCATCAGCTGGGAGCGCTTGATCCCTTACCTGACCCAAATGACGACCGATTCAGAAAAAGCGAGGAAAACCTATGAGTCGCTATAATGACGATGATGAACAGCTTCAGGCGCTGAAAGCCTGGTGGCAAAAAAACGGAACCTGGCTACTCAGTGGGGTATTGGTGGTTGTGGTTGCCTGGTCGGGTTGGACTTATTGGCAGAACCATCAGCTTTCCAAAGCCATGCAGGGATCGGCCATGTTTGAACTGGTTCAGGCTCAGGCGCAACAGGATCAGATTGGTGAAATCTTGCGTGACGCCAAACAGTTTTTGGCAGAACAGCCTGAAAGTCCGTATGCGACGGGCATTGCTTTGATTCTGGGGAAACATTATTTTGATCAGGCCGCGTATGACGATGCCCTGGCCCAATACGACTGGGTGATTCGTCACAGTCCGGATGCGTCTTTGTCTCTGGTGGCATCGCTTCGCTCAGCCAAGGTTGCGTTGCAGCAGGGCAACCCGGCAAGTGCGCAGGCCTACCTGGATGCGGTTTCGCTCAAGGCCCTGGCGCCTGAGGAAAAAGCGAATTATCACTTTATGGCCGGAGAAGTGGCCATGGCACAACAGGCACCGGATCAGGCACGTACCCATTATGAATCTGTCCTCTCAGTGACAGGACTTCCCGATGGGTTGAAGAATCTGACCCGTTTGAAACTATCGGATCTGGCAGGCAATTAAATGATGGCGTTGGAAGTGTCGTTCTGGAAAAACAATTTCAAAGCGCTGGTCTTGGCAGGGGCGGCGGCTTTGCTGACTGGGTGCTCCACCCCCACTGAACTCAAGCCACCTGCTCCGTTAGACCCGTTATCGTCGCCTTACGCGCTGGAAAAACAGTGGCAATTGCAGCTGTCGGCGTTTATTCCTGCGCAGGCGGAAGGGCTTTATTTTGAATCATCGGAGCAAGCGGTTTATATCGGTGTTCCTGGCGGGTACCTGACCAAAGCAACCAAACAGCCACAGGGAAGTTGGTCGGATCAGGTGGTCTGGCAGAAAAAACTGGCCACCACCCTGACGGCAGGGCCGACACGCTTGGATCGCCAGTTGTTTGTGGGAACGGGAAAAGGCCAACTGATCAGCCTGTCTGAAGAATCGGGGCAGGTACGCTGGCAGGTCGCCCTGTCGAGCGAGGTTATCAGTCGTCCGGTGCTTGGTGACAGTCAGCTGTTTGTGCGCACGGTCGATGGCAAGCTGTATGCCTTGAACCCGCAAAATGGGCAGGTGAATTGGGTGATTGAACGCTCGTTGCCGAACTTGTCATTACGCGGGGTGGCGCCGGTTACGTTTGCAGAAGGCACACTTTACATTGGCTGGGAAAATGGCCAGATTGAAGCTCTGGATGCGCGTACCGGGCAAAGCCAATGGGCCACACGCTTTTTGGTGCCGTCCGGTCGGACCGATCTGGAACGACTGGTCGACATTCAGGCGGCTCTGTTATATCAGGATGGGCGCCTGTTTGCATTGGGTTACCAGGGCAAGGTTGCCGCCCTGAATCCAGCCACGGGGAATTTCTACTGGACGCGAGATGTTTCTGGGTACCGCGATATGAGCGTGGACGCCCAGGCGCTTTATCTGGTCAGTGATGAGAGTGAAGTTCTGGCGCTGGATAAAATGAACGGCACGGTCTTATGGCAGCAGGAGGCGTTGCAGGGGCGTTATTTGATCGATGTGCTGACTTATGATGCCAATCAGTTGCTGACAGCCGATCGTTTTGGCAAGGTACATTGGCTGGACCGTGTTGATGGCGCCTTGACCGGACGGGTGCAGATCAGCAATGATCTGGGTACCGGCAATGCCATTTCCCGTCTCTGGCTGGATGGAAACACCCTGTATACGCTGGATGGTGATGGTTATGTCAAGGCTTACCGGATCAAGCCGTCTGACTGGTATCAATTCAACCATCCGGGCGATCCACGCGGTTTGTTTTCAACCCGAGACGATGACGGAGCAAAATGAAAAAGCCAATCATCGCATTGGTGGGGCGCCCGAATGTGGGCAAATCCACACTGTTCAATCGCTTGACGCGTACTCGTGATGCGATTGTGGCCGATTTTCCGGGGCTGACCCGGGATCGCCAATACGGCCGAGGGCGCTATGGCGATCAGCCTTTTATTGTTGTTGACACGGGCGGGCTGAGTGGCGAGCAGGCCGGTGTGGACCCGTTAATGGCTTCCCAGGTCATCCAGGCGGTCAATGAAGCGGATGCGGTTCTGTTTCTGGTGGACGCACGTACGGGATTGATTCCGGCGGACGAAACCATTGCTCAGCAACTGCGCGCTTTCGGAAAGCCGGTCACACTGGTGGTCAACAAGGCCGAAGGTCATAACCCGGAGCTGGTGGGCAGTGAGTTTTATGAACTGGGCCTGGGCACACCGATTCCCATTTCTTCTGCCCACGGCGACCATGTGAATGGTTTGATTGAGCAGGTATTAAGCGAGTGCGAAACGACGGCCAATGTGCCAGTGGACGATACCGATACGGCTGATTCTGTGTTGTCACTCGAGGAACAGCCCGGCACCCGCGTGGCGATCATTGGACGTCCCAATGTGGGGAAATCCACTTTGATCAACCGTATGATCGGTGAAGAACGGGTTGTGGCCTACGACATGCCCGGCACGACGCGCGACAGTATCTTTGTGCCGTTTGAGCGCGATGGCAAGGCCTACACACTGATTGATACCGCCGGCATTCGCCGCCGCAAGAACATCAAAGAAAAAATTGAAAAATTCAGCATCGTCAAAGCGATCGAAGCCATGGAATCCAGTCATGTGGTGATCCTGGTCATGGATGGGTCCGAAGGGGTGACGGATCAGGATTTGACCCTGCTTGGTCTGGCGATTGAGTCGGGGCGGGGCCTGATTCTGGCCATCAATAAATGGGATCACCTGAGCCGGGACCAGAGAGACAAGGTCAAGCACGAGTTGAGTCATCGCTTTGCTTTTGTGGATTACGCTGAGCGCCATCTGATCTCGGCCCTGCACGGCACTGGGGTGGGGACGCTGTTTAAAACCGTGGACACCGTGTACCAGGCGGCCATCCAGTCGGTATCGACGGCGGATCTCAACCGTGTGCTGACCCAGGCCGTGGCCGACCATCAACCGCCTCTGGCAGGCGGACGGCGCATCAAATGTCGTTATGCCCACCTGGGTGGGGTTAACCCGCCAACCATTGTGATTCATGGTAATCAGGTCGATAAATTGCCCGCGGCTTATACCAAATACCTGATGAATGTGTTTCGCAAAGCGTTTCAGTGGGTGGGAACGCCGGTTCGGATTGAATACCGTGTGAGCAAGAATCCATACGAAAACCGAACTTCTGGTTTCGTGCACCGCCGTGGAAAGTCGCAGTCTCAAGCGGAGAACACGGAACTCAAGCGGCGCAAAAAACAACGCCGCCGAACGCAAAAGCCCCGGCGTTGACCGAGGTGCAGCTCGGGTTCGGCGGCCTCCGCCTGAGTCTTCACTCAAACGTCAAGTCAAATCCGGCGCCTTGCAGACGCTGCGCTTCAATTTCCAGATCCAGACGCGTCAACGGATGTTGGGCCAGCCAATCGGCTTCGAAGTGGATGGCCAGTCCGGTTTCGTTGTAGACCGATACCTGCATGTTCGGTCGATCGGTTTCCCGGCCCCGGTGCAGACGAACCGCCAGACGAAGCAAGACCGTCAGACGTTGTAATTTGGTGTCATGCGGTGCATCCAGTCGAGCATAAGGCTCGATCAGAAATTTTCCTCGATGGTTGAGCAGCAGGGCACCAAGCATCTGTTTTTCCTGCTGGGTAAACCCCGCCATGTCAAAGTTCTCAATCAAATAAGCACTGTGATAACGATAGCGTTTATAACTGAGCGCAATGCCGGCTTCGTGCAGCTGGGCGGCCCATTTCAAGAGTTTGTCATACTCATACTCCGAGTCATGCAACGCCCAGGCCTGTTCAACCTGTTCATACAGCTCAAGACTGGTGTGTGCCACGGCTTGCGCCTGCTGGCGGTCCACTTTTAACCAGGCCTGGGCAGCGGTGACACTGGTTTCACGCACGTCCGCATCGTAGAGGCGTCCCAGTGTGTCATAAATCAACCCTTCGCGCAGAGCATTGCTGGACACTTGCATTTGTTGGATGCCGACTTCTTCGAAGGTGGCGATCAGGATGGCCAGCCCCCCGGCCAATACGGGGATGCGTTCCTCTTTCAGGCCTTTGAGCTCGGCTTTGGCCACACTTCCGGCTTTCAAAATGCTGTCCCGAATCTGGTAGAGGCCTTTGAGGGTGATGCTGCCGGGTTGCGAGCCTTGCTCTGCGCCATCCCAGCCATTTTCGACCAGGATGCCGCCGAGGGCTTTGATGGTGCCTGACGCGCCATAGGCATTGTCCCATCCCATTTGAGTCAGTTTTCGGTAATGCGGGCGCAGGATCTGGCGGCATCGGCTGATGGCCTTATTCATGCGTTTTTCACTGATTTCCGGTTTGTGAAAAAAACGCTGGGTAATGCTGACGCATCCCATTTCGGTGCTGGTCAGATGCTTGTGTTCAAATGCTTTGCCGATGATGTATTCGGTACTGCCGCCGCCGATGTCCATCACCAGGCGTTGTTCGTCCGTCTGAGGCAGACCGTGGGCGACGCCCAGATAGATCAGACGCGCTTCTTCCTGGCCACCAATGATTTGGATGTCATGGCCCAATGCCTGTTTGGCACGAGTCAGAAACGCCTGGCTGTTGCGCGCATTGCGCAGGGTATTGGTGCCGACGGCTCGGATGTGATTGGCCGGAAGGTTTTTGATTAACTGGCCAAACCGTTCCAAACAGGCAATGCCGTTTTCGAACGCGGTTTCGGTCAGATAGCCTTTTTTATCGAGCCCGGAGCGCAAGCGGATCATTTCCTTGTGTTTGTCCACGATTTGCACCTGACCGTGCAGCTCTCTGGCAATCACCAGATGAAAGCTGTTGGACCCGAGGTCAATGGCGGCATACATGCCCTGAGCCCCTTCTTCGTCTTGAGAGAAGGGTAAGAGGTGATTCAGAAAGCTCATGACTGACCTTCGTCGGTTTCGGCGTATTTATTGATCAGCCATTCCTGAGCACTGAACCGGGGTTCGGATTCAGTTGGGGTGCGTTGGATATATTGCCCATCCGGTTGCAATACCCAGGCACCCACGGTGTCTTGCAGATAAATGGCCAGGCCTTCGGTGAACACTTGCTGAAAGTGCGCGGGGTCTTCAATCGGGAAGCAGGTTTCCACGCGCGAAAACAGGTTGCGACGCATCCAGTCGGCGCTGGAACAGTAGAGCTCCGGCTTGGCTCCGGCGTTTTCGAAATAATACACTCGGTGGTGTTCCAGGAAGCGCCCGATGATGCTGATCACACGGATGTTTTCCGACAGGCCTTCGATGCCCGGGCGCAGACTGCAGATGCCGCGTACAATCAGATCTATTTTCACCCCGGCCTGAGAGGCGTGATAAAGCGCATCAATGATGCCCTGTTCCTGCAACCCGTTCATCTTGGCAATGATCCGGGCCGGTCGGCCATTGCGCGCATTTTCTGCTTCGCGCTGAATGCGTTCGATCATCCCTTTTTGCAGCGTAAACGGCGATTGCAGCAACACGCCCAGGTTCTTGGTGTCCCCCAGACTGGTCAACTGCTGGAAGATTTTGGCCACATCCTGTCCCATTCGCGGGTTGGCGGTGAGCAAACCGAAATCAGTGTAGAAACGGGTGGTGATGTGGTGGTAGTTCCCAGTACCCAAATGCACGTATTGCCGCAACTGTTGTTTTTCACGGCGCACCACCAGAATCATCTTGGCGTGGGTTTTGTAACCCACCACGCCATAGACCACGTTGACGCCTGCGTCCTGAAGGCGATTGGCCTGAAGGATGTTGTTGTCTTCATCAAAACGTGCACGCAGCTCGACCACGGCGGTGACTTCCTTGCCGTTGTTGGCGGCCTTTTCCAGGGCATCGATGATGGCTGATTTTTCCCCGGTCCGATACAGGGTCATGCGGATAGCCAGAACATTGGGGTCGTTGGCGGCCTGCTGCAGAAATTCGATCACTGGGCTGAAGGAGTCGTAAGGGTGGTGCAGCAGAATGTCCTGGCGCTGAATCTGTTCAAACAGACTTTCGGGTTCCTGTTTTCGGTTGAATAACTTGAAGGAACTTTGCTTGGCTTTGGGCGCGGTAAGTTTGCGCGCTGAAAACGGCGGGAACAGCAGATCCGGGCGTTTGGCCAGATCCGGCACCGCGCTGAGGCGGTGCAGGTTCACCGGACCATTGACCTGATAAAGCTGGGATTCCTCCAGGTCAAACTGGTTCAGCAGATAGCGGTACATGTCTGGCGGACAGCGATCCGAGACTTCGAGGCGAATGGCCCCCCCATAATCCCGGCTGGACAATTCGCCTTGGATCGCGCGCATGATGTCATCGACTTCTTCCTCGTCAATAAAGAGGTTGGTGTTGCGCGTCAGGCGGAACTGGTGACATCCGGTTACCGTCATGCCCGGAAACAAATTGGAGACATTGGAGTGCAGCACCGAAGACAGAAACACAAAATCATTGTCGCCGTCGGTGGCTTCGGGGGGCAATTTGATCACGCGCGGCAGTGAGCGCGGCACTTGCACGATGGCCAGCCCATTGGTGCGCCCAAATGCGTCCTTGCCTTCGAGCGACACGATAAAATTCAAACTCTTATTAAGCAGACGGGGGAAGGGGTGCGACGGGTCAAGGCCCATGGGGCTCATCACCGGCTGGAGGGAGTCAATGAAATACTGACGGATCCATTCCTTTTGCTGGTCGGTCCAGCGATTGCGCCGCAGGAATCGAATGTTTTCTTTTTCCAGTTCCGGGATCAGCGTGTGGTTCAGGGTGTCGTATTGATCATCAACCAGCTCCCGGGCCACGTCATGCAGCATGTCCACGGCCTGTTCCGGGACCATGTTGTCGGGTTTGGTGCGCGCGCCGGGGTCATTCTGCAATTCATAGAGACTGGCCAGACGCACTTCAAAAAATTCATCCATGTTGCTGCTGGAAATGCACAGAAACTTCAGCCGCTCCAGAAGCGGGATCGCCGGGTTTTTGGCCTGAGCCAGAACGCGTCGGTTGAATTCAAGCAAACTGCGCTCTCGGTTGATGTAGGGATTGTGTTGGTCGTTCATGGATGGGGCACTCCCTGTGCGTCAGAGCCAATTTCGTGGCATTAGGCAATCGAATACAGCATTTTAGCGCCTTTTCATGGGCTTTTAAAGGCGCTTTCACAGGCAGACTCTAACAGGCGCAAATGACGTTGCCATGACAAAAAACGAGGTCAGGTTTCAGAGCCATCGTGCGGTTTGTTTTTAGGGGGAGGGCGCTTGCAGCCGCATTCGGGCACCGGGTCCACGCCGCCTGGGTTGGCCGGGTGACAGCGTAGGACGCGTTTGAGTGCCAGCCAGCTTCCGCAGAGTACGCCGTGCGTTTGAATGGCTTCAATGGCGTAATGCGAGCAGGTGGGGTAAAACCGACAGCGAGGGCCCAGCAGTGGGCTGATAAACCACTGATAAAAACGAATGGGCAGGATCAACAGCCATTTGAGTGGATTCATGAGGGGGTTGAAGGCTTGGTTTGCGGATCGGGCAAAAGCGGTTCGGCCACAGCATGAACCGGATCGTAGTGGTGCATCCAGGCTTCCAGGGTGTGAATCGGCAAGGGTTTGCAGTAGTGGTACCCCTGCACCATGTCGCAGCCGGCCTGATGCAGAAAGTCAAATTGAGCCTGGTTTTCAACGCCTTCGGCGATGACTTTCATGTTGAGACTTTGCGCCAGTTTGATGATGGCCAGTGAAATGGCCGCATCGTCTTCATCATTGGGTAAGCCGTCAACAAAGGATTTGTCCACTTTCAGAATATTCAGCGGAAACCGTTTGAGGTAGCTTAAAGAGGAATAGCCAGTCCCGAAATCGTCCACCGATATGGTTAAGCCGTGTGCCCTAATCTGATAAAGCATGTCGACATTGTCCTGAGCATTAGACATGATGGAGCGTTCGGTCAGCTCGATTTCAAGTTTTTCAAAGGGGACGTTTTCTTCAGACATCATGGCATGAACCTGTTCCAGGAACGTCGGGTCTTCCAGTTGGTGGCTGCTGACGTTGATGGCAATGTTCAGGTATTCAAATTCCGTGCCCTGCCAGGCTTTGAGCTGTTGTACAGCGGTGTTGAGCACCCAGTGTCCGATTTCCAGAATCAGGCTGCTTTGCTCGGCGATGGCAATGAAACGGTCGGGTGACACGGGGCCGATTTCCGGGTGCTCCCAGCGAAGCAGCGCTTCCACCGCCGTGACTTGCTGGGTTTTGGCGCTGATCTGTGGCTGATAGTAGAGCTCCAGTTCGTCGTCATCCAGCGCCCGGCGCAGGCCGCGTTCGATTTTTAGGCGCTCGGACAGGCGTGCTTCAATGGTGTTGTCATAAATGGCCAGCGTGTTTTTGCCTTTGGCTTTGGCTTCGTACATGGCGCTGTCCGCATGGCGCAGCAATTCGCTCAGGGTGCGACCGTGCTCGGGGTAGAACGCCATGCCCAGGCTGGCGGTGATATGCACCTCCTCCTGGTCGATCTTGAGAGGTTTGTATAGGGTCGCCAGCAGGCGTCTCGCGGTTTCGATGGCTTCTTCGGCGTCGATGTTGCTCAGCAATACCAGAAATTCATCCCCACCGAAACGGCAGAGGCGAGGCGGGGGGAAAGCACTGCGAATGGAATGATTCAGGCGGCTGCCGATGATTTTGAGCAGTTCGTCGCCGAACTCATGCCCCAGGGTGTCATTGATCTGCTTGAATCCATCCAGATCGATCAGAAAGACCACGCTCGGGTCCAGGGGAGACTGCGCCAGATAACTGTCCACGTTCTGACTGAAGAACTGTCGGTTTTCCAGCCCTGTCAGCGGGTCGTAAAGCGCCAGTTGTTCGATTTCGGCTTCCCGGCGTCGGTGTTGTGTGACGTCATTGATGAACAGAGCATATTCGAATGCCTGACCATGATGGAAGCGCGTGGCGGTGACATCGCAGCGAATGGTTTCAAAATCCTTGCGGATAAAGGCCATTTCATAGTGTTTTTCATTCTGGTCGGCCAAAAGCCGGAACACATTATGCGGGCGACGGTTTCCATCCATGAGCAGATTTTGAATGGGTTTGTTCAGAACGTCGCTTTCGGCATACCCGAACAGGGCTTCGGCGGCCGGGTTCCAGTGATGAATTAATCCATTTGGGTCGCACAGAATGATGGCTTCGTGCGCTTTTTTGACGTATTCCACAAAACGCTGCTGGTTCAAGGCGGATTGTTGCTGTTGGTAGCGGACGCGGTGAAGCTGTGTCCAACCGAACAGGTACAGCGCGGTTAACAGTCCTGTCAGTGCGATCAACCAGGGCAGCGTCTCAGTCGGCCAGTGCGCGGGCATTGAAATAGCAAGCTGTGCATGGCTCAATTCCAGAGAAGGGTCGGTCGTTGGTGCGTTCAGTGGCAGGCGTAAGTCATAGGTTCGCCACGCTGCATTGGGTTCGGTCGCTTCGATGACCGGTTGGCTGACGTCGCGATTGGGTCGGGTCAGTAAAAGCGTGGTGTCTTCTTCGATAGGAAGGTGTGACTGAATCTGACGTAGCCAGTCAGGCAGGTTCAATGACAGTGCGGCCGAAGAGTCTGATCTTGAAGCCGGCAGAGGCCAGATGAGCTCAAACGGTTTTTGTGTCAGGGCGGAACGGTCAAAGGTCAACTCAAACGCATGGCGTTCGGTGATTGACGTGATCAATGCCTCGCGCTGTTGGGGAGCGAGCGTCTGCATGGAGGACACTAGGTGATTGGTCCGTGCAAGATCGTCGCTCAGGATGTTAATTTGCTGTTGTATGTGGCTTTGCCAGGTGGCAGACAGACGCTGTTTTTCCTGGATGTCGGCCCACCCGATCAGTCCCAGAAGAACGATGCTCGCAACAAAAAGGCCATGGCGCCAGGCCTGACCAGAGGCAATGTGAGGTTTCAGCGCTTTCAATTTATATTCAATGTATAAAGGGTGTCGGTTGAGTGCTCATGGTTGAAGCGATTGAGTGGGTCAATCCTAATGTCTTCGCTATTTTGGCAGAAAGTGCACGATAAAACAAAGCGTATGTCCGACCCGGTAAGAGAACCGGCGAGGATTTTGCCTGCAGAGGGGCTTGTGTGCGTTTTGGGTTTTTTTGTTATTGCACGAATGGACAGGTTAGAATGCTTTTAGCAGAAAAAAGAGGACAAGCACGATGACAACCACAGTGATTACTCAGGCGACGGTGATTAATGAAGGACAACGTCACCAGCAGGATGTATTGATTCGAGACGGATTGATTGCCGAAATCGGTCCCGATCTGACCGGCAAGGCGGATGAAGTGATCGATGGCAGCGGCCAGTGGTTGCTGCCGGGCATGATCGACGACCAGGTGCATTTTCGCGATCCCGGTCTGACGCACAAAGGCTCCATTGCGACCGAATCCAAAGCGGCCGTCGCTGGCGGCACAACCACCTTTATGGACATGCCTAATGTCAATCCGACCACCACGACCCTGGAAGCGCTGGAAGCCAAACATGCCCATGCCTCGAAAGTGGCTTGGGCAAATTATTCGTTTTATCTTGGGGCGACCAATGACAACATTGAAGAGGTCAAAGCGCTGGATCCTAATGCGGCCTGCGGCGTCAAGATTTTTATGGGCGCCTCGACCGGCAACATGCTGGTGGATCGGGAAGCCGCACTGGAGCAGGTCTTTACCCACAGTCCCACGCTGATTACCACCCATTGTGAGGACACGCCCATGATCAAGGCTCAAGAAGCGCTTTATCGTGAGCGTTACGGCGAGGATGTGCCGATGTCCGCGCACCCGGATATTCGTTGTCGCGAAGCCTGTTACAAATCGTCGTCGTTTGCCGTGGATTTGGCCAAAAAGACCGGAGCTAATCTGCATGTGCTGCACTTGACCACGGCCGAGGAAATGGCCTTGTTTGAGCCGGGCCCCGTCGCCGGCAAACAGATTACCGCTGAAGCCTGTACCCATCACCTCTGGTTTTGCGATGAGGACTACAAGCAACTGGGCACCTTGATCAAATGCAATCCGGCGATCAAATCCCGCGCAGATCGCGACGCGATCCGTCAGGCGGTGAGGGATGGGCGCATCGACATCATTGCCACGGACCATGCCCCACATACCTGGGAAGAAAAGCAAAACACCTATTTCAAAGCACCGGCCGGACTGCCACAGGTGCAGAAATCACTGGTGTCGTTGTTGGAATTGGTGCATCAGGGGGTGTTTGATCTGGAAACGGTGGTTCAGAAAACCGCGCATAATGTGGCCATTCGCTACCAGATCGCCAACCGCGGTTACATCCGTGAAGGCTACGCCGCCGATCTGGTGCTGGTGAACCCGAACCAGCCGCACACAGATGATCCCGATTCTGTCCTTTATCACTGTGGTTGGTCGCCCTGGTCGGGTCAACGTTTCCAAAGTTCGGTGACCGCCACCTTTGTGAACGGGGTAAAAATGTTCGATCGGGGCCAGTTTGCCGCGTTTCAGCCCGGGCAACGTCTGACCTTTGAGCGTCGCTAACCAGGAGTCGGGCATGACTGAGATCTTTTTTGACCGTCAGGCCATTTTGGATGGGGCGTTAAAAACTCAGGCGGTGCGACTGGCGCTGCATTGGCCGGATGAGCCCTCTGAAGCGGATTGTGACGCGGCCATCCATCAGATCGAAACCATTGAAAAAAATACCGGGTTTGCGCGCATTGTGGGCGAGCAGCCGCTCTGGCTGGCTTTGCCGCATGCCTTGCTGGCAAAGGCACCGCTGCCCGAGATGCCTTCGCCCGAGCGGTTGATTCTGGAGCTGCCTTTGTCCATGGTAAAAGACGTGGCGGTGCTCAAGCGTTTGAAAACGCTTCGAGCTCAGGGCACACGCCTGGCGCTGTCCGATTACGATGGGTCTGAGGTGGCGGATAAGCTCTTACCCATTGTTCATTGGGCGCGCATCGACGCTGACACGCCCGCAGAGGCGCTGAAAAACCGGGTGGCGCGTATTCATCAGAATGACGCTGTGGCCGTGGCCTGTCCGGTTGACGGCTATACGCAGTTTGAAACCCTTACCGATCTAGGCGTGGAAGCGTTTCAGGGAAATTTCTGGCAGCATCTGCCCGCCGGGCCTGACTATGAACCCGGCGTGCATCATCAGGCGCTGGCCGCGCTGAAAGCAGAAATGCAGCGTCCTGGCACCAGCTTTGAGCCTTTGGGTGTGTTGCTTTCGCAAGTGCCATCGCTGGCATTTAAACTGGTACACAGCCTGAATGACCTGGCGCAAGCCCACCATCTCAAACTCGATGATCTGCATCAGGCGCTGCACTACACCGGTATGGGGCATCTGGAAACGCTGATCGATGAGGTGGAGCAATTGCCGGAGGATCAGACCCCGGCCGAACTGACCATTACGGCGCTGACCCGGGCTCGCTTTTGTGAGCAGGCGGCCTTTGTGATGCACATGCCCGACCAGAAAGATGAGTTTTTTCTGGGCGGGCTTTTCTCCATGCTGGAAGCGTTTTTTCGCCAGCCGGAATCCGGCCTGCTGGAGCAGATGGTGCTGTCGGATGCGATCACTCAGGCCATTCTTGAAGGTGAAGGCTTAATGGGGCAGGTGCTGGGCTGGTGCTTCAGCTTTGAACAAGGCCGGGTACCCGATGTCAGCGTGACGTTTTTTGAAAACGACATTGCGTCGTTAAACCGAATTTATTTGGCGGCCTGTGCCTGGGCGCATAAAATAGAACAGGATCCGGCTCAGGGCGTGATTTCTGTCGAAACCTGACAGCACGGCGGGCAAACCAGCTATTATTTTAACCAGGCCTGGTCAAAAAGAGGGGTGAATCATGGCAATGGAATCAATTAATCCAGCGAACGGTGAAGTCAATGCACGGTTTGACCTGTGGGACGATGCCACCGTCGAGCAGACATTGACCGATGCCGGTCTGCTCTGGCCCCAGTGGGCGAAAGAGGTCTCGATGGACGATCGCTGTCAGCTGTTAAAGCGGTTGGGGGATGTGTTGCTGGACGATCGGGAACCACTGGCCGAACTGATCACCCTGGAAATGGGCAAGCTCTACAAGGAAGCGCTGGCAGAAGTGGATAAATGCGCCAAGCTTTGTGATTTTTACGCGGAAAAAGCGCCTGAATTTCTGGCGGATGAGCCGCTTGAATCCGACGGTCAGCAAAGCTTCCTGACGTATAAGCCTCTGGGCGTGGTACTGGGCGTGATGCCGTGGAATTTTCCGTTGTGGCAGGTGTTCCGTTTTGCGGTGCCGACGCTGACGGCGGGCAATGTGGTGTTGGTCAAGCATGCTTCCAATGTCCCGCAATGTGCTTTGGCCATTGAAGAAGTGTTTCGAAAAGCCGGTTACCCGGAAGGTGTCTACCAGCACATGCTGATCAGTGCGTCTCAAGTCGAGCCGGTGATTCGGAACAAGGTGGTACGGGCCGTGTCACTGACCGGCAGCGAACCCGCCGGACGAAAGGTGGCGGCCATTGCCGGCAGCGAATTGAAAAAATGCGTGTTGGAGCTGGGTGGTTCGGATGCGTTCATCGTGCTGGACGATGTGGACATGGAGGCGGCGGTGGCCGGAGCGGTCAAAGGCCGTTTCCAGAACTGCGGTCAGAGTTGCATTGCCGCCAAACGTTTCATCGTGGACGCATATCGGCATGATGAGTTTGTGGCGGCCTTCAAACAGGCGGTGGAAAGTCAGTTACACGCGGGGGACCCCATGGCTTCCGATGCCACACTGGCGCCTATGGCACGCCAGGATTTGCTCGAAGAGCTGGACGCTCAGGTACAGAAGTCGGTACAAATGGGTGCGACGCTGGTGACCGGGGGGTATCAGCTGGATCGTCCCGGCAGCTATTATGCGCCCACGATTCTGACCGATGTGACCTCTTCCATGCCCGCCTACTCTGAGGAAATGTTCGGCCCGGTCGCCACAGTAATGAAAGCGTCTGAGCCGGCGCACGCCGTTGGCTTGGCCAATGCCACCGACTTTGGATTGGGGGGCAGTGTCTGGGGCAACGATGCTGACACCTGCGAAACCATTGCCCGCAATATGGAGTCGGGCGCGACCTATGTGAATAGCATCACGTTTTCCGATCCGCGCCTGCCGTTTGGTGGCATTCGCAACTCTGGTTACGGGCGTGAACTGTCGCGTGAGGGCATTCGTGAGTTCACCAACATCAAAACGATTTATATCAAGTGACTGTCTTGCGGTCACCTTTGACCGCAAGCGAATGAGACAAGGAACCGAACCGTGGGCATGACGTATCTGTGGAAAACCCTGGTGGACCTCAAAGAACCGGCGATTCTGACTCGTCTGTTTGTGCCATTTGGGGTGGGCCTGATCGCGGTGTCGGTTTTGGGCTACGCGGTGTTTGGTCTGGCGCTGAGCTCGGATTGGTTCTGGAGCAACCCCTGGGTCACGATGATGCAGGACTGGGAAAGTTCAGCCGAAGAGGCATTGGCATCGATTCCGTTGATTGGCGGGATTCTGATCTGGCTGGCCGGGTTTCTGGTGACGGTCATCGCCGGGGTGCTGGGAATCATTCTGGGCAGTTATCTGGTGCTGCTGTTTGCCATGATTGTGACCGCCTTCATGACCGATTCGCTGGTCAAGGCGGTGCATGACAAACATTACCCCTATACGGACTATGAAGGCCATGGTGATTTCTGGGGGCTGACCTGGAAAATCACCCGGTATGCGCTGGGGATGTTGCTGCTGTTGCTGGTGACCTTGCCCTTGCTGTTTATCCCGCTGATCAATGTGCTGTGGTTCTGGCTGATTGGTTTTTTGTTTTTCCGTTATGCGCTGGTGCTGGATGTGGGGCAGGTGATTTTGCCGAAATCCCTGTTTGATGCGGTCAAACCGGTAACGCATTGGCCGGGCACGATGCCTTTGGCCGTTTGGTATCTACTCAGTGTCCTGCCGGTTTTAAGCTTTTTTGCACCGGTATTGGCGGTGGTGACATTGGCACATTACTATTTTGATCGGCTGTCATTATTGCCAGCCGACCGCTCCGCGGATCGTGCTGACGAGACGGGTAACCGGGCCGACCCCTCGGTCTGAGGGCGGTGAGGCTCACTGTTTGTTCGAGCGCTTGGGCTTCTTTGTCGTCTTTTTCTTGCCTGATCGGGCGCTCTGTTTCTTCTTTTTGGTTTTTTTGGGTCGGCGATCAATGTCTTTGCGGCTAAAACGCGCCTCTAGGCCCTCGATGGTGGCCGTGGGCAGGGTTTGCTGCAGATGGTATTCGATACGCTGAAGGTTTGGGATGTCGTGGCGCTCGATCAGGCTGAAAGCCACCCCGGCTTGATGGCCGCGACCGGTGCGCCCGATCCGGTGGATGTACTGATCGCCACGAAACGGCATGTCGGCGTTGACCACATGCGTGATGTTGTCAACATCCAGACCGCGGGCCGCCACGTCCGTTGCGACTAATACCGGCGGTTGCCCCTGACGGAAGCGCTTGAGAATCTGCAGGCGCTTGGCCTGAATCATATCGCCGTGCAGGATCAGGCTGTCAATGCCTTGTGAGGTCAACCAGGCCTGCTCTTCCATGGCGCGGTCTTTTTTGTTGTAAAAAACCAATGCTCGCTGGCAGGTGGGGTCCTGCAAAATCGCAAGTAGGAGCTGACGTTTGTGTTCCCGGCTGTCGGCCAGATACAGCGTCTGTTGCACCTGTTGTGATTGTTGGTTGGGGGCATCCAGTTGCAGCACTTCGGGGGCATCCAGAACCTGTCGGGCAAAGTCCTTTAACCCTTTACCGCCTAAGGTGGCCGAAAAACAACCGGCCTGAAAATCACGGGGAATGGCTTCGAGCAGCGCCAGCACATCCGGTCCCTGTCCCATGTCCAGCATGCGATCGGCTTCGTCAATGATCACCAGTTCCAGATCCGATAGGTCAATGAAGGCATCGGCCATCAGTTTGAGCAGGCGACCGGGCGTGGCCACCAGAATGTCCAGCGGCTGCTTGAGCTGGGCCAGTTGCCGGTCAGCGGCCAGGCCACCTGTGATGACCATGGATGGGCATTCCATAAAATGCCCGAGTTGCTTGACCACTTTATGGGTTTGAAATGCCAGTTCGCGGGTGGGGGCAAGGATCAGCACCCTCGGATGTCGGGACGGACGAGGGACGTCAAGCAATCGCTGCAGCGCCGGTAACACAAACGCGGCGGTTTTGCCGGTCCCGGTGGCAGCCCCGGCGAGCAGGTCACGTTCTTCGAGCAGGAGGGGGATGGCCGCTGCCTGAATCGGCGTCGGTCGGTGAAAATGCTGTGCGTTCAAGGCGGAGAGCAGGCAGGGGTCCAGTCCGAGGTCCTCGAAGTGTTCGTTATCCTTCGGGTCAGCACTCTGTGTTGTCAGGTCAGTCATGATGGGTGTCCGTCGATGAGTCGGAGGGATCGGTCACAATATGATAGCAAGGCACGTAATTTTCTGCCCCCAGCTTCATGCGGCGCTGAGCTACAAACGAGCGCAAGAGTTTGTCCATGCGTTGCATGATCTCCGGGTCGCCCTGGATGCGAAAGGGACCATGGGCTTCAATCTGGGCCATGCCTTCGCGTTTGACGTTGCCAGCAACGATGGCGGAAAAGACCTTGCGCAGTTGTGCGGCCAGTTCATGCTCGGGTTGGTTCTTATCGATGCACAGCTTTTCGATGTTTTCATGCGTGGGTTCGAACGGTTTTTGCCGGTCATAAGGAATGTGCAGATTCCAGTTGTAGTAGTAGGCATCCGATGTGGCTTCCCGGTAAGCTTTGACATGCGCCACGCCTTTTTTCAGAAACAGTGCGGTTTCAACCGGTTCGTCGATGAGGACCGTTAAGCGTTCCCGCGCACGCGGACCGAGCGTGAATTCGATGAATTCCAGAACGGCATCAAAATAATCCCGGCTCGACTCGGGTGCAGTCAGCACCACTGGAAAGGGAATGTTGTTGTTCTGCGGATGCAACAGCACGCTGAGCAGATAGAGAATTTCTTCCATGGTGCCAGCCCCACCGGGGAAAATAATGATGCCGTGTCCCAAGCGCAGGAAGGCTTCCAGGCGTTTTTCAATGTCGGGCAAGATGGCCAGCTGATTGACAATGGCATTGGGCGCTTCGGCTGCAATAATGCCGGGTTCGGTCAGGCCGATAAAACGCCCATCCTGATAACGCTGTTTGCCGTGACCGACCACCGCGCCTTTCATCGGGCCTTTCATCGCTCCCGGCCCACAGCCAGTGCAGATGTCAAGCTGGCGCAGTCCCAAGTGGTAGCCCACTTGTTTGGTGTATTTGTATTCGGTGCGGCTGATACTGTGCCCGCCCCAGCAGATCACCACGTTTGGCTCGCGGTTGGGTTGCATCAGCTCGGCATTGCGTGCCAGATGAAACACAGCATTGGTGATGCCGAATGAATCGTTGAGGTCAAACTCATCGTTATCAACGATTTCGTTTTTGGCATAGATCAGGTCGCGGATCACCGCGGTCAGATGCTCCTGCAGACCGACGATCATGTCGTCTTCGAGAAAGGCGTTTTCGGGCGCATTTTCGATCTCAATTTGCAGGCCTCGGCCCTTGACCTGTACTCGGATCTGAAAGTCCGGGTGGGCTTCGATCAGGGCCAGCCCATTGTCATCGACCATGCCGGTATTCAGTACGGCCAGGGCACACTGGCGAAACAGGTCGTTGAGCCCTTCCTGTGTCTGGTCGCAAAGTTGTTTGGCTTCTTTGTAGGAGAGCACTTGCAGCGATCCGGCCGGACGGAAAGAGGTGCGATGCGAAGGAGATGTCATAATGGTCGGTCAATGCCTTGATGGTTGATTGAGATGTATAATGGGGCGTATTTTACACAATCAGAGTTAGCCTTATGCGATCGAATGCCCCTTATGAAGATGGTTTTTTAATGCTGCTGCTGCTGGTGGCCGTTGTCGGTTTATTCTGGCTGTTTGGTCCGTTTCTCGAAGCGCTGTTCTTTGCAGTGATTCTGGCCACGGCGACCTATGTTTATTATCACAAACTCTTGGGGCGTGTGAAGGGGCGCAAGGACGTGGCCGCCGGGTTGATGAGCGCGTTAGTGTTTGGTGTGGTCATTGCACCGGTGACGTATCTCCTGTTCGAAGTCGGGTTGCAGGTTGGTCAGATTTTCGGTCAGGCACAGACCTGGTTGGCTGAGCAAAATGCGGAAAGCTTTGCCCGAATGTCTAAAAACCTGATTGAAGCACTGCCATTTCCTGAAAGCACGCAAATGCAAGTGGCGCAACAGTTGGAACAAAATGCCGACAGCATCATTGCGTTTGCCAAGAATACCGCGGTGTTTCTGGTACAGGGGGTGTTTGGCAGTACCACCTCGTTTTTGACGTTTTTGCTGTTGGCGGTGTTTGCGCTGTATTTTTTCTATCGGGATGGCGACAAGATTGCGCATCACTTGAAAGTGCTCTCGCCCCTGGAAAATTATTATGATCACATGATCATGAACCGCTTTTCCAACTTATCGACCATTCTGTTGCTGTCGGTGCTGGGCATTGCGTTGATGCAGGGGGTGGTGTTCGCGATTTTGGCCTGGTCTTTAGGCTTGCCGGGACTGTTTATCGGGACGGCCATTGCCATCACCTCGTTTATCCCTATTGTGGGCGCAGCCCTGGTCTGGATTCCGCTGACGATCATCCTGGCGGCACAGGGAGCGTATGTCAGCGCCGGGCTGGTGGTGTTTGTGGGGGCGTTCGTCAACGGCTTTTTAATTGATAATCTGGCCCGTCCTTTGTTGATTCAAAAAATTGCCCGATCGATCGGCGGGGATGCGGATGACCTGGCGGTGGCCAATCATACCTTGATTACGGTGCTGTCTACCTTTGCCGGGCTAATCCATTTTGGGATGATCGGGTTGTTTTTCGGGCCAGTGATCGCGGCGATGGCGATCACGGTGTTTGACGTGTACGAGCACAAAAGTGGCGACTGGCTGGATCGAACCTGAACGCGGGCATTGATTCATTTGATGAATTGTATAAAAAAGTTTGAGTGATGCACAAAAACAACCTGCCTTAATCCGCGGTTGTTCCATGTTAGGATTGGTTTGTAAAAACTCGTATCAAACACGGAGGCATCGATGAAACAGACAATGCGAATGGGAGCGCTGGTGGCGGCCATGATGGCCAGTTCCATGCAAGTGTCCGCCGCTGAAGATCCTTATGTGCAGGGCTTTAAAGCCTACGCCAATGAGTTGAAATCGCACGGTAGCTCCCACCTTGCGCCAGCGACTCAGGGGTATGCTCAGGATGTCAAAACCACGCTCAAAAAGGCGGGGTACATCGGGCCGGAACTGCCGTTGCCTCAGGCGGTTCAGGTCACCGATGGCGTCTATACCATCGTCGGTTCCCAAATCTGGCACAACCCTTCCAATTTCGGTTTGAACAACAACATTTCATTCATTGTGTTTGACGATGGCGTGTTTGTATTCAATGCCGGTGCCAACACCGCGATTGCCTACAGTGTGCACCGACAGATTCAGCGCATCACGTCGAAGCCGGTCAAATGGGTGGCGGTGGAAAACAACCAGGGGCATGCGTACTTAGGGGCCAGCTACTGGGTGGATGTGGGTGTGAAAAATCTCTATTCCAGTGACATGGCCAATTTTCAGTTTGACCAGGCCTTTAATGCGATCAAAGCCGAGTGGGCGATGCGGGTTGGCACCGCGATCACCGAACCGTCGCGTAATGTCAGTGGTCAATTTACGACGTTTGAAAGCCGTTTGAGCATTGATGTGGGCGGGGGCGAAACGGTTGAGCTGATTGACTTCGGTCCCGGTCATACACCGGCTTCCACCAGCGCTTACGTGCCTTCGCGCAAGGTGTTGCTGACCGGGGATCTGGGCTTTAACGAGCGTATGCCGGTGATGTTCCCCTATACCAACAGTGCTGATTGGGTCACGTCCTTTAAGCGGATGCTGGATGAAATTCCGGGCGATGCGCATGTGATTCCGGGGCATGGTACGCCGACAGATATGGAAACCGTGACCACACAGACACTGGATTATTTTGTCTACCTGCGCAATCAGGTCAAAAAAGTGATTGATCAGGGAGGCAACGAGGACGATGCCGAGCAGATCGATCAGTCCATGTACGAAGATCGGCCTGTGTTTGATCAGGCGGCCAAAAACAACGCCCGTCGAATCTATCGTGAGATGACCGGTGGTGATTTCGACAGCTTTTAGTGTCGCGGCTTCTTACTAGGCCAAGCGTTCATAAGCGCCGTGCCGGGTTTCCGGCGCGGCGTTTTTTTTGCGGATGGGCGGGTTAATCGGTGCTGGCGTCGACCGCTTTTAATGTGGCGGCGATCATGGCACTGACCGTGTCTTCGGCAGTGGCAATGCCGATGCGGTTCTCCTGGTTGACCTGAACATAAACATAGGCGATGGCCTGCGCCCGTTTGCCGGCCAGCGGGGAATCCGTGCTGTGAAGCGCATGTTCGTGGTAGTCGATGATGTCGATCGCCTGGCCCGTGGTGGCTTGCCAGGCCTCACACAGAGCACTGAGCGTTCCCTCTCCCTGCCCTTTGAAATCACGGCCTTTCCAGCGCACTCGCAACGAGTCGCTGGTGGCTTCGCGTTCAATCTGGTAATCCAGGCGCTCATTGATGGGCTCGGACGGGACAAGTTGGTAATGGCGTTCAAACGCCTGATGCAGTTGCGCGTGTGAAACCACGCCGCCTCCGGACTCGGCCAGCTGTTGTGCCACGGGCGCAAAATCCTGCTGCACCCATTTGGGCAGATTGAGACCATAGTGCTGCGTTAACAGAAATGCGGCGCCGGCTTTTCCCGATTGGCTGTTGACGCGAATGATGGCTTCGTAGTCACGTCCCAGGTCCTGAGGGTCGATTGGCAGATACGCCACCTGCCAGGGTTCATCCAGCTGCTGGTGTAGCAGGCATTTGCGAATCGCATCCTGATGGCTGCCGGAGTAGGCCGTATACACCGCCTCACCCACCCAGGGATGGCGCAGATGGGTGGGGATTTTGGTGACGTCTTCGAGCACCGGGACCCAATCGTCCGGACGCGACAGATCCAGCTCGGGGTCAATGCCCTCGCTGTAGAGGTTCATGGCCAGGGTGACGATGTCCATATTGCCGGTGCGTTCACCATTGCCGAGCAAGGTGCCTTCGACCCGGTCGGCCCCGGCCAGTATCGCCAGTTCGGCCGCTGCCACGGCGCAGCCGCGATCATTGTGAGTGTGCACGGAAATAATCGCGCTCTCACGGTTGGGCAGATGACGGATAAAATATTCGATCTGATCGGCAAAACGGTTGGGCGAGGTGCTCTCCACCGTGGCCGGCAAATTGAGAATGCAGCGTTGCTCGGGCGTGGGTTGCCACACGGCCATCACGGCGGTGCAGACCTCAAGCGCATAATCGGTTTCGGTCTGTGAAAAGCTTTCGGGTGAATACTGGAACGTCCAGTCGGTATCGGGGTACAGTGCACCATAGTGCTTGACCCATTCCGCGCCCTGAACCGCCATGTCCAGAATTTCCTGTTGAGATTTTTCAAACACCCGTTCACGCTGCACCGTGGACGTGGTGTTGTACACATGCACCACGGCTCGTTTGACCCCTCGCAACGCTTCGAAGGTTTTTTGGATGAGGTGTTCGCGTGCCTGCACCAGCACTTGTACGTTCACATCATCAGGAATCAGGCCGTCATCAATCAGACGACGGGTGAATTCAAACTCGGGCTGACTGGCCGAGGGAAATCCGATTTCAATGGTTTTAAAGCCCATGTCGACCAGCACTTGCCATAACTGCAGTTTCTGGTCCACACTCATCGGGGTGGCCAAGGCCTGATTGCCATCGCGCAAATCAACACTGGCCCAGATCGGCGCTCGGGTTAAGCGCTGATTCGGCCACTGGCGATCGGGTAAATCGGGCGTGGCCGTGGGACGGTATTTGCTCGGGTTCATCATGGCTTACCTCAAAGGCTGTTCAGCTCGGTTTGAATTAGGCACAGTGTAGCGGTTTGTGGGCGCAATCCGATTGCAAAAACCACCAGGCCTGGTGGTTTTTGTGGTTGAATATTGCTTTTATTAGCTATTTATTAAAATAACCTGCTTAAAAATAAAGGAAGAGGTGTTGTGTCTGCAAAAAAAGAAGCTGATCCCATTCAGTTGGACCGCTATGACCGTGCTCTGTTGAGTGCGTTGCAAATCAATGCACGCCTGAGCAATCAGGAGCTGGCCGATCAGATTGGTTTGTCGCCGTCAGCGTGCCTGCGGCGTTTCAAGGCGCTGGAAACCTCCGGTCTGATTTTGGGGTATCGCACCTTGCTGGATGCCAAGCGGCTGGGGTTGGATTTAATGGCCCTGATTCACATTGCCATGGATCGGCACACACCGGAACGCTTCGATGGGTTTGAGCAGGCCGTCAAAGCCTTACCGCAGGTGGTGGAGTGTTTGCTGGTCACCGGCCAGAACGCCGATTATCAGCTGAAAGTGGTTGTCGCGGACCTGGAAGCCTATCAAACGCTGCTACTGGAACACATTACCCAGATTCCCGGGGTCAGCGGGGTGCACACCAGTTTTGTCCTGCGCAAGGTCGTGGAAAAAACGGCGTTGCCGATGGAGGGCGTTTAAAAGAAAGTGTTTAAGCGAAGTCTCAGCGTTCAAAGTGAGTCATAGTGCGCTCGACTTCACGGTAATGTTGCCCTTGATAGGGTCGGTAGCCTTGGGGGCTGAATAAAGACAGCGTTAATTCCTGTTCAAAGGTCGGGTTGAGCAGGGCAATTTGTAGCCTTTCCGTCAATGCATCCGGCAAATGGTGGTTGGCTGCTAACACAATGGGCGCAAGGGGTTTTGTGCTGTGAATGATTCTTAACGGATGCCCCTGTGAAATCATGCGCCGGGCGATGCCTTCTGTGGTCGCCGCCGCATCAAAATGGCGATAGACCACCGACATGACCGCACGATGATGGCGTTGTAGAAAACTATACAGAGATAAATCCGCTAATTGCATGCCAGCTTGGTTTAATGCTTCTCGAGCAGCAAAATGCCCAGCGTAGGAAAAGTAGGCTCCCAAGGCCAGACGTTTGTGCCGCAATTGTGACATCGTTTGAATGTCCGACTGTTCATGCACCACCACCACCCCGCGATAGGGCGGTTCGGTGACAATCGGCTTGAGTGGTCGCTGGGCCCGTTTTTGAATTTTTTGGGTTTTGACGTAAATGGTCGGTCCCATATAGACCAGATCGGCTTTGTTGCTGAGCACTTTTTGAATCTGGTCTTCATAGCTGGTCGCGATATAGAGCTTGACCGGGCGTTTAAGGACGTCGGAAAGATAGTCTTGCAGAGGGGCAAAATGCTGCTGCACACTGGAGGGCAGATCATACGGTTGGACCGCCAGTATCAGCGGATCAACTTGATTTGATTCGACCACCTTGTCCGGCTGGTCGGGACGCTCGCAGCCGCTGAGCACTATCCAGCCAAACAGACCGGCCAGTAGCATTCGCTTGATTGGGCGCACACCTTCTCTCCTGCCATAAAAGAGGATCATTTTAGTGCTTTCTGGCCAAGCGTGGATAAAATCCAGTACTAAAATGGTTAAAAACACTTATATCATAAAGTTCTGAAATGCATTGCAGATTGCAAGGCGTTCGCAGTCTGCAAGAGCAGGTTTTTTCTAAATACCTTTTAAAACAATATCTTAGGGTTTGGCACGTTTATTCCTCTCTGTGGTTGGTCTTGTGGTGCGCTCAGCGTGACCGCGAAACGAAAACAAAGAGGATAAGAGGAAACCTTATGAAACACACCTTTGCAAAACTGACCCCCGTAGCACTTGCTTGTGGCCTGGCAATGAACCCTGTGATGGCCGAAGACAAACTGTCTGTTCACGGTCAAATCAATGTGTCTGCCGATATGGTCGATATCACCCCTCTGGCAGGAAAGAATAATGTTTTGGGGCGTATGCAGGGCACAGAACTCAGCAGTAATGCCTCGCGTTTTGGGTTTTCCGGCTCGCTTGACACCACGCTTGAAAACACAAAGCTGATTTATAAGGCGGATGTTCAGTACACGGCTGTTGGCAATAACTCGGATGGCGCTGGTGAAGGCGATACTGGCGATGGTGCATTGTACATGCGTGATGCCTATGCAGGCCTAAAACACAAAGATCTGGGGCGAGTGCGAATGGGGCGTTTTACCGTGGGGTATAAGTCCAGCTATACCAAGATCGATCCCTGGACGGATCACATTCTACAAGCGCGTGACAAAGGCCAGCAGGGCGCATCCAACCTGAACTCCAACTACTTTAACTATGCCGTGGATTACACCTCGCCTAAGATGAATGGCTTTCAGGTGAATGCGCACTACTCGGTTTTGGCTGATGAAAACATGGACAGTCTGCATAATTCCGGCAAATTGAAGGATATGGCAGGTGGTAGCGCGCATGGTTTTGGTGTGAAGTATTTTAATGGCGGGCTTCGTCTCACAGCAGATACGCTTACCATAGACAGTGAAAATGACCTGGGTGTGACAGGCGGAGCGGGTGTCAATAATGGCAAGGCTAAAAACGGCACTGCAAACAAAGTGTCTGCACGTTATAAATTCAAGTCAACCGGTACCTCTATTGCGGGGATGTATGAAGATGTCACTGACCTCAATCTGGGGGAGAACATGTTTGCTGTGGTTACGCAGAAAGTCGGTAAATATGGTTTGTTGACTGCCAGTATTGGCACGAACAAGGCGAGTGATGACAATGCCTACAGTCAGGATGATGACTCTCTACATTATGCGCTAGGTGCCAAGTATAAGTTGACGGATAAGTCAGCATTGATTGCAGGCTGGAATCAATATGAACGAGGTGATGCTGAAGCCATGGCGTTCACCGTGGGGATTGACGCCAAATTTGGTTATTAATCCGAAAGTTTGACTCAAAGCGCCGTTGTTGTGAGCGGCGCTGACATGTATTCGTTCTCTATATCGTTGTAAACTTTGAAAGCCAGTCTTGCACTGGCTTTTTTTTTTTGACCGAATCCCTGTTGAGGTCTATTCTAAAGTTCGCTTGCTTTTGAGTGCGCTTTGGAATACGCCGACTGACTGACGGATAAGGGGAAGACAACATGGCAGTGGCCACTGAAAAAACCGGGTTCCCAAACTTTTTACGCCATGGAAGAGAGGGGGTTGAGCGCTTTCGTCCCAGAACGCTGGCCGGGCGGTTGAATCTGTATCTGGCTTCGGCGCTGGTGGGGATGATGCTGGCACTGAGCCTGGCCGGGTATGCGTTTATCTCCCACACGCTGGAACAGGCGATGGAGCAGAAAGCCAAAGCGCTTGCCTCGCAGGTTGCGACCGTGGCCAAGGATGCGGTGATGTTGCAGGAGTACAGTGTGATTGACCGAATTACCAGTGATCTGCTGGCACAGACCCCGGATTTGCGTCATATTCAGGTCGTCAACGCAAAGGGTGAAATCTTGAGTGAGGCGCAATCGTCACATCAGCCAGGGTATGACGCTTTTAAAACTCATTTGCAATACACCGCGCCAATGGCGTTTTTCGGGCAGTCTTTGGGTCAGGTCACCCTGGGGTTTTCCCGCCAATCGATTCGGACCACGTTTTTGCAGTTATTCGTGATCGGAATGATCCTGTTCGCCTTGTTGCTGATGCTGGTGTTTCTGATTGTGCGTCGGTTGCTGGATCGGCATCTGCTGGCACCTGTGCGGGAGCTGTCTGAACGACTGAATGACATGCCCGCGCTGTTTCAACAGCCCGTACCCGTTCGGCAGAATTTGCCTCAGGAGCTGCAGGTGCTTAACTACGCTATTTTTGATTTGCAGGTGGCATTGCAGAACCACATTGATTCGTTGCAGGAGGCGCACCAATTCAGGCAGAAAGCGACGCAGAATCTGTGTCAGAACCAGCGCATGGTTGCGATCGGGCAATTGGCGGCCGGTCTAGCGCATAATCTGAATACCCCGCTGGCCAACATCATCGGCTATGCCCAGATGGCGACTCAGCAAACCCAGGACGATGCGATGCAAAAGCGTTTGCAGACCATCGAAAAGCAGGCCAAACAATGCGCCGCTTCGGTCAAGGATTTGCTTTCGGCGGCGCGGGAACCCAGGGTGGTGGCGCAGGCTGTGAATCTGAATCAATTGATCGACGGCATTCTGGCGATGATTCGACCGGTGCTCAAACGCGATGCGCCGGTGGAGATTGTGTTTGACGCCGAGGCAACCGCCTGGGTCAAGGGCGATCCTTCCGCGCTGGAGCAGGTACTGTATAATCTGATCAGCAACAGTGCCGAGGCCGGTGCCAGCCGGGTGACACTCTCTCTGTCGCCAGCAAAAAATCACCAGGCCTGGTATTTGTGGGTCTGTGATAACGGCAAAGGCATCGAGGCCGAAAAGCGTGAGCAGGTGTTTGAACCCTTTTTCACCACCAAAGAAGCCGGCAGCTTTCGCAACGACAATGCCGGGACCGGTCTGGGGTTGTATCTGACCCGCACTTTACTGGAAAAAATGCAGGCCCGGATCACGCTGGGTGAGAGCGTGACCGAAGGCACCCAATTTCGGATTGAACTGAACGCTTATGAAAACACTGAATCTGCTGATCATTGAAGACGATGAGGATATGGCGGAGCTGCTGGGTGAACTGGCCAGAGCCGCCGGGTTTGATACCCGGGTGAGCTTGACTGCCCAAGACGGCTTCAAAGAGTGTCAGTGCTTTATGCCCGAGGTTTTGCTGACCGATCTGCGACTGCCGGATGGATCAGGTCTGACGCTTCTGGATCAGGTCAAAACCCTGAACGAAGACGTGCTGGTGGTCATGATTACCGGCTACGCGTCCATGGAAGACGCGATTGAAGGGTTTAAACTCGGGCTCTATGATCTCATCACCAAGCCCTTTGAAACCCGTCAGGTAGCCAATTTACTTGAACGGGTGCAGGAGCAATTGTCACAGAGATTTAAGCTTCAACAAATGGAAACCCGTCTGACCCAATTAGAAGCTGAATCTGTACCGGTGGAATCCCAGTCCAAAACCATGCAGGCGGTGTTGGCGGAAGTGGTACAGGCCGCGCCGTTGGACGTGCCGGTGTTGATCAACGGAGAAACCGGGGTAGGTAAGGGGGTGCTGGCCCGTCAGATTCATCAGATCAGTCACCGTGCACAGGGCCCGTTCTTTTCGCTCAACTGTGCGGCGGTGCCTGAAAACCTGATCGAATCGGAATTGTTTGGCTATGAAAAGGGGGCCTTTACCGGTGCAACCCAGCGTAAAGCCGGACTGCTTGAACTGGCCCATGGCGGCACCCTGTTATTGGATGAAATCAACTCGACTCAACCGGATGTTCAGGCCAAGCTGTTGCATTTTCTACAGGATCAGACGTTGGTACGGGTCGGCGGCCAAAGTGCGATTCAGGTGGATGTCCGCTTATTGTTCGCGAGCAACCAGTCGCTGAAGGCGCTGGTGGAAAAAGGTCAATTCCGTTCGGATCTGTATTATCGTATTCATGTGTTTCCGGTGGAATTGCCCGCCTTGCGCCACCGTGAGGCCGACATTGAAGCGCTGGCGCGTGCGTTTGTGCATCAGTATGCCCAAAAATTCGGCAAATCGGTGCGGGAGTTGTCACCTCGGGTGGTTGAAGCGCTCAAACGTTATCACTGGCCAGGTAATATCCGGGAGTTGGAAAACATCGTTCAGCGCGCGGTGGTGCTGGCCAAGGGCTCGGAAATTGAAATGCACCATCTGCCCAAGGAGCTGTTGAGCATTCAGGTGCCACAGTTGTTGACCGAATCCGGTGAACAGGCTTTGCCAGAAGACGCCACGCTGGCGGACATGGAGCGTTTCTGGATTGAGCATGTACTGGGCGTTTGCGAAGGTAATAAGCGTCTGGCAGCGGACAAACTGGGGATCGATGCGTCCACTTTGTATCGAAAGCTGCAAACCTATCAATCTTAGACGTCTGTCAAACCTGATTTTGACCAGGCCTGGTGATGATGTTTGCAGGTGGTTAACTTGGCATCAGGCAGAAACAAAAAAAGCCTTAGATAGGCTTTTTTTGGATTCAATCAGCGGATCGGATGGTTTTACATGCTTGATTCTAGCTTCAGGTAAGTTCGGTTCAAATTAGTCGAATGCCAGGAATCGTAATGTTTCAGGTGCTGGAATTCCGGCCAGTCCTTGTTGTCACTGACGGCGGCCCCCACACCCATAAAGGCATCGGCGGCGTCGTACATGGTTTGCGTCAGCTTTTTCAGGTAATTGCCCGTATCACGGTCCACTCGATCCCAGCCTTCGGCCACTTGCCCGTGCCCCGGTACAATATAGGACGCTGGCAGGTTGCGCATGGCTTGATAGGCTTCATGCCAGGCCATGGGGTCAGACCAGGGGTGAACGCCCAGCATTCTGTCCAGATAGACAATGTCGCCAGTGAACAGCACTTTTTGGTCCGGCAGCCACAAGACTGCATCGCCCGGGAAATGGGCATCCCCATAGAAATTCAGCCGCATTGCCACACCGCCAATGGTCAGGGTATTTTTGTTCCCTTGCAACACTTTGTCTGCGGTTTTCTGCTTGGCACCTTTGTTGGCTGGAACCGCTGAAAACATGCGGTTCGTGACATTGTCATACATGCGCTTTTGCGTTTTGACGGTGCCTTCGAAAGCGTAAATGGTCGCGCCCTGGCGAGCAAAGTAGTCATTACCCAGCCAGCGGTGGTCCTGTGAGCCAATGTTGATCACGGCGGTAATGGGCTGGTCCTTGATCGCTTTGGCCATGGCCTCGATTTTTCTGGCGGCAGCGTCTCCGCCGCCGGAATCCACCAACACCCAACCCTCAGAGGTATCGATAAAACCGATGTTGTTGTTCAGCCCCAGATTTTCGGGCGAACGGTCATCAATCGGCCCCACATAGGCGTAAACGCCGTCGGTGACTTTTTCAGCGGCAAACAGATCCTTGCCCTGGCCTGCCCAGGCTTGAACGCTCAAGCTCAGTGTGAAGAGGAGGAGTAAGACTGACTTCATATGTGTTCCTTGTTTATAGTGTATCCGCTTATGCGGATATAAGTATATACCGATCCGTTCTAGGAGATCAAGCAAAAACTGTGTCATAAACGTGCAAAAATGCCTGACCGTATGGTCAGGCATGATTGGTCAATTTAGAGGTTGAAATCACCGGAATAGGGGGTTTTGCCATCAATAACGGGGAGCGTTAGAGAATTGCCCCAATGGGACCAACCACCGTTGTAAAGGCGAACATCGTCATAGCCAAGGCTTTTAAGTTGCATGTAAGCGAGACTCATGCGAAACCCATCGTGACAATACACATACACCGTGTCGTTCTTGGGGATGTCGGCATACATCGCTGCCAGTTCATCGCTCGATTTCCAGTTCTGGCCGGTAATGCCATTCAGGCTGACCACATTGACGGCACCTGGAATGTGTCCGCCCATTATGGAGTGTTTGATGACCTCTCCGGTGTACATATCGGTCGGTCGTGCATCCAGTAAGGTCACGTTATCTTGACGCTGACTGACCACGTCGTTGTAGATGGCCGTCCACTCCACGGACAGCCTTGGGTCGGGGTCGTTGAGGACGATTTGACTGGGCGTCGTTTGAGTCGCGGTTTGGGTGGTTTCTTCAAACACGCTCCATTCACGAATACCGCCATCCAGCAATTTCACATTGTTCATGTCAAAGCCGTAATAATCCAACAGAAAATACACTCGGGAAGCCAGTGCGGTGGCCGAATCGTCATAAATGACGATGGTGTCGTCATATTCAATGCCCCACTGACGAAGGGTTTTCTGAAACTGTGCCTTGGGCGGAAGGCGCATCAATGGATTGGATTGGTTGTCACCCAGGTCCAAAAAGCGTTTGACCTGTATCGCACCGGGGATGTGACCGACCGTCAGATAGCGGTGTGGATGATACCGTACTTCCAGGACCTTAACGTCGTCCATGTTTTGGGCCAGCCAATCAGAATTGACCAGAAAATCCCGTCCCTGGGCGTGGGCCTGGAGACTGAATGCGATTAATACCAGCGTAAAAAACCCTTTGAAGCATGTTTTCATGGCGTATCCTTTTGATTGGCGTTTTTCGTTGCTGCAAAAAACGCGGTTTCCTTAATCCTCATGGAGGCTTAGGAAGATATGTGCCAAAGACATTGCCTTTCAAGTCACTGAAAAATCAGTGAAAAAAAATAAAGGATCGGAATGGTTGCAGGATGAGCTGTTGGAAATTGCAAAAGGCATTGCAATTTCCGGCAGTGAAACTGGGCGGTTTAGAACCGATCAGTATTCGAAACGATCCATGAAGTTGGGTTCGTCTGAGTAGCCGTTTTCGATGCCTTTGGTGACAATGGCAACGGCGTCATGCGGGTGCAGGCTTTCCAGATGATTGACCCGTACCCAGAAGTCCTCGTATTCGCTTTGACTGTCCAGGGTTTTTTGCAGACGGCGCGCGGCGTCTTCGCAGAACATCAGGTTGCTGGCGTTTAGCCGGGCAAATTCCTGTTCGTCGGCACGTTTCACCGTGGATTGGACCGGGGTTTTCAGGCTGTCTTCGATCTGGTTGATGACCTCGGACAGACTGAGGGTATGCTCGGCACTGACTTTGAGTTTGACCTGCGCGTATGAGCGTTGGCTGTGAGGGGTGGCATTGATGCCTTCCGGTGTGCCCAGCCAATTGTAGACCGAATCAAAATCGAGCTCACCTGCTTGAAACTGCTTTTCAAACGCTTCCTGAATCAACTGACGAGACAGCGCAGCCGAACAGGGGCAGGTGGAGGAGTAGGGCACGGTGAGGCTGACTTCGCACTCAAACTGGCCCTGGCGCATCTCGCCGCGAAGCGTGCAGGGGTAATGCTTCCAACCGGCGTTATCGGATTTGAGTGAGCGCCGACGCTCGTAATAGTCAAAGCGAAATTCCAGGAATGCATTCCGGCTCAAGCCTTCGTGTGATTCGATGAATCTTTCCAGCAAATGTTGCAGACGTTTGGGCGATAAAGGTTCCTGTGCCCCCTGCTCATCCAGGATCAGATACAGGCGGGACATGTGAATCCCTTTGCTCAAAGGGTCTTCCAGGCTGACGTAGGCCTGCACCTGAGAGGAGACGGTGAGGGTCTGATCCTGGGTCTGGCGGATCTGGATGGGCAATTCGATGCCACTCATTCCAACCCAGTTGAGTTTGCCTTGCGGGTTTTTGTGGGGTTGGCAGGCGATATCGGGCATGTGCTTGGTCATGCAATTTCCTTCGACTTTTTGAGTGCCTTTGGTTCTTTCAAAGGGACTGTGTGAGCTTGGGTGTCAAACGCGGTGCGTTCTTCTCACCGTAGAGTAAGGTCGCATTTTAGCACACCCGCATGGGGCGGGCGTGATTTCTGACTGAATTGAATGGTTATTGATTGTTGGTCTGATTAGGACAGGTCTTCGCCATCAAGCAGATCACGGATCAACTCGTCCCGCTTGAGTTCCATGCCCAGACGCTCACAGATGATCTGTGCGTCGCGGTAGGCATTGCCCAGGCAGGTGGTCGCGCCGGGCGACGGGGTCATATTGAAGATCACATTGTCGTTTTCCGGCACAATGCTGGCTTCGCCCAGTTTCAGTTTGCGTTCGGTTTTGTCAATGACCTGAGGGCGCACGCCACCATAGCCTTGGGCATAGGTCAGTTCATCGGTGGTCAGGCCGGGCAGAATTTTGCGGGCGTCTTTGACAAAGAGTTTTTTATTGAGCCAGGGGATTTCAAACAGCATGTTACGCAAAATGTAATTGCGGATGGTACCGTCTTTCATCAGGTCCCAGAATACTTTCAGCACACGACGGTCGAGCTTGAGGGTGCGCCAGAAATCCAGGTAGGTACCACCGGTGTAGCGCTCCAGTTTGGGCAGCGCCAAGGCCGTCGGCCCCAGGCGGGTTTTGCCGGGCTCGGTCAGGTCCGGGTCTCCGTGCAGGGCGGCAAAGGGCAGTTTGTCGTTCTGCATGGTGTAGACTTTGCCGTTGAGCATCTGTGGGGCAAAGTAGAAGCTGCCGGCCATGGGCAGGGTGGAAAGATTCAGGCCGTGCCCCATCTGGTGGGCCAGCAGCAAACTGTGCGCGCCGGCGGCAACGACCACGAATTTGGCCATGTAGGTGCCATGCGCGGTCTGGAGTTCGTAGTGGTCGTCAAATTTCAGGATGCGATCCACTTTGGAGCTCAACGAGACGCGCAGGTCCTTGCCGGTTTTGCGGGCCGAGTCGATGAACGATTTGCACAGCGTGCCGTAGTTGACCGCGGAATATTCATCGGTGCAGCCACTGGCCAGGATTTTTTCAGGGCGCATTTGGCCGTCTTTATAGGCCACATTGGGTTCGACTTCGGCGATTTTATCGGCGTCCCAGAGCTCCATGTAAGGAAACGCTTCGGCAAATTCCTGGTGGCGCTTTTCCAGCCGTTCGCATTCGTCTTCGCCCACGGCCAGAATCATTTTGGGGTACTTGTAGAGAAAATCATTGCGCCCGGTCTGTTCAGCGTAGCGTACCAGCATGTTAGCGGTGTGCTTGACTGACTTGGCTTTCTCCAGGGTGTAGTTGGTTTCGATGTCACCGCAGTGCAACGTCTGGCTGTTGCTGCGCGCATTGGAGTTCAGCGGCGCCAGCGAACCATACTTTTCCAGAATGGCGGTCGATTTGATGTTGGTGTATTTGGCCAGAGTGTAAGCGAGCGCGGTGCCGGTGACGCCGCCGCCCACGATGACCACATCAAAGACGCGATTTTCCATGAGAGTTTGCCCTGCAATTCAAAAAATATAAGCGATCTATTATACGATTTTTTTTGATAAAAGTCTTGTGCGCTTAAGCGGAAGCAGTTCGACCGCACTGACGGGGCGTTGATTCGTACGCGGCCAGTGCTTCTTGATCCGCTGCCAGTTCTGGCAGTTGCTGCAAACACTGCTGCAATGCCCCGGCCTGCAGCGGAACCAGCGCCTCAGGAACCAACGCATAATGCATCCAGGTGCCTTCGCGCCAGTGATGAACCAGTCCGGCCTGTTTCAGGTAATTCAGGTGACGGGAGATGGTGCTCTGCCCCTGGTCCAGAATGCTCATCAGGTCACACACGCACAGACTGTTGCGTTGCATCAGCAGATGCACAATGCGCAGTCGAAGCGGTTCGGAAAGGGCTTTGAACGTTTGGGCCAGAGCATCCAGTGACATAAACGAAACCAGTGATTAAAAATTCCATTTTACCGTAAACCGGGCATGAAAAAAGATGGTCAGGTCAAAAAAACTTTGTTAGTATCCGTATAAGCAGATATAAAGATGTAAGAAAGGCCTCGCTCGAAGCGAATGGCCACAGGGAGCCGTGAATGTTTTCAGTGTTTGATGCGTTGGGTCATTGGGTGGCCTTCACGCTTTTGGGATTGTCCCCCGATACACAGCTGGGGGCAGCGGTGCAATTTTTTGTGATGGATGTGACCAAAATTTTTGCGTTGCTGGTGATCGTGATTTATCTGATGGGGCTGTTGCGTGCGTTTGTGTCCACCGAACGAGTCCGTCAGGTGGTGGCGGGGCGGCCCAAATGGCAGGCACGGTCGCTGGCGATTACGCTGGGCTCGGTGACGCCGTTTTGTTCCTGTTCGTCCGTGCCGTTGTTTATCGGCTTTGTGGAAGCGCGGATTCCGGTGGGCATTACCTTTGCGTTTCTGATCGCCAGCCCCATGATCAATGAAGTGGCCGTGGTGCTGTTGATTGGCATTCTGGGCTGGGAAATCGCATTGTTGTATGTGCTGGCCGGGCTGGTGGTCGCTTACGTCGGCTCAATGGTGATCGAGTGGTTCAAGCCCGAACGCTGGGTTGAAGCCTATGTGTGGGACATCAAGCGACGTCAGCAGGCCGAAATGCAGGCACAAAGCGGTGGCTTCAAAGTGCGCCATGCCTTTGCCTGGCAGGAAGTGAGGGTGATCGTTCAACGCATCTGGCACTGGGTGTTGATCGGGATCGGTTTGGGGGCGGCCTTTCACGGGTTTGTGCCCGAGGCCTGGGTCAGCACCTATCTGGCGGATGCGGCCAACTGGTGGAGTGTGCCGGTGGCGGTGCTGTTGGGTGTGCCTTTGTATTCCAATGCCGTGGGCGTGATCCCGGTGATCGAAGCGATGCTGGCCAAAGGCGTGCCCATCGGCACCAGTCTCGCTTTGATGATGAGCATTGCGGCCTTGTCCTTGCCGGAACTGCTGATTCTGCGCAAAGTGATTCGCTGGCCGGCGCTGGCGTTGTTTGTGGGTGTGCTGAGCGTGGCATTTGTGCTCGTAGGCTATGGGTTTAACGTTTTGGCGATATAAGGAGGCGTCTATGGATCAGATTGGGGTGAAGGGCAACCGGCCCTTGCGGTTTTTTGCCATGGCCATGCTGGCACTGTTGCTGGTGTCGCATGGTATGGGGCAGGTGGATTTAACCCAACTCAGTTTTTTGTGGTTGATGATTGCGATGGCGCTCAATGCAATCCAAGCCACCTTTACCGGGTTTTGCCCGATGTTTAAAAACGCACGGGGCGAGTGCGCGGCCTGCGGTGTGGTGTGCGACAGCGAGGCGTGTGATTCGACCCGGATGACGCAGGAAAAAACAGACAATGACCGCTCAAAGGAGAAAGCATCATGAAAGGCAATTTAATGGTTCGTCTGATGACAGGGCTGATTCTGATTGGCATTGCCCTGGCACAGGTCACGGGACAGACGGATTTGCTCTCGGCAAACTGGTTGTGGCTCGCGATTTTGCCGGCGGTGATGGGCTTTCAGGCCACGTTCACCGGCTGGTGTCCGGCCGAACTGATTGGCAAACTGTCCAAAAGCGGTGAGTGCTGTCCCGGGGGCAGCTGCGGGACAGCTTCGGTGTCGCAAAAGACGACAAAATCGCAAGCAAAAAATGATGGAAGTACCGATGAAAATGCCACCACCTGTTGCGGTGATGGCGAAGAAGAACAGGATGAATGGTCTGGCTGTTGTTCTGAATCGGCCCCGTCCAGAGCCGACGCTGGTGGTCATGACAGTCAAAACTTACCAGGCCTGGTCATTCAGGTGCTCGGGACCGGGTGCAAGACCTGTCACAATACGGTCACACGGATTGAAGAAACGGCTGGCAAAATGGGCGTTCAGGTCACAGTGCAGAAAGTCGAAGACGTGGCCGAAATTGCCAGCTACGGCGTGACCGCGACACCGGGTGTGGTCATTGGTGAGACCCTGGTGCATTCCGGCGGCCTGCCCAGTGTGAGCCAGATCAAACAATGGCTGGCGGAAGCGACCGATCAGTCGGGGAAACAGGAGCGTTAACATGACAATCAAGGTGGCCATTAACGGGTTTGGACGTATGGGGCGGTTGGCCCTGCGTGAAGCGTTTGACCGGCCCGAATTCGAGTTTGTTCACATCAACGAAGTCGCGACCGACGCGGCGGGGTCGGCGCATCTGCTGCATTTTGACTCAGCGCACGGACGCTGGCACCACGAAACCGGTACCGATGGTCGTAATATCGTGATCAATGACACGTTGATCCCGTATACGACCAATCAGGCCATTGCCGACACCGACTGGTCGGGCGCGGATTTGGTGATCGAAGCCACCGGCGAATTCCGCACACGAGCCGCACTGCAGCCTTATCTGGATCAGGGCGTGGCGCAGGTTGTGGTCGCGGCCCCGGTCAAGGAAGGCGTCAAAAATGTGATCATGGGGGTGAACGACCACATCCTCACGCCGGGCGAAGACCCGATTCTGTCGGCGGCCTCCTGCACGACTAATTGCATTGCCCCGGTGATCAAGGTGCTGCATGAAAATCTCGGCATCCGGCATGGCAGCATCACCACCCTGCATGATCGCACCAATACCCAGAAGGTGGTCGATCACGGTCACAAGGATTGGCGTCGGGCCCGCGCCAGTTTTGAGTCGCTGATTCCGACCACCACCGGTTCGGCCAAAGCGATTGCCGACATCTTTCCGGAGCTGCGTGGGCGGCTAGACGGACTGGCGGTGCGGGTGCCGTTGATGAATGCCTCTCTGACCGATTTGGTGATGGAAGTTGAGCGTCCGACCACGGTGAGTGAGGTCAATGCCCTGTTCAAAGACGCCGCGGAAGGCCCTCTTGCTGGGATTCTGGGGTATGAAACGCGTCCACTGGTGTCCGTGGATTTTGAAGGCGAACGCCGCTCCAGCGTGATCGATGCCCTGTCCACCCGTGTGATCCATGACACCCAGGTCAAGGTCTATGCCTGGTACGACAATGAAATCGGTTATGTGCGTCAGATGATGGATCTGGCGCTGAAAGCCGCAAAAGGTCATACCGCGAACTGAACGTGGTGGGTGCCACCCAAAGGAACGCTGATGAATCCGTTGAAACAGTATGGTCTGGTCACATTCAATTACTGGTCGTTTACCATCACCGATGGTGCGATTCGGATGCTGGTGCTGCTGCATTTTCACCAGTTAGGGTATTCGCCGCTGGAAATCGCGATGCTGTTTCTGTTTTATGAATTTTTCGGCATCGTCACCAATCTGGTCGGTGGCTATCTGGGCGCCCGTCTGGGGCTGAATGTGACCATGAACATCGGACTCGGTCTTCAGGTGGTTGCGCTGATGATGCTGACCGTGCCCGCCGACATGCTGAGTGTGGCTTATGTGATGGCGGCACAGGCGTTGTCTGGCATCGCCAAGGACCTGAACAAAATGTCGGCTAAAAGCGCGATCAAGTCGCTGGCCGATGAAGCCTCCGGTCAGCTTTATCGCTGGGTGGCGCTGCTGACCGGTTCCAAAAACGCGCTCAAGGGCGTGGGGTTTTTTGTGGGGGCGGCGTTGTTGGCCTGGCTTGGGTTTGTCGGCGCTTTGTACGTGCTGGTGGCGATCATTGTGGTGCCGCTGATTCTGTCGCTGTTTCTGCTGGACGGAACCATGGGCCGGGCCAAAACCAAACCCAAATTTCAGGCGATGTTTGCCAAGTCGGCGGCGATCAACTGGCTGTCGGCGGCCCGGTTTTTTCTGTTCGGCGCGCGTGATGTCTGGTTTGTGGTGGCTCTGCCGGTGTTTCTGCAGGCCGTATTGGACTGGTCGCACACCCAGGTAGGCGCGTTTATGGCGCTCTGGGTGATCGGTTATGGTGTGGTGCAGGCCGCCGCGCCCAAACTGACCGGGATACGAAACCCGAATAAAACCATGCCGACACGGCATACGGCGATGAAACTGGCGCTACCATTGGCACTGGTGCCGATGGTCATGGCCTGGTGGCTGGATGCGTCCCCGCAGACGGTGCTGATGGCAGGCCTGGTGATTTTTGGCATTGTGTTTGCGCTCAACTCGGCGGTGCATTCGTATCTGATTGTGTCCTATGCCGACGCGGACGGTACCTCCAAGGATGTTGGCTTTTATTATATGGCCAATGCGGGTGGTCGTCTGGTCGGCACCCTGCTCTCGGGCTGGGTCTATCAGACGGCGGGCATGGAAGCAACCCTACTGGTGTCGGCGCTGTTTGTCGCGTTGGCCGCGTTGCTGGTGCTCAAGGCCGAGCCCCAGACGATGAGCCCGGCCTGAAATCGGGATGGACGTGGGTCAGGAAGCGGTTATGGCGGCCTGCAGAGATTGCTCCAGTTGGGTGGCAAAGGCCGCATCCACGTGGGTGAGTAACAGCTCCAGACGCGAGTCTTTGCGGTAGGCAATCAGTTCGCGCGACACCTCGCCATGCACCAGTTGAAACAACATCCGCGAGCTGGCACCCACGCCAAACACGCCTTTGGCTCGTTTGACGTGCGCCTTGGTGGCCAAATGTTCAAACAGGGAGCGCAGCGCCTGCCAATCGAACGCCACGTCCGGTTCAAACACCCAGCCAATTGCCACGGTGTCGCCCTGATGCTTGCCTTCACGCGCGACCAGGCCTGGCAGAGTCTGCACAGGGGGGAATTCGACCGCAGTGGGCGCGTGAAGGTGGGATTTGACCAGGCCTGGTGTCAGGGAGGGCGTCTCACTCTGAACGAAACTGAATGCGGGCGAGGTAAAATGCGCACGCCGGATGGCTTCAAGCGGCAGGCGTCCCTGTGTGGTTTCAATCACCACTTCCTTGGGCGGAAAGCAGGCCTGGCAAAGGTCTTGCAGCGCGTCGATCCGGGCCGGTTCTGCCAGATCGGTTTTATTCAATACCACCACATCGGCCATGTTCAACAGACTCTGATAAATGGTCATTCGCTCTATGTCGGCAATGTCGGTGTGGGCGCTGTCCAGCACCGTGACCACCGCCTGAATATCGATCCGGTCTTTGAAATCGGCAAAGCGAATCAGGTCCACCAGATTGTCGGGTTCGCCCAGGCCGGTGGGCTCCAGCAGGATGCGATCCGGTTGCTGCTCGTCAAGCAGACGTTTCAGGGTGGCTTCGACTTCCCCTTTGGCCGTACAGCAGATGCAGCCGCCGGGGATCTGCGCGACACGGGTTTGTCCCTGGCTTTGCAGAATGGCGCCATCAATGCCCACCGCACCGAATTCATTGACCACCACTAACCAGTGTTCCGCTTTCGGTTTTTGCGTGAGGAGATGCCGGATCAGGGTGGTTTTGCCTGACCCCAATGGGCCGCAGATCAGATTGAGGGCGGCGCTCACAGGTCGGTTTCTCCTTTGACCCGGTTACGACCGCTGTTTTTGGCCAGATACAAGCTCTGGTCGGCGCGATCAAACAAAGCGTCAAACGGCTCGCTTAACTGAAACATGGCCACGCCAATGGAGAGGGTGAGTTGAATGGGGCGGTGGTTTTTTCGCATTTGCAGGGAGCGGGCCGCCACTTGCTTGCGTATGGTTTCGGCCACACTCAGTGCGCCACTGTATTGCGTGTCGGGCAAAAGAATGACGAACTCTTCACCGCCGATGCGGGCCACATGGTCCTGCCCCTTGGTCTGATTGTGCAAAAGTTTTGCCAGATAGCGCAGGATCGCATCGCCGATCAGGTGACCGTATTCGTCGTTGATCTGTTTGAAGTGGTCAATGTCGAGAATCAGCATCGCAAAGCTGCGCTCAGTCTCAACGGCTTTGTCCATGACCTGTTGCACGGTCTCACGAAAGCCGCGTCGATTGGGCAGGTTGGTCAGCTCATCGGTTTTGGCAATGGTGGTGGCCTCGGCCAGCTTTTTGCGCAGCGCTTTCATTTCCTGACTGGACTGCTGGATGCGCTCGTGCAGTAGCTCGCTGTTTTGCTGGTAGTTTTGCAGTGTGGGTAAGATGTCTTCCTTGAGCTGGGCCAGCAACGTTTCCGGTGGCGTGTCCAGTGACAGGCCCTGTACTTTGTGGGTCAGGGTGTCGGCTTGCACTTTGGATTCCTGCATCCAGCTTTCAATGAAATGCACCAGGGTGTTGATGGCCTCGGTGAATTGTTTGGATTCCAGACTGTCGCTGATCATTTGCGCCCAGAGGTGGCGAAACAGCTGATGCGCCGTGTGCTCATCGTAGGTTTTGGTGGTCAGCGCGGTGTCGATTTCTTCGGCCATGGACGGGTCGAGGCGCCCCAGCCATTCATAAAACAGTGTGAAGTGAATGGGGTCGGCATGAAACCCAGCCGTTTCCAGCTCTTCCAGCACCTGTTGGGCCAGTTTTCTGGCTTCCTGATCGGGGATTTGGTAGCGGTTGATGGCTTCGTTCATGGGCACGTCTTTGTGTTTTTGTTCATTTTGTCGTTTGCGTGAAGCAATTGCAATGCCCTTTTGAGGTTTGTGGCTTTCATCGTTTTGTCATACAGGCGTCACAGAGCTGTTACATCGGGTTTTTAAAATAATCCCTGTTTTTAATGACCACTGAAGGATTAACCCATGAAAAAATTGATAATGGCTCTTTTAGCAACCGGTGTCTTGGCGGGCTGTGCCAGTGAGACCAAAATGGAAACCGCTTCGCCAGCGGCAGCGACTGCTCAAGCGGCCAATGATGATTTGTATGTGGCCTTTCATGATGGGCGCATGAACGTGTTTTACGACGCTGGCTTGTACAAGGAATTCATGGAGCGCGGTGAAACCGCCTATCGTCGCACGTTTATCGGTGAGGGGCCGAATGGTGAAACCGTGGTTTACGGCCTGACCGGCGATGACAAAAAGAAAACCACGCCGTCCATTGGTGAACAAATGATGGCTGGGAATTTGAAAGCGGCTGAAGATTTTTATGGTGAAGTCTATCGGGGTGAAGAGAACCGGATTTATGTTTTCTCTAACTGGGATGATTTCAAAGGCTACGTGGACCTGGGCATTGATAACCTGCGTTACACAGACATTGGCGCGGGTCCGAACGGTGAAACCGTGGTCTATGTGCTGAATGCGTCCAACAAAAAGAAAAAGCCGGTGAAAACCATCGCAAAATTTAAAGCGTTTCACGGAATTCAATAAAACATTGAAACGCTGTGTTTAGAGCTTAAGCCTGATAAAGGCTTTTGTTGAAACCGGTGGGGGCAGTCTGTCCTCACCGGTTTTTTTGTTGGGGGCTCTGGCGGCCCCGGCATGTCAGGTTTCGCTGGTGTTGGTTTTGGGGGTGGTCTGAATGCCAAGCAGGCTGTAAACCGGGCACCAGCGAATCAAGCCAGTGGCCAGCGGGATGATGCCGATGTACGCCCAAAGTCCCAGCACGTTGGTGGCAGCGGCCACAATCAACACTATGCCCAGTGTAATACGAAGCCAGCGATCCACTTGTCCGACGTTGTTCATGTTTGTGCCTCCTTTTTGGCGGGCAGGCACCTCAGCGTTCGTGTCACGCTCAGCGCACCTGTTTATACGTGAGTTGCATCTTTGTTTATAATGCAAGGCAAGCATAAAATCAATCGCTATTGGTTTTCGTTTTTTTGTACGAGGTTTGCGTGGCTGAATCCAAATCCAATTCGACTCAAAAGTTGCCCGGCGGGGCATTGGCGCCGCACTTGCGCGCCCGATTCTGGATCACGGGAACCGACGAGACGGACGCAGGCGGTTATGTCGGTGTCGGGCGTATCACGTTGTTGGAACAGATTGAACACACCGGGTCCATGAATCAGGCGGCCAAGGCAATGGGGATGTCTTACAAAAAGGCCTGGAAGCTGGTGGATGAAATGAATGCAATGTTTTCACAGCCGTTGGTACAGAAAGCACAGGGTGGGAAAGACGGGGGTGGTACACAGTTGACGCAGATGGGGCAGCAGATCATTCAGTCCTATCGTCGGCTGGAGCAGGCGTTGGCCGTCTTTATGGCCGAACAAAGCCGCCAGCTCCAGAAAGACATTCCCGATCTGGTCGACCCCATGCAAAAAGACGGCGGTTAAGTGCATTAAGTGCTTGACTTGTTTTTACAAATCACTAAAATTCACGCTTTAAATCCTTATCCCCCTTATTGCCCGTTAAACAGTAAGTGCGCGTGAACGTCGTTCAGATCGACGTCACCGATTGGATTGGATCGTCAGGATCGGGCGCCAACAAGGCCCGGTCTTGCCAAATAAGGACAAAGTTATGAAAACATTTGTTGCAAAACCCGAAGAAGTCAAACGTGACTGGTTTGTGGTGAATGCCGAAGGCAAAACCCTGGGGCGCATGGCAGCGGAAATCGCTTACCGTTTGCGTGGGAAGCACAAACCGGAATTTACGCCGCATGTTGATTGCGGCGATTACATTGTGGTCATCAATGCTGACAAAATTGCGGTCACTGGTCGCAAGCGTCAGGACAAGATGTATCACCACGTAACCGGTTATGTCGGGAACCTGAAGTCCAGTAACTTTGAAACGCTGATGCGTAACAAGCCGACTCGCCCGGTTGAACTGGCTGTGAAAGGCATGATGCCTCGTGGCCCGTTGGGACGTGCGATGATGAAAAAGCTGAAAGTCTATGCCGGTGAAGAGCACCCGCATACCGCTCAGCAGCCGAAAGAACTGGAATTGTAAGGGGAAAGTAACATGGCAGTAGAACAACACTACGGAACCGGTCGTCGTAAAAATTCCGTCGCACGTGTCTTTCTTCGTGCAGGCTCCGGTAGCATTACCGTGAACGGTCGCGATGTAAAAGATTATTTTGCACGTGAAACCGATTTGATGGTGATCAACCAGCCACTGGAAGCCACGGAAAGCGTTGAACAGTTTGATATCAACATCACTGTTCAGGGTGGTGGCACTACCGGTCAGGCCGGTGCGGTGCGTCACGGTATTTCGCGAGCGCTGGTGGCATTCAACGAAGAAAACCGTTCTGCATTGCGTGCCAAAGGTCTGTTGACCCGTGATGCGCGTGCGGTTGAACGTAAGAAAATCGGTTTGCGCAAAGCGCGTCGCCGTCCACAGTTCTCCAAGCGTTAAGTCGTTTTGGCAACCTGCCAGGGGAAACCCGACAGGTTGGCGAACTGTCAAACCCGCTCAGGCTTCGGCCTCAGCGGGTTTTTTTGTACCCGGTTTTTGGGTGATGAGGTTTTGGCGGGATGAAAAATGACCAGGCCTGGTCATTTTTTATGAAAGGGCATCTGTTTTTTGCGGTCTCAGTCGTCGTTGGCCGCTTTGTTAACGTCCTTCAGGGCCGCATTGAGGCGAAGGCGCAGAATCATGATTTCGGTGGGATCGGACAGACTGAGCGCTTTTTCTTCCAGGTAGGATTCGATCAGTGGCAGGTCCATCTCCAAAAAAGACTCCACACCCTGATTGAATTCTTCCAAGTACTCAGCCAGCTGGTCAATGTCGGCTTCCACATCTTCCTGAACCTGTTGCCATTGTTTCTGCGACAGTGCTTGTAGGTGAGAGCCTTCGCGTTCAAATTCCCAAACCGCTTTTTTCAATGCGTCCCAGCTTTTGAACTCGGCCTTCCAGATCGATTCTTTGGCCTGCTCCAGCAGGTGTCGGTAGGCGGTCAGCATCTTGTTATCGCTCATAATGCGCATCCTTTGTTATAATCTCGTCACTTTACAAACCATCATACCAAAAAAGATTTCTGACTATGACAATGCCAACTGATTCGGACACCTCGCACACTTATCAGCCCAAGCAAATCGAACAGGCGGTGCAGTCGCTCTGGGCGGAGCAGCGCGCGTTTGACGTGACCGAAGACCCGAGCCGGGAAAAGTTTTATTGCCTGTCGATGTTTCCCTACCCCAGTGGCAAATTGCACATGGGCCATGTGCGCAATTACACCCTGGGCGATGTGGTCGCGCGTTACCAGCGACTGCAGGGCAAAAACGTACTGCAGCCGATGGGGTGGGATGCGTTCGGTCTGCCGGCTGAAAATGCGGCCATGGATCACCAGGTGGCACCGGCAAAATGGACGTATCAGAACATCGACACCATGCGCGATCAGTTGAAATCGTTGGGTCTGGGTTATGACTGGTCGCGCGAAGTCGCCACCTGTCACCCGGAATACTACCGTTGGGAGCAGTGGTTGTTTACCCGTTTGATGGCCAAAGGGCTGGTGTATCGCAAATTGTCGACCGTCAACTGGGACCCGGTGGATCAGACGGTTCTGGCCAACGAGCAGGTGATTGATGGCAAAGGCTGGCGCTCGGGTGCGCCGATTGAACGCAAGGAAATCGCTCAGTGGTTTTTGCGCATCACAGATTATGCCGAAGAACTGCTCAAAGACCTGGATCAACTGGAAGGCTGGCCGGAACAGGTCAAAACCATGCAGAAGAACTGGATCGGTAAATCCACCGGTCTGCAGATTGAATTTCCCATTGAAAGCGGTCTGGACAAGTCGCAAGGCAACCTGAAAGTCTATACCACGCGCCCTGACACGCTGATGGGCGTGACCTATCTGGCGGTGGCGGCCGATCACCCCTGGGCACAAAAAGCAGCGATTCAGAATGAACCACTGGAGCGTTTCATTGAAGAATGTTCGCATGTCTCCACCGCCGAAGCCGATATGGAAAAAATGGAAAAGCGAGGCATGGACACGGGCATTCGCGTGCGCCATCCGATCACGGATGAGGTATTGCCCGTCTATGCCGCCAACTTTGTGTTGATGAGTTACGGCACCGGGGCGGTGATGTCGGTGCCCGCGCACGATCAGCGCGATTATGAATTCGCAAAAAAGTACGATCTGCCGATGAAAGCAGTGATCGCGCCCAAGGGTGAATCCCAGCCGGATATTTCGGAGCAGGCATTTACCGAAAAAGGGGTGCTGGTCAATTCGGGGGCGTTTGATGGATTGAAATCCAAGCAGGCGCTGCATGAAATGGGCAAGGTGCTGGGTGAGAAAGGACTGGGCGAAAAGCAGACCAATTACCGCTTGCGAGACTGGGGTATTTCCCGTCAGCGTTACTGGGGTTGTCCGATTCCGGTGATTTATTGTCCGGCTTGTGGTGCCCTGCCTGTGCCCGAAGCCGATTTGCCTGTTCGCTTGCCAGAAGAGGTGGTGCCCGATGGTTCCGGCTCTCCGCTGGCGAAAATGGATGCGTTCAAAAACTGTGCTTGCCCGCAGTGCGGCGGGGCGGCCAAGCGCGAGACGGATACGTTTGATACGTTCTTTGAATCGTCCTGGTATCACGCCCGTTACACCTCCAAAGACAATGATCAGGCGATGCTGGATGAACGGGCGGACCATTGGTTGCCGGTGGATCAGTACATCGGTGGGATTGAGCATGCGATTCTGCACCTATTGTATGCGCGCTTTTTCCATAAGCTGATGCGGGACGAAGGGTTGGTCTCATCCAGTGAACCTTTTAAAAACCTGCTCACTCAGGGCATGGTGCTGGCGGGTAGTTGGTACCGTCAGGATGACAGCGGGAAACAGATCTGGTTCTCGCCGTTGGACGTTGAGCCCGTCACCGATGACAAGGGGGCCATCGTCAAAGGTCGATTGAAATCGGACGGTTCTGAGGTTCAGTATGGCGGCGTGATTAAAATGTCCAAGTCCAAGAATAATGGCATGGACCCGCAGGTGCTGATGGAAAAGTACGGTGCCGACACCTTGCGCCTGTATATGATGTTTGCCGCGCCGCCGGAACAGACACTGGAGTGGTCCGATTCGTCGGTGGAAGGGGCGCATCGTTTTATCAGCCGTCTGTGGCGGTTGGTTCATTCGCATGCACAAACAGGCCTGGCGGCGCCTTGTACCAATCAGGACGGCTTGGACAAATCTCAGAAAGCATTGCGTTTGAAACTGCATACCACGATTCAGAAAGTGACGGATGACATGGGGCGACGTTTGCATTTTAATACCGCCATCGCCGCCATGATGGAACTGGTGAATGATCTGGCCCGTTTTGAGGACGATTCCGCTCAGGGACGTGCCCTGATGCAGGAAGCGTTGGAAGCACTGGTGATCATGCTGTCGCCGGTGATCCCGCATGCAGGTCAACAGCTTTGGGAAATCCTGGGGCATGGGCAGTCAGACGGTCTGTTGCTGGATGCGGCCTGGCCGCACGTGGATGACGACGCCCTGGTGAAAGATGAAATGGACATTATGGTTCAGGTCAATGGCAAACTGCGTGGCCAGATTGAAGTCGATAAGGACGCCGAACAGTCGGCGATCATCGCTGAGGCCAAGACCGAGGAGCGCGTGGCCAAGCACCTGGAGGGTAAAGAACTGGTCAAAGAGATTTATGTTCCGGGGCGCCTGGTCAACCTGGTGGTAAAAGGCTGAGCATGGCCAGGCTTGCCAATGCCATTCTGATTACCGGTGCGGCCCAGCGCATCGGACTTGATCTGGCCAAGCGTTTTTTGGCGCAGGGCGAAGCGGTTTTATTTACCTATCGAACGCACAAACCCGGTGTGGAACAGTTGCTGAACGCCGGGGCGATCGGTTATCAAGTGGATTTTACCGATGCTGAGGCGGTCACGGTCTTTACCCGATGGCTGGCATCTCAGGTTACCAGTCTGCGTGCGGTGATTCACAATGCTTCGCTCTGGAAAAAGGAATCAAGCCTCACGGGTGTGGCGGATCTGGAGGCGCTCTGGGCTGTGCATGTGCGAGCGCCTTACCAAATTAATCAGGCCTGCCTGCCTCTGCTGCGACAGTGTTCACAGCGCGCCGATGTGATTGCGATCAGTGACGCCAAAGCCAGCCGGGGGCACCCGGATTACACCGCTTACCTCGCCTCCAAGGCCGGACTGGAGTCCATGATCCGATCTTTGGCGCGCGACTGGGCACCGCAGATCAAATGCAATACGCTGGCGCCTGGCCTGGTGATCTTTAACCAGGGCGACAGCGAATCACTCAAGCAGACACGACTGGCGGAAAATGCGATTCCCGAGCCCATTGGGTTGGCGCAAATCTGGCAGAGTGTGAGTTATCTGATGCAAAGTCCGGCCGTCACCGGTACGCGATTGGAAGTGGGGCAGCTGCAGCGGGAGTGTTTTTCCTCACAGAGCGATTGAGGGGAGTAAGCCGGTCGAAGAGGTCGGGGCCTCGACCGGCGTTGAGACAAGATCAGCCCAGGTGCTTTTTGCCCTGAGGGTAGATGATTTCTTCTCCGAATTCATCCAGTAGGCTTTGTTCCACTTCTTGCGCACGGCGGGCCTGGGTTGCCCGTTCTGCTTTCGCCGCCTCGGCATCAAAACCATCCCGTTCTGGCCAGCCCTGAGTGTGTTGCAGCACCAGTTCGGCGAGCATGTCGGTGTGATCCTCGCGGAAATTCAGTGCGGGGATGTAACTGTATTGCTCACCCCCCGCTTCCTCGAAGTATTCACGGTTTTCCTGATCAATCTCTTCAATGGTTTCCAGGCAGTCGGCGGAAAAACCGGGGCAGATCACCTGTACATGCTTGATCCCTTTTTCCGGCAACCCTTTGAGGGTGGCATCGGTGTAGGGCTTGATCCATTCTTCCTTGCCAAACAGCGACTGGAAACTGACCAGATAATCGTCTTCGCTCAGCCCCAGTTCTTCGGCCACCAGTCGGGACGTCGCCCGGCATTCGCAGGCATAAGGGTCGCCGTTATTGTAGTAGCGCTGAGGGATGCCATGGTAGGACATGACCAGCAGGTCAGGCTGGCCGTGTTCGGCCTGATGTTCCCGAATGCTATTGGCCAACGCTTTGATGTAACCTGGATGCTTGTGATAGCTTTTAATAAAGCGAAATTCCGGTACCCAGCGCCATTGGCGCAGTTCGTCCGTGACCGCATCAAAGGTGGAGGCGGTGGTGGCACCGGCATACTGTGGGTACATGGGCAAGACCACCAGTTTCTGGACGTGACGTTCCTGCAGGGATTTCAAGGCATCGGGAATCGAAGGATTGCCGTAGCGCATGCCCAGCGCGAATTCGACGCGTCCCTGAAAGTGCTGGGACACGGATGTCTTGACCGCTTCAAGCTGTTTGTTGCCAATGTCGAGCAGCGGGGACCCATCACCATAATGGCCCCACACTTCCTGATAGGCCTCGGCGGATTTGGCCGGGCGGGTATTGAGAATGATGGCGTTGAGGATCAGTTTCCACAGCCAGCGCGCCGGCGGCGGCTCCACTACCCGCGGGTCTTCCAGAAACTCTTTGAGGTAAGGTTTTAATGCGGCCTTGGTGGGGGCGTCAGGGGTGCCCAGATTGGTGAGCAGAACCCCGACGGCGGGCTCGGTACCATGCTGGTAAGCGGTAAAGTTTTTGTAATGCATTGCAACTCTCTCTGTTGATCACTGTGGCCATGTGGATTTATGCTAAAAGCATTGTAACGGAATTCGATGTACAATTGTTATACAACCTGTGTCGTCATCTGACCAGGCCTGGTCAAAAAAGGAGTGTTATGTCGAGCCCATCCGAATTTCCACAGGTGCGTTTGGCCGTATCCGATTGTCTGCGCGGTACTGAATGCCGTTACAACGGCGGCCATGCTCAGGATGATTTTCTTAATCATGGCTTGGCCCCTTATGCCAAGTTTTATCCGTTCTGTCCGGAAGCGCCGGTATTGGGCACGCCTCGTGAGACCATTCGGATTGTTAATTTCGATGGGGAGATCAGGGTGCGCGGTACGCGCACGGACACGGACGTGACGCAAGGCATCGAAGACTACAACCGAAAAATGATCCCGAAACTGCTCAGCCAGGGGGTCGATGGGGCGGTGGTCAAGTCGCGTTCGCCCACCTGTGGCATGGAACGAATCAAATTTTATCGCCCGACTGGGGAATGGTTTGGTTCGCAAGACAAAATGGGGCAAGGTCTTTTTACGGCGCGGTTGCAAAGGGAGGCGCCCTGGCTGGCTGTTGAAGAAGAAGGCCGGCTCAAGGACGCCTGGCTCCGAGAAAATTTTGTGATGCACGTCTTTACCCAGGCCCGTTGGCGCGAGTTTGTCGAGGCCAAGCCCGATGTCAAAGCCTTGCAGACTTTTCATCGGCAACACAAGTTTCTGTTGCAATCCAAGTCCGAGGCCATTTTTCGGGAAATGGGGCCTGTGGTGGCACAAGCAACCCCACAAACGCTGGCGCACGCTCTGACGACCTACGAATCGCTGCTGCATGAGGCCTTGAGTCAGCATAGCAAACGGGGAGCCGTCATTAATGTGTTGGATCATATGTTTGGTTTTTTCAAGGCGTCATTGAATGCAGAAGAGAAAGCGCATTATCTGGAAACCCGAGAGGAATTTCGTCAAGGCATCGTGCCGATGATTGCGGTCATCAAGGTCTTGCAACAGTTTGTTCGTCATTACGGTTCTGACTATTTGTCGGAGCAGGTGTTCTTGCATCCCTATCCTGCGGAGTTGGCGCTACGTTCGAAAGTCGAGGCGTACCGTTGATGTTGAAGCATGGGTGGCGGGCGATTTGGGCGCTAACTGCTTGTCATATCGAAAAAAATACAAAGATAATCTTTACAGACGCGAAAAGTAAGTATAATGAATTCACCTGCTTTTGAATGGCGCAGAAGTCTTGTGGGCTTTTAGCCGGTCAGAGTCAGGGGTATTTATTATGTAGGTATAAGGAAAAAGCATGTCTGATTTAACTCAAGGTACCGTCAAGTGGTTTAACGATGAGAAAGGCTTCGGTTTCATCGAGCAGGAAGGCGGCAAAGACGTCTTCGTTCATTTCTCAGCGATTAACGGTACTGGCCGTAAAACCCTTTTGGAAGGGCAAACGGTCACTATGGAAGTGACACAAGGTCAAAAAGGCCCACAAGCAGAAAACGTGTCAGTTGTTTAAACACTGATTCGCGCAAGCGAAGCACCTAATGCATTAAGCCCGCTCTTGGTTTGCAAGAGCGGGTTTTTTTATGGGTGAAGCACGCCCGAGGCCGTTTATTCAACCTCGGACAGGCTGAAGAAGCCGCCCTGAATCGACTGGGATCTGTCCAGGGCGCTCAGCCCTTTGACATTGCGTATAATCAGCCAGACCAACCACCATAAAAACACCAGCCAGCCAATCATAATGGGCATCAGAAGCGTGCCGATCAATAAATAGACCAAGCCATACCAGAAGGTCGCGATTTGAAAGCGGTAGTGCGACGTCAGCCATGCAGGGGTATCGGCGTCACCTTTTTTACATAAGCCATAACCAGGCCGATCAGGGCTGTGATGCCGGTGAAAAAACCGGCGAAATAAAGCACATAAATGACTTTGGCCAGGGTGGTATCGGGCGCCGTTGCCGTTTCAGGTGGATGCATTGATTTCTCCATTTGGTGTGTGGAAAATTTAAATGTAGTGCGTATATCTACGATTCTAGCTTTTGTGTCGGCAAAAAGGGAATGAAAACAAAAATGCACGGAATTTGACGGTTGAATGAAATCTAAGAAATCTTGCATTTCATTTCTTTTTTTAGGTTAAAGTAGTGGGCCTACGGCAAATTATGACCGTCGAAATTTGACTCAATCCCCACGGGGCAGGGCTTTTTGATGTGTTGCAGTGAAACCATAGGTAATGCTCTATCTTTTTAATCAAGACTTTCAATTAGTCACGATGGGTGACATTCCCTATGATAGCGCTGTAATTCAACACGACCCTTTTAACCATAAAGGAGCAACATTATGGCAAATCAAACCTTTGATGCGGGTGTAAAAGACTATCAACTCACTTACTGGGTGCCAGATTACGTGCCTTTGGACACGGATCTGCTGGCCTGTTTTAAAGTCGTTCCACAGGAAGGTGTTCCTCGTGAAGAAGCTGCAGCAGCTGTTGCCGCGGAATCTTCTACCGGTACCTGGACCACGGTCTGGACTGACCTGTTGACTGACATGGAATATTACAAAGGCCGTGCGTATCGAATTGAAGACGTACCGGGTGATAAAGAAGCGTTCTACGCGTTCATCGCTTACCCGCTGGACCTGTTTGAAGAAGGGTCGGTTGTAAACGTTCTGACTTCATTGGTTGGTAACGTATTCGGCTTTAAGGCCGTTCGTTCTCTGCGTCTGGAAGACTTGCGTTTCCCAGTTGCCTTTATCAAGACATGCATGGGGCCACCAAGTGGTATCCAGGTTGAGCGTGATAAGCTGAACAAGTACGGCCGTCCAATGTTGGGTGCAACCATCAAGCCAAAACTGGGTCTGTCTGCGAAAAACTATGGCCGTGCGGTTTATGAGTGTTTGCGCGGTGGTTTGGACTTGACCAAAGATGATGAGAACGTGAACTCTCAGCCATTCATGCGCTGGCAGAACCGTTTTGAATTTGTCGCGGAAGCTGTGCATAAAGCGACCGATGAGACTGGTGAGCGTAAAGGTCACTATCTTAACGTAACAGCGGCGGATTCTGAGCAAATGATCGAGCGTGCTGAATTTGCGAAAGAGCTGGGCATGCCAATCATCATGCACGATTTCTTGACAGCTGGTTTCACTGCCAACACGTCACTGGCAAAGTGGTGTCGTAACAACGGCGTACTGCTGCACATTCACCGTGCCATGCACGCGGTAATTGACCGTAACCCACGTCACGGTATCCACTTCCGTGTACTGGCAAAATGTCTGCGTCTGTCAGGCGGTGATCACCTGCACACTGGTACCGTTGTAGGTAAGCTGGAAGGTGACCGTGCGTCAACGCTTGGTTTTGTTGACCAGTTGCGTGAAGCGTTTGTACCAGAAGATCGTTCACGTGGTGTTTTCTTCGATCAGGACTGGGGTTCAATGCCTGGTGTGTTCGCAGTTGCATCCGGTGGTATCCACGTATGGCACATGCCTGCGCTGGTAAACATTTTTGGTGACGATTCCGTTCTGCAGTTTGGTGGCGGTACTCAGGGTCACCCAGGTGGTAACGCGGCAGGTGCTGCGGCAAACCGTGTTGCGCTGGAAGCGTGTGTGAAAGCACGTAACGAAGGGCGTGACCTGGAGCGTGAAGGTGGTGACATTCTGCGTGATGCCGCACGTCACAGCAAGGAACTGGCAACAGCGCTGGAAACTTGGAAAGAAATCAAGTTTGAATTCGACACTGTTGACAAGTTGGATGCTTAATCCCTTGCTAAGCCTAAATTGATTGAATTTTAAAGGAGCAGAATTATGTCAGCGTTACACACCGATGATTATCGTACTCAGTACACTCTGGAAACTTTCTCGTTTTTGCCAGATCTGACAGCCGATGAAATCTTTGACCAGGTTGTTTACATCATCAACCAGGGATGGACACCATCCATTGAGCATGATAAGCCTGAGAACGCCGCGGCGCACTACTGGGGTATGTGGAAATTGCCTTTCTTTGGCATGCGCGACCCAATGGAAGTATTGGCTGAAATTGAAGCCTGTCGTCAAGCTTACCCAGACCACTTGATTCGTCTGGTTGGTTATGACAACTACACTCAGTCTCAAGGTCATAACTTTGTGGTATATCGCCCACGAGGCATGTAAGCGACCTTTCAGGCCAATTTAATGAATACAGGAGGCCAATATGAGTGAACAGGCAATTGTCTCCAGTGGTCGGGAAAAGGCGCTGGCACGTCGCAAAGCCTTGATTCAGGGGAAAGCTGGTGCGGCATCACGTCCGTCACAAGCGGCCCCGGCTCAAGCTTCAACCAGCGATGTGTCGCCTTCCAAAGTGCAAGCGACACGACCAAAAGCCAGCGTGGCACCGTCATCGGTTCAGCCAAATGGCAGTGGTCGTGAAGCCTCCAAGGCACGCCGTGATGCATTGATCAAGGGGAAATCCCGCGGTCAGGCGTCACAAAGCGGCCAAGAACTGGAAGTAGATAACATGCAAGCAACCTGGCACCCAAAAGCCAAAGCGAAGGCCATGGCCAAGCAAGCTGAACAAACGCTTCAGACGAAGCAGGTCGAGGCATCGGATGATGCCGGGACTGCCAAGCCGGATTTGGGCGCAATGCGTCCAAGTGCCAGCAAGGATTCTCGTCAGAAGCGGGTGGCGCAGAAGGCGGAAGCCTCTCAACAGCCACAAGGCCGTTTGATGTCGAAAGCGTATCGTCAGGCTCGCTCAAATGGCAAGAGCGCGGAGCAGGCATTCCGTAATAAAAGTGGTCATTCTGCTGCCAAGGCACGTATGGCCAACCCGGATGCCAGCAGTCGTGAGATTGCCAAGCAAGTGCGAGCTGAACGTTGCTCAAAAGGTAAGACAGCTTGTAAGGCCAGTCCCAGGCCTCGCTCAGAGCAGCCAATGAAAAGCAAGGAAGCTCCGAGTAAGGTTGGCGAATCCAAGACCGGTGGTGGGCAGACCATGACCGGCTCTCAGACTGGTCGGTCTGACTCGGTAACCGGCGTTGAGTCAGGTTACTGTCAGAAAGTCAGTGGCACGGAATACCTCGGAACCGAGGAGTTCGGTCAGTACTGTCAGACAGAATACAGCTCGGCACCTGCAAAAGTCAGTCGCTCACAGACCACGCGTGGTCAGAGCGTGAGCGGTAGCTCCATCGGTTTCGGCCAGGGAGTGACCGGTAATGAATCAGGCGTTTGTGCTGGGGTAACCGGTACCGATTATCTGCCTGCGGATCAGAGCGATCTGTTCTGCAACACAGGATCGGCGGCAAAACCTCAGGCCCCGCAGAAGGTGACACAGTCGACGACTGCCAAAGGCACGTCGTTGACTGGCGTAAATGTTTCAGCGGTAAAGCCACGAGACGAAGACCGAGCGCGTCCAACTGTAACCGGTGAGGAAACGGGTTACTGTGCCAATGTAACGGGCACGGGTTATCAGGACTCCGGCAGTGTGCGTGAAGTCTGTCAGATGGAACCGCCTGCCGCCGCCAACAAAGTCATGTATGGCCAGACCAGTAAAGGTCAGTCAGTCAGTGGTGATCGTGCCGGTGGCAGTTCAGACATGACGGGAGCGGAAGCAGGTCATTGTTCAGCTGTGACTGGAACGCCCTACATGGACGCTCTGGAAACACGCAAAACCTGCTCGACCGATGATCAAGCTCAGATGGCTCAGCGCCAACCTCAGCGTTCCGCGTTCGGCGGGCATGCTGTGAGTGGTGTGCAGCCAGGACCTGCCGGTGTAACAGGTGGCCAGAAAGGCGCTTGTCAGACCGTTTCAGGTACGGCATATCAGGGCCATGACCAAACGGTTGCACAGTGTGATGTCACAGCCGTTGCCGAGCCGGGTGATCCTGACTTTCCAACTGTGATGCAAGGCAATGCCGTTGCGGTTGGTCAGTCTGAATCGGCACCAAGCCAGATTACGGGTGCGTTTTCGAGTGCTCAGGGTAAAGTGACCGGTGATAATGAGAACACGACGTCGCGGACCATTCGTCCAAACCGATCGCCTTCTCAGTCACCCGCGGCGCGTAACGCGGTTGCTTCCTCCGTTACTGGCGAAGGCAGCGATCAGGGATCATCCATTACCGGAGATTCCTGGGGCCGAGGTCCTCGCGTATCGGGCACGGAAGGTCCATGGGCTAACAACCGTAACGCATCCATTCGGGGCGATCAGTCGCAGGCATTTAACCATGCTGCCGATTATCGCAAAACCATGGGGCCGGAAGTGGACAACAGTCCGATTACCGGATCCAGCGGTAATACTGAAACCGGTGCGACCGTCACCCTGTCTGGTGGGGCGAGAGCTTAACCAGTAAGGAACGTATGGGAGTTAAGTCAGTATGAATCCGGCCAGAGTCAGACAGAAATCAATGTTTTGGCGCAAGGTGGCAGCGCCGGTAAAAACCGGCGCAACACCGGGTCAGATGCAGAAATCGTCCGTAACCTCTGTGCATTCAGCACCGATGGGGCGGAGTGATCATGCTTTGGTAAATACTCGTCGTAATCAGCTATTAAGAGATTACGAGCTAAATACCAAGGCAGGTTTTGATGACCTGGAAGGGATTCTGAAGCGTGTGGCCAGCTGGCAGAATGAAGAGGATTTTGTGGTCAAAGCGCAGGCTTTGGTCCAGTCCGAATTTGGCTGGCAGTGGCCGGAATCGTTATTGACTGATGCTTGGAAAACAGGCCTCAACGTGAAAGCGTTGTATGCCTACGGGATCTTTAAACAATTTGAACGTCTTTCGCAGGATTTTTATCAGCTGAATCCATTGCAGGACGAGCAGGAAGCGGTGGCCAAGCAAGCGTTTATGGCGGCCGGTTTTCATGCCGTCGGGGTTGCACCGTGTGCAGATGGACGCCTGGCACATACCGTTAGTTATGTGTTGCGTCTGCCTCACAACATGGTTCGCCGCAAGGCGCATGCGGGTGTGATGTTTGATGTGAGTGAAAGTGTCCGTCACTGGGTATTTGTTGAGCACGATCGTTTCCGGGAGGGAATTCCCAATCCGGCGACCGAGTCAACACGTTACTTGAAGATTGCTGTTTATCACTACTCAGACAAAGACCCTAACCACCAAGGTTGTGCAGCGCATGGCAGTGATGAGAAGAAAGCGGCGGCCGCGGCGCTTCAAAGGCTAGAAGATTTTCAGCAAGCCATTGAAAACCGCTTCGGTTGTGGTTCTCGAGTGGAACCGATGTTGCTCGGGTTGAACACCGATAATGACAGCCTGAAAGTGCATTTGCCGAATCAGGAAGGTCAGTTGTGTTTGGCTCGCTACATCAAAACAGAGACATTGTTTGATCAAACCGCAGGCTGGCCAGCGGATCAAGCCAGAGCCTATTTAAAAGAAGCCATGCAACAACTTGCGGAGCAGGCTGGAAGTTCTGCTCCAAATGATTCCATGCAGGATTTGTTGGCTTGGTTGATAGAGCAGAATTTTTCTCAGATTGCGTACGTTCGACAGTATGAGAAAGGGTTGTATGCCGACATCGGCCATGCAGAACGCTTTATCGGGCTGGGTAATGGTTTCGAAGAGGTTCAGCTCAGAAATCTGAGTTATTACGGGTTTCTGGATACATTGGAAGAAGGCGCACCGGATGTTGACGTTGGGATCAAGATTTTTAAAGGTCTGAACGTTCATCGCGGGTTGCCTGCTCCTGTGATTATCCGTTGTGATTATGACGGACGCGTCCCGGGATCCCGTACACGGGCATTGGAAAAAGCTCGCCGGATTGAACAGGCGCTGCATCAACGATACAGCGAATTGTCCGAAAAAGGTGAGTTGACCAGTTTATGCACGTTACGGGATCATCAACGGGCGGTCCCTTGTGAAATGGTTTCCATGCGGCTCTCACCCACTTGGGCAGAGCAGTACGAGGTGTGACATGAAGATATTTAAAGTGATCAAAACTTTGGTCTCAACCAACCGGATTGCCACACTGGAACACAAACCACTGCTGGTGGTCACCGACAAGGAAGGGGGGACGCCTCAAGTCGCCGTTGACCCTGTCGGTTGCACACCAGGGGACTGGGTATTGTGTGTCGGTTCTTCTGCCGCTCGAGATGCCAGTGGGGTTAAAGGTTACCCCAGTGATCTGACGATTGTGGGCATTATCGATAAATGGGAGCCAGAAGCATGATGATTCATCAGGTTAAGCAGACCTTGGTGATGACCCGGCGACTGGAAGGGCTGGGGCAACTGTCCATCAAGGTGTTGCACAGCTTAAACGGCGAAACGGTTGTGGCGATGGACCCGATTGGGGTCAAGCCTGGAGACTGGATTTTTACCATCGCCAATTCGGCTGCCAGAACGGCAGCGGGCGATGACAAATTATTAACAGATTTAACGATTGCCGGCATTATTGACCGGACATCGTGCGATTTTTTAAGTGCCTAGACAGGTTTTTGTAAGAGTGTAAAGAGTAGTAGGAGGTATTTATGTCTGATAACTACGGTATTGCGTTGGGAATGATTGAAACACGTGGTCTGGTGCCTGCCATCGAAGCAGCGGATGCCATGACCAAAGCGTCTGAAGTACGTTTGGTGAGTCGTGATTTCGTCGGCGGCGGTTATGTTACTGTGATGGTTCGCGGTGAAACCGGTGCCGTTAACGCAGCGGTTCGTGCCGGTGCAGACGCATGTGAGCGTGTAGGTGACGGTCTGGTAGCCGCACACATCATCGCGCGTCCTCACAAAGAAGTTGAGCCAGTCTTGGCGACGATTGAAAACAAATAATTCATTATTTTGCCGTCGTTAAGACGGCTTTTACAGGAGAAATGACAATGAGTACTGAATATGGAATTGCCCTGGGCATGATTGAAACACGTGGTTTGGTTCCAGCGATCGAAGCCGCTGATGCGATGACCAAGGCCGCTGAAGTTCGCTTGGTAAGCCGTGACTTCGTTGGTGGTGGCTATGTAACAGTCATGGTTCGTGGTGAGACAGGGGCTGTCAACGCTGCGGTTCGTGCTGGTGCGGACGCTTGTGAACGTGTCGGTGACGGTCTGGTTGCTGCGCACATCATCGCACGCCCACATAAAGAAGTTGAGCCAGTACTGGCGACCATCGAAAAGTAATTGATTCATAGGTAATGAAGGGCGACAGCCATTAAATTAGGAGAAACACCATGAGCACGGAATATGGAATTGCTTTGGGCATGATTGAAACGCGTGGTCTGGTACCAGCGATTGAAGCGGCCGATGCCATGACTAAGGCGGCGGAAGTTCGCCTGGTCAGCCGCGATTTTGTTGGCGGTGGCTATGTCACCGTGATGGTTCGCGGCGAAACCGGTGCAGTGAACGCTGCAGTTCGCGCCGGCGCAGACGCTTGCGAACGCGTTGGTGATGGTTTAGTGGCGGCCCACATTATCGCGCGTCCACACAAAGAGGTGGAGCCGGTATTGACCACCAAGTGATCAATCTCAGTAATCAATCGGGTCGCTCTTTCAGAGCGGCTCAAGTGATGGAGACCCAATTATGAGAGCGTTCAGTCGAACCCCCGGTAGCGTTATGCCCGGGATCGGACAGCATCCGAGATATCGGCAGAATCAGTCAATGGATCCACGTATCCTAGGGTTTCTGGGTCGGGCCATGAGTCTGGAGTTCAGTGCAGGGCAGCATTATATGGCGCAGTCTTCACTTGCCAAGCAACGTCAGGAATCACAGTTCGCTGATGACTTCCTGGCCTTGGCGAATGAAGAGTTTCGTCATGCTTCCATGCTAACGGATCGTTTGGTTGCGCACGGCGCGCTTCCGTCCGGTTCGGTTCTCCAGCCTGCCATGCCGGCTGTGGATGTGGTGGAATCATTGCAAACTTGTGCTGAGCACGAGGCAGGCCTGATTGATCTGTATGCACAGGCACAGGCTTGGTGCGCCAATGTAGGGGCTCAGGATGATCTGGCTTTGTTTACTCAACTGTTACAGGAAGAGCAGGCTCAGCTTCAGCGCATTCAGCAATGGTTGGCGGCCTATCAGCCTCCCATGCAACAGCCCATGCAAGCCATGAACCAGAACCCCAGGAGCTTTGTATGACCCTTTCCGACAACAGCCCATGGAAAGTAAAGCAACGTCCCGCGAGTATGGAAGCCAAGTTTATTTTTGACTCCTATGAGCAGTTGCGCACTTTCCTGGATGATGTCGCGGAACAGGCCGAAGCCCTGTCGCATCATCCCAATGTCAGTTTTGGCCGGGATTATGCGTCTCTGGTGATCTATTCACAGGACGGCGAGTTGACTGACCTGGATTACCAATTGGCGGAGCGTATCGAAGCCGGTTTTCAAAAAGTCCAACAAGGATAAGGAGAACGAGGATGGCGCAGGCAAACAAAACAGATGCGACGAATCAGAAACCATCTCAGCCGCAAAAAACGCCGAATCAATCGACGGCTTCCAAGGCAGTAAAGGCGTCAAGCACGCCCAAGCCGACAACCAGAAAAGCACCTGCCAAAAGCAGTCGCTCAAGCGTGGGATCAGCTTCTAAAGAAGCTTCGAAGTCCACTACGGCCCAGCAGCCTGAATCGGCGGCAACGGCCACAGTGATGACCACACAACCACGTGTCTGGCCAGATTAAGATTTTTTATTTAAGTCTTAGCGATTGGCGCTGATTTAATCAGCGCCTTTTTTTTATCTGAAAGAAATGCTCGATTAATAAGAGCTTGAATGTTAGTGTTTCTTGTTATTGGTAATTTGCTATGAGTTCCAGTTGCAATATCAATTTTATTTCTTGACACGGGCGCTCTAAGATTAAACGCAGTCAATTGTAATGGAGAGACGTCATGGGCTTAGATAGTTTGTTAATACCGGCAGTCTTGTTCTTTCTGCTGGGGGTTATCGCTCAGCTAGTTAATTCGGATTTGAAGTTTCCAGAAGGCATGTCAAAGGGGATGTCCCTTTATCTGCTGATGGCCATTGGTCTTAAAGGCGGGGCGGAATTAGCTAACTCCGATCTGTTTGTGGCCATGAATGCAATTTTCTGGGCCATCGTGCTCGGTTTTGTGATTCCGATCATTGGTTATGCGTTGTTGCGATTCCGCAACAAAATTGACCCGATGAACGCGGCTGCGATCACCGCTCATTACGGCTCGGTCAGTGCCGGGACATTTTTGACGGCGATTGCCTTTCTTGAAGCGTCCGGTGTGACCCATGAAAGTTATCCAATCATTATGATGGTAATGATGGAATCTCCGGCGATTATCATTGGTCTGGTGTTGGCCGCTATGGCTCGTAAACGCTTGGCTGCTGACAAAATCGGTGCAGATGGTACCGCCGCGATGGGGCAGGCTGAAGCGCCCAAGACTGATTGGGGCCCCTTGCTCAAAGATGCCTTTACCAACGGCAGTGTACTTTTGTTGCTTGGGGCTTTGATCATCGGTGCCATTGTGCCGCCTGAGGCCATGAAAACCCTGTACCCATTTACCAAAGAAATTTTCATGGGTGTGTTGTGTCTGTTCCTGCTTGAAATGGGGATGGTTGCAGCCAAACGTCTGGACAGCTTCAAGAAAGTCGGCGGAACCCTCATTGCCTTTGGTATTATTATGCCTTTGATTGGCGGTTTCATCGGTGTGTTTGTCGGTCACAGCATGTTGGGCTTCAGTGTCGGTGGTACCTTATTGGTTGCGATACTCAGTGCCAGTGCGTCCTACATCGCTGTGCCACCAGTGATGCGTTTTGGCGTACCAGAGGCGAACCCGTCTTATTACTTGGCGTTGTCGCTTGGGATTACCTTTCCCTTCAACGTTGTGGTCGGGATTCCGCTCTTTTATCAAGTCAGTCAATGGTATGTCGGGGGTTAAGGGGGTAATATGACGATTCCAACCTGTTCTGAAAAAATGTTGCAAGTGATTGCGTCCACCGGCCTGGAAAGACGGATTAAACGAATCCTGAGCGAAACCGGGGTCAGTGGGTATACCCTGTTTGATGTCCGTGGGGATGGGGAAACCGGCTTTCACAGCTCTGAAATTGAAGGCGATGGCAATGTCATGTTTATGATTATCCTGCCGGAGTCAAAAATTGAGCCAGTCTTTGAAAAGCTTGAAGTGTTTGAAAAGCAGGGCCATCACCTGATGGTGTTTGCTTCGGATGTGTCAGTCATGACTCGCTCAAAATTTGCCTGAAGCCATTGCAGCAGGCTAAATGATTCAGGGAGGCCGTTATGGCTCAAGAAGTACCCGATTATGCCCAGCATCATCGTTTGATGAGGCATACATCGCTAAGGCAGCTACAGATTTTTGAGTCCGTCGCGCGCAACCTGAGTTTTACCAAGGCAGCAGAAGAGCTGCATTTAACTCAGCCGACGGTTTCCGCTCAGATAAAAGGCCTGTCAGAAGCGGTCGAAATGCCGCTTTATGAACAGATCGGGCGAAGCATTTATTTGACCGATGTGGGACGAGAGGTTGCTCTGAGTTGTCGTGCCATTCTCAATACGTTTGCCAATCTGGAAATGACGCTGGACGACTTTCGAGGCAAAACTCGGGGTCGCCTGCGGGTAGCAGTGGTCACCACGGCCAAATATTTTGCCCCCCTTGCTTTGGGTGAATTTTGTAAGGATTACCCGGAAATTGACATCGAGCTGTCGGTGGCAAACCGGGAAAACCTCTACAAGCGCATTGAAAATAACCTTGATGACCTCTACATCGTCGGACAGGTGCCGACCACTCATCTGGATCTGGAAATTTATCCGTTTGCCCCCAACCCTTTGGTGCCCATCGCGCATCGGGAGCATCCGTTGGTGGGGAAAAGCCGCATTTCCTTGAAACGTCTGGCCAAAGAACCCTTTATCATGCGTGAACCGGGGTCTGGGATCCGGTCGGCGATTGAAGGGCGTTTTTCACAGCAGAAGCTCAGCTTGAACGAACGTTTGGTGCTGGACAGTAATGAGGCGCTCAAGCACGCCGTAGCCGGCGGACTGGGGGTCTCAGTGGTGTCTCAGCATGCCCTCAATCTTGAAAGTGAGGATGGGCCGCTGGCGATACTGGATGTAGAAGGCTTTCCAATTGAGAAAGAATGGAACCTTGTCTACCCGCGGGGCAAGTCCATGTCGATCATCAGTGAAGCGTTTTTTGACTTTCTGCGTCAGAAAGGCACCAGTTATCTGAGATTGAAGCCTTAAACCTGAAGGATGAATAAAAAAAAACCGGCCTTAGCCGGTTTTTTTATTGGCATATTGATTGCGCCGAGACGGTAAAACGTTTATCGGGGGCGTACGCGTGCTTCGGCATTGATTTGATTGAGCGCGCGTTCGGCGGCCTGAACGGCTTCGTTGATGTCCCCGTCGCGACCGGCCATCAGCAGGCGACCATAAGCCCCCACGGCTCTGGCTTCCACCAGCGTCACATTGGCGGCTTTCTCAGCTTCATTCGCAGCGTGAACTATGTAGCCGGCCGGCTCGCATTCCATAATCAGCATGCTCTGGCCAGGCAGGATCATGGACCCTCTGCGATTATCGCGATTGATCAACGTTGCATGGTCCGGGGTCACGCCTCGGATCACTTCTTTCCACATGATTTGGCAGGCCTGGCGTGTGGTGTGTTCCGTCTGCAGATATTGCAAAACCTGATCACCGGACGTCAGCACGTCACTCTGATTGCGATGGTGAATCACCATGGACCCATAAGCGCGTTCCACAATCTGCTGGCCCAGATGCACATTGGAGGCTTTCAACGCAATGTCGGACAACCGATGCACGGCCATGCCAGGCGCGACTTCCATCCAAAGACAGGTGTCGCCTGGCACGGGCAGAAAGCCCAGCGAGGCCGTGCCCATATAGGCGGCCAGCTGCGGCTGCAGCGAATCCAGAAAAACGTAGGTGCGTAATTCGATCATAAAGTTACCAGGCCTGGTTAAAACAGACTCATTAATTGTTCAAACGCTTTGGCTCTCTGATCCAGTCGATGTTTTTCGTTCAAGGTCATCTCCGAGGGCGTTTTCAAGTGCTGTGGCAGCCAGAAAATCGGGTCATAACCGACGCCGTCCCGGGTGCGCGTTTGCATTAGGATTTCTCCATGCCAGCGACAGGTCACTACTTTGGGTTCTGAATCTTCCGGCGAGTGAATCCAGACCAGCGTTGTGGTCATGTAAGCATCTCGTTGACCAAATGGCAAGCCTGCCATCTGCTCCAATACGGCTTGACGATTCGTTTCATCATCGCTGGGCTGTCCATTGAATTGACTGGCGTAACGTGCCGAAAATAATCCCGGCGCACCGTTCAGTGCCGGTATGACCAGGCCTGAATCATCTGCCAGGGCGGGCAGGCCACTGACTTTGCTGGCCAGCCGGGCTTTTTTGAGTGCGTTTTCAACAAACGTCAATCCATCTTCTTCCACTGATTGCAGGGAAAACTGTGACTGGGGCAAAAGTGTCAGCCCCCAGCGATCCGCCAATGCGTGGAACGCGGCGTGTTTATGCGGATTGTGACCGGCCAAAACCCACGGTTGCCCTGACATACGAACTCACTTGGTCTAAAAATATAACGCTACTCTACTGGCTTTGCCTGCAAAGTGGAAATTGAATTTTATGTACTGACATATAGTGAATATTCTATGCATAAAATTGAGACATGTTGAGAGAAATAAAGTTTTACATTATGTATAAGATCTGTATCATCAATGGTGAAGCTTTGTTTCAACCGCTCAATTATAAGGAGGGCGTATGCGACCTCATGACTTGATCGTTAATGGCGTTTATTTCGGTGCTCAAGCGGTGTTGGTTCTGACTTCCATTGTGATGTTGGCGTTATCCATGCGAGCACTTTGACTATAAGTAAGGCTTTTGTACCGGTCATTGTTGTTGACGCTTTTTTCATCACAGGTGGTGAAATGAAGTGCTCACACTGACTTAGGGTTCTTTTACCCGAATCATGCACCGGTTTATCCACAGTCTCTGTGTAAAACCACGACTTGACCGAAACGCAGAGGTCATGGCTTGTGAGGTTATTGGCTGTCAGACGCTGAGTCTTTTGGTCGTGCCTTATGATTTTCCAGATCCATGGATGGCTTATGTTTTTTAACGGGTTTGGATTCAGGTCGTTGTTTCTGGCAATGGGATTAACCGGCAACTTGTTAACTGGAATCCAATGTTATTGAGCATCACCGGGGCCACACTACTGCTGATTGTGGTTTTTCTCTTGGCCGTCCATATTGGCTTCCGGGCGCCTCGTGTGCCCAATGTGCAGTCTCCCAAAGACTTTGGTATGACTTATGATGATAAGACGGTAGAGGGAGAGAATGGCTGTCGCCTTTCTGCCTGGTGGATACCCGCCAATGAGCCGTCCAAGGTGACAGTGATGCTCATGCATGGCTGGGGCGCGAATAAAAGTTTTATGCTGCCCTTAGCGAAGCTTTTGCATCAAAGAGGCATGCATAGTTTTTTGGTTGATGCGCACAACCACGGTGACAGTGATCGACGTGGTGTGTCCACCATGCCAAAATTCGCTGAAGACTTGACCTCGTCCGTGGCATGGTTGCGTGCAGAAAAGCCTGATGCCAGTGAGCAATTAATTCTGCTTGGGCATTCAGTGGGCGCGGCGGCCGCTTTATTGGCGGCGTCAAATGATGAACGGGTTAATGCTGTGATCAGTCTGGCCAGCTTTGCGCATCCCAAGTGGGTCATGCAGCGACAGCTAAGACGGATAGACTGGGTGCCAGGGCTTGTCTGGTTTGTAACTCGTTACGTGCAATGGGTCATTGGCCATCAACTGGATGACATCGCGCCTTTGAGCAGCCTAAAGCGTCTTCGATGCCCGGCCTTGCTCGTTCACGGCGATCGGGACCAAGTGGTTCCCATAACCGATCATAAACAATTATGTCAGGCCGCTGGGGGCGACCAGTTTATTCAGTGTGCGGCCTTAGCGGAGACTGACCATGCCAGTATTGAAAAAATTGAATACCATTTTGAAGAAATCGACTGGTTTATCCAAGCGATTAAACTTAAGCTTCCTCAATGAAGGCGAGTGATTTGTTTTGGCCTTATTCGGACGATTGCTTGGCAAGGGCAAGAAAATCCGATCGATATTCACCGAGTCTGCTAGAAAGGTGTGCCTGCTGTTCCGGCGTTAGTGACGCAACAATCAGAGCGAGGTGCTGAGCAAGCAGTGACCGGTTGCTCTCAAATTGCTGGTTGAGACGCTGGGTCCAAAATCGTTTTCGATCATCAAACAAAGCCACCAGCTGTTGATCCTGATCCGAGTTAAGTGTTTTGAGGGTGCTTGCCATCGCCTCAGTCCATTGCTGTTTTGCGCGAAGCAGTTCTGGCGACATCCAATCCGTAGACTGAGTAAAATCTTCAATCATTGCTTCTTGGTCTTGGGTGACGTCGCCCAACCATTCATCATACATTTCCGTCATCTTTTCAGCGCCCATGCTGCGAGCAGCCGCCTCACCAATATTGACGTACTCTTCGCCATAGTCGATGTTTCTTTGAGTGAGATTTTGAATGAAGTCGTCTTTCTGCTCATGACTAAGGGTTGTCAATAACGGTGCCAAATGTTCCCCAATGCCCAAATAAATTGCATCGATCAGTGCATCCAGTTCGTTTAAAAGGGATTCAATTTGCTCGGGAGAGGTCGGGTCGTGTATTTGGTGGTTCAGCTTTTTGACAAGCGACGCGTAGAGAGGGAGTTGTTGCGTACGGTGCCATGTTATCAGCCGCTCGATTCGATGATCCAGCTGATCTTGCTGATGCGTCTCGATGCTGACATAGTCGTCAATGTACCAGGGCAGAAGCCAGTCGAGTTGATTGTACATAAACCGAGTTGAACAACTGGTGATCATCACGCTCAATCCTAAAAGGACGATCAGTTTAACGAAACGTTTTGTTGGTTGGATTCGAAGCATAAGCACCTTAGGTTGAATGATCACCCGACCCCATTGAGCGGCCGTTTTAATGACCGATTGTTTGATCCAGCCGTTTTAAGTGTCGACACCCGTCCGAGCATCGATTGCTGCAGGCCATACGATACCAGTTTCGGGCCGTTTCCGTATTGGCTTGGACACCCAGGCCCTGCTCATACATTTCGCCCAAATGTGACATAGCGACCGCGTAGTTTTGTTGGGCCGCTTTTTGATACCACTTTAAAGCTTTGGAAAAATCGGTGGGCATGCCGAGCCCTTGGCGATACATTTTGGCAAGACCGAATTGCGCGATGGCGTCACCCTGTAAGGATCGGTGTTTAAAGATCTTAAAGGCTTGTGCATAGTCTTTGTCAGCAAATGCATCGACACCCGCTTGCAGTGACGAGGCGCGGGTTTGCAGTGGCAGCGCCAACATCACTAAACTCCATACTATCAGCATTTTTATACGCACAGGTCCTCCTGGACTCAGATTAAGGTGATCGGCGTGATGGCTGCTTAGTGAGGCACACGCTTATTTAAGCTATTGCACATAGTGTCGCTGCAATATCTCCAGTTCTATGAATTTTAACGCTTTCTCATGAGTCGATTCGGGATACACGGGTGGGGCAACCCCAGCTTCATAGGCCTCACGCCAGCGCAAAGCACACAGACACCATCGATCGCCGGGTTTGAGGCCTGGAAAATCAAATTCGGCTCTGGGTGTGCTCAAATCATTGCCACGGGATTGGGTAAAAGCCAGAAAATCCTGCGTCATTTGCGCACAAACGACATGCGAGCCTTGATCCAGAGAATTGGTTTTGCAAAACCCGTCTCGAAAAAAACCGGTGACGGGTTCGGCACAACAAAGTGCCAAAGGTTGGCCCAGCAGGTTAATTGGTGGTTTATCCGGATTCATTATGACGCCTTAAAACATTTAGGTGTGGTGACAATTGTTTGCTTTAACAGCCATTTGGCAATGGCTCAAACGGTGAAAACGCCACCGGGCAAAAAGTCGGTATATGCGTTTCGTCAAAGCATAAATGCCTGGCAGACGGATAATTTTTGCGAATAATCGCCATCGCGCCAATTCCTGCCAGATCAATAAAAAAGCATCCACCCCGGTCAGCATTTGACCTGCTTCGTCTTTGGCATGCAGATGTTTTAGCCCCTCAACCCGGTCCAGGCCTTCGTCATCAAGTCGACGTAAAGACAAGGTGGTGATGTCGACCCAGTCAAAAACGCCACCGGGTGCGACGGCCTGGTAGTGGCGTATCTCTTTTGAACACATGCCACACTTTCCATCGTAGAACACTTTGATCATGGTCTGTGATTCCTTGTTTTAAGGGTTGGCCTATGCATGGTCCGGTTACTTGACACGCCGGTATGTACGAGGGTTCTGGCGACCGGTCAGCATTTTCTCAACCCGTTTCCAGTAGTAAAAAAACCGTTTGACTGGTGGTTTTATCTGCAAGTCCACCAGAGGCGCGTTCGGTCGAACCTGCAGTTTCGGGTGCCTGCGCTGAGTGGCTTGAATAAGATGACTCAATGTCGGGTCCTGCGCCTGCCAGGTCACAATGGTGGATATGTCAGACTGGGTACTCAGTTCATCTATGGCTTGTACGGTACTGGCCTGAAAAATCTCACATTCCAGGCTACACAGCGTTTCATACACAAATGCCAGGCGCTTAAATGACCAGGCCTGGGTGTCAAAGTAGGTGTCATCCCAGATGTACACCAAACGGTCGCCTTCTTCGATCTCATCAGGCGGAGCGAGATGCTCGTCGTGAAGCCAGTAAAGGGTTTGATTCACGGTTTTGTTCCTCGCGCTTGATAAGGGAACAATTTAGCCTGTAATTGATCATAAGTGGCCTCAAAGCAGGCGTTGGATGCGTGTTCGCAGTCAAGTGCGTCGCCCGCAAAGGTACGTGCGTTTTCCAGATTGAAGATGTAGGGTTTGTTGCTGAAGGTCGAAGCGACCCATTGCCAGGAATAGTTATTCGAGGCAATGTCACCATCCAGCAGATGCTGCAAAAACCACCTGGCTCCGGCTTGCCAAGCCACTCGTCGCCAATGCACGACGTAGGCGGCCAAATAGAGGCGGCCTCGATTGTGCAGGTATCCTTGTTTGAGAAGTGATCGAATCAGTTGGTCAATCAAGCGAATGCCGGTTTGGCCCTGGGCAATGTCGTCGGGCAAGGTCGGATCATAATCGTGGGCTTGCCAGCCTGTCTTGTAGGGTTCAGCGTCCTGCCAGATGTGTTCGGGTTGCGCGGCATGGACTTGATGGAAATAACTGCGCCAGGTTAACTGCTGGATCAGCCGCGTGGCTTGGTCTGCATCGGTGGCTTGGTTTAGGTATGCCAACAAATCCTGCTCTGTCAAGATTCCATGACGAAAATAGGGAGAAAGTTGAGTTACGGCTCCGGTGAGCGCATTGCGCGTTTTGGCATAGCGAGTTGCGTCAATCTCAGCCAGCCGACTGCGCATGGGTTTGCATCCACCTTTGATGGCGCTGACGGCTTCATGTTTTTGGTGTGACCGTCGTTGGCGCAAATAAGCGATTAATGCCTCTCTGGTCTCAAAATCTGTTTTTAGCTTAATCATGGCGCAGGCACCCAAATTGAATCTAAAGGTTATTTTACAATATTTATGCATTCATTGTACAAGTGCAGGCGTGAAAACGACTTTTGTCCGATGTGGACCTAGACGGCATTGGCCAGAAGGTCTGGTGAAAATGATTGGATATTGCCAATAGCTTTTGATTGGAGCCAATGGGAAAAGAACAAAGCCCTGTTGCCAATTCTAATCCGAACGAAAATTTAGTGATGAATGGCCAGCTGAAAAATTAACATGCTCATGAACGCAAGCAGAACAATCACACCAATGTTAGAGGGTTTGAGCTTGTCATGTGCGACTGGTAACAACTCAGCGAACACCATCCAAATCATCGCCCCCGCAGCCAAACCAAGTCTAAAGGGTAGGATGGGCTCAAATGCTGTCACAAACAAAAAAGCCGGAACCGCCATAATAGGCTGAGGAAGGCTGCTAAAAATACTCCAACCAGCGGCTTTGAGAACGGACATTCCCCTTGTAACCAGAATCAATGCTATGGCAAGTCCCTTTGAAATATTGTGAACGGCGATCGCAGCGGTGATGAATGTTCCCAGATCTTCGCCCCGCCATAAGAGACGCCAACACCGATTCTTTCCGCCATTGAGTGAATGATCATGACCCCCACTGATTTCACTGACATCCGGGGCCTTCCTTTGTTCAATCCAGCGATTAGAAAAATACACCAGAATCAGTCCGCTTAGCATGCCAAACAATGTCAGCCATTCTTGTTTCGCCAGGCCCTCCTATTAAAAACCTATGCCCAGAAATAACCATTATTTTGGGTTCTACCTGGTGATCACAATTTGAGGGCCCTCAGACGTAACTGGATGCATCGGTAAAGCCAAGGAGGTTTGGGCTGTAAATTAATTGTCATAATGATAATTGAATGAAAAAGTTACGCTTTTGGAATATTAATTCATACAGCACGTTTTCAATTTCAGGGGCAAAATGGCACATTTGAAGCAAAATTTATGGCGCTTATTTGTCTTAATCGCTTCTGTTAGCTTGGTTTTATTATTGGTTTCAATGCACCAGCTGAACAAGACGGTTTGGGATAAAGCCGAAATGAAGATGTTAGCCTACGCAAAAATAATTTCTTCGGCAGGCCATGAAATCTTTATTGGAAATGAAGCCCTCTTGGATATTCTGGGATCCAGATTAATCGAAAACCAATATTATAAGAATATAGATTACGCCCGTTCGATATTGAGAAGGACCTTAGAGAATCAACCCTATGTTTTAGCTTTTGGGTTACTTAACCCTGAAGGCGAGTACATTGCGGTGAGCTCAAATTTAGAAAATCAGCCACTTCCAAACCTTGCAAGACAGCCGCAAACTGCAAAAAACTTCGAGTTAACGCTTAATTCAGATCGAATGATAATTGGCGATGCGTACATTTTTAAGCCTTTACAGCAATGGATTGTGCCTATTCGAAAAGCGTTAAGGAATAAAGAAGGTGAAGTCATTGCCGTGATGGCAGCTGCTTTGAGGCTTGATGATCAAGCACTGCTGAACAAAGTCGCCATCAGCCAAGACCAGCTTAATGCCATTATCATTAATGAGCGTTCTGGTCGTCGTTTAATGATGAGCGGGATCAGCTTAAGTGAAGGAACTCATTTTTATGGGTATACCTATTTAACCGCTGAAAAGAAGCGCTTTTTTGATACTCAGGTGCAAGAAAAATACAATCAAAGCTTAGCGCAAAAACTTCAATCGGAGGATCCATTTGTTGTCACTGGCATTTCTGAAAAGATGGGGGAAGAAATCATTGTTGGTGCACAATATGATAAAGATTTTGATCTTATCTATGCCATGTACGAACCCCTTAAAACCTATCAGAACGAAATTACCTATGGAGCCCTGAAAAATTTTTTAATTTATCTGGTCTTGATGATGGCCCTTTGGGTGATATTTCGAACAATAGAAAAACAAGAAACAAATATCCGCAAAAAACTCACCTTTCAAGCTATGCAAGATTCAGTTGCTGACTTGCCGAACAGAAATTATGTTGACTCAGTACTAAAAAAGGAATTCGAAGATAACGCTCGTCAAATCAGTGTCATTTATATCGATTTGGATAATTTTAAAAACATCAATGACACGTTTGGCCACGCGATGGGAGATCGCTTCATCGCGTCAATCGCTCAGGTGCTCAAAAACAATACTGGAAAGCTTGATCATGTCGTGAGGTTTGGAGCAGATGAGTTTTTGGTTTTTACGAATCAACAAGATGCTTTGCGATTGGCGCATTTTCTTCAAAACTGCGTTAGTCATCCCATAGACATTGATGGGAATGTCTTTGCGGTCACGGCTAGCATTGGATTGGCAGAATATCCACAGCAGGCTAGCAGCTTGAATGAATTAATAGGTTGTGCTGACATCGCAATGCAAGCAGCCAAAAAAACCAAAGACGCTGTTATTAAATTTCACCCGTCAATGCAAGATGAGGTCCTCAATAATGCCTTGATCGAGTTAAATATGCGAAAAGGGTTAGAAAAGGATGAATTTTTTATTCAATTCCAGCCTCAATTTAAACAAAATGGTAGTCTCTGTGGATTTGAGGCCCTTGCTCGATGGAAAAATGATGAACTGGGACTTGTTCCACCTGATAGGTTTATCAGGATTGCCGAAGAGTCTGGATTTATGCCTACTCTTGGAGAGCACTTGCTCCACAAAACTTTGCAAGGTATTTCAAAAATTCAAGCTCATTTTCAAAGCTCACTTATGTTTTCGATTAACCTCTCCGTTCGCCAATTAATGGTTGATGGTTTTAATCAACGATTAATGAGAGAGGTCATTGCAAGGGGAATTAATCCGGCACAGCTGATGTTAGAAGTAACCGAATCTATTTTTATCCAAGACAAATCGTTTGTTCATCGGACTCTATCAGAATTAAAAGAAGCCAGTTTTAAGCTTTCTGTTGATGATTTTGGAACCGGTTACTCTTCCTTAAGTATGCTGAGTGAATTTCCAATCGATGAGTTGAAAATTGATCGAAGCTTCGTAGTTAATTTGAAAAAACAGCAAAACAAAGAGTTGGTTAGCTCTATTATCATGCTTGGAAAACACCTTGGCTTGCATGTCATTTCAGAAGGGGTAGAGCAACGAAGTGAAATCGATGTGCTTAATACATTGGGCTGTGACTGTTATCAGGGATACTATTATTCAAAGCCATTGTCGCTTTCTGAGATCCTTGCTTCTAACTTTGCAACCAAGAACGATTAGCGTCGAATTGAACAATTCTAGTTCAAAGTCTATGGGATCTGTCCGTAAATCTGAGTAGATCCCGTGGGCACGGTTTGGGCACAGAGGAGATTTGAGAAATTTCTGAAACTGAGCCCAGCGTTCAAGCTACCTTCAGTAAACCCAATGAGGTAAAAAATTAAACAGAGCAGGAAAAGTTGCTGGTAGGGGGTTGTCAGGGGGAAAATTATCTCTATAATACACACCCATCAAGCGAGTCATCGCCTGATTAGGAACACTTTTCCCCAGTAGTTCAGTTGGTAGAACACCGGACTGTTAATCCGTATGTCGCTGGTTCGAGTCCAGCCTGGGGAGCCAGATTTTAAAAAGAAGCCGCTCGAGCGGCTTTTTTTCTTTGTGCTCCGAGTGTTTTTCAATATGGTGACCCTGTTCGTCCCTCGCGACGGTAGGTTGGAAACCCCGCCAGGCCCGGAAGGGAGCAACGGTACCAACTGATTCGTGCGCCGAGACCAGGCGGGCGGGGTTGCCTCCATCTACTCTTTCACGTTTTTTGATCGATGGCTTTTCTAATGCTGTGGTGCCTGCCGCGCGGATTGGATCCAAGCGTGAAAAAGACACCGAATACCCAATTTTCACGTTAAAATAAGCCTACTTTTATGATCTTATGAGGCTGGTGTGAACGCGACCGCTTTGGCCAGAAAATGGCGTCCCAAACAGTTTTCCGAATTGGTCGGTCAGGCGCATGTGATGCAGGCGCTGAGCAATGCACTGGATCAGCAGCGTTTGCACCATGCCTACCTGTTTACCGGCACGCGCGGCGTGGGCAAGACCACTATTGCGCGCATTTTTGCCAAAGCGCTTAACTGTGAGCAGGGCATCGGCTCTCAACCCTGTGGGCAATGTTCGGTCTGCCAATCGGTGGACCAGGGGCGTTTTGTCGATCTGATCGAGGTGGATGCCGCTTCCAAAACCAAAGTCGAAGACACGCGTGAACTGCTTGATAATGTGCAATATGCGCCGGTTCAAGGGCGCTACAAAGTGTATCTCGTGGATGAGGTGCACATGCTTTCCAAAAGCAGTTTCAATGCCTTGTTGAAAACATTGGAAGAACCGCCCGAACACGTTAAGTTTCTGCTCGCCACCACCGATCCCCATAAATTGCCGGCGACGGTTTTGTCACGATGTCTGCAGTTTAATCTGATGCGTCTGACGCCCACACAGATTACCCAGCATCTGGCGCAGATTCTGGCGCAGGAAACGGTGCCGTTCGAAGAGGCTGCGTTGCAGATGCTTGCCAAAAGCGCGGACGGGTCTGCACGGGACAGTTTGAGTTTGCTCGATCAGGCGATTGCCTATGGAGCTGGCGAGGTGAAGGCCGATGCGGTGAAAGCCATGTTGGGCCTGGTGGATCAGCAGTTTACGCAGCGATTGTTGCAGGCGTTGGCCGATGAGTCCGTGGAGGCGATCAAAACCCTGATGCAGGAACTGGCGCAGATGGGAATTGATTACGAAGCCTTGATGGGGCAGCTGATCGAGGCCTTGCACCAATTGAGCCTGTGGCAGATTTTGAACAGTGCCCACGAAGCTTCGGTGCTGGATGAGGCCTTCATGGCAACGCTGGCGCAGACGCTTGCGATTGAGCAGGTACAGGCGTGGTATCAGATTGCGTTGATGGGTCAGCAGGACATGCAGCTGGCACCGGATGTGCGCATTGGGTTTGAAATGGCATTGCTGCGCATGCTGGCCTTTGAGCCAGGTCTGTCCGTCAGTGCTTCACAGTCAATCCAGGCAGCCCAGGCAACGGAAAGGGTGCCAGCAAAAAAGCCTTCCGCCCCTGAGCGGGGCGAGTCATCCCCAGCCACAACGACCCAACCGACCAATGAGGCAGTCGAGCCAGCCGCGGTTAGCACGACGTCGACCTCCCAATCGTCTGGGGCGGTAACGGATGCGGGCGCTAAGGCCGCGGCGAGCCTGGGCCAGGATAAAAACGCCTTGCTGGCTTTGATGGAATCGGGCGATGACATGGCTTCGGCGTCCCCGGAGCAGACGTCTGACGCGCCTGCTTCGGGTTCAATGCAAGAGCCCGTTGAAGCGCCCGTGAAGGCAGTTCAGCCAGCGGCCCCCTCTCAGCAACCATCGCCCAATGAGTGGGATCAACTGGCCGATCAATTTGCCGCAATGGATGAGAGCGGCATTGACGCAAGGGATTCGGAGCCCAGGCAGGACCTGGGCGTGCAAGGTTTCGCCCGGACATCGTCTTCTCAGTCTTCGCTCGAAGGTGCGGTTCAAGCCGAGCCGCATCTGCCCGAGGCAGGCAATCACGCTTCGGCCAGTCCGCTATCCGAACCAGTGGTGCAACAGGTTGCGCCATCCCCGGTTGAAGAAGCGCCCTTACCTGCCGCAACCGATGCCGGCGCATCGTCGACTCAGACTCCCTGGTCGGTGACGGAGTGGGAGGCGCTGATGCAACAACTGGATCTGACCGGGCTTTCAGCAGAGCTGGCACGTCATTGCGTGTGCCTGGGGCAGGATGGTCGGGAACTGCGATTGAGTCTGGATCCGGCCCAGCCTCAGGCGCGCTCGGAAATGGCCTGGATGCAACTGGAAGAGCAGGTTAAAGCCATGCTGGGCGTTAAATTGACCTTTGAGTCGTATGGCGGTGTGCATGAGACGCCAGCCAGCGCCAAAAAGCAGCGCCGGGCCGACCGGGAAGCGGCGGCCAAGGCCAGTATTGAACAAGACCCAATGGTGTCGCTGTTGAAAGAGCGCCTGCAGATGACCGTGCTTGATCATACGGTGCGCCCCAAAGAGTCCTGAGCAGATATAAAATCGAATCATTATTAAACCAAGGAGCAATCATGTTTGGTGGAAAAGGTGGCATTGGGAATCTGATGAAACAGGCCCAGGAAATGCAGAAAAACGTGCAGGAAGCACAGGAAGAAATTGCCAAAATGGAAGTGCCGGGCGAAGCCGGTGGCGGTCTGGTCAAGGTGACCATGACTGGAAAGCATGAATTGGTCAAAGTCGAGATCGACGACAGCTTGATGGATGACAAGGAAATGCTGGAAGACTTGTTCGCTGCAGCCGTCAACTCGGCCGCACGTGCGGTGGAAGATATGACCAAAGAGCGTATGGGCGGTCTGACGCAGGGCATGGACTTGCCCGGCGGCATGAAGATGCCATTTTAATCAGGCCTGGTAATAACAAGCGGTGTTGACGTCTGCTCATTCCATGGTGGGCCAGACAATGATTGAATCTCATCGAACAAGGAACGTCTGTGCAAAGTCCGGTGATTGAGGAATTGATGGCGGCATTGAAACAACTGCCGACCATCGGTCCCAAGTCAGCCCAGCGGTTGGCTTATTATCTGTTGCAACAGCCATCGCACACGGGTGAACGTCTGGCTCAAGCGATTGAGCAGGCGTTAACCAAGGTGGGGCGCTGTGAACGTTGTCGCACACTGACCGAATGGCCGGTGTGTGAAATCTGCCAGGACACGCGGCGTGATCCCAGTCAGTTGTGTGTGGTGGAGTCTCCCACCGACATCGTAGTGATCGAGCAGTCAGGGATTTTCCATGGTTACTATTTTGTTCTGATGGGGCACTTGTCGCCGATTGACGGCATCGGGCCGGAAGACATTGGTCTGCCACAGTTGCAAGCGCGTCTGCAGGCGGGCGAGATTCAGGAAGTGATTCTGGCGACCAATCCAACGGTGGAAGGCGAGGCCACAGCGCATTACATTCAACAGCTTTCCGATCGTTTGAACGTGTCCGTGACTCGGCTGGCTCAAGGCATCCCTTTTGGAGGGGAGCTGGAGTACATCGACAGTGGCACCTTGGGTCAGGCCTTTCTGGGTCGAAAGGCCCTCGATTAGAATTGGCCGCTCAGCTTGGGTTGGCCATCAGCAATTCAAGCAACGCTTTCTGGGCATGCAGGCGATTTTCCGCTTCGTCCCAAACGACACTGTCGGCGGCATCAATGACCTCTGCAGTGACTTCTTCGCCGCGATGGGCCGGCAGGCAGTGCATAAACAACGCCTCTGAGTCCGCCTGCGCCATCAGCGCGGCATTAACTTGATAGTTGGCAAACGCCAATTCGCGTTTTTTCTGCTCTTCTTCCTGGCCCATGCTGGCCCAGACATCGGTCACCACCAGATCGACGCCCTCGGCGGCAGCCATGGGGTCGCGAATGATCTCCACGCGTTCGGCGTGGGGCGCAAGAATGGCCGGGTCCGGGTCGTAGCCTTCGGGACAGGCAATGCGCAGTTTGAAACCATATTGCGCCGTGGCATTGATGTAGGAATGACACATATTGTTACCATCGCCCACCCAAAGCACGGTTTTGCCCGCGATGTCGCCCCGGTGTTCATAATACGTTTGCATGTCGGCCAGCAACTGGCAGGGATGAAAGTCATCCGTCAAAGCGTTGATGACCGGCACGGAGGCGTGTTTTGCCATGGTTTCGACGATGTCGTGCCCGAAGGTTCGGATCATAATGCCATCGACCATGCTGGCGATGACGCGTGCGGAATCTTCAATCGGTTCGCCGCGCCCCAGTTGGGTGTCTTTGGGGGATAGGAATAGTGCGTGTCCGCCCAGTTGCGCCATGCCGCTTTCAAATGAAATGCGGGTACGCGTGGATGATTTCTCAAAAATCATGGCCAGCGTTTTGTTCTTAAGGGGTTCAAAAACCTCGCCGCGACGCTGCAGAGCTTTGAGTTCAATCCCCCGCTGAATCAATTGTTTCAGTGTCGCGGGTGAAAGGTCGTTTAAGGTTAGAAAGTGTTGCATAACCGGCTCCTGTTAAGGGTTGGCCTTGCGTTTGAGAAAATCTCGGATTAATCGACAGACGGTATCAATCAGGGTTTGTGACTGTTCTGTGCTCATCACGAACGGGGGCAGAAGGCGAACGGTGTTGCCCTGGGTAACATTGATCAGCAGGGCGTTGTCCAGGGCCTGTTTGACCAGTTCGCCACAGGGCCGGTCGAGTTCGATGCCGATCATGTAACCGCGTCCGCGCACCTCTGTCACGCCGTCAAGGTCCTGGAGCTGGGTTTGAAAAGCCTCCAGCAGGCGTTGCCCGTGCTCGGCGACCTTTTTGGGATAATTGTGAAAACGCAGGGTTTTCATCACCGACAAACCCGCCGCACAGGCCAGAGGGTTGCCGCCAAAGGTCGTGCCGTGATTGCCCGGTGCAAGGATGTCGGCGGCTTTTTCACCTGCCAGACAGGCGCCGATGGGCACGCCGTTGGCCAGTGCTTTGGCCAGCGTCATCACATCCGGGGTAATGGCATCGGCTTGATGTGCAAACCAATGGCCGGTCCGGCCCATGCCGGTCTGGATTTCATCGACCATCAGCAACCAGTCATGTTGGTCACACAGATCGCGCAATTGTTTGAGATAGCCAGCTTGAGGGACGCGCACACCGCCTTCGCCCTGAATGGGTTCCACCAAAATGGCGACGATATCCGGGTCAGAAGACAGGGCGGCCACTGCATCCACGTCGTCGTAGGGGACGCGTTCAAACCCAGCAAGCATAGGGCCGAAGCCTTCCTGGGCCTTGGGGTTGCCCGTGGCGCTCAAGGCTGCCATGGTGCGGCCATGAAAGGCGTTTTCCATCACAATGATTTTGGGTGATTCAATGCCGCGGTCATGGCCGTATTTGCGGGCTAGCTTGATTGCGGTTTCATTGGCTTCGGCCCCCGAGTTGCAGAAAAACGCTTTCTGCATCGTGGCCTGAGTGAGCAGTTGTTGCGCCAGCTCGGTCTGTTGATCGATTTCATACAGATTCGAGGTGTGGATCAGCTTGTGACTCTGCTGGCAGATCGCCTCGCCGACTTCCGGGTGGGCGTGGCCAAGGTTGCACACAGCGATGCCGCTGAGTGCATCCAGATAAGCGATGCCCTGTTGATCATACAGTGTGGCGCCCTTGCCGGATGCAAAATGCACCGGCAGGCGGGCGTAAGTGTTCATCAGTGGTTGGTTGGTTGACATAGTTTTTACATCGAATGAAAACAAAAAAGCAATCGCAAGCCGACCTTGCGATTGCTTTTTCCGTAGACGATCGTTTTAAAAATAAAAAAATGATTTTACCCAACCCGGGCAAAAAATCAAGCATGAGGGTTAACCCCGATGGGGATCGGGCAACCGGAATGAAAAACCCTGACTGAAAACGCTTTTTTGAGCTAAAATATTGCGATTTATCGACGCAGTAACAAGGACAATGGTAATGCAGACGATGAGTGATCGCGACGGCCTGATTTGGCTGGATGGAGAAATGGTCAACTGGCGGGATGCGAAGGTGCATGTGCTCACCCATACCTTGCATTATGGCATGGGCGTGTTTGAAGGGGTGCGTGCCTATCACACCGAGCAGGGACCGGCGATTTTCCGTCTGGATGCGCACACACGGCGCCTGTTCAACTCCGCCAAGATCATGAACATGGCCATGCCTTATTCAGAAGACGAGCTGAATGAGGCGCAAAAAGCCGCGGTACGCGACAACGGTCTTAAGTCAGCCTACATTCGTCCGATGGTGTTTTACGGCTCGGAAGGCATGGGGCTGCGCGCCGACAATCTGCGTGTCCATGTCATGGTGGCTGCCTGGGAATGGGGCGCCTACATGGGCGAAGAAAATCTGCAGAAAGGCATCAAGATCGCCACCTCGTCGTTTACCCGTCACCATGTCAACGTCACCATGACCAAGGCCAAATCCAACGGTGCCTACATGAATTCCATGCTGGCGTTGCAGGAAGCCAACCGCCATGGCTGCGATGAGGCCTTGTTGCTGGATACCGAAGGGTATGTTTCAGAAGGGTCTGGTGAGAATTTCTTTATGGTCAAAGACGGGGTGCTTTATACTCCAGAACTGACTTCTGCGCTGGATGGCATTACCCGTAAGACGATCATGACGCTTGCGAAAGAACAGGGCATCGAGGTCCGTGAAAAGCGCATCACTCGTGATGAGGTTTATATCTGTGATGAGGCGTTCTTTACCGGGACAGCGGCCGAAGTGACGCCGATTCGTGAACTCGACGGTCGTCAGATCGGTGCCGGTCGTCGCGGCCCCATCACCGAAACCCTACAGTCGCTTTATTTTGATGTGGTAGAAGGGCGCTCCCGGGCCCATCAGGATTGGCTGGCGTTTGTTTGATGATGGTAATTGTGGAAAAGGTGTTTTATGACTAAGCAGACCAAAATTGAAGTGACTTACGATGACTTGCCCCTGTCCTGTCCCATGCGCGGTCAGACCAACTGGAATTCACACCCCAAGGTGATGTTGCCGATCGAGGCGACGGGTGAAGCCAAATGTCCTTATTGCGGGGCAGAGTATGTGTTGAAGGATTTTGATCCGAAACGCGCCAAGCACTGACGGCTTGAGGCGAGGCGTTCGACCAGGCCTGGTCAAACGTACCGTACGGTTTGCCCTGCACAGAACGAGCAGGCACAAAAAAACCCGCGAAAGCGGGTTTTTTTGTGGTCGAATGCGACGCGCTTACGAAGAGTAATACATGTCGAACTCGATTGGGTGCGTGGTCGCACGCATGCGGGTGACTTCTTCCATTTTCAGATCAATGTAAGAGTCAATCGCGTCGTCAGTGAACACGCCACCGGCCTTCAAGAATTCACGGTCCTCATCCAGCGCGGCCAGCGCTTCTTCCAAAGACGCACACACGGTGTTGTAGGTCGCTTCTTCTTCCGGTGGCAGATCATACAGATCTTTTTCAGCCGGATCGCCCGGGTCAATTTGGTTCATGATGCCGTCCAAGCCGGCCATCAGTGACGCAGAGAAGGCCAGGTAAGGGTTGGCCACTGCATCGGGGAAGCGCAACTCGACCCGACGAGATTTTTCAGACGGTGCGTAAGGGATACGGATCGATGCCGAACGGTTTTTACCGGAGTATGCGATCAGAATCGGCGCTTCAAAACCTGGGACCAGACGCTTGTAGGAGTTGGTGGCCGGGTTGGTGAAGGCGTTCAGAGCGCGGGCGTGTTTCATCAGGCCGCCAATGTACCAAAGCGCTTCCTGTGACAGACCGGAATAAACATCACCGGCGAAAATGTTTTTGCCGTTTTTGGACAGCGACTGGTTGATGTGCATCCCGGAACCGTTGTCGCCAAAAATTGGCTTCGGCATAAAGGTCGCTGTTTTGCCTAGGGCGTGACAGGTGTTGTGCACCGCATACTTGAGGATCTGTACTTCATCTGACTTAGCGGTCAGGGTGTTACCGGCAACCGCCAGCTCACACTGGCCACCGGCAGCGACTTCGTGGTGATGAGCTTCTAGTTTCAGGCCCATGGATTCGGCCATGGCGCAGATGTCGGCACGCACTTCGTGCAACTGGTCAACAGGCGGGACCGGGAAGTAACCGCCTTTGACTTTCGGGCGGTGACCGATGTTGCCGTCTTCGTAGACTTTTTCAGAATCCCATGCCGCTTCACGTGCACCGATTTTGACGAAACTGCCGGACATATCTGAGCCCCAGCGTACGTCGTCAAAAATAAAGAATTCGGGTTCAGGACCAAAGAACGCGGTGTCGGCGATGCCGGTGGACGCCAGGTAGGCTTCGGCTTTTTTGGCGATGCCGCGCGGGTCTTTTTCATAGGGTTCCATGGTTGACGGCTCGACGATCATGCAACGGATGATGATGGTCGGGTCGTTGGTGAACGGGTCCATGTAGTAACCGTCTGTCTGCGGCATCAGTAGCATGTCGGAATCATGGATGCCTTTCCAGCCTGCAATGGAGGACCCGTCAAAGGTTTCACCGTCGGTGAAGAAATCTTCGTCCAGCGCCGAAGCCGGCACGGTGACGTGCTGCTCTTTACCGTGGGTATCGGTGAAACGGAGATCTGCCCATTTAACGTCGTTGTCTTTAATGAGGTCAAAAATTTCCTGTGACATAGTGAAAGTGTCCTTTTTGCTAGATTTTGCTTGGTGTGCGCCGCTGTGGCGTCACATTCTGCAGGCCGAAAGCCAATTGAAACAACCCCGAAAGGTTGGACGATTCTGCGTCAGATGATAGCGGGAAGTGTGCCAAATTGCCAATCAAATTTTAGGGGTTCTCTAAGTGTTTGACCGTGTTGTAAAAATTACCAGGCCTGGTGAAAAAGACATCAATAGCTGTTGCATCGCTTTGAATTCTTGTGGTGCAAAACTGATTATTGTGGTGCTTTTGGTGTTTGGTTACGATGAGGGGATTTCATCTGTTTGTCACATTATGTCATTAAGATAAGCGACGTTTTTACTGAATTGGGGTTCCGGCATGGATAAGTCAGTGCAAAGAAAATTGGATGAAGCCCTGGATGGGCCGAAGTTTCAGCGTCGTATCAAGCGACGAAATCTGGTTGATCTGAGTTGGGCCTCCGGTTTTACCGTCGGCGGTATCGCTGTGATCGCCTCGGTGTTGCTGATTATGTTCTTTCTGGTGTATGTGGTCGCGCCTTTGTTTGCGCCCGCCGACATCGAGCAGGGCAAGACCTTTGACTTGCAGCAGAGTGGTCAGGAGCAGACGCTTTATTATGGCGTGGATGAGTACGCCGATTCGGCATTGCGCATTTCCGACAGCGGGCGGGTGTACGGCATTGATTTGAGCACGGGCGAGAAGCTGCGTGATGAGCGCCTGCCCATCGGTGATGCCCGCATTACCAGTTTTACCCGAATCAGTCAGGGCGATCAGCTGATGGGCATCGGTCTGGACAATGGTTCGGTTTTATTGGTGCAGTATGAGTACTCGGTTACCTACCCTGATGATGTCAAAACCATTACCCCCAAGCTGACGTATCCCTTTGGTCAAACCCCGTTGACCCTTTCCGAGCAGCCGATTACCCATCTATCCGCACGAAAAAGCGGCTCGCAGATTACGTTCGCCTATCAGGTGGATGGTGCCTCGCAGATTTATGTCAAACAGTATGACATGATCGAATCAATGCTTACGGAAGAGGTGACGCTGGATTTGTATCAACAGGGGCAATTTGCCGCCCCGGCTCCGTTTAAGTGGCTCAAGATGGGCATCAGTATGCGCAACCTGTATGCGCTCAAACAAGACGGCACCATTTTCTATTTTGACATCCGCGACCCGCAACAGATCAAGCTGGTGGAAACGGTGAACGCGCTGGCACCGGATCAGACGCTGACCGCGGTGCAGTTTCTGATTGGCGAATATTCCCTTTTGCTCGGCAACGATCAGGGGCAGGTGGCGCAATGGTTCCCGGTGCGCGATCAGGACAACAATTATTTCCTGAAGAAAATTCGTACCTTTGAGGTGTCGGATCAGCCGATTCAGGACATCAACGTCGAGCTTAACCGCAAAAACTTTGCGGTGCTGGATGCGTCCAATCAGGTGAGCATGTTCAATTCCACCGCACATAATAATTTTGCCAGTTTCACCCTGGATCAGACGGTGTCGCAAGTACATATCAGCCCGCGTGGGGATCGTTTGCTGATCGAAACCCCGGCACACCAGCTGGTCACGTTTGATGTGGACAATGAACACCCGGAGGTCTCAATGAGCAGTCTTTGGGGCGAGGTCTGGTATGAAGGGTATGATGAACCGGAATATGTGTGGCAATCCTCATCGGCGTCCAATGACTTTGAACCGAAGTTTTCTTTGATGCCTCTGACATTTGGCACCATCAAGGCCGCTCTGTATTCCATGTTGTTTGCGGTGCCGCTGGCGGTGCTGGGCGCGATTTACACGGCCTTTTTCATGGATGCCAAAACCCGCCAGGTGATCAAGCCGACCATTGAGCTGATTGAGGCGCTGCCGACGGTAATTCTGGGCTTTCTTGCCGGTTTGTGGCTGGCGCCTTACATGGAAGCGCATCTGGCCGGGTTCTTCTCCATTATTTTCCTGGTGCCGATCGGCATTCTGCTCTTTGGTTATCTCTGGTCGCGGTTGCCCGAACCGGTGCGTTTGCTGGTACCGACGTCCAAGCGCGCGGTGTTGATGCTGCCGGTGGTGGTCATCATCGGGTTTGTGGCCTTGAGTCTGAGCGGTCCGCTGGAGCATCTGCTGTTTGATGGTGATATGCGTCATTGGCTGACGGATTCGGCCGGCATTGATTTTGACCAGCGCAACGCCATGGTCATCGGTTTTGCCATGGGCTTTGCTCTGATTCCCACCATTTTCTCGGTGGCAGAGGATGCCATCTACAATGTGCCAAGTTATCTGGTCAATGGCTCTCTGGCGCTAGGCGCCAGTGGCTGGCAGACCATGGTGGGGGTGGTGCTGCCGACGGCCAGCCCCGGGATTTTCTCGGCCATTATGCTTGGGTTCGGACGCGGGATTGGTGAAACCATGATCGTGCTGATGGCCTCGGGTAATACGCCATTGATGGATGCCAACCTGTTTGAGGGCATGCGAACGCTCTCGGCCAACCTGGCGGTGGAAATGCCGGAAGCGGCGCTGGACAGTACGCATTACCGAGTGCTGTTCCTGTCCGGGCTGGTGCTGTTCATCTTTACCTTTATTTTTAACACCCTGGCGGAAGTGGTGCGTGAACGGATGCGCCGTAAATACGGATCGCTGTAAGGAGGCGGAGACATGAGAGATTGGTTCAAACAAGGCGAACATTGGGTCTGGTTCAGTGCCGCCACCGTCAGCATCAGTTTTGTCCTGGTGATCGGTCTGGTGCTGCTGATCGCCGTTCGAGGTCTGGTGCACTTCTGGCCCCATTCGGTCTATGAGATCGAGCTGAAAAACGATCAGGGCAAACTCGAAACCCTGGTGGGGGAAATTCACGACACCCAGACCAAACCGATTGTGGACCCGCAAGATCCCGATATGGCCGTGCGTAAGGTGCCGCAATGGCTGGTGAAAGTGGGCAACCGGGATGTTTATGGTACGGATTTTCGCTGGATCAATACCGATAACATCGTGGGCCAGGAGGATCGTCTGGCGCGCGACATTACCGTTCTGGAGCGTTACGAATGGGGCAATGTCTACGGTCAGCTGACCAAACTGACCCGGGATGGTGAGATTCTGGCCGAGGGCGATAACGTCAAAAATGTGCTTGAAGATCTGGTCAGTACAGGACAAACCCTGCATGACAAAATCAATACCATCGAGCGCGTGGACATTGGTGGTATTAATTATCGTATTGAGCAGTTGCGACTGGAAGAAAAACGTCTGCGAGCGGAAAACGCCTTCGACGACGAGGCTCGACAGGCGATTGAAGCCGAGCGGGCGGAGCTGAATAAACAGTTTCGGGACTATCAGGAAAAGCTGGCGATTCTGCGTGATCAGGCCAATGGACTGGGCGATGTGCATCTGAATCTGGCCGGCGGTCATGCCATTCAGGTGCCGATTAAACACATTGTGCGCATGTGGCAGCCCAATAATATGAGCAATGCGGACAAGGTCGGTTTCTTTTTCAGCTCCATTGGCCATTTCCTGACCGGTGAGCCGCGTGAGGCCAACACCGAAGGTGGGGTGTTCCCTGCGATTGTGGGCACCGTCACCATGGTGATGCTGATGGCAATCTTTGTCACGCCGATGGGGGTCATTGCCGCGGTTTACATGAGCGAATACGCCCGCGAAGGCACCTTGTTACGGCTGGTGCGCATTTCCATTAACAACCTCGCGGGTGTGCCCTCGATTGTGTTCGGGATCTTCGGGCTTGGGTTCTTTGTCTATATCATCGGGGGGTCGATTGATGATCTCTTTTACAGCTACGCCCAGCCCAGTCCGACCTTTGGGACGCCGGGCTTGTTGTGGGCCTCGCTGACCATGGCGCTGTTGACGCTTCCGGTGGTGATTGTGTCCACGCAGGAAGGCCTGTCAAGGATTCCCAGTTCTTTGCGTGAGGGCGGCCTGGCGCTGGGCGCGACCAAGTCGGAAACCATTATGAAGATCGTTTTGCCCATGTCGATGCCGGCGATTATGACCGGGCTGATCCTCGCCGTGGCACGCGCCGCGGGTGAGGTGGCGCCGCTGATGCTGGTCGGGGTGGTCAAGCTGGCCCCAGAACTGCCGGTGGATCTGAATGCCCCGTTTGTGCATCTGGATCGCAAGTTTATGCACCTGGGCTTTCATATTTATGATGTGGGCTTTCAGAGCCCGAATGTGGAAGCGTCCCAGCCGCTGGTGTACGCCACATCGCTGTTGCTGATTCTGATCATCGTCAGTCTGAACCTGGGGGCGATCACCATTCGCAACAAGCTTCGGGAAAAATACAAAGCGCTGGACAACTGAGTCAAGTGGCCACAGGAATTCAAATATTACGAGGAAAGGCATTATGAGTGAGCAAAACGTCGGGTTGGCCATGGACCGGGACCATCGTGGCATGCACCTCGGTCAGGAAAAAATCGCGATCGAAGTCAAGGATTGGAATTTGTTCTACGGCAGCAATCAGGCCCTGAACGGCATCAATATGTCGTTGCCGGAAAACCGGGTAACGGCGTTTATCGGTCCGTCCGGGTGTGGTAAATCCACACTGTTGCGTTGTTTCAATCGAATGAACGACCTGATTCCCATTGTCCGGGTCGAAGGGGAGATGACCCTGCACGGTGAAGACATGTACGCCAAGGAAATGGACGTGGCCGCGTTGCGTCGCCGTGTGGGCATGGTGTTTCAAAAACCCAACCCCTTCCCCAAGTCCATTTATGAAAACGTCTGTTACGGCCTGCGTCTGCAGGGCATCAATGACAAGCAGGTGCTGGATGAGACCGTTGAATGGTCCCTGCAAAGCGCCGGATTGTGGGAAGAGGTCAAAGATCGGCTGGATGCGAATGCACTGGGCTTGTCCGGTGGTCAGCAGCAGCGTCTTTGCATCGCTCGTGCCATCGCGATCAAACCCGAGGTTCTGCTGCTGGATGAGCCCACGTCTGCGCTGGATCCGATCTCAACCCTGGCCATTGAAGAATTGATTTTTGAATTGAAAAAAGACTTCACGATTCTGATCGTGACGCATAATATGCAACAGGCGGCCCGTGTGTCGGACTACACCGCTTTCATGTATATGGGCGATCTGATCGAGTACACCGACACCGATACGCTGTTTACCAATCCAAGTGTCAAGCGTACCGAAGATTATATTTCCGGGCGTTACGGATAACCTCCGGTTCTGCATGCCGTCCGATCAGTAAGGAGAGAAACATGGAAAAAGAAAATTTTGGTCGCCACATTTCGGAATTGATGAACCAGAACCTGGAAGATCTGTTTAACCATATTCTGGAAATGGGCGGATTAGTGGAGCGTCAGTTCGAAGCTGCACTGGTTGCCCTGGGCAGTTCGGATACCGCCAAAGCCTCGGAAGTGGTGGCGTTTGATAAAATCGTCAATCAGGCAGAAATGGAAATTGATAAGCTGTGTTCGCGTGTGTTGGCTCGCCAACAACCGACGGCTTCCGACCTCCGACTGATTCTGGCGGCCATTCGCATTGCCATTGATTTGGAGCGCATGGGTGATGAAATCGTTAAAATCGCCAAGATGGTGGTGATGTTCGGCCATTCGGACAAAGACATTGCCTGTTCCGAATTGCCGGGTTATGGCGAACTGATGGATATTTCCACCCGCTCCAACCAGATGTTGAAGACCGCGCTGGATGATTTTGCACGCGTTTCCACCGAAGGGGCGGGCGAGCTGATTCAGGAAGAGGAGCGCATTGATGTGATTTTTGCCGAGGCCATGGCCGACCTGAAAGGGCAGCTACGCAGCCGTCCGGATGAGGTAGAATGTCTGATGGAAATGATCATTGCGTTGCGTGCGGCCGAGCGTGTGTCCGATCATGCGCGCAATGTGATAGAGAGCATTGTTTATCTGGTCAAGGGCAAAGACTTGCGTAATATGGACCAGGCGCGGCTGACTGCTTTTTTGAGCTCACTGGATGAAGAACAGGCCTGACGTCTGCCGGGCTTTTTACATCTGTCACAATAGGAAGCACGCATGACCCAACAACGCATTCTGGTGGTTGAGGACGAAGCCGCCATTCGCGATATGCTGAATTTCACTCTGACGGCCGCGGGCTATGACGTTGTTCAGGCCCCCAATGCGGAACAGGCCTGGCCGCTTTTGATGGACAAAGCCCCAGATTGTATTCTGCTGGACTGGATGCTGCCCGGTGTGAGTGGTGTGTCATTGGCACAACGCATTCGCAATCACGACCAGGTGGCGCATTTGCCCATTATTCTGCTCACCGCTCGCGGTGAAGAGAACGATCAGGTGGAAGGGTTTGAGGCCGGGGCGGACGATTACGTGATCAAGCCGTTTTCACCGCGTGCATTGGTAGCGCGGGTCAAGGCTCTGTTGCGCCGCCAGTCCAGTGATTCGGCGGTCTCCGAGCAGGTGGTTGTGGGGGATTTGAAGCTGGATCTGTCCAGTTATCGTTTCACGGTCAAAGGCGAAGAAGTGCGTCTGGGACCGACCGAATTCAAGCTGATGCATTTTTTCATGACGCATCGTGACCGCGTCTATACCCGCGCCCAGTTGCTGGATCAGGTCTGGGGTGAAAACGTGGTGGTTGAGGAGCGAACGGTGGATGTGCATATCCGCCGTTTGCGTAAATTGCTGGAGCCGGTGGGCGGTGCCGAGGCCATTCAGACAGTGCGTGGGGCCGGTTATCGGTTTTCCGTGGCCAGTTAAGTTCTGAGGTATCTGATTGTCAAAAGGGATTGCGCGGGAACTCACTTGGATTATCACCAGCCTCTGGATCGCGATTTTTATCGCCTGGGTGTCAGATCAGTGGTTCTGGGTTCTGGGCGCTTACCTGCTTTTGTATCTGGGCCGCCATCTTTACAGCGTTTCGCAATTTGAAAAATGGATCAAAGGCCATTCACGGGTTTCCTATCCGCCCAGCAGTGGTTTCTGGGGCGAAGTTAGTCACCTGGTGTCACGCAAGCAGCGTTCACTGGAAAAACACGCCAACCTGCAACTCTACAAATCCGAGCAGTTTCTGGCGGCTTCCATGGCCATGCCCGATGCGCTGGTCTCACTGAACGAAACGCATCAGATTGAATGGTTCAACCGCTCCGCACGCAAACTGTTCGTTCTCAAGCAGAGTGACATCGGGCGGCGCATCGAAAACCTCTATCGACACCCGGATTTTGTTACCTACCTCAAACGCGGGCATTACGATCAGTCGCTGGTCATCGAGGGGGTGAATCAACGTCCACGGGTGTTCAGTTTTAAGATTCTTCCCTATCACCGTGTCCACAAATTGCTCATCGTCAAAGACATCCACGAGCTTTACAATCTGGCGCAGATTCGTCGGGATTTTGTGGCCAATGCGTCGCATGAATTACGCACCCCACTGACCGTGCTCAGTGGTTATCTCGAGGTGATGCAGGATTCGGTTGAGCCGGATTCGCCCTGGGTCAAGCCGCTTAAGAGCATGGCGCATCAGTCGGATCGCATGCAGGCGATCATTAATGATCTGTTGACCCTGTCGGCAATGGAATCTGAAACCCTGACTGGCGACGAAGGCCCGGTCGCCATCGGGACGCTTTTGACGCAGATGCAGGAAAGCATGGATCAGATGACAACCGAGCACAGTGTGAGCTTTGAGATCGATCCGGCCCTTCAGATCGTCGGGTACGAGGACCCGCTCAAAAGTGTGCTCACCAATCTGGTGTCTAACGCCATTCGTTATACCCCGTCAGGCGGGTCGATTACGGTACGCTGGTATGAAGACGCCAAGGGCGCGCATTACGAGGTGGAAGACACGGGCATCGGGATTGCTCAGGCGCACATCGGGCGTCTGACCGAGCGATTTTATCGGGTGGATACCGCCCGTTCCCGTGAAACCGGGGGCACCGGGCTGGGGCTGGCGATTGTGAAACACATTCTGGAGCGCCATCAGGCCAAGCTGGTGATCAAAAGTCAGGTGCAGAAAGGGTCAATCTTTCGCTGTGACTTTTCACCGTCCAGGATCGTTCGCAAGCCGATCAGCGAGTCAGAAAAGTAATCCGAAATTGACCAGGCCTGGTCAATTTCGAACATCGCCCATCAGGGCAGCATAATTCCGCGAATGGTGAAGTAGATCAGGGCGGCCAGAATGCCGGAGGCGGGGACCGTGATCACCCAGGTGGCGACGATTTTCAGGAAGGCGGAACGCTTGACCAGTTCTTTTTGATAGACCTTGTTCAAGGATTTGCGTTCTTTTTTGGTCAGGACGGTGCTCTCTTTGTGTTCCTTCAGTTCGGCCAGCATCCACTTTTTGTCTCCAAAGCTGGCTTTGTCAAAACGCTCGATAAAGGCTTCGACTTCGGCCTGCTCATAGCCTGAGTGCGCATCGCGAATTTCCTGCAACGTTTTGGCATAAGAGCGTTTGAGATACTCGCGCAAAAAGCCGACCCCAAAGATGCCGCCCACGGCAATGTGCGTCGAGCTGACCGGCAACCCCAGCTTGGAGGCGACGATCACAGTGATGGCGGCGGCCATGGCGATGGAAAAGGCACGCATCTGATCCAGTTCGGTGATTTCCGAGCCCACGGTTTTGATCAGCTTGGGACCATAGAGCAGCAATCCCAAACTGATCCCCAGCGCCCCAATCAACAATACCCAGAATGGAATTTGGGCCTGCCCGGAAACCGCTGAGGTATTCAGTGCATCCGAGATGGCCGCCAGCGGCCCGACGGCGTTGGCCACGTCATTGGCACCGTGGGCAAAGCTCAGCAGGGCGGCGGCAAAGATAAGAGGGATCGTGAAAAGGGTATTGATGCTGGCTTTGTCATTGGCCAGACCGTCGGCTTGGCGCTGAATCATCGGTTTAACGATCAGGTAGACCCCGGTGGCAATCGCCAGGCCGATCAGCAAAGCGGTGGTAAAGTCCACCGCGATGATTTTTTTCAGTCCTTTGAGGACCAGGTAGCTGGAAAAGGCCCAGGCCATCAGTGCCACCAGAATTGGGATAAGGCGTTTGCCTGCGGCCTTCATATCATCCTGGTAGGTGATGCCACGCTTGATCCAGTAGAGAAAGCCTGCGGCAATCAAACCGCCAATGACCGGCGAAATCACCCAGCTGGCGGCAATGGCCCCCATCTGATCCCAGTTGGCAATGTGCCAGCCGCCCGCGGCAATCCCGGCACCGAGGACACCGCCGACGATGGAGTGCGTGGTGGACACTGGCGCCCCCATGGCGGTCGCCAGATTCAGCCAAAGGGCCCCGGACAGCAGGGCGGCCATCATTAACCAGATAAAGGTTTGGCTGTCGGCGATCATCTGCGGGTCAATGATGCCCTTTTTTACGGTGTTGATCACATCGCCCCCGGCGATGATGGCACCGGCCGATTCAAAAATCGCGGCCAGGATGATGGCGCCGGTCATGGTCAGAGCCTTGGAACCCACCGCGGGGCCGACATTGTTGGCGACATCGTTGGCGCCAATGTTCATGGCCATGTAACCGCCAATCATGGCGGCGATGACCAGCTCGATGTGGACATGTCCGCTGCCCACCTGCATATTGGTGGAAAACAACATGATCAGGATAATAAACAGCAGCCCCGTGCCTAAGCGAAACATCTCCCGACGACCTTTTTTGGTCGCGCCTTCAATGTCATTGACGTTTTTGAATTCCATGCAATTTTGGTCCCATTTACATCTCTGCCAACAGTGAGCGGAATTGTATAAAAAAACCCGTGCTGATTGGGGCAATTTATGACAATTATGTTGCAAAGTGTCGGATGTCTGCTTGTTTTTCGTTGATTTGTGTCATCTATTTGTAAAATTTGTTTCATCTGACTGTTACGCCGTTTCCGCATAATGCACCTTGTCTGTTTTGTTGTACAGGCTTTCATTCATCACAGGATGAGTCGAAACCTTTAATTTCAGGAGTAAGGTAATGAAGCGCAAACTTTTGATCGCAATGGGCTTGGCCGCCTCAATGGCCTCAACAACGGCGATGGCTGTGGAAGTCGATGCCAACATCCCCGAGTACAAAAAAGTCTCCGGCATTTCCGGTAACTTCTCATCCGTCGGCTCTGACACCCTGGCCAATCTGATGACGCTGTGGGCCGAAGAGTTCAAGCGTATGTATCCCAATGTGAACATCCAGATTCAGGCGGCCGGCTCGTCCACGGCGCCACCAGCGTTGACCGAATCCACGTCGAACGTGGGGCCAATGAGCCGTAAGATGAAAGCCAAAGAAGAAGCCATGTTTGAAAAAGAGCACGGTTACAAGCCAACGCCCATCGGTGTGGCCATCGATGCCTTGGCGGTTTATGTGCACAAAGACAACCCAATCAAAGGTCTGAGCATCCCTCAGGTGGACGCGATCTATTCCAGCACGCGCAAGTGCGGCATGAAAGACGACATCAAAACCTGGGGTGATGCCGGCATGAGCGGTGACATGGCCGACAAGAGCATTCAGTTGTATGGTCGCAACTCAGTGTCCGGTACCTATGGTTACTTCAAGAAGATCGCTCTGTGTAAAGGCGACTACAAGTCATCTGTGAACGAGCAGCCTGGTTCCGCTTCCGTGGTTCAGTCCACCGCGACTTCTTTGAACGGCATCGGTTATTCCGGCATTGGCTATAAGACCGCTGGTGTGCGTGCCTTGCCTCTGGCCAAGAAAGAAGGCGGGAAATTTGTTGAACCCACGCCGAACAATGCGCTGAACGGCACCTACCCGCTGGCGCGTGTGCTCTATGTATACGTCAACAAAAAGCCAAACGAAAAGCTGGATCCGCTGACACGTGAGTTCATGAACCTGGTGCTGTCACAGCAAGGTCAGAAAACGGTTGTGAAGGATGGGTACATTCCTCTGCCAGCCAACATGGTTGAAAAATACCGTGCTAAGCTGAACAACTAAAACGTTCTATCCTCCCGGATAGGTTTAAAGCCCTCCTTGAGAGGGCTTTTTTTTTGCCTGGGTTTTGACCAGGCCTGGTCAAAACGGATGATCAGACCAGTTCGATTTCCACATCGCCCAGTGGGATCACGCTGCAGGTTAGAACATGGCCGTTTTCCGGTTCATACACCGTGTCCTGAATCGCTTCCACATTGCCTGAGACCAGTTTGACTTCGCAGGCACCGCAATTGCCGCCCCGGCAGCTGTATGGCATATCAAACCCAGCTTCGTCCAGCGCATCCAGTAATGAAAAATGTCCTTCAAACTCGGCCTCACCTTGTCCGACCACGTGAATCTTGCTCATGAAATCCGTCCTTTTGTTGGGTCATCAAAAACTTTTATAAAACGATTGTGCGCGGCCCATTTTACCGTAAAATAGTGCGCCATTGCATGCATTCAAAGAGGGTTCCGAACATGACCTGGCAAGGGTTTCAAGCACACTTTCAGCGTATTCGCGACAACAAGGCGTTCGAGCTGTTTGTGATCACCGTGATCATTCTGTCTTCCCTGATGATCGGGGTGCGGACTTATCCGCTGCCGGATGCGGCCATGAGCTTTTTATGGGTGATGGATTATGCGGTGACGCTGTTCTTTCTGATTGAGATCATCATCCGCATGGCCGCGGAAGACCGATTGCGCGATTTCTTTAAAAAGGGCTGGAATATTTTCGATTTCACCATCGTGGTGGTGAGCCTGATCCCATTGGATGACGCCGAGTACGCGCTGATTGCGCGCATGTTGCGCTTGTTCCGGGTGATGCGTCTGATTTCCTTCATTCCTGAGTTGCGGGTGCTGGTCACAGCCTTGATTAATGCGTTGCCGCGCATGGGCTATGTGGCTTTGCTGATGTTCATCATCTTTTATCTGTATGCGGTGGTGGGCACGCTGTTGTTTGCCAAGATCAACCCGGTGTTGTGGGGCGATCTGGGGACGGCATTGTTGACGCTGTTTCGGGTGGCGACGTTTGAGGACTGGACCGATGTGATGTATGAGACCATGGAGGTCTATGCCTTAAGCTGGATTTATTACCTGACGTTTATCTTTTTCTCGGCGTTTGTGTTTTTGAACATGATGATTGGGATTGTGGTGGAAGTGCTGGATGAGGAGCACAAAAAGATGCTGGCGGCGGAAAAAGCACTGGAAGAATCAGAGCATCAGAGCCAGCAGGACGACATGCAGGCTCAGATCGAGGCACTGAACCGCAAAATGGATTTGTTGTTGGCGCAGAAAGGTGCGGGCCAGTGACCCGAGCCTGATCTGTGCATCAGGAAACGGTTACCAGACCAGAAGCTTGAAGCCTTCTTCCTGCAACTCCATCAGGGCTGCCGCGCCGACTTCGGCGTATTCGGCAAAGGGGCGCATGTCGCCATGGCTTAGATGGAGCGTGTTCATGGTGTTGCCACAGGCAATCCAGCGCACGTCATAATCTCTGGCAAAGCTGCCGATGCGCTCATAGGCCAAGTCTTCCACCGGTTTTTGCGGGTCTTTGGTCAGGGCGTGAATGCCGGGGCCGATGGCCACCACGGCGATGTCCACGTTGTCACCGTACTTCTGAATCATGGCCTTGATCGAGTTGAGAATGCTGGTGTGGTAGGCGGGGTCGTCCTGATTCCACATATAGACCGCATGGTGTTCGGCCGGGTCACCCGGAAAACGATCAGACGGCGGGTCCTGCAGCTCGGGAACGGGCTTGAGGCGAGCGTTGTTGTCCTCGTTGGTCGGGTCAGCCGCGTGCGCCTGAAAACTGGCCAAGGTCAGCGCCAGACTGAAGCCGCTGATGAGAATCTTTGACAGAAATGAAGATGGTTGGTTTGATAGCATAAAGCCTCCCTGAAACGATGGCACCATGATAATCGACGATGAGTAATCTGACTATGAGTTTAACCCAACAAATTGAAAATACCGTGCAAAACACCTTCGATCCCGAGGTCTTGACGCTGGAGAATGAATCCGATCAGCACGCGGGCCCCGCCCCGGAATCTCACTTTAAGCTGACGCTGGTGTCGGCTGAGTTCAACGGGCAAAGTCGCGTTAAACGCCATCAGGCGGTGTACAAAGCACTGGCGTCACTGATGCCGCAATTTCATGCCCTGGCTTTGCACACCTATACACCTGAAGAATGGACGCAACGGGGCCAGGCGCCGGATTCGCCGCCTTGTCAGGGTGGTCATTGAGATCGATTTGGCTATTTTGACCAGGCCTGGTCAAAAACGGGTCGCATGGCGTTCAGTCCGTCTGCAAAAGCGCCTCAATGTCTGGCCAGAGGTAATTCAGAATCACCGGTTGGGCGTCGGCATTGGGATGCAGGCGGTCGTCCTGCATCAGTTCCGGTTTGAGCGCCACAGGCTTTAGAAAGAACGGCACCAGCGCAGCCCCGGTGCGTTCGCTGACCTCCACAAACGTCTGTTGCAGCAGGCGATCGTAAGCCGGGCCGTAATTGCTGGGCACGCGTATCCCCAGTAGCAGCACCTGAGCCCCTTGTTGCTGGCTCTGTTCCACCATCTTCATCAGATTGCTCCGGGTCGCGCGCAGATTTTGTCCGCGCAAAGCGTCGTTGGCCCCCAGCTCCAAAATCACCCAATCAGGCTGGTGTCGGGCCAACAGTGGCGGCAGGCGGTTTTTTCCGCCGGAGGTGGTCTCACCGCTCAGACTTGCATTGACGACTTGGATGTTGCTCTGCGCCTGCGTCAGTTTTTGACGCAGCAGCGCCACCCAGCCCTGTTGCGTGTCCAATCCATAGGCGGCGCTCAAACTGTCGCCAAAGACCAGAAGAGTGCCGTGGTCACTGAGTTTGGGTTTTGGTTGGGCTTGCGTTACACTTGAGTAACTTAAACCGATTCCCAACAAAAGCAGAACCAGCCATGCTAGCGAGCCCAGCCGCCGACCCCAGACAGGAGTTTGTGCGGCGCGGGCCTGGCCCTGGCAACTGATTTGGCATTGAGAGACACCCATGACTGATCCTTCTGATTCATCCAATACTGACCGAGACCCCGTCCTGAAGCTGGATCAGGTCGGCTTTTGTGTGCCCCAGCAGTCGCAGACCCCGTCTGACGATGGGCGCGCGGCCGAGCCGGGATTGCTTCGTATATTAAAGGGCTGTGACTTACGTGTCCAGCGTGGTGAGAGCGTCTCCATCATTGGACGTTCCGGGTCGGGCAAGTCCACCTTGTTGTCCTTGATGGCGGGGCTGGCGTTGCCCACTGAGGGCAATGTGCATTTGTTGGGTCAGTGCCTGAACCGTCTGCAGGAAGATCAGCGGGCAGCGGTGCGGGCCCAGGCGGTCGGGTTTGTGTTTCAGAACTTTCAGTTGATGCCCAGCATGAGCGCGCTGGAAAACGTGCTCATGCCGTTGGAGCTTTTTCAGATGCCGCAGGCGCGCGAACGAGCTTTGGCGGCGCTCGATCAGGTCGGGCTGTCAGAGCGGGTGCATCACCGGCCAGCGCAATTGTCGGGCGGTGAGCAGCAACGGGTGGCGCTGGCACGGGCCTTTGTCACCGAACCTGATGTGTTGTTTGCCGACGAGCCGACCGGCAATCTGGACGAGGTGACCGCCGGCCATGTTCAGGAGCTGCTGTTTGATCTGAATGCTCGCACCCATACCACGCTGGTGCTGGTGACGCACGATAAAGCCTTTGCTCGCCATTGCCAAAAAGCGTATCAACTCACCGAAGGACGATTGGAGCCGGTGCATGCAACGAATGACTGATGCCGCAACCAGCGTTCGCTGGCTGTGGCGGGGGCTGAAAAAAGGCGACTGGCTTTGGTTGATGCTGGCGGTGGTAATCGCCAGTGCGACCGTCACCTTTGTGGAGCGTCTGGGCGACACCGCGAAGGAAAGCATGGTGCGCAAAGCCGCGATGAATCTGGGTGCGGACACGGTGCTTGAGAGTTCGCGCCCGATTGGCGATCGCTGGCGGGCACTGGCCGAGCAGTTGGACCTGTCTGTGGCCGAGTCACAAACGCTGGTAACCATGGCCTCCGTGGACGACGCCAAAGGGGGCAGCGCGTTTCAGTTGGTGCGTCTCAAAGGCGTCAGCCCCAATCTGCCGCTGCGGGGCAGTGGCGACCTGCCTCGCATTCCAGCGCAGTCCAATCAGGTGTGGGCCGAGCAGGCGCTGGTGCCGCTGATGGGGTTGAATACGCAACCGCCCAGTTCGATTGTGCTCGGCAACCGCAGCTTTGAACTGGCCGCGACCTATGCGTCCAATCAATCGGGTCTGGGAATGACTGCCTTTGCCTACGAAATGCGCGTGGCACTGGACCAACTCGATCAAACCGGCCTGAAAGGGCCTGGCAGTCGGGTCAGTTACCATCTGTCGGTGGCCGGCGACGCGGCATCGGTGGAAGCCTTTACTCGGGCTGTGCGCGAGGCCGATACGCCGAGTTTGGAGGTGCGTTCGGCTCAGTCACCGTCGGAGGACCTGGGGCAGGCGTTGGACACGGCCTGGCAGTTTCTGGATCTGGCCGGTTTGTCTGCGGTGTTGGTGGCCGGCCTGTCGATTCTGATTGCCAGCCGGTTTTACCTGGGGCGCTGGCAAAATATGATTGCCTTGATGCGTGCCTTGGGCGCGACCCGTGCACGGATTACCCGTCTGTTTGCGGTGCAGCTGATGGCGCTGGCGCTGGGGGCGGCGTTGATCGGCGTCTTGTTGGGGCAGCTGTTGTTTGTTGCGGTGACGCCATTGCTGGCGCATTATTTTGACCCGTTGGTGCTGTCGGATTGGCGCGGCGTCAGTCTATATGGATTGCTGATGGGGGTGTTGGTGTTGTGGAGCTTTGCTTGGCAGGCGTTTCGTCGTGCGGTGGCCACACCACCGGTGGCGCTTCTCAAAACCATCTCAGATGCGGTTCCCATGCAACACTGGCTGGCGAGCCTGGGACTGATTCTGCTGGTGATGGCCCTGATCAGTGCCGGAAGCTGGTGGGTTCTCAGTGCGGTGGCCGTGATGGCTGGGTTGCTATATCTGGCCGCTCAGGTTCTGATCTGGGCGCTCAATCACTGGCAGCGTCACGCCAGTGGCTGGTTGAAACTGTCGATTGCGGCGTTGACGCGTTCACCGGGCCTGGTCAGAATTCAACTGATGTCGATCGGGCTGGTGCTGTTTGTGTTGATGCTGATGACGTTTGTGCGGGCCGATCTGATGACCAACTGGCAGTTGTCGCTGCCGGCGGACACCCCTGATACGTTTGTGATCAATGTTCAACCCGATCAAAAAGAAACGGTGATTCGGTTATTGAGCGAACGGGGCATCGATACGGATCTGGTTCCGATGGCGCGCGGCCGTCTGGTGGCGGTCGAAGGCGCCCCGATTCGGGCCGAAGATCAGAGCTCTTCACGCGGCAAACGACTGCTTCAGCGTGAAGCCAATATCGCAGTGATGCCTTCACCGCCAGAGTACAACCGGATTGTGGCTCAGCGCTCTCAGGCTGAGCAGGCAGCCTCCGAGCTGCCGTTTGTGTCCGTCGAGCAGGGCATCGCCGAACTGTATGGCCTGAAACTCGGCCAGACGCTGACTTTTGATTTCAGTGGCCAGCGTCAGACTTATGTGATCAACAGTCTCCGGGAGGTGACCTGGCAGAGTTTTCGGTTGAATTTCTTTTTTGTGGTGCAGCCGCAACCCTCAGGGTCGTTGCCGATTTCTTATTTGGGGAATTTTGCTCTGTCACAAACGGATACCACGCCGCAGGCATTGATGCAGGTGATGGGGCGTGAGGCCCCTGGCGTGCTGGTGATCGATGCCGGCCGCATTATGGAACAGATTCAGACCATTATGCGTCAGGCCAGCTGGGCAGTTTCCGGGCTCTATGGGTTTACTCTGGCCGCCAGTCTGATTGTGCTGTTGACGGCAACCATGGCCAGCCAGCAGAGTCGGATTCAAAGCTGGCTGTTGTTGCGCACCATTGGCGCTTCGCAAGTCACCGTGTTGAAAGTCGGGTTGATGGAGTTTGCGCTGCTGGGTGCTCTGGCCGGGTTGCTTGCGGCCACCTTCGCTCAGATCACTGGCTTGTTGATCAGTCAGTTTGTGCTGGAGATGACGCCACAGTTGAGCCCGATGCTCTGGGCGCTGAGTGTGCTGCTGGGCAGCACGATTCTGGTGATCATGGGGTGGTTAACCCAGCGCCATTACCTGAAACTGACCCCTTCTGCGATGGCGCAGAGGTGGGGGTGAGCCGGTTGGGTGAAAAATATCTCGACTCGGTGCAGGCAGAGCGCTTGAAACCACGGGCAATGTCGCTATAATAGCGACTTCAATAATCGGGGCATGGCTCAGTCTGGTAGAGCACCGTCATGGGGTGGCGGGGGTCGTAGGTTCAAATCCTACTGTCCCGACCAATTATTGACTTCCTTTCTTCCTTCTTTTCTTTCTTTCCTCTTTGGTTGCAAGCAATCTCGGCTTATGCATGCCTGTCTGTGTCGTCACTTAGCCGTCTGCTACACAGGATGAACCAGCAGGCCTAGGCGCACACGTTCCAGATCGATCAGTTTCAGCCGGTGTGGCGGCGACAGGCAGGAAATATGCCCTAAATGATGACGTTCAGGCAGGCAGATTCGAGGTGGTTTGATACACCGGGCATCCTGGAATGAGATGCCTCGGTGCGAATTGAAAGAGGTTAACAGTAAGGCCAGTTGCGGCAGCTGCTGGGTGGGGGCAGATCAGCGGAGCTCGTTTTTTCAGTTTTGGCGGGTGCGGTGCGCTTTTTGCCAAAAAGATCAGCCACACTGTGCGATGCCACATCGCGGTTGTCCGCCAGTTGATCCGGTGCGGGGCGTTTGGGTTCCGCCTGCACAGGAGCTTTTTTTGCCACCTTGGTCGGCTTCAGAGTCGAGTTTGGCCGATCACCCGCGTCCACATAGATCGTACAGGTATCAAGTTGACTGTTGTAGGCATAAGCTTGATTCTGCACTTTTTTGGCCACGCGTTTCAGCCAGGGTTTTTTGTGATAAGTACCGCGGTTATATCCACCCTGACCTTCGTGGTAGGCCAGATACAGGTTGTAAGCGTCTGTTTTGGCGATGCCTGAGCGCTCATAGGTCTGGTGGTTGTACCAGCCAATGAAATCCATGGCATCGTAAATGTTGTTACGTCGGGCGCCCATGTTGCCGGTGTTTCTGCGGTATTCGCCCCAGGTGCCATCGAGCGCCTGCGAATAGCCGTAGGCGGATGAGATGTGGCCGACCGGGACGCCACCGACGTATTTCATGCGAGGGCGGGCATCGGATTGGAACCGGGATTCCTGGTGAACAATGGCGAGTAGAATGTTGGCGGGCGTCCCCCATTTTTGCTCGGACAGTAACGCTGCTTTCTGATAATGCGGGTTTTCATCTGTGATTTTGCAGATGTTGCCGCTGACGTGGCTGACGGATTTACCGCCTTTGTATGACGAGCTGGTGGAACAGCCTGTCCCCAAAACCATCAGGCCACACAGGCCCAATAATCCAATCAAACGATATGAATAGGACATAACGTTAACCCCTTGTGTGTATGTATTGGCTTTTCTTTCCGGTCTTTGGGGCAATCTGTTTTATTTTTATTATGTTTTAAGCACGTCTTCGGCGCCTGTAAGGATCGTAACGACGTCGTGCCAGAATACTTGAGCACAAAATGTGCCTTTGTGCAAAAAATAGGTCAGGGTGCTATAATCGCGCCCTTGAATTGAAACCGTTCGAAAATGGGACATGGCATGGAATTGAATCCGATTTATCAACAGATCAAAGACTTCCGGGAGCGAGGGGATTCGCTGAGGGGGTATCTTTGACTTTGATCAGAAACAAGAGCGTTTAGAAGAGGTCGCGCGCGAGCTGGAAGACCCCGACGTCTGGAGCCAGCCGGAGAAAGCGCAGGCACTGGGCAAGGAAAAAGCTCAGTTGGAATCGGTGGTGGACGTCCTGACCGATTTGGATGAGTCGCTGCAGTCAGTGGAAGAGCTGCTGGAGATGGTCGAAGCCGAAGACGACGAGGAAATGGCCGATGAGGTGCGTGAGGAAATGACGTGCCTGGAAGCTTTGTTGGAAAAGTTGGAATTCCAGCGGATGTTTTCGGGAGAAATGGACGCCAACAACGCCTACCTCGATATTCAATCCGGTTCCGGTGGCACCGAAGCGCAGGACTGGGCCAACATGCTGTTGCGCATGTATTTGCGCTGGGCGGAAAGCCATGGTTTCAAGGCCGATCTTCTGGAAGCCTCCGATGGCGATGTGGCGGGCATCAAAAGTGCCACCATCCATATTCAGGGCGATCACGCTTTTGGGTGGCTGCGCACTGAGACCGGCGTGCACCGCCTGGTGCGTAAATCGCCGTTTGATTCCGGTAATCGCCGACACACCTCTTTCGCTTCGGTGTTTGTGTCGCCGGAAATCGATGACAGTTTTGAAATCGAAATCAATCCGGCTGATTTGCGCATTGATGTCTACCGCGCCAGTGGGGCCGGTGGGCAGCACGTAAACCGGACCGAATCGGCGGTGCGGATCACTCACTTGCCCACCAACACGGTGACGCAATGTCAGATGGGGCGTTCACAGCACCAGAACAAGGCCGAGGCCATGAAGCAGCTGCGGGCCAAGTTATACGAGCAGGAGTTGCTCAGTCGCAACGCCGAGAAACAGGCGATGGAAGATAACAAGTCCGACATCGGTTGGGGCAGTCAGATTCGTTCTTACGTGCTCGATTCCGGTCGTATCAAGGATTTGCGCACCAATGTGGAAACCGGCAATACCCAGGCGGTGCTGGACGGCGATCTGGATCAGTTTATCGTGCCCAATCTGCAAGCCGGGGTATAAAATCAACCAGGCCTGGTAAAAAAGACCGGGCTTGAGGTTGTTCACACACTTATTTAACGCTTAATCAATCAGGAAACAAGGTATGGCAAAAAACAAGCAGGCTGACACCCCCGAAGTGGATGAAAATCAGATCATTGCGGAAAGACGAGCCAAATTGCAAGCGTTGCGCGACAACGGGCAGGCCTATCCCAACACGTTTCGTCGTACCGATGTCTCCGTTGATTTGCATGAGCAATACGATGCCTTGAGCAAGGAAGAGCTGGCCGATGCCGAACCGGTGACGGTGAAAGTGGCCGGACGCATGGTGCTGCGTCGGATTATGGGCAAAGCCAGCTTTGCCACGCTGCAGGATACACAGGGCCGGATTCAGATTTATGTGACCCGTGATGCCTTGCCCGAAGGGTTTTACAACACCCAGTTCAAAAAATGGGATCTGGGCGATATCGTCGGGGCCGAAGGCACGCTTTTTAAAACCAATACGGGCGAATTGTCGGTGCACGTGACCCACATTGAGCTGATAACCAAGGCCATCCGTCCGCTGCCGGATAAGTTCCACGGTTTGCAGGATCAGGAAGTGAAATACCGCCAGCGTTACATCGACCTGATTGTGAATGAAGACAGTCGCGACACCTTTATGCTGCGCTCCAAAGTCGTGCAGCATGTGCGTGAATTTCTGATCCGTGAAGGTTTTATGGAAGTCGAGACGCCCATGATGCACGTGATTCCGGGCGGGGCCACGGCAAAACCCTTTGCGACGCACCATAATGCGTTGGACATGCCGCTTTATTTGCGTATCGCGCCCGAGCTTTATTTGAAGCGCCTGCTGGTCGGCGGGTTTGAGCGGGTGTTTGAAATCAACCGCAGCTTCCGGAACGAAGGTCTGTCGACGCGCCATAACCCGGAATTCACGATGGTCGAGTTTTATGCGGCTTACACGGATTACACCGAGTTGATGGATGCGACCGAACAGTTGCTGAAAGAACTGGCGGATTTGACGCAGGGAACGTCTCAGGTGCATTATCAGGGCGAAACCTACGACTTTGGCAAACCGTTTGCCCGCATGACTCTGAAAGACGCCATCCTGAAATACAACCCGGATCTGTCGGCGGCTGATCTGGATGACGTGGCCTCGGCACGTGCCATCGCGGAACGCTTGAAAATCCAGGTGGACGCCGAAGCCGGACTGGGCAAAATCCAGACCGAAATCTTTGAAGAAACGGCGGAGCACCAGCTTAAAGATCCGACGTTCATCACCGAATACCCGGCGGAAGTGTCGCCCTTGGCGCGTCGTAATGATGACAACCCGTTTATCACCGATCGTTTCGAGTTGTTCATCGGTGGTCGGGAACTGGCCAATGGCTTTAATGAGTTGAACGACGCCGAAGATCAGGCCGAGCGTTTCCGTGAACAGGCCAATGCCAAGGATGCCGGCGACGAAGAAGCCATGCACTATGACGAAGATTACATCGTCGCACTCGAGCACGGCATGCCGCCCGCGGCCGGGGAAGGCATCGGTATTGACCGATTGGTGATGCTGTTCGCCGACAAGCCGAGCATCCGCGACGTGCTGCTGTTTCCGCACATGCGTCAGGTTTAGTCGGGCTCCATTGCGCTGATTAAAAACGCCGCCATGACTGTGTCAGGTCATGGCGGCGTTTTTGTGTCTGACGAAGGTTGGCCGGATCAGTCTTCGGATAGGATGTCGTAAGGCAGCGGTTCGATGGTGGCCGCCTGACCGGCTTCGGTGGTCAGTGGGGCCTGAGCCGTTTCCAGCGGCTTGAGGGTGGTAATGGCCAGACACACTTTGCCGTCTTCAATGTCTTCGGCGGCATTGATCAGGGTGAATTTATAGGGCTTTTCTTTCTGGTCGAGCAGCTTGAAGGTGTCGCCCGGGGCCAGTTCGGCCTGATTGTCTTTGAGGTGCAGGCGCACCATGCGCTTGGTAACCTTGCCGCGAAAATGCAAACGGGCGATCACTTCCTGACCGGGGAAACAGCCTTTTCGGAAATTGATGGCGTCGAGTTTGTCCAGATTTAGAAATTGGGCAATAAACTGGCCAGCGGTGGCTTGGGTCAGGCGGGGCAGCCCGCTGACCACGTCCAATAGCTGCCAGTCGGCGTCATTGGTGGCTTCGCCATTGCCGGTCAATCCCTGCCAGATGGTTTCAGCCTGTTGCGGCGGTGCGACAAACAGATAGCGGTGATAGGGGCCGGGTACTTTGATTCCATAGCTGTCATCCAGCCCTTCCAGCGGCTGGACCTCATAGGTTTCCTTGATTTTGGTGTCGAGCAGTCGTTGAATGTTCAGGTCGGCGAATTCGCCCGCATAGCCGATTTGAACCAACTGGTCGCTGACGTTTTCGATTTCAACCTGAGCACGCAGTTTATACAGGTTTAGGCGCTGTACCACGGTGTCCGTGACGTCGGGGTCACAGTGAAGATACCAGGCCTGGTCAATTTTGAACACGGTAAACAGTCCCAGCAACTGCCCTTTGGGATCGCAATACCCGCTCAGTTGTGCCTGGGTGTCGGTGACGTTTGAGAGGTCATTGGTCAGTTGCCCCTGCAGAAAATTAAACGCTTCGTCGCCCTGGATCCGGATCAGTCCTTTGTGGGCGAGGCTGGCGCGCACCGGGCCGTGTTTGACCATGATGCGCTCCAGATCGGGTTGCCCCCAGCTGGTGACAACTCCTTGCTCGTTGAGTGTTGCGCCCTGGGATTCAAGAAATGCGTGCCATTGTGAATGCATGTGGGTTCCTTAATTTCTGACTGTTTAACTCTGGAATTTGTGCATTATACCTGACGCAGGCGGGTTGTCTGAAGGCGAATAATTACTGACAGGGCAGTGAATTATCCATTACAATTCAAGGTCATGAAATCTCTATTCCCTTTGATTGTTTTGATTGGTGTGGCCGCACTGATGTTTGCCGGAAAAAGCTGGTCGCAGGAGGCGGTGCCTGCGGCCGATGCGTCTCTGACCCAACCGGCCGAGCCGAAAGCAGTACTGCCCGAGACCGGCATGACCGCGGGGCTGGAGCCGTCCAGTTACGTGTCGCAGATCATTTTGTCGCTGATTTTTATTTTGCTGATCATTTTTGCCAGTGCCTGGTTGCTGAAGCGCTTTGGGCGAGTGCAGGGCGTCGCCGGTGAGGCGATGAAGGTATTGAGTGTGATGAGTGTGGGGCAGAAAGAACGCATTGTGTTGATGCAGGTGGGTGAGCAGCAGTTGCTGGTGGGCGTGACCACCGCCAAGATCACCCTGCTGAAAGAATTGGACACACCGATTGAGGTGAACACACGCGGGACATTGACGTCGAATGCGTTTGCCAATCGCTTGCAGGAAGCGCTTTCTCGTACCGCCGCGTCGAATGAGTCCCCTCACAAGGGGCGTGAGCGATGAAGCGCCGAGCCATGACATTACCCGCCTGGTCACGTCAGCTTTTCTGGTTCGGGCTGCTGGCTTTGGTGCCGATCAGCCTGATGGTCTGGTCGGTGCAGGCCTGGGCCGAGCCGGGGATTCCGGCTTTTACCGTGCAGACCGACGCCGATGGCAATCAGGATTACACCTTGACCATGCAGATCCTGTTGTTAATGACGGGGCTGACGCTGTTGCCGGCGGTGTTGATTGCGATGACGGCGTTTTTGCGGATCATTGTGGTGCTGGCGCTGCTCAGGCAGGCATTGGGGACGATGCAGACCCCGTCCAGTCAGGTGTTGATCGGTCTGGCGTTATTTCTGACGTTGTTTATCATGTCGCCGGTGCTGGAGCGCATATACGACACAGCCGTGTCGCCGTATCTGCAAGAAGAAATTCAATTCAAAGAAGCGGTGGAAATTGCGTCCAAGCCCATGCATCAGTTTATGTTGCAGCAGACGCGTCAGGATGATTTGGGCATGTTTGCCGAGATGGCGGAAGTTCAACTGACCGAACCGTCCGAGGTGCCGTTCAAAATTCTGATTCCCGCTTACATGACCAGTGAGTTAAAAACGGCGTTTCAGATCGGGTTTTTGATATTTATTCCGTTTCTGATCATCGATCTGGTGGTGGCCACGCTGCTCATGTCGATGGGGATGATGATGCTCTCGCCCATGATTATTTCCCTGCCGTTTAAGATCATGCTGTTTGTGCTGATCGATGGTTGGGCGTTGATTATGGGCACCCTGGCCAACAGTTTTGTGGTCTCGGGCGGTGGGATTTAGATGGAGGTCTGGCTATGACACCCGAAACGGTTCTATCCGTGGGGCAGCGAATGCTCGAAGTGATTTTCATGCTGGCTGGTCCCCTGTTGATTCCAGCCCTGCTGGTTGGTTTGCTGGTGGGGATGTTTCAGGCCGCGACTCAAATCAACGAAATGACTCTGAGCTTTATTCCCAAAGTGGCCATCGTTGGGGTGGTGATGGTGTTGCTCGGGCCTTGGATGCTGACCACACTGGTGTCTTTTTCGCGCGAGTTGTTTATGAACATTCCCAACTTCATCGGGTGAGTGTATGCAGGCGGCCTTGCATGTTACCAGGCCTGGTCAAAATTCCATGGCCGCGTTCGTCAAAGAGAGCCGGTCGTTATGACGTTCAGTTATAGCGAGTTTTTGCAGCTGCTTGGTTTGTATTTCTGGCCGTTTGTACGCATCTCCGGCATGTTGCTGATGGTCCCGGTGTTGTCGGGGTCTTATGTGCCCATGCGGGTGCGTCTGATGCTGGCGGTGTTCATCACTTTGGCGGTGGCGCCGACCATGGATTTGCCTCCGCCGGTGAGTCCGTTTACCCTGCATGGGATCATGTTGATTGTGCAGCAGCTGGGCATCGGGATCGCGATTGGACTGGTGTTTGCCGTGGTCTTTCAGGCGTTTGTTATTGCCGGGCATCTGGCCTCCATGGCCATGGGTCTGGCGATGGCGCAGATGGTGGACCCTGCCACCGGCGTCAATACGCCGATCATCGGGCGCTATTTCACTATTATGGCAACCTTGCTGTTTTTGCTTTTGAACGGGCATGTGTTCATTTTCAAGGCGGTGGTTAACAGCTTTGAAACCCTGCCTATCGGGGTGTCGTTTTTCAATCAGGACAGTTTGAAGCTTTTGTATGAATTCGGATCACAGATGTTCATCTATGGGGTGGCGGTGGCGTTGCCGTTGGTGACGGCCTTGCTTCTGGTAAACATCTCATTCGGGGTCATTTCCCGAGCTGCGCCGGCCATGAACATTTTCGCGGTGGGCTTTCCGGTGACGCTACTCGCCGGTTTGGCCATGTTGATCTTCATTACGCCGCTGCTCTTACCCAATTTGCAGCACCTGATCCATGCCAGTGATGAAGTGTTGTCACAATTGCGTTTGACTCAACCCTGACAGGATATAGCCGATGGCTGAGAACCAGGACGGAACCGAAAAAACCGAAGAACCCACTGAGAAAAAACTCAGGGAAGCGCGGGAAAAAGGGGATGTGGCCCGTTCACGGGAGCTGACCACTTTTGCCATGACGTTTGGTGCAGCGGTTTATCTGTATCTGTTTGGCGGCGGGATGCTGGCCAAGTTTGAAGATGTGTTCAAGCAGGGCCTGAGTTTTGACCGTGCGCATGCCTACGATACCGGCATGCTGGCCAATCATATTATCGGCATGGTGATCGACTCGATCTGGATGATCACGCCGTTTTTGCTGTTGATGGTGCTGATCGCCATCATTTCTTCCTCGTTGCTGGGCGGCTGGAATTTCAGTACCCAGGCCATGGCTCCCAAACTGAGCAAGATGAACCCGCTCAGCGGCCTCAAGCGCATGATGTCCATGAATGCGCTGATGGAATTTCTCAAAGCCTTTGCCAAGTTTACCCTGGTGAGCATCATTGCCGGGTTTTTGCTCTGGTATTCCTATCAGGAAGTCTTGTCCATGGGCGTGGAGCCGCCGAAGCAGGGGCTGGCGCATGCCGGGCAGTTGATCACGGAGGCCTTTATTATTGTGTCGTTGGCCCTGTTGGTGGTGGCGGCGGTGGACGTACCGTTTCAAATGCACCAGCACATCACCAAGCTCAAAATGACCAAACAGGAAGTCAAAGACGAGCAGAAACAGCAGGAAGGGAGCCCGGAAGTGAAAGCGCGTATCCGTCAGGTGCAGCGTGAAACGGCACAAAAGCGTATGATGCAACAGGTGCCGGAAGCGGATGTGGTGATCACCAACCCCACGCATTTTGCGGTGGCCCTTAAGTACGAGGCCGAAACCATGAATGAGCCGGTGGTGCTTGCAATCGGGTCGGATTTTATGGCAGCGCAGATTCGCACCCTGGCGCAGGAAAATGACATTCCCATTGTGGAAGCTCCGCCCCTGGCGCGTGCTTTGTACTATAATGCCGAAGTGGATCGACCCATCCCCTACGACTTGTTCAAGGCGGTGGCGACGATTCTTGCGTATGTCTTTCAACTTAAAGAAGGCAAACCAACTCAATCGGTGGATTTTGATAATCTGCCGATCCCTGAGGCCATGCAAACCGACAAGCCGACGTCGGCCGATGCCGAGCGGATGACGTAAAAAAGACACTGAATGGATTTTCAACAGCTTCTCAATCAAGTCAAAGAATGGTTCAAGCGCGGCGTCGGGGTGCCGGTCGCGATTTTGGCCCTGTTGGCCATGGTGGTGGTACCTCTGCCGCCGTTTTTGCTGGATGTCTTTTTTACGTTTAACATCGCGCTGTCGCTCGTGGTGCTCATGGTGGCGCTGTACGCCACCCGTCCCCTTGATTTTGCCGTGTTCCCCACGATTATTCTGGTTGCAACCCTGTTCCGTCTGGCGCTCAATATTGCTTCGACGCGAGTGATTCTGCTTGAAGGCCATACCGGCGCCAATGCCGCCGGGAACGTGATCGAAGCATTCGGGGCCTTCGTGATCGGGGGCAACTTTGCGGTGGGCCTGGTGATTTTTGCCATTCTGGTGGTGATTAATTTCGTGGTGATCACCAAAGGTGCCGGGCGTGTGGCCGAAGTGAGCGCGCGTTTTACCCTGGATTCGATGCCGGGTAAGCAGATGGCGATTGATGCTGATTTGAATGCGGGGCTGATCACTCAGGAAGAAGCGCAGTTGCGTCGACAGGATGTGACCTCGGAGGCGGATTTTTACGGCTCGATGGATGGTGCCAGTAAGTTCGTGCGCGGGGATGCCGTCGCCGGGATTGTGATTTTGTTCATTAACCTGATCGGTGGGTTCTCCATCGGTATGGGGCAGCACGGCATGCCGTTCAACGAGGCGATTGAGGTCTATACGTTGCTGACTCTGGGCGACGGGTTGGTGGCCCAGATTCCGTCCTTACTCTTGTCGACGGCCACCGCTATTATTGTGACACGTGTTTCCACCGACAAAGACAAACAGGACATGAGCCAACAGGTACAGGCACAGATGTTTGCCAACCCCAAGGCTCTGGGTACCACAGCCGGGATTGTGGCGGTGTTTGGGGTGATCCCCGGCATGCCCAATGTCGCGTTTTTGACATTTGCCGCCATCGCCGGCGGCGGGGCCTATCTGATTCATCGGCAATCCAAAAAGGCGCCACCGCCGGAAGAACTGTTGGGCGAGTCGGATGAGGAAGCGCCGGATCAGCCACCGGAGCTGAGCTGGGATGATGTGCAGTCGGTGGATATCCTCGGGCTGGAAGTGGGGTATCGGCTGATCCCGATGGTGGACCAGTCCCAGAACGGACAGTTATTGGAACGGGTCAAAGGTGTGCGCCGCAAAGTGTCTCAGGAACTGGGCTTTTTGGTGCCGCCGGTACACATCCGGGACAATTTGGATTTAAAACCCAATGAATATAGAATTATGCTGATGGGTGTGGCCTCGGGTGAAGGCGAAGTGTTCCCGGATCGGGAGATGGCGATCAACCCCGGGCAGGTTTATGGCGAAATCAAAGGCACCGCAACCAAGGACCCAACCTTCGGACTGGATGCGGTCTGGATTGATCCGGCCGACCGTGAGCAGGCACAGGCACTGGGCTACACGGTGGTGGACGCCAGCACCGTGGTGGCCACACACATCAGTCAGGTGATTCAGGACTATGCGCCGGAGCTTCTGGGACACGATGAAACCCAGAAACTTCTCGACAAGCTCAAAGAAGTGTCACCCAAACTGGTTGAGGAACTGATTCCGGACCGTTTTTCACTGGCGGGTCTGGTACGGGTCCTGCAAAATCTTTTGGCGGAGAAGGTGTCCATCCGTGATCTGCGAACCATTTTGGAAGCTTTGACGGAAAAGGTTTCCGCCACCCAGGACCCGTCCGAGCTGACCATGCATGTGCGCTCGGCTCTGGGGCGCTCAATTGTTCAAAACATTGTCGGTTCGGCGGACGAATTGAAGGTGATTACATTGGAGCCTAGTTTGGAACAGTTGTTGCTACAAGCTGCACAAGGCGCCCCCGAAGGTCAGCTGGCCATTGAGCCGGGGCTGGCAGAGCGTTTGCACAATACCTTGAAAGAGGAGTCGCAAAAGCTCGAAATGGACGGCCAGACGGCGGTTCTGCTCGTGGCGCCCCAGATCCGGGCTCAGTTGGCACGTTTGTTTCGCTACAGCCTGTCAAATTTACAGGTGCTGGCGTATTCCGAGGTGCCAGAAAACCGACGCATCAGCGTGGTGGCCAATGTGGGGCAGGGAGATTAAATGAAACTCAAACGCTATTTAGCCCCGACCATGCGTCAGGCAATGGCGTTGGTGCGCGATGAGTTGGGCGACGATGCGGTGATTATGTCGAGCCGCAAAACCGATTCCGGGGTGGAAGTCGTGGCCGCCATCGACCCGGAAGCGCAGGCGTATAAGGCTCAGCCTAAGGAGGAACCCGCGGCTCGTAGCAGTTATTATTCGCCGGAGTATGAGGTGCAGGCCAGTGCTATGCCGCCTTCGGGAGGTCCTGAAATCCAGAAAATGGCCGATGAATTGCAAGCGGTCAAACAGATGCTGGAGAACCAGCTTTCGGGTCTGGCGTGGAACCAGACCGAAACCCGGGAGCCGGAGAAAGTGGCGCTGATCAAGCGTCTGGTCAAGCTGGGGCTGGGCTGGCAACTGGCTCAACGCCTGGCGGATGAAGCGCCTGCCAATTTTGACCAGGCCTGGTCTGACGTGCTGGCGCGCATCGAACAGGAGATTCCGGTCGATTCGCGCGACGTGATCGAAAGTGGCGGCATCGTCGCTTTGGTCGGGCCGACCGGGGTGGGCAAAACCACTACCATTGCGAAAATGGCCAGCCGGTTTGTGATGCGAAACAGCGCCAGCCAAATGGCACTGGTGACCACAGACTGTTACAAAATCGGCGCGCAGGCGCAATTGAAAACCTTCGCCGATTTGTTGGGCGTGCCGGTGCATGTGGCCAATTCGCAGGGCGAGCTATACAGCCTGCTCAGCTCATTGGCCAGCAAAAAACTGGTCCTGATTGATACCGCTGGCATCAGTCAGAAAGACATTATGTTGTCGCAGCAGTTTACCAAGGAACAACCTGGGTTGAATTCCATCCGCAATTACTTGGTGATGTCAGCGGCCACTCAGTTAAATGTGATGCAGGATGTGGTGCGTTCTTTCAGCCAGGTCGGTCTGCACGGATGCATTCTGACCAAAGTGGATGAAGCCCTGCAATTGGGGCATATATTAACCGTATTGATTGAGCATCAGCTGTCGGTGTCCTATTTATCGGGCGGTCAGCGGGTGCCGGAAGATTTGGAGCCGGTCAAAGTGAGAGATCTGGTGGACAAAGCCATTGTACTGGGGCAGCAGAATACCCAGATGGACCCGGACGATGCATTGCGTCTGGGGCTGGGCCGGGAGATATCCGATGCACAATGATCAGGCGGCCGGGTTACGCGCCATGCGCTCAGCCCGACAAAGCGAACCAACTGGGCAAACAGCCCCAGCAGCACAGCCAAAGGGGAAAAGGGTGAAACAAGACAAGCCAGTCAGAGTGCTTGCAGTCGCCAGCGGTAAGGGTGGCGTCGGCAAAACCAATGTTTCGGTCAACCTCGGGGTGGCGCTCACCAAAATGGGCAACCGGGTTCTGTTGATGGACGCCGATATGGGCCTGGCCAATGTGGATGTCATGCTGGGCCTGCAGACCCAATACAATCTATCACATGTGCTGGACGGTCAGAAAAGCCTGAAAGAGGTGATGGTGGATGCGCCGGGTGGGTTGAAAGTGATTCCCGCTGCGTCGGGTGTCAAACGGATGGCGCAATTGACCCCTGCTGAAAATGCTGGAATAATTAATGCCTTTGATGAAATTGACGGTCTTCTGGATGTGCTGGTCATTGATACGGCCGCCGGGATCGCGGACAGTGTGGTCAGTTTCTGTCGTGCCTCCCAAGAGGTGGTCGTGGTGGTAACTGATGAGCCCGCGTCCATGACCGATGCGTATGCATTGATCAAAGTGTTAAGCCGCGATTACGAACTGACCCGCTTTCAGCTTTTGGCCAATATGGCCAAGTCTGAAAAACATGGCAAAATGCTTTATGATAAGTTCTCACAGGTATGTGAACAGTTTCTGGATGTGCGCATCCAGTATTTGGGGACCATCCCGTTTGATACCGATTTGCGAGAATCGATTCAAAAGCAGACGCCGGTTACTCTGGCCAAACCCATGAGTGAATCGGCCAAAGCTTTCCGGAATTTGGCGCAAAAGATCAATGGTTGGCCAGTTCCGCAAGGCGTGACGGGCTATCTGCAGTTTTTTGTTGAGCGTTTGTTTCAGGCCAAATCGGACTGAACGTCCCGAGGCAGCGCGTAAATGGGGATGAAGGGTTTATGACAGGCACCCAGGTTTATGCCAAGGTTCAACAACAGTCCGCCGGGCAGGGCACGGGCATTGAAATTGAACCGTTTCTGCCCCTGGTCAAGCGCATTGCGTATCACCTGAAAGGTCGTTTGCCCGACAGTGTCATGGTCGAAGACCTGATTCAGTCTGGCATCATCGGTCTGATGGAGGCGGCTCAGAAGTTTGACGCCAATCAAGGGGCGACCTTTGAGACGTATGCCGGTATCCGGATTCGGGGCGCCATGCTCGATGAAATTCGCAAGGGGGACTGGACGCCCCGTTCCGTGCATCGAAAATCGCGGGAAGTGGCCGAGGCGATCAATCAGGTTGAGTCGCGTTTGGGGCGCGAAGCGCGGGATGAGGAAGTGGCGGAACACTTGGGTGTGTCACTCGGCGATTACTACCGTATGCTGCAGGACACCAACTCGTCACAACTCTTGTCGATTGATGAGCCGGATCATGACGAGTTGTCGGAAGAGCGGATGGTCAGCCAGAACAAAACCCCGATCGCCGAACTGGCTGAAGCTGGTTTTCATCAGGCGCTGGTGGCGCAGATTGAACATCTGCCGGAAAAAGAAAAGCTGGTCATGGCGCTTTATTATGACGAAGAATTGAACCTGAAAGAAATCGGACAGGTGTTGGAAGTCAGTGAATCTCGCGTGAGCCAGATTCACAGTCAGGCGATCAAACGACTGAAATCCAGGTTGAGAGATTGGATATAAACGGCAATGACAGCTGGCACGCGGTGTCAGGAAATGAATAAGATTTGAGGAACCACCATGCAAATAGATCGTAATATGAACATCCTGGTCGTGGACGATTTTTCGACCATGCGCCGAATTGTCAAAAACTTGCTGAAAGAACTTGGGTTCAGTAAATTTGATGAGGCGGATGATGGTGCGACCGCATGGCCCATGATTCAAAGCGGCAAGTATGACTTCATCGTCAGCGATTGGAATATGCCGGAAATGACGGGAATCGATTTGTTGCGTCATGTTCGAGCCGACGAGAAATTGAAGTCAACGCCTTTCCTGCTGATCACGGCGGAAGCCAAGCGTGCCCAGATTCTGGAGGCGGCCGAAGCCGGTGTGGATGGTTACATTGTCAAACCCTTTACGGCGGCCACGCTGAATGGCAAAATTGAAAAAATATTTGAACGGGTGGCCGAGCGCAAAAAGGCCGCAGGTGGCTAAATGACGACGCGCTGTTCGCAACCATATTAAAGAAAAAATAAAAGGAAGGCCTGTCCACGTGGATGGGCCTTTTTTGGTTTCAGGGAGAGGACATGAAAAACATTAAACCCAAACAAGTCAAATCACTGCTCAAGGCGCTGGAAAAAGAAAATTATGACAAGGCGTCAGAAATGTTGGATCAGATTGTGGCCAAGCGCAATGAATCCTTGATTGAAGGCGTGGAAGAGATCGCACAGAATTTGCACGATACGCTTGAAGGTTTTGGCCAGGATGCTCAGCTGTTGCGAGACACCAAGCACGGTTTGCCCGACGCCACCGAACGCCTGGAGTATGTGATGCAGACGACCGAGGAGGCCAGTAACAAAACACTGAGCGCGGCGGAAAACATGATTGGCCTGTTGGAATCGATTGAATCGCAGACATCGGATGAAAAAATTGCCGGGTATGTCAGACAGGCGCACGCGGAAATGACCGAGATCATGACCGCTCAATCGTTTCAGGATTTAACGGGACAGGTGTTGAATCGGGTGATTATGCTGGTGACCAGTCTGGAAGCCTCACTGAAAGATCTGATTCAGCGCTCCGGTCTCTCTTTGGATGCGATTCCGGCGGCTCACCAATCGGAAGCCGAACGCAAAGCTGAAGAAGAAAAAGGCATGGGCCCCAATGTGACCCGTGAAAGCCAAAAAGGCACGGTCGGTTCCCAAGCCGATGTGGATGCGATGTTGGATGACCTGGGAATTTGATCAGCGCGCAATCATGGCATGTGGTTTGCTTTGCAAGGGGTAAGCATTTGAAGTGTGCCAGAAATTTGGCGGAGGATGTCCGTCAGCGTTTGCGTTAAGTGGGTGCAGACGAACGTTGGATTGTTACCCATGTTCTGATGGACAAACCGTTTGCGACGCGCAAGGGGTGAGCTGGCCGCGTAATCAAAGAGGGTTGTCACCGTGGATGAAGAAATACTACAGGACTTTCTGGTTGAAGCCACAGAGCTGATCGAAGGACTGGATGAGCAGTTAACGGAGTTGGAGTCATCGCCGACTGATTCTGACTTGCTGAACGCCGTTTTTCGCGGGTTTCACACCATCAAAGGGGGCGCAGGGTTCCTGGGCATTACGCCTTTGGTTGAGCTGTGTCATCGTGCCGAAAACGTGTTCGATAAGATCCGCAACGGTGACCTGGAATACGACCATCACGCTTCCGATGTGATCATGCGAGCGTTCGATGAGATCAGTGACTTCATCGATCAGTTGAACGACGGTGTGCGTGAGTTTGATGATGAATCAAACAAGGATCTGATTGATGAGCTAGACCGTCTGCGCAGTGGCGGCGGAGACGACGACACGGCTCAGGCTGAGGCGGCCAAAGACGAAGGGGGGCAAGCCAGCGGTTCCGAAGCGTCGGCGCCCAAGCTTGAGCTGCCCGAAGGGGTCGACCCGGAAGGCGAAATCACCGATGATGAATTCGAAGCGTTGCTGCAACAGCGCGACCAATTGACGCAGTCTGAAGATGGCGGCAGCGGCGCGAAAAAGCTCGAACTGCCAGAAGGCGTGGACCCGGAGGGTGAAATCACCGACGACGAGTTCGAGGCGCTGCTGGCGCAACGCGACCAGTTGGAAGGTCAGGACAGCGGCGTTCCCGTCAGCGACAAGATCAGCGCCTACAGTGCGCCCAAAGAGGCTGCCCAGCCTGACAAGGCTGCGAAGCCCGAACCGAAAAAACCAGCAAAAGAAGCCAAAAAGCCGGAACCCAAAAAAGCGGATGCGGGCAAGGATAAAGCCCATAAGCCGGCTGCAGAATCCACCGTGCGAGTGGACACACGACGTCTCGATGAGATCATGAACCTGGTGGGCGAGCTGGTGCTGGTACGCAACCGCTTGCTGACACTGCGTGGCAGTGATGACGACACCGCCGAAGAGCTTTCCAGTGCCGTGGGCAATCTGGATCATGTCACCACGGATTTACAGGCGTCGGTGATGAAAACCCGGATGCAGCCGGTGAAAAAAGTGTTCGGTCGATTCCCGCGCGTGGTGCGCGACCTGTCTCGCAAGCTGGGCAAAGAAATCAACCTGGAAATGAAGGGCGAAGACACGGATCTGGACAAAAACCTGGTCGAAGCCTTGGCCGATCCGTTGGTGCATTTGGTGCGAAACTCGGTGGATCATGGGGTGGAAATGCCCGATGAGCGTGAGGCGGAAGGCAAGCCCCGCGAAGGCACCGTTATTTTGGCCGCGGAGCAGGAAGGGGATCACATTCTTCTGTCCATTACCGATGATGGCAAAGGCATGGACCCGGACAAACTGCGGGCCAAAGCCGTGGAAAAAGGGGTGATGGATGAGGTGTCGGCCAACCAGCTGGACGATAAATCCGCGTTTGAGCTGATCATGGCGGCTGGGTTCTCCACCGCGGATCAGGTCAGTGATATTTCCGGTCGCGGGGTGGGGATGGATGTGGTCAAAAACATGATCACCAAACTCAATGGCAGCATTGACATTCATTCCGCGCCGGGCGAAGGGACTCGAATCAGTATTCGTGTGCCTCTGACGCTGGCGATTCTGCCCACCTTGATGGTGGCATTTGAAGAAGACAGCTATGCCATCCCTCTGACCAGTGTGCAGGAAATCTTTGATTATGATGGGGATCAGATCAATAAAATCGACGGACAGATGATGGTGCGTCTGCGCGAAAAAAGCGTGCCCCTGCTGTTTTTGAAGGACTGGCTGAACCCCAGTTGCAGCAAAGACGATTTTTCCGGCGATAAGGTTGTGATCGTGTCGATCGGGAACCAGTATGCCGGACTGGTAGTGGATCAGGTCAATGGCCAGGAAGAGGTGGTCATCAAACCACTGGGTGTGATGATGAAACATCTGGAAGGCTATGCCGGGGCGACGATTACCGGCAACGGCAATATTGCGCTGATCCTGGATTTACCGGGTGTTCTCAAACGCTTTCAATTTTAGAGGAGATTCCGCATGAGTGTGGCCACAAAAGCGGCTTCCGCCGATGATCATGCCAGCAATCTGGCGCTGGACGGCATGTTGGACGAAGAAGGGCAGTTTTCAGGCCCCAGTGTTCGTTGTGTGCTGTTTGAGCTGGATCAGGAAGTGTATGGCATCAATGTCAAAAAAATTCGTGAAGTGTTGCGGGTGGGGCAAATTCGCCAGGTGCAGGGTGCCGACCCAACCGTTTTGGGGGTGATCAATGTGCGCGGCGTCATCGTCTCGGTAATTGATACCCGTATGACCTACGGGTTGGGCAGTAAAGAGCCAGATGAGTTATCTCGCATCATCATTGTTGAATTGGATGAAGATAATATCGTGGGCATGCTGGTCGACAGTGTGATGGAGGTCAAAGACATCCCGGAAAAACAGTTTGAGCCTATGTCCTCCACCAAAGAAAACGCCTCACGCTATCTTCAGGGCATTGCCCATTATCAGGGCGATGTCATTATCCTGATCGATGTGGACAGCATGTTTGCTGGGGCTATTGAATAACCGTTTTTACCAGGCCTGGTAAAAACGGAGTTGTTTTGGTTCTTAGTGTTTGAGCGTGCTTTCATCCGTCGGATGAAACAGCGCTTCGATGTCGGCCAGATCAAATCGTTCGTGGAAATTGCACACTTCGTTGTGCACCACAATTTCCCCTTCCTGTTCAATGACGCGTCGGGCTTCTTCCTCGCCCAAGGACCGGATCATTTCTTTGACTTTTTCGCGGTCACGCGGGCATTCGTACGCCACCGTTGAAGGCTCGTAGAGTCGGACGGTTTCTTCGTGGAAAAGCCGATGCAACAGAGTCTCCGCAGGCAGGGTTAAGAGTTCTTCGCTGCCCACTGTGTCGGATAAGGCAGCAATGCGTTCCCAGCCATCGGCATCCTGTTCATCCGTGGTCGGCATTTTTTGAATCAGCAAGCCTGCGATGGCGTGCTCATTGGCGGCGAGCCAGAGTTTGGAGGGCAGTTGATCAGACTGGCTCAGGTAGTGCGTGAAGCACTCAGCCACCGTGTCGCCCTGGCGCAATACGTAAGATTGAAAGAGTTTATTGGTGACGGTGTTTTCCAGTGTGATCATGATCTGGCCATCGCCCAGCAAATCATGGATGCCTGCAAGCTCGGGTTCAATCGCGCCTCGCGTTTTGGCCACACCGCGTAATTGAAGCTGGTCGGTGACTTCCACCATCAACAAACTTACCGGCCCTTTTCCCTGTACTTGCAAAGTGAGGCGTCCCGGGTGCTTCATTCCCTTGGCCAGCAAAATGGCCATGGCAGTCAACTCGCCCAAAAGGGTTTGCAACGCAGGGGTATAGTGGCGGTCTTCGATCATGGCCTGCCAGGCTTGTGCGACCTGAAGGTGTTGACCTCGAATGTTGAGTTCGGAAAATAAAAAATTACGGGCTTGGTCTTCCATGGCGCCTCCTCAATAAACGGTGACCCTGTTTAAGCGCTGTTGTGACTTACATCGCTAGTTTGTACTGTCACCAACGATTTTACACCGTTTTTACATTGTTGTTTTGTATTGGGTTTAATATGAATTCTGTTATAGTCGATTCGTACACCAGTGACTTGTACCGGATTCAGCGCCATGTCAGCCAGAAGCATTCCAAAAAACTATCGCAACGTAACGGGAATTTATGCGTCCGCCAAGTCCGAGGATGCGGCTATGTTTGAATCGACCTTGGAGCGCGATTTTATCACAACACTAGAGTTCGACAGTAAGGTAACCAGCTTTGATGTCCAGCCTGTGCAAATTGAATGGTTCGACAAAAACGGCAAGCGGCGCTCTTACACTCCGGACATTCTTGTGAAAAGAAAAACTCGCTCCGGTGAGGAAACGGTCTTGGTTGAAGTGAAGTACCGCTCGGACCTGGAGAAGGATTGGGCGGACCTGAAGCCCAAACTGATGGCCGGTCTTCGCTATGCCAAACAGCGGGGCTGGAAGTTCAAAATCATGACCGAAGTCGAAATCCGCACGATTTTGTTGAAAAACGCCAAATTCCTGATGCCTTTCATCCGTCGTGGTGCGGATCGTGAAGGCGATATGACGTTGATCGACAACAAGCTTAAAGAGTTGAGGCAGTCGACGCCCAAGGCGTTACTCGAACAGCTCGCATACAGCGACTGGGACAAGGCGGCGTTGCTGCCCACGCTTTGGTACTTGATCGGGACGAAACAAATCCGGTGCGACCTTTATGGGGCGCAACTCAATATGAATACACCGATTTATTGGAAACCATAGAGGTAGGTATGGTGGCTGAATCCGGAATGCTGAAATTGGAACCGGGCGAATCCGTTTCTTATCACGGGGAAGAGTATTTCATTCGCCAGGTGACCGACCTGACCCACGTCATGCTGATCCATCCGAAGACGAGCACACTTAAAGAAGTGCGAATCTCCGAAATCAGCGGCATCAATTTTGACGAGGCCAAACCCACCGAGGATTTGGAGCTGATTCCGGAAGCCAAGTGGGATAAGGCCTTAAAGCGCTTCGGTATTATCAAGCCCCTGCTGGTTAAGGGAAGAACCCGCGCCATGGTCGAAAGCCGGGCCATTGAGCACGGATATTCCGCCAATACGCTTTACAACTGGATCAGGAGCTACGAGGAGACCGGCAAGGTAACGGATTTGTTGCCGGGAAAAAGGGCCGATAAGGGGGAAGCGAAACTAAGCCCGGAGCTGCAAGACCTGATCAAAAGCGTCATTAAGACCGAATATAAAACGAAGCAGAAGAAATCGGTCACCAAGGTACACCGAGAACTGAAGATCCAGTGCCGAGACAAGGGACTGAAGCCGCCGCACTACAACACTCTGAGAAACTGGATCAACAAGGAATCTCCCAAAGAATTGCAAAGGGTCAGGGAAGGCGACAAAAAAGCGGCGGAAAAGTACAGCCATATTCAGGGCAAATTTCCCGGAGCCGACTGGCCTTTTTCCTACGTCCAGGTGGACCATACGTGGCTGGACGTCCAACTGTGCGACGACCATTGGCGTCGTCCCGTCGGTCGTCCCTGGATAACGGTCGTGTTCGACGTCTTCTCCAGAATGGTGCTCGGCTTCCGAGTCGGATTCGATGCGCCTTCCGGTTTGGTGACCGGTCTTGCGATTGCTCATTCGGCGCTGCCTAAAGAGGATTGGCTGGCCAAATACAATGTCAACGGAGAGTGGCCGTGCTGGGGAATAAATTATGGTTCGCTTCACATGGATAACGCCAAGGAGTTCCGTGGCAAATTGATTCAACGTGCATGCGACCAGTACGGCATTAACGTCGAGTGGAGACCGGTTGCGCGGCCTCATTACGGCGCGCACATCGAGCGTTACCTCGGCACCTTGGCCGAAGAGTTGAAAGGGGTGTCCGGCGCAACGTTTTCCAATGTTGCCGAAAAAGGAAACTACGACAGCGAAGGCAACGCCGTGCTTACGTTGTCCGACCTCGAAGAGTGGCTGACCCTGTATATTGTCGGCGTTTACCATAACACCAACCATTCGGCTTTGGGTATGCCGCCTTTGGCAAAGTTCCGGCAAGGGCTTTTAGGTGACAATGAGAATCCGGGAATCGGTCTGCCAGCTCAAATCCAAGGCCCCCGTCGTTTCCGTTTGGACTTTCTTCCGTTCATTGAAAGAACGGTTCAAAGAAGCGGGATCGTTGTCGACGAGGTGGTGTATTTTGCAGACGTCTTGCGACGCTGGATCAATGCGCCCGATCCTGAAAAGCCGAGCGTCAAACGCAAGTTTATCGTCCGACGGGACCCTCGGGACATCAGCACGATTTGGTTTTTCGACCCCGACGACAACGAATACTACCCGGTTCCCTACCGAAACACCGCCTATCCGCCGGTGAGCGTGTGGGAGTGGCGGGCCGCGCAAGCGAGGCTGAAACAGGAGCAAAAAGGCCGACAGGACGAAGACCTGATCTTCGCCACGATTAAGCGCATGCGCGAGATTGAGGAAGAAGCGGCGAGAAAAACCAAGTCGGCTCGCAGGGCCCAGGAACGCAAGAAGCACGTATCCATGCTGCCGCTCCAGCCGGAACCCCAAACCGATACGAATGCGGATGAGGAGTCAAGTGAGGAAGTGGTTCCGAAGAAGACGATCACGCCATTCGAAGATCTGGACGAAATGCTATGAGCTTGGAGCATCTGACCCCTAAAACGAGAGAGCTGCTCAAACTCGATGATGAAGAGCGTATCCGGGTTATCCGTGCCTCACGTTGGGTCGGCTATCCTCGGGCTAAAAAGCTGCTGGCAAAGCTTAATGAGCTGTTGGACTATCCGAGGACCGACCGCATGCCCAACTTGCTCATTATCGGCGACACGAACAACGGCAAGACGATGCTGGTCAAACGGTTCTGCAATATGCATCCCGCGTCCGACAATCCAGAGGGCTACAGCGTGTCCCTTCCGGTGTTGTACGTCGAGTGTCCTCCCAAGCCCGACGAGGGGCGGCTATATGACGAGATTTTGGGCAAGCTCTACCAAAAGTTCAAGGAGCGGGACAATGCCGGTAAAAAGCAGTCCCAGGTGCTGAAAGTCTGTGAAACAATCGGCGTCAAAATGATCATACTGGACGAGGTGCAACATATTCTTGCGGGCAGCCACAACCAGCAGCGCCTGTTTTTGAACGTGCTCAAGACCTTGGGTAACAAGCTGAAGGTTCCGATCGTGGCCGTCGGTATTAGGGAGGCGTTCAACGCCATCCAAACGGACGCGCAGCTGGCGAACCGGTTCGAGCTCGCACCGCTGCCGCGATGGCGGCTCGGGGACGAGGATTACGAACGGCTTTTGGCGAGTTTCGAGGCCTTGCTGCCGTTGAACCAACCGTCCTACCTCTATGAGAACCAGCTGGCCAATAAGCTTTTTTCAATGACCGACGGTTACATTGGTGAACTGGCCCGCGTGCTTTCCAAGGCGGCCGAAGAGGCGATCCGTTCCGGAGAGGAAAGAATTACGCTGAAAATTCTCAAACAATTGGATTGGGTCGCGCCTTCCGAAAGGAAACGGCAAATGGACCGGATTTTGGGGATTTGACCATGTTATCGGGTAAGCTTTGGCCGGTTCACCCACATCCTTACCCGAACGAATTGATGTCCTCTTGGTTGGTCAGAATCGCGCACGCCAATGGCGAAAAGGTGCAGACGTTTTGCCATCAAGAGTTCGGTGTCAAACACCAGGTTTGGAACCGGGATATCGACCGGCTCGGACCTGACTGGCTTCTCAGTCAACTTGCAGAGAAAACGGCGACAGCCATAAAGGTTGTCCGGCAGACGACATTAAAGCGTTATGAAGGTGTTCTGTTTCAACATGCAAGGAACTCTGGAGTCGAACCCTGGATCACCCCGCTAAAGGTTTACCACCGTAAGCATAATGGTTTTGGTATGCAATTTTGTCCTCAATGCTTGAAAGAAGACGAAGAGCCTTATTTCAGGACGCATTGGCGGGTCGCGCTTTACACATTTTGCCCAAAGCACCAAATTATGATGCATGATCGGTGTCAGGAATGTGGAGAACCGGTGGCGTTTCATCGAATTGAACTAGGAAAGGGGAACGAAGAGGTGGGTTTGGAGAAGAAGCTCGCCACCTGCTTTAATTGCGGTTTCTACTTGGCGGCATCGAAAAGAGAAAAAGCTGACCATTTAACCTGGAATGTTTTTGAGAATTGGCAAGACACTCTGTTGGGTTTAGAAGGTGTTAGTTTGACCGAGTATGATATAGAGCGACTGGTCGTATTACATCAATTTTCAAAACTTTTGACATCAAAAGCGACATCGGAAAAGTTATTGAAATTCATTGAAGAGACGATGTCTTTGAGTTTAAACCGGCCAAATTTAGAGTTAAAGTCTTTTGATAAAAATGACCTTTCTATACGTCATCAAACAATTGGATGCGGATGGTGGCTATTAATGGATTGGCCTAATAACTTATATTGGACTTGGCTGAACGGTGCCGTTCGTTACAATCAACTGTTGAAGGATTTATGGTTCATACCTAGCTGGTATTCAGCTGAAGTAACCTTTTTTAACGTTAATTACAGGAAAAGGCTTGATTTACTAGAGAAAGGCAACAAAACTCATTCTATTCATCTACCGGAATGAAAAAATAACAGTTATAATTCCTTAAATTTCATTTTGTATTATTTTTAAGGCTGTTCATGTCCACTTCCTTAGCTAATCAAGAAAATTTGTTTGATAAATGGGTTGATCAACTTAAGGTTGAAGCTCCTCACTCATCAAATCAGCCAAGTATAAACCTACCTTACCAAAGATGGTTTAGGTTTAAAGAAGCATATTCTCCACAATTGGTTTCCGACATTGTCTCGTCACTTGAGACTAGGCCTGTGACAGTTTTGGATCCGTTTGGAGGGTGTGGAACTACCGCAGTAACATGTCAATTTTTAGGCATTACGCCAACAGCCATTGAAGTTAACCCCTTTTTAGCGGATTTAACCCAATCGAAACTTTCTCAATATGACTTGAATGATTTAAAAAGTGCGAAATTAGACCTTCTTCAAGCAGTGGACCGTATACACATAACTCAAAAAGATATTGATAAATATCCCCCTACATTTTGTGAGCCAGGAATAAAAGATAGGTGGTTGTTTAGTGAAGCATTATTTCATCGAATTTTACAGTATAAGGCTGTTATTAATTCATTTGAAGATCAAGACGTTAAGCGTTTATTTAAGGTTGTTTTAGGTAGTTGTCTGATTCCGGTTAGCAACGTGTTGATCGATGGAAAAGGAAGGAAATATAGAAAAAACTGGCTAGAAAATCAATCTAAAGTAGATGATTTTGAAGAGCTGTTTCTGCAAAAATTAGACGAAGTAATATGTGATATAAGAGAGTATGGTGCGAAGACTAGAGACTTTAATTTATTAAAAGGTGATTGTCGTGAACAAATAAAAAATGTTCAAAGTTTTGATTTGTCGATATTTTCTCCACCTTATCCCAATACTTTCGATTATACCGATGTTTATAATGTTGAACTTTGGATTTTGGATTATATAAAGTCTAATGAGCAGTGTCTTTCATTAAGATCAGAAACGTTGCGATCTCATGTTCAAGTTAAAAGAGATTATGGGAATATTTATGCAAAATCCTTTTTGTTGGAGCAGGTAGAAAAACAACTAAAGGAAATTGAGCAGAATCTTTGGCATAAAGATATACCAAGTATGGTTGGAGCTTATTTTAGTGATTTGGGTGGATTGTTAATGGAAATGCGAACCAAGATAGCAGTTGATGGAAATATCATTATGGTTGTTGGTGATAGTGCATATAAGTCAATCAGAGTACCTGTTGCCGATATACTTGAAGAAATTGCTATAAGTATTGGATACAAAACACATAAAAAAGAAGTTCTTAGAAAGCTAAGGACGAGTTACCAACAGGGGAGGCGACAAGATTTAGATGAAACTATGCTTTGGGTTGTTCCTTCATCCTAAATTATGAACTTGTCGTTAATATTGGTTCAATAAAGAACCGCAGCGGTTCATCAAAATCTGGCCGTATTTCATCATATTTTGGATCATATTCTATTTCTTTATTTTGGTAGAAGAATAAGTCTTCGTCTTTTCGACGAGCATCAAAGACAATTAAATATCCCCTAGTTTCATTTTGTGGCTCGTGAGAGCTTATTTTATCAAGATAGTCGTTGAGTTGTTTTGCACCTTCTTTGGCTCTGGCATCACGATATTTAATCTTTTTTCCTGAGTTACTTATAGAGTCTCCAAGCCACTTGACTTCTAGTATTGCTGTTCTATTAGTATTTTTAAAGGTAACCTTGATATCAACTGGATGTGAGTCGTCAACATTCTGTTCAGGGTGAACAACTGCTCTCCTTGTGAAAACATTTTTAAGAAACTGAGTAAGAGAATCGCGCATATAATGTTCAGGTCTTGATTTGAACTCCTTTCTGTCTTTGGGGTTGTGCCATGCATCGTTTAAAAGCATACAAGTACTTTTTCTCGCTGATTCATCTTTGTAGGCTTTTAGTTGGCACCTTAAAAATTCAAAATCAAGATTTGTAAAACAGGATTTTTTATTATCTGGTTGAGTTAATTGTATTGTCACATTGTTGTGAGTGATAAATTCTTTTTTATCAGAAGTTAGTTTATAAAAATTTCCTTCTAATTGAAGCTTCTCAATTTGTTCAATATCTAAAATAGATGACCAAATTTGCTCTTCTTCATCTACGAAAAGACAGATGTCATTATTCCTATTTTCTTTTGAATAAAAATATAGAAGCTCATCCATACAATCTATCTTATTAAGTTGCGTATTTTTGATCGATTCATTAGTAACTGTACCTATTAAAACTTGGCCATTAATAGATTCAAAAGATACATAGTTAAAAAAATGCTTTATATTTCTGACTAAATTAATCATTTCTATTGTTGGTATGCCATTAATCGAAGCAATAGAAAAAAACATATTTTTTATGTGGTTTATTGTTGAGTTTAAATTGTTCATATTAAAATAAAATCAATCTAGCCGCTATGTGTTTTTTTCTCTGTATTATTATATGTAACCCATGTCAATGTAGACAAAATTGGGTCACGTATATCGAGGCCGACTTGTTCGGTAATATTTATTAGATTTTTATACATGTGCTCTGTAGCAACTTCACCAAGAACTTCTTTTATAGAGCTTCTTAAATCTGGGTTATTTAACTCATCGTTGCTATAAATTCCGTTCAAAACTGTTGATAAGTCCGAAAGCAAGCAGATGTCACAACTATTACTAATACTATTTTTCCTGTTTTCAAAAACCGATAATTTGGAAAAAAATTGGACAGTTTTTTTTCCAGATGAAGTTAAAGAAACGTTAGTAATTTCTTCTGGTGAAAAAACTATATATTCCATTTCTTGTGCCATTTCAATGGCTTTTATTATTTCCTTGGAAGTAATGCGACTTTCAGATAAGTAAAACTTATATCCCCAAGCTGAATATGAGAGCCCTTTGTTGATTCCAATAAAAGCAGATAAGTAAAGAATAACAAGTAATTCATCAACGCTTATATCATTAATGAAGTTGTCTTCTAGTCTTTTAAGGGTAAATAAAAGGTCAAACAGAGCGTAGTCTTGGTAATCAGTCAAGTTTAGGCTCCTAAGTGTTTTGCAATTTCATCGTAAGCATCATTGAATAGTCCTTCAGAGTCTTGTTGAACCTGTGATAAATCTGCCCAACCAGTCATTCTCTCAACATGCATTTTTTGATGACCACAGTTCTTCGCTAGTTGAGTAAGTATTTTTGAACTATTCAAGTTTGCAGTCAAAAATAAGCTATTCTTTAAAGCAAACTGAGAGAACATTTCTCCAACCATCGCCTCATAAGCAATATCTAGCGATCCTTCTGGGGTGTCTAGTAGCATTGTTACATTTTCATCCTCTTTGGTTGCAAACTGAATTAAACTCATTTTAAGTGCTATGTCGATGAAGAACCGTTGGCTTTCTGAAAGTTCATGTTTAGCAGCCCTAGCTGAGCCTCCTATAAATAAAGATAGAGGAGGTTTTTTGTGGTTAGGTTTTTTGTTGGGTGACATGTCCATGTTGATTTCAACCTCAACACCTATGAATTTTTGGGCTAATTTTTTAAATAAAGGAACAAATTTATTTTCAATGGTCAGATATTGGTCTGCAAGCAGCTTGAAGCCTTCAGCATAACTTTTATCAATTTTTGCTTTTTCTTCTATGTATTTCCTTTTGGTTTTCTCTAGAGCATCAATATGAGAATTTTTTTTAATTGTATTTTCATGCTCTTCAATGGAAAAACCTTCTGGAACAAGTTGATGCAATTCTGATTGTAGTTGTTCTTTTGATGTTATTTGTGCTGTAATTCTGTTGTTTAAATTTGAGCACTTTTCTTCAATTTTTACTATTTCGGCTTGAGCCTCTTGAATTTCTAAATCTGCTTTAGTGAGTTCACTTGTTAAACCCTCGTTAAGCTCATTCTTTTCAATGTAAGTGTTACATACTGGACAGCACTCGCTATCAGTTAATTTTCTTATATTTTTAATAGATTCTTCGCTTGTTGAGCCGCATGAAAAACAACTTTGGTCGATTATGGATTGTTCGACTTTTTTATAAAATTTTGTTTGCAATGTTCTAGAAGAGAAGTTTTTAAATAAATTTCTGAATTTTATTTCTTTATCAAATTTATTTTGTACTTCTTGTGCTAGTAAAGACTCTTCATCCCTTTTTTGCCTTTCCAAAAGCTCAATTTCGTCCTGAATTGAGTCAATTTCTTCTTGTAATTCTTGAGCTTTTTCCATGTCAAGGATGCCGATATCGATATCTTTTAGGGATTCACTGATTGCTTTTTTTGCTTGAGAAATGGCCCATTGCGTGTTCCTGATATGAGAAGCTATTCGTTCTGACTCGAATTTGTCAGCGTTCGTTTTGTCTGCAATAGACGGATCTAACCCGATACAACTAAATAGAGCATATTCCAAAGCATGAGAGTCCCAAAATAATAAATGGTGGTTTTCGTCAAAAGACATTACATCTTGAATAAGAAAGGCAAAACGATGAAAGGATTTAAGATTTGTGTGGAGTGCAATGTACTTTTCAAAAATATCTGTTTTAACGTCTGTGCTATCAGTAGCGTTGTCTTGGTACAAATCTTTATTACCATTGCTTATATCGATTATGTTTAAGCTTAATATCTCTCCTGCTTCGGAAATTTTTCTCTTGATAGAATATTGATAGACTTCTATTGTGAACTTTAAGGAAATCGACGATTCTCCATTAAAGTCTGAACGGCCTGAAAAATAATTTCTAGCAATTTTTCTTCCTTCTTTTTCCCTTTTATCAGGAGCTGTTAGATCTGTACTTTGTCCTCTCAAAAATCCGCAGAAACCGTAAATAATTGAAGTTAAAAAGGTCGATTTTCCCAAACCATTAGCGCCTGTTAGGCAATATACATCTTTTGAAATGTCCAGGCTGATTTTGCCATCCACTTTTTTATAAATAGAAAAACCATCAAGCTCTACGTATGTAAGCTTGGGGAGCCTTATTTTGTTTAAATCTTCCATTAGTCACTCGAATATTTGTCTAGTTATTTTTCGCTTAATTAAAAAATTCGATATTAGCATAGTTATAAAATGATAGGGGAATTTTACTTAAGTTAGCTCTAGTGTTTTTGATTCAAGGCAATTTACTAGTTTCGTTACAGAATTCCAAGTATGCAAAACTCGTTTCAATGCAATGTTTGTTCCATCTACTGCTTTACCATTAGCCCCTACCCAAACCCCTTTTAGTCTTGAGAGATTACGAAGAATTAAGCTAAGAGTTTCTTCGTTTATTGGTTCTTTATGCTTTAGTAAGCCGACGGCGCACTCTCCTTTGTGTCGCTGCTCAATATCGACCCAGCAGTAGTGTTTGTTGTTGCGCTCAATGTCGATGACGATGACCGTTCTCTTGGTATGGCTTGAAGACTCAAGGTAGGCCCATTGTCTTTTGCCTTCTGGGCCGGATAATGGCATATGGTCAACCGTTCGTATGCCGATTTTCATTCCTTCTTCGGACAGTAGGTTTACAGCTTCGGTCAGCATTTCAAGATCGGCTCCGACGCCTTTCTTTCTTTTGATTTTGGCCTGTTGGTTTGTGGAGTCTTGGCTGTAGTCGCCTTGCCCAGTTCCAAACCCGGTCGGGCTGGGTGTTTTGGGTTGGTTGGGAACGGATTTGTATTCGTTGTATTCTTTGCTGTCCGGCTTAATGATTTCCTTGTCTTCCAGGAAGTCGAATTGCGATGACTGATTCAGGATATTGGTGATCGGGAAGTTTTTGTTCGTTTCGGCCTCGCTGTTAAGCGCTCCCTTGTTTCCGTTTTTCTTGTCGTTTTTTCCCCTTTGGTAGGGCTTTTTTTCTCCCGGAGGAATGTCTTTTTCCGGATCTGCCTGTGAGGCGTTGTTGTCACGGTTGGCTTGAAGTTCCGAGAACGGGAAAGGGTGTGAGCATTTTTGAAGCTGTAGCACCAGGTATCTGGGGTGGTCTTTCGTTCCCGTTTGGATGCCTTTTGCGATCCAGCGAGTGTTGCCGATAAAAGGCATTCCGCAGTTGAACAGGCCCGATTCTTCCGTGTCCATGTAGCGTAACAGACTATTGTGAATCTCCTGCACGCCTTCTCGGGCCGTTTCGTCGAAAAGGATACGACCGATCGTCCAGGCATCTTTTGTTTCAAACTTTTGTCTGAGGTGAACGATCGCACGATCGTTTTCTTCGTCGTAGCCGCATTTTTTTGGGTTGACGATTTGATCGACGGCAAAGCTATATTCGCCCCAAAAAGCGCTGTGGGAAAGGTCTGTCGAATTGCAGTAATATAATCGAGCGATTTCGGAAGCCGGGATGATAATGCCGTAAGGATCGTCGTTGTATTCGATGGCGAGGCATTTGGAGTTGGCCGCTTCTCGCGGAATTTTTAGACTATGGGGTTTAATTGCATACCTGCCGTCATCAATCTTCTCCCAGGCGGCGATGGTCCGGGTCGTTTCCGGTGAGATATGGATGCCGGGGAGTGTGAATTTTTTTATTTTGGAGGGAGTTCCGGTCGTCAATCTGCCGTCAACCCAATAGGTTCCTATTTTTAGAATAGGGAGCTGCCCGGTACCGACTTCAATTGTTTTATCTATGAGCTGGTCGCCCTGTTTTGAGCGAATGAACAACTCTATCGTGGGTTCCGAAGATACGTTGGGGTTTCTTTTGACCCTTCCGTGCCAGACGATTGACCAGCCTCCCTTGGGGAACTCTTTAATCGGAGGGATGTCTGCTTGGTATCCGTATCTCAAACCCACTCCCGGTACAAATTACCTTTGTTCAATCCAAAATAGCGATGTTCAGTCCAAATTAGTGTTGTAACTCACAGCTGTGCGCCGCACGTGCCTGTCGATCAGCATGGTAGGACGATCGCACCATCGGCCCTGAGGCAACGTGGGTAAAGCCCATTTCATAGCCTTTTTCTTCAATGGTGGCGAACTCCTCCGGCGTCCAATAGCGAGCCACCGGCAGGTGATAATCCGAAGGCTGCAGGTACTGGCCCACCGTCAACATCTCTACATTGTGCGCGCGCAAATCCTGCATGACCTCAAGCAGTTCTTCCATGGTTTCCCCCAAACCGACCATTAGGCCGGATTTGGTCATGCAATCGGGGGCGCGGCGCTTAAATTCCTCAAGCAGGGTCAGCGAAGCTTGATAGTTGGCCCCAGGGCGAGCTTCTTCATAGAGTCTGGGGACGGTTTCCAGATTATGGTTCATCACATCTGGCGGGCAGTTCTGCAGAGTTTCCAATGCAACGGTCAGGCGACCGCGGAAATCCGGTACCAGGGTTTCAATGGTGATGTCCGGGCTGCTATGGCGAATGGCGTCAATACAGGATTGGAAATGTTTGGCACCGCCGTCGCGTAAATCATCCCGGTCCACGGAGGTGATCACCACATGCGACAGCCCCATGGCTTGAATGGTGTCGGCGAGGTGTTGCGGTTCCTCTTGATCGAGCGCCTGGGGGCGTCCATGGGCGACGTCGCAAAAAGGGCATTTGCGCGTGCAGATCTGGCCCATGATCATAAACGTGGCCGTGCCATGGCCGAAGCATTCGCCCAGATTCGGGCACGATGCCTCTTCGCAGACGGTGTTGAGCTTTTGTTCTCTCAGGATCGCTTTGAGTTCTTTGACTTTGCCAATGTGTCGGGCCGGTGGCAGCTTGGCTTTGATCCAACGGGGTTTTTTGAGCTTGGGTTGACTGGGGTCGGGCTTATGACGCAACGATTTGGTTTTGTATTCCCCCTTGCTCATCGCCTGGTTGCGTGCTTTAAGTCCGGCGACCGCGTCGAGAGAAATTTCCTGATAGTTGGGAGCACTCATAAAGGCCTGTTTGTTTTGTTCATAAAAGATGGATTATAGGCGATGGTTCTCGCTTTGGAAACCATTGTCCGGTCTGAATCAGAGCGATCTAAACGCCTGAACGAATGCCTGGGCCAGTTGTCGGCTTGCCTCCTCCAGTGAGGGCAAAGGGGTGTTGTGCAGGCAGTCTCGAACCTGTGTGACGCTGGTCTGATGCAATCCGCAGGGGGTGATGGCATGAAATGGAGTCAGATCCATGTCATAGTTCAGGGCCCAGCCGTGATAGGTTCGGCCACGGCGGACCTTCAGGCCTAATGAGGCAATTTTGGCGTTGTGAACGTAGACGCCGGGTGCGTTTGGGCGCGTATGAGCGTCGATTCCGTGTTGCGCTAGAAACTCAATCAGGATGGATTCCATTACGCTGACCAGCGCCCGGACACCGAGTTGATGGCGCTTCAAGTCCAGTAGCAGATAGCCAATGATCTGGCCCGGTCCATGGTAGGTGATTTGGCCTCCCCGGTCGGTGTCGACAATGGGGATGCCGCTGTCGTAGGCGGCGGGTAAAACAAAGCGGGCATCGCCATTAAGTCCCTGGGTATAAACCGGCGGGTGCGAAACCAGCCAGAGCTCATCCGGTGTCTCTGCCGTGCGCTCATCGGTGAAACGCCGCATGGCTTGCCAGGTCTCGAGGTAGGGCTGCTCGCCTTGGTAACGAATTTGGAGGGTCGACATGGCTTAGAGCATCATCAGGATTTCGGGGTGATCCTTGAGCTCGGCGTAAATATTGTGCAGCTGTTCCATACTGGTGGCATGAAAGGTGACGTTGACCGAGACAAACCGGCCCTTGCTGGAATGTTTGAGTTCCACATTGTCCTGCGGGGTATCCGGTGCGTATTTACGAGTAATGGTCAGCACGGTGGTTTCCAATGTCTCTGACTGGCGTCCCATCGCTTTGAGGCGGTAATCGCAGGGGAAATCGATCAGGTTTTCGGTATGTAAATCTCGTGTCATATGCGTTCAATCCGTCAACGAAGTGGGCCAGGCCTGTTTGATTTGTTCAAAGCGGGTGTTGAGCTTTTGCCAGATCGGCCCCGGTTGGCCGTTGCCGACTGGCTGATGGTTGAGTTGCGTGACGGGCAAAGCGTTTTTGGTGGAACTGGTCAGCCAGATTTCATCGGCGTCATCAAGATCCCGGCGTGTCAGGAGCTGTTCGCAAACGCGCAAGTCACAGGCCTGAGCCAGTTCGATGACCACCTGGCGGGTCACCCCTGCAAGCAAGTGATCAGACAAAGGAGGCGTGCTGACCTGGTCACCGGCCACCACAAAAACATTGCTTGCGGTGCCTTCGGTGATCAAACCGTCTTCCCGATACAGAATGGCGTCATCCGCCCCTTGATCTTGGGCCTGCAGTTTCAAAAGAATGTTCGGCAAAAGGGTAATGGCTTTGATATTGCAGTGCTGCCAGCGATCATCCGGCAAGGTCACCACTGAGAGCCCACCCGCCAACCACTCTGAGTTCACTGACTTGAGTTCACTGGCGTAGGCATACAAAGTGGGGGACAAATCCGGATCCGGGAGGTGGTCACGCCGCATTTGGGTGCCGCGTGTGACCTGCAGGTAGACCACCTGGTTGGGCCAGGGGTGGTAGCTGATTAATTTGGTCAGCATGGCCTGCCATTGCTCTGCATCCATCGGATTTAAAATCCGACTTTGATCCAGGCTTTGGCTCAATCGGTTCAGGTGCGCCTCAAGCTTGAAAGGGGTGCCGTTAAACACCGGGATGACTTCGTAGACCCCGTCCCCGAACAGAAAGCCACGATCCTGGGGGGAGACGCGGCACTTTTCCAGTGGCAGAAAGTCGCCATTCAAGTATGCAAACTGCCCGCTGGATTTTGCCATCACTCGCCGCCGTTCAACCAGGAAAACAGGCTGGCAAACAACTGTTGGATCTGGTCAAACAGTTTCTTGAAAAAAGAGCCTTCTTCCACATCGGCCAGTGCGACCAGCGGTCGATCAACGATGGCCTCACCGTTGAACTGAACGGTCAGACGCCCCAGTTCCTGGCCAGCTGTTACCGGTGCGGTTACCTGCTGGTCAATGCGGGTTTCCACCTGCAGATTCTGGTACTGACCGCGGGGAACCGTAACAAAGACGGGTTTTTCAATCCCCAGCCCAATGGTGTCCAGCTTGCCTTCCCAGACGCGTGCATCGTCCAGGCGCTGGCCACCTTCATACATGGCATGGGTTTCAAAGAATCGGAAACCGTAGTTAAGCAGTTTTTGGCTTTCGCGCACCCGGGCTTTGGCACTTTCGGTGCCCAGAATCACGGAGATCAAGCGCATCTGATCGCGCTCGGCCGAAGTCACGAGGCAATAGCCCGCGGCTTCGGTGTAGCCGGTTTTGAGTCCGTCGACACTTGGGTCTTGCCACAACAGTTTGTTGCGGTTGTACTGGGTAATGCCATTAAAGGTGAATTTCTTCTGGGAATACCAACTGTATTGTTCCGGAAATTCGGTAATCAGGGCTTTGGTTAGGCGGGCCATGTCGCGCGCACTGGAATAATGTTGGGGATGGGGCAGGCCGGTCGCATTCATAAAATGCGTGTCGTTCATGCCCAAAGATTTGGCGTATTTGTTCATCAGCTCGGCAAACACCTCTTCGCTGCCTGCGATGTGCTCCGCCAGGGCGACGCTGGCATCATTACCGGATTGGATCACCATGCCTTTAATCAGGTTTTGAACACTGACCTGCTTGCCCACCTCGATGAACATTTTTGATCCGGGCATTTTCCATGCCTTGGACGAAATCGTGACCATGTCGTCAAGCGCAATGTTGCCTTTGTTCAGCTCGTTGAAGACGATATAGCCGGTCATGATTTTGGTCAGGCTGGCCGGTTCGAATTGTTTGTTTGGGTTTTTGCTGGCAATAATGTGGTCGCTGTGATAATCGATCAATACATAGGCATCCCCTTGGGTGTTTGGTGGCGAAGGCACCACATGAGGGGTGGGTTTAGGCTGTGGGGATTCGGCCTGGACGGGCAGAATCAAACCGGATAATAATAGCGTCGCAAATGTGACGAACACAGACAGTTTGGGGAATGCCATGGGGTTCTTTTTTCCTGTTCTTAAGGGGTTGGCAGTATGGGCATCTCTGGAAGCCGTCATTGAATGGCGCCGACGGCCAGCTTCTATGATACCGCGCTATTTTAGCGAAATTCGATGGGAATACAAAGCCTCGACGCCATCTTCTCCATGGTTCTGTCAGGAACCACCAGGCCTGGTGATTTTTGCAGGGATGGAGGTCTGTTGGATTATTCGCTGGCTGAGAGCAGGCGTTTATGGGTGTGAAAGGACATTAAAATACCGAAACTGATCATCAGGGTGACCATCGAGCTGCCACCATAGCTCATCAATGGTAGAGGTAGCCCCACAACCGGCAGCAAACCGCTGACCATGCCGATGTTAACAAACACATAAATGAACAGCGTCATCACCACGCTGGCAGCGGTTAGGCGTGCAAAATTGTCCTGCATTTGCGTGGCCATGTACAAGCCGCGCGCAATCACCAGGAAATACAGTGTGAGTAACACCAAAACGCCCATCAAGCCAAACTCTTCGGCCATAACGGAGAAGATAAAGTCGGTGGTGCTTTCCGGTAGAAAATCCAGGTGGGCTTGAGAACTGCCCATAAAGCCTTTGCCTTCTAATCCCCCGGAGCCGATGGCGATTTTGGATTGGATAATGTGATAGCCGCTTCCCAGTGGATCGCTTTCTGGGTTGAGGAACGTTAAAACGCGCTGTTTCTGGTAATCATACATATAAAAGTGCCATACAATGGGCAGGCTGCCGACCACCGCGACCATGGCTGAGAGAATCCATCGCCACGAAAGGCCGGCAAAAAACACCACGAACAAACCACTGGCGGCAATGAGTACCGCGGTGCCCAGATCAGGCTGCATAATAATCAGGCCCGAGGTCAGTCCGATCAGTCCCAGTCCCAAAAGCAGGTATTTTGAAGCAGGGGGCAGGGTGTTCTGCGCAAACAGCCAGGCCAGCATCAGGGGCAGGGCCACTTTCATGATTTCCGAGGGCTGAAATCGTACAAACCCCAGGTCCAGCCAACGCTGCGCTCCCTTACCCAGGTCCCCAAACAAAAATACGGCAATCAGCATGCCGATGCCGGCCCCGAATATCCATGGGGTGTGTATGCGGATTTGATTGGGCGGGATTTGCGCAAACGCCACCATAATCCCGAAAGCCAAGCCAAGTCGGATGATGTGGCGCCATAAAAGCTCCTCGTCTCCGCCGGAAGCACTGTAAACCACGGCGCTGCCTAAGGCAGCCAAAGCCAGCAGCAGCAAAACCAACCATAAATCCAGGTGAAACATTTCCAGCCCGCCCCGGTTTTGGCGATAAACGGTTTCTTTTTCCGGTAGATCAATTTTCATTGCGTAACTCATTCATGTAATAGTCGGCAATTTTGACGGCCATGTCCGCGGCTTTGATTTGCGCGTTTTCGATCACGACCGTGACCGCAATTTCCGGGTTTTTGACAGGGGCAAACCCGACAAAGAGGGAGTGATCCAGCAGCCGATCACTGAGTTCCTCTTCATTGTATTCTTCGTCCTGACCCAGGCTGAACACCTGTGAGGTACCGGTTTTCCCAGCCATGGGGAAGTCAATGTCGCGGGCATATCGCCAGGCGGTGCCGCGTGGAATTCTCAGCACGTCAACCATGGAGTCGATCACTTGGTCCCAGTTTTCGATGCGCTGAATCGGGATTTGCTGCTTGTCGGGTGAGGGGGCAGCCAGATTTAAATGAGGCCGCACAATTTCGCCATAATTGGCAAGGGTGGAAATGGCTTTCGCCAGTTGGATCGGGGTGGTCAGAAAGTAGCCCTGGCCGATGATGGCAATGATGGTCTCCCCTGTGTACCAGTTTTCTCCTTTGGCTTCTTGTTTCCAGGCCTTTGAAGGTAGGATGCCGACTGATTCCTGTGGCAGGTCGATATCGGTTTTGTGGCCAAACCCAAACGGGTAAAGTTGGTCATGGATCATGTCGATGCCCATGTCCAGGCTCAGTTCATAAAAATAGGTGTCGCAGGATTGCACCACCGCATCATGCATGTCGACCAGGCCATGTCCTTCACGCTTCCAGTCCCGGTAGCGGTGGCCTTTGAACTCCATGTAACCGGGATCAAAGATTTTTTTTGTGGGGGAGATAATGTTCTGTTCAATCGCGCCCAGGGCCACAAACGGTTTTACCGTGGAGCCGGGCGGGTATTGCCCATTGACAACGCGATTGATCAGAGGACGATCGTAGTCTGACAGCAGCGCCTGGTAGCGGGATTGCGAGATGCCATCAACAAAGTGATTGGGGTCGTAGCCGGGTAAGCTCACATAGGCCAGAATTTCACCATTGTTGGGGTTTGTCACAACGACGGAGGCCTTCTGGTCGGCCAGTAAGGATTCAATGTAGAGTTGCAGCCGAATGTCCAGTGCCAGTTGGATGTCCTGACCTGCTTTAGGCGGGGTGGTTTCGAGTTTGCGAATGACGCGTCCATTGGCATTGGTTTCTATTTGTTGTACCCCTGGGTAGCCATGTAGAGTCGATTCGTATTGCTTTTCGACACCGAGTTTGCCTATGGCATCGGTCCCGGCATAGCGAGCCGGGTCAACCGTGGCAAGTTCCCGGCGGTTGATGCGCCCCACGTACCCCAGCGCATGGACTGCGGCTTTGCCATGAGGGTAGTAGCGTTGCAGCTTTGAAACCAGCGAAATGCCGGGGAAACGGAAATTGTTCACCGCGAAACGCGACGCTTCTTCCTCACTGAGCGTATAAGAGAAAAAAATCGGGCGGTGGATGCTCGCTTTCTGAAAACGTTCGGCAAACTGATCGAAACGATGGGCCGGCAGATTAGGCAAAAGCGTGCCCAGCTCTGACAGCGTCGTCTCAATGTCGTTGATTTTGGTTTTATCGAATTTTAATGCGAAAACCGGGCGGTTACCGGCCAGCAGAACATGATTGCGATCGTAGATGCGCCCACGGACGGGTGAGATGGCTTCGACTGAAATCCGGTTGCCCTCTGCCAGTGCATGGTATTGATTGTAGTTAAACCATTGCAAGTACGCCATTCTGGCAAGCAGGATCAGAAAGAAGAGCAGCGCCAGTGCAAAGGCAGCCAACACTCGGTTACGAAACAGGCGGCGTTGTTGCTTCCGTTCGGTTTCTGTTTGGTAGGCGCCTGATGAGTGCAGCATGGTTCAGTGAAACAGCAGTTTTTGGGTAAAGCGGGCCAGTGTCATGGTAATCACTGGCCACAACAAGCCCGCGAAGACCGGTTCCAGAACATAAAACGTCCACCCAGCGCCGGAGAGCGCTGGTTGAAGCAGAAGCCAGCTCAGGGCTTGAAAAATGGCATAGTAAATCACGATCATCATGCTTTGCTGCCAGACCGGGAAGGCCTTGAAGCTTTGACGGATGCGCAGCATCATGAAGGTGATCAGAACAAAGAGCAGAGCATGGGCACCGAGAGGGCTGGCAAGGATGGCGTCAAACAGCAACCCCAGAATAAACGCGGAAAAAAGGTGGGTGTGCTCAAAAATTTGTGTGGTCCAAAAGATCAAAATCAGTAAGGTTAAAGACGGCGCGTTATGGATGTCGGCACTGATCATGAGCATGGTGTCCAGTACCAGGCCGATTAGAAAGCTGGCAAGCCAGAGCCATTTCACATCGCTGAGTTTGAGCGAAAACACCTTAGTCGTCATCGTGCGGGTCCCTCATTGACACGGGCCGGGTCAGAATCAGTACTTTTTGCGATCGGTTGAGTTCTGCCACGGGCTCGGCCTGAATGCTCAGGTACGGTCGGCCTTGCGTCTGACTGACCTGTGTGACCCGAGCGATGGGGTAGCCTTCCGGGTACACATGCCCCAGCCCCGACGTTTCCAGGAGGTCTCCGACCCGAATGGCTGCGCCATCTGGAATGAACATTAGTTTGAGCCGGTCATGCCCCATGCCGCTGAGCATGCCGCGTTGCCCGTTACGTTGGACTCGAACCGGCACCTGAATTTCGGGATCGGTAATCAAGCGCACTCGACTGCTGACGGGGGTGGTGCTTGTGATTTGCCCGACCACCCCTTTGGCATCAATCACCGTTTGATTCAATTCCACCTGATCCAGCTGCCCTTTGTTTAGAGTGTAAAAGTGGGTATATGGCGTTTGGCTGTAGAAACTGACCGAGGCGATTTGGACCTGGGTGTCATCCATTTGGCTGGCCGTGCCCAGCAGGCGGTTGAGACGTTCGACATCCAGTTTGAGTTTACTGAATTGTTGTTGCTGTGCTTTGAGCAGCAGAATTTCGGTTTTCAGGCGTTGGTTCTCAAGCTGGACTTCATTGAGTGTTTGGTAGTCTTGTTGAAACCAGTCATACCACTCGCCAGGCAGCGCGGCAGCACGCTCAATCGGGTCGAGCGTGGTCAACAGCAGGGAGCGGAAATGCGTTAATGCCTGGCTGTAGTGGTCAGCCACCATCAGCGCGATCGACAGAATAAACAGGGCCAGAAATTGAGTGGCTTCCTTTTGGGGGGAGGTCGTGGTCAGATTGATTGCAAACCTCCTTTTGGCTGAAAGCACGCCATGACCATGCCCTTTTCCCTTTGTTGAGTTGTTTTATGCGCTCAGGTATCAATCCAGAGAGAAGACATCAATGCCTTTTTCGTCCATCAGTTCCAGCGCGCGGCCCCCGCCTCGTGCAACACAGGTGAGCGGGTCGTCTGCGATGATCACCGGGACCCCGGTTTCTTCGGAGAGCAATGTGTTCAAGTTGCGAAGCAAGGCGCCACCACCGGTTAGTACAATGCCGTGTTCGGCAATGTCCGCGCCCAACTCGGGAGGCGTGTGTTCCAGAGCGGTTCGAACGGCACTGACGATTGCCGACAGAGGCTCCTGCAACGCTTCCAGAATTTCATTGCTGTTGAGGGTAAAGCGTCGCGGTACGGATTCGGCAATGTTAGCACCATGAATCTCGAGGGTATCCGGTTCGATTTCGTGGTAGGCGGTGCCAATCTCTTTTTTGATTTTTTCAGCGGTGGCTTCGCCAATGATCATGCCGTAGTTGCGACGAACGTATTTGATGATGGCATCGTCAAAACGGTCGCCGCCGACTTTGACCGAATCGGACCAGACAATGCCGTTTAGTGACAGTGTTGCCACTTCGGTGGTGCCCCCGCCGATGTCAACGACCATGGAACCGGTGGCTTCGCTCACTGGCATGCCTGCGCCAATGGCTGCGGCCATGGGCTCTTCAATCAAATAAACTTCGCGGGCACCGGCACCGGCGGCGGATTCACGAATGGCGCGTCGCTCAACCTGGGTAGAGCCGCAAGGCACACAGACCAGAACCCGAGGGCTGGGTTGGAAAAAGCGCGCTTCATGCACCTTGCGAATGAAGGATTGCAGCATTTTTTCAGTGACTTCAAAGTCGGCAATCACGCCGTCTTTCATCGGGCGGATGGTCTGAATCTTCTGGTTTTCCTTGCCCAGCATCTGCTTGGCGCCTTCCCCGACGGCGACAATGGAGCGGGAGTTTGATCCCTGTCGGTTGTTCATAATGGCGACGACCGATGGTTCATTGAGCACCATGCCTTTGCCCCGGACATAAATCAAAGTGTTGGCGGTGCCAAGGTCGATGGAGAGGTCGTTGGAAAAAAGTCCGATAATTTTGCGAAGCATTGAAGCGAATCCTTAAAAATAAAACGGTCACAGGGAATCGATGATCGTTGAGCCCTGCTGAATGCCTTGGGTTGACTTGGCTAAACACCGATCAGCGCATGCCCGGCATAAAATGATTTTTCTTTGCTAATGAAAGAAAAAGACTTCATGTGCTTGTCCGGTGCGCGGCCTTTATAAAGCGTCAGCACGGATCGTTGGTTTGCGCACCGAGCATAGGGTTTACGTGTGTGGTTTTGCCACCATTTCTGCGCCTTGAATAATGCCTGGCAGTACAGTCAATTCCCAGTCTGATATTCTGCGCTATTTTATAACAAACACCAAATAAAAAGTCATCCTTTTCTCGTAAAAAGCACGAATCAAAATCCTGTCCATCGCATTGGGTCAATTCAAGGGGGAAAATCCCCTTTAACCCTTCCTGAAATGCCTCAAATGTGGTAATTTAATCGGATTTTTTAATCAATCGATTTTGGGTTGAGGTCAACCGGACACGGTGCGATCAGGACCCTCTGTAAACCGGAGAATCAGATGGCCATAGAAAAAAAGGACGTGACCGCCATTGCGCGATTGGCTGCTTTGTCTGTTGAAGAAGAAGAGATCGGGCAGGTCGCCGGTAAACTGAATCATATTCTGGATGTGTTGCAGACCATGCAATCGGTCGAGACCGACGGCGTTGAGCCGATGTCCCACCCACTGGACCAGGTGCAGCGCCTGCGGGAGGACACGGTCACCGAAACCAATCAGCGTGATCGCTATCAACGCATTGCCCCGGCCGCCGAAAAAGGACTTTATCTGGTGCCTCAGGTGATTGAGCAGGTTTAACCCCGATCGGGGGCGGACCCATTAAAACTGAAATTCAGAGAGAATCATGCATAACCTATCATTAAAGACGCTCAGTGAGCGCTTGCAGCGCCGTGAGTTGACGAGTGTTGAACTGACGCAGCATTTTCTGGATCGGATTGCCCGTTTCGACGGCGAACTCAATTCGTATGTCACCGTGACGCCGGAGCTGGCTTTGGACATGGCCAAAGAAGCGGATGAGCGGTTGGACCGGGGAGAAGGCCACCGTTTAACCGGGATTCCCGTTGCCCACAAAGACATTTTTTGCACACGCGATGTCAAAACCAGCTGCGGTTCCAAAATGCTGGATCAGTTTTTGTCACCGTATGATGCGACCGTGGTGGAGAAGCTGAACGCATTGGGCATGCCTATCCTGGGCAAAACCAACATGGATGAATTTGCCATGGGCTCTTCGACGGAAAGCAGTTATTACGGCCAGACCTTGAACCCATGGGATAAAAAGGCCGTGCCCGGCGGCTCGTCCGGTGGCTCTGCCGCAGCCGTGGCCGCCGGACTGGCACCCGTGGCCACCGGGTCTGATACCGGTGGCTCCATTCGCCAGCCAGCGGCATTCTGTGGCATCAGTGGTATCAAGCCAACTTACGGTGCGGTTTCTCGTTATGGCATGATCGCCTACGCCTCCAGCTTTGACCAGGGCGGCCCCATGACGCGCTCGGCCGAGGATGCGGCCTGGATGCTGGAGGCCATGGCAGGCTTGGATGAGCGCGATTCCACCAGTGTGTCTCTGGCGCGGACCGATTATGCCCGGGATTTAGCACAGCCAGTGAAAGAGCTCAAAATTGGGGTGCCGGAGGAGTATTTCTCCGAAGGACTGGATAACGAAGTGGCGGAAACGGTTCAGGCCGCCATTCAGGTTCTGGCTGACCAGGGAGCCGAAGTGGTCCCGGTTCACCTGCCCAACAAGGATTTGGCCGTCTCCAGCTATTACGTGTTGGCGCCGGCGGAGGCGTCTTCCAATCTGTCGCGGTTTGATGGGGTGCGTTACGGGCATCGCTGTGAAGCACCCAAGGATCTGAATGATCTGTATACGCGTTCACGCTCGGAAGGGTTTGGCGAAGAGGTCAAGCGCCGGATCATGGTCGGGACCTATGTGCTGTCGGAAGGGTATTACGATGCCTATTATCGCAAAGCTCAGAAACTGCGCCGTCTGGTACGGGACGATTTTGTCAAAGCCTTTGAACAGTGTGATCTGATTGTGGGCCCGGTGGCGCCTTCGGTGGCATTTGATATCGGTGAAAAAACCGATGATCCGGTGAGTATGTATCTGGCGGATTTGTACACCATTCCGGTCAATCTGGCCGGTTTGCCTGCCATGTCCGTGCCAGCCGGTTTTGCGCAGGGTCGGCCGGTGGGGCTTCATATCATCGGCCCCTATTTCGAAGAACACAAAATTCTGCAACTGGCCCACCAGTATCAGCAGGTGACAGACTGGCACCACTCGGTGGCCACCGACTATCGTTAAGGGAGACGTTGCAATGCAAGATTGGGAAGTGGTCATTGGTCTGGAGATACACGCTCAGCTCACCACGCAAACCAAAATTTTTTCCGGCTCGTCCATCGCCTACGGTGCCGAGCCCAATACGCAAGCCAATTTGCTGGATTTAGGGATGCCGGGCCAACTGCCGGTGCTCAACAAAGCGGTGATCCCCAAAGCGATTCGTTTCGGGTTGGCGATTGGCGCCAACATCGGGCGGCGCTCGGTGTTTGACCGTAAAAACTATTTTTATCCAGACTTGCCCAAAGGCTATCAAACCTCTCAGTTTTCTTACCCGATTGTGGAAGACGGCGGCAGTTTGGAAATCGAAGTGGAAGGCGAGACCCGGCGCATCGGTATTACCCGGGCCCACCTGGAAGAAGATGCGGGCAAGTCGATTCATGATGCGTTTCCCGGCATGACCGGGGTCGATTTGAACCGGGCGGGGACGCCGTTGTTGGAAATCGTCTCCGAACCGGATATGCGTTCGGCACAAGAAGCCGTGGCTTATGCACGCAAGATGCACGAACTGGTGCAATTTTTGGACATTTGTGATGGCAACATGCAGGAAGGCTCGTTCCGTGTGGATTCCAACGTATCCATCCATAAGCCGGGCACGCCATTTGGCACGCGCGCCGAGCTGAAAAACATCAACTCGTTTCGGTTTATTGAGCAGGCGATTGAATTTGAGGTGGCCCGTCAGATCGAGATTCTCGAGTCAGGTGGTGAGGTCGTGCAGGAAACACGGCTTTATGACCCGGAGCGCAATGAAACGCGCTCCATGCGGGAAAAAGAAGAAGCCAACGATTACCGCTACTTTCCGTGCCCGGATCTGTTGCCGGTTGTGATTGAGCAGGCGGACATTGAGCGCGAAGCCGAAGCCATGCCCGAGTTGCCGGATGCCAAGCGAGCGCGTTATCAGCAGAACTGGGGCTTGTCCGAGGACGATGCCCAGGTGTTGACCGCCTCGCGTGCGATGTCGGACTACTTTGAAACCTTGGTGGATCTGACCGGTGAAGCCAAAAAAGCCGCCAACTGGCTCATGGGCGATTTGTCCAAGGCTCTGAATCAGGCAGGCTTGCGCATCGACCAATCACCGGTGACGGCTAAAATGTTGGCCGGGCTGATGGCGCGCGTGGATGATGGCACCATCTCCGGCAAAATGGCCAAACAGGTCTTCAGTGCCATGTGGGACGGTGAAGGCCATGCCGATGAGGTCATTGAGGCCAAGGGGCTGAAGCAGATCACCGACGAAGGTGCGATCACCGAAATGGTGGACCAGGTGCTGGCCGATCACCCGGATCAGGTAGCGGCCTATCAAGGCGGACAGGAAAAAATGCTGGGCTTCTTTGTGGGACAGGTGATGAAAGCCTCCAAGGGTCAGGCGAACCCGGCGCAGGTCAACGCTGTGCTGAAAGCACGTTTGGCGCAATCCTGATGGCAAGGTTTTCCCAACTTTTTACCAGGCCTGGTGAAAAGTCGGGATTTGCCTTCATTAAAACTTGAATCCCGATAAAAAATCTTTATATTAAACTCAGTTGAGGCAGTGAAATGGGAGAGAGTTCCATTAGGCTGTCTGCTGACTTGAATCAACGTTACCCTGGAGGTTTCAACGCATGAAACGCATTGGCTTGTTTCTTTTAACCAACATTGCCGTCCTGGCCGTGGCCATGATTACTCTCAACCTGTTGGGGGTCGGCAGCTACATGCAGGGCACCAGTCTGGATCTGGGCAATCTCTTTGCTTTTGCTCTGGTATTTGGTTTTGCCGGGTCGTTTGTGTCCCTGGCCATGTCCAAATGGATGGCCAAAATGGCGACCGGTGCCAAGGTCATTGAGGAGCCTCGCACTCAGGATGAGCGCTGGTTGCTGGAAACCGTGCACCGTCAGGCGCAAAAAGCCGGGATCAAAACCCCGGAAGTGGCGATTTATGATGCGCCGGAACCGAATGCGTTTGCCACAGGTATGACCAAGAACAAGTCAATGGTGGCGGTGTCCACTGGCTTGATGCGCGCCATGACGCAAAACGAAGTCGAAGCGGTTCTGGGGCATGAGGTGGCGCACGTGGCCAACGGCGACATGGTGACCATGGCCTTGTTGCAGGGCGTGCTTAACACCTTCGTCATTTTCTTTGCCAAAATCGCGGCGTTTATCGTGGATCGCATGATTCTCAAAAACGAAGAAGGGGGGCACAGTCTGGCTTTCATCGTGGTCGACATTGTGGCCCAGATTCTGTTGGGCATTCTGGCCAGCATCATCGCCATGTGGTTCTCGCGCTATCGCGAGTTTCATGCCGACAAAGGCGGGGCCTATCTGGCAGGCAAGGAAAACATGATCGCGGCGTTGCAGCGCCTGCAGAGCATGCAGCCAGGTCAGTTGCCGGATCAGATGGCCGCGTTTGGTATCTCGGCGGCGCCGTCAAGCTTTGGCGATCTGTTCCGCTCCCACCCGCCGCTGGAAGATCGCATCGCCGCCCTGCAGAATACGCCGCAGGAAAAGCTCAAAGTGGCGTAAGCCGCAAGAGGGTTTTTTAAGCGAATAAAAAAGGGCCGAATGGCCCTTTTTTTGTGTCGGTCATTGATTGAGCCGAAACGATTAAGGGGTCGTGCGGCGGGCTTCGGCCTCGGCTTTGATGCGCTTGATCATGTGATAAAGCCCGGTCGATCGATTGGGTGAGAGTTGCTGCAGCAGTCCGATCTCTCCCAGGAAGTCCAGCGGCGCGTTGACGATTTCTTCGGGCGTGCGGCCGTTATAGACCTTAAGCAAGAGGGCGATGAGACCGGAAACGATCGCGGCGTCGCTTTTGGCCTGCATGTAAAGACGCCCGTCTTTTTCCTCGATGGCTAGCCAGACTTGCGACTGGCAGCCATGAATGCGGTTGGCCTCGGTTTGAGTGTCTTCCGGCATCTTGGGCAGTGTTTTGCCCATGTCTATCAGGTACTTGTAGCGGTCCTTCCAGTTGTCAAAGTGAGTGAAACGTTTGACCAGGTCGGCCTGTACGGCTTCGATGGATTGTTCCGGTGGGGTAAGGTCCATGGTCGCTCCCTTATTTTCAGAACACTCATTTTACCAAAGAGTCCGAGCCAAGGCAGCGCTTCCCAGATTTTTGTGCAGTCTTTGACTGTACAAGCGCGCGCGTTTGGCTATACTGTTGAACGTTTTATGACAGTCACATTTTTTACAGGAGAATGCTATGCCTTCGCAAAGTCGTCGTCAGTTTTTACGCAACGCGCTGGGTTTGTCGGCCGGTCTGATCGGTGCTTCGGCGTTGAACCCGCTTTACGCCGAAGAATTGGCGGAGTTTAAAGGCCCCGCCGTCCCCGATGTGGAGGCTGTTCAGGCTTCCAAGCGGGTGTATTATGTGCCCGCGATGGGGCCGCACCCCACGCCGGACAATTATGCATTCTTTTCCAACCCCAACTTTATTGTGACTGAAAAAGGCGTGGTGGTGGTCGACACCGGCAGTTCGGTGCAAATCGGGGAAATGATTTTGCGCCAGATCAAAAAAGTCACCGACAAGCCGGTGATCAAGGTGATCAATACGCATGAGCACGGCGACCACTGGTTGGGCAACCATGCTTTCGTTCAAGCCTATCCGGATGTGGAAATTTACGCTCACCCCAATTGCCGCAAGCGCCTAAAAAGCGGTCAGGATGAATTCTGGTTTAACTTCATGCAAACCAACAGTGATAATAAAATCACGGGCACGGTGATGACTCTGCCAGATCAGGAACTGACAGGCGGTGAAGTCTGGGAGTTGGGGGATACCACCTTGAAAATTCACTATTTCGGTAAAGTGCATACCGCGTCTGATCTGACGGTGGAAGTGGTGGAAGACAAAACCATGGTCATGGGCGACACCGTGATGCGTCGGATTGCGAACATGGCGGATGGCTCCTTCCAGGGGACCATTGATGCTCTGAAGCAGGTCAAAGCCATGAATCTGGAAACGTTTGTGCCCATGCACGGCGCGCACGATGACATTGGTCTGATTGAAGACGGTTTGAACTTTATGGAGCTGCTTTACATGCGAGTGGGTGAGTTGTACGACGAAGGCTTGTCTGATTATGAAATGAAGCCGATCATCATGGATGAGCCGTTTATGAAGGATGTGGCCAGCCAGTGGCCGGGCTATGAAGACACCTTGGGCACCTTTATCAGTGTGGCCATGCAAGAGTATGAAATGAGCCTGTTCTGATTCAGCGCGACTGTCTTGCCATTAAACCCCCGTTTTCACCAGGCCTGGTGAAAACGGGGTTTTTTTATGTCGGGATTTAGCTGGGCGTTGCGTTCAGGTCTCTGAGTTCAGGGCGGCCTCAGGCGAGAAAGTCCAGCACTTTATCCAGTCCGCCGTAATTGAGGCTGACGTCGGCCTGTGCCTGCACGGCCGGTTTGGCATGGTAGGCAATGCTGAGCCCGGCGGCGTGCATCATTTTGAGGTCATTGGCGCCATCACCGATGGCGATGGTCTGCCGGCAGTCGATTTGGTATTGTGCACAGAGCGATGTCAGAAACGTCGCTTTGGCCTCAGCGCCGACAATGGCCCCTTTGACCCGGCCGGTCAGGCGGTCATCCATCACTTCCAGCACATTGGCCTGGGTATGATCCAGTTTTAGCCGGTCTTTGAGGCGATCGGTGAAATAAGTGAAACCGCCGGACACCAGAGCGAACGCAATGTTCCGGGCCTTGAGGCCGTCAATCCAGGCTTCGGCACCGGGGTTGAGAAACAGCCGTTCCTGCATGACTCGGTCGAGTGCTTGCGTTTCCAGTCCTTCCAGCAGGGCAACACGCTCCGTCAGCGACTCTTCGAATTTGAGTTCGCCGCGCATGGCCGCCTCAGTGATGGCTGCCACCTGCGGCTTGATCCCCAGCATGTCGGCAATTTCATCCACGCACTCAATGCCGATCAGGGTGGAGTCCATATCGCTGATCAGAAGCCTGACGGCCTGAGCATCAAAGCTCTCCGGGAGCAGGTTAAGATCCAGTTGCCATGCTTGTGACAGGCTGTGACAGGCATCAGTGAGCGCGTCCTTTGGCATTGTGCTGGTGAGGCGAAAATGGTTGGCCTGGGCCACTGGCGCGGTGCCAAAGGTGTCAGTCAGGCGTGACAGCTGAGCATCGGTAAGAGTCGGGGTATGAATGACGATGGTAGACATGAATCAGTTCTCGGGGTTGATGGCGCTAAGCGGTAAAATACGGGTGCCGCTGAGATGGTCCTGGAGGGTGCGTTTCATGGGCGTGAACAGACCGATCCAGCCGATCCAGAACAACAGTATCCCGGCCAGAAAACGCAGGTTGGCCTGATAGCGTGGCATCAGGTAGTGATCATTGCGAACCAGTGCCAGACGCCAGACGCGCAACCCGGGCGTCTGGCCGTTCTGCGTCCAGAAATAGGTCAGGTAAAGATAGGTCAGGCCAATGAGATAGGCTTGAAAACCGACCAGTGCATAAGGGTTGCGCTGAAAGTCCTCGCCTTGCCAGATCACGAATGGGAGCGCGCCCGCCACCCAGATGGCACAAAGCAGCAACAGGTCATAGGCAAACGCAAACAGGATCTTTATCGCCAGTGGCATAATGCTAAACTATGGGTTGGTTTAAAACGCAATATTATACTGGTTTCAGGCTGGGGTGTGTCAGCGGTTCGTATCCTTGGCCCCGGAGTCTGCCAACACAACAGGGAGAAGCAGCATGAATTTGCAGGATGCAGGGTTTAGTCATGCCTGGATGCTGGGCGGTGCGTTGCTTTATTTGGCGGCACTGGCCTGGAGTGTGCGCACGGCGCCCTGGTACAAAATTGAAGATCGGGAATCCCAGCACGTTTTTCTGGCCACTTCGGTGCTGTTATTTTTCTTGTGGTCGGCCGCCGCATCCATCGGCAGCGGCCTGACGTTTCATTTTCTGATGAGCGCTTTGGTCACCATGATGTTTGGACCGCAGTTTGCGATCATGGCCGCTTCCCTGGCGTTACTGGGCGTGACTCTGACGGGTGGGGCCGGTCTGCTGATGTTTGGGGTCAACGCTGTCCTGATGGGTGTAATACCGGTATTGCTGGTTTGGTGGATTGCGCGGCTGGCTTATCTGTACCTTGCACACAACTTTTTTGTGTTTGTGTTGCTCAATGGGTTTTTTGCAGCCGGACTCAGTGCGTTTGTCACTCTGATGTTGTCGGCGTCTGCCATGTGGTTGAGCGGGGCGCAAACACCGGAAAAGCTTGAGCAATCGTTTTTGCCGTTTATTCCGTTGATGGTGATTCCGGAGGGATTTGTCAACGCCATGATCCTGGTGGCGCTGGTCATGATGAAGCCGCAATGGGTCAGCTGTTTCACGGATGAGCAGTACTTGAACGGGAAATAAAAGGAAAAAGTGCGCCGGGTGATTTTTAGCGCATTCTAATCTCTATGCAGACTAGGTTGTTTGGGCACAAAAAAACCGGCCGAAGCCGGTTTTTCAGTTCGTACGCCAGTGGTGTTTATTTCAACCAAGCTGGCTCAGTTGACGCATGAGCCTGAGTTTGACGTACTTCCGCACGGGCTGACTTCAGGGCTTCTTTGGCGTACTTCATTGCCGCTGCGTCGTCACCTTTTTTCTTGGCTTCTTCGGCTTTGGCCATATAGTGATCAACGTATGGCTTTTTCATTTTTTTCTGTTTCCACACATTGCCGTTTTCTTTGGCAATGGCGTGCTGTGCAGCCGCTTCTGCCATCACACCGTTATAGGTGGACAGATCGTTGGACTGCATGTTGGCACACGCACCCAGTGTCAGGGAAGCGGCAACGGCTGCGGCTGTGAATAATTTCTTCATTGAATCCTCCAAGATTTGAATAAGCTTATTTGTTTTCTCTTGCGAGACTTATTCTAAACATTACGAATTACGATTGAAAGTAAAAGCCGCCATCTGCGCGGTTTTTTACATTTATCGTATGGGTGTATAACTTATTAAGTTTACCCGGAGGCTGTCAATCTTTATAATGAACGCAATTTTCCAGACCAACGTCTTTATGGGAGCGGTCTTAAGCTTTTTTCATGCGGTAAGTCATTGAAAAAAGGTTTAAAAGTCGTGTGATGCTGTCAGGCCGGGGCCTGACAGGCACAAGCTTAAAAAATACTGATTGACCCATAAAAATCATATAAGGTAGAAATCCCTATGCGCATTCTGCAAGAAGCTCTGACATTTGACGATGTATTGTTGGTGCCGGCCAAATCGTCGGTCCTGCCCAATGACGTCTCGGTGAAAACCCGCTTGTCCCGCAACATCGAGCTCAATATTCCGTTTGTTTCCTCGGCCATGGACACGGTGACAGAAGCCCGTCTGGCGATCTCTATGGCACAGGAAGGTGGCATCGGGATTGTGCACAAAAATATGTCGATCGAAGAACAGGCGCATGTGGTCACCAAAGTTAAAAAATACGAACATGGTGTGATTTTGGAACCGGTTACAGTACAGGTGACCGACACAGTGGAGCAGGTTCTGGCGAAAACCAAAGCCAATCGCGTCTCCTCGGCGCCGGTGATGGATGGTGATGATCTGGTCGGCATTGTAACCAGCCGGGATTTACGCTATCTGGTCGATGAAACTCAGCCGGTCTCACAGATCATGACGCCCAAAGATCAATTGATCACGGTCAAGGAAAAAACCAACCGTGAAGAGGTGCTGGAGCTCTTGCACGAACACCGTTTGGAGCGTTTGCTGGTAGTGGATGATCATTTCCGTCTCAAAGGCATGATTACGGTCAAAGACATGGAAAAATCATCCGAGCACCCGTTTGCTGCCAAGGATTCCAATGGGCGTTTGCGCGTGGGCGCGGCCGTGGGGACCGGGGCGGAGACCGAAGCGCGTGTTGACGCACTGGTTAAAGCGGGGGTGGATGTGCTGGTGGTGGACACCGCGCATGGCCATTCCAAAGGCGTGATTGACCGGGTGAAATGGGTCAAGGACAACTATCCTCAGGTGGACGTGGTCGGTGGCAACATTGCCACGGCCGAAGCGGCCAAGGATCTGGTCGTAGCCGGTGCAGACGCAGTGAAAGTCGGTATCGGCCCGGGGTCAATCTGCACCACGCGAGTGGTGTCGGGTGTGGGTGTGCCTCAGTTGACGGCGGTATCGAATGTGGCCGAAGCATTGCAGGGCACCGATGTGCCTTTGATCGCCGATGGCGGCATTCGTTTTTCCGGGGATGTGGCCAAAGCGCTGGTCGCAGGGGCCTCCTGTGTGATGCTGGGCAGTATGTTTGCGGGCACCGAAGAATCGCCAGGTGAGGTCGAGTACTATCAGGGCCGTGCCTACAAGTCATACCGTGGCATGGGCTCGCTGGGCGCCATGTCTCAAAAACAAGGGTCGTCTGACCGCTATTTCCAGTCTTCCAATGCGGAAGATAAGCTGGTGCCGGAAGGGATTGAAGGTCGCGTCGCGTACAAAGGGCCTCTGGCGCCGATTCTGCACCAGTTGGTGGGCGGTATTCGAGCCAGTATGGGCTATACCGGCTGTCAGGACATTCGCGAGTTCAATACCAAGCCGCAATTTGTCCGCGTTAGTGGGGCGGGCATGACCGAGAGTCATGTTCACAACGTTACCATCACCAAGGAAGCGCCCAACTACCGCGTCTGATCATTGACGTGCCTGGTGTTTTGACCAGGCCTGGTCAAAAATGACCCGGAGCGGGCGAACGGACTGACGTTCGCCCGTTTCATTTTGACGCTTACCGATTCATCCGTTTGATCACAAAGAGATTTATGCAATGACCCAGCCCAATATCCACGAACATCGAATTTTAATTCTGGATTTCGGTTCCCAGTACACTCAGTTGATTGCCCGCCGTATCCGTGAAATCGGGGTCTACTGCGAGGTGGAACCCTGGGATACGGAGCTGGCCACCATCGAGCAGTTCGGGGCTCGCGGGGTCATTTTATCCGGCGGTCCGGAAACCGTGACTGGAGACGATGCGCCGATTGCCGCGCCCCAGATTTTTGACCTGGGTGTGCCGGTGCTGGGCATTTGTTATGGCATGCAGACCATGGCGGAACAGCTGGGTGGCAAAGTCATTCATTCCAGTGAGCATGAATACGGCTATGCACAGGTGCGTGCTCGGGGTCATACCCAGTTGCTGGACAAGATCGAAGACCATGTGACGCCTGAGGGGCATGGCATGCTGGATGTCTGGATGTCGCACGGCGACCGGGTGGATCGCATGCCTGAGGGCTTCAAGCTGATGGCTTCGACTGATAATTGCCCCATTGCCGGGATGGCGGATGAGCAAAAGCATTTTTACGGGATTCAGTTTCACCCGGAGGTGACGCACACACTACAGGGATCGCGTATTCTGGAGCGGTTTGTGGTCGACATATGCGGGTGTGAAAAACTTTGGACCACCGGTAACATCATTGATGACAGTGTGGCGCGTATTCGCGAAACCGTGGGCAAGGATAAAGTATTGCTGGGCTTGTCCGGTGGAGTCGACTCTTCGGTGGTGGCGGCCCTGTTGCACAAAGCGATCGGGGATCAATTGACCTGTGTGTTTGTGGATCACGGTCTGCTGCGCTATCAGGAAGGCGATCAGGTGATGTCGATGTTTGCCGACCACATGGGGATCAAAGTGATTCGTGTGGATGCGGTGGACGCGTTCATGGACAAGCTTGCAGGGGTAGAAGACCCAGAAGAAAAGCGCAAAATCATCGGCCACAGCTTCATTGAGCTGTTTGATGCCGAGGCTGCCAAATTAACCGAGGTGAACTGGTTGGCGCAAGGCACGATTTACCCGGATGTGATCGAGTCGGCGGGTGCCAAGACCGGTAAGGCCAAAGTGATCAAGTCGCATCATAACGTTGGTGGTCTGCCCGACGACATGAAGCTGACCTTGCTTGAGCCGTTGCGCGAACTGTTTAAAGACGAGGTTCGCAAGCTGGGCGTCGCACTGGGGCTACCTTCGGACATGGTGTATCGTCACCCCTTCCCGGGACCGGGTCTGGGGGTACGGATTCTGGGCGAAGTCAAAAAAGAATACGCGGACATTTTGCGTTTGGCGGATCACATTTTTATCAGCGAGCTGCGCGAGGCTGGGCTGTACGATAAGACCTCTCAGGCGTTTGCCGTGTTTTTGCCGGTCAAGTCCGTCGGTGTGGTTGGGGATGCGCGGCGTTATGACTATGTGGTCGCTTTGCGTGCCGTGGAAACCGTGGACTTTATGACCGCACGCTGGGCGCATTTGCCTTATGACTTCCTGGAAAAAGTTTCCAACCGGATCATCAATGAGATTCCGCGGATCACACGCGTGACTTATGACATCTCGAGTAAGCCGCCCGCCACCATTGAGTGGGAGTGATGGGCTTTGAGTGACGTCCGGCCCGATTGGGCCAGTGAGCACGACTGGCACTGGATGCAGCGTGCACTGAGCTTGGCTGAGCGTGCCGAACAGGAGGGTGAAGTGCCTGTTGGGGCGGTATTGGTTAATGCCGAACAGGTCGAAGTCGCCTGTGGCTGGAATCAGGTCATTCAAAAACATGACCCCAGTGCCCACGCCGAAATCGTGGCGTTGCGCCAGGCTGGCAAGGCGTTGCAAAACTATCGCTTGCCCGGTCTGACGCTCTACGTCACACTCGAACCTTGCCCAATGTGTGCCACGGCGCTGGTGCATGCGCGCATCAATCGCTTGGTGATCGCCACCACCGATCCCCGAACCGGAGCAGCCGGCAGCGCCATGGATCTGGTCAATCACTCTGCACTGAATCATCGTATTCCGACTGACATCGGTCTTTGTCAGACCCAGGCGAGCAACCAGCTTAAATCGTTCTTCCGCGCCAGACGCGCTTAACGCTTCCTTTTTCTCATGATGGGACGCTCTGAAAATCGTCCCATGTGCCTGCCAAAATGCGTACAATGTCTGGAGAGTCTTTGATATGAGGCGACTCGATGGGTCGAAAAAATCTGACCTGTTCGCCTTGATATGCATACAAAAGACACGGCATTATTTTTCCAATTGCACTCAAAATAAAAACGACAATCTATGCAAAAAAGTGTTGATCCGGCAGAAGGTTTGAATACCATCAAAATTCTGCCCGGTGAGTTTTATGTCACGCGCGACGATGAACGCATTGAAACGGTACTGGGATCTTGTATTTCCGCCTGTGCTCGCGATCCGGTAACGGGCGTGGGAGGGATGAACCATTTTATGCTCCCGGTGGATAAAAACAGCACTGGAGCCTCCGAACTGTCCGGAGCCAATCGTTATGGCAACTATGCCATGGAAAACCTGGTCAACGCTCTGTTACGCTCCGGTGCCCGTCGGGAACGACTGGAATTTAAGCTGTTCGGCGGTGGGCGAATCATGAATTCGGGCTCCAGTAACATCGGTTGGTACAATATTGGCTTTGCGTTTGATTACATCTACACCGAAGGGTTTAAAATCATCTCGCAGGACATTGGCGACATTTATCCGCGTAAGGTGCTTTATTACCCCAATTCGGGACGGGTGCGGGTGCGCCGTTTGAATGCGATGCACAATCAATCACTGGTGGCGGAAGAAAGCCGCTACATCAACAACATCGGATCGAAACCCGTTGAGGGCGATGTCGAACTATTTTGAGCGAGCTGAGGTAGCACATTATGGACATGATGGAAACGTTTCGCCAAACCTATCTGGAAGAGAGCTTCGAGGGTCTGGACATTATGGAAACCGGGTTGCTGGACCTGCAACCGGGGCCACCGGACACTGAAAAGGTCAACGAAATTTTCCGTGCGGCTCACTCAATCAAGGGGGGGAGCGGCACCTTCGGGTTCAATGACATCATTGATTTCACCCATGTGCTGGAAACCCTGCTTGATGAAATGCGCGACGGTCGCCGCAATGTGACTCAGGAAGCCACCGATGTGATGTTGCACGCAGTAGATATTCTGCGAGACATGATGACGGCCCTGCAAAATCACGAAGAGATCGATCACGACAAAGCCGGAGAAGTGCAGGCCCAGATGGAAAAACTCCTCAATGGCGGTGAGTCTGCACAACCTGCTGCCTCCGACGAGGGTGGGAGTTCGGACAATGCTCAGCCGGAGCAGCCCGCTCAAGGCGATTGGGAAATCGAAGTCATTCCGGAAACGACCCTGTTGCAAACCGGCAATGAGCCTATTCGCATCTTCCGTGAGCTGGAAACACTGGGCGAACTCAGCGTGGAAGCCGATGACACTAGGTTGCCGGAGCTGGAGGCCTTTAACCCGGAAGAAGTGTATTTAAGCTGGCATCTGACGCTTTCAGGCGAAGGCATTAAAGAAGACGATGTGCGCGAGGTGTTTGAATGGATTGATGGCGACGGTGCTGAAATCAAGATTACGCCGCCACAGGCGCAAACAACAGAGCAGGCCCCGGCAGAATCTGCCGCATCAGTGGCCCAACCTGCCGCTGCACCGACGGCCGAAGAAAAGCCTAAGAGCGAAGCACCGGCGGCTGCGAAACCGGCAGCCAAGCCTGCCGCCAAAAAAGCGGGGGATAAGCCCACTCCTGCCAAGAAGCAGGAAGGCTCGATTCGAGTGGATCTGAGCAAAATCGATCAGTTGGTGAACCTGGTCGGGGAACTGGTGATTACCCAATCCATGCTCAGCCAGTTTGGTGAACAGGCAGAGCAGGTTGATCAGGATGTTCAGGAAAGTGAACAGGCCAGCACCAACCGTGAAGAGTGGGTGGATAAATTAAAAGAGGGGCTGACGCATCTGGAACGCCATACGCGGGATCTGCAGGAAAGTGTAATGAATATCCGCATGTTGCCGGTCAGTTTTGCGTTTAACCGTATGCCTCGTATTGTGCACGACGTCAGTCAGAAACTGGGCAAAAAGATTGACCTGGTGATGGAAGGTGAGAACACCGAGCTGGATAAAACCATGCTGGAGGCGCTTACTGATCCGCTGGTGCACATCGTTCGAAATTCCATCGACCACGGGGTGGAATCACCGGAAAAACGTCTGGAAAAAGGCAAGCCCGAAACCGGTATGGTGAAAATGGCAGCGTTTCACCAGGGTGGCAATATTTTGATTCAGATTACCGATGATGGCGCCGGGATCGACGCTGACAGAGTACGTCAGAAAGCGATTGAGAAGGGGGTCATTTCCGAAGAAGACAAGTTGAGCGACCAGGAAGCTGTGGACTTGATCTTTAACGCTGGTTTCTCTACCGCGGAAGCGGTGTCAGACGTGTCCGGCCGTGGGGTCGGTATGGATGTGGTGCGTCGAAACATTCGTGGCCTCGGTGGCACCGTGGAAGTGCAGACTGAGCTGGGCAAAGGGTCGGTGTTCACCATCCGCTTACCGCTGACCCTGGCGATTCTGGATGGTCAGTTGGCCAAAGTCGGTTCCCAGAATTATGTGTTCCCCTTGATTTCGATTGTTGAATCGATTCAGGTGGACAAGTCGCTGGTCAAAGGCATCGGCGGGCAGACGGAACTCTACAAACTGCGGGATCAATACATTCCGGTGATCCGATTGCATAAGCTGTTAGGGGTGGCCGATGCGCGCACTGACTTGGAAGAAGGGTTGTTGGTTGTGGTGGAAGACGGCGGTCGCCGGGCCGGTGTGTTTGTGGATGACTTGTTGGGGCAGCAACAGGTGGTGATTAAGAGCCTCGACCAAAACTTCATGAAAATTCAAAGCATCGCCGGGGCAACGATTCTGGGCGATGGGACGGTTTCATTGATTCTGGATATTTCGGAGACATTGTCCTATCATAAGGGCGCTGGCAGCCACAGCAGTGCTGCATAACCCGAGGATATTATGTCATTTGCTTTAGGCGCGAAAGAAGTTCAGGAAACCATTCTCATGCTCAATCTGTCGGTGGCACAGATTGAATTGTCAATCAATGAAGGCGATCACTCCGTCAACACATTAATTGATTCGTTCACGTATATGTCGCAGCATTTGGAAGCGATTGAGCAATCGAGTCAGAAAATCGCTCATTTGTCTGACCAGGTAGATGGGATGGCTGAGCACAACGCTTCTTTGCTGTCTCAGACCTCCGAGTTGTCAGAAAAAATGCATCAGGCAATTATTGCCTTTCAGTTTTACGACAAGTTGTCTCAGCGACTCAATCACGTGTCGGTTGGTTTATCAGGCCTGGCAGAAATTGTTTCGCATGAAATGCACGCCAAGGATCAGGCGCAGTGGGAATCTTTCAGACAGGCGGTGCGCAAAGGCACCAGTATGCAGGAAGAGGAAGAGCTGTTTGAATTGATTTTTGATAAAAAATGCCCGGTTGATGAAGCCATTGAAACCATGAAAGGACGCATGCGGGAACGCCTTAAACATCCGGTCGAGCCCGAGGAGGACCCGATTGAGTTGTTCTGATGCGCCCCTTGTCCTTTGATGTTAAGGGGCAAACATCGCATGAAATGGGGCGTTTGCCTACTCTGGCTCGCCTCGGTCGCCATGGCCGACCCACCTCCTAATCTCTTCCTGCTAGAAACCTACCCGCCAGAACGTTTGAAAGCCTTATCGCCAGACAAGCCCGTTGCTGACTTCGCCTTAACCGGCTGGTGGTTGAGTGAAAAATATGACGGCATGCGCGCCTATTGGGATGGTGAAAAGCTGTTGTCTCGCCAGGGAAATGTGATTCATGCGCCAGACTGGTTTACCGAACAATGGCCTTCTTTTGCGTTGGATGGTGAATTGTGGCTTGAAAGGCAGGCTTTTGCCGAAACCATGTCCATTGTGCGTCAGACTGAACCGGATGAACGTTGGCGGCAAGTGACCTTTCAGGTGTTTGACGTGCCAAATGCCCCCGGTGGTCTGACCCAGCGATTGGCGAGGCTGACACGTTTCCTGACGCAAGCACCTTCCATCTCTTCTCTTTCGGTGGTGAAACAAATCCAGCTGAAGGATTCAGCGCATTTTAAGCAACTGTTTTCCCGGCTACAGGAAAAAGGGGCTGAAGGCGCGGTGGTGCGCGCGCCGAACCAGTCTTATTTGTCCGGTCGTTCTGATCAGGCCTTAAAAGTAAAACTCCATCAGGAGGCCGAATGTCAGGTGCAAGGCTATCAGCCGGGAAGAGGGCGTCTTGAAGGGATGGTTGGATCATTGCGGTGTGAACCGCATTCAGACAGTGGATTTGACAGTCGGTTTTCAGTGGGCAGTGGCTTAACCGATGCGCAACGGAAAACGCCTCCGAAAGTGGGGGCTTGGATCACCTTCAAGTATTATGGTCGAACGCGCCATGGGAAGCCGAGGTTCCCGGTGTTTATGCGTGTTCGCCCGGATTTTCCATGAGGCGGCTTAAAACTGGAACGTGTCTTCCGGTTCGGCGTTGATCAAGTAAGGCAGCACCGTTTCAAACAGTGGTTCACTGCTCCATTCGTTGTCGCTGACACGGGTAATGATTTGTGTGGTCATGGCTGGTGCGTGACCGGTGGTGACGGCCAGGCGTCCTCCCAGTGCCAACTGCTGTTTGTAAGCATCGATCATTTTGGGCAGGGCGCCGGTAATAAAAATCACATCGTAGGTCTGTCCGTCATCCCAGCCATTGTGCGCATCGCCCTGTTCAAACTGTATGTTGTCGTAATCGCTTAGACGTGATTGGGCGGTGGCCTGTAAAGATGGGTAAATCTCGACAGTGGTGACCGTGTCGGTGCTTGCCGCCAGAAGGGCGGTGGTGAAGCCAGAGCCCGTCCCGATTTCCAGCGCTTTGTCATCGGCGCATGGGGTCAGGCCTTGCAGGATGCGTGCTTCGACGCGGGGAGGCAGCATGGTTTGACCTTCGCCGATGGGAAGCTCAAAGTCGCTATAGGCCAGTGCTTTTTGATCGTCGGCGACAAAATGGTGACGCGGAATCTCGCTGAAGAGTTCTAGAATGTGCGGGTCAAGCACGTCCCAGGGACGGATTTGCTGTTCCACCATGTTAAATCGGGCCTGGTCAAAGTTCATGCTGGGTCCTCAAAATGTTTGTCTTCTACTGTGCAGCTCCTGAAATGTCATGAACGGTGTCGGAATGAGTCATGACTTTCCAAAAACAGAGACGCATTATACTCAATCCGGGCGCAAATGGACATCCCTGTCCCTGCCCGCTTTTTTCTCTTTTTCTCTGAATCCAAGATAATTTTGAATGTGCATTTCCACTGTGTTACTGTCAGTTTTACGTAGCCAATTGGCTGCGGGTATCCAAAGACAGGAGTACAGAGCGTATGTGGAAATCAATGATCACTTTTTTGTTTGCCAGCCTGGTATCCTTTTCAGTCTGGGCCGGTTCGGTGAATGTGAATGAGGCCTCCGCTTCGGAATTGGCGCAGCTCAATGGCATCGGTAAGGTCAAGGCGGAGCGGATTGTGGCCTACCGTGAAGCCAATGGTGAGTTTGATGAAGCCCAGGATCTGCTCTCGGTCAAAGGCATCGGCACCAAAACGCTGGCGAAAAACCGAGACCGGATCGAGGTCGAATAACCTTGCCCGCCTGTTGTTCTGACAGGCTTGTGTCATCGCTTGAACTGTTTAATGGTGGCGGTGACCACGCCCCACAAGGTGATCTCGTGGTTGTCTTTGACCGGGATGGGCGGATAGTTGCTGTTTTCGGGCACTAACCACAAACCTTCTTGCTCTATTTTCAGACGCTTGACGGTGACGTCTTCGTGAATCGACGCAATCACAATGTCGCCATCCTGCGGCGACAGCCCACGGTCGACGACCAGTAAATCCCCGCGTTCAATGCCGGCGTCCTGCATGGAATCCCCTTCAACCGTCACCAGAAAGGTGGTTTGCGGCTCCCGTATCAGTTTCTGGTTCAGGTCAAGCCGGTTTTCGATGTAATCATCCGCCGGACTGGGAAAGCCAGCCGTGACTTTATGACTGTAGAGGGGAAGGGAGACGCTGGTGGCAAAGTCAGGGTGAGCGATCTGATGTCCAGCTCGGTTTAACGTCGTTGAAAAGTCGGCGTTGTCTGGCTGTTGGGTCGGTTGCGCCTGTTGCGTCAACCAATGCTTGATGATGGCCACTTTGGAGGCAGGGACACGCATCACGCGGGTTGGTTCGCCATAGGGGCCACTGCCTTTTTTGCGACCGGCGCCGGGTCGGGCGCCGCCATGATTGGATGAGTTGGTCATTATCTGAGAACCTCTTGAAATCTGTTACGTTTTTACGGTCAGTCTGGTAGAATTTATTAACGATTGTAACAGAATTCAAATAAAGAGGCGTCATGGCCAGAATTGCGTTGGTGGATGGCAATAGTTTTTACGCTTCCTGCGAAGAGGCGTTTCAGCCCTGGTTGAAAAAACGGCCGGTGGTGGTGCTCTCGAACAACGATGGCTGCATTGTGGCAGCCAATGCGCGGGCCAAACAGCTGGATGCCTGGTTGGCACAGCAAAGCATCCAGTTGGGCCAGGGTGGTTTTAAAGCGGCGAGACCGACCAGCTTGATGTATCAGCCGTATTTCAAGGTGGCGCCCTACCTGAAAGAAATGGGCGCGGCCGTGTTCAGTTCCAACTACGAATTGTATGCTGATATGAGCGCGCGCATGCACAGTCTGCTCGGCCAGTGCGCTCCGAGACAGGAAATTTATTCCATTGATGAGTGTTTTTTGGATTTGGCAGGGCTTGAAGTGGCGGACTGGACCGAGTATGGCCGGGGCATCCAATCCAGAATTGCTCAGGGCTTGGGGTTGCCGGTGGCGGTGGGCATTGCCGCGACCCATACACTGGCGAAGCTGGCCAATCATCTGGCCAAGCGTACCCCTGCCTATGCTGGGGTATTGGATCTGGCTGCGCTGAGTGAGTCAGCCAAAGCGGCGATTTTTGCCACGGTGCCGGTGTCAAGTGTCTGGGGGATCGGGCAGCGGTTGACGCGGCGGCTGCATGCGATGGGGGTGGAGACGGTGCGTGACTTTATTCGTTGTGACCCGCGCCAGATTCGTCGTCGTTTTTCGGTGCGGGAAGAAAAAATTTTGCGGGAGTTGCGAGGGGAGTCCTGCTTGAGTGCGCTGGACCCGGACGGGCCCAACCAGCAGATACGGGTATCACGTTCGTTTGGGCAGCCGGTGACGCAGTGGGCGGCGTTGGCCGAGGCGATGAGCGCGTTTGCGCAACGGGCGGGCGAAAAACTGCGTCGCCAGAATGCGACCTGTCAGGCGGTTAATGTGATGTTGCGGACCAATCCGCATGCGCCGGATTTTTATCAGGCACAGGCTACGCAACCGCTGGTGCAGCCGACGCAGGACACCCGTTGGCTGATCAAACAGGGCAAAGCACTTCTAGCGGGCTTGTGGCAGCCGGAACGGGCTTATCGCAAGGTACAGGTCACCTTGTCTCACATTCAGCAAGTCGGGCCGTGTCAGGTTGACTGTTGGGCATCCGACGTGGGCCCGGTCGCATCGGAAAATGCCTCGGTATTGATGGCGACCATGGATGAGTTGAATAAAAAAATGGGGCGCGGTGCGGTGCAGTTTGCCGCCGCAGGCATGCGGGAGTCACCACGTTCGTGGCAGATGCGTCGCTCACACTGCTCGCCCCGTTATACCACGCGTTGGGACGAACTCATGAAAGTGCACTGACGTCGCATGATTTGTCGGGCGACTAGGGGGTGGGCAGGTTGTACACATACAGATGCCAGGGTTTGGCATGATCAACCGCCTGTTGCCAGCGTTTCTGCAACGGTGCCGGCAGCTTACTTTCATCGGCAGGGTGAAACCCGACGCTCTGATAGAGGCCTTGGTAGGGTGTGGGCACAAATGCCACCAGCTGGGTCAAAGAGGATTCAAAGCGTGATGTCTCTTGCATCACTTGGCACAGCAAGGCCTGTCCCAGCCCCTGGCGACGATGAGGGGGTGAGACGAACAGGCTGCGAAGCCAGAGAGAGTGTTCCATCCATTGTCCCCAAATGGCACCGGTATAGCCCGCGCTAGAGTGGTGAGTGCACCATAATGGCGCCTGACGCGGGGCGGTGGTTTGTCGATGGTGCTTGAGGAAATGATTGACTGCGCGGAAACGGGGACTGGCAGGGTCAATGCGATGAACCTGACGATCAGTTATCATCGTTTCGGTCGGGTCTGGGCATGGGTTTGCCGGAAATCTGATAGGCAAAAATCAGAACCTGTACCACCGCCTCGTAAAGCACTTCCGGGATTTCATCGTCCAGTTCGACCTGGGCCAGCAGCTCCACCAGGTAGGGGTCTTCTTGAATGGGAACATTGTGTTCCCGAGCCACAGCCAGGATCTGCTCGGCCAGATGGCCGCGGCCTTTTGCGGTGACTCTGGGGGCGCCTTCACCCTCATAATGCAGGGAGACGGCAAGCGGTTGTTGGGCGTCAGAAGGCATAAAATCACCAGGCCTGGTGAAAAAGTAGGATGGGAAGTCGGGTTAGGCTGTTAGCTTCAGCTTCTCAGTCAGTCCCACCCGATCGGCAGCCTGAGTGATGGCATCGCCAGCATTGATCCATTCAATTTGTTTGCCGGCTGCCTGTAGCTGCTTGACCAGAACCAGTAACGACTGGAGGCCTGCCGTGTCAACCGACTCCACTTCCCCCGCGTCCAGCTTGAAAAGATCAGCGTCTGAATCGAGGGCCAGCTTAAGGCCACCAAAATGGGCTTCAATCTGGTGAATGGTCAGGCTCTCTGGCAGCGTCAGTGTGGTATCGGACATGGCAGTCTCCTAGGCAGAAACGCGTTTTTACAGAACGCGATTAATCACGGACAGCAGTTTTTCCGGGCTGAAAGGTTTGACAATCCAGCCAGTGGCACCGGCTTCTTTGCCTTTGGTTTTCATGTCACCGGATGATTCGGTGGTCAGACACAGAATGGGCGTGAATTTGTAATTGGGCAAGCCTCTGAGGGCCTGGATCAACTCGATGCCGTTCATATTCGGCATGTTAATGTCTGTCACCACCAGGTCAAAGCCTTCTTTTTGAGCAATGTCGAGGGCGACTTTACCATCCTCGGCTTCGGTCACATCGTGTCCGGCAGATTTCAGGGACATGCTAACCATCTGTCGCATGGACTTGGAATCATCAACGGCAAGAATTTTTGACATGATTTCTCTCTCAGTTTGAAACGTTTAACGCCATTATACATGAGGCCACCCGGAAAACACGACCCCTTTTTAGGGTTATTGGGATGACATTTTTGTCTCAGCCGGAACAGACGTTCCGCATTGGTTTAGGTAAAATGCGAATGCCTGTCGCACCCAAGCCTCGGAATGTTCCATTCCAGGCAGAACCTGCATGCAAAACCTGTGCCGAATCGACTTTTGGTGCCTTGCCAATCCATTTTCATCATTCAATTCTGCCAAGCCAGCGCAGGAACGGCGTAAGTCGAAGTGCAAATGAGCGTTACCACAAAGAATCAGATGTGAATGTCGATCAGAGCGACTTTCTTGGCAGTTTGGTCTGGAGAAGGTTCCTGGTGAGCGATAAACAGGTGGTTGAGTGGCAGACCCGCCTGTTGGAATTGGTTTCTGAGTTCAGGGAGCTGGGTCTCCAAGCTCTGCTTAAGAGCCGACGTGTCTGACCAGAGTCCGGCATTCAGTTGTTCGCGCTGATAAACGACTTTGGCTTTTAGACGTCCATTGGGAAGGGTCAGGTCGACCATCACCTCCCAGGAAGGGCTTGCAGCGCTCCCCTGACGCCGGATGTCGATTTCAATGGGATTGAGTCGTGATTCCGGGTGGAGGGGCAGCTCGATGTTGATGGTGTGTGGGTTCTGTGCGGCCTGGAGTTGTTGCAGGGTCAAGCGGTTCAGGGTTTGGTTGAGCGTCTTGCTGAGTTTTTCGGTTTCAGCGTTTTCATCCTTGAATCCCAGCAGCAATTGACTCAGCTGTAGAAGCTTGGCTTTGAAATCCGTGGCGACGGGAGGGCGGCCCTGTGCCAGCCGGTTTTCCAGAAAAAGGCCAGTGCCCTGAAGTTGCTGTTTGAGTTGTTGTGAGGTCAGCTGTGTGGAAGGGCGGAACAGTTGTTCAAACAGCTGTGTCAGCCCGGTCTGCACTACACTGGGTAAGGCGGGCGATTGCGCCAGTTGTACCAGTTGCTGCAAGCCTTGGTTCACCGGCATTTGATTCGGCAAAAGTTGCCGGTAAGCGGTCTGAGCCGCCATCTGTTGCGGCGGCTCTTTGGTGACCTGTGCCTGCAGCACCACAGTGGGGTGCGTCTGGGTGACCTTGACCTGAAGGGCGGTGCCGGCCTGAAGGGGCAGGTTGGTCTGGGCCACCATGGACTTGCCTGCCAGCGAGAAATGCACTTTCTGGCCTTCTACCCGGTCGATCTGAGCGGTGTAAAGTTTTCCGACAAGCAACTTGGTATTGGCCAGCTCCTGCAGGGCCTTACTGGCCTGCACCGTCAGTTGTGCGGAACCGGCGGATGCATTGGGCAGTGAGCTGGGTAATTGGGCCATGGAACCTCACTGTTTAAGCGAAAATCTTATAGGGTTGAGATCATATTAAACTGCAAGTTCAAGGGAGAGCAACTATAATTGAAGGCATGATTCGAGGGCAGGTCCTCCACAGGCAGACGAGGTAATCAGTGAGCCAGAGAGAATTTGAGTTTACCGATAAAGATTTTCAGCGAGTGAAACAGCTGGTCTATGACTTTGCTGGCATTGATTTGAATGAATCCAAACGCAACCTGGTCTACAACCGTTTGGCCAAACGTATCCGTTTTCTCGAACAGCAGTCGTTCAAGCAGTATTTGGATTTTGTCGAAGCGCAGGGTGAGGTGGAATTTGTTCAGCTGATCAATGCGATTACGACTAATTTGACGTTTTTCTTTCGCGAGAATCATCACTTTGAATACCTGGCGCAGGAAGTCATCCCTCAGTTGTTGCAAACCAATCAGGCGTCCAAAAAAATCCGAATCTGGTCGGCGGGCTGTTCCACTGGAGAGGAACCCTATTCCCTTGCGATTACGCTCAAGGAGGCGGTGCCCGCCGGCTGGGACGCACGCGTGCTGGCGACCGATCTGGATACCAGTGTGGTCGAAACCGCTGAGCGAGGTGTCTACAAGATGGATCGGTTGAAAGGCGTCTCTCAGGAGCGTATCAAACGCTGGTTTCTCAAAGGGAGCGGTCGCCACGAGGGGATGGTCAAGGTTAAGCCGGAATTGCAGAAAATCATTGATTTCGGGCAGATCAACCTGATGAACGAGTGGCCCATTCGTGATCAGATTGACGTTATCTTCTGTCGCAATGTGGTGATTTATTTTGATAAGCCCACACAAAGTCGCCTGTTTGAGCGCTATGCGGATCTGTTGCCATCGCATGGTCATCTGTTCGTTGGGCACTCCGAATCCTTATACAAAGTCTCCGACCGCTTCAAATTGTTGGGGCAGACCATTTATCAGAAAATTCGTTAAAAAAGTTCAGAGTCCTATACGGGCGAACGCACACGCTTGAGGAGTCGTCGTTTATGTCAAAAATTAAAGTGCTGGTGGTGGATGATTCCGCATTGGTGCGCCAGATGCTTCAGGAAATGCTCAATGCCGACCCAGGGATTGAGGTCGTGGGGACGGCGTCCGATCCCTATGATGCGCGAGACAAGGTCAAACAGTTGCACCCGGATGTGCTGACACTGGATGTGGAAATGCCGCGCATGGACGGCGTCACGTTTTTGAAGAATCTGATGCGTCTGCACCCCATGCCGGTGGTGATGGTGTCGACCCTGACGGAAAAAGGCGCCGACATCACGTTTGAAGCGCTGGAGCTTGGCGCCGTTGACTTTGTGAGCAAGCCCAAAATTGACCTGGCGCATACCTTCGAGGATTACGCCGAGGAAATTCGCCGCAAGGTTAAGACGGCGTCACGTGTCAGCAAATATCAGCTTGAACGCCACTATGCGCGCTATGCCGCCAATAAAACCGAAAAGCCCAAAGTGCTGCCGCAACCGCGTTTGCAGGCGCCACAGAAATACGACACCGACGCCATCGTTAAGCGTACCCACAGTCGGCATTTTTCCACCACTGAAAAAATCATTGCGCTGGGCGCCTCCACAGGAGGCACCGAGGCAATCAAGGAATTGCTGATGCGCCTGCCGGCCAATACTCCGGCGATTGTGATCACCCAGCACATTCCAGCGGCGTTCAGTCAACCGTTTGCCGATCGCATGGACACGATTTCTGAAATGCGGGTGATGCAGGCCACAGACGGGCAGGCGATCCTGCCTGGGCACGTCTATATTGCGCCGGGCGGCCAGCACTTATTAGTCGAGCGCAGTGGGGCGCGCTATTTGTGTCGTCTGAACGATGGGCCGCCGGTCAATCGCCACAAACCATCGGTGGATGTGATGTTTCGAACCGTTGTGCAGAATGTGGGAAAAAATGCGGTAGGTGTGCTCTTGACGGGGATGGGGGCTGATGGCGCGCAAGGCCTGAAAGAATTGCAGGAAATCGGTGTGGCCACCATCGCTCAGGACGAAAAGACCTCCGTGGTTTGGGGGATGCCAGGCGAAGCGGTTCATTTGGGCGCGGCAGACCATGTCTTGCCTTTGGAGAAAATCCCGGAAAAGATTCTGGAACTGGTTAAAAAAGCCGGATAACGCCGATACATAAGACAAAACTCAGTCAGGTGGCACGGAGCGTGCTTCTTGACGGGTAAGTCGAACGCTTCTGAATTAAGGACGGTTTTTCCATGTTCAAAATCCTAAAACAATACTGGCTTCCATGGCTGCTGACGTTTGCGGCGGTGGTTCTGAATCTTGTGCATATTCCCTATATCGGCCTGATTTCGGTGTTGGCGGTATCGTTTGTGTGGACGCTGACCATCGCTCATGAAGCCCGTGTGGCGGCCACCATTTCGCGTGGAAAATCGCTCAAAGATGCGGCGCAGACCAAGCCAGTTCCGGCGCGGGAAGTGGCGGCACAAGCCAAGCAATCTTCGAATTTTGACGCTGGGGTGATTGATGATTCGCTGCAGGTCATCATGAACGACATCGATTCTGTGGTCGATGAAGAAGTGGAGGTGGTTCGAGGCGAACTTTTGCAGGTGAAGGACCTGGTAGCCGAAGCGATTGACACCTTGAACAACAGCTTTTCCGGTTTGCATGAACAAACCACCAAAGAATACAAGATGGTGGTCGGGATTTTGGACAATCTGGGTGGTACCGGTGAGGGCATGAGCATCCAGAAATTCTCGGAAGAAATCAAAGATGTTTTGACGTATCTGATCGGTTTGCTCAAAAAATCCAGTCAGCGAAGCAGCGATACCGTGGAAAAAATCGATGACATGGTGGATCAGATCGAATCGATCTTTATTCTGCTTGAGGACGTCAAAGGCATTGCCGACCAAACCAACCTTTTGGCGTTGAATGCTGCGATTGAAGCGGCTCGGGCTGGTGAAGCCGGACGCGGATTTGCGGTGGTGGCCGATGAAGTGCGCAAACTGTCGCTTAATTCCAACCAGCTCAATGCTCAAATCCGTGACAAGGCTGAGAAAGCGAAGCAAACGGTCGATCATGTGCGTCGTCTGGTAAGCGACACCGCAGAAAAGGATATGGAAGAGGCGCATACGTCACAGGACAAGGTCACCGACCTGACTCAGGATCTCGAGTCCATGAATGAAGGCATCTCTGGCAAGCTGGGGGATGTGTCGGGGGTCATCTCCGAGATCGAGGTCAGTGTGTCCAACGCCATGCGCTCGCTTCAGTTTGAAGACATTGTGCGTCAGCTGGTGGAGCAGATTCTAAACCACCTGGAAAACTTGAGTGGCTTTTCACACCAGATTAATCAGTTTATCGAAGAGAACAAAAACAACCCGGTTCAATCGGTGGAAGAGCACAAAGCACGCCTGGAAGAATTTCGCCAGACCATTCATCAGGAGCGTGAAGAGATCGAATCCAAACGCATGCGTCGCGTGTCGTCGCAATCGATGGATGAAGGCGAAATTGATTTGTTTTAAATCGATGTTGACCAGGCCTGGTCAAAAACAGGTCCGGTTCACATGAGCAAGATATAAAAAAAAGCGCCGTCAGGCGCTTTTTTGTTTTGGGCGTCTGTCACGCCCATTGGTAGAGATGTGGAATCCGTTATTTCTGATTCTGATACTGCTTCACCCCATTTTCAATTTCCTGGCGTGCAGCATCCACGTCACCCCAGCCTTCGACCTTGACCCATTTGCCTGGCTCAATGTCTTTGTAATGGCTGAAGAACAGTTCCACCTGTTCTTTCAAAAGCGGAATGTCCTCAACCTTTTGAACGTCCTGGTAGATGGGCGTCAGTTTGTCGATGGGTACTGCGATCACTTTGGCGTCTTCGCCACCGTCGTCGGTCATGTGAAAAATGCCAATGGGGCGACAGCGAATCACCGATCCGATCATCAATGGGTGGGGCGTGACCACCAGTACATCGACCGGATCACCGTCGTCGGACAGGGAGTCGTTGATGTAGCCGTAGTTGGCGGGGTATTGCATGGTTGCGCCTTGAAGACGATCCACCCAAACCAGGTCGGTGTCCTTATCGACTTCGTATTTGATCGGTGGGGCAAAGGCAGGGATTTCAATGATAACGTTGACGTCATTTGGAACGTCTTTGCCTGCAGGGACTGCGGAATAACCCATGGTTTGTTTCCTTGTTTTGTTTGTGTAATCGGCAATAAAAAACCCGCGCGGTCAGCGCACTGAGCCGGGCGGGCGAGAAACGTACGAAAAACCGTGCGTTTAGGATTTGTGGTAGGCGACCACTTTGGCAACTTCGTTTTTCGAGCCCAGCACAACCGGCACGCGGTCGTGAATGTCTTTGGGTTCGACATCCATAATGTCCTGGCGACCGGTTGACGAGGCACCACCCGCCTGTTCAACGATCATGGACATGGGGTTGCCTTCGTACATCAGACGCAGTTTACCGGCCTTGGACGGATCACGGTTGTCGTAGGGATACATGAAAATACCGCCACGAACCAGGATACGATGCACTTCGGCCACCATGGAGGCAACCCAACGCATGTTGTAGCGTTTGCCCAGAGGCCCTTCTTCGCCTTTGAGGCAGTCGTCAATGTACTGCTTCATTTCCGCTTCCCAGAAACGCTGGTTGGACATGTTGATGGCAAACTCGGCGGTGTCTTCGGGAATCTGGATGTTGGATTTGGTCAGAACAAATTCACCCACATTGGTGTCAAGGGTAAAGAAGTTGACGCCATTGCCGGTGGTCATGACCAGCAGGGTGGATGGGCCGTACAGAACGTAACCGGCGGCTACCTGGTGGCGGCCATTTTGCATGAACGTTGACTGGTCATCGCCTTTACGGCCGTCGGCAGGCGCTTCCAGAATGGAGAAGATGGTGCCCACAGACAGGTTGACGTCGATGTTGGACGAGCCGTCCAGCGGATCGAACGTGACCAGGTATTTGCCGTCGTCGGCCCCGGCGATGGTGTAGTCTTCTTCTTCGGAACCGACACCGCGCACGTAAGGGTTGTTGATCAGAATGTCCTTGAGCATGTCATTGGAGATGACGTCCAGTTTCTTTTGGGTTTCCCCTTGAACGTTCTGGTCTTCGGTGGCACCCAAAATCCCGGCAATTTCACCCTGTTTCAGCTGATAAGAAATGTCCTTACAGGCACGGATGACGTGGTCAATCACCAGTTCCAATTCGGCGGGCACTTTATCGCGCGCTAATACCTGATCCAATCGGTTCATAAGATTTTCTCTCTCTGGTTAAGTACGAAAAAATTGCGCTAAGGATACCAGTCGCCCTGTAAAAATTCAATTTTTGTTGGTCGGTTCGCAGTGGTTGTTGTCGCCGATTTATGCGTCTCCGGATCGATTGTGCGACAATACTGGGTTTTTGAGTGTGGCTGACAGGAGACGCGTGTGAAATACATTGTTCGGTTTTTTCCAGAGATTATGGTGAAGGGGCCCAGCGTGAAAAAACGCATGGTCAATCAGCTTTATCAGAATCTGCTGGCGTTGTTTGATCGTCATGGCCTGGCGGTGACGATCCGGCGTTTTCCGGACAAATTCGAGGTATTTTGCGACGAGGTGACTCAGTCCGGCGTGGAGCAGGTGCTGGCGGCCACACCCGGTGTGGATCAGTTCCTGCGAGTGGTGCAGTACACTCTGACGACCGATGAGCCGGAAGCTCTGATGCAGCAGGTTGCCGACAAGCTTGCCCCGCATGTTCTGGATCGGATTGAGGGCAAAACGTTTGCGGTGCGGGTCAAACGAACCGGGCATCATCGCTTCACCTCTTTCGAGCTGGAGCGTTTTCTGGGCGCGTTTCTGATTCGCGAAGGCGCACCTGCAGGCGTGCAGCTCAAGCAGCCGCAGGAAACCGTTGCCATGGAAATTCATGACCAATGTTTGAATGTGATTACCCGGCGCATCCCGGGCCTGGGTGGTTTTCCCATTGGCACACAGGGCGAGGTGCTCAGTTTGATGTCCGGCGGGTTTGATTCCACGGTGGCCAGTTTTCTGAGTATGAAACGGGGATTAAAAACCCATTTTGTCTTTTTTAATCTGGGCGGCCCTGCCCATGAAATCGGTGTCAAGCAGGTTGCGCTTTATCTGTGGGAGACCTTTGGCGCCTCCCATCGGGTTGAGTTTGTATCCGTACCGTTTGAGGGCGTGGTTGAGGGACTGTTTCAGTCGGTGCATCCAAGTTATCTGGGCATGATGCTCAAACGGTTGATGCTTCAGGCGGCGGAGCGTATTGCCGATGAGCTGGGCGTGGAGGTATTGCTCAGTGGCGAGGCCATCGGTCAGGTTTCCAGTCAGACGCTCAAGAATCTGAACGTACTGGATCAGTCGGTCGAGGGGTTGATATTGCGCCCGTTGGCCACCATGGATAAGGCAGAGATCATTCAATGGGCGGATCGAATCGGCACGCGCCGTTTCGCCGAATCCATTCCCGAATATTGTGGCGTGATCTCGCAAAACCCAGTGATCAATGCTTCCCGCAAGCGCATTGAAAAGGAAGCGGCGGCGTTTGATGGTGCACTGTTGGAATCGGCGGTGAGGCGTCGTCGTCGGATTCACATTGACCAGGTGGTGGATGACGTCAATGCACAGACCCCGGTTGAGGTGGTGCACACCATACCGGAAAAGGCGCTGGTGATCGACATTCGCGCGCCTCAGAAAGTGGCGCAGGCGCCTCTGGCCGAGGCGGATGTTGCGTTGCCTTTTTATGAGTTACAACACCGGTTTGATGACTTGCCCGAAGCAGAGACCTATTTGTTGTATTGTGATAAAGGGGTCATGAGTCAACTGCATGCCCAGTTGCTGAAGGACGCCGGCCATTCAGCGGTCAAGGTCTATCGGCCAGTCTGACTCTCCTTAGTCTAGCGGTTTTTCGGATGCTTCCGTTGACGCCTGCTGTTTTTTGAGCGCTCGTTTTTCTGCTTCCAGGTTTTCTGAGTGAGTGAGAAATAATCGCATTTTCAGAATCTGGGTGACGTAGTTGACGGTTTCATGGCCGATCAGGTTTCTGGCCACGGTTTCGACGTGGTAAAACCAGCGATGCGGGGACAATCCCATCGCTTTGGCTCGACGTTGCAACTCCAGCACGCGCCTGGGCCCGGCGTTGTAGGCAGCAAGGGTAAAGTGCATCCGGTCTTTGTCGCTGTATTGACGGCTGGAAAAATAGCGATCCCGCAAAAAGGCCAGATAACGCACGCCGGCATGAACGTTGGTTTCCAGGTCATACACGTCGGGCAGCCGCACGTTGCGATCACGGGCGGTGCTGGGTTTGATCTGCATGATGCCCACGGCGCCGGCATGGCTGCGTTTGCTCTGGTCAAAACGCGACTCCTGATACGCCAGTGCCGCCAGCAAGCGCCAGTCAAAGCCATAAAACTCACCGTAATATTGAAAATAACTTTTCAGGCAGTTCACTTTTTTGAGCAGATCATGGGTCAGCGGCTGGCGCAGCCAGTAGGCATTTTCAAAGTATTTTCGGTAAACGCTGTTGCGCAGAAAGCGTCCGGGTTTGGCATGGCGCTGCACAAATCGATTGAGCGATGCTTTGAGCTTGGGTTTGTTTTTTTGGATGGCCCAGGCAATGTCGGCATTGTGATACAGGATCATGTCACGGTCTACCCGAATGTCGGGCAGGACCTGCTGCCAGATGTTGGCGATGTGGCTGTCGGTGACCGTGTAATCGTATAAGCCTTCATTGACCATTTCCAGCAGATCTTCCGCTTCGAGCAATGGGTGAGCCCGTTTGATTTCCATCGGTGTCAGCCCCATGCTGCCCAGGGTCTGATTGAACTGCTCCAGGTGAATAATGTAACTGCTGTTGCTGACCACGATCACTTGCTTGCCAGAGAAGTCTTGGAGGGTTTCGATGGGCGGGGCGTCTTTGTGGGTCACCAGAATTTCCTGGATGTCGGTGATGTAGGGGGCGGCAAAGTCGACCAGATGGCGCCGCTCCGGGGTGATGGTCAGGCCGGAGGCGGCGATGTCGCCCAGCCCTTTTTGCAAACTGGGCAGGATTTCGCCAAAGGGAAGTGGGATAAAGCTCAAATGGGTCTGATAGCGCTGACGGCGTGGGCCCCGGTTTAAAAACGCTTCATACGCCTTGAGCAGGTCGTATTCCAGTCCGCGAAAGCCGCGTTCGGTCAAAAAGAAATTGGTTCGGGTGTGACTGACCAGCACCCGGATGATGCGTCGCTCTCGCAAAGCGGGCAGGTCCCCGCTGAAGGGCGTGAGGATCCGATTGGAGACAGACAGATCCGTCGCCTGCCCCGTCTTGCCGGGCCAGGCCGTCGTTGACATCCCCCAAAGGGCAAACATTACCAGGCCTGGTAATAAACAGCATGTAAACAGGGTGCGCTGCCACGGCAGGCGCCCCTGATGATGAAATGGCTGCATTCAGGTCTCATCAAGTATAAGGAAACTCTCATTCTAAGGGGATCGCTCTGTGATTCAAGTCGGATGATGAGCTAAGAGGCGCTGACTGTCATCTGTCTGTCATGCAAACCCGGCACAATCGTCGCATTGCTTGAAATCAGCTTGATGCGGTTGGGTGAAATCATGATAATGAAATCATTCAATTGAACGCGAGCGCTCCGCTGCGTGTGCGTCGCGATAAAGGATGAAATCAAATGAGAAAAGTGAAATACATTATTTTGGGGGCCGGTTCGTCCGGCTTGACGGCGATGGGCCAGATTCGGCGTGAGACAGAAAATTTTGTCATGATCAACGGCGGTTACTTCGGTACCACTTGCGCGCGGGTCGGATGCATGCCTTCCAAAGCGCTGATTCATTGTGCCGAGCATTATCATTCGCGCAAGCACTTTTATGAGTTCGGGATTCAGGGCGCCGACCAGCTTAGCCTGGATGATGAGGCGGTCATGCGCCGGGTGCGTGCGTTTCGTGACCGTTTCACCAAAGGGGTTCAGTCCGGCTCAACCGACACGCTTAAGCCGGATCAGTTGATCAAGGGGTATGCGCGTTTTGTGGCCCCGGATACGGTCGAGGTCGATGGGGAACGGATTCAGGGTGAACGCATTATTATTGCCACCGGTTCCCGCCCTGTGGTGCCTGAACCCTGGAAAGCCCTGGGTGATAAATTGCTGACCAGTGATGAAATTTTTGAACTGGACCGCTTGCCCAAGCGTGTGGCCGTCATCGGGCTGGGAATCATCGGCTTGGAACTGGGGCAGGCCCTGTCAAGGCTTGGCGTGGATGTGTATGGGTTTGAGATGACCAACACCATGGCGGGCCTGTCATCGCCGTCCGCGTCAAAGGAACTGGTGAAAAATATTTCCAAGGAATTCCCTGTGTACCTGGGCGAACCGGCCGAGCTCGAAAGCACTGATAAAGGCGTCAAGGTCACGGTGTCGTCCGGTTCGTTTGAGGTGGACGCGGTTCTGGCTTCTCTGGGGCGCCGCCCGAATATCGACCAGATCGGCATCGAAAACCTGGGCGTTGAACTGGATAACCAGGGATTGCCGCCATTTGATTTACAGACCATGCAGGTGGCGGACTTGCCGGTGTTCATCGCCGGTGATGTCAATGCGTATCGCCCGATCCTGCATGAAGCCGGGCATGAGGGTAAGATTGCGGTGACCAATGCCCGTCATTACCCGCAGGTCGAGGCTTATAAACGTTTGACCCCGCTTGGCATTGCGTTTACCGACCCTCAGGTCGGCTTCTTTGGCCAATCCTACAGTGAGCTCGACCTGGACCAGACTGAGGTGGTGGACTTTTATCTGGAGCGTAATAATGGTCGTGCCATCGTGATGGGCGAAGACAAGGGCGTGATTTCTCTGTATGCCGACAAGCAGAGCAAACGTCTGATTGGCGGTGAGCTGGTGATGCCGCACGCCGAGCACTTCACGCATCTTTTGACCTGGGCGGTCGAGCAGCAAATGGATGTGTTGAGCCTGGTCAAAATGCCTTATTATCACCCGGTGTTGGAAGAGGCGATTGAATCCGCACTAAATGAGTTGGCGAAAGTCCTTTATTCGCCCGAAGAGGTGGCGGCACTACCGTCCGCTTAAAAAAGGTCAACCAGGCATGCGAAGCGGTTCGCTAGGAGCTCGCTGGCAGGGGCTTGGTTGGACAATTTTGACACCCTTGTCGACTTACTGTATTGTATTCCCACTTAATTTAGGTCTGGATTGCATGAAACAGCGCATGCTGCCCATCGGCTCAGACCTTTCCTGTCAAGAACATCAATTTTGATTTCCCAATTTTCAACCAAGAGCGTTTATTTCGAGTGACTGAAGCGACGACACACCAGCAAGACGATTCCAAAGCCAAACCGCAAGACCCGAATCTGGCGCAGGAAGCGCAAAAATACGACAATCCGATTCCCAGTCGTGATTACATTATCGAGCGATTGGAAGCGGTTAAGAAACCATTGCGCTTAAAACAAATTGCCGCTGAAATTGAGATTGACGAGGCGGATGAAGAACGAATGGAAGCGTTGTCGCGCCGACTCAAAGCAATGGTTCGCGACGGTCAGCTGTTGCGCAATCGACGGGGCGCCTTTGGTCTGCTTGAAAAAATGGATTTGGTGAAGGGGCGCGTCATTGGCCATCCAAATGGTTTTGGTTTCGTACACCCGGAAGACGGTGGTTCGGACCTGTTTTTGGGTGAGCGTGAAATGCACAAGGTGTTTCATGGCGATTCTGTGATTGCTTCCGTGGTCGGAACCGATCGCAAAGGGCGCCGTGAAGGCATGGTGGTGGAAGTCATTGAGCACACCAACCAAACCCTTTTGGGACGACTGCATTTTGAAGAGTCGCTTGCCTGGGTGCAGCCCAACAATAACAAAATTGCTCAGGATGTCTTTGTGCCCAATGACGGTCTGATGGATGCCAAAGAAGGCCAGATCGTTAAAGTGGAGCTGATTCATCAGCCCACCAAACGTGCCAGTGCGATTGGCAAAATTGTGGAAGTGGTCGGTGATTATATGGCGCCGGGGATGGAAATTGACGCAGCGATTCATGCGCATAACATTCCTGATCAATTTCCGCAGGCGGTGCTGGATCAGTTGGCTGAGATTCCCGATGAGGTGCAGTCAACCGACTTTGAAGGGCGTAAGGATTTGCGCAACCTGCCGCTGGTCACCATCGATGGCGCCGATTCGCGCGACCTGGATGACGCCGTGTTCGCCAAGCGTCGCAAAAACGGCTGGCGATTGGTGGTGGCGATTGCAGACGTGTCACACTACGTCAAGCCGGGCACGCCTTTGGATCAGGAAGCTTATGAGCGCGGCAACTCGGTCTATTTTCCGCAGAAAGTGGTGCCGATGCTGCCAGAAAAACTGTCCAATGGTTTGTGTTCACTGAACCCGGCGGTGGATCGCTTGTGCATGGTGTGCGATATGGCGATTTCCGAGGAAGGCAAACTGGAGCGTACCCAGTTTTATGATGCGGTCATGAACTCCAAGGCGCGCCTGACGTATGACGATGTGCATCAGATCATCACGGATCCCAAGGCTGAGGCTCGTGAGACCTTTGCTGGCGTGATCCCGCAGGTGGAAGACCTGCATACCCTGTTTGGCCTCATGCGCGAGGCGCGTGAGGCCCGTGGGGCGCTGGATTTCGATACCACCGAAACCAAAATGGTGTTTGATGATCAGCGTAAAATCAAAGAGATTGTCCCGGTGCAGCGCACCGATGCACACAAGCTGATTGAAGAATGCATGCTGATGGCGAATGTGGCGACGGCACGTTACCTTAAATGGCATAAAATGCCGATTCTATTCCGCGTGCATGAGCCGCCTTCGGAAGAACGCCTGGATAACCTTCGTACCTTCCTGGCTGACTTTGGCTTGACACTGGAAGGTGGGGACGACCCCACGGCGGAAGACTATGCCAAAGTGGCCGAAGCCGTTGAAGGGAAACCGCATGAACATCTGGTGAACACCGTGATGCTGCGCAGTATGAATCAGGCCGTTTACCAACCGGATAACAAAGGCCATTTCGGACTGAACTATGAGCATTACGCGCATTTTACTTCACCGATTCGTCGTTATCCGGATCTGCTGATTCATCGCGCGATCCGCTTTGTTCAGACCAAACAGCCCGTGTCTGAATTTGACTATAATCATGATGACATGGTTCGCATGGGTGAGCAGTGCTCCATGACTGAACGCCGGGCGGATGACGCCACGCGTGAAGCAGAAACCTTCCTCAAGTGTGAGTTTTTGTCGCACCGACTGGGCGAAGAATACGAAGGCGTGGTGGCCTCAGCCACCAATTTCGGTTTGTTTGTCGAGTTGCTGCCGTTGTACGTGGAAGGATTGGTTCATATTACCGAGCTGGGTGAGGACTATTTCCATTATGATGCGTCGCGTCATTGTCTTAAGGGCGAGCGCACCGGCAAAGTTTACCGCATCGGTGACCGGGTCAAGGTGCAGGTTGCTCAGGTCAACCTGGACGATCGCAAAGTCGATTTACGCTTTTTGGCGTCTCTTGAAGATGCCTCCGAGGACGCCCGTGTGGTGTCGAAGTCAGAAGAAGAGGCCACAGAGTCAGACGCCGCTCAAACAGAGCAACAGGGTGACAAACCGGCCAAGCCACGCAAGCGACGGGGCGGTCGCGGTCGCCGCGGTGGACGAGGCGGGCGTAAAAAACGTCCTTCACCGAAATCTTGATTTAAGTTCTGGCCCGCTGCCGTTTTGACCAGGCCTGGTTAAAACGGACCCGCCCCGGGTCGTTCCTTTTTGCAAACATCAACAGATCTGGATGCCTGCCCATGAGTACGCAACTGCTCTATGGATTGCACGCGGTTGAAACACTGCTCAAGCAATCTCCCCAATCGATTATACGTTTGAGCGTCCAACCTCAACCGAATGCCCGTTTAAAAAAATTATCGGCGCAGGCGAACGCCCTGGGGGTGCGCTGTGAGGAGCATGGCTTTAAACAACAGGTGGCGCGCTTGCCCAAAGACGCGGTTCATCAGGGCGTTGTGGCCGAAGTGGTTGCGAAAACACCCCTCAGTCCCAAGCAGTGGTTGGCCCAGTTGGAGGGGTTGATCGAACAAGGAAAGGCGCCTTTGGTTGTGTTTCTGGATGAAGTTCAGGATCCGCATAATCTGGGAGCGATTCTGCGTACGGCCGATGCGTGCGGCGTGATGTCGGTTGTGATTCCCAAGCACCAGTCCGTCGGCCTGAATGCCACTGTGCGAAAGGTGGCAAGCGGTGCGGCTGAGAGCGTGGATTTGGTGGTGGTGCCGAATTTGGCCCGCGCCATCGGTGACGCGCAAAAGCGGGGTCTTTGGGTCACCGGTCTGGCCGGAGAAACCTCACAGACCCTTTATGATCAGAGCCTGACCGGGCCGACGGGGCTGGTGATGGGCGCCGAGGGCAAAGGGTTGCGCAAAGGGGTGCGTGAGCAGTGTGATTTTCTCGCGGCCATTCCCATGGCGGGTGTGGTGGACAGTTTGAATGTGTCCGTCGCCACAGGCGTGGCACTGTACGAGGCCATTCGACAGCGCTGTATGAGTTCTTCCAGCACAACCTGAGAGAGGCAGGGGGTGCCTTTGCTGTCTTTGTGCGACGCTCAGTCTGCTAAATAAATATCGCCATTGTCTTCGACACGAATCGCAACGGGTTGAAGAGCATCATTCAGGCAGGGGCCTTCGACACATTCCCCATTCTCGATCTTGAAAAAGGCATCGTGCACGGAGCATTTCATGGTTTTTTCAAACGGATTGACGTCCACCTTGTAGGCTTCGTTCAGCGGCACGTTCTGATGAGGGCAGTTGTTCTCATACGCTTTGACCTGACTGCCATCCGAAATCAGCAGCACAGAGTGCCCGAGCTTCGGGGCAGGCACAACCGTGACTTTTGCCTGGCTGATGCTGCGCTGGTTGGCCAGAGGTTTGGGTTTTTCAATCGGTGCCAGTAGATTATCCAGTCCTTGTTTCTGACACTTGTGGGAGGCCAGATCGCTTGCTGCTTTGACCGATTCTGCCAAAGCATGTCCCTGTAGTAACGCATCAATCAGTCCGGCGTTGAAGGTGTCGCCCGCGCCAAGTGTGTCGATCACCTGGTCAATTTCTTTGGCTGGCTGATGGTGAACCGTCTGTTGCCCGGCACTTTTAAACCAGGCACCTTTTGTGCCCCAGGTACAAATCAGATGTTGCGCGGTCAGCGAGGGGGCCAGTGCGCTCAGTAATGCCTCTCCGTCTTGGTAGCCTTTGGCGCGTGCATAGTGATGCGAGAAAATGATGACATTGGCCAGTTCAAACACCGTCTCAATGCCTTCGCGCGGCTTTTCCACTTCCAGAGAAATGGGCTGCTGGTCAAGGAAGGTGCGGGCGATATTCAGCATACCAGGCAAGTGAGACAGGTTGCGCCCTTCAAAATGCAACCAATCCCAGTTTTCGATTTCGATCTTGGCAAAAAAGTCAAAGCTCACTTCTGGCAAGTCGCGAAAATGGGTAATGGTGCGGCTGCCGGTTTCGCGGTTTCGAATGACGTAGGACGTCGGTGTTGCGCCCTGTAAAAACCGCTGGATGTGATCCGTGTTGATGCTTCGTGCTTCCAACCCCTGTTTGAGCTGTTTGGCTTCATGGTCTCCGCCGGTGGCAGTCACGAGCGTGGACGCATGCCCGAGTTGATTGAGCACATAAAGACTGTTTGCCACATTGCCGCCGACGGAAAACGTTCGCCCTTGGGCGCGCATTTCCTCGTCTTCACGGGGGTAGTGGTCTGTGTCCAGAATGGTGTCGAGTACACAGTTGCCAATGCCGAGAATGTTTGCCATGTCAATCAATCCTTTCTGAAAGTGCCCTTGGGTTTGATAAGCGTGCCAATCAAGGCAAAGTATTTTAGCACAGCCCTTGTTGTACCGGCTGGTCAGGGCGTAACCCCGCGGCGTGAATAAGTTAAAAAAATACTTGACAGGCAAAGATTGAAGATTAGATTTTTCTTCTCACTTGTTTTATTGGAGTATTAAGTAACATATTGAAAAATATATATTATTTCGTTTATTTTTCGTTTGAATGCCAGTGAGAGCGGTCAAATCAGTCATCCACAGAAGTTGTGGATAACTGTGTGAATGAACCGATTTTAAAGAGGCTAAATCCTTTAATATCGTTCGCCTTTAATAGATTGCCTAAATATTAATCACATCTTATTTTTGTTGGCAGAAAGTTGAGTCAAAACTCGGAGTTGCCGAAAAAAACGACCGAGATAGTTAAAAAAAATTTATTCAAGCATTAGTTTTTCATGGGCAAAGCGATGGCCGGGGAAGCAAGAGGGTCTTCGCTTTTTGGTATCATAAGAGAACTGTTTTTGGAGACGTTTTATGACTCGTCAGATGCCGAATCACTCTGCAAGCTGTGCTCATTGCGCCCTTCAAGGCGTTTGTTTTGCTTCCAGTCTTTATGAATCGGACTTAAGCCAGTTGGAACCTGTGGTGGCGCATCTGCCTTCTTTCATGAAAGGTGACACCGTCTTCACACAGGGTGAAAACTTTCACCATCTGTATGCGGTCAGGGCTGGCATGGTCAAAGTTTATGCTCGGAATGACCGTTGCCAGGAAGTGATCCAGGGATTTTATTTGCCGGGCGATATCATCGGTCTCGAGGCTGTTGCCGGTGGTGAACATGTCTTCAACGCGGTGGCACTGGATACAACCACCGTGTGTGCGTTGCCCTATGCACAACTCGATGATTTGCAAAAACGTGTGCCGGGTTTGATGAACCAGATGATCCGCCTGATGAGTCAGGAAATTCTTTCCGGGCGGGTGCATGCCGGCATGCTGACCCAGAAAACGGCCGAACAGCGTGTGGCGCAGTTTTTTTTGAGCATGTCCAGTAAGTACAAAGCTCGAGGGTATGAGCATTTGCAGTTCCGATTGAATATTCTGCATCGTGATTTGGCGAATTATCTGAATCTGACGCCTGAAACCGTGTCGCGCATTTTGGGTAAATTTCATCGCCAGGGATGGATGAGCTGGAAAAAACGAGAGGTCCACATCGCGGATATGAATCAGTTGTGTGCGTTTGTGGAAGCCCAAGCAGGATGAACCGGGCTCCGCTGACGAGGCCGTAAAAGCCCAAACTCACTGTCTTGACAATTGAAGAGACGAAAACTTTAATTCCCCGAATTTTTACTATAAAATTGTCGTATCCTTTATCAGAAGCGCCGTGCAGAGAGGTCCGGTTGCTGATGGTATGTAGATCCATCCTTTTATATAGAATAAGCGAGGACATGCAATGACAGTTTCGGCACTGAAAAAATTATTTATGGTTGCCTTTATGGGCGCTTTTTTAACCGCTTGTAGCAGCACCCCAAAAACCGACGAAGCCGGTGATGCGGGCGCGACACAGACCGGTCAGGCTACCTCTGAGTCGGTTGATTCGGAAACCGCTGCACAAGAAGCAAAAGCAGCTCAGGCGGAAGCAGAAGCGACGCTGGAAGGGTTGCGTGTTCATTTTGATTTCGACAAGTCTGAAATCAAAAACGAGTATTTTGGTGTGATCAAGCGTCAGGCTGATTATCTGGATGCTAACAAAGACGCCACGGTGACGGTTAAAGGCTATTGTGACGAGCGTGGTTCACGCGAGTACAACCTGGCGCTGGGTGAACGTCGTGCCAATGCGGTGAAGAATGCATTGATGGCCGAAGGTGTGAGTGCAACACGCATTAACATCATCAGCTATGGTGAAGAAAACCCAATTGATCCACGTTCGACCGAGGAAGCTTGGGCCAAAAACCGTCGTGCTGAATTTGCTTATTAAGCATTGACTCATTCTTGAGCGATCATCAAAGCCTTTTGCCTGGCGGGCAAAAGGCTTTTTTGTTTTCAGGTTGACCATGATCATCGTACGGTACCGGTTGAAGAGCTCTGAGGGGCTCTGTGCCGGGATAGAATTATTAGATTTGAGGATTGCATGACCCAGCCCACAGAACATTTCTTGACGGATTATCGCCCCCTTTCATTTTCAGTTTCGACGGTGGATTTAACGTTTGAGCTGGCCCCGAATGCCACACGCGTGACCAATGTCATGCGATTTGATGAAGTGACGCTGGGTGAACCCATCCGCCTGCATGGAAACGGGATCACGTTAAAAGCGTTGTCTGTGAATGGTTCCCCCGCCAATGATGTGTCCTATCATGAAGATGATGAGGGAATTCTGTTCACGCCAGAAAAGACAGCTTTTGAAATGACGGTGGTCACGGAAATTTCGCCTCAGACGAATACGGAACTGGAAGGGCTGTATCGCAGTGGCGGTAACTATTGCACGCAGTGTGAGGCCGAGGGGTTTCGCCGAATCACATTCTTTCCCGATCGCCCTGATCTGCTCACGGTTTATACCACGCGGATCATCGCGCCTAAATCAGACAACCGCTATTTGCTCGCAAATGGGAATCTGGTCGAACAAGGCGAACTGGAAGATGGGCAGCATTATGCGGTCTGGCATGACCCTTACCCCAAACCGAGTTACTTGTTCGCGTTGGTGGCCGGCAATCTTGAGCGGGTTCGCGACACCTTTATCACCCAAAGCGGGCGTACGATTACGCTGGACCTGTTTGTGGAGCCACAAAACCTGAACCAGTGCGATCATGCGATGCAATCTCTGAAAGAAGCCATGGCATGGGATGAACGTCGTTTTGGACTTGAGTATGATCTGGATACCTACATGATCGTGGCGGTCGATGACTTCAACATGGGGGCGATGGAGAACAAGGGGTTGAATGTCTTTAACTCTAAATTCGTTCTGGCGCGACCCGAAACCGCGACGGATACCGATTATGAAGGCATTGAATCGGTGATCGCGCATGAGTATTTCCACAACTGGACTGGCAACCGGGTGACTTGCCGGGACTGGTTTCAGCTGACCCTGAAAGAGGGCTTAACCGTTTTCAGAGACCAGCTTTTCACGGCGGACATGCTTTCGCCCGCGATCAAACGTATTGAGGATGTCAAGCGCTTGCGCAGTCACCAGTTTGTGGAAGATGCCGGGCCGATGGCACACCCGATCCAGCCGCAGTCTTACATTGAAATGAACAACTTCTATACGCTGACCGTGTATGAAAAGGGAGCCGAAGTGGTAAGGCTTTATCATACGCTGTTGGGTGAGGCCGGTTTTCAAAAAGGCATGCGCCTTTATTTTGAGCGATTTGACGGTCAGGCGGTCACTGTCGAGGATTTTCGTCAAGCCATGGCCGATGCCAATGGAATGGATTTGTCTGCCATGCACGAATGGTATGTGCAGCCAGGCACCCCGCGCGTTCAGATGAGCAGTCACTATGATCAAGCCTCGCAGCAGTTGCGTTTGAGTTGGACCCAGCGCAATGATAAAAGTGATTCAGAGCGTCCACTGCCGATCCCGGTTGGGTTAAAGCTCTGGTATGAGAACGGTGAACCGGCGCCAATGAAGCCGACCGGCGACGCCTTGCTGGAGACGGAAAAGGGTCCGGTGTTTCTTCTTAAAGACACGCAGCAGACGTTGACCTTTGAAGGACTGTCAGCTCGTCCGGTTGTCTCTGCTTTGCGGGACTTTTCCGCGCCGGTCATTCTGGAAACCGACCACTCCGATCAGGAACGCAGCCAGTTGGCCCGATTCGATGACGATGCCTTCGTGCGCTGGGAGTCGGTTCAGGCGCTGGCATTAAAAACAATTATCAAGGCGGTCAGGGCCGTTGAAGCCGGAGACTCGGTGTCCTTGGCCCCTGCCTTTGAACAAGCCATCTTGGATGTTCTGGATCAGGCTGATTTGGATCTGGGCCTGAAGGCGTTGGCGTTAACCCTGCCGGATCTGGATTATGTGTGCGAGCAGTTTGACCCCATTCCGGTTGATGCGGTCTGGCAAGCGTATCGAGGGGTGGAGTTGTGCCTGGCGCAAACGTTTGAAACCGCATGGCGAGAACTTTATGAACGTTTGCACGATCGCGGTCCTTATGCATACGACGCCCGTGCGCTTGCTCAGCGTAAGCTTAAACAAGTGTGTCTGCACTACCTGTCCTGCTTGCCGGAAGGGCCAAAATTGGCGAAACGATTATTTGAGCAATCCATTCACATGACCGATACGCTGGCTGCGTTGCAGGCTGTGAACCACGATTCGCTTAGAACAGAGCCGATGCAAGTGTTTTATCAACGTTGGCGCCATGAGCCATTGGTGCTGGACAAATGGTTTGCTTTGCAGGCAAAAAGCCGCCAGGGTGATGTGATTGAGCAGATACGTGCTCTGCTGGCTCATCCGGATTTCCATTACCAAACGCCCAATCGGGTTCGAAGTGTTCTGGGGGTTTTTGCCCGGCAGAATTTTTATGGGTTCCACCAGAAAGACGGACAGGGGTATCAGCTATTGGGGGAACAGATTCACAAACTGGACAGCATCAACCCTCAAGTTGCTGCACGTTTGTGCGCGCCTTTGACCCAGTGGCGTCGCCTTGATTCGCCTCGCCAAGGTTTGATGCGTGAGGTTCTGGAAGCGTTGCTTTCTGAGTCAACCCTGTCTGCGGATGTTTATGAAATCGTCTCCAAGTCGCTTAAGAACGAGCGCTAAGCGCACTGGAAAACGACTTCACTGGTGCCATGTCTCTGCCTTGGTCATGAGCCTGTGTCTGGGGGCCGCGTTTTTACCGGTGGGCGCCCAGTCGGTTGAATCTCAATCGCCTGCCAGCCTGCAAGAGCTGGACGCGGAAATTGCTCTGCTTAAAGCACAACTGGCTCTGGAAGAAAAGGATGTTGGACCGATGCGGGCCGCTCTGGATGCATTCAGACAGGTCGCTCGGAGCACTCAGTTGCCAGTAACATTGACCCAGCGCTATCGCCGTCTGCGCCAACAGTTTGAGCAATTAAGCCGTGACCCGTCTCAATCCGCTCGCGTGCCCTCAGCCTCTTTTGTATATGATCCGGCGCGAATGCTTCTGTTGTTGCCAGTGAGTGGTGAGCTGGGGCCAGCTGGGCAGGCGATTTATGACGGCATCCTTTCGGCGCGCTCCCGTTATGGCATAAATGGAACACTGGAACTGGTTGATACGGCTGTGTTCGAGCGACCGGAGCAATTGGCAGACTGGCTATCGCTTCGACAACCCACGCTGATCATCGGTCCGTTGCAGTCTTCGCTGGTGGCGCAGGCTCTGGATTGGAATCGTCAGGTGCCCATGCTGGCTTTGAATGAGCCGGAACCCGGCGCGCGCTCTGTGCCCGGCCACGTTCAGACATTAAGTTTGGGGTTAAACAAGCTTCAATCGCTCCGGTTTCTGACGCAGCATTTCGGGGTGAGTCAGCCTTTGATCTGGTGGCAGAACACCCCCGATAACCGCACGCTGAAAGACCAATTTGACCAGGCCTGGTTAAGTTGGCAGCAATCGCCAGCCCAGGACACTCACGCCATTCGTCTGCATCAGCAATGGTTCGAGCCCGGTCGCCGTCATCGTCTGGCCCAGGCGCTGAATGTCCGCCAATCGCAGGGAAGGGCAGGCTGGTTGTCTCGCACCCTTGAGCGTGAACTGTCTTTCGAACCCCGTGCGCGCCAGGACCTTGATACGCTGGTGACCGTTGGCGAGCTCTCACAGGCCATTCAGGTCTCCCCATTGCTGGCTTACTATGGCCGACCGGATGTGCAGCATTTTTGGCTGCCTGCGCCATTGCCGACTGTGTCAGAATTTCGACAAACCCTCCCCGACTGGCAGGCCACCTCGGCCATTCTGCCAGCATTTTTTGCACGTTCTGTGCGTTCAAACCGCCATGATGGGCTGTCTTCCGCGCAAGTTGGCACCTTTTATGCTTTGGGTGAAACCGTGATAACGGTTCTTGAAAAGGGCTTTGCGCAAAACCAGCTTCAGATTGAAACACCGCTGGGAACAGTGGAGCGAAACCAAAACGGTCAATTCGCATTTCAATCCAAGGCGTTTTGGTTGGACAAAGGCGTTTTTGACGCGTTTCGGCCCTAAATTTTTTAAGAACCGCCTGATTCAAAGATGAACCCAAGGACAGGCGTGTGGCGCAAGAAGACAATAGCATAGATCCCAATGATCTGGACAGCATTGACGCCCTGCTCGATGAAGCGGAGCTCGAAGCGGTGACCGCCGAGGAGAACGCGAATTCGGACGACGCGTCAGACGACGAGGCATCAAACGAACTGGACGACTTGCCTGCGGAGCCAGAACCCGAGCCTGAGCCAACGCCGGAACCTGAGCCGGAACCGGAACCAGAACCAGAACCAGAACCAGAACCAGAACCAGCTTCAGAGCCGGAACCAACGCCAGAACCTGAACCGGAATCCATGTCCGAACCTCAGACGGCAACCTCGAACAATGTCATGGATGACATTCCTGACCCGGATGCCTCCGACGACGCTGCAGAGCAACTGCTGAACCGGCGGGCGGCTCGACAGAAACAACAACAACCGAACTCAACATTGACGGTGACCCAGATGGAAGAACTCAAAAAACTGATCATTATTTTCGGCTCCATCATCCTTGTACTGGTGCTGGTGGGGATTGGTATCGCCACCTGGGGAGCGCTGTCAGCCGGACAGGGGCTGGGTGAAGAAAATCAAAATAAAATCGAAGACATTCATACGGCTGCAGGCGAAAACCTGATTGCCGCTAACACCAATAAAGAAAGTATTAAGAGCCTGGAGAAAAAGATTGACGCCGTCAGTTTTCAGGTGGAACAACTGACCCGCGATGTATTGGACGGTCAGCCAGCCCTGGCAAGCAATGATTTGAGTGACGCAGCGAGTGACAAGACCGGTGAACCGTCAAAATCCGATTCATCGGAGCAGGCAGCTCAGCAGTCAGCGCCACCCGGTCAGTCGGTTGCATTAAATGCGTCACAGCTCAATCAGTTGAGCGAACAGTTGGCACCCAAATTGACCCAATCGGTGGACCGGGTGAACTCCCAGGTCGTGGTCAGCCAGCGGCGCATTGCCGAAGTGAACCGTCGAGTCAAGTCTTTGCAGGCGCAATACAAGCAGCTATTGCAATCGGTGAAAACGGTGGAAAAAAATCAGGTTCAACGAAAAATCGAATCAATTCAGGCCAAAGAATCTGGCAAAGACGCCGATAAAAAAGACGGTAAAGCGGAAAAACCCAAAGGGGATGGATTGCATTCACCCAATCTCCCGCCGGACCGTTATGAATACCATGCGCCGGCCAGTCCTTATTTTGATGGCATGAACTAACAGGCCTTGGGAGGCTGTATGCAAGCATTCAAATCCATTTCAATTACCAGTGTGTTGGCGCTGGCGTTGCAGGGGTGTTCGTTGACGCCGCCTGAACCAAACGTGTTATTGCCCGCCGCTGCCGTGGTTGGGGCCTACAAATTGTATGAACACAATCAGAAAACAACCTATTACCAGCCCGACTACTATCAAACCAGTCAACTGGCCAAGTCGGCGGATGCCAGCGTTGAGTATCGGGTTGAGGAACTGCGTTGTCAGAAATACCCCAGTGCGTGTGATACAAGTCGTGCTGAGCAAGTCTTTCAGGAATCCGGGCAGCGCCTGGCTTCCGACAAAGACGTGAATGATCTGTTTGAAACACTGAGTTTTTAGAGAGACACTGACAGGAGAAACGTCATGACTATGAAACACCCCTTTCTGATGGCCACAACATTGGCGTGTGGACTTGCATTGGCTGGTTGTAGCCAGAAGCCGGTTCAACCCGCCCCAACACAACCTTCTGCCCAGACGGTTCAGCAGCAAGTGAATGCTGCGGTGGAAGCGCGCATGAAGGCGTTTGAGGCCGAGCAAAAAGCCAAAGCCGAATCGGTGCAGACACTTTATCAGGTTCCCAAAAGTGCAGTGGAGCCGGAACTGATCAAAGTGACCGGTGTGGGGTACGGTGCGGAAAGTACCTATGAAGGATTTACGGATGGGCAACGTCGTCTGATGGCGATTCGTTCCGCCAAACTGGATGCGTATCGTTCACTGGCTGAGCAGCTCAATGGGATCAAAATCGACTCCAATACAACCATTGCAACGCTGACCGCTCGTAATGACAGCTTTCGTGCACGTGTGAATTCCATGGTGCGAGGCGCTCGAGTGGTGAGTGTCACCCCAATGGCGGATCAAAACTATGAAACGGTGTTGGAAGTGTATATTGACCGAAGCTTCTTTGAAAAAGCATTTGTTTATAGCCACAACGAAGAAAAGCTGACCATGACCACTGAAGAGTTGTGTCATCAGATTAACTGCCATTCGTTAAGCAGTAAAAAACGCTGAGCGTTTCCAGGGCTTTAAATTGAGAGGCCTAAGGGGAGACTATGAAAAAGAAAACACTGGTGGTCGCCATTGTCGCAGCTATGTTCGGTTTTCAGAGCATTGCTCAGGCGGCAAGCATCAGCACGCGGGTGCGCATTTTGGAAAGCAAAGTGCAAAAGCATGCGCAGCTGATGGAACGACACCAAAAACAAAATCAGCAGTATCAGCAGCAGATGCAGCGCGGCTTAAGTGAAATGCGCGCGCTTAAACAGGAAATACAGGCAAAACTGGAGAAGTCGGAGGACCCCAGGCAGCGCTTACAACGGGGCAACGCGCCTTTGCGTTATACCTATCCTTAATGGGGGCGATCTGCTTTGCTTTATATTCCACCAAACCAAACAAAAAAGCGCTCAATTGAGCGCTTTTTTTGCACACTGGGACGATTCGCATAGGTGGTCAGGCTACGTTTCCTTGGGTTAGCCTTGATGACCATGAACACCGGTTGAACTATCCTTGTGGGCGTACTCAATTTCTTTGCTCTGAATAAAGTAAACCAGTTTGCGTCGGTCTTCCTCGGTCAGATTCAGATACTCCAGCGCAATGGTTTTGCTGCTGGGGTCATTGGTATCCGGGATGATCTTGACAATTTTGGCGCGCACCAGGATCGGGGACTCATCGGCCAAAGGCTGCAACAGCAGATCGACAAAATCAGTCTGTTCCACGTCTTCCTGCACTTTGAACGCCATGCCGCCGGCGCTTAAATTCACCAGACGCTGAGGAATGGCAGCGACCAGTTGTTTCTGGTCAATGGTTTGCAGCATGAAATTGATTTTGTTATTGAGAGCGCTCAATGCTGTGGCGACCAGACCGCTCTTTTGCCCGATTTCACCGATGACGTCCTGGATCTGCTGTTCCAGTTCTCCGAAATCTTCCAAAAAGTATTTTTCAATGTAGTTGGCATCGGGCTGATGCGGGATCGGGTTTTTTTCAGCGGCCTCGGCCGTGATGATGCGGTAGCTGCAGGGCAGCATCACATCGATGCGATAAAATGATCGGCTGTTACGTGAACTCATGCGCGTCTCTCTGATTATCCGAATGGTTTCATTATGACCGAATCACTAGCAATCACCAAGCCAAATCTTTGACACTCAGTGTGCATGGGAAGGTGAAAAATGACCAGGCCTGGTAAAAAATCAGGCTTTGCCCAAAGAGTTGTTGCCTTGCGAATAAGCCGATTTTTTCCCTTTGGGATCGTATGTCTGTGAGGATCCGGGTTGGCCGACCAGGGCCGAGATCAGTCCACTGTTGAGATTGTTCAGGGCCTGGATGGTCATGCCATTGCTAAGGTTCAATTGATGACAAGCTTCAGCCAGCTGATTCGCTTTAGTTAACTTATTTTGTAGAACCTCTGGCAGAGATTGAAAGGAATCTGATTGAATCAGTGAGTCAAGACTTTGATCCTGGTCTGGGCTGAGGAGCTGGCAAAGGGCGTGATGCGCCGGTTCGAGTTCGTCAAGTACCTGCGCTTTTTGTTGAGCAATGGACGTCAATGCGTCCGGATCATTGGATTTTAACAGGTCCGCTTCCTGCTGAAGCAGTTGTTGAAAGGCCTCCAGTTGCGCGTGCAGGGTTGTGAGCGAGCCGGTCAAAGTCTGCTTTTCCTGGGCGCTGAACTGTTTGGCCTTGTCTGGCATGGGGTGTCACCTGTTTAAAGGAAAACGATGCCCTGTTTTTAACGTGGGCTCAACATGTACTCGGTTTCCATGAGCTTGCTGGCAACCTGGTCGGCATCCACCTGGTAACGGCCTTCCTGAATGGCTGCTTTCAATTGCGCAATACGCTCACTGTTGTCCACTTCGGACGCCTGAACTTTGGTTTCCAGTTCTTTGACCTGAGTGGAAACGCCAGTCAGCGTGACTTTGTCTGACGCTGATGTTGAAGCGTTGGACGTTGTGCCGCCCGCGTTCTGTCGCTGTGCGTTCGACTGGTTGTCCAATCGATTGTTGTTTAATACATTCTGGTTGAGACTTTTGATGTCCATGACCGACTCCTAATGTTTCTGCTATTTTAAGCCTTTGGATCGAACTCTACAATTTTTATCGGCCGTTATCGGTAAACTTTACCTGATTTTTCGACTTTTTTAAGGCCTGCAAATGAGGACGATTTAGGGCTTAAGGCACTTTAACTGTGTTGGGAGCAATTACTATGCCTTTTATCACGGTATCCGAGGATAAGTTGCGTACCGGGACCTGTTGATTGAGCGTGGCGCTTTTCAATGCCATCCCGGCTGACTCCACCCGGATGTTGCCGATTTCGGTCACAATGTTGACAGGCTGGTCTTCAAACACCAGATAGGGCGGCTGGAGCTGGCGGGCAGTCAAGGTCGAGTTGGGACCGATGGCGCGCTTGGCACGCATGCCCACCACCGTCTCCAGGTCAATGATGGTGTCGCGTCGAACCCGGTTGTAAGGGATGTAATCAATTTTGACGTCCTGCTCACGGATCACGGCTTGTTTTAGAATGGCCCGGGTGGTTTTGACCACGGGTAACTTTCCGGTGATTTGTGCGGTGACATAAAATTGCCACTGTGGCGACTCGCACCGGACTTCGTAGGTTTTACGGCCCGCTTTTTTTTCTGGGCGTCGGTCGCGAATGGTGATCTCACTCTGGCATCGATCCAGTTTTAAACGGCTGGAGACTTCGCTGATGTCAATTTTGGCCTGATGCAAATGTCCATCCAGTTTGGTTTCGATGTCGGAACGGATGGCCTGATAAATGCGGGAAAAGTCCTGAACGGCTTGCGAATTGTCTGAGTTGGCAAAGGCTTTGCTAGAGGGCAGGGCAGTAACGATTCCCAGACAGATCCAACCTGTCAGTATCAGGAAAAGAGACCATCGACGGGTCGTGAGTCGGGAACCAAGACGCAACATGCGTGTCCTTTTGAATGGGCAAGCGGAGACACAAGCGTTTTTGTCTCCTCGGATTTGCGTTATATTATCGAACTATCAGAATGATTCCAACTCCGTCAAGGCGGACCGGGACTGAAAAAGGTGGCTTCCATGTCAAGTTTTTTGAAAGGCGTTGATCAACGAACCTCATTGGCGGGTATGAACCGCATGGAACTGTTGTTGTTCAAGATTCACGGCAATCAACTGTTCGGCATTAATGTGTTTAAGGTCAGAGAGGTGATTCGCACGCCTGAGATTTCGCCTGTGCCCAAGTCCGACCATCGTGTGGTGGGCGTGTCCGACATCCGTGGCCAGACCATGCCGATGATTGATTTGGCCAAGTCTTTGGATTTGCCGCCGGTCCCGGAAGACAAATACAGCGATTCTTTAACCATCGTGACCGAGTTCAACTCCTCGGTACAGGGATTTCTGGTTGAAGACGTGGATCGCATTGTGCATTTGCGCTGGGAAGACATTCTTCCGCCGCCGGACTCCCTCCAGAATGTGAATTATCTGACCGGCATTACCCGCGCTCAGGACCAGATTGTGGAAATCGTGGACGTGGAAAAAGTCCTGGCCGAGGTGTCGGGGCATCAGGAAGAAATGTCAGAAGAGTTTCTGCATCAGAATCAGGGCAAAACTGAAGGCGAAAATTTCTTTGTGCTGGCAGCGGATGATTCGGTGGTGGCGCGTAACCAGGTGAAAACGACCCTCGAAAAACTGGGCATCAGCAGTAAAATCGTCACCAACGGGCGTCTGGCGCTGGATTTTTTGAAGAAATGGGCCGACGACGCCGACAAAGACATCGCGCCGCCAGTCTCGGAGCGGATCTTAATGGTGATTTCCGACATCGAAATGCCGGAAATGGACGGTTATACCCTCACCACCAATATTCGCAAAGACCCACGTTTGGCTGATTTGTATGTCATCCTGAGCTCGTCGCTCAGTGGCGGCTTTAACGAGTCTCTGACAGAGAAGGTCGGCGCCAACAAATTCATGTCCAAATGGCACCCGGAAGAGCTTGCCCAAACCATTATTGACCGCATTGAAGTCGTGAAAGCACATCGACAGGAAGAGGCCGCCTCCTGATGAAACGATGGGGTCGTCTGGCGCAGGCCGTGTGTCTGGCACTGGGACTGATTGCCTCCATAGGGGCTCAGGCAAAATGCGTGGTGGTCACAGGCGTGGCCACACTCGATGGCAAACCGGAAGCCTTTGCCCGTCAAATGGCGATTCGTGATGCGCTGAAACAAGCCACCATGATGTCGAATGTCAAAATTTCTTCCAATCAACGGGTAGAAAATTACCAACTCAAATACGACCGCACGCGTTTCAGCTCTCAGTCTAAGGTCAAGGACTATTTGATTGTGGAAGAGGGCGTGGAACCGCCACGCTTTGACGATCTGTTCGACCAGGACGGCAACGAAATCCGCGACCCCAAAGAGCTGGAAAAGTTAAAACTGTATCAGGTCAAAATGGAAGTCTGTCTGACCGAAGACCCTCAGGCCTGCAGCAAAACCCCTGGCAATCATCTTCAGGCCAAACTGGCGGTCGCACCGGTGGTGACCACCGACGAATACGAAGCCCGCGACATCCGACGCCTTTTGCCCGGCTATCAGCAGGAGATTGTGCGGCGTTTGCGCGAAGCCGGTTATCAGAACCTGGAGCAGCTGGACATGGCCGCTCCCATTGATACACGGGGGGTGGTGCGTCCCAATCTTGACCGTGAGCGCATTGAAGCCATTCGGGAACGCACCGGCGCTCAATATGTGATGCTCACCGTCATACGTTCCTTGTCACGAGGCAATAACGACCCTGGTATCTGGAACGACATCAAGCGTGAATACAACCTGGAAGTCAAACCCAACACCCGTTTTATTGAAGTGGAAACCTACCTGGTAGATCTGGTGGCGCGCAAGCAGGTATGGCAAAAGCGTCATGGTTTCAACATTGAAGGCGATGTCACGGTTGGGCGTGACAAGCCGTTTGGTACCAGCGCGTTTTTCAATACCGACACAGGGATGGTGTTTCACCGTCTTTTGCATGAACAGGTTCAGGATGTGTACCATGAAGTCAAGTGCAAGCCTTTGACTTCACGCATTATTGACATTCGGGATGACCAGTATGTGTTGTTCCTATCTTCGGAATCCGGAGCTCAGCCCGGCGATCAGCTTTCGGTTTATCGCCTGGTCGGCCGGCCCATCCGCTATCAGGGCATTGAACTGGGTACCGATACCCAGCCAGCCGGTTTCATCGAAATCCAGCGCATTCAGTCCCGCTTTGCCATCGCCAAGCTGGTGAGCGAAGAAGAGCGCATTCAAATCGGTGACCTGGTCAAGAGTTGGTAATCTTGACGGTTTTTTGACACAGGCCGGGATGCGTTTTTGACCAGGCCTGCTCTCCTCCCTCTCTCTTTGACATCGGATTTGTTTCTTTCTACTGTGCGCACCCTGCTTCGGGCAAAAGTTGCCTGTTTTGGCGGCGGCGCTGCATTTTTTGCCGCTTTTTTTTAAAAAAATGCTAAAGAAATTGATCAACCGGCCGATAGCGGTCGCTTTTGCAAAGCTTTAGTTTTTCTTTCGTCTTTTTGGCACCGTCGTTGCTTAGTGTCTTTACAAAATAATAATAAATCGTTGCAGCAGGTTTGAAAAAAGCCTCAGCTGTCATTCACCAGAAAAACAAAGGACACGATCATGGACTCAATCTTTGGTGTTCACGAACAGGCGCTCAATGTCCGCACGGCCCGACAGAAGCTGTTGGCAAACAACCTGGCCAACCAGGATACGCCCAACTTCAAGGCGCGTGACATCGATTGGCGGGCGCAAATGAAGCAGGCGTCAGACGAGCTGAGCATGAAGCCCAGTGGCAAGCCGGATATGCAGCGGACCCACAGTAGTCATATTGCCGGGTTTGCGGAGATGACCACCGACAGTTTTGTTAAATACCGTCAACCGACGCAACCGGCGCTGGATGGCAACACGGTGGAAGCCCACATCGAAAAAGCGCAGTTTATGGAAAACTCCATGCAGTATCAGGCCACACTGGAGTTTATCAACAGCAAGATCAAAGGCATCAAAGGTGCCTTGGGCAGCCAATAAGGAGGTAGTCCATGTCAATGTTTCCAACGCTTGATATTTCCGCCAGTGGGATGCATGCCCAGACGGTGCGTTTGAACACCGTGGCCTCCAACATGGCCAATGTCGACAGCATCAGCTCCAATGCCGAAGAAACCTATCGCGGCAAGCAGCCGGTGTTTGAGACGATTCTGGATGATCAGACCGGCGAACCCAAAGGGGGCGTACGGGTGAAAGACATCGTCGAAAACGAAGCGCCGCTGAAAATGGAATACAACCCCAATCATCCGATGGCGAACGACGAGGGCTATATTTTTCGCCCTAACGTCAATGTGGTGGAAGAAATGGCCAACATGATGAGCGCCCAGCGCAGTTATGAAACCAATATCGAGGTGCTCAACACCTCAAAACAGCTGATTCTTCGTACGATTCAGCTTGGGAAATAGGAGGTGACACATGGCACAACTTCCCATTAGCAGTGAGCAGAACACGGATTATGTCAAAGCGATGCAACAGGCAACCAATGCCAATCGCAATGCGCCGGACAAAGAACTGGGACAAGCCGATTTCCTGCGCTTGCTGACCACGCAGCTGCAGAATCAGGATCCGAATAAACCCATGGATCCAACCAACTTTGTCACGGACCTGACCCAGATGAGTCAGCTCGAAGCGACCAATAAAATGAACAGCTCTATGCAGGCGATGACCGCCGGGTTCCAAAGCATGCAGGTGATGCAATCGGCCGCCTTGATTGGCAAGAATGTTCAGGCCGAAGGCGACCAGATGTCGCATGAAGAAGGGCAGGTTTCTCAGATTCGTATGGAGCTGGATCAACCGCTTGAGGACGTTACCATCGTGATCACCGACAAAAACGGCCCGGTGCGTGAACTGTTCCAGGATGACTTGAATGCGGGTGAAAAAATAGTGGACTGGGATGGTAAAGACAGCTCAGGCAATCCGATGCCCAGCGGCGAATACACTTTGACTGTGTATGGTTCGGACGAAGAAGGCGAATTGCAATCCATTGACACCATCGTGCCTTCTCAAGTGCGTTCCATATCATTAAGTGATGAGGGCACGATGAAAGCCACGCTGGCCACAGGTGAGCGGGTTGACCTGAACAAAATTCGTGAAATCAGTTAATTAATCCAAACAAACATAAAAAGACAAACGTTTAATGCTCAGATATGAGCGGCTAAACACAAGGAGACAATCATGGGCTCAGCATACGATTTAACAGCCGTTAGTGGGATCAACGCCGCATCCAAAGGCTTGGGGGTGATTTCCAACAACCTCGCCAACGCCCAAACCGTGGGGTTTAAAAGCTCACGAGCGGAATTTTCCGATATGTTCTATGGTGCGCAGAACTCACCCGGTAACGGTGTGCGTGTGGAAAGCATTACCCAGGATTTTACCAACGGGACCATTAATGACACCGGCCGCGATCTGGATATGGGCATCGACGGCGAAGGGTTCTTTGTGCTGGAAGATAAAACCGGTCGTTTTGATAATGTCTTTACCCGAAATGGTTCTTTTAAACTGGACAAAGAGGGCTATTTGACCTCTCAGAACGGTAATAAGGTCCAGGGGTATCTGTTGAACGAAGAGCTTTCAACCGAGACCAATCCGGTGTTTTACACCACACTGGATTCGATTGATATGGATGAGTTGAACAAGCGCCCTCGACCCACCGATGAAATGACGTTTGACATCAATCTGGACGGTCAGGAAAACCCTAACTTTGACCCTGACGGGGACGATGTGCAGCAGGTGATCAATGATGTGACTCGTGACTCGGGGGATGCCCTATACAACTTTCTGGTGACGCCTGCCTCTCAGGGTGGTTTTTCCGGTGTGGCGCTGACCAATGCGGAAGCGCGCTCGACGGTCAATGCCCAGTTATCCGGGTTTGATCTTGGATCGGTGATCAATGGTACGGGATCGATTGGTTCCGCCATTCAGGCAGCGAGCCAGGCCATTGATGCACTGGGTAATGGTTTGACCAACGGCGCGGGGTCTGCCAGTCTGGGGTCTGCCATTGCCGGCTCCACCGCCGGACGCTGGGGGGCCAAGATACTGAACTCCGGTTACAGCTCCATGATTAACAACGTCAATAATATGTTGAAATTGACCAACCCGGAGCAAAATGGTGAATACGGTGGCTTCCCAGATTTTACTACCAACAAAATCATCCATGATACGTTGGGCGGGGAGCATCGTGTTACGACGAATTTCTACAAGCGAGATGTGGTCGAGGCCAGCTCAGCGTCCAATGACTTGAACGAAAAATACACGTCATGGATGGTCCAGTACACCATTGAAGATTTTAACCAAGAAACCGGAGAGTGGGAGACCAGTGGTCACCGCGTTGACGATGCCGGTAACCCCACAGACGATGCCGGGCAAATCTTTGAAATGCGCTTTGATACCAACGGGGACTTGATCGACATGCGTCAGCCCACCACGGCGGCACCCGATTTGGATAACCCTGTCTACAGTAAAACCATTTTGAATGATACAACGGTGATTGGTCCGGGTGAAGCATTGCAAAGCGCCACCAACGTGACCCCAGGCTGGGTTAGCATTGGTCGATCCAGTCCGATTGAGTTTGTGATCGACGCGCCATTGACTGGGGCTCAGGACCCACTTGGTTCAGAAAACGTTCAGCAGCGTATTGCGTTGGATGCCGATTTTACGGAGATGACTCAGTTCGCTGGGGATTATAATCTGAGGGGGGTGACTCAGAATGGTTACAACGTCGGTGACCTCGTTGGGGTGACCACCAGTTTGGACGGTGTGATTGAGGCACGTTATTCCAATGGGCGCTCGGTGCCGATTGCACAGTTGGCTCTGGCAAACTTCAATGATAAAAACGCCATGGAAAAACTGGGCGGTCAGACCTATGCCGAAACCTTCAGCTCTGGTGCTGTTCAGTTAGGCACGCCGCAGAATAATGGCTTTGGTACGGTCAATGCCGGGACCTTGGAGTATTCCAACGTTGATACCGCCGGGGAACTGGTCAATATGATCCAGACACAGCGCACCTATCAGGCCAGTGCTCAGGTGATTCAGACGTCACAGACATTGACACAGACTATCCTGCAGCTCTAAGTAAGAAACTCTGGACGGTCAATGAATGAAGCCGGTTTGTTTTCAAACCGGCTTTTTTTGTTTGCACGCCCGCTAATGATGTTATCGGCCATTTTTTTTAGGCTTTAGCATAAATTTTTTCTACTTTTGGCACGGGAGGTGCTAAGTAACTGTTGAGCGAGTGATTGAAGCAACAAAGTTTTGACACTGGCTCAGCAATGAACGCTAAAACACAAGGGAACTTGACACACGCAATATATAAATATACGTGTCATTATCAGACTGGCAGGTTTCATTTCTTGTCAGTCTCTTTTTCGAATTTTTAGACCGGAGATCAGGTATGGATCGGATGTTATATGTGTCGATGAGTGGGGCCAAAGAAGCCATGCTTTCTCAGGCCAATAACTCCAATAATCTGGCCAATGCGAACACGGATGGGTTTAAAAAAGATTTTAACCAGTTCCGTGCACAGCATATGGATGGCCCGGGTTGGCACACCCGTACCTATTCTCTGGACGAGCGTCCGGCCACCGATTTTACACCGGGGCCGGTCAAAGTCACTGGGCGAGATCTGGATCTCATGACCAAGGAAAACGGGTTTATGGCGATCCAGGCCCCCGATGGCACCGAAGCATTGACGCGATCGGCGTCGATGCAGGTGACACCGGCAGGCGATCTGGTGGATGTCAAAGGCAATCCGATTCTAAATGAAGGCGGAGCGCCGATTAACATCCCACCCCATAAATCATTGCACATCGGTGATGATGGGGCCATTTCGTTTATTCCAGCGGACGCCCCCAATAATTTGCCGGTTCTGTTGGATCAGGTTCGTCTGGTGCAACCGGATGTCCAGCAATTGCGAAAAGGCGAAGATGGTTTCGTTCGTTATCAGGGTGAAGAGGGGCTGGATCAGGCACCGATTCGAGTGGTCAGCGGCGCACTGGAGGGCAGCAATGTCAACACGGTGGAAGCCCTGACCAATATGATCGAACTCTCACGTAAATATGAGATGCAGGTCAAGATGATGAGCACTGCCAAAACGCACAGTGAACGCTCAGACAGCATTGTGAAGCTGTCCTAATCGTGTATTAAGACCAGGAGACTGACATGAACAGAGCCCTTTACGTTGCAAAGACTGGTTTGGAAGCCCAGGATTTTCGTCTGGCGACCATTTCCAACAACCTGTCCAACGCCAACACGTATGGTTACAAAACCGGGCGGGCGGAATTTGATGATCTGATGTACCAGAATGTCCGTCAGCCAGGCGCTTCGGCGACGGAGAACGAAGACAACACCTTGCCATCCGGTCTGCAGGTCGGGACCGGTGTGAAAGCCGTGGGCGTGCAGAAGCTGCATACGCAGGGCAACGCCATGGTGACGGATAACCAGTTGGATGTGATGATTGAAGGGCGTGGCTTTTTCCAGGTATTGGACCAGGATGGCAACCTTCGCTATACCCGCGACGGCTCATTTGAAATGAACCAGAACGGCGATCTGGTCACCTCTTCCGGTTACCTGGTGGAACCGAACATCAACATCCCGCTTAACTCGACCGAAATCTTCATTGCTTCGGACGGCACGGTGTCTTACAAAGAACCAGGCAACCCTCAGCCGGTCAACGCCGGGCAGCTCGAGCTGGCAACGTTTGTCAATCAGTCCGGGTTGGAAGCACTGGGGCAGAATTTCTATGCCGAAACCTTGGCCAGTGGGCCACCGAATGTCAAACCGCCGGAAACGGAAGAAGCGGGCAGTCTGCTGCAGGGAGCGCTGGAATCCTCCAACGTCAATACCGTGGATGAGCTGATCGGCATGATCGAGGCGCAACGAACCTATGAAATGAATTCCAAGGCCATCAGTGCGGCCGATGGCATGATGCAGTACCTCAACAATAACGTATAAAAATAAAAAAATACTTTCCGACTGAACACAGGGAGAAAGAACGATGACCAGAAAACACTTGATTCAGAAAATGGCTTTAGTCGCCGCAACCGGTTGGTTCATGGCTGGATGTTCTTCCACACCGGAACGATTGGAAAAATTCAGTTATGAGCCGAGCTTTCCGGTGAACACCGCGCAGCAGGAAGGGCCTCAGAATGGATCTTTGTATCAAACTGCTAACAGCATGTCACTGTTCAACGATGCGCGAGCCCACCGGATTGGTGACATCATTACCATTAACCTTGATGAAAGTTTTGACGCGCAGAAAAAAGATCAAGCGCAGTATGACAAAACTAATCAACAGGACTTTGGTATCACAACGCCGGTGAATATTTTCGGTCAGGCACTGACCTCGCCGATCACGGCGCCTTTTGCTGCGGGCAACCCAACGGGCATTGGCATCGGGTACGGTTCTAATGGCAGCTTCAGTGGTAATGCAAACGTCAAACAAAACTCTGACTTGACCGGCTCCATTGCGGTGACCGTTGTAGAAGTGTCACCCAATGGCAACCTGGTGGTACGGGGTGAAAAATGGATCACAGTGCACGATGGCAGTGAAGTCATTCGCTTCGCAGGCATCATTCGTCCGCAGGACATTAGCCCTGAGAACACGGTGGCTTCCAACAAGGTGGCGGATGCGCGCGTGATTTATAAAGATGTGGGCATGTCGGGTGATACCAACCGTCCAGGCGTCGTCACCAAAGGACTCAACAAATACTGGCCTTTCTAAAAGAAGGCGCAACATAGAATTTACGGTTTTACCGGCCTGTTTTTCACTCTCTCCTTTTTGCAGGTCGGTTTTTTCTTTCCAAGGTGCTCTGTCTTAGGGCCCTTATTTCACCAGGCCTGGTGAAAACATAGTTTTTTTCTGGTCTTTGGGGGCAATTTTTGCCCCATTTTTTTGCCACCCATTCTTATCGTCCATTCGGATAAGAACTTTACCTTTTTTGCAAAAAAAATAGCCTGACTGGCATAAGCTGTGCTTTGGTATTTTGGCATAACAATAATATTGACGGCGTTTTCATAAAGGGGAACTCCATGCTTACCAGAAAAACACTTTTTATTACCCTGCTGCTCTGGCTGCCTTTGAGTGCCGCGGCCGAACGCATCAAGGACGTCGCCAGTGTGGCGGGGGTGCGTGATAACCAGCTGATCGGTTATGGGCTGGTGGTCGGCCTGAATGGGACCGGTGACAAAACCAGTTACACCACCCAGAGTTTGAAAAGCATGCTCAACAAATTCGGCATCAATCTGCCGCCTGGCACTAATCCGGAATCCAAAAACATTGCCGCCGTGGCGGTTAATGCCAATCTGCCGGCGTTTGCCAAGCCAGGTCAAAAAATTGACGTCACTGTTTCCTCGCTTGGCAACGCCAAAAGTCTGCGAGGCGGGACGCTTTTGATGACGCCCCTGAAAGGGCTGGACGGCAAAGCCTATGCGGTCGCACAGGGTAACCTGATCGTTGGTGGGTTGGATGCCTCCGGCGCGGACGGTTCCAAAATTACCATCAATGTGCCCAGTGTCGGGCGCGTGCCCGGTGGTGCGACGGTCGAGCGAACGGTCAGCAGTGGCTTTGATCTGGGCAATACCATCACGCTGAATTTGAATCGAGCCGACTTTACGACGGCCACCAATGTGGTAAAGGCTGTGAATGAAGCTTTGGGCGAAGGCACGGCCTTCGCTCTGGATGGGGAGTCGATTGAAGTGCGGGCACCGCGGGTGCCGGATCAGCGCGTTTCGTTTTTGTCAGTGCTGGAAAACATCGAGGTGCAACCGGGGCAGGAAGCGGCCAAGGTCATCATCAATTCGCGCACCGGCACCGTGGTCATCGGTTCTAATGTTCAGGTATCGGCCGCAGCGGTGAGCCATGGTAATCTGGTAGTCAAGGTGGATGAAAACACGGATGTGAACCAACCCAACGCCTTTGGTGGCGGCCAGACCGCTCAAAACCCCAACAGCAATGTGGCGGTGCAGGAAGGCGAGGGCCGCATGTTCAAATTTCCACAGGGCGTGACGCTTGACGACATCGTGCAGGCGGTGAATAAAGTGGGCGCCGCCCCCGGTGATCTGGTGGCGATCCTGGAAGCGTTAAAGCAATCCGGCGCGCTGAAAGCCGAACTGATGGTCATTTAACTGGAGCGAGTCATGAGTGTATTCGAATCGCAAAAAATGGACATGGCCCCGCAGGCGCACAAACAGATTTATGGCAACAGTGGCGGTTTTCAGGAACTGAGAAACCAGGCGAGGGACGACCAGCAGGCAGCTTTGCGCCCGGTAGCCGAACAGTTCGAGTCCATGTTTCTGGCGCAGATTCTAAAGCAGTCGCGTCAAGTCAGTTTTGATGATAAATTTATGGATGGGGAAAACGCCGATTTTTACAAAGACTGGTATGACCAGCAATTGGCGCAGGACCTGGGTTCTAAAGGATCGCTCGGGCTGGCCGATAAAATAGTCGAAGAGCTCTCGCCAAAACTGGCATCCCTGTCACCGGAAGCGCTGAATGAGCATAAGGCCGCTAAAGAGGCCTACATTGCTCAACAGACCCAGGTGAGCGAGCCGGCGAAAAAGAACTCGGTAGCGACCACCGAACAACAACTGCAGATGCGGGCCCTAGCTCAGTGATTAAGATGAGACAGGGTAAAACAAACGGTCGCGCTGAATTGGCTGAGACCATTTGACCAGAAAAGGACACGATTATGGCTGACATGTTAACCATCGGCTCCAACGCTTCCAATGCGTTCAAGCGCGCGATCGAGGTCACGAGCCACAACGTCAGTAACATGGGCACGGAAGGCTACAACCGTCAGCGTGCCGAATTTTCCAGTAACACCCCTGCGATGACTGGCGGCGGCTTTTTGGGCGCTGGTGTGAGGGTGTCGACCATTGAGCGCGTCTATGCTTCCTACATCCAGGACCAACTGGTGAACACCAACACCATGAAAGAGCGCTATACCGAGCAGTTGAATTTGTCCCAGCAAATCGAAGGGATCGTGGCCGGTAACGATGAAGGCGTTCAAAAATCCATGCAGACGTTGTTTGACAACTTTCAGAACCTGTCGAACAACACCACCAACCCGACCAGTCGCCGTCAAGTGATTGAATCGGTGGGTAACATGGAGTCCATGCTTTCGAATTTGAGTAATGTGCTCAAAGAAAGTGAAAAACAAGTCAACAATCAGATTGAAGACCTGTCGACAGAAATCAACAACCGCTTGCTTAAAATCAACGAGTTGAATAAACAGATTTCCGGCGCGGTCAAGGTCGGTGTGCAGGCGCCAAATGACTTGCTGGATCAACGTGACCAGGCCATCAAAGAACTCAGTGGTTACATGGATATCAAAACGTTTCGTCAACAGGACGGTCGCATTGATATCCACACCGGTGACGGACGTTACCCCTTGATCAGTGACAATACCCTGACCACAGTGAGCACCAAAAAAAGCGATTTCACCGATGACAATCGCACCGAGGTGTTTTTAAGACTGGGTAACCGGGATGTGAACATCAGTGACTCGGTCATGGGCGGACAACTGGGCGGTGTGCTGGATTTTCGTCGCAACATGCTGGATGGTGCCATGAATGACTTGGGCATGACCTTGAATGGTCTGGTGGCTTCGTCAAACTGGCAGCATTACCAGGGCTATGATCTCAACGGTAACGTTGGTCGGGAAATTTTTTCCGAATTGGAAGCCAACGTCATGGCCGATCGTGACAATGTGCGCGACGGTTCTGCCATCCGCGTCAGTTTTAACCCGCTCGACTCCACGGTCGCGGCCAAGCCGCCCTATGACCCGGTCGAGCCTGGCACCTACGCCGAAAAAAACGGGCAGTTGCAGACCGCGTTCGATGCCATTGGTCAGTTCAAGGCACAGAATTATGAAATTCGTGTGGTCGAGGGTCAGTATGAATTTTTTGCTCAGCCTTCGGGCGAACAAATCACGCCCACCGTCGATCCGGGCAATCCTGATATTTTTCAGATCGATGGGTTGCAGTTTGATTTGAGCGGGCACACCAAAATCGACGGTGATCGTTTTCTGGTAAAACCTCACCGTGACATCTTGGATCAGTTGGAGCAAAAAATTACCAATTCCGAAGATTTGGCCACACGAGGCCAGTCGGCGATTCCTTCGTTCCCGGATCTCAAAGATCGGCTTGGGGTGACCACCAATGATCTGGATAACACTGATCCGGCCAATACCATCAATGGGGTGACCTTGCGCGATCGATTTGACCAGTTGTTTGGCAATACGCCTACCAGCCGTTTTGATGCGGTGGACACCAGCGGTGATGGCATCATTACGCGTGCTGAATACGAGGACGCTGTGACGGGGATTGATCAGCTTGCGGTTCCCAAGCCAGCCGGCGAAGGGGACAATACCAATATCGCTAACATGGCCAGCTTCCAGTCCAAGAAATTATTGTTCAGTGATGAATCGGGCGAGGCCACTGAATCCTTGCTTGGTGGTTATTCTGCCATGTCTGCCAACGTGGGCATGTATGTTCGAGGCACTGAAATTCAGATGACGGCGCAAGAAAATACATACGACCAGATTGAGAAACGACGGGAATCCATGTCGGGGGTGAATTTGGACGAAGAGGCGGCCAATCTGATGAAATACCAGCAAGCTTATCAGGCTTCGGCGCAAATTATTCAAACGTCGCAGACCTTGTTCCAGTCGTTGCTTGGCGCCGTTCGGCTTTAATGGAGGTTAGTTCCAATGCGAGTTTCAACCGATTTATTTAATTCCCAAGGCTACAATTCCATTGCCGACCATCAAGAAGCGATCATGAAGCTTCAGCAGCAGTTGAGTTCGGGCAAACGCATCACCAAACCCAGTGATGATCCGGTGGCCACGACGCAGGTGCATTCGCTGAAAACGTCCATGGAGACCATCAAACAGTTCGAGCGCAACGGTGAATTTGCCAAATCTCAGCTGACCTTGGAAGAAACGCAGATCAAAACCACGGTTGAGTTGACCCAGCGTGCCCGCGACCTGGCGATCCAGATGTCGAACGGGACTTATAATGCCGCCGACAAACGATCCACGGCCGCTGAAATCACCCAGATTATTGAGCACATGCGCAACCTCATGAATTCGACCAACTCAGAAGACGAGCTCTTGTTTGCGGGTAACCAAGTGAATGCAGAGAGCGCCTTCGTCGAAGACCCGAACACGGCAGGCTATTACTCTTACATCGGTAGCCCTCGCAGTAACGGTCAGGTGGATTCAGCCGGTAACCCGGTATACAACGAAGAGGCCAATTTCGGTTCGCGCTTCGTGCAGATTTCGTTTGATGATGACAACACGCTTAACCCGAATGACCGTGGAGATGCCAGTCGTGTGCGTGTCACCGATAATGGCGGACGGGTATTCAACGTGGGCGCGGGCAGTTTGGCCGTTGACACGGATGGCGATGGTGTGAACGATGCGCAGGTAGACAACAACATCCTGAATGTGATGGTCAAGTTTCGTGACAACCTGCTCAATCACAACAATAATTTCGATGCCGAAATCGATGACATGACCGATGGTATCAAGCAAATGACTGAGCACATGGCGTCGATCGGTGGTCGTCAAAACCGGATTGAAGCACAATACGAAGCCGGTCAGATTTTTTCCATGTCTTTGGAAGAGCGTCGCATGAACCTGGAAGACATGGACATCGTCAAAGGGATTACCGACCTGACCACACGTCAAAATGCTTTGCAAATGGCACAACAGATTTTTTCCCGCACGCAAAATATGTCGTTATTCCAGTATTTGAATTAAATCACTCGCAGCACACCGGTGAGTGGTTGGCCTGGATTCTGCTTTGGAACCCTCCAAGGTTGGTTTTTTGACAGGAATCGCGTGCATGACCAGATTGGCATATCACAGTTTGTTGGCGTTTGGCCTGCTTATGCTGTTTGTGGGCGGGGCGGCTTCATCACTTCCCAAGGCGATGAGCACCCTGTTTGCGTCATCGGGGCATGAAGACAGTCTTTACCCCGATCGAGCCGTTGTGCATGCCCAGCTGTCCATTGACGCACCGCGAACCCCCATTGCGCCAAGAGCCGTTGTAGACGACCCCAACACATCGGCCAGTATGCCGACGACTAAAGCGGAGCGTTTGAGTGATCGTACCAGCCCGCCTGAAACAGCAAACTCGGCCGACCTCAATTCTGTAAGCACCACGTCCGCTGTGAATAAGCAGAGGCCGTCAACCCAAACGACCGACCCTCATGTTTCTAAGTCAACACAAGAGCCACGTTCAACGCCTTCGAACATGGCCTCACCTGTGTTGATTGAATACCAGGATGAGCTGGTTCTGGAATTCCCTAAATCGCTGGCGACCAACCAGCATCTGAAGCGGGCGCTCAGTCGTCTGTTTCTTTCGCCGCGTCGCCTGACCGATCGCGCGCTTTTGCGCAATGAGCGTTTGGACCTGACACAACGTCCTTATTATTTTCGTCGAATTCTCGATCACCGCGGCCAGGCCATTCGCTATCCGGCACAGGCTTATGCCTATGCCGAACAGCTGCTCAAACAGAATGCCAAGACCGTCACCGACGCCGAAGGACAGTTTTTACTTTTGAGCATCCCGTTGACGGATTATGGTCTCAGTGAGCAGGCCAAAAGTTACCAGGCCTGGGTCGAGGAGTACGCACGGCAGTTCAAGGTGCCTGCTTCGCTGGTGTATGCGGTGATGGAAACCGAAAGCAGCTTTAACCCTTTGGCCGTCAGCCGTTCCAATGCCATTGGGCTGATGCAGATCAAGCCGGGGGCGGCGGGCCGCGACGTGTATCAGTACATCGATGCCAGAACGGGCCAGCCCACGCTCAAGGAATTGTTTGATTCCAAAAATAACATCCGCATGGGAACGGCTTACCTGGGGCTGCTCAAACACGATTACCTCGGGGGCATAGAGGACGAAAAAATCAAACAAATGGTAACGATTTCTTCTTATAATGGCGGCATGCGGACGGTATTGGGCTTGTTCGGAGACACGCCGAAACAGGCCATTGAACAACTGAATCGACTGAGCCCGCAACGGGTGTATCGAACCTTGCGTTATCAGCACCAGTCGGATGAAACCCGCCGCTATCTGGACAAGGTTCTGCAGGCCGAAGTGCGTTATCGGGACCTACTGCAGACGGCTTAAATTCAATCAAGACAGGAGTCCGTGACCCCATGACATCAGGTGCGCTGACAGCCCAACACTGGCAAGGCCGCAATGTATTGGTGACCGGTGCGGACGGCTTTATCGGCTCCCACCTGGTGGAAGCCCTGGTTGACGCAGGGGCCAATGTCCGGGCGCTGGTGCTGTACAACTCCTTTAACAGCTGGGGGTGGCTGGATCACAGTGATGCCGCGGCGCATATTGACGTGGTCAGCGGAGATGTCCGTGACCCGTTTTTGTGTCAAAACATCTGCCAAAACATCGACACCGTGTTTCATCTGGCGGCCCTGATTGCGATTCCATATTCCTATATCGCGCCCAACTCTTACGTGGAAACCAACGTTAATGGGACGCTGAATATGGTTCAGGCGGCAAAAGATCAAGGCGTACGCCGTTTTATGCATACGTCGACGTCCGAGACGTATGGCACAGCGCAACGGGTGCCGATTGATGAAGCGCATCCCATGCAGCCTCAGTCGCCCTACAGTGCCAGCAAAATCGGGGCGGACGCCATGGCGATGTCGTATTACCATGCGTTTGGTTTTCCGGTCACCATTGCTCGGCCATTCAATACCTATGGGCCGCGTCAATCCGCACGGGCCGTGATTCCCACAATCATCAGCCAAATTGCCAGCGGCATGACACACATTCAACTGGGCGACACCTCTCCGACCCGTGATTTCAATTACGTCAGTGATACCTGCCAAGGGATGATGGCGCTGATGGGCACCGACCGGACCATCGGCGAGAGCGTCAACATCAGCAGTAACTTTGAGGTGTCCATTCAGGACACGTTGAACACGATTAAGCGTCTGATGAAATCGAACGTTGAATTTGTGCAAGACCCGCAACGACTGAGGCCCAAGGACTCGGAAGTGTTTCGGCTGTGGGGTGATAACCAAAAGCTGATTGAGCTGACCGGGTATCAACCGCAAACGTCCCTGGAAGCCGGGCTTCAGCAAACCATCGACTGGTTCACGCAGCCCGACAATCTCGCACGCTACAAAGCGGAGCAGTACAATGTCTGATCGAGTGGATTGGGACCGACTGCAGGCATTGATCCGTGCGCATTATCGCCAGCCCGAAGGGCTGATTCCTCTCCACGCCCCTTGCTTTGATCAACTGGAAAAAGCCAGGGTAAGCGCCACCATCGACTCCACCTTTGTGTCGTCGGTGGGCCCGGATGTCACCGAATTTGAACGTCAGGTTGCCGAGTATACCGGTGTCGAGCATGCGGTGGCCGTGGTCAATGGCACCATGGGGTTGTATCTGGCGTTAAAAGTGGTTGGGATTGAACCGGGGGATCTGGTCGTGACCCAATCGCTTACTTTTGTGGCCACGCCCAATGCCATCACCATGCATCAGTCTGAACCGGTGTTTGTGGACGTCGAGCGCGACACGCTTGGCATGTGCCCCCAGAGTCTGGAACAGTTTTTGACAACTCAGACCCATCTTGAGGACGGCTGCTGTGTGCACACCGAAAGCGGTCGCAGGGTGCGTGCCTGTGTGCCCATGCATACGCTGGGTTTCCCCGTCAGGGTGGATGCACTCAAAACCCTCTGTGAACGCCATCATCTGGCATTGGTCGAGGACGCGGCCGAAAGTCTTGGCAGTTTTTATCAGGGCCAGCATACGGGCACGCTGGGAGACGTGGGCGTTATCAGCTTCAATGGCAATAAAATCCTGACCACCGGGGGTGGTGGCATGCTGCTGACTCATGATGCCGATCTAGCTGCGCGAGCGCGCCATTTGAGCACGACGGCCAAAGTTCCTCATGCCTGGCGTTTTGATCATGACGAGCACGCATACAATTTGCGCATGCCGAATTTGAATGCAGCCCTGGGTGTGGCGCAAATGCAGAAGCTGCCCATGTTTCTGGAAGTCAAGCGCGCCTGGGCGCATGACTTGCAGGCAGAGAACGTGCTTCCCATGTTGACGGCACCCCAAGATACCAATCCCAATTTCTGGCTCAATGCCTTGTTGTGTGAGAACGCCGACGAGCGCGATGCGTTTCTGGCCTGGAGTCAGTCTGAGAATCTGCAGACCCGTCCTTTGTGGACGCCCATGCATCATTTGCCGATGTATCAACATTGTGAACACACCGAGCTGCCCCGGACAGAATGGCTGGCAGATCGAGTGGTTACGGTGCCAAGTGGTGTGCCCTGCGAGGTGTTGAGTGAGTGACACCGAATTACTGCTGATCGGCGGCGGCGGCCATGCCCGGTCGGTCATGGACGTGATTGAGCAACACCCTCAGTTTTCTGTCGCTGGCGTGGTGGATGCGGACAATAGCTTCAAGACAGTCGGCGCCTACCCCGTATTGGGAGAGGATGCGGATCTACCAGGCCTGGTAAAAAAATGGCCTGACTGTCTGGTCACGCTGGGGCAGGTGGGGACCGGCGCCATGCGAGAGCGGCTGTATGAAAATGCGTGTGGACTGGGGGGGCGTTTTCCGGTCCTGAAGTCACCCTTGGCCTATGTCTCCCCTCTGGCCGCTCTGGGCAAGGGAACCGTGGTCATGCATCATGCGTTGGTGAATGCGGGGGCCCGGGTCGGGCGCAATGTCATTATCAACACCAAAGCGCTGGTAGAGCATGATGCCGTCATTGGCGATCACACCCATGTGGCCACCGGCGCCATTGTCAATGGCGAGGTGCGCATTGGTCAGCGGTGCCTGATCGGTAGCGGTGCTGTGATCAAGCAGGGCGTTCGCATTAACGATGACGTCACCATTGGCGCCGGTGCCCGCATTGTCAAAGACATTCTCACCCCCGGTTGTTATCTGGATCTTGGGCAACCGTTGAACCCGCGAGCGCCTCACCATGTCTGAATGGACGCATGTGCCCTCTACATTCATCATTGCCGAAGCCGGGGTCAATCACAACGGATCACTCGATCAGGCCGTGCAGTTGATCGATGCCGCGGTGGCTGCCGGGGCCGATGCGGTCAAGTTTCAGACCTATCAGACCGAAGCGCTGGTGACGCAAACGGCCGAACAGGCAACCTATCAGGCCGATAACACAGGCGTCAGAGAAAGCCAGTTTGACATGCTCAAGCGGCTGGAACTTTCCAAGGCGGATCACGAGATTCTCTGGGCCCACTGTCAGCGCCAGGGAATCGAATTCATGTCCACCGCGTTTGATGCGCTCAGCATCGACTTTCTACACCAACTGGGCGTTCGGCGCTGGAAAATTCCTTCTGGTGAGCTGCTTTCGACGCCTTATTTGCGTCAAATCGCCGCCTTGAATCAACCGACGATTCTATCAACGGGAATGGGCGCACTGGACGAAGTGGATGGGGCCATAAAGACGCTGCTTGAAGCCGGCCTGGTCAAAAATCAGTTAACCGTTCTGCATGCCACCTCAGCCTATCCAACGCCATTTGATGAAGTAAACTTGCGGGCCATGCACACGCTCAGGCAGCGTTATGGCGTCAGCGTGGGTCTGTCAGATCATTCCCAGGGAATTGAGGTGCCGATTGCCGCGGTCGCACTGGGCGCGAGCGTGATTGAAAAGCATTTTACGCTGGACAAAACCATGCCTGGCCCCGACCACAAAGCCAGTCTGGAACCGGGCGAGCTGAAACAAATGGTACAAAGCATCCGCCATATTGAGCGGGCGCTGGGATCGGGACAAAAAGCGCCGACGACTCAGGAAATGGCGACGCGCGATGTGGCGCGTAAGCGCATTGTTGCCCGAAGTCCCATTGCTTGCGGAGAGCGATTCAGTGAGGCTAATCTGACCTTGAAGCGGGCGAGCCAGGGCTGTTTTGCCGACCAGTGGGACCACCTCATCGGTCAGAAAGCAAAGCGGGCTTATCAACGCAATGAGGCCATTGATTGATGATCGACCAGAACTCTGATGCAACCCTGACGATTGCGGTGGTGACGGCCACACGAGCCGAATTCGGCTTGATGCGACGTTTGATCGAAACCTTGCAGGCTCACCCGCGATTCGATTGTAAATTGTGGGTAACGGGGGCGCACTTGGCACCGGAACAGGGGCTGACGGTGCACGAGATTGAACAAACCGGTTTGCGCATTGATGCGCGAGTGCCGATTGTCAAACCGGGGCAGGGCGACCGGGATTTGGACACCTCGCAGATTGCGGCCAACGCTCTGCAGGCGTTTGGTACCCTTTTTTGTCAGCATCGGCCACAACTGGTGGTGGTGTTGGGGGATCGTTACGAAATGTTGGCTGTTGCCTGTGCGGCCTTGTTTTCGCAGGTCCCGATTGCCCACTTGCATGGGGGCGAAGTCACTGAAGGGGCCATGGATGAGGCCATTCGGCACGCCCTGACCAAACTGGCCAGTCTGCACTTTGTCGCCGCAGAGCCCTACCGCCGCCGGGTCATCCAGATGGGGGAGCCGCCAGAGCGTGTATGGAATGTGGGCGCGCCGGGGCTGGATGTGATCCGGCATACCGATTATCTGTCGAAAACGGCACTGAGTGAAGCGCTCAACTGGTCCTGGCAAGATCCTTTACTGGTGGTGACCTATCATCCCGTGACCTGGTCCGAGAATGAGCGCAAAGCCGCTGTGCAGCCTTTGCTGGACGCTCTGTCTCTTTTGCCGCAAGCCAGTATTTTGTGGACGTCCGCCAATCTGGACGCTGGCGGCAAGCAATTGAACCAGCAGATTGATCAGTGGGCCGAAACCACGCATCTCAACGTCAAGCGTGTCACATCTTTGGGGTCACAGCGCTATTTGAGTGCCTTGCGCTTGGCGGATGCCGTGGTCGGTAACTCGTCAAGTGGTATCATAGAGGCGCCCGCACTGGGTGTGCCAACTGTGAACATCGGGGCGCGCCAGGACGGGCGCTTACGGGCGCAGAGCATTGTTGACTGTGCCGCCCTTCCGGAGGCCATTTCTGAGGCATTAAACACAGCGTTGTCGCCCGATTTCCAGAAGCAGGCCCGTGAAGCGGAGTCTGTGTACGGATCCGGGCAGACGGCTGAGAGCGTTCGAGATGTGTTGCTTGAGGTTTTGACCCAATCGTCGGCCGAACTGGCGCACAAACGCTTTTATGATTTACCCGATTGGCCGTTATAACTTATATACACGAGCGCAGACATACAACAAAAGGATACGCATGAGTTTTTTGATTCCCAAACCGACCCCCGTTGATTTGACAAAATTCGAAGTCCCGGAAGATCAGTTGGAAACCAAATACGGCCTGCCCCGTGACGTCAAATTCTGTAAAAAATGCACCATCTCCAATCAACGTCCCAACTCGGCAGTTGAATACAAACACACCAAAGACACCAAAAAAGCCACCATTAACTTTGATGACGAAGGCGTCTGTGATGCCTGTCGCGTGGCCGAAGAAAAAGAACATAGCATCGACTGGGGAATGCGCGAAGAGGAATTGCAGGCCTTGTGTGACAAACACCGTTCCAAAGACGGTTCCTATGACTGTCTTCTGCCCGGCTCCGGCGGCAAGGACAGCTTTTATGCCTCGCACATCCTCAAAGAAAAATACGGCATGCATCCGTTCACCGTCACCTGGGCCCCGCATATTTACACCGAATGGGGCTGGCGTAATTTTCAGAAATGGATTCATGCCGGGTTTGATAATCAGTTGATGACGCCCAACGGGCGGGTTCATCGTTTGTTGACGCGTCTGTCGGTGGAAAAGCTGTTTCACCCGTTCCAGGCGTTTATGATCGGGCAAAAGGCCCTGGCGCCGAAAATGGCGGCGATGATGAACATTCCACTGGTGTTTTTCGGCGAAAACGAAGCCGAATACGGCAATCCCAAAGGCGATACGGACAAAGCCCAGCGCGACTGGCAGTATTTCACCATGACCGACGAAGCTGAGATCAACATCGGCGGCGTGTCGATCAAGTCACTCAAAGACGATTTCGGGCTGGAAAAAGCTGACCTCGACCCTTACATGCCCGCTGATCCGCAAAAACTGCAAGACACCGGGGTGGAAGTGCACTATCTGGGCTACTATCTGAAATGGCACCCGCAAAGCTGTTATTACTATGCGCACGAACACGGTGGCTTCGAAGCTTCACCCGAGCGCACGCCCGGTACTTATTCCAAATACAATTCCATTGACGACAAGATCGACGATTTCCATTATTACACCACGGGCGTGAAATTCGGGATTGGCCGCGCTACCTACGATGCGGCACAGGAAATCCGCTCCGGCGACATCGAGCGCGAAGAAGGCGTCGCGCTGGTCAAACGCTTTGACATGGAGTTCCCCGAGCGTTTTGCCGAAGAGATTTTTCAATACCTGAGCATCCCGGAAAAAGAATTCCCGATTGCCTCAAAGATGTTCGAACAGCCGATCATGGATCGTGAATACTTTGACACCCTCACCGACACCTTCCGCAGCCCGCATCTCTGGAAAAAAGAAAACGGTGTCTGGAAGCAGCGTCATACGGTTTGGCAGGAAAGTTAACGTATGATTCGTCTAATCCCTCGTCTTGATATTAAATCCAAGCATCTGATTAAGGGTGTGAAGCTGGAAGGCTTGCGTAAGATCGGCAATCCGAATGAATATGCGCGTCGGTATTACGAGCAGGGCGCCGATGAGTTATTGTATATGGACGCGGTGGCCTCGCTGTACGGACGCAACAGCCTGACGGAGATTGTCAAAGAAACGGTGAAATCGGTGTTTATTCCGATCACTGTTGGCGGCGGGATCCGTTCGGTGGACGATGCGCGGGAGATTCTACGTTCCGGGGCCGATAAAGTGGCGATCAATACCGCGGCGGTGCAACGCCCGGAGTTAATTCGTGAGATGGCACAGGCTTTTGGTTCGCAATGCGTGGTTTTATCGGTGGAAGCGATTCAGCAGGCCGACGGTCAATGGCTGGCGTTTACCGACAACGGCCGGGAACACACGGGGCTGAATGTGGTCGAATGGGTCAAAAAAGCGGTCGATCTCGGTGCGGGCGAAGTGTTGTTGACCTCAGTGGACCGTGAGGGCGGGCGCAAAGGCTACGACCTGGCCTTGATCGAGGCGGTCTCAAAGGCCGTGTCGGTACCGTTGATAGCCTCCGGCGGCATGGGTGAAGCGATCCATGGCGTGGAAGCGGTGGAAGCCGGTGCCAATGCCGTGGCGATGGCGGACATTCTGCATTACCAGCGCGATAGTGTTTCCGGCATTCGTCAAGTGTGCCAGCAAAACGGTCTGACGGTGCGTCCGCCTTCGGCGATTCGGGAGGCAGGCGCATGAGTCAGGTCACGATCATTGATTATGGCGCGGGCAATCTGTTGAATGTGCAGCGCGCGTTTGAACACTGCGGGGCCGAGGTGGCGATTGCCACCACGCCCGAACAGATTGCCGCCGCAGACCGTCTGGTGTTTCCGGGGGTGGGCGCTTTTCCCGAGGCGATGCAGCAATTGCAGGCACAAAACCTGGTGGCGGCCATTCAAGACTCAGCGAAAGATAAACCGTTTTTGGGGATTTGCCTGGGCATGCAAATGATGCTGACGCAGGGCGAGGAATTTGAAACCACGCCCGGTCTGCAATTATTACCAGGCCTGGTAAAAAAGCTACCTGAGACGGCGTGTGATGGCAGCCCTATGACCATCCCACATATGGGATGGGCGCGCATTCAGCCGGGGCCAGCCGGTTGGGCCGACAGCCTGCTTCAGGCGGTGTCGCAAGACAATGCGTTTTATTTTGTGCATTCTTATTTTGCCGATCTGGCCGAAGCCTCGGATCAATTGGCGAGTTTTGATTTCGGTGGTCATGCCATTACCGCCGCCGTTCAACGTGACAATCTGATGGGCTGTCAGTTTCACCCTGAAAAATCGGGCGAGCTGGGCCTGCAGATCATTGACACGTTTTTAACCCTCTAGGGCAGACTATGAACCATTGGCATCGCATTCAACAAAACGGGCGACCGCTTTTTCTGCCGGACATCGGTACCTATTTCAATCAGGATATGCAGCAGGCACAAAAGCTGGTGGACGCGCTGGCCGAGGCTGGTGTGACCACCATTAAAGGTGAGATCCTGAACCATGCCGACATTTGTCTGGACGCGCAGTTGTCCGGCAATGAAAAATACTGGGGCCATCGCAGTGGCGAACGCATTGAAGAAAATTACCGTGCCCTGATTGAGCGTAAAGTGGTGCCGCTGTCGGCCTATGAGAGCCTGTTTCGTTATGCTCAGTCGAAAGGCTTGGGCGTGGTGGTTTCGGTCTATGATTTTGACGGGGCCGAGTTTGCCCGGACGCTGAGGTGTGAGGCCATTAAGATTGCTTCGTCCAACATCACCCACCAGCCATTGATCGAATACGTGGCACGTCAGGATCTGCCCATAATCCTTGATACGGGGCATGCCACCCTGGAGGAAGCGGCGCGAGCGGTCAACTGGATTCAGGACGCGTCACCGCGTGGCGAGCAGGCGGAGCTGTTGATCGAGCATAGCCCAAAAGGCCCGCCGGCGCCGGTGGCGGAACAGAATTTGCGCTTCATGCAGACACTGGGGCAGGCCGTTGGTTTGCCTTATGGGTTGTCGGATCATCACGGCGGCGATGAAATGCTGTTGGCGGCCACAGCACTGGGTGCGACGGTGTTGGAAAAGGGTGTCTGTCCGGACGACATGGGTGATGAGCAGGACGGTGGCCATGCCATGCCGATCAGTGACGTAGCGGAGGTGTTACAGCGTATTCATGCCATTGCCGATGGATTGGGCAGCGGGATCAGAACCCTGCCCAGACAACGTGACAAATACATCTCGCGGATGGGGCTGGTGGCCAGGACCGATCTTCAGCCCGGCGATGAATTAAATCTGGAAACCGTCCGGTTTGCCTTTCCGGCGTTGGGTGTCGGCACGGAATACTGGTCCGAGGTGGTGGGGGGTTCGGTTAAACAGTCGATTTCAGCTGGCGAGGTACTGGACTGGCCAGCGATCGATTTTGGCGGCTAGGAATGGTCTGGTTGCCTGATTCGCCCGCTTTTGCAGGCATAAGACCCCCTGAGCTTGTGTGGGCAACCCTCAACCCTTCGGTCTTGATCAAGGCACACCCGGCCTGGCGGCAATTCCAAAACACCTTTCCTCAAGTGAGCGGGTCGGATCTTGTCATTGAGCGTCTTCAAACAGCTCACAATGCGCCTTATGGGTTTTATCGTCTTCGGAGAGGTACCCATGACTGGTTTGTCAAGTTGGTGCCGACGCACGGTGCGCGACGCCAGGCGCAAGCTCAAGGCGTGGCTGATTTCCTGTCAGAGCAGGGGATTGCCGTGCCCAAACTGCTGGATGGGTTTCCGTGCGATTTGACCGATCAGGTCTCGGCTTTGGGGTATGACTATTATCCCGGGCGTTTCAGTGATTACAGCCAGTCAGATTTGCGCCGCATTGGACACACCATCGGACAAGTGCACCGGGCACTGACATGTTTTCCTGAATCGGAGGTCGTCAAACAGGCAGCCATTCACCGCAAAACCATGCTGTGTGAACGCTGGCAGCGTCTGTTGCAGTGCCCGGATCAAATGCAGTCTTTGCCTGAAGCCGGTCAGGCGATTTTGCGAACGCATTCCCCCGAATGGTTATGGCATCTGATGGAAAACGGGCAAATGGTGCATGGCGATCTGAATGTGGGCAATCTCTGGTTTGCCGATTCAGGCGAATTGATGGTGCTGGACTGGGAGGACAGTCTGACTGCCTGGTTTGACCCTCTGAAAGATCTGGCGTTTGTGATCGAGCGGTTTGTCTTGACGGTGCATGATGCCTCTGAGCTGGCGCATCGCTCCCATGATCTGCTTGATGCCTACTTCGAGATCAACCCTGTGACGATTCAATCCGATTCACGATTTGTGGATCTGTTGCAGGCTCTGGCGACCCGTTCTTTGTTGATTCTGGCCGAGAGTCAAGCCAGTGGAAACGCAAAGCCGGCCGAATCCGAGTGGCAAAAATTCTGTTTTTTATATAAGCTAACTCAACAGTACGAAGAACCACTCAAACAAATCGCCGCGCCCTTTGTCGCGCGCCAGGACGGATAACCCGTTTTTCATGAATCTGATTGTGACGGCCAGAGACCCCGCGACGGCGGTGTCATTCGACAAATTATTGCCTGTGTTGGCAAAGCACCCTCAATTTCAACTGCGCGTTCTCTGTCAGCATCCGGCGTATGATATCCTCGCCATAACCCAGTCTTCGGCATCGTTCGATTTGATTGAAGTTAACAATGATGAGTTCCGTGTGACGCTGGAAGACGACTTTATTCGCGAGCAGTTTTCCGATTTTCAACCGGATGCGGTGTTGACCGGTATATCCGGCCCGGACACGGGCATTGACGAAGCGGTTCTGCATTACGCACGTCAACGAAGCATTCAAAGTTACGCGCTGCAGAGTTTCTGGGGGGACATCAACCAGAAAGCGCGTGCCATTCCGGATACAGCATTTGTGTTGGATGAAGAGGCCGCTCGTGTCACCGAACAGCGTTATCCGCAAATTCGCAGTGTGCCCATCGGCTCGATCAAACACATGGATTATTGCCACTACGCACCCTTGCCCGAACGTCAGCAAAAACGACCAGGCCTGGTGAAAACAGAAGAGGTGTTGGTGGGGTTTTACGGTCAGCCCATTCCGGATATTCCTGGGTATCTGGAAACGATTCAGGGCTTGGCACGACAGTTGCGTCACTGGGATCGGGCCTTTAAAGTCATGGTGCGTCCGCATCCGAAAGAGTCGAGCGTACTGCGGGTCCAGACGTTGGCAATGTTGCGTGCGGAACTGGGCACGGAACGGGTGGTGACGGACCCATTCGATGACATCAAAGACAGTTTGGTGGTCTGCGATCTGGTTACCAGCGCTTTTTCCACCTGTGGATTTGATAACCTGTATTTGAATGAAATTGCGCCGCAAGCGTTCAGCACGAGCGTGTATCTCTGGTTTCAGCCCGAGTTGATTCAATGGTGGCGCGCCTACAGTCAATTAGAGCGTATGCCTTTGATTGAAGAGGGGCTCCTGCTGGCCGTTGAAAAAGAAGAGCAGATGCTAAAAGTGTTTGAAGAAGGGCTCAAGCCTTCCACTCAGGCCGAATTGCGACGTCGGGCGACCCGAAAATTGCCACGCCCTCAGGATGCGATTGATTGCATCATTGACACTTGTTTGCGTGATTATCACAGGACTTAGCATACTTTATTATGTCAAAACACATGCTTGCATTAATCCCGGCACGCGGCGGCTCAAAGGGGCTGGCGGGGAAAAACCTTTACCCGGTGCTGGACAAACCTTTGTTGCAGTACACGCTGGATCAGGCACAAAAAAGCGAGGCCATCCATGAGTTGATGATGTCGAGCGAAGACCCGGAAATCAATGGGTTTGCCAGTGCGTTTGGGTTGAACGTTGAGTATGTGCGCCCGGCCAACCTGGCTGAGGACCATACTACGACGGCCGAAGCCGTGCTGCACGCGCTGGACTGGCTGGAGGATAGAGGTCGTCTGCCGGATGCGATCATGTTGTTGCAGCCGACTTCGCCATTGAGAACGGCCCGGGAAATGGACGCGGCGGCCGCGCGCTTCTGGCAAAGTGATAAGGCCTCACTGGTCAGTGTACAGAAGATGAAAGAACACCCTTTTAAGTGTGTATGTCAAAAAGATGGCGATTGGCGATACCTGGCTCAGCCGGAGACGTTTGTGTCACGACGTCAGGATTACAGCGAAGATTATTATGTGATTAACGGCGCCATCTACATTGTGACGCCGCAATGGCTCAGAGAACATGGCGAATTCATTGCCGAAGGTGAGTCAGAGCTGTTTGAAATGGACCCGATCTCCGGCGTGGACATCGATGACCTGGCCGATGTCTTTCAGGTGGAAGCATTGCTGAAAATGCGTCAACATCAACTGGGCTGAAAAGGCAAAGCGTATGGATTTATTTGATTGGCAATCGATTTCGGTGCCGCACGAGGCGAACATTCGAGATGCTTTGACCGTGCTGGATCAGCAGGCCATGCAGATTGTCCTGATGGTGTCCCCTGACAATCGATTGCTGGGTACCGTGACGGACGGCGACATTCGGCGGGGCCTGTTGCGTGGGGAAGCACTGGATAGTCCGGTTGAGCGAGTGGCCAACCAGACCCCGACGGTCGGTTACGACGATGAAACGGAGATCGTCTGGCAACAGCACATCAAACGCAAATCCCTTCGCCATTTGCCGATTCTGAACCGCCAGAAGCAATTGGTCGGTCTGTATTACCACAAAACGCGCCAAACGCCCCGTCGAAAAAATCCGGTCGTGTTGATGCTGGGAGGGCTGGGAATGAGGCTGCGCCCATTGACCGAGACGGTACCCAAGCCGATGCTACCAGTGGGCAACCAGCCAATTTTGGAGACGATCGTCAAGCACATCGCCGAACAGGGGTTTACCGAATTTTACTTTTGCATTAATTACTTAGGTGAAAAAATCCGCGCGTACTTTGGTGATGGGTCGGATTGGGGGGTGCACATCACCTATGTGGAAGAACCCAAGCCCTTGGGCACGGCGGGGGCGTTAAGTCTGTTGCCGGAGGCGGCCATTCAATCCAATCAGCCCATGATTGTGATGAATGGTGATTTGTTGACCAAGATTGATTTTCGCTCATTGCTCGACTTTCATCAAAGCCACGGCAACGGCATCACCACCTGCGTTCGAGAGTATTCTCATCAGGTGCCATACGGTGTGATTGAGCTGGAGGATTCGACGATTTCCCAGCTGGTGGAAAAGCCAACCTACCGTTATTTCGTTAATGCAGGGATTTATTGCCTGTCGCCTCAGATGGTTGCATCGGTGCCGGTCGGTCAGTTTTATGACATGCCGGAACTGATCGAAACCGAAATGGCCGGAGGCACTAAAATGGGGGGCTTTCCCCTGGCGGAATATTGGATGGACATTGGCCATATCCCGGATTATGAGCAGGCCCAGGCCGATTATGAAGTGTATTTCAAATAAACGTTTTAAGGATTAGGCAGCGACTATGAGCAACTCTTTTGAACTTGGACCCATGCGAACGAGCCCGTTTGGTGAACGTTACTTCCAGTCCGTCAATGCGCTGGCCTTTGAAAAAGAGCCCTCAACCGAACTGTTTAAACGGCATTTACCCCAATTACGTTCGCGTAATGAGTATCTTTTTATTATTGTGGGAACGGATTCCTTTTTGTTGCCTGCCTATTTGGCGGAGGTGCATGAACCGGATTCGCACAACCGTTATATCTTTATTGAACTCGATTCGGTGCTGGCCGAGTTACCGGAGGCGTTCAAAGACGATGAGCGTTTTGATTTTCTCAGCGACCCCGCGGAATTGACCGCGTTGCTGAATGAAAAGAAAAACGAAAGCTATCTGATCCGTCAGCGTATGGACCTCGTCAAATCGCTATCCGTGACCGATGCCTCCGTCAATTCAGTTTACATGCAGCTTTGGGATCAGGCGCATGAGGCCTTTCATGGTTTCATGACCTGGCACGTCATCGGCCAGAACTCGCGTCAGTTTGAAGACGCTCGCCTGATGAATGCCGCTGATAATCTGGTACCCATTGAAGCCTGTCGGGGTGACTTGAAAGGGGCGACCGCTGTGATTCTGGGGGGCGGGCCCACGCTGGATGACGCCATCGACTGGATCAAAGCCCAGCAGGACAAGTTGGTGCTGTTTTCGGCCGCTCGGATCGCGCGGCGCCTGGTGAATGAAGGCATTGTGCCCGACTTTTTTGTGTCGGTGGATCCGCATGACGTCAGTTTTGATAACTCAAAAGGCATCTACACCTATGTGGATTCGTCGATTCTGCTACATAGTTATCATGTCAATCCGAAGCTGCTGGGACAATGGTCAGGGCTTGCCGCCTATACCGGCCAGCGTTTCGGCTGGCAGAGCAAAGATCAGGTGATCAACATCGACTCGCCGGGTCCCAACGTCATCAATACCACGGTGCACCTGGCGCAAGCGCTGGGCTGCCAGCAGATTATTTTCAGTGGGGTGGATTTCTGTTTCGCCGATGGTCGCACACACGAATCCAGCAGTGACGAAGCCAAGTATTCGGCCAACATCCTGAATCAGGATAAAACCGTGGTGGAAAACAATGCCGGTCAGATCACGCCGACCACCAGCCGCTATCTGAAAGGTCAGCAAGCCATGCAGACGCAGGTGGCGCATTATAAAAAACAGAACCCGGAATTGTCTTTTATCAGTACAGGGCGCCTGTCGGCCAAAATGGAGAACGTGGCCTACCAGCCGGTGGATGACATTCGCTTGAATGACGTCGATAAATCGCTCCACCTGATTCATTTCCGTGAAAAACTGGCCATGCCCTGTGACAAAAAGGTCAAACACATCGCTGCAATCGTTAAGCAGTTGGAGAAACAAAAGAAGCGGTTTTATGACCTTAAGAAACTGGCCAAAGAAGGTTTGGACCTCTTGCCGAAAATGTTTGTCAATGGCGAGGAAAAACCGAATGTGTCCAAAAAAGTGATCAAGGCCAAGAACAAAATTGAGCGTCTGGTCGGCGACGATGGTGACTTCATTTTTAACTACAATGCCGCATTTTTCTCGGATACGTTCAAGCCTGTCTCAGACGATGCGATGTCTCAGGATGAAATCGTGCAGCAATTAAAAGCCTTTTTCCAAGGCGTCTTTGATTTGTCCGATCATTATCGTAATCAATTGATCAAAAGTCTTGAACGTGCCAAATTGCGCACCGAAGAACTCAAGCATACCCAACCACTTTCGGCTTTGTATGATAAATGGCAAAGCATGCATGAATTCGGACGTTTTCGGACCTGGCAGCAATGCCTGGATCGTGCGCCTTCCGAACAAGAACGTCAGATTCTGGAACAGGCGCATGAAGCCTTTGAAACCGAAGTGGGTAAACAAGACACGCAGCAAGTGGAACAACTGAAGTCGCAAACCCACAACATTGCGCGTCTGGTTTCCAAGGCCATTCTGGCTGCGGACCAAAAAGATGTGGCCGCGATCGAAGAAATCGAAACGCATGCACAGGAACTGGAAAACGAGGCCAACCGCCATTCATTGCAGAAGCTGGCTCAGGGGATGGTGGCAGAAGTCAAAGAGGAATATGATTCGGCGATTGAAGCCTACAGTTATGTGGACGTTCCTCAGCTGAAGGAAACGGCGCTCAAGCGTGCCTTTGCCATCACCATGGAACAAAAGCAATTCCAGAATTCGCTGATGATTCTGGAGGCTTTGTGTCAATTCTCGCTGGATTATATGGTGCCTTATTCTGACCTGTTGCACTTGCATCAGCAGGATCAAAGTTCGGTGGAAGTGCTTCAGATGTATTTGCAACAAAAGCCGGAAAATTTGGGGGCACGATTCAAGCTGATTGATCGGTTGATCGGGTTGGAGAAAGCACAGCAAGCGCGTGAACACATTGACTGGATTCTCGAAAGAGATCCAGACAATCAAGCCGCAAAAAACTTGCTGGCCAAGCTGTCCTAAGCCATGCCTTTTAGCTTGAAACCCCGCCCCGGCGGGGTTTTTTGTGCCCGGAAGAAAAAAACTAAAGAATCCCGGTTGCGGTCGTTAACGTTATTGAAGGCGCAAAAGATGCCTCACATACAAAAACGATAAAAAGACGTGCTGCCACACACAGCACACACAAGCAACACAAGGGAGAAATATCATGGCAATGGTAATCAATACCAATATGGCCGCGATCAATGCGGTCCGCATCCTCGATTCCACCAAATCCGAGCAATCCACGGCAATGGAACGTCTGACCTCCGGTCTTCGCATCAACAAAGCGGCGGATGATGCCGCGGGCTTGGCGGTGACCACCGGGATGACCACCCAGATTCGCGGCACCGATGTCGCCATTCGTAACGCCAACGACGGCATCTCACTGGTTCAGACCCTGGATGGGGCCAGCGAAGAGATCGTGAGCATGATGCAACGGATGCGTGAGCTGTCGGTTCAGGCGTTGAACGGCACCTACAGTGACATGAACCGTCAGCAGATGAACGAGGAGTTCACGCAACTACAGACTGAGATCCAACGTGTGTCGGACACCACCAAATTCAATGAGACGCCATTGATGAATGGCTCGGTTGCCAGTGTTAATTTGCACATTGGTTGGGAAGCGGGTTCCACCAACAAACTGTACATTTCAACCTACAACTTCAGTCAGGGTAATCTGAGTGCAGGGTTGGGGAATGCGACCATCAGTACGGTGGCCACGGCTAGCGCAGCGATCTCTGCAATCACCAAGGATCTGTCCACCATCAACGTCAACCGTGCGAAATGGGGTGCGATCCAGAACCGTCTGGAATCCACTGTGTCGAACCTGGCGAACGTGAATGAAAACATGAACGCGGCACGTTCACGGATTCTGGATGCGGACTTTGCGGCGGAAAGTGCGGCGCTGGCACGTACCCAGGTGTTGCAGCAGGCCGGTATGAGCATGCTCAGTCAGGCCAACCAGCAGTCACAGAATGTGATGCAGTTGCTGCAGTAGAAGAGCCATCGCCTTTTTCACCAGGCCTGGTGAAAAAGGCATTCAATCGACGAAAGACTTAGATTTATAACAACGAGGAAGAAGAAAAGGGCAGGCTTTTTTACCAACGTTCTGAGGTGTTTTTTGCCTGAGAATGCTGGCCAAAGAGGCTTTTGAAAGTTCCCTTGTGTTTAGCCGCTTTTTAGCGGCTTTTTTTGTTTTGCAACGGCAAAAAAGTCAAAAAAAAAGCTCAATAAAAATCAGGGGCGCCGATAACTTCATTGAGTGATAAGAATAACAAGACAAACATCACACACAAGAAAAGGAGAGACATCATGGCAATGGTGATTAACACAAACATGGCGGCCCTTAACGCCAACCGGATTCTGGATAAAACCAGCGTTGAGCAGTCTACGGCAATGGAGCGTCTGACGTCCGGTCAGCGTATCAACTCTGCCGCCGATGATGCGGCGGGTCTGGCGGTCGCCACCGGCATGACTTCACAGATTCGTGGGACCGAACAAGCGATTCGAAATGCTAATGACGGCATGGCGATGATTCAGACTGTGGATGGCGCGACCGAAGAGGTGGTCGGAATGATGCAGCGCATGCGTGAGCTGGCGGTGCAATCCATGAACGGCACCTATAACGCTGAAAACCGCACACAGATGGACGAAGAATTCACTCAGTTGCAGAACGAGATCGACCGGATCGCGAAGACCACCAAATTTAACGAAACGTCTTTGATGAACGGTTCCAATGCTGCGATCAGCTTGCACGTTGGCTGGGAAACCGGTGCCGACAACAAGATCACCGTTTCGTTGGAAGGGTTCAGTCTGGGATCGTTGAACACATCAACCGCTGTGGCCATTGATGATGCCGGTTCGGCGTCCAATGCGATTACACAGATCGATGCCGATCTCTCCAATATCAATACGTTTCGAGCCAAGTGGGGTGCGTTGCAGAACCGTCTGGAATCGACCGTTTCCAACTTGGCAAACGTGAACGAAAACATGAATTCGGCCCGTTCTCAGATTCAGGATGCCGACTTCGCCCGTGAAAGTGCCAACCTGGCGCGGACGCAGGTATTGCAGCAGGCTGGTATGAGCATGCTCAGCCAGGCTAACCAGCAATCGCAGAACGTGCTTTCATTGTTGAGATAACGTTGATTGATTAAGAACACACACTAGCAAAAAGGGAGAGACATCATGGCAATGGTGATTAACACAAACATGGCGGCGATGAATGCCAATCGAATTCTGGATAAAACCAGTGTGGAACAGTCCACAGCAATGGAACGTCTGACGTCCGGTCAACGCATCAACTCCGCCGCCGATGACGCGGCGGGTCTGGCGGTCGCCACCGGCATGACTTCACAGATTCGTGGGACGGATCAATCCATCCGAAACGCCAATGACGGCATGGCTCTGATTCAGACCCAGGACGGCGCCATGGAAGAGGTCGTCAACATGATGCAGCGCATGCGTGAGTTGGCGGTTCAATCCATGAACGGTACTTACAACGACGAAAACCGTCAACAAATGGAAGAAGAGTACGGTCAGCTGGCAGCTGAAATCGATCGCGTAGGCGACACCACCAAGTTCAATGAAATTGAACTCATGGACGGTACCAACACCGTGATCAGTTTGCATGTGGGCTGGGAAAACGGTTCGGTCAATAAAATTAATATTTCCACCGTCGATGTGACCTCGGTTGCGGGGGATCTGGATGGTCTGACCATTAGTACCGTGGCCAATGCTTCAACGGTGGTGGGGTCAATTGATGGGGCCATCAGCTCGATCAACTTGGAACGTGCCAAATGGGGTGCGTTGCAGAACCGTCTGGAATCGACCGTTTCCAACCTGGCAAACGTGAACGAAAACATGAATTCGGCCCGTTCTCAGATTCAGGATGCCGACTTCGCCCGTGAAAGTGCCAACCTGGCGCGGACGCAGGTGTTGCAGCAGGCTGGTATGAGCATGCTCAGCCAGGCTAACCAGCAATCGCAGAACGTGTTGTCGCTGTTGCGATAAAGCGCACGCATTATCTGCTCAAACCCCGCCCCGGCGGGGTTTTTTGTGCCCGGAAGAAAAAAAGCTAAAGAATCCCGGTTGCGGTCGTTAACGTTATTGAAGGCGCAAAAGATGCCTCACATACAAAAACGATAAAAAGACGTGCTGCCACACACAGCACACACAAGCAACACAAGGGAGAAATATCATGGCAATGGTAATCAATACCAATATGGCCGCGATCAATGCGGTCCGCATCCTCGATTCCACCAAATCCGAGCAATCCACGGCAATGGAACGTCTGACCTCCGGTCTTCGCATCAACAAAGCGGCGGATGATGCCGCGGGCTTGGCGGTGACCACCGGGATGACCACCCAGATTCGCGGCACCGATGTCGCCATTCGTAACGCCAACGACGGCATCTCACTGGTTCAGACCCTGGATGGGGCCAGCGAAGAGATCGTCAGCATGATGCAGCGGATGCGTGAGCTCTCGGTTCAGGCGTTGAACGGCACCTACAGTGACATGAACCGTCAGCAGATGAATGAAGAATTTCAGCAGTTGCAGCGCGAAATTCAGCGTGTGTCGGACACCACCAAATTTAATGAGACACCGTTGATGAACGGCTCCATTGCCAGTGTTGGCCTGCACATTGGTTGGGAAGCGGGTTCCACCAACAAACTGTACATTTCAACCTACAACTTCAGTCAGGGTAACCTGAGCGCCGGGTTGAGCAATGCCAGCATTGGCAATATCAGTGCAGCGAGTGCGGCGATCTCTGCGATCACAAATGACCTGTCCACCATCAACGTCAACCGTGCGAAATGGGGTGCGATCCAGAACCGTTTGGAATCCACTGTGTCGAACCTGGCGAACGTGAACGAAAACATGAACGCGGCACGTTCACGGATTCTGGATGCGGACTTTGCGGCGGAAAGTGCGGCGCTGGCACGTACCCAGGTGTTGCAGCAGGCCGGTATGAGCATGCTCAGTCAGGCCAACCAGCAGTCACAGAATGTGATGCAGTTGCTGCAGTAGAAGAGCCATCGCCTTTTTCACCAGGCCTGGTGAAAAAGGCATTCAATCGACGAAAGACTTAGATTTATAACAACGAGGAAGAAGAAAAGGGCAGGCTTTTTTACCAACGTTCTGAGGTGTTTTTTGCCTGAGAATGCTGGCCAAAGAGGCTTTTGAAAGTTCCCTTGTGTTTAGCCGCTTTTTAGCGGCTTTTTTTTGTATGCAACATTCGGAAACGAAAAAATAAAAAAATTCCTAAAGTGTCGGGCAAAGAGCCGTTAACGATACTAGAGAGATAAGATTTGGGAAAACCCAAACAAACACACAAAGCCAAAAAGGAGAGACATCATGGCAATGGTGATTAACACAAACATGGCGGCGATGAATGCCAACCGAATTCTGGATAAAACCGGCGTCGAGCAGTCTACGGCAATGGAGCGTCTGACGTCCGGTCAGCGTATCAACTCTGCCGCCGATGACGCGGCGGGTCTGGCGGTCGCCACGGGCATGACCTCACAAATCCGTGGTACGGACCAATCCATCCGAAACGCCAATGACGGCATGGCCCTGATTCAGACCCAGGACGGCGCGATCGACGAAGTGGTCAACATGATGCAGCGTATGCGTGAGCTGGCGGTACAGTCCCTGAACGGTACCTATAACGCTGAAAACCGCACGCAAATGCAGGAAGAATATGGTCAGTTGGCAGCTGAAATTAACCGAGTAGGCAACACCACCAAATTTAACGAAGTGGCCTTGATGGACGGAACCACTACCACGGTCAGTCTGCACGTTGGCTGGGAAAACGGTTCAGTGAACAAGATCAACATTTCGACGGTGGACGTCACGTCTGTGGGTGGGGCCTTGTCCAATGCCAGTATTGCTAAAGTCTCCAAAGCGTCGGTTGCTGTGGGTTCAATTGACGGCGCGATCAGCTCGATCAACTTGGAGCGCGCCAAATGGGGTGCCTTGCAGAACCGTCTGGAATCAACCGTTTCCAACTTGGCGAACGTGAACGAAAACATGAACGGTGCGCGTTCTCAGATCCAGGACGCCGACTTTGCCCGCGAAAGTGCCAACCTGGCGCGAACTCAGGTGTTGCAGCAGGCCGGTATGAGTATGCTCAGTCAGGCTAACCAGCAATCACAGAATGTTCTCTCGCTTTTGAGATAACGAGCGTTTCATAAAGAATCTTGAAAAAGGAGAGACATCATGGCAATGGTGATTAACACAAACATGGCGGCGATGAACGCCAACCGAATTCTGGATAAAACCAGTGTGGAACAGTCCACGGCAATGGAACGTCTGACGTCCGGCCAGCGTATCAACTCCGCCGCTGATGATGCGGCGGGTCTGGCGGTCGCCACCGGCATGAGTTCACAGATTCGTGGGACGGATCAATCCATCCGAAATGCCAATGACGGCATGGCGATGATTCAGACTGTGGATGGGGCGACCGAAGAGGTGGTCGGGATGATGCAGCGCATGCGTGAGCTGGCGGTGCAGGCGATGAACGGTACTTACAATGCTGAAAACCGCACTCAGATGGATGAAGAATTCACCCAGCTGCAGAACGAAATCGACCGGATTGCGAAGACCACCAAGTTTAACGAAACGTCTTTGATGAACGGTTCCAATGCTGCAATTAGCTTGCACGTGGGCTGGGAAAATGGCACGGATAACAAGATCACGGTGTCGTTGGAAGGTTTCAGTGCTGGCAGTCTGCAAACCAGTACCGGTACAGACATCACCACAGCAGGCAATGCCTCTCAAGCGGTGAGTAATATTGAAAAAGATCTGTCCAACATCAACACCTTCCGTGCGAAATGGGGTGCGTTGCAGAACCGTCTGGAATCGACCGTTTCCAACCTGGCAAACGTGAACGAAAACATGAGTTCAGCCCGTTCACAGATTGAAGACGCCGACTTTGCGCGTGAAAGTGCCAATCTGGCGCGGACTCAGGTATTGCAGCAGGCCGGTATGAGCATGCTCAGTCAGGCCAACCAGCAGTCGCAGAACGTGTTGTCGTTGTTACGTTAAACGTGATTACGATTAGGAGGTGAGATATGGAAATTCAACCCATGTCGCCTTCTGTGCCACAAGCGGCGGAAACCAGCGCAAAGGGACCTAGTTCTCAAGCGACGGTTTCCACGACCGTGATACAGAACCGACCAGCTGAATCTGCTGTCCAGACGAAAGAGGTTTCTATAGAGGACTTAACCGCAACCGCAGACACATTGAATAATGCGATGCAGTTGGCGGGGCAGTCTCTGGCTTTTTCGGTGGATGAGGAGACTCAGTCACAAGTGGTCAAGGTGATCGATACGAATACGGATGAAGTCATTCGGCAGTTTCCATCTGATCAGGCACTGCAACAGATGGAGCATATCAATAATTATTTGAACAGCCTGCAGCAGTCAGGCCAAACGACACAGGAAAATTTGACAGGCGCCTTATTCAGTGAAATCATATAGATATTGCTGAAGGCGGGAGGTTAGGGTGATGAGTGAGAACATCAACATTCAGCCCGGACAGTACAACCAGACATCATTGCGGAATCAATCTGCCGAACGAAGCGTGCCAGCTCAAGATGAGTTGGTGCGTTCTTCAGGCGTGACTGGCTCAGAAACCGTGCGAGCGATGATTAAAGAGCCTGTATTGACCGATCCCGTCGTGGCGTCCGAGTCAAAGCCGTCGATTGACACTGACCCCAAAATGTTTGAACAGACCATGGAAGGTTTGAATCAAACATTGCAACAGACAAAAAGTGCATTACAGTTTGCCATGCACAAAGAATATGGCAAAATGGTGATTAAAGTGAAGGATGAGTCGTCGGGTGAAGTGATCCGACAAATTCCTTCCGACCAGTTTTTGGCAATGGCTGAAAACATCACTCAATTTCTGGAGAGGTCCCGGTCCCTGCCGGGAGAGGCCTCTCCGCTCACAGGCCTGTTTGCGAATGAGCAGGCCTGACCAGTTCCCTTGTGTGTTTAGCGGTCATTGTGGCCGCTTTTTTTCTTATTCCCTTTCTTTAAGTTTTTACAAACGTGGCCGATAACGTTATTAAAATATAGATTATGGCATTGCTTGTGCTTTTCAGGTTTGATTGGATCACCAGCACACGCCGTTTGAGACCAGGAGAACATCATGGCGAATGAAATCGGTACCACACTGCTGAATGGCTTGACCAACAGTTCGTTTAATTTGGGCGAAATGTCCAAAACCTTGGCGGAGGCAGAAGTCGCCGGCAAGCGCTCATTTATTGAGCAAAAACAAGAAAAGACGAACACTGAACTGGATGCCATCAAATACCTGAAGACGAACCTGACTGCTTTTCAGTCTTATGTGACCGATCTGGCCAGTCCGGACCTGTTTACACAAAAAAGTGCGACCAGTTCCAATGAGAGCATCGTTACCGTAACAGCATCTGAAGGTGCATCGCCAGCTTCTTACAATATTGAATCCAAACAGCTGGCTCAAGTTCATACCGAAGTGTCTGATCAGTTGTATGCAAGCTCTGCGTCCACCATTACAGATGGAACGCTAACCATTGATGTGGCAGGTCAAAGTCACAGCATTACAGTATCTTCGGCTGAAGGGAACAACACACTTGAAGGCCTGCGCAACTATATCAATAGCGGTGATTATGGGGTGAATGCTTCCATTGTTAATAATGGTGGCAACTATCAGATGATGTTTACTTCTAAAACCCAGGGGGCTGCAGGGCAAGTTACCCTTGGTGGCACAACGGACGTTGCTTCCAGTACGACGACGACGTCCATGGGACAAGATGCCCAGATGGTGCTGAATGGTTTAACACTGTCAAGTAGTACCAATACGTTTGATGAAGCGATTGAAGGGGTAACGTTTCAGTTGCAGACGGCGTCGCCGGGAACGCAAAATACGGTCAGTGTTTCTCAGGATACCTCGAACATCAAGGACACCATTAATCAGTTTGTGGACGTCTATAACCAGCTTCATACAATCACCGATGAGCTGGGTTCCTATGATAAAAGCGATTTGACGCAGGAAGAACTGGAGTCCGAAGAGTATCAATACTATGGTGATTTGGCTGGCAGTAGCTTGTTGCGTTCGGTCGAGTCTCAGTTGCGAAGCTCGCTGAGCGGCGCCATTGATGAGCTTGAAACCAACTTCAGCTCTTTGTCGATGATTGGTGTGAGCTTTGATCGTGAAGGCAAGCTGGAAGTGGATGCGGCCGAACTGGATAACGCCATCAATAACAATCTGGATAAAGTGGCAAGCTTATTTGCGAAAGGTGGCAGTAGTGATGATAACTTGGTTAATGTTTTGTCAGGATCGGATAAAACCGTCACCGGCAATTATGACCTCAACATCACTCAGACGGCTACGCGTGCGGCAATCGACGGCGGTGCGGCCAATTTGGTTGATGATGGAACAGGAACCATGGTGGTGGATTTGGGCGCGGACGCAACGTTCGATATCAGTGTCGATGGTTCCACCGCAAGTACAGTGACCATTGGTGCAGGGCAGTATACATTGGATGAACTGGCCAGCACCATGACCACAGCCATTAACAATCTGGATGCGGTAAAAAATTCCGGTGCCAGTGTTTCCGTCACCAACGACGGATCGAAGCTCAGTATTGCCTCTGAAAAATTTGGGGGGAATTCCGCCATTGATTTGAGTGCCGTCACCAATTTTGCCGATTCTGGGTTAACGGCCGCTTCGGCAACCGGCCAGAATGTGGACGGCACTTTAACCGATAAAGACGGTGTATCGATTAACATTGGTGCCTATGTTGACCCGGAAGACGGGCGCAAGATTGAAATCAGTGACTTTGCCTCCAAGGATGGTGAGTTTGTCAGTATGCGCGGTTTGTCGTTTGAGGTTTTGGGCGGCGCCACGGGTGATCGTGGCACCATTACCTTTGCCCAAGGGTTTGCCAGCCGTCTCAATGAGACAGTCAATACGTTGTTTGATACCGACAACGGGTTGATTTCTAAACGCATGGAATCGCTTAACAATAAACTGGATGACTATCAGGAACAGTCAACAGAACTGGACGATCGTTATCAAATGTTGCTACAAAAATATCAGATGCAGTTTTCTTCTCTGCAGTCGATTCTGTCGAGTACAGAACAGACTCGCAGTTTCCTGACTCAACGATTTGGTGGTGACAGCAATTAATACACACGGGGTGGCGCATGACCATGATGATGAATAATAACTTTGCTCAACAATATGCCAATAACTATGTGGAAACGGCGATTTCAGAAGCCACGCCGCATAAGCTGGTTGATATGCTGTATGAAGGGGCGGTCAAGAATTTGACGCTGGTAAAAGTTTTTATTGAACAAAAAAATTATGCAAAAAAGGCTGAGCATGTGAATAAGGCATTGTCGATCATCAGCAATTTGCGGGACGGCTTGGAGCTGGAAAAGGGCGGTGAAGTCGCACAAAATCTGTTTGGTTTATACGACTTTGCGTACCGTCGGTTGTTTGAAGCCTCTGCCAAAAACGACCTGTCCATGGTGGATGAGGTGCTGGATGTGATTAAGCCCATTCGCGAAGCATGGAATGACATGCCCGATAATTTCAAGCGGGCATCACGTGATCAGCTGCAAAAGCTGGGGGCATAATGTCGGCGGATTTACGCACCACCAGAATGCGTTTGCTGTCGCATTCTAAAAACATGGTCAATGCAGCCCAGTCACATGACTGGGAGGCATTTGAGATGCTCAATTCCGCATGGCCAGAAATGCTTGAACACGCCAATGAGCAGTTTGGTTCGGATTTGATCGATCTTCAGTCCGAGTTACTTGAAGATAATCAGCAGATTCAAGCTTCCATTGAGCAAGCCCAAACAGACTTGACCAAAGAGCTTCAAAGCAACACACAACGATTTCACCGTCTCCAAGCCTATCTCAAGTAATATTTTCCTCTATTTACGCCGGTTTCAACACGGTTTTTGAAAAAACTCTGCCAAATTTTTGACATCACGTAAAAAAACGAATATAACGTCTGCAGTTACGGTCAAAAACGGCGGCACTATGGACGATACCCCTCTCGCATCTCTGGTCGGTGACGGTCAGGCCATGCAACAGGTCAAAACCTTGATTCAACAAGTCGCACACACGGATGCGACCGTGTTGATTCTGGGTGAATCCGGCACGGGCAAAGAAGTGGTGGCCCAGGCGTTGCACGCCGTTTCCAATCGCAAAGAACGACCTTTTGTCCCCATTAACTGTGGCGCGATTCCAGGAGAACTGCTGGAATCTGAACTCTTCGGGCACGAAAAAGGCGCATTTACTGGGGCCATCACGGCGAGAAAAGGGCGTTTTGAACTGGCGGAGAAGGGCTCGATTTTTCTGGATGAAATCGGTGATATGCCTTTGCCCATGCAAGTGAAATTGTTGCGCGTGCTTCAGGAGCGGATGTATGAGCGTGTCGGGGGCAATAAAAGCTTTGAGTGCGATGTACGGGTGATTGCGGCCACGCATCGCCAGTTGGAAGATAATATTGAAGAAGGCACGTTTCGCGAAGATCTTTTTTATCGACTCAACGTTTTCCCCATTGAAATGCCTGCTCTGCGAGAGCGGCCGGAAGACATTCCTGCCTTACTTGACTTTATGTTTGCCAAAATGCGGGACCAGCAACGCCCGATCCCTGACATGACAGAAGAGGCGTTGATTGCGCTGCAACACTATCATTGGCCGGGCAACGTTCGGGAGCTCGGTAACCTGGCAGAGCGGCTGTCGATTCTATTCCCGGATACGTCCGTCGGATATGATGATTTGCCGGAAAAATATCAGGTCGACATCTCTGAATCGACCGGATTGAAGACGCCTGTCCCGAATGTTTCGGAGCCCGGATCTCAGCCGGAAACAGAGGTTGAGAAAGCGACAGAGCTTCCCGAGGAACCTCAAGCAAGCCAAGTGGAAACACCCAAAAATGCGGTGTCAGACATTAATATGACCGTCGAGACGATGGAACCGGATTTGTCGTCGGGTCTTAATTTGAAGTCGTACCTCGTGGACATGGAGGTGCAACTCATTCAGAAAGCGCTGGCGGAAACCGAGGGCAATGTCAGTCAGGCCGCCAAACTATTGCAAACCAATCGCACCACATTGGTCGAAAAAATCCGTAAGTTCAATTTAAACTGAGGGTTGGTGACATCAAGGTGTTGGACAGGGGATAAGGAGACCGAATGATCAATGAGGTCGAACAGAAGCGACTGGAGGAGTTGGAAGAGGCGTTTGAACTGTTTAATCAAACCTCGACTCAGCTGACCCGAGCATATGAGTCCCTGCAGCATGAAGTCATTGAGCTGAAGCAAAAGCTGGCCCAAAGCAACAAAGAAAAACACCGTGTGGGTGAACGACTGGATCAGCTGCTGGCTTTGTTGCCGGCCGCAGTTCTGGTGTTGGACGAGCAGGATCGTATCACCGATATGAACCCGGCAGCGGCTAAAATCCTCGGAAAAGACGCGATGGGGCGCCAGTGGTCGGTGGTGGTGCGCAATGCGTTTTTGACGCACAATGCAGCCAGTGAATTGATTACCCATGACCAGACCATCTATCAGCTGTCAGAAACATCACTGAACTTGTCTCAGACAGATCACAGCCTGAAGGGCAAAATTCTGCTGATCCAGGACGTGACCGATGCGCGAACCCTGCGGGACCACATCAGTCGCCATCAACGACTGAGCTCCATGGGTGAAATGGCTGCTTCCTTGGCGCACCAGATTCGCACGCCCCTGGCCTCGGCACTGCTGTATGTGTCGCAAATGTCGTCCAAAGCATTAAGCGAAGAAAAGCGGGACAAATTTACCAGTAAGACATTAAGCAGTCTGCGCCATCTGGAAGCGCTGGTTGAGGACATGCTGCAATACGCACGCGGCGGCAAAGCCAAAGACCAGCCAGTGGACGTGTCGCAGTTGTTGACGCAATTGGCGGCTTCTGTGGAGCCGAAAGTGTTTCAAACTCGCAGTGTGATCGCTTATGATGAGGTCAAGCCCGGATTGGTGGTCATGGGAGATCAGGACGCATTACTGACGGCCCTGCAGAATTTGGTCAGTAATTCGATTGATGTGGTGGGGGAGCACGCTGACATTCAGGTGCGCGTCACAACGTCTGAGCCGTTCCCCCAAGAAGATTCCAGTGTGAGCATCAGTGTCAAAGATCAAGGGCCAGGGTTGACCGAAACATTGCACGAAAAGATTTTTGAACCGTTTTTTACCAGCCGGGCCAAAGGAACAGGCCTGGGCTTGGCGGTGGTCCGTGCCGTCGCACAGGCACACGACGGGGATGTCTGGGTGCATTCGATTCCGGGCCAAGGCGCGGAATTCGGGTTGCGCCTGCCGCTGGCGGTGGAAAAGGAGCAGGCATGAGTATCGCTAAAATATTAGTGGTGGAAGACGACAAAGAGCTGCAGGAAGCACTGGTTGACACACTGGAGCTGAATGAGTTCGAAGTCGAGGCCGTGAGCTCGGCCGAAGATGCCCTGGTGGCGCTGGACGATGAAATTGCCATGGTGTTCAGTGACATTCGTATGGATGGCATGGACGGCTACGACCTGATGAAGCGGATCCGGGCGATCAAACCTTATTTGCCGGTGGTGCTGATGACGGCGTATGGCACGGTCGAACAGGCTGTGGACGCGATGAAAGCCGGTGCAGTGGATTACATTTTAAAACCTTTTGAGGCCGATGAGTTGGTGGACAAGGCCAAAGCCTATTTTTACCGCGATGCCTCCAGTGATGAAGACTTTGTGGTGGCCGACCCCGCCACGGTTAAGCTGAAGGCCATGGCCAAAAAGGTTGCCGAAAGCGAAGCCACCGTCATGATTACAGGCGAGAGCGGGACGGGCAAAGAAGTGCTGGCCCGCTACATTCATAATCAGTCGCCGCGTCGTCAGAAGCCGTTTGTCGCCATCAACTGCGCCGCCATTCCCGAAAACATGCTCGAAGCGACCCTGTTCGGTTATGAAAAAGGGGCGTTTACCGGGGCCATGAAAGCCATGCCCGGCAAGTTTGAACAGGCCCATGGCGGCACACTGTTTTTGGATGAAATCGGGGAAATGCGTGCCGATCTCCAGGCCAAGCTGTTGCGTGTGCTTCAGGAAAAAGAAGTCGAGCGTCTGGGCAGCACCAAAACCCAAAAATTGGACGTTCGGGTGCTGAGCGCCTCCAACATCGATATGAAAAAAGCCATTGAGAACGGCGATTTTCGGGAAGATTTGTTTTATCGTTTGAATGTGTTCCCGATGCGCCTGCCGCCCTTGCGTGAACGCCCGCGTGACATCGCAGCGATCACGGATCGTTTGTTGCAGCGTCATTGCGGTCGGCAGCGAGTTGAGCCCATGATCGCTGCGCCCGCAATGAAAGCACTGATCGAGTGCCCCTGGCCCGGAAATATCCGAGAGTTGGACAACGTGATTCAACGAGCGCTGGTGATGATGTCGGGCGATACCATCCATTCCGAAGATCTGATGTTCGACACGTCCGTCAGCGCTGAAGAAGAAAAGAGGGCACCACACGCCGCCGAGACGGACCATGACCCTATAGCGAGCACAACTGCCACACGGGACAATGAGCCCGATCGGGAAATTACCGATCTGAAAGAACGCGAAGCGCATATTATTTTAAAAACTCTGAAAGCCAACGACGGCCACCGTCAAAAAACCGCCGAGGCTTTAAATATCAGCCCGCGTACGTTACGCTATAAACTGGCCAAATTTAAAGAACAGGGCTTGGATGTGGTCTGATGTCGTCGGCATGCCTTTTTAACCAGGCCTGGTTAAAAAGGCTCTTGAGCGATCAGTGATGGCACTGAATTTGCTAGTAAAACGCAATCAAAAAGGGCGCTGCCAGGCCCCTGAAACGTTGGCTCAGGCTGGCTGAAACCAACAAACACAGGCCCTGTGTTTAGGGGCCTGACACGCTAACCGGGTTAAAAAAGGTAACGGATTAATGACAAATTCCGTCGACACGCAAAGCTTGATGTTGCAGATGCGCTCGCTCGCAGCCGAAGCCGCTTCACAGAACAAACCGACCCAGGTCGCGGCTGAGCCGACCAAGGGGATTGAAGCGGCGGAAAGTTTTTCCGATTTGATGAACCAGTCCATCAATGCGGTGGCGCGTGAAAGCAACAAATCCGGTGACATGAAAAAGGCGTTTGAACGCGGTGAGGACATTGAACTGACCGAAGTCATGTTGCAAGCTCAAAAAGCCAGTTTGTCATTTGAGGCCATGAAAGAAGTGCGCAATAAGCTGGTGGAAGCATACAAAGACATCAAGAACATGCCGATTTAATTGGCCATTTGGACTGAGCGGCCTCAAACCGGCAAGCTCATTGAATAACATGCCTGTTTTCGGCACATAATCGAGTCATCGGTTGGTGCTGATTGACTTGACTGAGAGACGAACAACTACATGGCAGAACAACCCACACTGGACCAAAGCGTTTCACCTGAAAAGAACACCAGTGCGTCCGCGTTGTTTCGAAATCTGACGTCTCTGCCGGTCGCCAAGCAGGTCAGTCTGGTCATTGCACTGGCTGCGACACTGGCGCTGGGGATCGGCATTGTCATGTGGTCACAGACCACAAATTACGCCCTTCTGTTTGCCAACATGGAACCCCAGGATCTGTCGGAAGTGATGCAGAACCTGGATGCTCAGCAAATTCCCTATGAAATCAATGAAGCCACAGGCGCCTTGATGGTGCCGGAAGACCGGGTGCACAAACTGCGTCTGAACCTGGCGGCCGAAGGCTACCCCAAACAAGCCCCGAGCGGCTACCAGATTCTCGACATCGACCAGGGCTTTGGCATTTCTCAATTTCGGGAAACCAAACGCTACCAGCGAGCGATTGAAGGGGAGTTGGCCAAGTCGGTTTCCAGCATCAATTCGGTTGAATCCGCCCGGGTTCTGATTGGTATGCCGCAAAAAACGGTGTTTGTGCGCAAGCAAAAGGAACCCACGGCGTCGGTGACGGTCAAGCTTCATTCCGGGCGCTCATTGAGTGATGAGCAGGTCAGCGCCATCGTGTACTTGGTCTCTTCCAGCGTGCCGAATATGAAACCGGACGGGGTGACGGTGGTCGATCAAAACGGCAACCTGCTTACCCAGGACGACAACTCGGGCATGATGAACGTCAGCCTGAAACAGCTTGAATACACACGTCAGGTCGAAAACACGCTGTCTGATCGGATTGTTCGGCTTCTGGCACCTGTGGCAGGTGGCCTGCATAAGGTTCGGGCACAAGTGACGGCCGAGTTGGACTTTACCCAGCAGGAACAAACCCGTGAGAATTATGAACCCGATCCGGATGCGGTGCGATCCGAGCAGGCCATTCGTGAAATCAACCGAGAGAATGGCCCGGCTGGTATTCCGGGTGCCTTAACCAACCAGCCACCTCGTGCGGGGATAGCGCCTGAGGAAGGCTATGATCCGGGGCAGGACCCCAACCTGAAAAATTCCAAGGAAAAAACCACCAAAAACTATGAGATTGACCGCACCGTCAGTCACATCAAAAATTCGGTGGGAAGCATTCGTCGTCTATCTGTGGCGGTGGTGATCGATGATAAGGTCACGGTCGCCGACAACGGCGACATCACGCGCACGCCCTACACGCAGGAAGAAATCGATCGCTATCGCTCGCTGGTGAGTGATGCCACAGGTCTTGATCCGGCGCGGGGCGACACGCTCAGCATTGTGAATGCGTCGTTTGTTGAAGAGAAAACCGACGATTATGAACCGCCACCGATCTGGGAAGAATCCTGGTTCTGGACGCTGGTCAAACAAGTTCTGGCCGGGCTGGCTGTGTTGATCATTATCTTTGGTGTCATCCGCCCGATGATCCGAGACCTGAGCAAGCATGAAGAGATCAAGCTGGAATACCCGGAAGATGTGGATGAAGAAGAGGAAGAACTGGAAAACGCCGAGGAAATCTCCAAAGCGCTTGAGCAGATGAACGAAGACGTCGAGCAGCAGGCGGAAGAGGACGATGAAACCTCAGAGCAGGACAAGGAAACGCTTGAGAAAGTCAAAGCGCTGGTGTCCGCCGATCCGAAGCTGGCGTCCCACATCATCAAACAATGGATGGCAAAAGACAAGAAGTAGCATATGGCCAAGAGTGAAATCGAAGAAATTCAGGGCGAAATGACCGGTTTGGAGAAAACCTCCATTCTGTTGCTGGCGCTGGGCAAAGAAACCGCTTCCAAGGTGTTGTCGCATTTGAATCCGCGTGAAGTGCAACAGATCGGGACCGCCATGACCGGGGTCTCGGAAGTGACACGCAACCAGATGCACGCGGTGCTGGATGGGTTTCTGAGTGAGCTGGGCGACGACGCGCTGGGCATTAATCCGACCGAGTATGCGCAATCCCTGATGGTGGATGCGTTGGGTGAAGGCGGCGGCGGCCTGATGGACGCGGCCATGCTTGGTGATCAGGTCAAAGGCTTGGAAGCGCTTAAATGGATGCACCCAGCGACCATTTCCAATATGCTGCGCAATGAGCACCCGCAGGTCGTGGCAATCGTCCTGTCGTATTTTGAACCCGATCTGGCGGCGGAAATTCTTGCCGGCATTCCGGAGCGCTTTCAGTCGGAAGTCATTTACCGGATTGCGACCTTGACCACCATTCAGCCGCGCGCCCTGTTCGATTTGAACGATGTGCTGGAACATGCCTCCAGTGATGGCGAAGGTGGCAAACTGGCCACCATCGGAGGGGAGAAGCGCGCGGCCGAAATCCTCAACATGGTTGGCGGCGGTGTTGATACCCGAGTGTTGGAAGACATTTCGGTTGAGCACGACGACATCGCCAAAGCGATTCAGGACAAAATGTTTGTCTTTGAGGACATCAGTGGTATTGAGCCGCGAGGCATTCAGACCATACTGGGTGAAGTGCCCAATGATGTGCTTAAAGTGGCCCTCAAAGGCGCGGACGATGACATGAAAGAGCTGTTCCTGTCTAATATGTCCAAACGTCAGGCCGAGATGCTGAAAGAGGAACTGGAAATGTCCGGTCCGGTCAAACTCAGCGACGTCGAAGACGCCCAGCGTACGATTGTTCAGACGGTGCGCCGTCTGGCCGACGAAGAGAAGGTTATGATGCCTGGCGGGGCCGAAGAATTTGTCTAAAGGAGGTCGCCCTTGGTTATGAACAAGCAAGGGGTGGACGTCACTCCGGAAAGCCCCAAGGATGAAAACCTGCCTGTTGCAACCGTATTGCCTGCGGAAGAAGTACCTGAACCTGACATCAAAGCCTGGCAGTTTACTGACTTTGAGCAGGAGGCGCAGCAACAGGCCAAAGAGCACAAAGTCGAAGTCACCCAGCAGTTGCGTCGGGAAATCGAGCCGCGGATCCGAAAGGAAACGCAGCTTCTGAAAAAAGAGGCGTATGATTCGGCCAAAAAAGAAGGCTACGACGCCGGGTTCGAACAAGGCCAGCAGGAAGGGCGTCAACAGGCGTTCGATCAGGCCAAACAGGAAGCCGATGCCGCTCTGGCACCCAAAGTTGAGTCGCTTTCGACTTTGCTGGAAACCATGGCCGCTCCGTATCAGTCGCTTTCGAATCAGGTCTTTGAAACCCTGGCTGATTTGTCCATTGAGCTTGCCTCGCGTCTCGTGGCGCTGGAAGTGGATCAACACCAGGCCTGGTTAAAACAGGCCATCGAAGAGGCGGTGGCTCAGCTCCCGGAAGACGATGCCCGCATTGAAGTTCATCTCAACCCCCAAGATTATGACACCGTGGCCGAGCAGGTTGACCTGAGCACTCGCAATTGGACCCTCAAATCGGTGGAGCGGATTGAGCCGGGCACTTGTGAAGTCAAGCAAAACAATTCCATTGTGGTCAATGATTGGCGTACGCGCCTTGAGCAACTGCTCGGTGATACCCAGGCGCTGGCAGCGCAACTGGCTGGCCACAAAAATTCTGAATCCGTCCAAGACGCCGCCTCCGAGGATCGGGGCGCATCATGAATGCCGATCACCTCAATCAAGCCCTCCTGAACAAAACAACCCAGCTGCGTGAACGTTTGCCTGACAAAAAGCCCTTGGCGATCCAGGGTAAGCTGGTGCGTATGGTCGGCATGACGCTGGAAGTAGTCGGCACTTATGCCCCGGTTGGCGCCCGCTGTCGTATACTGCCCAAAAATCAGGAACCGGTCGAAGCAGAAGTCATCGGGTTTTACAACGATAAGCTTTATCTGATGCCCATTGGCAAAGTACATGGCATTGAGCCCAATGCCACGGTGATGCCTCTGTCTGGCGGGGTGAAAGTGGGCGTGTCCAATGCCCTCTTAGGACGAGTGATCGATGGTGCAGGCAATGCTCTGGATGGCAAAGGGCCCGTGCACTATGATGAATATGTCTCGCTCAACGGTGAAAAAATCAACCCGTTGCACCGTGCGCCGATTGACACCCCTTTGGATGTGGGCATTAAGGCCATCAATGGATTGTTGACTTTGGGGCGCGGTCAGCGGGTTGGACTCTTGGCAGGCACAGGCGTGGGTAAAAGTGTGTTGCTGGGGATGATGACCCGCTTTACCGAAGCGGAAATCGTGGTGGTCGGTCTGGTCGGCGAACGAGGCCGGGAAGTGAACGATTTCGTGCGCAACAATCTGGGGGAAGAAGGGCTTGCTCGCTCGGTGGTGGTGGCCACCCCGGCAGATGACCCGCCATTGATGCGCTTGCATGGCGCCATGCTTGCCACATCCATTGCAGAGTATTTCCGTGATCAGGGCAAGAATGTTCTCTTGTTGATGGATTCTCTGACTCGTTTCGCTCAGGCCCAGCGAGAGATTGCGCTGGCCGTGGGCGAGCCGCCTGCAAGCAAAGGCTATCCGCCGTCGGTCTTTGCCAAGTTGCCGCAATTGGTGGAACGGGCGGGCAACGGCACTCGTGAGGCCGGGTCGATTACCGCCATCTATACCGTTTTGGCTGAGGGGGATGACCAAAATGATCCGGTGGTCGATTCGGCACGTGGCGTTTTGGATGGTCACATTCTGTTGTCCCGTCAAATTGCCGATGCGGGGCGCTACCCGGCGATTGATGTGGAATCTTCCATCAGTCGGGTCATGATTGATGTGGTGTCGGAAAAACAAACGCGTCTGGCGCGTCGCTTCAAACAGGTGTATGCCACCTACCAACAAAATCAGGACCTGATTAATGTGGGGGCGTATCGAAAAGGTTCCGATGCCAGCATTGATGAGGCGATCAATCGTTATCCGCGTTTGACTGAATTTTTGTCCCAGCCGATGAATCAGCCCTTTGATTTGGACAGCAGTCTTAAGGCACTGGAAAAAGCCGTCCGATGAGGACGGCAATGGACGCGTAAATGGCAAATGATCGCATTGAACGCATTCGCATGCTGGTTGAACTGGCAGAAAAAGAGCTTGAAACCGCCCAAAGCTATCTGGCCGCACAGGAACAGACCTATCATCAGCATAAAGAACAACTGGATTCCCTGACTGACTATCAGAAAGGCTATCTGGAAGCCTTGAGTCGCCCCTCGGACACCAACACCACACAAATTCATACCAATCAAGCGTTTTTGACCAAAGTCAACGAAGCCATTGTGACGCAGCGTCACCAAGTGGCGGCACTGGAAGATTCGCGCGAAGAAGCCCGTCAACACTGGATTCAAAAGCGAGCGCATCATCAAGCACTGAATCGACTGTTGGAAAAACTCGAAAAGAACGAAACCCGCCGCCTAGATAAACAGGAACAGAAAATGCTGGATGAATTGGCGTCGCAGGCGGGCAGTCGACGCCTCTTTTAGATCCTCCGCATTACTCATACCCCAGAAAAATCAATGAGTTTAAATGCTGCCCGGCCAAAGTTGGCTTGTATGTTGCTAAATCATTTCCACACAAGGGTTCTGCGTCGATTGGATTCACCCTCCAAACGGGCAGAAAAGCTAGAAAATCGCGTATGGAACTGACACGATGATGGAAAAAACAACGCTTAACAATCTGCTGGTCAGTGCTCAAGGAGCGGATAAAACCGATTCGCGGCAATCTTTGCCGAAAGGCGCATCCGGTTTTGCGGCTCTGATGAACCGTCTGGCAGAGACGTCTGATTTGGAGATGTCGGACATCAAAAAAGGGCAATGGTTGCAGGCGCTCAAAGGCGAAGCGTCTTTATCCGACATCGGGCTGGACAAAGAGGCCTTGTCTCAACTTGATTTAAACATGGATGAGTTGCTCAGTGATGACATGGCTCAAAATCTTCAAGCCGTGTTACAGCAGATCGAGCATAAAATGCCGGGTGTGTCGTTCAAAGAGGCGCTTTCCGAACTGGATTTGGATGCAGAAACGCGTGATTGGTTGACGTCGTTGAATGACACCTTAGCCCAGTTGAATCTACCAGGCCTGATGCCAGCCTCTCAGGAGGAGGTCGGGAGAACGCCCTCGTTAGAGAGCGAGACGCCAGAAGCCGCCATCGAAAAAGTGCTTGAAAAGCTTCAAGCGTTGTTGGAGAACACCTCTCAGCATGGCAAGGCGGATCCCAGTGCCAAAGATCACCCAATAGAAAATGATTCGAATGGGCAGCTCCGTTCACTAACGCAATCGCTTGAAAAGGCGATGGAAGCCATTGAACAAGTATTACAAAAGATTGAGGGGCAAAGCGCTGCGTCACCAAATAAAGGTGAAGGCGTTCAAGTTGATACAGAAAAGGCCAAACCTGGGATCGTGGCGTTGCAAAAACTGGCGGACAAACTGGAACAGCTGGCGCAGGTGGTGAAGTCGGCGCAATCCGGAGAAGCCAGTCAGGCCACAACAAGCAATGCATCGTCGGAAAAACCTTTGCAGGTTTTGGCAGAACGCCTGGCTGCCTTGACGGGCACGACGGACGGACGGAACTCAGCCGCTCAGTCGGCAGAGGCGCGAGGAACAAATGCCGAGCGTGACCGAGCCTCTAGCATTAATGGCGTTAACCCGAGTCAATTAAACTCAGACACCAAATTGAATGAAGAAGCGGCCAAACGTCGACAGGAAACGGAGGCCAAACCGACCTTTAAAGTCGATGGCCGTGACATGAAGGTGGAAACCACACGTTGGGCGGAAGCCAAAACCGAACTGAAGCAAGAGTTGCGCGCAGAGATGCAGCAAGCCGGTTCATCTGGTAGCGGTCAGAGCGGTGGCCAGTCAGGCCAAAATCATCAGTCCATGGCCCAGCAGCTGGCACAGCAGCAATGGCAGCAAAACCAGCAGCAGCGTCAGCTTGCTCAATGGCAACAGCAGGCCACCAAAATGGCGAATGAGGGGGCCGTGACGGAAGAGCAGAAAGCCGAACGCGTTGAAAAACTGTTGGGCAGCTTGGGTATGGACAGCAAAAACGGTCTGCCCGCTCAACTGCAGACTCTGTCACAGCCCAGCCGAAGCCCCAACTGGAGCCAGGCACTGGGTCATCGTGTTTTGTACATGGCCAACCATAAGCTGCAGGAAGCAAAAATTACGCTGAACCCCGAAAAACTGGGGTCCATTCAAGTGAAATTGAATGTGGACAAAGATCAAATGGTCCATGTGTCCATGGTCACACAACAGGGGACAACCCGGGAAGCCATTGAACAGGCGATGCCGAAGTTGAAAGAAATGCTTGAAAACGCTGGCATGAAATTTGGTTCGATGGATGTGGCGGATGAACGTCAGCCAGCCTCGGAAGGCAAAGCCGATCAGGAATCACCTGACCAGCATGGTTTGGCGCATTCATCCGGTGCAATGAGTGATGGCGTCGACGAGGATAATCCGGCCTCGGCGCAATCAATATTAGCCGCTTCCAATAATTTAGTAGACTATTACGCTTAACTTAGTAAAGGATCCTGCATGAGAATCGCAACGCAACTTTTGCCACTATTTGGATTGCTTGGTCTGGCAGCCCCAAGCTACGCGTCTTCGATTGCCGGTCTGCCGACCACGGGGGTCGTCCTGATTGCCCTGGGCGTTGGCGGCGTGGTCGCAGGTGCATTGGTTTATTTGCTGTGGTGCAATAAGTCAGGGGCCTGTGAGCAAAGTCAGTTGAATGCGGCTTTGAAAGAAAAATTGGACGCAGGCGATTATTCGCCCACGTTTCGAGCGGAAGGCACCGATCCCAAAGTCATTAAAACCTTGAACCGTTTGTTCGAACAGATGGACTCGGCCTTAAGCGAAAAAGCCTCTGAAGTGGAATCAGCCAATCAGCAGGCGTTGTCGCTACAGGAAGAGGTGGCTCAGTTGAATGATCGACTGACTGAACAGAGCAGCTTTTCAAATGAAGATGCCGCTTTGCCTGAGCCGTCTTACGGGTTTGATAACACCGAGCTGGTTTCGCTTTCTGAGCAGCTCTCTGGTGTGGTTGACCGCATGAGCCAGGGCACCGACGAAGGCATGTCCTCGGTCGAGAGTGTGATTTCAGAAGTGTCGGGCTTGACCGACGAGGTCACGCATGCCTCCAGTGTGATCAAAAAACTGGAAGAGGACAGCAGCAACATCGGCACCGTTCTGGTTTTGATTCGAGACATTGCCGAACAGACTAACTTGCTGGCTTTGAATGCGGCCATTGAAGCGGCGCGTGCCGGTGAGCATGGTCGTGGTTTTGCGGTGGTGGCGGATGAAGTTCGTGTACTGGCTGGCAAAACGCAACAGGCAACGACTGAAATTCAAACCATTATTGAAGAACTTCAGGGGCGTGCGCAGAACGCCGTGGAAGTGATGGAAAACGGACAGGAGCGCGTGGAGACGACTCAGAGCCAGGCGGGCAAAGTGAATGAGTTTTTGCATGATATTGAAGCCAATCTGGCAGAGTTGAAGTCCGCGCAAAAAGCGCTGTCTCAAGCGGTTGAACAGGCCTGAGCCCGCTCTGAAACAGGGATGGGTGCAAACCAAAACGTGTGGTAAAAAATAACAATAAGGTTCAATTATGAAAGCAATTATCGGCACAGTGGTGGTGTTCGGGTCCCTGTTAGGGGGCTATCTGCCACATGGCAGCATTGGCATTTTGATCCAGCCACTGGAAGTCTTGATCATTTGTGGCGGGGCGCTGGGTGCTTTCATTATTGCGAACCCAGGCTGGGTGGTGAAAAAAAGTTTTTCCAGCGCCTTTGGGCTGGTTAAGTCGCCCGGGTATGACAAAGACATGTACATGGAAATGATTGGCCTGATGTTTCGTCTGTTCAACAAAGCGCGTCGTGAAGGCCTAATGGCGATCGAGCAGGACGTTGAAGAGCCTGAAAACAGCGAGCTGTTTAACATGTTCCCCAAAATTGCCGCCGACCATCACATTGTTGACTTTATCTGTGATTACCTGCGTTTGATGATCAGTGGGGCCAGCAATCCATACCAGCTTGAAGATCTAATGATTGCCGAACTGGACGTGCATCACCACGAAGCCATGGCGCCCAGTGAAGCGATTGGTAAAGTGGCCGAAGCGCTACCGGGGTTTGGTATCGTGGCTGCGGTGCTGGGGATTATTGTGACCATGAGTTACCTGGACGCGGGGCCGCTGGAAATTGCCCATCACATGTCCGTGGCTTTGGTGGGCACCTTTTTGGGGATTCTGGTGGCTTACGGGGTTGTTGGGCCGATTTCGGCTGATCTTGGTAACCGAGCTCACGCGGAAAGTGCGTTTTATGGCGCGATTAAAGCCTGTTTGATGGCCAATCTAAATGGTTACCCGCCTCAAGTGGCGATGGAGTTCGGGCGCAAGTCGATCCCTGGTAAAGAACGTCCGAGCTTCCAGGAAGTGGACGAATACCTGCAAACGCAGAAATAATCGGTTGATCGAATAGGCCTAAGGATGCGCGCATGAGCGATGAACAATCCATCATCATAAAACGGGTTCAGAAATGCCCGCACGTCGCCCATGGTGGTGCGTGGAAAGTCGCGTTTGCCGATTTTATGACCGCGGCGATGGCGTTCTTCCTGATGCTGTGGATTCTGGGGGGCTCCAACCAAGAAGAAATGAAACGCATGGCGGAATTCTTCCGGGACCCCACGGTGATTGAGGCCTCCCCCAATGTGCTGGTCAAGTCGGAAGAGTCAGGCCGTTCCTCTGATTCCATGATTGACATGGGTGGGTTCAAAGACTCGCCCAAAGGCGATGGCGATAAAATTGAAGAAGAACGCAAGGAAATGGAACAGCTCAAGCAACAGATTGAGCAAAAAATTACAAACACACCGACGTTGCAGGACCTGAAAGAACAACTCAAACTTGATATCACGCCCAACGGTTTACAGGTACAGGTACTGGATGACCGCAAACGCCCGATGTTTGGAACCGGTGTGGATTTGCCCAAAGCCTATGCACAAAGATTGTTGCAGGAAGTGGGAAGCATTTTAGCGCAGACGGATAACCGTATCAGCATTGCCGGTCACACAGATTCCTCCGGTTATCAGGCTAATGCTGAGTACACCAACTGGGAATTGTCGGCCGATCGAGCGAATGCGGCCCGACGGATGCTGTTGCGTGGCGGCGTCGATTCTGACAGTATTGCACAAGTTGTGGGACTGGCCGATACCATCCCGTTTGATAAGGAAAACCCTTATAATCCCCGTAACCGGCGCATCAGTATCATCGTCCTCAATCAGCAGGCGGAAGAACGTCTCAAGAGTTTGAGTGATGCGCCGGGGATGGAAGATCTGTCAAAGCAGATGGTGAATCCTACAAATCAATAGATGAAAAAATTAAAAACAGAAGGGGCTTTGCATGGCTGAAGAAAATCAGGAAGAACAAAAATCCGCTGGCAAAGGGTTGATGATCGCGCTGATCGTGGTCATTTTGCTGTTGGTCATTGGCATCGGTGTGATGACGTTCCTGTTGCTCAGTGGTGGGGACAGTAAAGACAATGGCAATGGCCAGCAGGCTAACGCCCAGGAGCAGACCATTGATGATGGTGTGCCACGTGAATTTTCGCCAAAATTCAAGCAGTATGAACCACCTGAGCCAGGTGCACCGCCGCAGTATTTCGCCATGGAGCCGTTTGTGGTGAACTTTAAGGGTGAAGGTCAGGCAAAATACTTGGCCGTTACATTGAAGTTCATGTCTCATTACCCACAGCTGGTTCAGGACATGGAAAACTACCGACCTATCTTGCGTAATGACATCACTGCGTTATTGCGCAAGCAAACCTATAGTGAAATGAATTTGGACAATGGTCCGGATATTCTGCGAGAGCGTATTCTGACGAAAGCACGTGGCGTACTCGAGAAGCACGGAATCTATCCGGACATACTTGAAGATGTGTTCTTTGAACGCTTTGTCATGCAATAAGGACGACCAGACGCATGGATGATATTCTCAGCCAGGACGAAGTCGATGCCCTGCTCAAAGGCATGGGTGGCGGCGACGTTGAGACCGAAGACGACGATTCAGGCGAATCCACGGTTGCCAAAGTCTATGACTTTACCAACCAGGAGCGGATCGTACGTGGTCGCCTGCCTGCTCTGGATATCATCAATGAGCGCTTTGCCCGTGGGTTTCAACGTCATTTCAATGAAATGATCATGTCCAGTGTGGAGGTGACGGCGGGGGAAGTCAAAATCATCAAGATGATTGACTACCTGCGCAACCTCTTCGTCCCGACCAGCTTGAATATCTACCGCATCAATCCGCTGAATGGGGTAGCGCTGTTTACGCTGGATTCCAAACTGATCTTTACGGCAGTGGACATGTATTTCGGTGGCACGGGGCTGTTGCCGTTCAAGATTGAAGGGCGGGAGTATACCCCGGTGGAAATGTCGATGGTACGAAGCATTCTCGACATGTCTTCCGAAAATTTGCGCAAGGCCTGGGCGCCGGTCATGGACATTGAAATTGACTACATGCATTCGGAAATGAACCCGAAGTTTGCCAGCATCGTCGATGCCACAGATATGATTGTGGTCAGTCCGATCAATGTCCGATTTGAAGGCGTTGAAGGCCGGGTCGACATTGTGATGCCGTATTCGATGCTGGAGCCGGTTCGCGACAAGCTGGAAGAGGGTATGTCCAACCTTCAGGGTGAGTCCGACAATCGTTGGTCTCGAACCCTGCGCGAAGAAGCGAAAAACATCGAAGTGGAGCTCACGGTCAATCTGGCCGAGCTGCAAATGCAGGTGGATGATTTGATGCGCATGGAAAAAGGCGACATCATCCCATTTGAAATGCCTGAGCAGGTCACGGTCAAAGCCGAAGGCATCGGAATTGCTAAAGGCAAGCTGGGCGAAAGTCAGGATAAAAAAGCCGTCAAGCTCAAAGAGATTCTGAGACATCCGGCTTATCAAGAGAAAATGGTCGATAACACAAAGGATTGGTACGATGAGTGAAGAAGATGACATGAGCGCGTGGGGCGATGCCCTGAACGAACAAAAAGAAGCCGAAGGCAATGAAAGCGAAGATCAGGGCGCCGAGGATGATCCTTGGGCGGCGGCCCTGAACGAGCAGGCTGAAGCCACCGACGAAGAAGTCAGCCAGGCCTCTCTGGATGAACTGCAGGAAGGGCGCGGCGGCGGAACGGATAAGGTGGACTTGGATGTCCTGATGGACATTCCGGTCACGCTTCAGCTCGAAATCGGTCGTGCGACCGTCTCGATTCGAAATCTATTGTCTTACACTCAGGGCAGTGTGATTGAAATGGATCGTTTGGCGGGCGAGCCTCTGGATTTGCTGGTCAATGGAACCTTGATTGCTCACGGTGAGGTGGTGGTCATCAATGACAAGTTCGGGGTTCGCTTAACTGATGTGGTCAGCCCACAGGAGCGTATTAAAAAGCTCAAATGATCCCATGCTTTTGGAGCTTTGATTGGCGTTGTCGGCCTCGGCGGCCTCGTCACGTCAGCTTCAGGCGTTTATGTTATCTTCCGCTCACCTTCACGGCGCCTTCTCGATGGCGTCGTTTTTATTTCAAGCGCTATTTTTCCCTCCCTTTTACGGATTAACACTTAAATTTATTGAGCAGAATGCCCCCTCATACGTTCCTGCTATTGTTGCGCTTGTGGTCGGTGTTGTGGCCAGTGTGGTGGGAACGAAAATGCTCAATAAAGCGGCGTGACCAGCCGGGTGGCTGCGTTGAACAGAAAGATCAGATGTGCGTTGGATGGAACTGCTGAGCCATCCTGAAAGCATCACTCATTGTGTTGACAGAGTAACTCAGCATAAAAACTGGTGGAGCTGGGGGACTAAGTAGAACCCCCCATCCGGAGAAAAGTGGGTGTCCTGTTTCTGTTTTTTTCTTTGTAAACTTATCACATAGTTTGATGTGCAGTTTTAAAAAAAATAATTATTCATAGATTGCCGCGATGGCGTTTTTTCCTTGTTTCTTGGCTGAATACATCGCCTTATCAACTCGAGTAATCATGGAGTCAATGGTATCGTTTTTTTGAAACAGGGTTGCGCCAATACTTGAGGACAGTGAGCCGAAATCGTACATCTGCTTGCGCTCAAGCTGCTGTTTTAGCGTTTGTGCAAGCACCATTAGAGCCTGCTTGCAGCTGTTAGGCATAATCAGTAAAAACTCATCCCCACCCCAGCGGCCAACGATATCGGTTTTGCGCACAGATTGTTTTAGGACTTTTGCGAGCTCCATAAGCGCCTGACCTCCAATATAGTGGCCGTAGGAGTCGTTAATCTTTTTGAAATTATCAATATCCATTAAAATCAGACCAAAGCTATTCTCATAACGCCTGGCAAGTTCGATTTCCTTTTCCAGCTCTTCATCGAGTTTGTGGCGATTATAGAGTTTGGTTAGCTTATCGTATTTGGAAATTCTTTCCATTTCACTAAGCGCAAGCCTGAGCTCTTCGGTTCTTTTTTCAACTTCCTGCTCAAGCTGTTCATTGGTAAAAAGCAGTTGTTCCTCAATGCGTTTGAGCTCGGTTATATCTCGAGAAATTCCGAAAATGCGCTCTTCGCCGGTATCAGGATCAATAACCGGTAAAATTTTGGTTAACCAATATCTCGGCAAGCCGGACGAGTCAATGACGTGTGACTCTTCATAGGTTATCGGAGTATTTTCTGACAGACATTCATTATAACGTGCTGAAATAGCATTATAGGCATCCGCTGGCAAGTGCTGTTTTAAAGAGCTGTTTGAGGCTTGCTCAGGCGTGAGGTTAAAAAGACGTATTAACGAAGGATTGGTGCGTTCAGTAATAAAATCACCATCTGGAGCTTTTCGCACCACAAACAAGTTATCGTCCGAATGATTCCATAGGGCCCTGAAAAGCTCGAGCTTGCCCTGATTAATAATCGCTTGCGTTTTCTTTTTCGCGCTGGTCATGCTAGCTGAGGAATCGCATAAATCATTTCCTCATTTTGTAACCATTTAGGGTGTTTAGCAACTTTTTATTTATTTTGCTTTACAAAATTAAGATATAAAAAAAGCCAAGTTGTTTATGCTCAACAACTTAGCTTTAATATTTGGTGGAGCTGGGGGGAATCGACTTACCCTTCAAATCCAACGTTTTTACGGGCTTTTGGGTTACTTAAAAGTACCCTGTGGTCCCTCTATGGTCCCAATTATTTTCGCCTTTTAAACTAAAGTTCCGAGTTCATCTTACTCGATTTTTCTCAGGCGGACCATATCCTTCCCACAATAAATTATTTAGCTAACATGGAGCTGAATTAAAAAATTCTAATTATATGGAAGCTGCAAAAATTGAAAGTGCTGCTAGGAAGAAAGTTGAGTAGATTCCTTGGAGAATCATTGAGGTGGATCTCGATAAGGCGACAGGCAATGAAAATGCTAAAAGGTTTGCTTATATTAAAAGCCGCCATAGCTAGTAGATTGGAGCGGTAAATATTGACTCCACTTATGGCGGCGATGAGTAATGAAAAGATAGACTCAGCTTAGTGAATCTAGCCAGTCCTCAATTTCGGACTGTTTCCATCCAACCCTCCTAGCGGAAAGCCTTACTTGGCTAGGGAATTCGCCATTACTAATTCTTCGGTATATAGTTGCCTTTGATAATCCTGTTATTTCAACCAGTTGACTAATTTTAAGTAATTTGATCATCATTTCTCCTTGAGTGAGTATTGTTAGGTCACTTAGTTCACAATGTTCAGGATTGTATTTCTGCGAGTGACTTCATTTTTTAACCTTGCCAATTCAACTTGGCCTACTTGGTATTACACAAAAAACCGACCCCCGTTTTTGAAACAACCATGCCTTTTTTCGCATGGTTAATTATTTTTTGGACTTTTTTCCAAAAAAATACAGATTCCAGTGATTTGGAGTGCATCGTCAGATACTTGTTTGCCTGAAGTTGTCATTTCAAACAGAGCTCACTCTCTCTCCTGACCAAGTTGCAACTGACTAGAGAGGAGTAAATGCCTAAAACCAGCGCCCTTTATTAAATGAGCAGGAAATTGTCAGTCACAAGGTTGTTGTTTGGGTGAGTGGTCCTGATGAACCAGGTGTTCGCTTTGGTTTTGAGCTTTGTCACCTTGCCAATACGAGCATTGTTGCTACGAAAGCGCTCATTAGCCCGTTCTTTCTTTTGATGAACTGTCAGAGCTTCTCTAAGAGCTGGGAACTTAAAAGACACTGTGAAGTAGAGAGTGTTCGTTTTAGTGCTTTTGCGTTGAGCTTCTTTGCAATAGATTCGTGGATGCGTTCCTAGGCTCCATAAAAGGGTCTGCACAATTTGCATGGTTGCTTGATCTGAAAAATGTAAATAACTCACCCCTAAAGTCCCTCGCTCAATATCACGAGGTTCAACCGAGCCGCTTGCGTCTACTAAACCAGCCAATAATGCCAGTCGCTCTTGAAAGGTGCTCTCAAAGAGATAAGTTTGAATGACTGGGCTGTCAAAGCGTTTATTCTCCAAAAAGTTAATTAATTCATCTTGGCCAGGGAGGTGAGATGGATCGATACGGATGCCTTTTTTAAAACGTTCCGCTTTGATGGCGTAGCTTAAAATCAGCTTATCCAGGACAGTCTCGTTTAAATGTTTTAACCAAATACACCCATTTTCATACGTAGCGTTATTCATAAAAACACCAAGAGCGTAGGGCGTGAGCTTATTTTCAAGAGAGCTCTCAGGTCCAAAATCCACTTTCGGGGCCATCAATGCGATTCGGTTCTTGTAATAGGATTTTTCCTGCAGTTTCGCAATTTCGGCAACGGTGAGAATTTTTTCCCCTTGCCAGCGTGACGAATGGCAGCGAAGCAAATGGCTTTCACCCAAAATGACAGACCGCTCAGTTAAGGCAGGGAATGAGTGGCGGCTTTTCGATTGAATCAGGTCCAGCTTATAAAGAACCTCTGGCCCTTGAAGTTTCTTGCTGATTAAGTGGTTTGGATTTTCATCTGGCGAGGCCAATCCCTCTCCAAGTTGTAATTCTGCTGGATCTTTCGCCTTTCCATCCAGCGTTAAGATTTTGAAATTTGAAGTCATCGCTTTCTCCTGTTTTTTCTATAAGCACCCCCTTTTTCAGTTGATCTGGCGTTCTCGCCAGAGGGTTAAAAATTCAATTTCGATGATTTAATTCTATCCACAGCGCAAAATTTTTTTGAAACAAAGGCACCTTTTTTTACGTAATTAAATTTTTTTTGAAATTGGTGTAGGAGGGCAAGAAGGCGGCCCCCTTAAAGGGCCCGCCTTCTTGCCCCCTTACCCCCAAATCACAAAACGATGATATCCCGACCTCAAAAAGCTTGTGAAAACAAACCACCCTAATTTTGACGGTTTAATTAATTTTCAACGCTACGGTGATTGATTCAAACCACCAGAAACGGCATGAGCACTGAGTTTGACCTAGATCCTTTTCCTTGGCCAAGGAGAAAAAAACTGTCGATTTCTTAAAAATTGGCAAAAAACTATTAATCACGCAAAAAAAGCGCTGTTTGTTTTATTTTTCGATTCAAAACTCGAGCACAATTTCAAATGTGTGGCGACGTTGCCATGATCCATTTAAAAAAAGAGGAGAAAAAAATGGGAAAAGTTAAAGAACTTTGGATAAGACTATTTCGGAAATTTGCTCCAGAAGAGCTTATTTTTGACATTCCACAAGAACGTGAAATGCTAGTTTCAGGCACAGTGCCGAGTGATGGGGTTGGCGCCTTATTGGGTGTCAGTTATGCAGGAAAAACCACTGTAAGTCTGAATTTAGCTCATTGTGTATCAAGTGGTGCTAATACGTTTCTTGGCAAGTCGATTAATTATCATGGCGACTGTCTTTATATTTCTGGAGAAGGTTTATCAAAGGCAATTAAGGATTTCAACATCTACAAAGCCATGACACCATCCAAGCATCAGATTTTCTTTTATAAACCTGAGAACAAAACCTTGCATGATCCACAAACTGTGGATGAGATCATTAACCAGTTTAAAGGGATTCGTTTTGAACTCATCGTAATCGACACGATGCAATCTTGCTCGCTTGGTGCAAATGAAAACAGCAACGATGACTCTACAGCATTCGCTGAAAATGCTGACAGGCTCAGGGAAGAATTGGGTGGGACAGTTCTAATAACTCACCACATAGGTAAGAACGACGCCAAAAAAAATGAAATAATCCCTCGAGGTGGAACGGGGCTTACCGATCGAGCTGACTTTACGTTGGGGTTGTTAAAAGACAAAGACGATGAAAACAAGCGATTGCTGGTTTCACCTAAAAGTCGCAATCAGCCGGTTGATGAAGAAACGGAGTTTTGGCTAACGAACCACGAAGTCTATTTGGAAATCCAACACCCTTTGAAAAAAATCAAACGTACAATTGATTCGAGCATAACAATTCCTCGTTCTTTTGAAGAATATGAGCATTTCAAAAATGTAGGGCGCTTTGATTTTTCGAAAGATACTCCGTGTCATCACCCGAACAAGCTAAAAGCGACAGCCGAAGGGCAGGATCAGGAAAAAGAATTAAGCCCGAATCGCTCTGTGCACCTTGTTGACAATAGTGCGGCTTAAGCTAGTCTAGAATGTGCGAACTCATTTCAAAAGGAGGTGAGATCTAGAACTAAAGAACCTAGTCATGGGTTATTAAAGAGAAACGCTTATGAATTGGCCCGGCGCAGGAAATGGTGTCGGAATTTTAATTGCTTACACATTTTTTAAGTCAATCATCAAACTCTTACAGTTCGACTGAACTATATGGGCATATATCACAGCGGGGAATGCCCCGCTATACCTTCCTAATTTCAGCCTGCCTATCAATCTCCTGAAAATTTGTTCGTCACTCTCACCAAGGTTATTGACAAATTTGAAAAGTGTACTAAATTCAAGTTGCACATAACAAAAAAGGAGAAATGTGTATGGGAAATAGTAACTACAGCTTTGCAAAAGACTTTCAAGTAGAAAAGATGGATACCCCCCTGCCAAGGGGCGAGTGGAGTATATCCATTTCGTTCATGGTGAGGGTGTTTGCGGACATGGGTGAGGAGAGAAAACTGCTGATGCAATTCATGTTGCATTACGTGCAATATCCGAACAAAAAAATTAAGCCGGAACAGAGAATTATCTATCAGGCCGAAGGAGTCAACCCGGAAGAATGCATTAAAGCGTTCAAAGAGTATGAGCATTCTGTCTTGAGCCTGGAAGACAGGTCCAATTCAATTCTGCATTTAGAAAGTGCTTTGTGTGAACCTAGAAGCGTGGAGTATTCAGCTGGTGAGCTACCAGAAGACCTCAAACTCCGCTTGCAATGAGCAACATAAGCAATCCAGCTCGATCATGAGTCGGGATTAACCTTTGTGAGGCTGGTAAGGGTTCGTTGTTATCTTGATCAGCCCTCAACGAGTAAGCCGAAATCGCAACAACAATAAAAGCCACTGTATGTGGCTTTTCCCGTCCCAGAAAAACCAGCGAAGGAATCTTCCATTCCAATGAACCAGGCCCCATCAAACATCCCCAAAAGGCTTTGTAATTCAGTTGACGATGGAATACAAGGAGCCCCGTTTTTTTAGGCCTGTGGATCGCCCTGAGACGATAGTTCTGATTTTTGAAATAATTCTACATTAATTATCTATATGTAGAATTTTTGCAAAAATTCTACCACTTAAAGAATGCACACGACTTTTCCCTTATATATGTAGAATTTTTTGAAAAAAATCGCCCTCTTCGGGCGTGTTTGGCGAATTCCTTAGTATATGTAGAATTTTTTTCCAAATTTCATCTGTAACAGGATTCAACCAAAGCACTGGCGAAACCCCTTAGTATATGTAGAAAGTTTTGAAAAAACTGAAGAAAAGGGCGTTTCAGGTGTAGCCAAATAAAAAATTTTTGCTATGCTTAAGCAGCGAATTAAGAAAACCGTAACAGAATTCGAGCACCTTGATTCGCATTTTGGGGCAGGCCTTTCCTCCCTTTTGGCCTGCTCACTTTTTTCCAGTTTCTTCCGATGTGCAAAAACGTGCATATATGCACACTTATGCACGCATCTTCTTCAGATTTCCAGATTTTCCGCAAATTCAGACACAGGGTGTGCATAAATGCACAGATATGCACGTTTATGCACACTTTGCCTGAATGGCCATGTTTTCCCTGACTTCAAAGCGCAACGTTTTGTCCGATCGGCTGTGTTGGATGGGGTCAAAGGCCCAGTCATATAACCCAAGACGGCCCCTAGGACCCTGAATATCGCCTCTAAAGCGCCTATGAGGAGCTTTTTCCTGCCTCTTTGGCATTTATTTTCAACAAAATCGCCTTTTTCTGCTCTCAGGGTGTAGCCAAATAAAAATTTTTTGCTAGCTTTGGTACGTACCAGACGGTACGTACCGTTTCTGGTATCAGTAGATAACATCAACCAAGGAGGTGCCTATGGAGAAAGCCAAGCGAGGAGCAAAGGTTACACAGGAGGACTTTGATCAGGCCATTGAAAGCTTGCAAGCGAAAGGAAAGAAAATTACCAAAGCCAACGTCAGAGAGGAAATTGGCCGGGGCAGCAACACGTCGATCATGAGGTTTTTAGCAGCATATCGGGCTGAAAGTTCGAACGTAGTCGACATCGATGTGACCCAAACCGCTGATGGCATCAGAAACAAGGTGGTGGAGATGATGAACAGCGAGTTGAACCGCATTAAGAAAAGCCATCTTGACCGGTATTCAGCTTTGGCTGAAGTGGAAGCTGAACTACGTGAGGAGTACGAAGACTTAACCTCCCAGTTCGATAAGCTTGAAAACCTCAAAACACAACTGCAAACGCAATTGGACAAAGCGGAGTCGATCAGAGACAGCAAAGCGGATGAATTGCATGATACGAAAGAGCGTCTAAAGCAGGTGGAGCGGGAATTAACCACGTCTCAACACAATGAAATCATCGCCAAAGACGAAGCCCAAAAACACATCGATCAGGTCGCAACCATCCAAAGTGCGCATCACCAGGAGATGAATGCCATCCAGGATAAGCTTGAAGCGCAGCAGCGTCAGCATCAGGATGACCTGAATCAACTCAAAGATCAGCTTCATGATAGCGAAGTGGAGAAAGCCAGGGCTCAAACCAAGCTGGCTGATCTAGAGAAGCAAGCCGATGACCTCAAAAGCCAGCTTGAAAAAACCGAGAATGTGCTTGATTTAAGAGTCGATCATGAAGTGCTGGAGGCAAAAGAGCAAATCATTACTGGCCAGGAAAAACGCATCAATGAGCTAAGTCAGCAAGTTGAGAGGTTAACGGCTCAGATGGATTCACTTCGGGCCGAACACAAAAAAGAGCTGGCACAGGCAAGGGCTAACCGAAAGTTATCAAGCGCTCATCAACCCTCGGCACAGGAAAGCGTCAGTTCATAGTTCTCTAATCCGGTCTAAACGGCGACAGGCCCTGTCGCCTTAAAACCAATAATTATCCGAAAATGCCATGGTTTAATCTAAAAATAATTAGAATTTTTGAGTACACTGTGTGGCAAAAGATAAGACAAAGATTATAAGGGACTCCATGCAAAATTTTTCAGCATTGGCCTCGATGGTCTGGTCAACCGCTGACCTGCTAAGAGGCGAATACAAACAATCCAGTTACGGCAAAGTCATCTTGCCGTTTACGCTTTTAAGACGCCTTGAGTGCGTGTTGGAAGCAACCAAGGACGATGTCCTGTCGGAATACGAAGCCAAGAAAGACCTGGGCGTGCCATTGAATGTGTTTTTGACCTCCAAATCCGGCCACCAGTTTTACAACGTCTCCAAGTATAACTTGAAGGCTCTGCTCGCTGATTCCGACAACCTGCTGCAAAATCTCGAGCATTACATCTCCTCGTTCAGTGAAAACGTGAGCGACATCTTTGAGAAGTACAAATTCAATGAGCAGTTGGAGTTTTTGGACGAGGCAAACTTACTTTATGAAGTGGTCAAGAAATTCTCCAACGTTGACCTTTCTGTGGAAGCTGTCTCCAATCACACCATGGGGGCTGTGTTTGAGGAGCTGATTCGGCGTTTTGCTGAAGTCTCAAATGAAACCGCTGGGGAGCACTTCACACCCAGAGATGCGGTGCGCCTGGCCACCTCACTGTTGTTGTGTCCGGATGATGATGTCCTGGCAGGGGAAGGGGTGGTTCGCAGCCTTTATGACCCAACGGCTGGGACAGGTGGATTTTTGACGTCCGGGACCGAGTATGTCGCTGAAATCAACCCGACTGCCAAGCTTGTAACCTTTGGTCAGGAACTTAATGGCGAGTCTTACGCCATCTGTAAAGCTGACATGATGATCAAAGGCGAAAACGTTGATCACATCAAACACGGCAATACCCTCTCGGATGACCAGCTGAGTGATTACCACTTCTCCTACAGCCTTTCGAATCCACCCTTCGGTGTCGAGTGGAAAAAGGTCGAGAAGATCGTCAAGCAGGAGCACACTCAAAAAGGCTTTGCAGGGCGCTTTGGGCCTGGATTGCCTCGGGTCTCTGACGGCTCACTGTTATTTTTGTTGCACCTGATTTCAAAAATGGAATCCGTTGACAACGGTGGTGGTCGTATTGGCATCATTCTCAATGGTTCACCGTTGTTCACCGGTGGGGCTGGATCAGGTGAGTCGGAGATACGCCGCTACATTCTTGAAAATGACCTGCTTGAAACCATTGTGGCCCTGCCCACGGACATGTTCTTCAACACCGGCATTGCCACCTACATCTGGATTCTCTCCAATAAAAAACGAGAGGAATACCAAGGCCAGGTCCAGTTAATCAATGCTACGGACATGTATGTGCCGATGCGAAAATCCTTGGGCTCCAAGCGTCGGGAAATCAGTGAAGCGCAAATTGAAGATATCACCCGCATTTACGGTGAATTTGAGGAGTCCAAAGTCTCGAAGATTTTCGATAATGAAGACTTCGGCTTCAGACGCATCACGGTTGAAAGACCTTTGCAGCTCGCCTTCTATCCGCATGAGGAAGAGCGAATCGAGAGCCTCAAGGCTGATAAAGGGTTTGTGAAGTGGAAGGATGAACTCAAAGGTGAGGTGCTGTCGGCTTTGGACAAAATGCCGGATGATGAATACCTGGATCGAGAGGCATTCCGGGCTGACTTTAGTGTCAAGCTGACCGCAGCGCAGTTCAAAGTGATTCAAAAGCATATTGCAGAGCACAATGACCAAGCGGTTCTATGTCGGGACAAAAAGGGCAATCTGGAGGCCAACCCAGATCTGCGTGATTATGAAAATGTCCCGCTCAAAGAAGACATCTACGAATACTTTGAGAGAGAAGTTCTGCCTCACGTTCCAGATGCCTGGATTGACGAAAAGAAAACCGATGAAAGAGACGGTGAAGTGGGCATTGTTGGTTACGAGATTCCCTTTAATCGTCACTTCTATGAGTACAAGCCGCCACGTCCGTTGGAAGAGATTGATGCGGACCTAGATGCCGTTACGGCTGACATCCTGGAGATTTTGCAGGAGGTTAAGGCTTGATGAGTAAATACAAACCTTATCCAGCTTATAAAGATTCGGGGATTGAGTGGCTTGGGGAGATTCCGGAGCATTGGGAGATAAAAAAACTTCGGTACTTTTTCCGGTTTTCTAAAGGATTGACCATAACCCGAGCAAATTTGGTCGAAGAAGGTATTCCGTGCGTTAGTTACGGTGAAGTGCATTCAAAATTCGGTTTTCAAGTAGACCCATGTAAAGACGATTTAAAATGTGTTCCAAAGGATTATTTGACGTCCTCTCCAAGCGCCTTGTTAAATAAAAACGATTTTATATTTGCTGATACATCAGAAGACTTAGAGGGAGCTGGGAATTTCACACAATTAATTTCTTATGAGCCAACTTTTGCTGGCTACCACACGATTATTGCCAGAATTGAGGATGATTACCATAGCAGATATGTAGCCTACCTGTTCGATTCACAAGAATTCAGGAGCCAGATTCAACTCGCTGTAAAAGGTGTAAAGGTTTTTAGTATTACGCAGGTGTTACTAAGAAACTCTTTAGGTTGGTTGCCAACGTTGAAAGAGCAAAAAGAAATAGCCAACTTCCTCGACCAAGAAACCACCAAAATCGACACCCTAATCGAAAAACAACAAAAGCTAATCGAGTTGTTGAAAGAAAAAATAGTTGCACTAGCAATGAGAGAGCAAATCAATGGTGAAGGAATAGAAGAGCGTTTAAGGCATTTGGTAGAAGTTATAAGTCGCCCCGTCACTATTGAAGAGGGCATAGAGTATGAGTCATTAGGGCTTTACAACAGAGGCCGGGGCCTGTTTCATAAACCCAAAAAACCGGGCAGCGACATGGGAGATTCAGAATTTTTTTATGTTGAGGAAGGTGACTTAATTATTAGTGGCCAGTTCGCATGGGAAGGTGCTGTCACAATGGCTACCGAAAAAGAGAGTGGCTGTGTAGTTTCTCATCGTTATCCAGTAGTAAGAGGGAAAAAAATTGATACGGAATACCTTCTTGCACTTTTATTTACCGAATATGGCGGGTTTTTATTGAATGAGTCCTCTAGAGGGTCAGCGGGAAGGAATAGACCTTTAAATTTGAAACTTTTACTTAACGAAAAAATAAGAATTCCTTCACTGCAAGTACAGAGTGAACTCAAGCGGCTGGTCAAAATCTTATCAACTGCTGAATTAAAAGCTCAGCAAGCTATAGACTTACTTAAAGAGCGAAAAACCGCCCTGATCTCGGCTGCTGTAACCGGTAAGATTGATGTAAGAGACTGTGCTTAGCTAAAGAACTGAGGAATTCATGAAACATACAGAGAACGTTTTTGAAACTGAGATTGTAGATAGCCTGCTAAGCACGCACGATTGGGTTGAGGGCAACTCTCAAGGCTATGACAGGGCGTTAGCTTTGTACCCCGATGACATGCTCGCTTACATCAAAACAACCCAGCCTGAGCAGTATAAGAAGTTCCAAAAGCGTTATCCAAAAGACACAGACCAGGCACTGGTCCGTTTTGTTGCTAAGCAGATGGATCAATACGGTTCCCTGTACTGTCTGCGCAACGAACTAAAAAACGTCAACATTCGTTTCAAACTCTGTCAGTTCAAGCCGGATCTGGAAACTGCACAGCTCATGGAGCCCTACAGACAAAACATCCTGAGAGTGGTTCGTCAGGTCTATTACTCTGAAAACAACAAGAACTCGATCGACCTTGTTCTGTTCCTGAACGGGGTGCCCGTTGCCACCCTTGAGCTCAAAACGGATTTCACCCAAAACGTTTGGGATGCCGTCGAGCAGTATCGCCAAGCCCGTCAGCCGAGAGATCCCGCAACCAACAAAGAAGAACCGCTGTTGGCGTTTAAAAAAAGGGCAATGGTCCATTTCGCTGTCAGTACCGATGAAGTTTACATGTGTACCCACCTGAAAGGCCATAAATCGCACTTCCTGCCTTTTAACAAAGGAAATGAGGGCGGGGCAGGCAATCCGCCTAATCCGAATGGCTATGCCACTTCTTATCTCTGGGAAGACATCTTTCAAAAGGACACACTGCTTCGCATTATCGGTAAGTTCATTCATCTGGAGAAAAAGGATAAAGAAGACGCTCAGGGTAGGAAGCACAAGAGTGAAACACTGATCTTTCCGAGGTATCACCAGGTCGATGCGGTCAGAAAAATCATCGAAGACGTGTATCAAAGTGGTCCGGGCAAGAATTACCTGGTCCAGCACTCAGCCGGTTCCGGGAAATCCAACTCCATTGCCTGGTCGGCCCACCAGCTCTCATCGCTCCATGACAAAGACAACAACCGAATTTTCGACAGCATCATAGTCGTCACTGACCGCAACGTACTCGACTCCCAGCTTCAGGAAACCATATCTCAGTTCGAACGCACCAAAGGGGTGGTGCAGACCATCAATCGAACTGAATCCGGTGGCAGCAAATCCGCCAAGCTTTCCGAAGCACTTCAGGAAGGGGCCTCAATCATTGTGGTCACCATTCAAACCTTCCCATATGTGCTCGAAGACATTCAAAAATCAATGTCTCTGAGAGAGAAATCCTTTGCCATCATCGCAGATGAGGCTCACTCATCGCAGACAGGTTCCACGGCCAAACAACTCAAAAAGGTATTGACCTCCGAGCAGATTGAAGAAGGCGAAGAGCTAACCGTGGACGACATTCTGGCCTACGCAGTGCAAGAGGAAGACACCTCAAACATCAGTCATTTTGCGTTTACAGCCACCCCAAAAGACAAAACCATCCAGATGTTTGGAACGCTTCCTGATCCAGAGTCACCACCCTCATCAGAAAACATCCCAGCGCCTTTTCATACCTACACCATGCGCCAGGCGATCGAAGAGGGCTTTATTCTGGATGTGCTCAAGCACTACACCACCTATGACGTCCTGCACAAACTCTCATCGCATGACCATTCTGAGGTAGAAGAGCGAAGGGCAAAAGCTCAGATCACCAAATGGGTCAAACTCCATCCTTACAACATAGCGCAGAAAGTGCATATCATCATTGAACATTTCAAAGAGAACGTCATGCACCTGCTCGATGGCCAGGCCAAAGCCATGGTGGTCACCAGCTCCAGGAAACAAGCGGTGCGCTACAAACAGGCCTTCGATAAATATGTCATGAATGCAGGTTATGAAGGCATTCAGGCGATGGTGGCATTTTCAGGCTCACTCGTTGATGAAGATCAAAATGGCCAGACAAGAGAATTCACAGAAGGCAACATGAACCCCGGTCTCAAGGGGCGTGAGATGCGTAAGGCATTTGATACCGATGAGTACCAGGTCATGATTGTGGCCAATAAGTTCCAGACCGGTTTTGACCAGCCGAAACTTTGCGCAATGTACGTCGATAAGAAGCTGAGTGGTGTGGATGCCGTGCAGACTCTGGCTCGTTTGAACCGCATCTACCCTGGCAAGGAAGATGTGTTCATCATCGACTTCATGAACAAGCCGGAAGAAATCAAAGAGGCCTTCAGCCCCTTTTATGAGACGACGATGCTTTCGGACGTCACCGACCCCAACATCATCTTTGAGATGCAGTACCAGCTTGAAGAGGAAGGGATCTTTACAATCAAAGAGGTCGACGATTTCGCTGATGCTTATTTTGATCCCAATGGTAAACAGGAAAAAATGTCAGCGGCTGTGAAGCCCGCTACAGACCGTTTTAAGACCCGTTATAAAGCGGCGGTGACTGAGATCAAAACCATCCTAGACAGACAAATTGAAGCCATTAACGATGGTGATGAGACGGCGATTCACAATACCGGCGTTGAGCTGAAAACCGCAAAAGAATACAAAAACGCACTGGACCGGTTCAAAAAGCGACTCACTCAGTTTGTGCGAATGTATGAGTTCCTTTCACAAATCCAATCCTATGAAGACACGGAGCTCGAGAAGCTCTCAGCCTTTTGCCGAGGGCTGGCACCAAACCTTGCCACACTTCGAGAAGACGACCAGATTGACTTGACGGATGTTGAGTTGACTCACTACAGCATCAAGAACAGAAAGACGCATAAAATCGATCTGAAAAGTGAAAAGCTCGACCCTTCCCAGGCTGGTACGGCTGGGGCAACCGAACCGAAAACCGATACCATTGAAAACATCGTCAAACAGCTCAATGACGCCTTTGCCGGGGAGTTAACCGATGATGACATGGTCAACTATGCTCGAACCATAGCCGACAAGGTGTTAGAGGATACGACCACGAAAACACAGCTGAAGAATAATCCTCGTGATCAAGCACAGTTATCCGACTTTCCACAGGTGCTCCTTAAGTCGGTGGCGGAGTCCATGGACAGGCATAATGAGATGGCCTCTCAGATCTTGTCCAATGACCGAACCAAGGCGTTATTTACCGAAATTGTACTGGACATGATTTACCAGCGAGGCAACCTGTGATCATTGGACCGGGCCAGATTCTGGTTCATTGAGGTACTTGTTGAGCGTGACCCGAGAGACTCCGTAATCCTTGGCCACTTCGGTTTTGGTGATGTGAGGGTCTTTGAGCAATGCTCTGATTTTGCGAACGTCAGAGCGACTCAGTGAGCGACGTCGGCCACCTTTGCGGCCTCTGGCCCTGGCGGCTTTAAGACCGGCTTTAGTGCGCTCAGAGATCAGATTGCGTTCGAATTCGGCCAAAGAGGCAAAGATGTGAAACACCAGCTTGCCTGTTGGCGAGGTGGTATCAATCGATTCTTTGAGGCTTTTGAATCCAATGCCTCGTTTTTCGAGGTCAGATACGATCTCAACCAGATCTTTTAAATTGCGGCCTAACCGATCTAACCGAAAGACGACAAACGAATCGCCTTTCCTGAGACTTTTAAGGGCATTGTTGAGTTCAGGACGGTCTCGGTGCTTACCACTCCATGTTTCGGAGTAGATGACTTCGCATCCGGCATCTTGTAATGCATCAACCTGCAAATCATAGCTTTGATCTTCTGTACTGACTCTCGCATACCCTATATCCATTTACACCCCGCCGTTTTGTTTACGTAGAAAAGTTAACGGCTATATTTACACAATTTGCTCAGAAATCAATAGATCGGCGGCCAGGCAGCAAGACGTAAAGAAAACGGTCGTTTAATTCAGGAGCATATGAAACGGTTTTCCTTAATTATCAGATCAAGGATAAAATGGCTATTTTGGTTATACAAATTAATAGACTGTTTATAGAATTAAATTTCAAATAACCCCATATGTTTATTGTGGGGTGAGCTTATATTTAATTATTGGTTTAAATATTACATCTATAACGAATGATAAATTGTATTAAACTTTCTAAAACATAAATAATTTTTATTAAATTAAAAATCTAATACAAATTATTAAAAAGGTTTTAAGATTATTATGACGTTAGAAGAAATGGAAAAGTTTTCCAGTTCATTGAAAAGAAATGACGTGAAATATCCGTCAAATTTGACTGACTATTTTGGGGAAAGAATTGAATTTACAACACTTGGAGAGCTTGTTTCCTTTCTGAGTTCTGAATATAAGTTTTGGTTTGAAAAATTATCAAATATTCCTAACCAGAATAGTGGGCTCTTAAGCCAAATTAAAAATACAAGTCTGAATCACATCAAGAAATTCATTCAAGGCGCTGAAAATGCTGTATCAAATGAGCAAAAAACAAACTTAATTTCACAACTTCAAAGGCTATATAAATCCGAACTTATTTCTTTAGGGCAAAAATGGATTCAAAGAAATGACACATCTGTCGATATAATATTAGAAATTAATGAAAAATATAACAATAATATTTTAGATACTTTTTTATCTATTTTAAAAAACCCTGATCAGAACCATCCTATAAATAATTCAAATCAGTTGATTGCTTTCTTTGAATATTACAAGTTCAAAGGGTATGAATCAAATGGATTATTTGATTTCGCCAAAAGTTCAGAAGAGTCCATTAACCAGATTCGTTCTGAATTGAGGGAATCTTCAAATCAGCTTTTTGAAAGTATACGTATAAAACATCAAGACATAGATCAGTATTTTCAAGATCAAATTGAGCAATTTGAAAAAGAGAAAGAATCTCAGGCAACACAGCATGAGAAACAAGCATCAGGCCAGTCTTCAAAATTTGATGGGAAGATGGAGGAGTGGCAACAAAGAGCTAAAGAGTTTGAGGAGGAATATAAGGAAAAATTAAGATTTAAAGGTCCTGCTCAATATTGGCAACAGGCAGCTAATACCCATATTTTTTGGTCTATGACATGGGGCACGTTTTTATTAATGATTATTGTCTTTGGGCTCATGGAAATATCAGTTTTCTTTAAAATCTGGCTGCAAGGAAAAGAACTTCCTGTTCAACTAGATACTTTGCAAGGCGCTGCATTGCTTTTAGCATTCGCTTCTGCTTATGCATTTATTATTTCAGTTCTTGCAAAACTCACTTTGAGCTCTGTACATCTATACCGTGATGCAAGAGAAAGAGAGCAGCTTACGCATTTGTACTTGTCACTTGCTAATAAAACAGATTTTGACAACGAAACACGGAAAATTGTCCTCCAGTCTTTATTTAGCCGATCAGATTCAGGCTTATTGGGAAAAGACGGAGGTGTGCCAGTAATGCCTGTTATTGATATTTTTAAGAAAAACTAACATTTTTTAATGTTGACAACAAGAAAATCCATAATAATTGTTTGGATCAAATTGTTGAGTGGGATAAATCTTGTAGTTAACCGAATTTCTATATCTTTATGATAAAGTTACCTTCATCACAAACAGATCATGATGACTCAGAAGAACTCAAATTATCGCACTTAGTCAGTGCTGGTATTGGATCCGTTTTTTTTCGTAATCCTGTAGGTTTGGTGGCTGGGTTGGTTATCGGATCCCTTTTAGATGAATTTTTTGGAGATGATATGCCAAAAGTGCCCGTTTTTTACAGCTTTCATTATGCTAAGGACGTAATGCGAACAAGTCTTATCAGAAACATTGGGGCATTAGACGGTAATCCTCCAACTTCTACTGCTGATTGGGAAAAAATCAAGCAGTCAGAAACTGGCATTAAACGTTGGATCGACAACAATATGAAATACAAAAGGTGTTTAGTTGTTCTTATTGGAGAAGACACGCACCAAAGAAAATGGATTAACTACGAAATAGAAAAAGCTTGGAAAGACAAAAAAGCCATAATAGGCATACATATTCACAATATAAGATGTCCACGCACAGGATTTTCAAAAAAAGGCAAGAATCCTTTCGATAATTTTTATTTTGATAATGGTACCTTGCTTTCCTCATATATAAAGGTTTATGACCCTGATCCTAGAGATGCATATAATCAAATACGACTTAATATAAGTCGGTGGATCCATGAAGCTATCCAAGATAAAAGGGCTTAAAAAATGCCGCAAAGTGAAGCAGAAATCTTTCCTGAAACCCAGTCTATACAAACCCACCTAGGAATTATTCAGAGTGTAATTCAAAGGATGGCAACAAACAGCACAAATTCAAAAGCGTGGTGTGTCAGTCTAGTCGCAGCTATTCTAGTAATAGTAGCCGATAAAGGGAATCCAGACTATGCTTGGATTGCTTTAATGCCCACAATAATTTTTGCTTTTTTGGATGCCTACTACCTTGCTTTAGAAAAAGGATTTCGTGAATCCTATAACAATTTTATTTCTAAGGTTCATCAAAAAAATCTTACAGAAGATGATTTATTTTCAGTAAGGCCTGCCGGAAGCATGTCCAGGCACCAAATGGAAGCATTAAAATCCTTCTCCATTTGGGGGTTTTATTTCTCTATGGCTTTTTTAATATTCATTACGAAGGAAATTGCATTAGCCACTTAATTATGGCTAGTTTGATCAATAATTTTCACTTTGCCGCTTTAGGTTTAGAGCTAAGTTCATTAGAAAAGGATTTCTTCATACTCGAATTCAGGTGCCAAGACTTGATAAATATTGATTTGTGCCACTGCCTCAAAAAAGGCTAGCTCACAAACAAATAATATAGCCAACAGCTACAGATTCTAGAGTCAAAACAGTTTACTGTTACGGTCAACCAAAATCGGACACGTTTTCCGTTAAGTTATCCTCAGCGATACCGCCGCTGAGTTCATGCGTGGAGGATTTAGGTGTGTTAAGATCAATCGTCATAGCTGAGATATTACAAAGTTAAATGGCGTGGTGTAAAAGTGGGCGACGAGTACGAAACAGAAAAAGAGCGTGATGAGAAAAATGTCAGAAAATTCGGGAAAGCGGTCGCTAACGAATTCATATTAAGTCAATATCCGGGTCAACCATTTTCCCTGGTAAATGAAATAATCGACATTGGAATTCGTATTCCACCCTACATCGAAGAATTAAGAAATCAATACCCAACCCCCCGTGAATTTGTAGAGAAAGTCATTTGCATAGAAGAAATTAGTATTACTGAAGAGTATAGGGGTATGGGTGCATTTAGAAGTGTCTTGAGAGAGCTAGCAAGCAAAGATTTCGATTATATTGTTGTAGGGCACGTCACTCAGGAATACATGATTTCAATCCTTGAAAAAAATGGCTGGACCCGGTTTGAAGAGTTTTTCAACCCTCTTCCAACTTTTTATATGAGTTCAAAGGAGCTTTTAAAAAAATTGCCTTAGTTATCAGCGTCTTCAGAAAACTTTTAAAGGCTCCAATACTCTCCCTGAGCGGCTTTTTGCTCATAAAGTTTCAAAGACATACAGATTATTGATTGCTGTAACCAAAATAAAAATAGCTACGGTAAGACCGGTTATCCACCAGCGCTGTGAAAAAAAGACAACCGCCTTTTAGATTATTTGATCCATACGTCAAACACACCGGTCTTTTGCACCCGCTGAATGCGGTTAATCAGCTGCAATTCTTCTTCAGAAACCGGATCTCTCTTTTCCCATTTTTCGAACAGGACTAGCTGTCGCTTGGAGTAAGTGACGCCGTACGTTAGATTCATGTACTTGGCAATGCGGGCAATATCGCCTCTGATGGATTGGTCAGGGATAATAACCCGGCTGGCAAAGACCACTTTCTTGCCATTTCCTCGGAAAGTACGTTTGTCTTCGCCTGAAATCGTCTCTGAGAATGGCTTGTTGCCACGAAAAGCGTTGATTTGACCAACTGCGGGTCCTAAGGTTAATTAAGTCGTTGTGAGCGGCTCTATAGCTCTCATCGTGATCTTGGCAATAGTCCCTGGGGGAAACGCCGGTGATTTGCTTGGCTTTGTAATAGCAGCTTCGATATTCGCCGTTGACCTTGTACATCCAGGACGCAGGAATGACATGCTCCGCTTCTGTTCGCTTGGCTCGTTTGGAATACTTCTTCTCGAAAGCGTTTTCTAGGCCGCAACCCACAAGATCTACCGTCTTCTTTTCCCAGGAGCAGTTAACATAGAACGTGTCGCCTTTATTCCCATAGACGTCCTTGTACATCTTCTTCTTGGCTTGATAGTAAGATCCGCTAACGTCAGCTTGTGAGCATCCGGTCAGACCAAAGAAAAAAAATAAAAAGATAATATTTTTTCGGCATGAGCTTTCCATCGTTCATAACTGGGCTTAATGATACTGTATTTAGCTTGAAAGCTAACAGTTCAGGGATTTGGAGTGGCTCCGATTCGATCATGGATCAGCGTATGACTGTTTGTTCAGACCCGTTGTGAAGGGTGTAGACTAAATAGAAAGTTTATGGATAATGATCTCAGGTGCGAAACGGTTGGTTTATTTCGGATTCTTAGAGAAAAAACTGCAATAGCATATCGCCCATTGCAGCTTTGGTTTTGCTTCTGTCTAGTGTATTTGACTCAAAACAAGAAGCGGTAGGTATAACAAACTTTTATTTGTCAGCTTTTTCTTTTGCAGGGGGTTCAACACTCGACTCGTTATTGTTTTCATCCTCTGCAACTCCCTCGGGTTTTTTGTCGAGAGTAAACAAGGCATCAGCAGCCTCTTCTACAATGCGATCAAGTTCAGCCATTGCTGCTATCAGATGCTGAGTTTCTTCTTCAGAAGGGCCTTCAACCATTACAGAAAAGCCGGTGCATTGATAGCGAATGATTAAATAATTTTTGATCGATTGCGAGAGTGTAGAACAAGCCTTCCATAATTGAATCTTTTTTTCACGCTTTTCTTCAATGTTTTCAGCATTGTCATCAGTATCACGTAAGCTGGAATTTAACCAATATAAATCTTTTTTTATTGTATTACTTATCATTTTTGTTCCTTCTTTTGTGTCGACCCTATGCGACGTTATGATGTGTCAAAGCACCATTGCCCTGCCACAAGTAAATAATATGGATTTATTGGTTTTATATTTAGATTAACTATATCTTTTTTTTGATGTTTAATTATTTTTTAATATTTTTATTTAAAGGTTAATTTTTAATGGATTTTGACAACTTGGAGTACGAAGAAGTAGAGTGGGTTAAGCTAGAAATGTTTGAATTTCAAATGATGTTAACTTTCTATTTAGATGGGGTTTTTTTCGATGGTCAGGCTGATAAACACTCCCTTAGAATGGCCATTGAAGCATTAGAGCGAAACTTTGATGTCATTGAGGATGATATGTTTTTTGAGCGTACTCTTAATATGATTCCTGGTGAGGATGAATATATGCATCTTGTTAAAGATGAAGAGGCCGCAGAATATGCTCAAAAGTTATACTCTTTGCTTAAATCTGGCTTAAGAATTAAGCGCTCGGGCATTACAGAAGTTCTCAAAGGAGGGAAAAGCTGACAGTCTAGCCAGCGTTCGTGATGAGATGAGGCTTGCAGCAATGGATGGTAGTTTGTGTCATATTGTGTCACCAATCGAGTCTTTTTGTCCCAAAATCGAGCATGTGAGGGTGCGAACCAGTATGATCTAAGCTGTTGATAATAAACGAATATTCGTCTTGTAGGGGTAGGGTGGCTCAACTTGATCTCCCCACTCATAATGATGGGGTCGTTGTGGGTGGAACGGTTCATTCCTTCTTTCCGTGCATTAAGGCTTGTTAATATTAATAAATTCGAATGGATTCTATTACTAGTTACACCTGATAATGGATTGTTTCAGTAGAAAGGAAGTCGTGCACTATCTGTTCCAACACGGCTTCCCCAGTGAGAAGTCTTGATCAAGCTGCTTGGCCCATGTTGTTTAGAAGGCTGTCGATGTAATCACTCCAGTATTGCATCATTTGACGTCGTTCTTCTATGCGATGCGCTTTGTTGTAAATTCCTCGTATTCCAGGGAGTCGATGGTGAAGTTGCAATTCAGTTAATTCGGATGGAAAGCCTTTCTCTGTTAAAAAAGTAGTGGCGGTGTGGCGGAGTCCATGGATTGTAATGTCATTTTGGTTCCATCCAAGCCTAAGTTTTGTTTTGTTAAGACTTCTTTCCGATATATGACCACACTTTGAACGCTTGCTTTCGAAAATAAATTCTTGTGGCTTTGTAAGCTCTATATGTTGGTCAATAATCTCAAAGGCTTGATCCGAAAGAGGAATTTTATAGTCGCAATGCCCGCTTTTCATTTCCTCTTTCGGTATTTGGAGCTCTCTCTTCTCTCGATCGAAGTGTTTAAGCTTTAATGAAATTAAGTTCCCCGTCCTTAAAAATAAGTGTAGCGCTAAATTAAGAGCAGCGGCAACAGATATCCCTGCCTTGACAGAGTTAACGTCTTGTACGAACTGTTTGAATTGTTTTTCCCCCTGACTAGTTGATAAATCTAAGTACGCATGGTTTTTGGGCTCTGACTTATTTTCAACTAGAGTCATAAGTTCTGGCGGTGGAACATTAATCACCCCTAACTGATAAGAGTGTTTAAAAACGCCTCTTATAATATGTGAAAGTTTTGCAGCAGTAGCATAGCTGCCAGCAATTGCTACTTTGTTCAGAATGTCCGTTAACTCACGAGTTTTGATTTTTTCAACCTGTTTTTTGCCTAGCGGTTGTTCCAAGTAATTTTTATAGCGAGTTACCGTGGTTCGGTAATGAGAATCACTCCAGTAAGATTTGTTGATTTGAAAAAACTGCTTTGCTATTTCACCAAACGTTTGATTTTCGTCAGTCGTTTTGGTCTCCTTTGGATCGTGCCCATCATTAACCAATTGGCGGAAATTTGAAGCTTTATCTCTTGCTTGTTTAAGTGTTAAATCACCAAAAAGCCCCATCTTAATATTGGTCTTTTTTCCTGTAGCTGGCTTCTTGTATCGGAAATAGAAACATTTATTCTTTGCAAGAATCCTTACGAAGAGTCCGCCACCATCATGATATTCATTTGATCCGTTAGGGTTGTATTCAGCACTTTCAAGCTGTTTAACAGTTAGTTGATGTAAAGCCATTGAAGTTCTCCTTTAAATTGCTTTAAGGGAACTTTAGCCATTTCATAAAAGCCAAAAAAAATTAAACACGCCATTTTTTGCGTGTTTAATTAATTTTTGCCTTGGCTAGCGAAAAAGGACCACGAAATTAGCGTCATTGTGAGCTGTGGTCCTTTTGTGGTCCAACCAAGTGAGTAGTAATGAAATAAGCTGCGATTTACTGAGACTTTACGAGAAAACGCCCAAAGGATGACCTAGAGCGGAATATGAGGCCTTAAGCCTTTAAAAAACATAAGGTTATGGAAGGTTTTTGTCGAAATGTTGGTGGAGCTGGGGGGAGTCGAACCCCCGTCCGGGAAGCCGCCACTCGAGAATCTACATGCTTATCCGACCTATTGTTTTAACGGCACGCTACCCAGTCGGCCGGGATCACGTACCGCGAGTTTGTCAAAGTTTAACTGGCCGCATCCAAACACATACGACCAGCGATTCCGTGTAAGTCGACACAGAACCAGGCGCCACGAACAACGGGGCTGGTCTGTGCTAGCGGGATTAAGCCGCTAGAGCGTAGTTATCGTCGTTTGCAACTATAACAAATTGAAATGAAGATTTACGTGCGTCATCTCAGGCACGGCATGCATCCCAAACTTTGTACTCCCCGTCGAAGCCAGAACAGCCCCAGAATGGAGAACAGGTTATGGAATAGTAACCAGGCCTGGTAAAAAGTGACTTCCTACCGGTTCCTGATTCAAATCATTCTAACGTAATAATAGGGTGGGTGTCAGCCTTTTCAAGGCCGTCAGGCGTGATATTTGAGAATTCGCTGTTTGTCGCGATTCCAGTCCCGCTCTTTTTGCACGGCGCGCTTGTCATGTTGTTTTTTGCCTTTGGCTAGGCCGATGGTGACTTTGACATGACCTTTCGACCAATGCAGATCCAACGGTACGACCGTGTAACCTTTCTGGTCTTTAAGGCCAATAAAGCGATCAATCTGACGGCGATGCAGCAACAGCTTTCGCAAGCGCAGCGGGTCATGAGGCATGTGGGAGGAGGCGCTGATCAGCGGGGTGATGGTGGCGCCAAACAACCAGGCCTCATTGTTTTTGAGCAGCACATAGCTTTCTTTGATATTGGCCTTTCCCTGGCGCAGGCTTTTGACTTCCCAGCCTTCCAGCGCGAGCCCAGCCTCAAAGGTTTCTTCTATGAAATAGTCGAAGCGCGCCTTTTTATTGAGCGCGATCGTGTTCGGATTGTGTTGCTTTTTTTTCTTTGCCATAATAGCGCAATTATAGCGGATAGCGGCATTCATATGAAACAAATCACGCGCTCGGCGCTGTTGCCATACTCGGCGCAATCGGTGTTTGATCTGGTTAATCAGGTCGAGTCCTATCCTGAGTTTTTGCCTTGGTGTTGTGGCAGTGAGGTGCTCGAATCCACCGATCACACCATGGTGGCTCGCATCGATATCAAAAAGGCCGGTATTCAGCAGAGTTTTACCACGCGTAATCGTCTTAACCCGCCGCACCAAATCCAGTTGTCGCTGGTGGATGGGCCGTTTGATACGCTTGAAGGCGAGTGGCACTTTGACTCAATCGGGGATCAGGCGTGCCGCATTTCACTGGATATGCGGTTTTCCATTCGTAATAAATTGTTAAATATGGCTGTGGGGCCCGTGTTTGAGCAGATCGCCGCGACGCTGGTTCAGTCTTTTTGTGTCAGAGCGAAAGCATTGTATGGATGAGCGCACGCAAAAACGAATTCCGATTGAGGTGGCTTACGCTTTGCCGGAGGAACAATACCTGCTCACGGAAGAGGTTGCACCGGGCACGACCGTCGAAGAGGCCCTGAAGCAGTCAGAGCTGTTGAAACGGTTTCCGGATCTGGATATTTCTCAGGTGGGGATTTTTTCTCAGCCGGTGAAGCCGGATCATGTTTTGTCGCCGCAAGATCGGATCGAGGTCTATCGACCGCTTAAAGCGGATCCCAGAGAACGCCGTCGCAAGAAAGTGGCGCAGGAACGCCAGCAATCGACTGAAAAATCGTGAACGGTTTGATGTTTAATCAAACAACCCGAGGCCGTCGTTGAATCCTCGGTCAATGTCGACTTGTTTCTCTTTAACCTGCCATTGTGTCAGGTAGCCTTGCTGGTCAAACGCGACCCAGAGATGATTGACCGCATCGGGCTGGAAGGACGGGTCGGTGGTATAAAAAACGTAAGACCAGTGATTCGGATTGAACGGGTCCTGCCCGAACGGCGGGCCCAAGAGTTCCACTACCTGCTGAGCCGTCAGCCCTTCCTGAAGGGAATTCAGGGATTCGGTGTCAATCACGGTTCCCTGTGTGATCGGTGCCTTGTAAGGGGTGAAAAAAGAGCAGGCGGACAGGGTGGAGAATAGGGCAAAAAGCGTTATAATAGCGCTAAATCTTCGAATCAGTGTCATAAAACGTTAGGCGTCTCGGATTAAGCTGTTAGAAAATGCGAATCGATTTAGCCGTCAATTATACACGTAATCAATTTTAAAAAGGGATCATTCAAGTTCATGGGCAGCGCAAATTTAAAAAAGGTGGGTCTCAAGGTCACTTTGCCTCGATTGAAGGTACTGGAGATTCTGGAGAAAGAAGGTGAAGACCATCACTTGACGGCCGAGGACGTTTATAAGATTTTGATCGAGCAGGGCGAAGAAGTTGGATTGGCCACGGTGTATCGCGTTTTGACTCAATTCGAGCAGGCAGGTATCGTCCGTCGCCTGAACTTCGAAAACAACATCTCCGTGTTTGAACTGGATACCGGTGACAATCACGATCACCTGGTCTGCGTCAAAACTGGCAAGGTACGTGAGTTTGTCGATCCGGTGATCGAAGAGCGCATTCAGGAAATTTCCAAGGAAAAAGGGTTTGATCTGGCCAGCCACAGTCTGGTGATTTACGGCACCTATCATGGTGACGATTAATTCCCTCAATCGCAGGTCTGAATAGAAGAAAAGCGGGCAATGCCCGCTTTTTTTGTGTCTGACACTCTGTCTTTTGTTATCAATGATGGCGAAAAGGGGCGTTTTAACCAGGCCTGGTCAAAGTGTCATCGCCACGCAAGTAAACGAGCAGACGCCCCGGATTATTGGATTTTGATGACCTCGCGCGTGCCGTCAAGGCCTTTGATTGCTTTGTTGACCCGTTTGAACAGCATTTGACTGTCATCGCTTTCCTCTCGAAGCTCGGTGACGCCGGCATGACTGGTCAGGCAGGTGGTGTCGCTGTCGGTCAGGGCGATGGTTTGCGCCGAGATGGTTTCCTGAGCCAGTTTGGTGATCCGAAAAGCATCCACCGCCTTGATGTCAGGCAAAACGATCATGAACTGGTCACAGCTCAGTCGGCCGATATAGCCCAGATCAGCAATGACGTGTGAAATCGCATGGGCCGCGGTGAGAATGGCTTTGTCGCCAATTTCGTGACCATAGGCATCGGTGATGCGTTTGAAGCAATCCAGATTGATTTTTGCCAGTGACAGAGGACGCTGATTCAATCGCGCCTTGCTCAGTTCTTCGTCCACAATCTCAAGGAAAAAATCCCGGTTGTACAGATCGGTCAAAGGATCACGCGAGGAGAGTTGTTCAATCTGCTCTTCCATGTGTTTGCGCTGAGTGATGTTGATGGCCAGCCAGATGGCGGCTGGCTGTTGGTAGGCATCACTGTTGAGCGGATAAACCCGCGCTTCATACCATTGGCCTTCGGTGGTGCTCACCGGTTCAATGCCCGCCACCTCCGTGTCGGCCAGTTGGTATTCAATTTCTTGAAGCTGACCGCTGGCAATGGCCTTTTTTACCACCTTGGTGAAACGCTCGGCCATCTTTTCCGGCAGGACATCAAAATAGTTTTTGCCGATCAGGGGGTGCCCATCGGCATATAGGCTGCGCTCCTGGCCGCCAATGACATCCAGGTAGGTGCCGTCTTCGCCCATCACAAAGATCGGATCGGGCATGGCATTGGCAATCGCTTCAATGTGCGATTGCATGCGGGATTCCATTGCGGCCATGGTCAAGACTCCTTATTGGTTTTTCATCACGGGTTTGTACTTGATGCGGTGTGGTTGCGCGGCATCCGGCCCTTTGCGGCGTTTAAGGTCTTCTTCATAGTCCGAGAAGTTGCCTTCAAACCATTCGACGTGCGAATCCCCTTCAAAAGCCAGCATGTGCGTGGCGATGCGGTCGAGGAACCAGCGGTCGTGGGAGATGACCACCGCACAACCGGCAAAGTCGAGCAGGGCTTCTTCCAGTGCGCGCAGGGTTTCCACATCCAGGTCGTTGGTGGGCTCATCCAGCAGCAGGAGGTTACCGCCACTGCGCAGCGTTTTCGCCAAATGGACCCGGTTGCGCTCACCGCCCGACAGCTCGCCGATGCGTTTTTGCTGATCGGTGCCTTTGAAGTTGAAACGACCGACGTAGGCACGCGCATTGACTTCGATGTTGCCGACCATAAAGATATCGTCGCCTTCGGAAATTTCTTCGTACACGGTTTTGTTGTCGTCAAGCGCGTCGCGCGACTGGTCCACATAGGACAGCTGCACCGTCTCGCCGAAGTCGATGGTGCCGGAATCCGGCTGTTCCTGGCCGGTTAGCATTTTAAACAGGGTGGATTTACCCGCGCCATTGGGCCCGATGATGCCGACAATGCCGCCAGGTGGCAGTCGGAACGATAGGTCTTCGATCAGCAGGTTGTTGTCAAAGCTTTTGTTTAGGTGTTCGACTTCAATGACTTTGTCACCCAGACGCTCGGCCACCGGAATAAAGATTTCCTTGGTTTCGTTGCGTTTTTGGGTTTCCTGGCTGCTCAGTTCTTCAAAGCGTGACAGACGTGCCTTGGATTTGGCATGACGGCCTTTGGCATTGGAGCGCACCCATTCCAGTTCGTGCTGGATGGTTTTCATGCGGGCCGCTTCTTGCTTGGATTCCATTTCCAGACGTTTTTCTTTTTGTTCCAGCCAGGAAGAATAGTTGCCTTCAAACGGGATGCCTTCACCGCGGTCCAGTTCCAGAATCCATTCGGCGGCGTTGTCCAGGAAGTAACGGTCGTGGGTGATGGCCACAACGGTGCCGCTGAATTCGAGCAGGAAGCGCTCCAGCCAGGCGATGGACTCGGCGTCCAGGTGGTTGGTGGGCTCATCCAGCAGCAACATGTCGGGTTTTTCCAACAACAGCTTGCACAGGGCGACTCGGCGCTTTTCCCCGCCGGATAGTTTGGTGACGTCGGCGTCCCAGGCAGGCAGGCGCAACGCGTCGGCGGCGATGTTTAGGGTGCGTTCCAGGTTGTGGCCGTCTTTGGCCTGGATCAGGTCTTCGACCGCTTCCTGTTTTTTGGCCAGGGCCTCAAAATCGGCATCGGGCTCGGCGTAGGCGGCGTAGATGCCGTCCAGTTCGGCCAGTGCGTCTTTGACATCCTGTACCGCCTCTTCGACGTTGCCCAGCACATCCTTGTCCGGATTGAGCTGAGGTTCCTGTGGCAGGTAGCCAATTTTGATGCCGGGCTGAGGGCGGGCTTCGCCTACGATGTCGGTGTCGATCCCGGCCATGATGCGAAGCAGGGTGGACTTACCAGCCCCATTCAGACCAAGGACCCCGATTTTGGCACCGGGGAAAAAGGACAGAGAAATGTCTTTAAGAATGTGCTTGTTGGGCGGTACGACCTTGCCCACTTTGTTCATGGTGTAAACAAACTGTGCCATCAAAACCTCTTTATATTGAATGTCGTGCACCCGGACCTTTCTGGGTCGGTGCGCTAAATAAGCGTAACTGTACCGAAAAAAGCGTTGTTTATAAAGTTTTTGTGTGGCGGCCGTCTGCGAGGATTTAAAGTGCAAAATGGGCTAAGAGTTGATAAAATTTATTGTTTAGTCTTATTACCTTTACCAGGCCTGGTGAAAAACCGGTCCGGTATCCAGTCAACCCGCTTTTTCAGGAGAAAACGTGCATGTTTGAACCAACCATGACCATTGCCGGCTATGACGATGAACTGGCCCAGGCCATGCAGGCCGAAGCCGTTCGGCAGGAAGATCACATCGAACTGATCGCATCGGAGAACTATACCAGTCCCCGGGTCATGGAAGCGCAAGGTTCGGTACTGACCAATAAGTACGCGGAGGGGTATCCCTATAAGCGCTACTATGGCGGTTGTGAGCATGTGGATGTGGTGGAACAGTTGGCCATTGATCGGGCGAAAGAACTGTTCGGCGCGGATTATGCCAACGTGCAGCCACACTCTGGTTCTCAGGCCAATGCGCCGGTTTACATGGCGTTGATGGAACCGGGCGACACGGTGTTGGGCATGAGCTTGGCGCATGGTGGGCATTTGACCCATGGGGCGCATGTGAACTTTTCCGGCAAAATCTACAAAGCAGTTCAGTACGGGCTCAACCCGCAGACCGGCGAAATCGATTACGATCAGGTGGCAGAACTGGCGCGCGAACACAAGCCCAAAATGATCGTGGCCGGTTTCTCGGCTTACTCGCAAGTGGTGGACTGGGCCAAATTCCGTGAAATTGCCGATGAAGTGGGTGCCTACCTGCTGGTGGACATGGCACACGTGGCCGGGCTGGTCGCCGCCGGAGTGTACCCCAGCCCGATCCCTTATGCGGACGTGGTGACCACCACCACGCACAAAACCTTGCGCGGCCCGCGCAGCGGGTTGATTCTGGCCAAGTCGAATCCAGAGCTGGAAAAAAAGATCAATTCAGCGATTTTCCCAGGCGCACAAGGCGGGCCATTGATGCACGTGATCGCGGCGAAGGCCGTGGCGTTCAAGGAAGCCATGGAGCCGGAATTCAAAACCTACGCGGAAAACGTCATCAAAAACGCCAAGGCGATGGCCAAAGTGTTCATGGAACGTGGCTATGATGTGGTTTCCAAAGGCACCGAAAACCACTTGTTCCTGGTCAGCCTGATTGAACAGGGGTTGACCGGCAAGCTGGTGGACGCAGCGCTGGGGGCGGCCCACATTACCATCAACAAAAACTCTGTGCCCAATGATCCCAAGTCGCCGTTTGTGACCAGCGGCATTCGGGTTGGGACTGCGGCCTCCACCACGCGTGGCTTTACCGAAGCCGATTCGGCGGATCTGGCGCACTGGATGTGTGATGTGATCGCTGCCTGTGACCAGGAAAATGAAACCTGGGACGATGCGGTGATCGCGCAGGTGCGCGAAAAAGTCACGGCTTTGTGTGCGCAGCGCCCTGTATACGGCAAAGGCTGATCAGGCACTTTAACGTCTGGCCTCTGGAGACTTGAATGCATTGCCCTTTTTGCAACGCCCCGGAAACCAAAGTGATCGATTCGCGCCTGGCGACGGAGGGCGCTCAGGTCAGGCGTCGCCGTGCCTGCCTGTCCTGTGAGGAGCGTTTTACCACCTATGAGGTGGCGGAAATGAGCTTGCCGCGAGTCGTTAAGTCGGACGGCAACCGGGAGCGGTTTGACGAGTCTAAAATTCGTCACGGCCTGATCAAGGCGCTTGAAAAACGTCCGGTGGCCAGTGATGCGATTGATCAGGTGGTCAACCGGATTGAAAAAGCTCTGACGGCGGAAGGTGTGCGTGAAGTACCGTCTTCTCAGATTGGAGAGATGTTAATGGATGCCTTGCGTGAGTTGGATCAGGTGGCTTATGTGCGCTTTGCCTCGGTCTATCGCTCTTTTCAGGATGTGAATGCATTCCGTGAGGAAGTGGAAAAGCTGGTCAGTGCCACGCGATCTCAATAAAGATGCGAGGCCATAAGTCCATGACGGCCTTTAGTGAACTGGACCACCGCATGATGCGCCAGGCGTTGAGTCTGGCAAAAAAAGGGCGTTACACTGCCTTGCCTAACCCGGCAGTGGGCTGTGTGATCGCCCATCATGATCGAGTGGTGGCTCAAGGCTGGCATGCCAAAGCAGGCGCGTTGCACGCAGAAGCCATGGCGCTGGCCGAAGCGACGGAGTCGGTGGCCGGGGCGACGGTTTATGTGACGCTTGAGCCCTGCTCGCATTTTGGGCGAACGCCGCCTTGTGCGGATGCGCTGGTGGCAGCCAAAGTGGGGCGGGTGGTCGTGGCCATGACGGATCCCAATCCGCAAGTCGCCGGAAACGGATTGCAGCGGCTGCAGGAGGCAGGCATTGAGGTGGCGGTTGGCTTGTTGGCATCCGAAGCGGAAGCGCTCAATCGCGAATTTTTGTACGCCATGCGCCAGCAACGGCCGTTTGTGCGCACCAAGATTGCGATGAGTCTGGATGCGAAAACTGCGATGGCCTCGGGTGAAAGCAAATGGATTACCGGGGAAGATGCACGCCATCAGGTGCATCGCCTTCGAGCGCAACACCAGGCCTTGCTTACCGGTGTGGAGACTGTGCTGGCCGATGACCCGTCTTTGAACGTTCGTCTGCCGGAAGCAGACTGTGATGCGCTGGGATGGCACGCGGCCGATTTTGGGCCGGAAGCCATCAACCCTGTGCGTATTGTGCTGGACTCTTCCTTGCGCTTTCCTGAGCTGGCGCGAATGCTGAGTGTTCCCGGGGAGACCTGGGTCGTTACCACGGAGCAAGCCTATGAGGCATCCTTTGAGAAGGTGAGGTGCCTGTTACAGGCCGGTGCCCGGGTGTTCGCCTTGCCCTCTGATGCCAAGAAGCAAGTGTCACTGTCGGCTTTGTGGGGGTTTTTGCATCGAGAGCACTCCATCCGCTCTGTGCTGGTTGAGGCGGGGGCACGACTAAACGGTGCCTTATTGCAGCAGGGGGGGATGAATGAGGCACATCTGTTTATCGCCCCGGTGATGCTGGGCTCTGATGCGCGTGACATGGCATTCTTACCAGGCCTGGTCAATATGGATGATCGATTGGCCTTTGAATGGATGTCGATGCAGCCGTGTGGCGCGGATATGTACGGCATTGCGGTACCAAAATCGAGTCAGGAGTAGACATGTTCACAGGAATCATCGCCGCCAAAGGCTATATTGACAAAATTGAATCGCGTCAGGGCGATGCGCGTCTGACCATTCAGACCGGCAAGCTCCCCATGGATGATGTCGAACTGGGTGACAGCATTGCCTGCAACGGCGTTTGTCTGACGGCGATTGAGCTGGGGAAGGATTTTTATGTGGCCGATGTGTCGGCCGAAAGTCTGTCGGTCACCACCTTGGGGCAGCTCAAGGTCGGTTCGCCAGTGAACCTGGAAAAAGCACTCCGGGTCGATGATCGTCTGGGAGGCCATTTGGTCAGCGGGCATGTGGATGGCATCGGCGAGGTGATTGCCATCCGCCAGGATGCTCGTTCCTGGCGCTATCAGGTGCAGGCACCGGCTCATCTGGCGAAGTACATCGCGGCGAAGGGGTCCATCTGCATAGACGGCATCAGCCTGACGGTCAATCAGATCGAGGGGGCGGTGTTTGATGTCAACATTGTGCCTCATACCCGGAGTGAAACCACGATTGAGGCCTTTCAGGTCGGGACGCAGGTCAACCTTGAGGTTGATCTGTTGGCGCGTTATATTGAACGCCTGCTGACGGCTGGGCAGGCGGATGGCTCGTCGCAGTCGGGTTCAACCAATGTGACGGCAGAGCTGCTGGCAAAATCCGGCTTTATGTAATCTCAAACGGCTTCAAACAGGACAAGCATGGAACTTAATAGTATCAAAGAGCTGATCGACGATTATCAGCAGGGCAAGATGGTCATTCTGATGGATGATGAAGACCGTGAGAATGAGGGTGACCTGATGATGCCTGCCAGCGCCGTGACACCGGAAGCGATTAATTTCATGGCCCGCTATGGGCGTGGCTTGATTTGTTTGACCCTCACGCGCGAGCGCTGCCAGCAACTGCACCTGCCTTTGATGACGCGACAGAATCAGGATTCTCTGGGAACCAATTTCACTGTGTCGATCGAGGCTGCGACCGGTGTGACCACGGGGATTTCGGCCGCTGACCGGGCCAAAACGGTTCAGGCCGCGATCCAGCCCAATGCGGCGCCCACCGACATAGTGACGCCGGGGCATGTGTTTCCGCTTATGGCGCGTTCCGGTGGTGTGTTGGAGCGTGCCGGGCACACCGAAGCTGGCTGTGACCTGGCGCGTCTGGCGGGGATGGAACCGGCGTCGGTGATCGTGGAAATCATGAATGAAGACGGCACCATGGCACGCCGTGATGATTTGGAAGCCTTTGCTCAGGAGCATGGCATTAAGCTGGGCACTGTGGCTGAGCTGATTGAATACCGTCTGAAAAATGAACAGACCGTGGAACGCGTGTCTGAGTGCGACTTTCCCACCCGTTATGGCGACTTTCGTTTGATCGGCTATGAAGACGTGGTGGACCATCGGGCGCATCTGGCGCTGGTGTACGGTCATCCGGAACCGGAGGTGCCGACTCTGATCCGTGTCCACATGATGGACACTTTGTGTGACCTGTTCAATGCCCAGCGGGAAGAGTGCGGCTGGTCATTGCAGCGGGCCATGCAACAGATCGTTGGTGCCGGGTCGGGAGTGATTGTGGTGTTGCGCAAACACGAAGAAGGCAGTGAGTTACTGGATAAAATTCAGCAGTACCAGATGCGTGATCGAGGCATTCAATCCCCGGAAGCGGCCACAGAGGACGACGCCAAGACGTATGGCTTGGGGGCACAGATTTTGTGTGACTTGGGATTGAAAAAATTGAACGTGATCGGTTCCCCATGGCGCATGAACGCCTTGAGTGGGTTCGGTCTGGAAATTGTCGAATACGTGGAAAAACAAGAGCAGGCAGAAAAATGAAAACAATTGAAGGAAATTTGACCGCACAGGGTTTGAAGATCGGTTTAGTCGTGGGGCGTTTTAACAGCTTTGTGGTCGAAAGTCTGGTTAAGGGCGCGGTGGATACCATTGTGCGCCACGGTGGGGAAGAAAAAAACATTGAACAGGTCTGGGTGCCGGGTGCGTTTGAAATTCCGGTGGTGGCACAGAAGATGGCGCAATCCGGGCAGTATGACGCCGTCGTGGCGTTGGGTGCAGTCATCCGTGGTGGCACACCGCACTTTGATTATGTGGCCGGCGAATGCGTTAAAGGCATTGGCCAGGTGGCGCTTCAGACCGGTGTGCCGGTGTCGTTTGGCGTTCTGACGGTTGATACCATTGAGCAGGCCATTGAGCGCGCGGGCACCAAAGCTGGCAACAAAGGGGAAGAGTGCACCCTGGCGGCGATTGAAACGGTGAATGTTTTAAAGCAGTTGGGTAACGCATGAATCCGAACCAGTTCAAACCCGGCCAGGGAGAAGAGGTTGAGGTCAACGAAGCTCCCGTCAGCCAGCGCAGTCAGACCCGTCGCGCACTGGTTCAGGCGCTGTATCAATGGTTAATTAACCAGACCGACACCCAGGCACTGATTAATCAGTTTGTAGTGGACGGGCGTCTGGAAAACTGTGACATAAAAATGTTTCGGGAAATGCTGACAGGCGTTGCGACGTCGGCAGAACAGTTGGACCAGCTTTATGCGCCATATCTGGATCGGGCGGCCAGTCGCATCGATCCGGTTGAACGGACCATTTTGCGCCTGGGTGCCTATGAAATGCAGACTCAGGCTCAGACGCCATATCAGGTGGTGATCAACGAAGCGGTTGAGCTGGCCAAGCGCTTTGGTGCCGAAGACAGTCACAAGTACATCAATGGCGTGTTGGATAAGGTGGCCGAGGACATGCGTCAGTTGGAAAAAAAGCTGTACGCCGACAAAAAACAACCCTAAGCTCGCGTCATGCCTGCCGAATTTGATCTGATCGAGCGCTATTTTCTACCGCTTAGCCGCATTTCGCCGCAACCTCTGGTCGGGATTGGGGATGACGGCGCCGTTCTGGCGAGTCAACCCGGTCATGATTGGGTGGTGGTCACGGATACCGTGATTGAGGGCGTTCACTTTCCCTTTGATACCCGCCCTGAAGCCATTGCCTGGAAAGCCCTGGCCGTGAATCTTAGTGACTTGGCGGCGATGGGGGCAACCCCGGCGGCCTTTTCATTGGCCTTGAGCCTGCCCGACCACAAAAATAACCAGGCCTGGTTAAGTCGTTTTTCTTTGGGGCTCAAACGTCTGGCCGAACGGTTTCAACTTCCCTTGATTGGGGGAGACACCACACGGCATGATACCCTGGTTGTAACCGTGACCGCGCACGGCCAAGTGCCCTCGGGCAAGGCCGTGCGTCGCAGCGGCGCCAAGGCCGGGGATTTGCTTGCTGTCACGGGCGTGATCGGTGACGGCGGCCTCGGGTTGGCGTCCAAGCAAGGTCGCCTTCAAGGGGAACGAAAGCGCCGGGCCGAGTTAAAATTGAACCGTCCCTGGCCGCGTGTTGAGTTTGGTCGAAAGGCAAGGAATCTCGCATCGGCGGCAATCGATGTCTCCGATGGGTTTTTGGCTGACTTGATGCACATGCTTAAGGCTTCGCGCCTGGGGGCAGAAATCGACTGGCATGCCATGCCCTTTTCAAAGGCGATGCAGGCGTCCCTGGACGGTTTGGAGAGCAGTGATGCATCCCGTTTGTGGCCTTTGACCACGGGGGATGACTATGAGTTGATTGTTGCTTTCGCACCGGAACAGCGCTTGGAAATTGAGCGTCTCAGTATTGAAACACGAACCCCGCTGACGGTGATCGGACGCTTGGAGCAAGGTGAGCAGCTTCGATTAAATCAAAACGGCCAGGCATGGCAAGTATATGAGCCTGCGGACGACACAGTGGGCTATCGCCACTTCGTCTGATCAGGCTTTTTTGTGCTTGCGTCGAGCGCGAACCCCTTCGGCCAGGCTGTTCAATGCTTGCAGAGAGTCATCCCAGCCAATGCAGGCGTCGGTGATGCTCTGTCCATAGGTCATGGTGTCGCCGGGTTGATAATCCTGACGGCCTTCGACCAGATGGCTTTCCACCATCGCGCCCATAATGTAGGGGCTGCCATCTTTGAGTTGCTGGCTGATGTCTTCGGCCACCACTAACTGGCGTTTGTGCTGCTTGCTGCTGTTTGCATGACTGCAGTCGACCATCAGGCGATTCTGTACGCCTGCTTCACTCAGCTGGTCCGCCGCTTCCTGAACGTATTTGGCTTCATAGTTTGGACCGTCATTGCCGCCACGTAAAATCACATGGCAATCTGGGTTGCCAGCGGTTGAGAAGATTGCCGAATGCCCCATCTTGGTCAGCGACAGGAAAATGTGCGGGTTGTTGGCGGCACGAATCGCATCAACGGCGATTTTGAAACCGCCATCGGTGCCGTTTTTGAAGCCGATTGGGCAAGACAGGCCTGAGGCGAGTTCACGGTGCCCCTGACTTTCTGTGGTGCGCGCGCCGATTGCGCCCCAGGCAATCAGGTCTGCAACATACTGGGGAGAGATCAGGTCCAGAAACTCGGTCGCGCATGGCATGCCCATGTCATTGATGTCCACCAGTAGCGAGCGCGCCGCTTCAAGGCCCTGATTGATTTCAAATGAGCTGTCCAGAAGCGGGTCGTTGATCAGGCCTTTCCAGCCAACGGTTGTGCGCGGCTTCTCAAAATACACACGCATGACGATTAAAAGATCATCACTCAAGGCGTCTGCCTGCGCTTTCAGCTTTTGAGCATAGTCACGAGCGGCCTGAGTATCATGAATCGAACAGGGTCCGATCACAACCAATAAGCGATCGTCTTCACCTCGCAGAATGGCTTGAATGGCTTTGCGTGCCTCGAACACGGTTTTCGCAGCGGTCTCGGTAATGGGAAACTGCTCATGCAACTCCTGCGGCGGTCGCACTTCCGTGATGGCGTTGATTCTCAGATCGTCAGTTGGGTATTGGCTCATGGGACTCTAAATTCAATGCTAAAAACAACAAGGCGCGTATTATGCCATGTTTGTAAATATTTGTCTTGGCAGGCAGCGATAACGCCTTAAAAGAAAAATGGCCCTATCCGGATTAAGGGCGATTTACGTCTAGAGAAGCGAAATGACCCTATGTTATAATTCGAAGCTATGAATTCAATAGCTGTAAAGGATGAAAAACGAACCGACGTGCCACATTGTAAATACATTATTGAAGGGTTTACCGAAGAAGGAAAAAAGTTTCGTCCCAGTGATTGGATTGACCGGATTGCTTCTATGTATGCGTCGTACGGTGCCTCGCACCGGCTGGTTTTTTCGGACCTGCTTCATCCGGAGCTGTACAAAGGCAAAAAGTGCCTGATCATTGATACCGAGCTGGAGGTGAAAAACCCTGCCATGTTTGAGTATGTGATGCACTTTGCCAAATCCAACAATCTTAAAATGCAGCGCGTGTGCGAAAATCTGGAGCAGGAAATCGGCTGCTGAATCGCGCAACTGATTTTTCTGCAGCGTCGCTGCGCTCGATTGTGTCTTTGCTCGTCAGCTTTCCGGCTGATGTTTAAAAATTATCAAAAACCCCTTGCGTTTTAAATGAGAGTCGCTAGAATACGCCCCCTGTTCAGCGTTGCTGACGCGGCGTTTCCGGAAGGGAGCGGCTTTTTGATTGAAGCGATGATCTGAGTTGGATTGAGTCTTTTAAAGAGACATCAGGCTGACACAGAAACATCAAAAAAACTTCAAAAAAGAGCTTGACCGCGATGAGTGATCGCACTAGAATACGCAGCTTCTTG
>NZ_LQBN01000004.1 GCF_001507535.1 Thiomicrospira sp. WB1
GCCTTGCCGTGTCCCTCAAGAAGCTGCGTATTCTAGTGCGATCACTCATCGCGGTCAAGCTCTTTTTTGAAGTTTTTTTGATGTTTCTGTGTCAGCCTGATGTCTCTTTAAAACACTCAATCCAACTCAGATCATCGCTTCAATCAAAAAGCCGCTCCCCTTACGGAAACGCCGCATCAGCAACGCTGAACAGGGGGCGTATTCTAGCGACTCTCGTTTAAAACGCAAGGGGTTTTTGCAGAAATTGGAAGGATATTTCACTTTAAAGCCGAGAAACGCTTTATCACGCCTTAATTTCCAACTCAAAAAGCCCTGTTTTCACCAGGCCTGGTGAAAACAGGGTCTGAACCGATCAGGCCGTGATGGTGATTCGAGCAAATTTTCGCTTGCCGACCTGATACACGTCCCCGTCGGCCGTTTCGACCAGAGCACGGGAATCGGTTAACTTTTCACCATTGCACTTGACCGCGTTCTGTTTCACCATGCGATGCCCTTCGGACGTGGACGGCACCAAGCCGGCCTCTTTCAACAGATTGGCCAGAGGCAGAGGGGCCTCCAGGGTAATTTCAGGCATTTCATCCGGGATGGCGTTTTTGCTGAAGCGCGTTTCAAAATCTTTCAAGGCTTTTTGCGCAGCGTCATCCGAATGGAAACGACCGATCAGCTCCAATGCCAGCTTGATTTTAATGTTGCGCGGATTCTCTCCATCTTCCACAGCCTGCCTGTATCCGGCAATGGTTTCCAGCGACTCCAGTGACAGCAATTCAAAATAGCGCCACATCAGTTCATCCGACACCGACATAATTTTGCCAAACATTTCATTGGGCGGTTCCTGGATGCCGATGTAATTATTCAGTGACTTGGACATCTTCTGCACCCCGTCCAGGCCTTCCAGGATCGGCATGGTCAGCGTGCACTGGGTTTTCTTACCATAATGATGCTGCAGAGTGCGCCCCATCAACAGGTTGAACTTCTGATCCGTCCCGCCCAGTTCGATGTCGGATTCAAGTGCCACGGAATCATAGCCTTGCACCAAAGGGTAGAGAAATTCGTGAATGGCAATCGGCGTTTTGGCTTCATAGCGCTGTTCAAAGTCATTACGCTCCAGCATGCGGGCCACGGTCTGTGTGGACGCCAACTGAATCATATCGGCCGCCGATAACGCATTCATCCAGTCTGAGTTAAACACCACCCGAGTTTTCTCCGGGTCCAGAATTTTAAACACCTGTTCCTTGTAGGTTTCCGCATTGGCCACTACGTCTTCTCTCGACAAAGGCGGGCGCGTCGCGGTCTTGCCAGACGGGTCGCCGATCATGGCGGTAAAGTCTCCGATCAGGAACTGGATCTCATGCCCCAGATCCTGAAACTGGCGCAATTTGTTGATCAACACCGTGTGCCCGAGATGCAGATCCGGTGCCGTGGGATCGAACCCGGCCTTGACACGTAAGGGACGTCCGCTTTTGAGCTTTTCGATCAGCTCATCTTCGACAATAATTTCTTCGGCACCGCGCTTAATCACGGCCAGTTGTTCTTCAATACTTGGTTTCATAAGGTTTGTCTTTATGGTTTATGAATCTTTAGGTGTTGAGGGTCAGGCGTCCGGTTAACTCAGTGACGCGGGTGTAACCATAGCGCTTCATATACTGACGCAAACCACGATTGATTTTTTTGACCAAAAGCGGGTCCTTGGCCAGGGCCGTCCCCACAGCCACCATCGAGGCACCGGCCAACAGGAACTCAATCGCATCTTCGGCCGAGGCGATGCCACCCAGCCCAATGACCGGCACATCGTATTGTTTGGCCACCTGATAAACCTGATGCACTTTCAACAGTGCCACTGGTTTGATTGCCGGGCCGGACAGTCCACCCTGATTATTGCCCAGTGTCGGCGTCTGAGAATGAATGTCGATCTGCATCCCCATCAGCGTATTGATGGCCGAAAGCATGTCAGCGCCGGCATCAATCACCCGACGCGCCCCTTCGGCAATGTCCGTCTGATTGGGCGAGAGCTTCACAATCAGCGGCTTGCTCGTTTCCTGACGACAGGCCTCGACCACCTGAGCGGCCATGTCCGGATCATTGCCAAACGCCGCGCCCCCTTTTTTGACATTGGGACAGGAAATATTGATCTCAATGGCCGGCAATTCGGTCTGGTCAAACATCCGCACGACTTCGGCGTAATCTTCCACTGTGGAGCCGGACACATTGATAATAAAACGCGATTCAGAAAGATCCAGCTTGGGCAAATAATCTTCAATGACGGCTTTGGCCCCCGGGTTTTGCAACCCGATTGCATTCAACAACCCGCTCGGGGACTCCATCACCCGCTCAGCCCGATTCCCGGCTCTGGGTTCCAGCGTGGTGCCTTTCAGAAACACCGCACCGGCCTCCCGATTCGAAAAACCCGAGACAAACGGGTATTCTATGCCGTAACCGGCATTGCCCGAGGCCATGGCCACGGGACTGGCAAATGTCACGCCACACAATGTTGTCGATAAATCAATCAAAGGTTATCACCCGTTTAAAATGATCCACATTATTCTATACGAACCGGAAATCCCACAGAACACTGGTGCACTGATCCGACTCAGTGCCAACATGGGGGCCCAGCTGCACCTGATACAGCCTTACGCCTTCGACCTCAGCGAGAAAAAAGTGCGCCGAGCCGGGCTTGATTACGCGGAACTGGCCCAATTGCACGAACACGCTTCCCTTTCCGAGGCGATTGAGCGCATTCAACCCAATCGGGTCTTTGCCCTCACCACCAAGGCGCATCGACTCTATACTGACCCCACATTTGAGGCGGGCGATGCGTTTTTGTTCGGGCCGGAAACGCGCGGATTGCCGCAAAGCGTGCTTGACGAGCACACGCCCGAACATCGACTCACCATCCCCATGACGCCCGGCGGCCGAAGCTTAAACCTTGCGAATGCCGCCTCCATCGTGGCTTATGAGGCCTGGCGACAACTGGCATTTGAAGGTGCCAAACCGCTTCAAACCGACATTTGAGACGGGTTAGAAAAACTCCAGCTCTGACTTCCCGGAACGCGCCATCAATGCCTGCGCGGCCGCTTCAACGGATTTACGGTTGTGGATCACCGACCAGACTTCGGCCATAATCGGCAATTCCAACTGATGGCGCTGCGCAATGTGCTTGACCGCTTCCGCGGCCTTAATACCTTCAACCACCTGGCCGATGGATTGCAGAATCCGCTGTGACCGGGCCGCGGCGTCTTCACTCCCAGCCGCCTGTGATTGCGCCAACGCCATGCCATAACGGCGATTGCGTGACTGGTCATCGGTGCACGTCAATACCAGATCGCCCAAACCGGACAACCCCATCATGGTTTCCTGGTGCCCGCCCAGCGCATTGGCCAGACGCATCATTTCCACCATCCCGCGACTGATCAGGGCCGCTCGTGCATTGGCGCCGAGGCTCAAGCCATCGGACAAGCCAGTGGCGATGGCCATAATATTTTTGTAGGCGCCCCCGATTTCCACCCCGGCCATGTCCTGCTGGGTATACATGCGAAACTGTTCATTATGAAACGCATCGGCCCAGAACTTAGCCATCTCCAAGTCACTGGAAGCCGCCACCATCGCGGTTGGCAACCCTTTGGCCACTTCACTGGCAAACGTCGGCCCGGACACAACCGTCTGTGGCGTGGTGTCGCCCAGCTCATCGGCCGCCACCTGATGCAACAGCAAACAGGTCTCCGGCTCAAACCCTTTGGTCGCCCAGGCCACCGGAACGGACGGTGCAAGCTGCGTCGAAAGGGTTTTCAAGACAGCACGAAATGCATGACTTGGTACCACCACCAACACACCCTCGGCCTGAGGCAAAACCTCGGAAAGATCACCGTGTGCCGTCAAAGAATCCGGAAACATCACCCCGGGTAAATAACGCTGATTTTCCCGTGCCTGCGCCAGCCGCTCAGCGCGGGCAGCCTGATGGTCCCAGAGATGCACGCGATGCCCTTTTCGAGCCAGATGCACGGCCAAAGCGGTGCCCCAGGCACCGGCACCCAGCACGGCGAGTGTCTGCTGTTTCGCGTTTGAAGCCTGCATCGTTGACATGAAACTTACTGTGCGGTCTGCGCATCACCTTCTTGTTGCTGCATGTGATTGGCATACATGGCATCAAAGTTCACCGGCTCCAGCAACAATTGCGGGAAGCCGCCGCGAATCACCAGATCGGACACCGCTTCACGCGCATAAGGGAACAGGGTATTGGGGCACTGTGCGCCCAAGAGATAATTCAATTCACCTTCATCGAACCCACTGATGCCAAAAATGCCAGCCTGTTCGACCTCGCACAAAAAGGCCGTTCGCTCTTCCATTTTGGTGGTGGCAGTCACGCGCACGACCACATGAAAGATGCCGTCTTCGAGTTTTTTGGATTCCACATTCAAGTCCACATCCAACTGTGGCTGGAAATCACGGGTAAACATTTCCGGCGCATTGGGCGACTCAAACGAAATGTTACGCGTGTAGATTTTCTGAATGGAAAACTGCTTTTCTTGTTCTGACATCGTGTTCATCCTGATACATGAGACAGGCCCGCATCACGTTTTGACCAGGCCTGGTTAAAAATAGAGAAAAATTCTACGACAGCGATTCAAATCACTGCGCCAACAACCGGTCCAGTTCACCCGAGTCGTCTGCCGCCTGCAAATCATCAAACCCACCGACATGGTGCTCGCCAATAAACACCTGAGGCACGGTGTTGCGACCGCTTTTTTCCTGCAAGACTTTCCAAAGGCTGCGATCGGCGCCGACATCGATTTCATCGTAGCTCAAGCCGCGCCCATCCAAAAGGCGTTTGGCCATGGTGCAAAACGGACAGGTCTGGGTGAGATAGACCACAATTTCCGGTGTTGACTCGCTCATGCTCTCTGCCTTTTCTGTTTTTTTTTGGAAACGGGCTTATTAATCGGCAATCCCGCACTTTTCCAGGCGGCAATCCCACCTTTGAGGTTATACACCTGGGAAAAACCATTCTTGGACAGTTTTTTCGCCACCGCTGCAGACCGCATGCCACTCTGGCAATACACCAACACCGGCTGGTCTTTCTGATTGGCCATATTCTGCATGGTCTGCTCAATTTCCGACGGCGTCACCAGTTTGGCCTCGCCAATAAACCCGCTCTTGTACTCGCCTTCAGAGCGCACATCCAGCAGCTTGGCGCCCTGATTATAGAGTCGCACCGCGTCGTTGGCATCGACATTATTAATGCCGGAGACCTTGTCCCCCACATAACTCCAGATCAGCATCGCCACGATCACCGCCATGGCAACAAACAGCAAAATCTGCTCTTGCACAAATTCAATAAACATTCACAAATCCTCGTCACGACCGCCATTAGACTGATGTCATTAAGACACTGGGTACGCACTCAAACCCGGTGGCGGCTTTTCGGCGCGGATGATTTTAACAGCGAAAGCCGTTACAATAAATGACATTTTTCAAACGGTCGTTTTCTGCCACTCAGTCAAACTAGGTGATCGCGGCCGGTCAGCGACACCCGCTGAACGAAATTTCTCAAAAGGAAAAAACCGCAACTATGAGTCAGTCTAAATCTTTCCCCCGACCCACCGGCCTGATTATCCTTGACGGCTGGGGACACCGTGAAGAGACCGAACACAACGCCATTGCCCAGGCCAACACCCCGAACTGGGACAAGTTCTACCAGAACCACCCTCACACCCTGATCAACACTTCCGGTATGGACGTGGGGTTACCGGACGGCCAGATGGGCAACTCCGAAGTCGGCCACATGAACCTCGGTGCCGGTCGTGTGGTGTATCAGGAACTGACCCGCATCCAGAAAGACATTGACGATGGGCGCTTTTTCCAGAACAACGCGCTGCTCAAAGCCGTGGACGCCGCCATTGATCGCGGCAAGCGCGTTCACATCCTGGGACTGCTGTCTGATGGCGGCGTGCACTCCCACATCAACCACATCAAAGCCAGCATCAAACTGGCCCATGACCGCGGTGCCAAAGTTCTGGTGCATGCCTTTACCGATGGCCGTGACACCTCGCCTCACAGTGCCATTGGTTACATCGAGGAACTCGAAGCCTACATGAAAGAACTGGGCGGCGGGCGCATCGCGTCCGTCACCGGTCGTTATTATGCACTCGACCGCGACAACCGCTGGGATCGGGTCAAGCAAGCCTATGACGTGATCACCTGTGGTGAAGCCGAATTTCAGGCCAAAAATGCAGTGGACGCGGTCAAAGCAGCTTATGACCGCAATGAGACGGATGAGTTCATTCAGGCCACCGCCATCCAACGCAAAAACGGCAAGCCTTTCAAAGTCAAAGAAGGTGATTCGGTCATCTTCATGAACTTCCGATCCGACCGGGCCCGTCAACTGACCCGGGCGTTCATCGCTGATGACTTCGGTGATTTTCATCGCTGCAAAACACCAGTTCTGTCGGCGTTTGTCACCCTGACCGAATACAAAAAGAGCTTTGAAAAATTCGGTGCTTTGGTGGCCTACCGCCCCAACAAACTGCGCAACACCTTTGGGGAATTTGTTGCCAGCAAAAACCTGAAGCAGTTGCGCATTGCCGAAACCGAAAAATACGCCCACGTCACCTTTTTCTTTAATGGCGGTGTGGAAGCGCCCAACAAAAACGAAGACCGCATTCTGGTCAACTCGCCCAAAGTTGCGACCTACGACCTGCAGCCGGAAATGAGTCTGCCGGAACTGACGGAAAAACTGGTCGCGGCGATCGCTTCCGGGGAGTACGACACCTTTATCTGTAACATCGCCAACCCCGACATGGTGGGCCACAGCGGTGACTTCAACGCCTGTGTCAAAGCCGCCGAAGCGGTGGACGAGGCACTGGGCAAAATCCTGGACGCGCTTGACGCGGCAGGCGGCCAAGCCATCGTCACCGCCGACCATGGTAATATGGAAATGCTGTTTGATGAGTCAACCGGCAAAGCGCTGACCTCTCACACCACACTGCCCGTGCCGCTGGTGTATTACGGCAAAGAAAACCGTCAACTGCGCGAGGGCGGCGCCCTGTGCGATGTAATTCCAACGCTGCTGGACATGATGCATCTGCAACCACCGGAAGAAATGACCGGCAAAAGCCTGCTCAAAAAAGGCTAAACCGTGGGATACTTTTTCACCAGGCCTGGTAAAAAGGCGTCCCTGGCCATCACACCGCCTCGGACGCCCCCTAATAAAAAAAGCCCCATCTCATCAAATTGAGAATGGGGCTTTTTTGTGCCTTGCAATCAAGTAAGGGCTATCCCCAGACTTCGTCGGTGATGCTCCGATACCAGCCACGCGTATAGTTGGCCTCAAGTTCACGCTCGCGACGCGTGGCGTCCATTTTCGACACCCCGCCGGCCGCTTCCACTTCTTGAATATTGCCCTCAACCGTGTTGTACACAGCGGCCACGGAAATGCCGTAATCCGGTGCAATCAACGAGTAACAGGTATTGACGTTTTTGGCCGCGATGGCAGGCTCACCGGCCATTTCCAGGACAATGTTAGCGGCCACAATTTTACCGTGACTGGCGGCCGAGTGCCCGGACTTGGGCATTGGTGAGGCAATGGCCGCATCCCCAATCACGTAAACGTCTTCGATCTGCTTGGACGCAAACGTCTGCTGGTCGACCGGACAGAAACCACTTTCATCGGTCAACCCCATGTCTTGCGCCAATTGCCCGGCTTTCTGTGGCGGGATGTAATTGATCACATCGCCTTCAAAATTGCCGAAAGTGGTCTCGACGACCTTGCGGTCCGCATCGATGCCGACTGCTTCGCCGCCATCCATTTTGGCGATCCACTGGATCCGGGCACCATAATTCTCTTCCCAGCCCTTCATAAACAAGGCTTGCTTGGAGAATTTATTTTTCTGATCCAAAATCAGCAGTTCCGCTTTGGGCTTGTGCTGGCTCATGTAATGCGCCACCATCGAGGCGCGCTCATACGGACCGGGCGGGCAGCGAAACGGGTTGGGCGGCGCCACCATGATGAATGTACCGTCTTCCGGCATCGCCTGCAACTGGTCACGCAGCAGCAAGGTTTGCTCCCCCGCCTTCCAGGCGTGAGGGGTTTTGGCTTCGATGTCCGAACTGGCCCCTTCGATTTCATTCCACTTGAAATCGATGCCGGGCGAGACGATCAGTTTGTCATAAACAACGGACTCTCCGCCGGCCAGTTGAATGCTTTTGGCATCTGTGTTCACAGAAGCCACCCGATCGTGAATCACCTCGATGCCGCGTTGCTTTGCGGCGTCATAGGTATGGGTGATCGTGGTCATTTCCGCTTCACCACCAATGACCCAGTTGGAACCGGGACAGGTCACATATTCCTTTTTGGGTTCGATCAGCGTGACCGCCAGATCCGGGTTATAGCGTTTGAGGTACTTGGCGGCCGAACTGCCGCCAAATCCACCGCCAACCACCACAATGTGGCCGTTCTTTTTTGAACCGTCCCCGGCGCAACCGGCGGTCAAAAGCGATGATGGCACTGCCACCCCCGCCGCAATCAGCTTTAGCAGCGAGCGGCGTTGAAAATCCATCGTTCCTTGCATGCGTTGACTCCTTTACTGTCCCTGTTTGCCGATGTATTCGGCCATCCGCTCGATTTCGTCGTCAGTGTAACCACGCGCATGACGTGGCATCACTGTGCCGTCGCGCTCACCGTCGCGATACGCTTTCATCTGCGACACAATCAGGGAAGCGGGATAATCCGCCAAAGGCGGAATGGTCGCCCCTTCAACCGCCTTGCCCTCATAACCGTGGCACGAAAAGCAGCTGTTTGCCAAAAGCTCGCCCTGAGTTACCGGCGCTTCGGCCGATGCCAGACCGGGGCTGATCGCGCAGACGGTCGCCATCAGCAGATTTTTCTTCCAACCCATACGTTCTCCTTATGCTCTGCAGGCCTGTTTTCATCAGAATATTTTGTGAAACTATAAACAATGTGTATATCAAGCACCAATCAAAGCCTTTTTGCTACGATAAGTTAATTTTATACAGGCATAAAAAAGGAAAAATTGTGCAAAAAAATCCCGCCGGAGCGGGATTCAAGGAACGTCAGAAACAAACTAACGCAACACGTGCAAAAAGTGCATATGCTTGTGATAGTGGTCAATGATGTCATTGATCATGGCCAGTTTGGACCAGCCCATCACATCATAATCCTGGCCACCTTCGCGCAGGTGCACTTCGGCTCGATAATAATGAGCCTGTTCGGACATCTGGTCTTCCGGCACTTCTTCCTGACTGAACTCCGGTTTCAGATGCGAGCGGTTGCGCACTTCATACACAAAGTCGGTTTCCTCACCATGCTTGACCACCAAGCGAGCGCGATCACGCTCCGTGTCGTGCTCAACCTCGACTTCCAGATCTTCATGGCGCAGCTCTTCAGCCACTTCTTCACAGGCTGGGACGACAATGTTTTTCACGAAACTGCGCACTTTCTCTTCCGACGGGTAACCGACAATGTTGTGCAAACGGCTTTTCCAGTTCTGCCCACCGCCTGTGGCCACCGGGGCCAGATTGGTCTGCAGAGTCTCGCGCTTGGTGATGTCCACGCGTAACGCTTTGATCAGCCCGTAAGTGGCCACCAACAACACCACAGAAAACGGCAGCGCGCTGGCAATGGTCATGGTCTGCAAGGCGCCCAAGCCACCGGCCAACAACAAAATTATGGCAATCAGACCAATGCCGATGACCCAGTACATCCGCTGCCAAAGCGGGGTATCATCCCGACCGTTGGAGCACAGCATGTTGACCACCAGCGCACCGGAATCGGCCGAGGTCACAAAGAAAATCACTACCATGATGATGGCAATGAATGAGAGCACCGAACCGAATGGAAACTGATCCAGAAAGGCAAACAGGGCCACAGCCACATCATTGGAGACGGCATCGCCCAGAGATTGCAGCCCACCGTTGAGAATCATATCGATGGCTGAATTACCAAAAAAGGTAAACCACATCATGCTGAAGCCTACGGGGACGAACAAGACGCCCATGGCAAACTCGCGAATGCTGCGCCCACGGGACACCCGAGCGATAAACAGCCCCACAAACGGTGCCCAGGCCAGCCACCAGGCCCAGTAAAAGATGGTCCAGCCACCGATCCAGTCGGTTTTTTCATACGCAAACAAATTAAACGTGACTCGAATGATGTCCGACACATACGTGCCCGCATTCTGAATCAGAGCCTGCAACAAAAAGACAGTGGAACCCAGAAACAACACCAGGAACATCAGAATAATCGCCAGGCTCATATTGAGCTCGGACAGGCGACGGATGCCTTTATCCAGCCCTGTGGCCACGGAAATCGCCGCCAAACCGGTGACGGCCGCAATCAACACAATCTGCGTGACCACATCCACCGGAATATCGAACAACGTATTCAGACCGGAGTTCATCTGCAAGACGCCATAGCCTAATGAGGTCGCGATCCCGAAGATGGTGCCAATCACCGCAAAAATATCCACAGCATGACCAATGGGCCCGTAGACTTTTTCACCGATAAATGGATAAAGCGCCGACCGCAGCGTCAACGGCAGTCCATGACGATAACTGAAAAAGGCCAGAATCAATGCCACAATCGCATAAATGGCCCAGGCGTGCAGCCCCCAGTGGAAAAACGTGATTTTCATGGCTTCACGCGCCGCGTCCACCGTACCGGATTCTGCAATCGGCGGCGACATATAGTGCATCACCGGTTCCGCTACCCCGAAAAACATCAGGCCAATGCCCATCCCGGCCGAAAACAGCATCGAAAACCAGGTGATTTTGCTGTAATCAGGGGACGCATGGTCCGGCCCAAGCTTGATGTCGCCATAGCGTGACAACCCTAAAAACGTGACCGTAATCAGAATAATGGCGACGGTCAGAACATAGAACCAGCCGCCATTATCAATGATTACGCCCTGCATATTGCTGAAGGTGGCCTCGGCATGGGTCGGCATCAGTGCGGCGTAAAGCAGCAATAGCAAGACCAAACCGGAGGCGGTGTAGAACACCGGTGGGTTTAAGCGCGCCCGGGTCTCCGGCAGATTATCTGGCACATTCATATAAATCGCCCTCTCAGTTTTTTGAGCAAGTCATTCGACTCATCCTTAGAATACAAAAAAGCCAGACCTGAAAGTACCAGGCCTGGCTTTTTTTGTTATCAAACCTCTCTATTGCAGAAAGGGATCTATTTATCAGCGACGTTATTTGTACAGCGCATTGTACTCATGTCTGAGCCCTTTCCAGACGCTGTAACACATCACAATCAATACCAGCGTAAAGGGCAGCCCGGTACTGATCGCGCCCGCCTGCAAGGCATTGAGCGCTTCACTGCCCCCGATAAACAGCAGAACACCGGCAATCATGCCTTCCAGAACAGCCCAATAAACACGTTGAGTGGATGGCACTTCCGTCTTACCGCCTGCCGTGATGGCATCAATCACCAGCGACCCCGAATCGGACGAGGTCACGAAGAAGACCAATACCAGCAAAACAGCCAATAGAGAGGTGATTTCCGCCAGCGGCAGGTTTTCCAGCATCTGGAACATCGCCAGTTCGACTTTATCAATGCCACCGGCCAATACGCCCGTGCCATTTTGAACCTGATCCAAAACCGACCCGCCGAAGGTGGACATCCAAACCAGGGTCACCAGGGTTGGGACAATCAGCACTGCGGTCAAAAATTCACGCACAGTACGCCCTTTGGAAATACGGGCAATAAACATCCCCACAAACGGTGACCAGGAAATCCACCAGGCCCAATAGAACACCGTCCAACCACTGTAGAATTTTTCGTCTTCACGCCCGATCCAGTTACTCAAACTCCAGATCTCCGTGGCATAGGTGCCTGCCGTGGAAAACAAGGTACCGATAATGGCCAGCGTCGGGCCCGCAATCAGAACAAACAGCAGCAAGACCGTGGCGGCTGACATATTAAGGTTACTCAGAATCCGTACACCGCCATCAACCCCGCGCAAAACGGAGAAGATCGCTGCCAGGGTTACCCCGACGATGACGGCAATTTGCACATTGATACCGGCTTCAATGCCAAACAAATAACCCAGACCGGCAGCGGCTTGCTGCGCCCCCAAACCAAGGGAGGTTGCCAGACCAAAAATGGTCGCCAACACCGCAAGAATGTCAATCACGTCACCCACGCGACCCCATACCAGGTCGCCGAAAACCGGATAAAAGACGGAGCGGATGGTCAATGGCAGCTTCATGTTGTAATAGAAGAAGGCCAACGCCAACCCCACGACACCGTAGATGGCCCAAGGGTGAACGCCCCAGTGGAACATGGTCGCCCCCATGGCCATGGCGGCAGCTTCCTCGGTTCTGGCTTCCACACCGAGCGGCGTGCCCCACCAGTCAGTGAAGTAAGCCACCGGTTCGGCAACGGACCAAAACATCAGTCCAATCCCCATCCCGGCCGCAAACAGCATGGAAAACCAGGACAGCGTGGAAAACTCCGGGCTGGCTTCTTTTCCACCCAGACGAATTTTTCCCATCGGGGAGGCAATTAGGAACAACGTGAATAAGACAAAGAGGTTGCCCCCCACCATAAAGAGCCAATCAAAATGGTCGATGGCGCCTTGCTTGGCAGCCCCCAACACGGTATTGGCCTGCTCGGGAACAATCAGTGTCCACATCAAAAACAACAAAATGAATAAAGACGCGGTCGCAAAGACAGGGTTATGAATGTCCATGCCCAGGATTTTTACGTTGTCCTGACCAATCTCATAATCCGTGTCCACAAACTTTTCGGGTTTATTAGACATATAAAACCTTTGGTTTGATTAAAAAAGAATAGCGAAATAAAAAACCGGCCACGCAGGCCGGTTTGTTAGGGCTTAATCAGAAGTAGAAGTCAATGGTCAGATACAAGGCATTAAACGAATCATATTCGCCAACATTCCCGTCTCTGCCTACGTAGCCATCAGAGGTCAGATACTCGGCATAGATCCAGCCGGGACCATAATTGTATTTAACACCTGGCGCATAACCATAATAAGTCTTGGAGTCATCGCCTTTCGTATCAGACTGCGCCCAAGTTGCGTCCACGTAGTATGTCCAGTTGCCTGAACTGCGCCCCAAAGTCAAAGCATAACGCGTAGACTCTTGGTCTTGCTCCATATCGGTAACGGCAACATAATCATCTGGCAGCTCACGCTTGGTTTTGATGACCTGAGCGTTCACAAAATTTTGATCAAATTTACCTTTATAATAAATTACGCCAGCAGAGTGTGAACCATCCGTCTCACGATCACCATCAACCCCACTCCAAGTCGCATCGTACTCATTTGTAAGTTGATCACTCAAATCTTGCAATTTACCTGACTGAAGCGAAAGCCCGACTTTATGACCTTCAGCTACTTCAAAATTCAAGTCACCGACAATTGTTTGTACTTTTCTGTAAGCTGCCTTAGAGCCTGCTGATGCCCCCCAATGCTTGTTATCATCCATGGTATCGGCACTGGTATAGCTCCAATCATCCTGATGATAGTAAGCCGCACTGTAGCTCAATGCATCTTTTGAACCATCCAGCTTAATCCCAACATCCATCTGGTCGCCATAACCACCGATCAGCATATCGCCGGGCCAAAAATTGGTGGTTTTCCAACCAAAAGGTACTTGGCTTTTACCAACCGTAATTTTATGGTTGTCGGAAATATCAAACCCGACCCATGCTTTGTGGATGCCAAACTCATCGCCGGTTGAGTTAAACGCCGGTTCAGTAAAGCTGCCGGGACCAACTCGAAGCTCTGCCGAATAAGACCAGATACCCTCTTCGGCCTGACCATCGGCATAAAGAATGAAGGCTTCTTCGCCAAAATTACCATTGTTTTCAGATTCATCGCCGGAAGCGACTGTGTCATTCACATTTTCGTAGTTAAACCAGACGCCGCCAGCCAGATTATTACTGGCTTGCGCGGTGGCCGCGGCTGACGTCATCAGCGCCACGGCCATGGCTTTGGTTAATGGGTTCAATCTGTTTGAGTGCATACTTTGTTTCCCCTTTTCTTTCATACTTTCTCCATAATTGGACGAACTATTACATCCTAGCAACGATAAACCGTGTTTTTCAATGCATACTGATACTTAATTACTTGTCGATCGACAAGGTTTGTATAGCTTTTTGCAAGGCGTTTTTGAACCTGGCTTTGCCCCCTGCCTCACTGGTATTTGCGCAGAAACCTTGATAGAGTGTTGAGCAATTCCAAACCAAGAGGCCCTTTTGCATGGCTCAGACCAACCAGCCTGACGCATCACTCAAATCCGCCACCACCCTTCTTCTTCCCGTTTTTATTCCTGCCGTGGCCGTTTTGGCCCTGATGATCATCGGCACCTTGAGCAATCCAGGATTGGCTGGCAAAGTCTTTTCCAGCACCCTGGCCGCCATCACTGAAAATTTCGGCTGGTTTTACATGCTGGCGGTGGCGCTGTTTTTGATTTTTATTTTTTCCGTGGCCGTTTCGCCTTGGGGCAAAATCAAGTTAGGACCGGATCACACCGAGCCGGAATACAGCTTCGGTGCTTGGTTTGCCATGCTGTTTTCGGCCGGCTATGGCATCGCGCTGCTTTTCTTCGGCGTTGCCGAACCTGTCTTGCATTATGCATCGCCGCCGAATGGCGCCCCGGAAACCTTGGATGCGGCCAAACAGGCCATGCAAATCGCCTTTTTCCACTGGGGCTTTCACATCTGGGCGATCTATGGCTTGGTCGGGCTGGTCCTCGCCTATTTTGCGTTTCGACACGGCCTGCCACTGTCCATGCGCTCCACCCTTTACCCACTCATTGGTGAGCGCATTCACGGCCCCATCGGCCATACCGTCGACACCTTTGCCATCCTCGGCACCGTCTTTGGTCTGGCCACGACCCTTGGACTGTCCGTGGCGCAAATCAATGCCGGGTTGCACTACCTGATTCCGGCGATTCCGATTGACACCAGCGTACAGGTGATGGCACTTGGGATCATCACCCTGCTCGGGATCGCCTCGGTCGTGGCCGGTATGGACAAGGGGATCAAGCGGCTGTCGCTGATCAACATCGGCTTGGCCATTGCTCTGATGACGTTTGTGTTTTTGGTCGGGCCGACGATTTTCATCCTGGAAGTCTTTTTGCAGAACACCGGCAGTTACTTGAGCGGCATCGTTGAGCGCACTTTTAACCTGCAGGCCTATACGCGTGGTGACTGGATCGGCAACTGGACGCTGTTTATTTTCGGCTGGACCATTGCCTGGGCCCCCTTCGTGGGGCTGTTTATTGCCAAAATCAGCCGTGGTCGCACCATCCGACAGTTTGTGTTCGGGGTCATGCTGGTGCCCACCTCTTTTACCTTTTTATGGTTTTCCGTTTTTGGCGACACCGCGCTCAACATGATCATGAACGAAGGCTATACCGCGCTGGTCACTCAGGTCCAGAACGACCATGCGATTGCGCTGTTCAAACTGTTTGAGCGTCTGCCACTGACCGAGGTGATTTCCACCATCACGGTGATTCTGATCATCACGTTCTTTGTCACCTCATCCGATTCCGGCTCGCTGGTCGTGGACTCGCTTGCCTCCGGTGGCGCTTACTACACGCCGGTCTGGCAGCGGGTTTTCTGGGCCTCCATGCTGGGGGTCATCGCCTCGGTGCTTTTGATCGCCGGCGGACTCAGAGCGCTGCAAACCGCCTCGATCACCTTTGCCCTGCCGTTTGCCTTTATCATGCTGGTCGCGGCCGTGGGCATGTGGCGGGCGCTGGTGATTGAGACTCACCGTGAAGCCAGCCTGCAGAGCGCCATTGCCCACAGCACCAAAAACCAGAACGGACGCAACTGGAAAGACCGCCTTTCCCATCTGATGGATTACCCATCCGAAGCCGAGGTCGGTGGGTTCATCAACAAAGTGGCGTTTGACGCCATGCAAACCGTGCGCGAAGAACTGAACAAACGAGGCTGGGACGCCGAGGTTTATTACGACGAAGAGCCCTTGAGAGTCCGCATTGAAGTGCTCAAAGAAGCCGAAATGGACTTTATTTACGAGGTGCGTCGCTGCCAGTTCACCACCCCGACCTTTGCCTACCCCGAAATCGAGCGTCAGGTGCCTAACGAGGAGCATTATTATCGGGCGGAAGTATTCCTGCGCCGAGGCGGGCAGGCCTATGACGTTTACGGCTACAGCCGCGGTGACATGATCACCGATATTCTGGATCAGTTTGAACGCTACATTCATTTTCTGCATCACTCACCGGGCCTGTTGCCCTGGCAAATGGAAATGCACGATGAACAGTTGCAGCCCACCCAGCCCAAAACGCTGGAAGAGGATATCAGCAGCGAAGAACAGCACAGGCAAAACCAAAAAAGCTAATGGTTTGACCAGGCCTGGTGATTTCTTGGGATCGGCTAGGCACAGCAACCATGCAAAGACTGTGCAAGACTGGACTTGGTCGGCGTTTGCCGCTAATCTGAATTTGTCACGTCACCCCAAATAGGAGATTGCACCATGACTTTGATTCAACGCCTGATGCCCTGGATGCTTGCGATTGTGCTGCCTTTCACATCGCTCGCTCCGGCCAACGCCGCCGATGACGGCGCCAAAGTGGTTTATCACGTCGACTTTAAAGATCCGACCCGTTATTCCGCCACCCTGACGTCCATCAACAACATCATCAACTATTACGAGTCGGAACTGATGATGCCCGAGATTCACCTGGTGTTTGTGGGCTACGGCATCCGCTTCACCACCGACGACAACCTCAAAGGCACGCCCTATGTGGCCAAAAAACCTTTACTGGAGCGTCGTGCAGAACTCAAAGGCCGCTTGGATGCGCTGGCCAATGTGCGCGGGGTCAAAGTTCATTTGTGTGACAAAACCCGCAGTGAAATCAACTTAAGCAAAGATGCACTCTATGATTTCATTGACACCACGCCTTCCGGGGTCGCCAAAATTGCCATGCTGCAAAGCGAAGGCTTTGCTTACCTGAAAATTCAATAAGCTGTACGCTTTGATCCCTTCAAAACCAGGGCCAATCCGGTTGCCGACGCATCAGCGATTGCGCCCTGTGCCCTTCTGAATTAAAATGCTTGGCATTTCATTCAGATAATGCCGTATGCCATTTTCTCTCATACAACGTATCGGGCTTCGCGCGCTGATTGCTCAGAATCGCTTTCAGACGCACCTGGGACAATTCACCGCCTGGCTTTCCCTGTCACTGGTGCTCTTATCGGCGCTGGTGGTGGTGTTGCGCTACGGCTTTGACTTTGGCAATGTGGCTCTGCAGGAAACCCTACTCTACAACCATGCCATTTTCTTTATGCTGGGCATGGCTTACACCCTGCAACAAGACGCGCATGTGCGTGTCGATGTGTTTTACAGCCGGTTTTCGAGCCGAGGCAAGGCTCGCGTCAATCTGATCGGCGCACTGGCACTGGCATTGCCCGCCATGCTCTTTCTGTTTGTGGCCAGCTTTGACTATGTCACTGGCAGCTGGGCCATTCAGGAAGGCTCCAGCGAAGCCGGTGGACTGGCCTGGTTGTATCTGCTGAAAACCTTCATTCTGATTATGGCATTTCTGATGATCAGCCAGATTCTGGCGATGGCGCTTACCAGCTTTTACTTCCTGCGTTTTTCGCCCGAACAATGCCAGCACCCATTGGCGCAGGCCGCTCTGGGCGACAGCCTGAACAATCTCGACACCCAGCACAGCAAAGAGGTGGCCTGAGATGGAATGGCTCGCACTGCTCTTGTTTGTTCTGGTTTTTGCCGCTCTGCTTTTTGGATTTCCGGTCGCCCTCACCCTGGCAGGCGTCTCGCTGCTCTTTGCCTGGGGGGCCGAGGCCATCGGGGCGTTTGACAACGCCTTTTTGCAAAGCCTGCCCAATCGGGTGTTCACCATCATGCAAAACCCGACTTTGATGGCGGTACCGCTGTTTGTGTTCATGGGCATCATGCTGGAAAAGTCGCGCATCGCTGACGAACTGCTCACCGGTTTGGACCAACTGATGCGCCAGTTTCGCGGCGGCCTCGGCCTATCAGTAATTCTGGTCGGGACGTTGCTGGCCGCCAGCACCGGCATTGTTGGCGCCACCGTTGTGACCATGGGGCTTTTGGCCCTGCCGACCATGTTACGCCAGGGCTACTGCCCCCGTCTGGCCAGTGGCACCATTTGTGCCGCCGGCACCCTGGGCCAGATCATTCCGCCTTCCATCATTCTGATCTTGCTGGGCGATGTGCTTTCCTCGGCTTATCAGGAAGCGCAACTGGCGCAAGGCATTTTCTCCCCCGAACCGATTTCGGTGGGCGACCTGTTTGTGGGCGCGCTCTTACCGGGCATGCTGCTGGTGGTGCTTTATATGACTTATGTGTTTGCACGCAGCCTGCTCAACCCAGGCGTTGCACCCGGCATGAGTGCGGCACAATTGCAAAATTCACCAGGCCTGGTCAAAAACATCCTTGTCAGTCTGGTGCCGCCGCTGCTGCTGATCCTGCTGGTACTGGGGTCGATTCTGGCCGGTTTCGCCACGCCTTCCGAAGCGGCGTCACTCGGAGCCATCGGCGCATTGATTCTGGCCGGTCTCAAGCAGAAGCTATCTCTGGAAGTCATGCAATCTGTGATGCGCGGCACGCTCAAAATCACCAGTATGATTTTTCTGATCTTCATCGGCGCGGCTTTTTTCTCTCTGGTGTTTCGTGGTCTCGGTGGCGATGACCTGATTCATGAATTGCTTTCTGACCTGCCAGGCGGCACCTTTACCGCCGTCCTGATTGTGATGGCCTTTTTATTTGTGCTGGGCTTTTTCCTGGACTTTATCGAAATCACCTACATTATTGTTCCGGTGGTCGCGCCCGTTCTGTTTATGCTGGGCGTTGACCCGATCTGGCTGGGGATTATGATCGCCATCAATCTGCAGACCGCCTTTCTGACGCCGCCGTTTGGCTTTGCCCTGTTTTACCTCAAGGGCGTGGCCCCGCCGGAGCTAAAAACCGCTGACCTGTATCGCGGTGTCTGGCCCTATATTCTTCTCCAACTGAGTGTTCTGGTCATTCTTGCCATTTGGCCGGAACTGGTCACTTGGTTACCAAGCATTATTTATGGGTAAATAAAAAACCACATCACGCGCGCATTTCCAGTACAATGCGCGCTGACTTGCATGAAGACACGAACCGTCGTGACCTCATGCAGACACACATGCCTACCTGTTCGTTTGAGTACGTATTGCATTAGCGGTTTAACCGACCGTTTCAGGGGAAGCGCAGAATGAATGCGCGACAGGGAGGCATTTTCGGACGGACACGTCCAGCCACAACCTGTCACACACCCAACCAATGCGGTGACGTTACCTTATGCATGGCCCTTATTGGCCCACTCAAATCTACAGGAATCTTTCATGACGGATCAAACTCAATCCACCCCTTCTTTTGCTGACCTCGGACTACCTCAGAATATTTTGAGCACCCTGGATAACATCGGCTACGAAACCCCTTCCGCGATTCAGGCGCAGGCCATCCCCGTGCTGCTGGAAGGCGGCGACATTCTGGGCATGGCGCAAACCGGTACCGGCAAAACCGCCGCGTTCGCATTGCCCATCCTGGCGCGCGTTGACATCAGTAACGCCAGCCCGCAAGTGCTGGTATTAGCCCCCACACGCGAACTCGCCATTCAGGTGGCCGAAGCCTTTCAAACCTTTTCCCGAGGCCTCAAGGGGCTGCATGTCCTGCCGATCTATGGCGGCTCGGACTACGGCACTCAGATTCGCGCACTCAAACGCGGCGTGCAGGTCGTTGTCGGCACACCAGGCCGGGTCATGGACCACATTAAAAAAGGCACACTGAAACTCGACGGCCTGACCAGCATGGTGCTGGACGAAGCCGATGAAATGCTGCGCATGGGCTTCATCGACGACGTCGAGTGGATTTTGAAGCATACGCCCAAGACACGCCAGATCGCGCTGTTTTCCGCCACCATGCCCAAAGAAGTGCACCGCATTGCCAACACGCACTTGCAAGATCCGACCGAAGTCATCATTAAGCAGAAAACCGCCACCGCCTCAACCATCGAACAGAAATACTGGCTGGTCAGCGGCATGCACAAACTGGATGCGCTGACCCGCATGCTGGAAGCGGACCCATTTGACGGCATGATCATTTTTGTGCGCACCAAAAACGCGACCGTGGAACTGGCCGAAAAGCTCGAAGCTCGCGGTTATGCCGCCGTCGCCCTCAACGGCGATGTGGCCCAGAACCACCGCGAACGCATCGTCTCACAATTGAAATCTGGCAAAATCGACATTCTGGTCGCCACCGATGTGGTCGCCCGCGGCCTGGATGTGGAACGCATCAGTCACGTGATCAACTACGACATCCCGCAGGACAACGAATCCTACGTACACCGCATCGGCCGTACCGGCCGTGCCGGACGCAGCGGCAAGGCCATTTTGTTCGTGGCCCCGCGCGAACGTCGCCTGCTGCGTTCCATTGAAAAAACCACCAAACAACCCATCACTGAAATGCAGTTGCCGACCGCAGCCGAAATCAATGATTCACGCGTGGAACGGTTTAAAGACAAGATCATTAATGCCGCCCAGGACCAAGGCATTGAGTTTTATCAGGAAATGATCGAATCGATTGAAAACGAACACAACATTCCCGCCATCGAACTAGCCGCCGGGCTGGCCAAATTGCTGCAAGGTGACACGCCTTTCTTCCTCAGCGAAAAGCCGATCAAGCAGACACGCGCGCCCAAGGAAGATTTCGCGCATCGCCGCAAAAGCGACCGCCCGCGCAAACCACGTCGCAACACGCCACCCAATGCGGGCATGGCGCGCTTCCGTATTGAGGTCGGTAACCAGCACGGCGTGCGCCCTGGCAACATCATCGGTTGCATCGCCAATGAAGCCGGCATCGATGGTGAATTCATTCAGAAGCTGTCGATTCAGGACAGCTTCAGCACCGTGGACCTGCCCGAAGACATGCCCAAACCCGTGTTGAACGACCTGAAAAATGCCTGGGTGTGCGGACAGAAACTCAATATCCGCCCCGACACCGGCAAAGCCAACCTCAAAAAACGGCTGAAACCGCGTAAAAGCTAAAGCCATTGCCATTTTGACCAGGCCTGGTCAAAATGGCATTTTCTCAACCGCTCTTCGTCAGGATGCTTTCATCCGACTTTGGCCATGACCGCCCTCACGCAGGTGGGTCACCTCATCCAAATGCTCACCTTCGATCCGGTATGCCTGAGCAAACCCTCTGACGTAACCCGCCGACCGTGGGGTCAACTCAAACAGGTGAAAATCTTCGAGTTTGCGCAGCATGGTAATGATGTCACCAAATTTTGTTTCCATTCGATCCAAAATCTTTTCCCAATCATCATCCGTACGAGGGACATGACGGCTGGAAGCCTTTAACGTCGCACGTTTTCGGGCGAACAGATGATTGGCTTCACCTTCTGGTTCGATGAACAACATGCCCGCTGGCTCAGATTCCATCAAATTAAAAGTATGAGCCGACAGCTCAGACACAAACACATAAAAATGACGGCCTTGGCGTAAGACAGGGGCGTAACTGGGTTCGGGTTCCATTTTTTTGTTCTGGGTGGCCAGAATCACCGATTCAAACCCATCCATGAACGCATGAAACTCTTTTGCAATCGATTGCAATGGCTTTGACTGATTCATCCGATTTCTCCTAATAAAAGTAAACGCAAACAGAAATTATTCCTATTTGCTGTTGACAGCGAAAACAATATAACAATAATGATAACGGTTATCAATCGCTTTCGCCTTACTTTTATCAGGAGATTGTTTCATGACAACGACGATTCGAACACTCACACCCCCTTTTCAACTCAAACCAGCAATGCAGGCCATGCTGATTGCCGGTGCCATCACCCTTCCGATGAAAGGCCACGCCGAAGCCGACACAACGCAAATCAAACCGGTGACGGTCACATCGACCAAAACCGAACGCCAGCTCAAAGACGTTCCCGTCCGCACAGAGGTGATCACTCAGGAAGACATTGAAAAAATGCATGCCAACAACCTAGCCGAAGTGTTGCGCTACACGCCCGGCATCCAGTTAGAGCCTAACTTAAAAAACGGTGAAAACGTCTGGATGCAGGGCTTTGATTCAGACCGGGTGCTGATTCTGATTGACGGTAACCCCGTGGCACCGTCTCTGGGTGCCAGTGTGGACGTCACCCAAATTGCCGTCGGTGACATCGAACGGGTAGAAATCTTAAAGGGGTCCACCTCAGCGCTTTATGGTACGTCGGCCATGGGCGGCGTCATCAACGTCATCACCTCGAACCCGGCGCCGGGAAACCGGGCCTCAATCGAGGTTTCCGGCGGCTCCTGGGGAGAACAGAACCTGGATGATGGACCGCTGGGTAAAAGCTATGGCAAAGTTTTATTAAGCACTCAAAAAAAGCGTTGGGGAGCTCAAGTCATTGCCGAAATCACCGATTCAGGCGGTTACACCACCGACAAAGATTCCCGTCAGACCGAAGGCTGGGAAGGTCAGAAAAAGAACCTATCAACCAAATTCAATACCACCTTTGACAACGGCCTCACGCTGACCCTCATGCCACGCTTGTATCAGGAAGACGTGCACAACATCATCAACAACTACGGCAACCTGGCTCAGAAACGAGATCAAACCGATTTGAAACAGGTCTCCATGGTCCTGGAATCGCCTTTTTTCGGAGACCACGGCTGGAAAATCCGAGCCATGCTAGACGATTATCAAAACACCTCCTACTCCGACACACTCAACACCACGGTTTTGGAACGGGAGCGCCAAACCAACACCCAGCGTAAGGAAATCGGCCTGCAATACGACTGGCTGGCGCACGCAGATCACCTGATCACTGTCGGACTGGATTTGAAACAGGATTGGATGAATGTGGAAAACATCAGCGATGAAACCACCCGAACCACCGAAGTGGATGATGAAACCTACACTTCCAAAGAGGTCTTCATTCAGGACAGCTGGATGATCAACAACCACCTTGAACTACTGCCCGGCGTACGGGTCAACCACGACAGCGATTTTGGCAGCCATGTTTCCCCAATGATCAATGGCATTTATCAGATCAAGGATAAAGTGCCGGGCCAGATCAACATCCGAGCAGGATTCGGCAAAGGCTACCGTGCCCCCACTCTGAAAGAGCGGTTTTACGTATTTGACCAAACCTTCTACAAGGTTCTGGGCAACGAAGATCTTGACCCGGAAACGTCGACCAGTTATCAGCTGGGTGCCGAATGGTTACTGCCCGAAAATGGTCGTTTGGGTGCCAACCTGTTTTACACACGGGCTCAAGATTTCATCCAGTCTGAAGTGGATCCTTCCACCGTCAATATGCCTTTCTACATGGGGGACTATGTCTACAAGAACGTCTCTGAAGTCAGCACCAAAGGCCTTGAATTCAATTTTAACCGTGCCCTGACGCCGTCACTAAAAACCAATGCAGCCTACACTTATATGGAAGCCAAAGACGAAGACACAGACAAATACCTAACACTTCGACCCAAGCATCAGGCCAACCTCGGGGTTGACTGGTTCATGACCGCCGACACCAGTCTAGCGCTGAAAATGAACTTCGAATCAAAACAATACGCCGACGCGGCGAATGAACAGGAATCCCCAAGCTTTTTCTCATGGGATCTGGCCTTCAACCAGGACCTGACAGACGACTGGTCCTGGTACGCGGGCATCGACAACCTGTCAGACGAACAGAGAGACTTTGCCGACAGCACCGATCAACGTCCCCTGGAAGGCCGATATGTGTATGCCGGCATCAAATGGGACTGGAAGGAGTAATCATGCAAACCAGACAACACGAACTTCTGAACAAAAAACAGGACCTGCAAGCGCTCACGCATGCCCCTCGGGCTCGTGAAGCGGCACAAACCCTCGGCGTAACCGAAGCCGAGTATCTGGCACTGGAACTGGGACAATCCGTGACGGCTGTCAAGATGGATGCGCTGGTGTCACTGTTTCAAAGTCTGCATTCCCTGGGTGAAGTCATGGCACTCACCCGTAACCGGGCGGTGGTTTTCGAGCATCATGGGGTCTACCGATCGCCGTCAATCAAACACAACAATCTGATGTTTCTGCCGCCAGCGATTGATTTACGCCTCAAGGTCAGTCAATGGCGCTACGGCTTTTTTGTCAGCCAGGGAGAGCGTCATAGTTTGCAGTTTTTCGATGAACGAGGTGTGGCCAGCCACAAAACCCACTTAACCAAAGCCTCAAACACGACTGCATTTCAGGCACTGACCAAACAATACGGTGAGGAAACCAAATATAAAGCACTGACTTTCCCGGCACCTGACCCATCCCTTACGCCACCTTCCCCGCCTCAAAAACTGGATTTGGTCCGTTTACGTCAGGACTGGCGCGACCTGACCAATGCCCATCAGGTCAACCCACTTCTCAAGCGTTACGGACTCACGCGACCTCAAGCCTATCATTGCCTAGGGGAAGACAGTCGACAGGTAACACCCGTCGCCCTGAAACCTTTTCTGGAAGAAACCGTAGCACAAGCGCTGCCCCTGCTTTTATTTGCCCCGAATGGCACCGCCACCCAAATCCATCATGGCACGCTGTCACAGTTCAAACAAATTGAACAGTGGTTAAACATTCTGGACCAACGTTTCCACATGCATGTCAATTTAAATGAAATTGACCAGGCCTGGATCGTGCAAAAACAAACGGGCGCACACCAGTCACAATGGACACTTGAGTTATTTGATGAAGCCCAAAACCCGATCATGATGGCTTATTTGCATCCCGATGCCACCGCTCAAAACCGTTTGCAATGGGAAAAGCTGATCCACACGCTTAAGGAGGTTGATCATGCGTTTTAATCACTCAGTCAAACACGCCACCCTGCTGTGGTTCGTCGCTTTATTCTGCCTGATCGTGCTGCTCTTCGGTTTCAGCCATAAAGCCAATGCCACCGATCGAATCGTTGCCATTGATGGCGCTGTCACCGAGATTATTTACGCACTGGATGAGGCTGACCGCCTGGTAGGACGCGACACCACCAGCACCTACCCGCCGGAAGCAGAGTCTCTGCCTGATGTCGGCTACATGCGTCAGTTATCCGCCGAGGGCATTCTTTCACTCAAACCAAACCTGATCATTGCAACCGAAGACGCGCGTCCCATTCGTGTTCTGACTCAGCTCAAACAGGCGGGGATCACCGTGCATACCCTCAATAATGATTATTCGGCCAAAGGCACACGCCACAAAATCCAACAAGTGGCCGGGATACTCGGGGCAGAACAGGCCGGAGAACGCGTGATTCAGCAATTCGATCAACAGCTCAGCCAGGCACGCAACCAAGCACTGGCACAACGCCAGAAAGAGGGGCCTCAACAGGCCATATTCCTGCTCAACATTCGCGGGGGCAATATGATGGCAGCGGGGCGTGAAACCCGGGCCGATACTCTGATGAAACTGGCCGGACTGGAAAACCCGGCCCGTGACGCATTTAAAAGTTACAAACCTCTTAGCGCGGAAGCCGCCATTGATTTCAATCCCGACGTGATCATCACCTTTGCACACACGCTGGAAGCCATGGGGGGAAAACAAGCCCTGCTGAACCACCCAGCCATTCGATTGACTCAAGCGGGACGCCAACAGAACCTGGTCGTCATTGAGGGGGCCGATCTGAATTTCGGCCCACACCTGGGTCAGGCAGTCCAAACCCTTTCACAGAAAGTTCGTACCCGACAAGGTAATGAGGCATCATGAAGCCACTGCCACCCGTTGCCACACTGATTGTTCTGTTTTTCGGCCTGCTAGGGCTCAGTGCATTGTCACTTTCTGTCGGAGCCATGTCGGTCCCCACTCAGGACCTGCTCCAGGTTCTGATGGGCCAGGCATCGGACGCCCAGACTCAAATTCTGTTGTTTGAAATCCGTGTCCCTCGCTTGCTTCTGGGCCTTCTGGTCGGCGCGGCGCTTGCCATCTCCGGTGCGGCCATGCAGGGACTGTTCCGAAACCCTCTGGCCGACCCGGGGTTGGTGGGCGTTTCATCCGGCGCCGCTTTGGCGGCTGTGACCGTGATTGTACTGGGGCAAACGTTTCTGGCTCAGTGGACTCAGGCACTGGGCTATTTTGCTCTCCCATTGGCCGCCTTTCTCGGAGGCCTGGTCGTCACCTGGCTGATTTACCTCATTTCAACCCGAAACGGACGCACCGATGTAGCGCTGATGCTATTGAGCGGCATCGCCATCAATGCCATTGCTGGCGCCCTGACCGGCGTTCTGACCTATGTCGCCGACGATGCACAGCTGCGAACACTGACCTTCTGGACAATGGGATCCATTGCCAGTGCGTCCTGGACTGATCTGGCAATGGTCGCCCTGCCTATTGTGGTTACCCTCGGTTTGTTTCCACTGTATGCCCGAGGCCTCAATGCTTTTCTGATGGGAGAAAACGTCTCCGCTCACATCGGCATTGCGGTCAAACGGCTCAAATGGGTCACGATCACACTGACGGCGCTGGCCGTGGGAGCCGCCGTCTCAGTCAGCGGCGTCATCGGTTTTGTCGGCCTGGTCGCCCCACACATTGTCCGCCTGATTCTAGGGCCAGACCATCGGTGGGTGCTGCCCGGCAGTGCCTTGATGGGAGCCGCCCTCGTGGTGGCTTCCGACATGCTCGCACGCAGTCTCATCGCCCCGGCGGAACTGCCTATCGGCATCATCATGTCCGCTCTGGGTGGCCCTTTCTTTTTATGGTTATTGATTCAACGCCGTTCACGCGTTGGCTTATAGGAGAATTCAATGCTGGAGATTCAACAATTGAGCATTCACATCCAGGAACGCGCCCTGATACAAGACGTCTCACTCAGACTTCACCCTGGCGAAATCATTGCGCTGCTGGGTCCCAACGGCGCCGGTAAATCCACCTTGCTCAAAAGTGCCAGTGGTGATTACGAACAGGCAAGGAGCCATGTATGGTTCAACGGGATCAAGTTGTCTGAATTGAATCAGCGATCCCTGGCACAAGAGCGAGCCGTCATGCCTCAAAGTATCCACCTGGATTTTCCGTTCAAGGTGCGCGAAGTGGTGGAAATGGGATTATTGCAAACCCTTGACGCATCCAGTCGTCCGGACTGCATCCGACAAGCGTTGGACTGGTTTGATATGGCCGACCACGCCGAACGCAATTATCTGACCCTATCAGGCGGTGAACAACAACGGGTGCAGTTGGCTCGCGTTCTGGGACAGATCCTGTTTCAAACGCATGATCGCCCCCGATTCCTGCTTCTGGATGAGTGCACGGCCAGCCTGGACATCACTCACCAACACCAGGTCTTTCAGCAATTGACCCGTCTGGCACGACCGCACAATGTCGGCGTCCTAGCCGTCCTGCACGACATCAATCTCGCTGCTCAGTACGCCGACACCGGTGTCTTAATGCGAGAAGGACGCATTCGTCATCATGGACCCATCAATAAAATGATGACAGAACAGGCCATCGAAGAAACCTATGATTTCCCTGTCACTTGTTTACGCCACCCAAAGGGTTGGCCATTGATCATTCCTGCCTGATCATGCATTAAAACACCACAGATAGACAACATTCAAAAAACACTCAATCCAGCCCCCTTACGCCATGCATGGCTCAGTGCCATTCTTGGTCGTTTCTATCTCAATGCAAACAAAAAACCGGTGACAAGCATTCGCTTGCCACCGGTCAAAGGGTCTGCCGCATAAGCGGCAAACCGGAACGTCACATGAAAATTGCGTGATCAGAAATCCATTTTGTAACCCACGGTGATGGTACGGGGCATGCCACCGCGGACACCGGCTGGACGACGGGCGGTCATGTATTCCTCATCAAGCAGGTTATCCACTTTCAGATAGGCTGCACCATCTTTGGTCACATTGTATTGCCCGGTCAGGTCAAACACGGTATGGCTGTCGATCTTCTCATCGCTGGGAATCGATCCACTGCCCGCTTGCGTGCGCATCTCATCCAGATATTTCGCCGACAGAAATGCCTGCCAGTCTGTCTTCACAATCCCGGCACTCAGATACAACTGGTGCGGTGCCAGATAAGACATTTTGTCGCCTTTTTCCACCTCGCCCCAGAAACCATCACTGAACGATGATCCGAACTCGGCATCGGTATAGGTGTAGGTTGCCATCAACGGGTAACGGGTTCCGACCTGTTCCAATACATAATGAACGCTGGCTTCCAGCCCCTGAACGGTCACTTTACCGGCATTGTGCTGATCGCCAATGTCGCAGCCACTGCCTGTGGCGGCGGTGCACTCACCCAACAGGTTGTCGAAATCGTTATAGAAACCGATCACTTCGGCACCCAGATTGGCCGCCTGGTAACGCGCACCCAGTTCGTAATTGACACTGTCCTCTTTGTCCGCGTCATTGTCGCCCGGCCCGGCTGGCGCAAAGCCTTTGTGAATGCCTGCCAGCACTTGCCACTGGTCATTGATCTGGTAGGTCACGCCCGCGCCAGGCACCCAGGCGGTGATGCTGTTTTTCTTAACCGCGTCTTTGCTGTCTCGTCCGGTGCCAGCATATTCAACCCGCTCGGTATCAATGGTTTCAAAACGCAAACCGCCCTGAAAACCCCATTTGCCATAGGCGACCTGATCGTGGACAAACGCGGAGAAGGCTTTGGCACTCTCGATGCGATTGGAATCACTGCCCGGTTCACCACGGCTGTTCAACGTCATCTTGCCATCGGCGCTCATGCTGTATTCGTCCACCCACTGGAAGCGGTCCATTTCATCCTGGTGATAGCGCGCGCCCACAGTGAGTTTATGCTGCGCCTCACCGGTATTGAAACGTACACCCAAAGCGGACTGAACGCCTTCGGAGGTGTAATCACGATTATTGGCTTTCACATCCACCGTGCCTGCCTGCTCACCTTTGGTCACCGCCAATGCAGTGGCATTGCCGGACGGATCGGACAGAATATCGCTGATACTCGTCCCATCCACTTTGTCGGTCTTGTACCAGTTACGGTGAAACTGATGGTGATACACGGTGGTATCCAGCTCCAGCATCTCGCTCAACTCGATGTAATGATTCACACTGACCGATTTATGGTCATTATTCATCACATCTTCCTGCGCTGCGGCATAGCGACGGTATGGATCACGGTCAAAATCGGCTTCGGTCAGCCCAAGGTAAGACATGTGCGAGGTCTCATCGGCATAACCCAGCTTGATGTTCAATTCCTGATAACGCTCGGCATCCGGCCCCGAATTGATGCGAAATTTGGCCATAAAATCGTTTTTATCAAACCCGGTGTCACCGCCACCGTCCTGATCTTTGAACCCGTCGGAGCCGTAACGCAAACCTTCGATCAGGGCACCAAAGGTTTCGGTGGCCGCGCCATAGTGACCGTGCAATTTGTAATTACCAAACTGCCCGCCACTGACATCCATGCCACCCGCCTCTTTAAACGGAATCGGTCGCGTGATCATATTAACGGCCCCGGCCAGCGTGCGCGGTCCATATTGCACCATGCCCGGCCCTTTGGTCACTTCCACCGCATGAATGCGCGGTGCGGAAGGGAAGTAATACGCCGCCGGCGAAGCATAAGGCGCCGGTGCAATCAAAACCCCGTCTTCCATCAGCGTGATGTTGCTGCTTCGACTGACCCCACTGCCGCGAATCCCGATATTGGGGCGCAGACCAAAGCCTTCCTCTTCCTGCACATTGACGCCCGGCACTTCACGCAGAATGCGGTGGATATCGGTGTATTCATTCTGCTCCAGACGTTCGTTGTCCAGATACTGAACTGAACCGGCTTTGGCGGCCACATCAGCAGCCGAGCCGACGATCGAAATCTGGCTCAGGCGTTCGGTTTCAGCCTGAGTGGTTGCGGAGATGGCCATACCGATCAGTGCGGCCAGGGTTTTCTTACGAATATGACAAGGTTTTTGCATTTTTCTTCCTTTCATCACAAGGGTTGTCAGATTCGCAACGTGGCTGGCTTGGCAAAAACCTGGCTGGCTGAGTTGCTTGGTGGGTAGGTTATTTAGTCAGGATCAATTTATTTTCCTTGGTGCGGCGCAACCAATATCGCTGACCCGCATGTTCAATGGCGACCGTCTGTGCGTCACCCAACAGGGTTTTAGAACGCCAGACATCGGGAAGCGATAATGAGCCATTCCACGGCTGCGCTGCACCGTGAGCTGATCGCTCATCCGACAGCTGTTCGTTCTTATTCATCGTTTCACCCTCCGGCTAAAAATTAGCCGCTTACTTTAATAAACCGGACTACTTATGTCAACGATAATAAGACTGGTTATTATTTGTATATGCATTAGTGCATAAAAAAACCGGTGACAGAGCCTGCCTGCCACCGGTCAAGGTTTACTTAGGAGGATATGAGAACCGCAGTTCTCGAAGAAAACGACGGAGTGATCCGCTCCCTCATGGACAGACGCATCAGCGAGCGGAAATTAAACCGTTATCTTGAAGACCATTCTATTTTACGATAATAGAAATAGCAACCATTATTATTTACAAAATCAAATCTTTTTCAGAAAGCCTCTTCGGCCCAGTACAAATAATAATGACCGGGCTTCAACCACCGCTGCCCCAGCCTCAGATCCGGTAGGAGTGTCAACGACGGGGCATACGGCGTTGTCATCCCGGGGCTGTAACGATTGGCATTCGGATTGGTTTCAAACCGGTACGCCACTGTGTTACACCCAGAGGCGCCACCCAGTTTGCACGCTCGCGCCAAAGTTTCCGGTAAATAAGACACCGCATCCACCAACCCGATTGAAGCGGCCTCCTGCCCCAGATAGACGCGCGCTGTTTTGACAGCGTCAAGCGCTTCCGGTGACAGAGAGCGTCGAGCCTTCACCAGCCCATAAAAACGTGTGGCCATCTGATCGATCAGCGCCTGCCAATAGGCATCATCCTCGGGCTGATGAGCCCGAAAGGGCGAGCCCACATCTTTTTTCTCTCCACTCTTATGGGTGTGCACGGTGACGCCGAGTTTTTCCGTCAGTCCGGTCACGTCCGCAGTCAGACTGATCACCCCCACCGACCCGGTCAAGGTGGTGGGGTGCGCATAAATTTCATCCGCGGCCAGAGCAACGTAATACCCGCCGGAGGCAGCAACGTTCATCATCTGAACCACCAGTTTCTTGCCGGTCTTAATACGAAAACGCTGCAGTTCGCGATACAGCACATCACTGGCGGTCACGCCCCCGCCCGGTGAATTGATGCGCAGCACCACCGCCACCACGTCCGGGTCCTGCTCGGCTTTGCGAAGCTGCATCATCACCCGGTCGATCAGGCCTGGGCGCTGACGCAAAAGCCCGGAATCCGGCTCATTGGCAATCATGCCATCAATGGACACCAGCAACACCTTCTTGCTGGCGCCTTCACGCGTTTCCACGGTCTGTTCTTTAAGGGGTTCATCCGTGCCACCCCCCAACTGAATGCTGACGCAGCCGCTCAACACCAGAATCAATCCACTCAAAATCCCGGTTTTTACCAGGCCTGGTAAAAACGCTTGCCGCCATGAAACGCCTTGCGCACCCAGCATCCGCTTCTCCTTCATTGCCATTCATTGCTTTGCTCCGCCGCGCTGGCGCGGCACCTTGAACGGTCAGTTTACCACCGAGAAGACTCAGGCTTTTTAACTTTTGGCCGTTAACCCAGATAGCGCCCACATCAAAAAAGAATCCAAAAAAGGATCCCTGATCCTCGCTCTAATACAGATCGGAGCGGGCAAAAAAGAGGCGCACAACGTTGCACAGACCAGAAACGCAATGTGTTCTCCCGTTCGCTTTGTCGCAAAGCCGGACGATTAAACAAGGGAAGTTGTTTAATTCAATCGGAGACACCTATGATCATCCAATCCGCCGCGATTCAATTCGCACAAAAACACACCGCTCAACAGCTGCTTGAGCAACAGTCACAACAACGCACGCAAATTCGAAGCAACGACCCGGCACCGGAAGGCCCCAGACGTCTGGTGGTACAGACGCAGAATCAATTTGACTACCGGCAGGCGCATCACGAGCGCTTCCAGAGTGTTTCAGAGGTGCAGGGTTCGGATGGGCGCACTCAAGAGTTCCGCCACCATCAGGCGCTGGAGGCGATGACACAGTTGCATCTGTCCGGTCAACAGGCGCAGGTGGCCGCCCTCCGTGCCTTCCCCGTCAGCAATCCCGATGACACCAGAGGAGAAGGCATCACCCTGAGCGGTGACGTGCAATTTGAACTGACCCACCAGATGCGCCTGCAGCAGTCGGAAAGCAGCCAGATGGCAGCAAAAGGCCAAATCACGCTGGAAGACGGCCGGCAAATTCGCTTTGACCTTTTCATGCAACACCAGACCCGAACCGACCTACAGGCTACCAGCCACGCAGAGCTGTCACTGGCCACCTTTCAGGACCCGCTCGTGATCAATTTTGGCACCGAACGCACCCGCCTGACCGATCAGGTGTTTGAGTTCGATCTGAACGGGGACGGTGAAACCCAATCTCTGGCCGGACTCGGCCACGGCAGTGGCTATCTGGCATTGGACCTTAATGGCGATGGCACAATTAACGATGGTTCGGAACTGTTTGGCCCGCAAAGTGGCAATGGTTTTAACGACCTCGCCGTCCATGATGCTGACGGCAATGGCTGGATCGATGAAAACGATCCCATTTTTGACCAGCTCAAACTCTGGATGCCGCAACAGGGATCAAACGGCGGCGCCCTGACCAGCCTTTCCGAAAAAGGCGTCGGGGCCATTTATCTGGAACAGGCCGCCCAGACACGCACGCATTTCGGGCATGCCGGCGAAACCCTCGGGCGCACGCATGCCGGAAGCATCGTGGTCATGGAAAACGGCGATGTCCGCACAGCCGAGGCGATTGATCTGGCAGATCGACACACCGAAGCCGCAGGGCCGTTTGCTGGCGTGAGTCAGAAGCTGGAAGAGATGGCCGCCGCGTTCAATGAGCGCCAACGTCAATGGGAAGAACGCTTCGGCGCCTTATGGCAGACACCTCAGGGTCACCAGGCCGTGAATCAGGCTCAAGACAAGGCACAAGAGACCAAAGCGTTTTTCGACAAGCTGCAAGCGCAGATCGAAGAAATTGTGGCCCAACGCAAGGCGATGCTGGAGCGTGTACAACAACGTTATCAGCATTGACCTCAATCTGTTTCAGACACAAAAAAGCGCCAAAAGGCGCTTTGATTGAGGGCAAATCCTGAGAGAACGCCCGTGCATGAAACCGAATGGTTTAGAGGTTACGAGCACGCATGTAAGCATACTCGGATTCATTGGTCCAGTGCGTCACCTGCTCGGTGAAGGCCTTTTGCGAAGCCCAGACACGCCCGGCCAATTCATCGCTGGCCGCCAGCTCTTCCACCACGGTTTCGGAGACGGCTTTCAGTTCGCGCAGTACCGAATCCGGAAAGTGGCGCAACTCAACGCCGTGTTCGTCCACCAGTGTCTGCAACGCCCGCTGGTTCTGTGCGGTGTATTCACTCAACATTTCCAGCGTCACCACTTTCATGGCGTTGCGCACAATCGCCTGCAAGTCGGCTGGCAAGGCGTTAAACGCCTCGGCATTGATCATGCACTCCATAGACGTGCCCGGCTCATGCCAACCGGGGGTGTAATAGTATTTGGCCGCTTTGTAAATGCCAAAAGCCAAGTCATTGTACGGCCCCACCCATTCGGTCGCATCCAGCGCACCGGACTGCATCGATGGAAAAATTTCCCCGCCGGGCAGAGAAACCGGGATGCCGCCGACACGCTCAAACACCTCCCCACCCAAACCGGGAATGCGCATCTTCAGCCCTTTCATGTCTTCCAGCGTATTAATTTCTTTATTGAACCAGCCGCCCATTTGGGTGCCGGCATTGCCCGCCGGGTTTGGGATCAGGTTGAACGGCGCATACGCTTCCTCCCACAATTCCAACCCGCCGCCGTGATACAGCCAACTGTTCATTTCCGACGGGGTCAGGCCAAAGGGCACCGACGAGAAAAAGGGCGCAGCGGGAATTTTACCTTTCCAGTAATAGGCCCCGGCATGGCCGAGCTGCGCATTGCCGCGCGAGACCGCATCAAACACCTCAAACGCACTGACCATCTCGCCCGCCCCATACACTTTGACATGGATGCGCCCGCCGCTCATGGTATTGATCAGTTCGGCCACCCGATTGGCGCCGGTGCCCAGGCCCGGAAAATTCTTGGGCCAGGTGGTGACCATTTTCCACTCCACCGTCTTCATCGGCGTGACACTGGCCGGAGCCTCGGCCTGCTTGTCACCGCAAGCACTCAAAGAAGTGACCGCACCGGCTCCGGCCAGCGCACCAATAAAATCGCGTCGGTTTAAACTCATACATTGCCTCTTGGATTCAAAACTCGGCTCGCATCAAGCCTGAAATACGCTTATTTTGCCATGCGAACGGTCATTTGTCTGCCGGTTTTAGCGACGGGCTTCCACCTCATGTTCACGCATCAGGCCTGTGTACAACTGTTCGAGCTTTTTCGCTTCATGGGGCAGAATGCTCTCAACCCGCAAACAATACAGGAAGCCGTCGTTCACTATTTGGCGGCTATGAACCACCATTTTGGGGATGTAGACCGTCTGACCCTCGACCTGAAGGTAACAGTCTTTGATTTTCTGATTACGCTTAAAATCAAATTCGCCCGGCTGACCAGGCGCACAGAGCACTCCGGCGCCTTCGCGACAGAGCAACTTGCCTTTCCATACCCGCTCCTTGTGATGAAAACTGAACGGGTGCGGAATCGGCGGCGATTCAAACGGATTTTTGGAGGAAGAACCGTAAAACATTTCAGAGTGCCGTGCTGATTTATGTATAATTATTGCATATATATTGTCTAGCCAAGAAAACGGCGTTGTGCGCCCTTGATTGTAAACAACCGTTGGCATCAATCAAGTGAAATTTTGACGATCAGGCAAATCGGTTTTCCCTGACAAAATAAAGGGTTAATGCCGCCCAACAGCCCAAACTCCGTTGACCCGGAGGGTCGGCCAACTGACTTTTCTTGCTCTGCATAGGAGGATTCACATGACCCACACACCGCCAGCGGATCGCCCAAGCAAACGCTGCCCGGTCTGCGAACGTCCCTTTCAGTGGCGAAAAAAATGGGCCCGAGACTGGGATCAGGTGCGCTATTGCTCCAAACGCTGCCGCCGGCAGGCCAAGCGACTGCGTCGCCCCTGTCTGCAACACGTCGCCGCCATTTATGGCTAAGCGCGAACCCGTTCATGCGCCCCGTCAGTGGCCGCCATACCTTGACCCGGACGGCATCGCCGCGCTTCCGGATACGCCGGGGGTGTATTGCTTTTACAGCCCCAGCGGCCAACTGCTCTATGTGGGCAAATCCGTGCGCATCAAAACCCGCGTACTCAGTCATTTGAGTCCGAGCAGCGACCAGGCAGCCGACCGCAAATTACGTCAGACCTTGGCCCGGGTCGAATGCATCGAAACGCCAGGCGACTTCAGTGCCCAACTTCTGGAAAGCCGATTGATTAAAGAACGTTTTCCGCTCTATAACCGCCGTTTAAAAAAAGCACAGACCCTGTTTCAATGGCAACGGCATTTCGATCAACAAGGCTATGCCCGCCTGCGCATCCAGGCGGTCACGACCTCACAACCGGACTGGCAGGCATACGGGTTGTTTCGGAGCAAACATCAGGCCGCCAAACAATTGCAGTCGCTGGTTGAGTCCCATCAGCTCTGTCAGCGTTTGTGCGGTCTGGAAACCCTGCGCAAAGGAGCCTGTTTTGCCCACCAGTTAAAACAGTGTCGAGGCGCTTGTTGCGGCCGGGAAGGCCCGGATGCTTACAATGCGCGCCTGGATTCAGCGCTGTCGCACTATCGTCATCAGGTCTGGCCCTGGCAGGGACCGGTTCTAATCCACGAAGCCAATGATTCCGAGACGGTGCACTGGGTTGACCAGTGGGTTTATTATGGCCAGTATGGTCTGGAAGAGGCCAAAAACGGCGTTTCAAATGCCACCTTTGACCTGGACACCTACAAAATCCTTGTGCGGTTTTTGCTGACCCCGGAGCGCCGCGAGGCCGCCGGACTGACGCTTACCCCCCTGGCACCCGACACTGACCCGGGCAACCTTCGACCGTTAGGAGAAACGTATGCGACCCCATCTCACCGGTAATCACTGGCTAAAACCTCTGGGCTATGCTGGACTGCTTCCGTTTATCCTTCTCAGCCTGGCGCTGTGGTGGCCGGCCCCTTATCTGCCTGCGGACCTTCTCGCCCAGGCTCTGCTCACCTACAGCGCATTGATTTTCAGTTTTTTGAGTGGCCTGCTGTGGTTCGGCAGTTTTGTTCTGGGCCAGCACAGCCGCCAACAGGCGTCCCAGATGCTATGGCTCAGCATTGTGGCCATGCCCTGGAGTTGGAGCTGGTTTTTATGGAACCATTTTGCCCCCGGCCTGACGTTTCTGGCAGCGGGTTTGTCGTATGTCCTGCTTTGGGCTTATGAGCGCGAAACCCTGGCCCACATCTACCCGCAAGGCTTCTTTGTTTTGCGCACCCATCTCACATTCGCCGCAGCCCTCAGCCTCTGGCTGGCCGGCGTGGCGATGCTTTGGGGCGGCGTGTGATGGCGCAAGCAGCTCTAGCGGCACAAGGCACCACGCTGGGACTGATTTTCGGCGACCAGCTCGACCCGCGTAGCGCACTGTTTGAAGAACTCGACCCGAACAGGGATGTGCTGTGGATGGCCGAGGTACACTCAGAGCAGACCCACTCATCCAGAATGCGCAGTCTGGTGTGCCTGACGGCCATGCGTCATTTTCGTGACCGACTGACGCCGAACTGGTCGCTGGATTACACCGAGCTGAGTGAACAGGTCGACATCTTTGAAACCGCATTGCAGCAGGCCATCGACCGTCATCGTCCGCAAAGGCTTTGTGCCGTCCTGCCCGGCGATCAAGCCCTGCATCGTCGTCTTCAAAGGTTGGCGGCGTCACAAAACCTGCCCATACAATGGTTGCCCGACACCCACTTCATCAGCCGCCCAGGAGAATTCCGTCAGTGGTTACAGGGACGCAAGGTGCCGCGCATGGAGCACTGGTATCGCTATTTGCGTAAAGACCGCAACCTATTAATGCAGACCAACGGCCAGCCCCTCGGCGATCAGTGGAACTTTGACAAAGCCAACCGCAAAGCCTTTGGCAAAGATGGCCCCGATCCTCTGCCGTCGCCACAGTCCTTCCCCATGGATGCGATCAGCAAAAGCGTGATCGCCGACTTAAAACACGTCTGTCCGACACAGCCCGGGCACGAACCACAAGCCGAAGCCTTGCCCTGGCCCGTCACGCCGGAGCAGGCACAGGTGGCTCTGGACGACTTCATCCGCCACCGCCTGCCTTGGTTTGGTGACTATCAGGATGCCATCTGGCTGGGCGAACCCTGGCTGTATCACGCCCGTTTATCAAGCGCGCTCAACCTGAAACTGCTGTCCCCCCTGCAGGCGATCCAAGCCGCTGAAAACGCCTACCACTCGGGCAATGCGCCTTTGAATGCGGTCGAAGGGTTTATTCGTCAGATTCTGGGGTGGCGCGAATACATCCGCGGGCTTTACTGGTCACATCGTGCGCTCTGGCAATCGCTCACACACACCGATGATCCGGGAGCACTCAACGCCACCGCCGACCTGCCTGATCTTTACTGGCATGGTCGCACGCACATGGCGTGTCTCCAGGATGCCCTGCAGCCGGTCCTCACGCATGGCTATGGTCATCACATCCAACGACTGATGGTCACTGGCCTGTTTGCCCTGCTCTGGGGCGTCCAGCCGCGTCAGATTCATCAATGGTATGGCGCCATGTACGTGGACGCGGTGGACTGGGTGGAGGTGCCCAATACGCTGGGCATGAGCCAATACGCCGATGGCGGGCTGGTCGGCTCCAAGCCCTACATCGCCAGCGGCGCCTACATTGATCGCATGAGCAATGCGTGCCAACATTGTCGCTACCGCCCCAAACTCGCGGTCGACAATCCAGCCAAAAACCACCAGGCCTGCCCTTTCACCACGCTCTACTGGGACTTTGTTGCCCGTCACGAATCGCTTTTGGCACAAAATCCGCGTCTGGGCATGCAGGTCAAAAACTGGCAACGCAAAACCGCCACGGAACAAACCGCCATCCGAACGCAGGCACAGTCGCTGCGCCAACACCCAAATAACCTTTAAGCACAACCAGAAAGGAGAGGTAATGCCTTCACAACGACCCACCCACTTTTTACCAGGCCTGGTGATGTTGATCTCACTGCTGCTCAGCGGCTGTACGCAATTGCCCAAGGGCGTCACCCCGATCAAGGATTTTGAACTGACGCGCTATCTGGGCACCTGGCATGAGATTGCGCGCCTGGACCACAGTTTTGAAAACGACCTGATGCAGGTCACAGCCACTTATTCCCTGCGCGAGGACGGCGGCGTGCGGGTGCTCAACCGGGGCTGGAACACGGTGGAAAAACAATGGGAAGAGGCCGAAGGCAAAGCTTATTTTGTCGAAACACCGGATGTCGGGCGGTTGAAGGTCTCGTTTTTCGGTCCCTTTTATGGTGGTTACAACATTCACAAACTCAGTCCCGATTACGACATGGCCCTGGTCATCGGCCCATCCAAAGACTATGCCTGGCTGCTGGCGCGGTCGCAACAACCGCCCGCCGCTCAATGCGAACGGTTTTTGAAAGCTGCGGACCAGCTGGGCATCGCCCGCGACGACTGGATTGAAGTGAATGCGTGTGGCTGAAAACTGCAGCGCCGATGGTTGTCAGGGCGCCAGCCGTTGTTTTAACCAGGCCTGGTTATTTTTCGGGTCCCGGCGGTATTCAATCCGGTCATGCAGACGGTTGTCGCCGCCCTGCCAGAACTCCATCACTTCCGGCACCACGCGGTAGCCGCCCCAGAAATCCGGGAACGGGATCTTGCCGCGTTTGAACTTGTCTTTCAGACGGGCAAATTCGCTCAACAACACCTCTTTGGAAGAAATCACCTCGCTCTGCGCACTGACCCAGGCGCCCAACTGACTGCCTTCCGGGCGCGATGTAAAATACGACATGGATTCTTTGGCGGGAATTTTTTTCGCCCGGCCCTGAATCTTGACCTGACGTTCCAGCGGCAACCAGTTAAAGTGCAAGGCCACCTGATCATTTTCTGCCATGTCCTTCGCCTTCTGACTGCCGTAGTTGGTAAAAAAGACAAACCCGTGATCGAATTTTTTCAGCAGCACCGTGCGCGTTGACGGCTGACCCGACGCATCCACGGTCGCCAGAATCATCGCATTGGGTTCCAGCAATTGGGCTTCCTGCGCCTGCGCAAACCAAGTCTCAAACTGCTTCATCGGGTCGGCGTCGGTGTTGCTTTCATCCAACCCGCCTTTCAGATAGCGCCGACGCAAATGCCCCAGATCCAAGCCCGGTGCGTATTCGCTCTGGCCGCTTTGCTCACTCATTCATTCCTCCTCGTTGACCCTGACGTGCAGCGTGTCCTGTTCCGACACCAACTCAAATAAAATCGGATGACAACAAATAAAACAATCTTCCACAAACGAAACCGACGTTTCACCCTCGTCCAGCTGTTCGATCATGGCCGGGTCCAAAACCAGCTCAAACGATTCCCAGCAGTGCGGACACTGAACCATTTGGCTTTGCAAAGCCATCAACATGCTTACCTCCCCGCCAGAGCGTCAAGCAGGGCCGGATAAAACGCCGCCGCATTTTCCACCCAGGGAAAATGCGCGCATCCTTCCAGAACTGTCACCGAATCCAGCTGCATTTGATCGGTCATCCGTTGCAGATTGGTGGGCATAAAATAATCCTGCTTGCATTCAATGAAATCCACCCGCCTTGACTCAGCCGCTTGCCAGCGACGAATCCAGTCATAAGAAATGGGCTTGGCACTATACGCCTGCCAGGCGGCAATGTTCAAGGTAGGGCGAAAATCCCGGGCGCTGAATTGTGCGGCATAACGCCGCCCCTCTGCCACGTCTTCAAAATAGGTGGGCAGGGCCTGTTGCAATTGCCGCCGGGCCAGTGCTTCCTCGCTCAGGGTCTCTGTTGTCGTGTCTGCCCAGTCATCGGTGACGGTGTTCAGTCCGTGGGCACGCTGACGCTGATCAATTGCCTCGGCCAACCCCTGCATGGCTTTGCGCTCCGGGTCCACCGGATTAAGCAACACCCACTGGCGCACTGCCTCTGGGTACGCCCGCGTATACAGCATTGCCATCAGCGCCCCCCAGGAATGCCCCACCAGAACCAAGGGGCCACCGCCTTGCGCCTCATGCCAGGCACGGATCTGTGCCACCCATTTCTTTAGCGGTTTATCCGCCACCGATGGCAACAGCTGGACGTTTTCACCCACACCAGCCATGTCCATCACCGCCACGCGCCAACCGGCCTGTGCCAGCCGCTTTTGAATCGGCTGCAGATTCCAACTGGAAAACCCCGGACCGCCGCCCAGCAACAGCACCGTGACCGTCTCGTTCGACGGCGCGTTCGCCGTCGCGGGCAACAGATGATACGCCACCGATGTCGCCGTCCCCGGCCAATCGAAGGTCCGCGCAGGGGTTTCATACCCAGCGCGGCAAAGCGAGCTACCCAACAGCCAAATCAGCCCCACGGCCAATGCAAGCGGGGCAAAACCGGACGCGATTTTCATACCACTCCTCTCATTCAGTCTCGCCTTCGACACAACTGATATAAATATATTACATTTTATATACAAAAACAATTCAGGGCCTTTGCCAGCGCCAGCAACAAGGGAACAAAACGAAACCGTACAGAGAACACCGTCGGCGTGAAGGTCGCAGATGCGTGGCCGTTTCAACCAACCCAGAAGGTCAGCCGATCCAGCGCAAACGGAGACATCAGAAGCCAGGCCAATATCAGCACCAGTGCCATCATCGCGCCCATCAGCCAGGCCCATTCCGATTGGGCATTACGCCCAGCTTTCGCCGAGCGGGTGTGCCAGCGACTGAACCAGCAAGCGACTCGCCCATACCAGGTTTGCAGGCGACGAGGCCAGCTTTGCTGCCAGTGATGCCAGCGTAGATGACCTTGATGCAAAGGGCGCGCCAGTAAATGCCACAGCCATTCATACCACACCAACACATCGCCCGGGGCCACCGCCGGACCGCGCAGACGCAACCGATGCCAGACCCACAGCAATAAAACCGCCACGAACAAAGGGGTCAAACCACTCAACCAGGACGGGGCATAGCCGACGCCCCACGCCTGAATCTGCCAGACAAACCATCCCCAGGCCGTGGCGATGCCTAACCACCAGCTCAGCCAGACCCAAGGGTTCAGACCCGCTCGATCCGGCGCATCCTGCACCGGGCGCAGCGTGTCAAGCGTCCGCAGCACCATCAAAAAGCGTCCCATCAGCAAGGCCGTTGCCAAGGCCCCCAACCAGAGACCAACGCCGCTCACCTGATGCGCCACACCCGCCGCCTGCACTTTCAAAGCGGTTTTCACCCAGTCGCCGCTGCTCAAAGGCACCCCGGCCAGCGCCAGCGCCAGCAGTCCCACCCCCAGCCAGGTGGCAGTACGTTGCCAACCCGGCATTTGGGATTGGGCCTTGAGCCATCCCACGCTTAGAAACAACCCCGACTTCACCAGAGCGTGATGCAGCGCAAACGCACTCAACCAGAGCATGCCGACCTCAGGCGCCCCCATCTGCCAGACCCAGCCCAGCCCCCAGATCAACCATCCCATCTGACTGATACTGGAATAGGCCAGCAGGGTTTTGGGGTCAGTCTGCATCACCCCGAACACAGCGCCATAGAGCATGGTCAACAGACCTAGCCAGAGCATCGCTTGCGGCCAATGAGTTTCAACCAGAACCTGACCGGGCAACAGCAACCACCAACCGATCACCCCCGCCTTGATCATGACCCCGGACAGCACTGCGCTGGCCGGCACTGGGGCCGCCGGATGCGCCAAAGGCAACCAGACATGCAACAACGGCACCCCGGCCTTAATCGCCAGTCCCAGCCACAGACACAGCAACACCCAGTCCGTTCCGGGGAGGGCCTGCCAGTCGGCGAGGCGCAGCGTGCCGGTTTCCGCCGCTCGCGCCACCACGCCCACAAACAGCACCAATTCCCCTATCAGCGCCAGCACCAGATACCAGCGACCGGCACGAAGGGCTTTGGGCGTGCCCTCATGCATTACCAACCCCCAGGCACTGATGCTCATCAGACTGAACCCTAAATAAAAGCTCACCGCATCCCCCGCCAGCACCCAAAGCAGGCTGCCCGACAGACTCAGCAGGAAAAACACCGCGTAACGCGCCCGGTTGCACGCCACCATCACCTCAGAGTGCAGTGCCGCCAACGTCCAGACCGCGAGCGTCAATCCCAGCCAGGCATGCGACAGAGCATCCAACCGCCAATGCGCCCCGAGCAACCAAAATGACCAGGCCTGGTGCCAGTCCAGCGGTGTGGCCGTCCAGGCAAGCCCCCACAGCGACCATCCCGGCAGCAAGGCGATCACCAACAATGACCCCGACCCTTTGCGCACAGCGGGCAGCGCCAACAAAGCCGCCAGCAACAAAGGCCAGATCCAAAGCGTGCTGAAAAGATGCATGCCACTCACAACGCAAACTCCCGCTTGACCAACCACTGCACCCAGCCGAGACTGGTCACATTCAGCCCCGCCAATACGCCAAGCAACACCACCAGGGACGCCGTCACCAGTGGCGGAAACAGCAACAGAGCATGGGTTTCAAACACACGGCTCAACCTCTGCGCCTGCGGCCACTGAGCCGGCGGCGATTCAAACCAGGCGCGGTACAGCAATGGCAAAAAATAAGCCGCATTCAGCAAACCGGAAACCAACAGCACCGCCAACACCCAGTTGGCTTCGGCCTCCCAGGCTCCCAGCCCCAAGTACCATTTGCTCACAAACCCCGCCAGTGGCGGAAAACCAATCATGCCCAGCGCACCCAGAGTAAACGCCGCCGTAGTCCAGGGCATGCGCCGCCCCACACCGGAAAGTTCCGACACCTTGTGCACCCCGAGGGTTTCGGCATAATTGCCCGCTGCCAGAAAGAGTGTGATTTTCATCACCCCCTGATGCACGATGTGAATCAGGCCGCCAATCGCCCCCAACGGTCCGGCCAAGGCCACCCCAAGGGCCACATACGACACCTGGCTGACCGTGGAAAATGCCAGCCGTTTTTTGAGATCACTTTCAAACAATGCACGCCAGGACCCATACACAATGGTCAGTGCCGCCAAGCCCAACAGCAGATCCGCCATCCCGAGGTCAGCCGCAAACTCGATTCCGAACACCTCAAACATCACCCGAACAATGCCAAACGCCCCGGCCTTCACCACCGCCACCGCATGCAACAAGGCACTGACCGGTGCCGGGGCCACCATCGCCCGTGGCAGCCAACCGTGCAAGGGCACCAGCGCCGCCTTGACCCCAAGCCCGATCAGCAACAACACAAACACCGCCCACAACCAGACCTGGGCCACATCCGCGTCAGACACATAGCCGCCCGGCACAAATTCGGGCGTGCCCACCAGCGCATGCAACGTGACCGCCCCCAGCAACAGCACACTGCCGCTGACCAGGGTATAACGCAAATACACCCGTCCGGCAGCCAGCGCCTGCGGCGTGCCCCGATGCACCACCAGCGGCCAGGTGGCCAGGGTAAGCAGCTCATAAAACACCACAAAGGTAAACAAATTGGCCGACATCGCCACCCCGGCGGTGGCGCTGACACACAAGCTAAAAAAACCGAAAAAGCGAGAGCGATGCGGCGAATGCTCCAGATAGCCGATCGCATAGAGCGTGGTCAGCAGCCACAGCACCGCCGATAAGATCAAAAACAGTCCGGCAAGCGCATCCACCTTAAGCGACAGGGTCAGTCCCGGCAACAGCGGCAGTTGCCAGTGGTAACTTTCCCCGGCATAGAGCCCCAGCAACAAAAGCCCGACCAATTGCAACTTGACCAGCGCCGCGCCCACATTCAATAAGCTGCGCAGGGTCCGCCGGGTTTCGGGAATAAAGAAAATCACCAGGCCTGGTAACGCCGAAGTCATCAGTACCAGCCACGGCCAAATGCTCTGACTCATGCCCCCGCCTCCCAGTACCAGTAGCCACCCAGCGCACCCAACACACTCAAAGCGGACAAGATGAGCGCCACCGCATCCAGACGAGTCGGGACCGTCTGCAACGGCGCCTGTGGCGTCAGGGGTTCAGCTCCGTGTCCGGTCGAAAGCCCCAGATTCAATACCCGCCAGCCATACGCCAGCGTCAGCAAACTTCCCAGCAGCGACACCGCCAGCCAGAGCCAGGCCTGCAACTCCCACGCCAGCGAAAGCAGCCACCACTTGCCCAAAAAGCCCATGCTCAAGGGCAGCCCTGCCAGACTCACCACCGCCAGCGCCATGGCAAACACACTCAGGGGCGAACGTTGCAGCGCCACGCCCAAACCAGCCAACCGGGTCTCGCCAGCTCGCTTTTGCACCGTACCGGCCGCCAGAAACCATCCCGCCTTGGCCAGCGCATGCGCCGCCACCAACCAGACCCAGCCCCGCCAGAGTGTTTCGGTCAGCCCGTCAGAATCTCTGGTCGTCGCCTCAACCATCAAGGCCAACGCCAGCACCAACACGCCCACCTGGGCCACGGTGGACCAGGCCACCAAGGGTTTGAGCGCCGGGGTGCGAAACGCCTGATAGCCGCCCCAGAAAATCGCCACCGTGCCCAACAGCGCCAGGACCCATCCGGCCTGACTGTCTGGCTGAGAGGTGAGCGGCGCAAACAGGTCCAACCAGAGACGCAACAGACCATACAACCCCGCCTTGATCACCAGCGCCGACAAGACGGCGCTCACCACCGTTTGCGCCTTGGCATGGGCTTGCGGCAACCAACCGTGCAAAGGAAACACCGCGGCCTTGGCCATTAACCCCAGCGTCATCACCGCCAGCGCCAGAGCCGTGATGCCGTCCCCCTGCATGGCGTCACGCAGCAACAGCATATCCAGTACACCATAACGGCCATAAAGCAACGCCACCCCAAGCAGAAACAGCATGGAACCGGTCAGACTCACCAACAGATACCGAAACGCCGCCCGCGTCGCTGCCGGTCCCGGCGTCAATGCCACCAGCGCCACCGCCGCCACGCTCAAAAGCTCCAGAGTCACATAAAAATGAAACACATCCGCCGTCAGAAGCAGCGCATTCATGGCGGCCCAGACACCAAGCCACAGTCCCCAGAAAGCAGAAGGCAGAGAGCGATCCCACCAGGCATAAAGACTGCTCAAACCGCCGACCCAGGCCACCAGAGCGATCATAAACTGAGACACCCCGTCCAGACGCCAGCTCAAGCCCAAAGGCGGCAGCCAGCCTCCCAGTGCCACCGACTGCGGGGCCCAGGTCAGCACCCAGGTGCCGAAAAACACCCCGCCCAGCACCCCGGGCAGTGCGGCCCAGCGCACCGGCATCACCAGCGTCAGGGCGCCCCAAAGCAGCGGCCACACCACCAGCGCCGCCAATCCCCACTCAGTCATGCAGAGCCTCTTGGTCCGACCTCTTCTCTGCCTGACGCGCTTCAACCGCCAGACGCCGAATCAATGCCAGCCCCAACGCCAAGGTACTGATGGCCACCACAATCCCGGTCAATACCAGTGCCTGCGGCACGGCATCGGCCGGCGTATGTCTGGTCGCCAGTGCCAGCAACAGCATAAACACGCCGGCGCCCATCACATTCACCGCCAGCAACTGCTGCAGAACATGGCCGGCCCGGGCCAGTCCGTAAAAACCGATCAGCACCACGCCCAGCGCGCCATACAGATACACCACCTCGTTCATGCACGCCTCCCTTTGATGCCGGGCAAACTGGCCAGCACCATGGACGCCAGCAACAGACCGATGCTCAGCGCCGCAGCGCTTTCAATCAACAAAATCAACCCCGTAGCCTGATCGGGCCGGTAGCCCATGAAACCAATCCCCTGAACCAGGCCGAGCAACCCCACCAAAAAGAAAACCATCACGCCACCAAGCCACCCCAGCCGCACACTCCATCGGCGCGGGTCCAGCCCCGGCAAATCCGCCAACCACAACATCAGCCAGGCCGCCGCCAGCACCGCACCGCTCTGGAAGGCCCCACCCGGCGCCGAACTGCCCCGCCAGAGCACATACACCGCCACCAGCCCCATCAGGGGCAACAGCGCTTTGACCGCCGTGGCCAGCACACGCCCCTGAACGGGATGAAACGACGTGTCCGGGCTTTCGCCCAAAGCTCGCTGAGCCATCCAGGCCCAAAGCAACACCGCCAGTTCCAGGGCTGTGTCCAACGCGCGAAAATTGAGTAGCACCGCCGTGACCGGATGGCTGACCCCAGCCTCAGGCAAATGCGTGTTGACCCAGGGCATCAAACTGACCGGCGTGGACAAAATCGAGCCGATGGCCCAAAGCAGCGTCACGCCGAACAGTCCCCACAGCCCCCACCAAAGCCAATGCAAAGGCTGCGGGCGCACGGCCTGCGCCGGCAACTGGCGCAGGGTTGCCAACAGCAACGCGCCTGCCAGCCCCGCACCGATGGCCGCCTCGGCCAGCGCTGCATCCGGCGCCTGAAGTCTGGCCCACGCCAGCGCGACCAGCATGCCCAGCGCCACGAACACCACCACCGCTTCCATCAGCTCTATGGCGTGTACGCATCGCCACGCCAACCCCAGAATCAGCCCCACCAGCATCAGATCCAGCCAGATCATGGATCACGCCTCTGCGCACAAAGACTCTGTCCGATCAGGTGACTGACCAGCGCCGCACTCACCAGCGCCAGCGACCAGATCAACACAAGCTTCAAAGCCACCGCCACCGCCGGGGCCTGCAGAGCCAGCCCCATCACCACCAGCCCCAGTCCCAACGTATCGGCCTTGGTCAAGGCATGCAAACGGTTAATGCTGGGCGAAAAGCGCAACAACCCCACTGTGCCAGCCACAAAAAACATCAACCCCAGCGTGATCAATCCGGCCCCCAACCAAGCGATTAAAGCCGTCATTTTCCTGGCCCTCGCCAGTCCGGCCGCAGACGCACAAATGCCACCCCGGTCACCGCCGCCAACAGTGCCAGCACCAACCCCACATCACGCAATCCCGGCGCCTGATAGGCATGCGCCGCCACCAGCAGCAGCGCCACACCTGCCGTGCCCACCAACTGAGCCGCCATCAGACGGTCCGCCGCCTGAGAGGCCCAGAACAAACGCACCAACCCCAGTACCATGGTCAGCATCAACCCCGCCATCACGATCTGATAAAACATCATGCGTCACACTCCCCCGCCAAACGCTGCAAATACCACTCCAACCGTTGCAGCGCTGGCAACACCGTCATCGCCTGATCCAATACGTGCACGCGAACCCGGTCGGCCTCCACCCCCACAGCCAGTGTGCCCGGCATCAGCCCGATCAGCCCGATCCAGACACTGCGAGCCCAAGGGGTTGTCAGCGTCAACCGATAATCCAGAAAACACGCCTCAAGCGCCGGGCGCGGCCGCAGGGCCCTCATCGCCACATCCAAACCGCCCTGAAAGGCCTCAACCAGGTAAAAAAACACCAGGCCTGGTAAAAATTGCCAGTGCAACCGTCCGAGCCCCCCCTGTCTCAACACCCAGACCGTCAACGCCGCACTGGTGCCCGCGCCCCACAATCGGCCCGAAGACGCCCCTTCTGTCAGAGCCCACCAAGCCAGCATTAACAGCAACCAGATCCCAACGCTCTGGACCATCACACGCCAGGCCTGGGTCGCATAACGCCTTCGGTTGGATTGCGTTTTCATCCGATTCACTGCCCCCGCATTCGGTTTTCTCTGCTTGTTTTATACCAATTAAAACGCACCCTCACAAGGCTTAATCCACGGGTGCTCTCATTCTAAAAATGCCGATGAAATCAAACGTTTTTTTATATAGAATAAGAGACACACTAAGAGAAATAACGAAGCTTGCACTCATGTCAACATCCCCCATAAACCCATCCCGACGTCACTGGATCAAGCAGACCGTTTGCAAATCCGCCCTGGCTGCCTCGGCTCTTGCCGGCTTTGGCATGACCGGCGGCTGTGAAAAACGCGGCGACAGTCGGTTTGGCATCCATACCTGGATTGGCTATGAAAGTCTGTTATTGGCCAACCAGACTGGACGACTGCCCCCCAACATTACCTTGTCGGTGGGAAAAAACGCCAGCGACAGCATTCAGGGACTGCTTTCAGGCAAGTTGGACGGGGCGGCCCTGACACTGGACGAAGTCCTGCAAGTAAAAAATCAGGGCATCCCACTGAAAGTGGTCCTGGTGTTTGACATTTCCGCAGGCGCTGACAAAGTCATTGCCCGCCAGCCGGTCGAACGGTTAAGCGACATCGCCGGCCAACGCATTGCCTACGAACCGACAGCAGTGGGTGAACTGATGCTGTCCAAACTGTTACAAGCGGCCGACCTGAGCCGGGACCAGGTCACACTCGTGAACTCTTCGCCCGACCGCCAGCTGGAGCAATGGCAGGCCGATGCGGCCGACATTATGATCACTTACGAGCCCACAGCCTCTCGCTTACAGCGCAACGGGGGGCACGTTATTTTTGACAGCCGCCAACTCCCTGAAACCATCCTTGATGTACTGGCCGTGCGCGCCGACCGGGTGGATCAGTTTGCCGACAATTTGCGTGACTTGATTCGCGCTCATTTTCAAGTGCTTGACGCCTTGCAGACCAACCCAGGCGACACGCTCTATCAAATCGCCACGCGTCAGGATGTGGCGCTGGCCAGCGTCCGCGAAGCGTTACGCGGTGTGATTCTGCCCAGCGTGACCGCCAACATCCGGCTTCTGAAAGAAGGTGGAAAAGTCCAGACCATGGCTCAGGAACTGACAGACCTGATGCAACAGCAAAACCTGTTTCAGCAGGAAGCAGAGCCATCTCTGACCGATCAGCTGGCGACCGCTCAGTATTTGCCCAAGGTCATTCAATGAACCATCGCCCCCTGGCCAAATCGAGTCGATTACTGCAGACACTGTCGTTGGGATTGCTTGTTTGGTGTTGGGCCAGTTTTCCTCCAGTAAAAGCCGCCGACCGAACTTTGACACTCGGGGTCTACGCCGACCTGCCTGCAGACCAGGTGAAAACGCAGTGGCAGCCCCTAGCGGATTATTTAAGCCAGCAACTGCCCGCACAACAGGTACAGTTGCAGGTATTAAACGAATCCGGCCTGCACAACCACATCTATAACAACGAAGTGGACCTGCTGCTGGTCAACCCCGTGCTCTATGAGATCATTCGTGCAGAAAACACCTTGACCGGGGCGATTGCCACCGTAGAGCGCTACCGACATGACACCGCCACGTCTTATCTGGGCGGCGTGATTTTTTCACACGCCAGCACCGCCAGCCAACCGGGGCAGCTGACCAGCCTGACCGAATTGGCACAGGGTCGGATTGCGATTGCCGACCGTGAAAGTGCCGGAGGGTTCGTGATCCCTTTAAGCGAACTTCTGGACAAAACGGAACTCGCCCGAAAAAACCTGACGTTTGCCTCCGTTGCCGACCAAAACGCCGTCATTGATACCGTGATGAACGGCGAAGCCGATCTGGGCTTTGTGCGCACCGGAATCCTTGAGCAATGGCTGGATCAAGGGCGGCTTCAACGCAAAGACCTAAAAATCCACACCCCTCGACGTCTGAACAGTTACCCCTATCTACTGTCCACGACCCTCTATCCGGAATGGCCGTTTGTTGCGCTGTCTCACATCGGCGAGACCACCATCAAACAGATATCGGTGGCCCTGTTTCAATTGGACGCCAAACACCCTGCCAGTCAGGCGGCTCGCATCAATGGGTTTGTGCCCGCAAGCGATTATATGGCCACCGAAAATCTCTTACGCGAACTGCGTTTGCCACCCTACCAACAATTACCGCCCTTCAGCTGGCATGTTTTTTGGCAAACTTACCGCACAGAAGCGCTCATCGGTCTGGGCATCGCGGCACTCTTTGCCTTATTCTTTGCGTTGAACCTGGGCATCAGTCATCGCTTGCACCGCCTGGCCAAAGACCACCGTCTCCAGAAGGAACGACTGCACGACATTATTCAGGCCACCAACGCAGGGACTTGGGAATGGGATCTGTCCAGCAACGCCCTGACACTCAACCCTCAATGGGCAAACAAGATCGGTCTGGCTCAAAACCTGCCTGGCGATCACGACAGTTGGTTGGCGCAACTGCACCCGGACGACCGCGTCAATGTGGAAGCCCAGCAACGTTTGCACCTGCTTGGCAAAACCGATGAATACGAGTGTGAGGTTCGCCTGCGCAACGGCCAGGGGCAATGGCAATGGTTTCTGGATCGCGGCCGCGTCATTGAGCGCCAGAGCAACGGCGAACCTCTTCGCATGGCCGGCGCTCTGTCAGACATCACCCCGCTCAAGAAGCACGCCCAGTTACTGGAACGTCAGAGTCAACGCGACAAATTGTTGCTGAACCTGCCGGTGATGCAGGCACGTCTGGACGAAAACCGCTTTCTGCAGTATGTACTGGATCAACTGGAACATCTGACCGACAGCCAGATTGGTTTTCTGCACAAAGTCGATGCGGACCAGAACCAAATCGAAATGGTCGCCTGGTCTCGCCAGACTCAAAACCTTTGTCAGGCCACCTATCAAAACCATTATTCCGTGGACCAGGCAGGCATCTGGGCCGAGAGCATTCGCCAGAAAAAACCCTTCATCAATAACGCGCTACACCCCGATGAGTTGGCCGATCATCAGCCGGAAGGCCATGTAGCGATCCACAGAATGCTCACCGTGCCGGTCATGGACAACGGGGGGGCGGTACTGCTGATCGGCCTGGGCAACAAATCCGATGCCTATGGTGAAGAAGACAGCGATACCGTTGAACTGATCGGCAATCAGGTTTGGCGCCTGATCCTTCAGCAACGCAACCAACAAGCCCTGCAACAACAGCGGGCCCAGTTCGGACGACTGCTGAATGGCATCGGGCAGAGCTTCTGTGCCCTGAGTTTATCGCCCCAAACCCTGGCATTCTCTTACCTGAGCGATTCCGCGGCCGATATTTTCGGAATCAGCAAAGCGGATTTGCTGGAACGGCGCTGGGATCATGTCATCACTTGGAACAAGGACGACAAACGCCGGGCGGAACGCGCGTTCACTCGCTTGATTCAGGGCCATGACAACGAAAAAGCCCTGCAACTGAGTTTTACCACGCCCACGGGTGAAAGCCGAACCCTTCGCATGCTTTTGCACCGGGTTGAATCGGACGACCAGACCGTGTCGCTCGATGGTTTGATTGAAAACATTACGCGACGCCTGAAAGCGGAAAACGACCTGAAACAGGCGGCCAACGTCTTTCGCTATGCGCAAGAGGGCATCTTTATCACCGATACCGACGGCGTCATCCTGAACGTCAACCACGCGTTTGAAAAAGTCACAGGGTATCGCCGTGATGAAGCCATCGGCAAACGCCCCAACCTGCTCAAATCAGGGCGTCACGATGCGGCTTTTTACCAGTCGATGTGGCAGGATCTTTTGAGCAAAGGGTACTGGAGCGGTGAAGTCTGGAACCAGCGCAAAAACGGCGAAATTTACCCTGAAAAACTGACCCTCAGCGCCATCCATGATCATCAGGGCGAACCGATCGAATTCATTGCCCTCTTTTCTGACATCACTTTGCAAAAGAAACAACAACAGCAACTGGAGTACATCGCCCACTTTGACAGCCTGACCGGGCTACCCAACCGTTCTTTGCTCTCAGACCGTCTGAATCAGGCCATGGCCTTTGCTCGCCGTAACGATATGTCTTTGGCGGTGGCCTTTATTGACCTGGATGGGTTTAAATCCATCAATGACTTGTACGGACATCAGACCGGCGATCAGCTTCTGGTCTCCATTGCCAACCGTTTTAAGGAAACCTTGCGCGAAGAAGACACCATTGCCCGTCTGGGAGGCGATGAATTTGTGGCCGTCATGCTCGACATACGAGATAAGACCGAAATTTATCCGCTCATGGAGCGTCTGCTGGCGAATGCCAACGCGGCCGTCAGCCTTTCCGACATTGAAATCCGCGTTTCGGCCAGCATCGGCGTCAGCTTTTATGACCCGCACTCCGACCTGGATGCCGACCAACTGGTGCGTCAGGCCGACCAGGCCATGTATCAGGCCAAAACTCAGGGCAAAAACCAGGTGTTTGTCTTCGATCATGCCAGTTCAAAAACACTGGCGCGCGATTCGGAACTGCTTGCCCTGGAAGACGCTCTCAAAAACGGTGAGCTTTGCCTTCATTATCAACCCAAAGTCAATCTGCGCACCGGCGAAATTCTGGGGTATGAGGGACTGATTCGCTGGCAGCACCCACAAAAAGGCCTGCTCGGACCCGGCCAATTTCTGACCTTGCTGAAAGACTCCCCAGTCAGTTATCAGTTAGGGCTTTGGGTCATTGAAACCGCCTTGGCCCAATTGGCCGACTGGCAAGCAAATGACCTCCATACCTGCATCAGCGTCAACATAGAAGGCGATCAATTGCTGGAACCGGATTTTGCCGACCAACTGGATACACTGCTTGAGCGTTATCAACAGGTGGAGCCTGCAAAGCTGACACTGGAACTGCTGGAAACGTCGGCGCTGGAGGATCTGTACCGCGTCGCCCAGGCCATGAATGCCTGTCAGCGCCTGGGCGTTCGTTTTTCAATTGATGACTTTGGTACCGGCTACGCCTCCCTGACCTACCTGAAAGCCCTGCCAACCGATGAACTCAAGGTGGATAAGTCCTTTGTGCAGGATCTGCTCATCAACCCGCAGAGTCTGGCCATTTTGGAAAGTGTGGTGGGGATGGGACGTGCGTTTGATCTTGACATCATTGCCGAAGGCATGGAGCGCGACGAAGAAGCGATCGCCCTGCTCGGTTTGGGCTATGAGTACGCACAAGGCTTCCACATTGCCCGCCCCATGCCGGCCAGTGATGTCATTGAGTGGAAAAACCAGTGGCTGCCCTCCCCACACTGGTCCCAAATCGAACCCCTCGAAAAAAACCAGCTGGCCTTATTGACCGCGGCCACCGAACACCGGGGCTGGGTAAAACAACTGGAAGAATACCTGTTGGACATTCACCCCTCGCCGCCCCCAATGTCGCCGCATGACTGCCATTTTGGCCAATGGCTTAATCACCATGGCTTTGAACATTTTCATCGAACCGACATGTACGAGCAGCTAAAGCGCACCCACGATCAAGTCCATGCGCTGGGGCAATCACTTTTGGCGCAAAAAGAAAACAAAGCGCCCACGTCAGAAATTGAAGAAGGCTTAACCCAACTGCAATCACTCAAACAAACACTGCTCTCACAACTCCAGACATTGAGCAGCACCACGCCGTTGTATCTGGAGTAGCCCGTCCATTTTGGGCGCCTGCCCTTGAATTGCAAGCCAATGCCCCCACTAAACAGGCAGACATAACGCCCTTTTCATGAGGCAGAGAACGATATGGAATACAAGGATTACTACGACATTTTAGGCGTTGACCGGAATGCGTCCGAGGCCGAGATCAAAAAGGCCTACCGCAAACTGGCCGGTAAATACCATCCGGACAAACCCAGTGGGGACGAAACCAAATTCAAGGAAATCAGCGAAGCCTACGAAGTGCTGGGCGATGCGGAAAAACGGCGCATGTTTGACCAACTGGGCCCCAATTACCAAAATGGCCAAAACTTCACCCCGCCGCCCGGTTTTGAAGAAATGTTCGGCGGTGGCTTTGGGGGTCAAGGCGGATTCGGCGGCCAGGGCGGCGCTGATTTCAGTGACTTTTTCGAGTCGCTGTTCGGCGGGGGCTTTGGCGGCGGTCGTGGCCAACAGGGATTTTCCGGCGGTTTTCAGCAGAAAGGCGAAGACCAATCGGTTAAGGTCCTGATCTCGTTGGAAGAAGCGGCCCAAGGCGTGGAAAAATCGCTGACGCTACAGGTGCCGACCGCCGGATTGCAAGGCCAGGTCACGCAGGAACGCAAGCAACTCAAAGTCAAGATCCCGGCCGGAGTCAAACAGGGCTCACGCATTCGCCTCAAAGGCAAAGGCGCGCCCGGATTTGGCGGCGGCCCAAACGGTGACTTATATCTGGAAATCGACCTGCAAAGTCACCCTTTGTACAAGGTCGATGAAAAAGACGTGCATCTGAATCTGCCGCTGACCCCATGGGAGGCCGCGCTGGGCACCAAAGTATCGGTGCCGACCCTGCATGGCAGTGTGAACCTCAACATCCCGGCGGGTACTCAGTCCGGCGCTAAGCTGCGCCTGAAAGGCCGTGGACTGGGTCAGAGCAGTGCCGCTGGTCACCAATATGTGATCGTGCAGATTCACACCCCGCCGGCCGACAGTGACGACGCCAAAACTTTTTATGAAAACATGGCGGAGACACTGCCCTACAACCCTCGGGCGCACTTTTAAACCGTTTTTGACCAGGCCTGGTCAAAAACCGGTTTCAGTCGGCCAACACCAGGTTGTCGCAATGGATCAGAAATTCGCCTTCGCTGTAGCCCAAACGATTCAGGATCTGGCTGGAGGGATGGCCGATGATTTTGGCCACTTCATAATGCGAGTAATTAATCAGTCCACGCGCGATTTCACGGTTTTCCTGATCCACGCACACCACCAACTCACCGCGTTCGAACCGCCCCTCATACGCTGAGACCCCAACAGGCAATAAGCTGCGACCGGCCTGCTGCAAGGCCTTGACCGCCCCATCGTCCAAGACCAGTTGCCCTTTGGCCTGAAGGTGTCCGGCCAACCAGCGCTTGCGCGCCGTCATCGGTGCCAGATCGGGAATAAACAAGGTCCCCAATCGATCCTCCCCGCGCTGCAGGCGTGGCAGTACCTCGGGTTCGCGCCCGCTGGCAATGACGGTGGCCGTGCCGGAACGCGCCGCGCGTTTGGCGGCCATCACCTTGGTGTACATGCCGCCGCGTCCGAGTGCGCCCCCCTCGGGACTGGCCATCTCAGCCAGATCCGGCTGACTGACTGGGACGTCATACAGTTGTCGCGCTTTGGGATTGACCCGCGGATTGCTGTCATAAAGGCCGGTCTGGTCGGTCAGAATCACCAGCAGATCCGCCCCGATCAGGTTCGCGGTCAAGGCCGCCAGCGTATCATTATCCCCAAAGCGAATCTCATCGGTCACCACTGTGTCGTTTTCATTGATCACCGGGACCACGCCTTCCTGCAGGAGGGTCTGCAAGGTATCGGACGCATTCAAATAGCGCTGACGGTTGGAGAGATCATCATGCGTCATTAATATCTGCGCGGTGTGTATGCCGTGGCGGGCAAAGCCGGACTCATATGCCTGAATCAAGCCCATCTGTCCCACTGCAGCGGCGGCCTGCAGTTTATTGATTTCATGGGGACGTCGCTGCCAGCCCAGTCGCTGAACGCCTTCGGCCACGGAACCGGACGAGACAATCACCAGCTCCACACCGGCTGCTCGCAGGGCCGCCATCTGATCCACCCAGCCGCTCATGGCTTCGCGGTTCAGCCCTTTGCCATCGTCGGTCAGCAAGGCACTGCCGATTTTCACCACCCAGCGCCGGGTTTGACTTAATTCACTGCGCTGCATCGGTTTCTTCCTCAAACTCGCGTCGACGCTCGGCCAGTGTGCGGGCGATCGCTTCCATCAGCGTTTGCGTCCCGGCACGATTGGCCGCCGAAATGCAATACACCGGCCCTTGCCAGTCCAATGCCGCCACCCATTCGGCCACCTTCGCTTCGACCTCATCCTCGGGCACCAGGTCGGACTTGTTAAACACCAGCCAGCGCGGCTTACCGGCCAGGGCGTCGCTGTATTGCTGCAGTTCGTTTTCGATGGTGCGCACGGATTCCAGCGGATCGGAACCATCGATGGGCGCCATGTCCACCACCTGCAACAGCAATCCGGTGCGAGAAAGATGCTTCAAAAACTGCACCCCCAAACCGGCGCCCTCGGACGCGCCTTCAATCAGTCCGGGAATGTCGGCCATGACAAAACTGGTTTCAGCGGAGATTCGTACCACACCCAGATTGGGATAAAGCGTGGTAAAAGGGTAATCCGCTACTTTGGGACGGGCCGCCGACACGGCTGAGATCAGGCTGGATTTACCGGCATTGGGCATGCCCAGCAGCCCCACATCCGCAAGCACCGCCAGTTCCAGCTGCAATTGGCGCGCGTCACCGGCTTCGCCGAGCGTACACTGGCGCGGCGTGCGATTGGTACTGCTTTTAAAATGCACATTGCCCAGTCCGTGCTTGCCTCCGCGCGCGACCAGCATGGTCTGACCTTCGTCCACCAGGTCGCCGATCAGCTCCTGGGTATCCAGATCACGGACCATGGTGCCGACGGGCACCGGAATAATCAGATCTTCCCCTGCGCGTCCGGTTTTCTGCTGCCCCATCCCGGCCTGACCATTCTGCGCTTTGAAATCCTTGGTGTAGCGAAAATCCACCAGCGTATTCAGGTTGCGGTCGGCCTTGAGGTACACACTGCCGCCATCGCCGCCATCGCCGCCATTGGGACCGCCAAACGGAATGTATTTTTCCCGGCGGAAACTGGCCACGCCATTGCCCCCGCGACCGGCCTGTACCCGAATCTGAGCTTCGTCAACAAATTGCATTTTGGACCTCTGGCGCCTGTGCGCGCCGATGTTGCTGCCTTAAAACCAAAAAAGCCCCGATGAACGGGGCTTTCACGCGTTTCACACTGTGTTCAACGCATCCAATCAGGCTGATTTGATGCTCACATAGGTGCGAACGGGTTTGCCACGTGTGACAAATGCCACTTCGCCGTCGGCTTTGGCAAACAGTGTGTCGTCTTTACCGCGTCCAACGTTGTCACCGGCGTGGAATTTAGTGCCGCGCTGGCGCACCAGAATGCTGCCTGCGGAAACCTGTTGACCACCGAAGCGCTTCACGCCCAAGCGTTTGGCATTGGAATCGCGACCGTTTTTTGTACTACCTGCAGCTTTTTTATGAGCCATGGTGTTACTCTCCTGTTTATCCAGACTGCCCCCTTTTGAAGAAGCAGTGCAGATGTCTGTCTGTCAAACCAGCTCGAAGCTGGCGGTGTTTCAAATCAACCGAGTCGGTATCGACTCGATCACGACCGATGGATCAGGCCGTGATTTTGGAAATCTCAACTTCCGTGTAGTTCTGACGGTGGCCTTGCTTGAGGCGCGACTTGTTTTTACGACGACGGAATTTGATGATCGTCACTTTGTCGCCACGACCGTTGCTTTTTACTGTGGCAGCGACTTTGGCGCCTTCCACAACAGGGGTACCGACTTTCACGTCTTTCCCTTCACCGACCATCATCACCTGGTCAAATTCAACGGTTTCGCCTTCGTTTGCATTCAATGATTCAACACGTAAAACATCGCCTTCTTGCACACGATATTGCTTGCCACCGGTTTTGATAACTGCGTACATTTGGAAACTCCCGGTCTTTTCAGTTATATAATTTAAGTTTCTCTCTGCTAAGGGACTAGCAAAAGCGGGATTATAGCGCTGTGATTCTGACAGGTCAACCACATTGCTGGCTTTTTGTCAGGCAACCGCTTGAAAAAGCATCATTTTCCCAGCCAGAGCGTCAAAGAAGGGAGTGTGACAGGGTGTTTTTGACCAGGTCTGGTGAAAACAGCCAGTGGATGACGGCTTTTTTGCGCTTGCGTCTTTGTTTCTGGACCAAATCATACTAAACTTAACGCCATTTTACGGCATGAAGCGGATTGTATGACGCTGGACGACATTCGAACACTGATGCACGATGACCTCAAGGCGACCGATGCCTTGATTCTGGAACGACTGGCGTCAGACGTGGTCCTGATCAATCAGATCGGGCATTACATTATCCACAGCGGCGGCAAGCGCTTGCGCCCTCTGCTGTTGCTGCTGGCCGCCCGTGCCTGCGGCTATGAAGGTCGCCAGCATCACACCCTGGCGGCGGTGATCGAATTCATCCATACCTCCACTCTGCTGCACGACGACGTGGTGGACGAGTCCAGCGTGCGCCGCGGCCGCGACACCGCCAACGAAGTCTGGGGCAATGCCGCCAGCGTGCTGGTGGGCGACTTTCTCTACTCTCGCTCGTTTGAAATGATGGTTGAACCCGGTGACATGCGGGTCATGGAGATTTTATCCGAAGCCACCAACGTGATTGCCGAAGGCGAAGTGTTGCAGTTGCTTAACTGTCATAACCCCGATGTGTCCATCAACGCCTACATGGACGTCATTCATCGTAAAACCGCCAAGCTGTTTGAAGCCGCCACCCGCCTGGGCGCGGTTCTGGCCAAACAGCCGCAATGGGAAAATGCTTTGGCTGATTACGGTCGACACGTCGGCGCCGCTTTCCAACTGATCGACGATGCGCTGGACTACATGGCCGATGCCGACACGCTGGGCAAAAACCTGGGCGATGACCTGGCCGAAGGCAAGCCGACACTGCCTTTGATCTACCTGATGGAAAACGGCCAGCCGGACGAAGTGGCGATGGTGCGTCGGGCGATTGAGGAAGGCGGCCTGGACCAGCTGTCTGAAATCACGCGACTGATCCAGACCTCTGGCGCTTTGGACCATACGCGCCTGGAGGCGGAGAAACAGGCCGACCTGGCCCGCACAGCATTAAACGACCTGCCTGACTCTCCCATCAAACAGGCCCTGAACAGTCTGGCCGACCTGGCGGTGCAACGCAGCCACTGATTCGCTCAGCGCGTCAGGCGGCTGGCGGGAATTTTGTGCTTACTGCCTTTGAAATGCTTGTGCAGGGTCTGTTGCAACTCTTCTTCCTTGCGCTCTTCTTCGTCGCGCGCAATCGCCTCTTCCAACTCCTTGCGCTCCTGCTCGACAAACTTTTTATACAGCTCAAGATTGTGGATTTTGGTCTTGTCCCAATCTATGCGGCGCATCAGCCAATTCACAAAATAGCGAATCACATGGCATTCATCGTAGCTGGCATAAAGCACTTCCGGCTTGGGACGATAGCCGTGGAGACGTTCCACCAGAATCAACTGCAGACGGCTGTCGGGTCGAATTCGGATAAAACCCTGTCTGCGATCGTCCAGACTCACGCTGTAATAAAGCCGCACCACTTTGTTGATGCTGAACATCGCCTTGGTCAGAATGGTCGATTCCGGCTTGCCATTGAGCCCCACCGTATAGATAAAAATATTCTGGCTCATAATGGCACGCACAAACTGCTCCAGCCGATCAAACGGTACCGGCTGCCCCTGCTGGGCCTGAACCTCCACTTCCGTGCGCAAGGCTTCGGCGCGGGTTTCCATTTTTTTGAAAAAATAGCGCAGACTGGGCGTGATTTCGGTTTTATCCATAATGACAGCTCTCCTCTATACAACGTAACGGCCCTTTTGCGAAAACATTTAAGGTTTCCCACGGGTTTTTTGAGGCACAGCGTCCGACCCGCTGAGATAGAATCAACCCATTGAGCGCCAAGAATGTATACACCATGGAAAAACCAATGAACCACCATCTCGGGCACTCGGATCAGGCACCGGCCATCATCGATTTATTCAGACGAACCTTCACCCAATCAGAGGGCGCCGAAGAAGGTCATTTAATCGCCACGCTCGCACACCAGCTGATCGAGCAGACCGATGAAGCAGACCGGCTCGTTTGGGTCGCCGAGAACCGGGAAGGCATACAGGGCTGCGTGATCTTTTCCAGGTTGCACGGTACAGGGACGGATCAGGCGTTTCTCATGGCTCCGGTCGCGGTCTGCCCGACGCAGCAACGCAAGGGCATTGGCCAGGCGATGATTCAGGCCGGTTTATCGGCCCTGCTAGCCCGGAACACGGACTGGGTTCTCACCTATGGCGACCCCGCTTATTATGCCCGAACCGGGTTTCGACCGATCTTGGAGACCCAACTTCCACCACCGTATCCGCTCTCCTTCCCGCAAGGCTGGCTGGGGCAGTCGCTGACCCAAACGCCATTGCCCACATTGAACGAACCGCTTCGATGTGTGCCCGCCTTGCAGAACCCGGCTTACTGGTAATGTCACCAACAAAAAACCCCGCACGCTGGCGGGGTTTCAGTCATGACGATCATCATGTATGTTTTAAAACGGTACGTCATCGTCATCAAAGTCATTGGGGGTGTAGGCCGGTGCCTGCTGCGCAGGCGCGGGCTGCGCCGGTTGCTGATTGAAATCCGGTTGCGCAGGCCGTTGCGGGGCTGACTGGGCGGGGGCACCCTGCTGACCGGATTGAAACCCACCCTGTCCTTGACCACCCATCGCGGCGCCGCCTGCGGCCATGCCGGCATTCGGGGCACCGCCCCCTTGCCAGGACTGATCGAACGATGTGTCCTGTTGCCCCTGACGATTACCGCCGCCGAGCATTTGCATCACGCCATTAAACGGATCCAGGACAATCTCAGTGCTGTAACGGTCTTGACCGCTGTTCTGATCCTGCCATTTTCGAGTCTGAATCTTGCCTTCCAGATAGACCTGTGAGCCTTTGTTCAGATACTGACCGGCGATTTCGGCCAATTTGCCAAAGATCACCACCCGGTGCCATTCGGTTTTTTCCTGGCGCTCACCGGAATTGCGATCGTTCCACTGTTCACTGGTGGCCACGCTCAGATTGGCAATCGGGTTGCCATTGGCGCTGTAACGGACTTCGGGGTCGCGCCCCAGGGTTCCGACAATAATAGCTTTGTTGACACCACGCACGTTCTTTACTCCTTCGACTCCTGAATGGGTTGGATCGGATCAACCGGATTTACCGGTTTTTACCAGGCCTGGTTAAAAGCGGTTCAGGCTTTCAGCCCCCGCTCTACATAATCGATCAATCCGACTTCATCAATTTGTTTTCGGTCAATTTTAAAATACACCCGCTGATCGTCCTGGGACACCACCACTTCGTAGATGCCATCGTAACTGAGCAATGTCTGGGACAACTGCGCTCGCTCGGTTTCGGACAAAGACGTCTCAAACGGAATGGAGGCAATGCTCAACGGCTTGGGATCGGTCATGGTCAAGGCGACCAGCCCCCAAAGCGTCCCCACCACGGCGGTGAACACAAACACTCCATCGATGCCATAGACATCGTAACTCAAGCCGCCCAAGCCACCACCAAGCGCCGCGCCCAAAAACTGGCTGCTGGAGTATACCCCGCTGGCGGTGCCTTTTTTATCGGCCGGGGACAGCTTGACCACCAAGGAGGGCAGGGTCGCTTCCAGCAAATTAAAGGCGGTAAAAAACACCAACAATAACACAAACAGTGTCCAAAAACCGTCCGCCAGAAAAATAAACGCCGCCTGCATCAGCACCAATGTCCAGACGGCGCCAACAAACACGGGTTTCATGCGGCCTTTGGCTTCCGCCTGAATCACAAACGGCACCATCAGCACAAACGATAGCAACATCACCGGCAAATACAGTTCCCAATGATGCAAAGATCCCAGCCCCGCCTGATCCCGGATCAGAAGCGGCACCGCCACGAACATGGCGGTTAGGATCGCATGCAGGGTAAACACCCCCACGTCGAGACGCAACAGTTCCGGGTTTTTCAGCACGTCCTTGAACTGCGCCGGGTCGGCCTGGGTTTCACGTTGAAACGGCGATTGTTTGATCGGGGGCACGCTGTAAATCACCATGGCAATCGCCACCAGACCCAACAGTGCGGTAATCCAGAAAATCCCCCGCACACCAAACCACTCGCTCAACAAAGGCCCGGCCACCAGCGACAGCGTGAACGATAAGCCGATGGTGATGCCCACCACCGACATGGCACGCAAACGAAAACGCTCTGAGACCAGGTCCGCGACCGACGCCATCAGGACGGCCGCCACGGCACCCATGCCTTGCACCGCGCGCCCCACAATCATCCATTCGATGGTTTCCGCCATCGCACAAATGACCGAGCCCAGCATGAACACCAAGAGCCCGACAATGATCAGCGGTTTGCGGCCAAACCGATCCGACAGCATGCCATAAGGAATTTGCAGGGCCGCCTGTGTCAGGCCGTAAATGCCCATCGCAATCCCGGTCATCAAACCGGTAGCGTTGACAAAGGTTTCTTCGGCAAACAGCGCAAACACCGGAAAAATCATGAACAACCCGAGCATCCGGGTGGAAAAGATACCGGCGATGGACAAGGTGGCGCGTTTCTCCAGCGCCGACATTTGTCTTGGTGCGTCCGAGACGGGTTGACTCATACGAAATCCTGACGTTTCAGAAATTGGAAAATGCGTTATTATAGCATTGATTCCGATGCATCCCGAGCTTGCGTCGACCATCGTCTTGCGTCAAAGGCCTTCGCAGGTCCTTCACTCACAATGCACTGAGTTGGGGCCGCTTCCAGCGGGCTGACTTGAGCAAGCGTTTCAATCCAGGAGACGACCTGCATGTCAACCAAACTGCCATGGCCCCGCCCCTTCATTACCCTAAGCCTGATTTTGACCGGCCTGCTCATCGGGCCAACGGTCAACGCCGACCCGCACCGGGTGCACTTTGAATCCACCGTGACCGAGACAGTGATGCCCGACACCTTTGTGGTCACATTGCGTGCTTACGAAGAAGGCCCGGACGCGACCCAGGTCAGCCGAGCCATCAATCGGCGCATGCAACAGGCGCTCAACCGGGCCAAACGCTTTGCCGACATCACCATGCAAACCGAAGGCTACCGCGTGAGCCCGGTTTATGATCGCCAACACCAGCTGACACACTGGCGCGGCCAGCAACGCCTGCGCCTGACAACCCAGGCCCCTTCTCAATTAAGCCAATTGTTGCAACAACTGGAATCGAGCTTGCAGTACCAACACCAATCCTACCGGCTGTCAGACGCGCGGCTTGAGACGATGCGCGCTCAGTTGTTAACCCAAGCCACAAAGCACTACCGAGACAAAGCGCAATCGCTGGCGCGTTTGTTGGGCCATGACCGATTTAAGTTGGCCGAGACCCGGATCGACCCCATACAGGGGCTTAATGCCCCCCCTCGACCAATATTGGCTCGCAGCCTGTCTGAAACCTCGCGCAATGCAGAGCCAGCGATCGAAGCCGACGCCGTGACGCTGACCCAGACCATTCGCGGCGTCATGGTGTTGCCTGATTCGTGACCCCAGGATCGAAGCAGAGCTTGCTGCGTGAGTGGATTTGTTATAATCAATGATTTGATTTCATAACAGGTTTCCCATGCTCGAAAACATCGTTGTTCGCGGCGCACGCACGCACAATCTCAAAGACATTGACGTGACCCTGCCCCGTGACAAACTGATTGTCATGACCGGTCTGTCAGGCTCAGGCAAATCCTCTCTGGCCTTTGATACCATCTATGCCGAGGGCCAGCGCCGTTACGTTGAATCGTTGTCCGCCTATGCCCGTCAGTTTTTGTCGGTCATGGAAAAGCCCGACATCGATCACATTGAAGGGCTGTCACCGGCCATTTCGATCGAGCAGAAATCGACCTCTCACAACCCGCGCTCCACCGTGGGAACGGTCACGGAAATTTACGATTACCTGCGTCTGCTCTATGCCCGCGCCGGGACGCCACGCTGTCCGACGCATGGCTGTGATCTGGAAGCCCAGACCGTGAGCCAGATGGTTGACCATACCCTCACCCTGCCCGAAGGGACCAAATGCCTGTTGATCGCCCCGGTCATTCGAGGCAAAAAAGGCACGCATCAGAACCTGCTGGACGAGCTGCAGGCACAAGGCTTTATCCGCGCCCGCATCGACGGCAAACTGCAGGAACTGGGGGGCGGCATTGAGCTGGACAAAAATCAGGAACACGACATTGAAGTGGTCATCGATCGCTTTAAAATCCGGGCCGACCTGAAGCAGCGCCTGGCCGAATCGTTTGAAACCGCCCTGCATCTGGCAGACGGACTGGCGCAAGTGGTGCCCATGTCCGACGAAGACGACTTTGAGCTGCTGTTTTCGGATCGCTTCTCCTGCCCGCACTGTGGCTATGCCGTCACCGAGCTGGAACCTCGCATCTTTTCGTTCAACAACCCACGTGGCGCTTGCCCGACCTGTGATGGGCTGGGCATGAAACAGACCTTTGATCCGGACCGCGTGGTCATTCACCCGGAGTTGAGTCTGGCTGGAGGCGCCATACGCGGCTGGGATCGGCGACATAAGTACTATTACGATCTACTCAAAGCCGTCGCCGATTTCTATGAATTTGACATGGAAACGCCCTGGGAAGACTTGAGCAAAAAACAGCAGGACCTCATTCTATGGGGGTCTGGTCGCAAAAAACTGCCTTTGCCCCATGGGCGTTACAGTGCCACCCGTCGATTTGAAGGCGTGATCCCGAACATGGAACGCCGCTATCTGGAAACCGAGAGCAAAGCCGTGCGCGACGAGCTGGAACGTTATCGCGTGTCCCATGTTTGCCAGGCCTGCCATGGCACACGTCTTAACGAAGCGGCCCGCAATGTGTTTGTGGCTGAGCGAACCCTGCCGTCCTTGACCGAACTGCCGGTGGGCGAATTGCACGACTTTTTTGAAACGCTGGCGCTTGAAGGCAGCAAAGGCAAAATTGCCGAAAAAATTATCAAGGAAATCCACGAGCGCCTGTCGTTTCTGGTCAATGTCGGTCTCAACTACCTCAATCTCAACCGCAGTGCGGACACCCTGTCAGGTGGCGAAGCCCAGCGTATCCGCCTGGCCAGCCAGATCGGTGCCGGCCTGGTCGGCGTTATGTACGTGCTGGATGAGCCGTCCATCGGGCTGCATCAGCGCGACAACGATCGTTTGCTCAACACACTGACTCGTCTGCGCGATCTGGGCAACACGGTGATTGTGGTAGAACACGACGAAGACGCCATCCGGGCTGCGGATTATGTGCTCGACATCGGCCCCGGAGCGGGGCTGCACGGCGGCAAAATCATGGCCAGCGGCACGCCGGAAGAAATCATGGCCTCGCCCGCTTCGTTGACCGGCCAATACCTGAGCGGTCAACGTGCCATTGCCATTCCCGAAAAACGACTGACGCCTTCTGACAAGTTTCTGGTGATTGAAGGCGCGCACGGCAACAACCTCAAAGAGGTGACACTGGAACTGCCAGCCGGCCTTTTGACCTGCGTGACCGGAGTGTCCGGGTCCGGCAAATCCACTCTGATCAACGAGACCCTGTCCAAAATTTCGGCCAACGCCCTGAACAAGGCGCAGCTTCAGCCTGCGCCCTACCGCAAAGTGCACGGACTGGAACACTTTGACAAGGCGGTCAACATTGACCAAAGCCCCATTGGGCGCACGCCGCGTTCCAACCCGGCCACTTACACGGGCCTGTTTACCCCCATCCGGGAGTTGTTGGCGGCCACGCCCGAAGCACGCACCCGCGGCTATACCCCGGGACGGTTCAGCTTCAATGTCAAAGGCGGCCGCTGTGAAGCCTGTCAGGGGGATGGGGTAATCAAGGTGGAAATGCACTTTCTGCCCGATGTGTTTGTCACCTGTGATGTCTGTCAGGGCGCACGCTACAACCGTGAAACCCTTCAGGTTGAATACAAGGGCCACAACATTCACGACATTCTGGAAATGACGGTGGAAGATGCACGGGCTTTTTTCGACGCCATTCCCATGCTGGCACGCAAACTGCAAACGCTGATGGACGTAGGCCTGGGTTACATCAAACTCGGTCAAAGTGCCACTACCCTCTCCGGCGGCGAAGCACAACGTGTCAAACTCGCACGAGAGCTGTCCAAGCGCGATACGGGCAGCACCTTGTACATTCTGGATGAGCCGACCACCGGACTGCATTTTCACGACATTGACCTGCTGCTGAAAGTGATCCGTCACCTCCGGGATCAGGGCAACACCGTCGTGGTAATCGAACACAATCTGGATGTGATCAAAACGGCTGACTGGCTGATCGACCTGGGCCCGGAAGGTGGTTCCGGTGGGGGCCACATCATTGCCACCGGCACACCGGAGACCGTCGCAGACACCCCGGGGTCTCATACCGGTCATTATCTGAAACCATTGCTGGCCCCTTCAAAATGACCAGGCCTGGTCAAATTGCCAGCTTATCGGCGGCGGTGATGTTCGGGGTGATTGGACAGTGCTGGGCCCAGCCAACCAACAGCCATCTGTTGAACTGGCAGGACCCGGCCTACATTGAATCGTCATTTTATAAGATCGCATTGAACAATGAATACCAGAAAGGTGGACAGCCTTTACGCCGCTGGGAAAGCCCTATTCGCTATCACATACAGTATGATGACCTGCCCCCCAACGCAATGGTCAATGAGCTGGTTTCGACGCATTTTCAGCACTTAGCTGACATCACGGGCGTGAGCATTCGTCCGGCGAATGATGTCGCCCCCAATTTTCGGATCGTTCTAACCCGGGACGAAACCTACCAGCAAGCCATCCAACGTTATACACCTGCTAGCACGCCCAATCTACACCTGGACAGCAACTGCATGGCCAACATTCAGGTCAGCGCAACCGGTCAGATTACTCAGGCACAGGTTGTGATTCCACTGGATCATGCAATGAGCCGCGGGCTGCTCCCCGCTTGCGTGGTCGAAGAGCTTACCCAGTCGATGGGCCTGCCCAATGATGCCGATGATGTCACCCCCAGCATTGCCAATGATGCCAGTCGCCTGGATCTGCTGACCGGGCTCGACTATGTCTTTCTGAAGTTGCTCTATCACCCGCAATTGCATGCAGGCATGAAACGGGCCGACCTGCAACAAAAGATCCCGGGCATTCTGCACGAATTTGCTCAGACAAAACTGATTCAGCGCGCTGCCCACACCGTCAATCAATCAGGACTTTATCGCCTGCTTTATTGATCCTCTGCCAGCGTTTCAATCACAAACCCTGCCAGCATCAAACCAAAGATGCCCGGCATGTAACTGGCGGTCCCGTTGACCACACGACCTCTGGCCCCGTCAATGGTTTCCATCGGGCCTGGCGGACGCGGCGTTTCAGAGGAGAACACCACCGGTACCCCCTGACGAATCCCACGCTTTCGAAGTCGCTGGCGAATTTGTCTGGCCAGACCGCACGAATGGGTTTTAAATAAATCGGACAAGTGAATCGCGCCCGGATTGGTTCGTCTGCCCGCGCCCATGCTGGAAGCAATCGGCACCGACAAACGAATGGCTGACTCAATCAAAGCAACTTTGCAGTTCAAGCTGTCGATGGCATCAATGACAAAATCATACTTCTCATCCGTTAGAAACGCGTCCATTTGGTCCGCTTCCAAAAAGCGAGACTGGGTCATGACCTCACAGGCCGGGTTAATGAAACGAATACGTTCAGCCATCACCTCGGTTTTTTGCTGTCCCAACGTATTGCTTAATGCCACAATCTGTCGATTTAAATTTGACGGAGAAACACGGTCATGGTCGACCAGGGTGATCCGTCCGACACCTGCTCGCGCGATGGCCTCAGCCGCAAAGCCCCCAACGCCGCCCACCCCAGCGATTAAGACGTGGGCGCTACGAAGCCGTGCCAACGCCAACTCTGAAAACACCAAAGCGCTGCGCTCAAACAAACCGGAAACCAAACTATCCATCCTTAGACACCTTCATAAATAAACGACGGCTATTTTGCCATAAATGAGCTTTCAATCGGCTTACAGGCATCGACAAATGTTGTGCCATACAGTCGATCAATTGAGACACTTTACCCAACTGCTCACTGCATTTTGGATCATCCGAGTCAGGTTGCGCGTCCGATTCAATCACCAGGGAGTCCAGGCCAATGGCTTCGACAATTTGGTGATAACGTCGGGCATTGGGATTCAGATAGGTCGGCCCCACACCAATCAAGAACCCTTCATCCACAAATTGCTTTGCCATCTCAGCCCCACCGGAAAAGCCGTGCATGATGCCTCGCACCCCAGAAAACTCGGAGGATTTGAATAGACGAAGCATCTCATTCCATGCCTTAAAACAATGCAGGGAAACCGGACGATCGTAATGCACCGCTAGGGCCAGCTGCCGCTCAAACCAGTCCATCTGCATGGATAGAGGCTGGCGGTCAACGATGGATTTATCCAACCCGATTTCACCAATTGTGGCGTATGGATGGGTTTGCAGAAGGTTGGCAAGATAACTCATGACCACTTCGAGCGAGTCAGATTCGTGTTCGATGAACCAGGGATGCACGCCAATGGCAGGGACGATATTCTGGGTAAATTGTGCCAGATGGAGGGTTTCAAGACTGTCTTTGAGCGTGGTACTGACTGCTAGGTAGGCTTGCGCTGGTAGCGAAGGAGCAAACGTTTTGGTGTCAGTGGATTTCGGCACTACACACCAAGCTAAATGAGCGTGGGTATCAAATATCATGAATAAAAAAGCCAGCTGATGCTGGCTTTGATTTAGGCTTCTTCCTGAGCTTCGTCGTCTTGGATGGGTCGGTCCACCAATTCAACAAAGGCCATCGGTGCGTTGTCACCAGGGCGATAACCGCATTTTAGAATACGGATGTATCCGCCTGGACGGGATTCATAACGCGGTCCCAGTTCAGAAAAAAGTTTACCCACAGCGGCTTTGTCACGCAGTCGTGAAAAAGCGAGACGACGGTTATGAACCGAGTCTTCTTTCGCCAGAGTAATGAGAGGTTCGGCTACACCGCGCAGTTCCTTGGCCTTGGCGACCGTTGTCTTAATCATCTCATGTTCAAACAGAGACGCTGACATGTTACGGAACATCGCTTTACGATGTGAGCTGTTTCGATTTAATTTACGACCACTTTTACGATGACGCATGGTTTATCCTTTAAATTACGCTGTCTCTCTGCTCACCAGGCTGGAAGGCGGCCAGTTTTCAAGTTTGGTGCCCAAACCTAGCCCGCGTTGAGCCAATACATCTTTGATTTCCTGCAGAGATTTTTTACCCAGGTTCGGTGTTTTCAGCAAGCTGGACTCGGCACGTTGAACCAAGTCACCGATGTAGTAAATTTGCTCGGCTTTCAAGCAATTGGCAGAACGCACGGTCAATTCGAGATCATCAACAGGCTGAAGGAAGATCGGATCAAACTCACTTTCTTCCTCTTCCTGAACCACAATTTCTTTATGCTTCAAATCGACAAATGCGACCAGCTGATAGTGCAGAACCGTTGCAGCCTGTTTGATGGCTTCTTCCGGCCCTAAAGTGCCGTCGGTAACAACGTTCAAAATCAGTTTGTCCAGGTCTGTCCGTTGCTCAACCCGTGCACTCTGCACTTCGTAGCTCACGGTCTTGACAGGGCTGTAGCTGGCATCCAGTTTCAAAACACCAATGCTGGATGAATCATTATCTAAATCCTGCACAGCGGCCTGATAACCAATCCCTTTCTGCACTTTCAAGGTCATGTTCAATTCGGCATCATCGCTCAAGTGCGCGACCACCAAATCCGGGTTCATTACCTCGGTATCATGATTCAATTGAATATCACCCGCTGTCACGACTGCTGGCCCTTTTTTTGAAAGGGTCAGTTCAGCGGAATCAGATTCGTTCAATTTCACTGCGACCTCTTTCAGGTTAAGCAGTATTTCCATGACATCTTCACGAACCCCTTCAATGCTTGAGTACTCGTGCAAAACACCGTCAATCTGGGCTTCGACAATGGCCGCACCTGGCATGGAAGACAAAAGAATTCTTCTTAAAGCGTTCCCCAGAGTGTGACCAAACCCACGCTCCAATGGTTCAAGCGTTACACGGCTATGAAACTCACTGACTGTCTTAATGTCTACTAAACGTGGCGTTAGTAGCTGCTCTAACATCTCTTGCATTAGAAGTTCTCTCCGTGTCAAAGGGGGTTTACTTAGAGTAAAGCTCTACAATCAGGTGTTCAGCGATGTCTGCTGACAGATCGGAACGATCCGGTACTGATTTGAAAACACCTTCGAACTTGGAGGAATCCACTTCTACCCAGTTAACGTGTCCGGCCTGAGAAGCCAACTCCAATGCAGACGCGATACGACTCTGGTTGCGTGATTTTTCACGAATGCTGACCACATCGCCTGCATTGACTTCATACGAAGGAATGTTCACTGACTGTCCGTTAACCTGCACTGACTTGTGCGAAACCAACTGTCTTGCTTCGGCACGTGTTGACGCAAATCCCATACGATAAACAACATTATCGAGCCGGCTCTCCAACAACTGAAGCAGGATTACACCCGTCGAACCTTTTCGACGATCGGCTTCTTTGTAGTAGGAACGGAATTTCTTTTCCATCACGCCATACATACGGCGAACTTTCTGTTTTTCACGCAGCTGAAGGCCGTACTCGGTGACGCGCTTACGCCCAGCACCGTGCTGACCTGGCAACTGATCGATCTTACACTTTGATTCGATGCTGCGAACACCGCTCTTCAAGAAAAGATCAGTGCCTTCGCGACGTGACAGTTTACATTTTGGACCAATATATCTAGCCATCTTTTACCTCTGAATTTATACGCGACGTTTTTTCGGCGGACGGCAGCCGTTGTGAGGAATCGGCGTCACATCGGAAATGGATGTGATTTTGAAGCCGACACTGTTCAACCCTCGAACGGCTGAATCCCGACCTGGCCCTGGTCCTTTTACCATGACGTCCATATTTTTAACGCCATAATCGGTTGCCATTTGGCCGGCACGTTCCGCCGCTACCTGCGCCGCGAATGGCGTGCTTTTTCGCGACCCGCGAAAACCGCTACCACCTGAGGTAGCCCAGCACAACGCATTACCTTGACGATCGGTAATCGTAATAATGGTGTTGTTAAACGTTGCGTGAACATGGGCAACAGCGTCGGTTACGACCTGTTTCGTCTTCTTTTTAACTCGTGAATTTGCTTTTGCCATATTTCATCTCTAAATTTTGCTTAACGCTTGATAGGTTTTTTAGGACCCTTGCGAGTACGCGCGTTGTTTTTAGTACGCTGACCTCTCAAAGGCAAGCTGCGACGATGACGGATACCGCGATAGCAGCCCATATCCATCAGACGCTTAATGTTCATGGTCACTTCACGGCGCAAATCGCCTTCAATTCGATAATTTGTGACTTCTGAACGAATGGCTTCGAGTTGTTCTTCTGTTAGTTCTCGAACTTTGGTAGTGGGTGCAATTTTAACGGCCTCGCAGATTTTCTGCGAAGTTGTCTGCCCTACACCGTAGATCGATCTCAATCCAATAACGATGTGTTTATTTACTGGAATGTTTACGCCGGCAATACGTGCCATGTTGCGCTCCTTGACTATCCATCTACCGAAAAACGAGCGATTATACTCATTTCAGGAATTAATTACCAGTGGTAACTTAAATTTGGATCAAATTTATGTTACCGCCCTTTTAAGTTTGCCTTCTTCATCATGCTTTCGTACTGACCCGATTGCAGATGCGCTTGTATGTTGGTCATAAAATCCATCACCACAATCACAATGATCAGTAGCGAGGTTCCGCCAAAATAAAACGGAACATTCCAATACAGGATCAGAAATTCCGGCAGCAAACAGACAAGCGTAATGTAGATCGCACCAGCCAGAGTCAATCGGCTCATGATGGTGTCAATCTTACGAGCTGTTTGTGGACCAGGACGTACTCCCGGCATAAAGGCGCCAGATTTCCGCAAATTATCCGCTGTTTCATTTGGGTTAAATACAATCGCTGTATAAAAGAAACAGAAGAAAATGATGGCGGCTGCATAAAACACGATATACAAAGGTTGGCCAGGGGACATTGTGGTTGCAATGTCCTTCAACCATCCCAGATTTTCAGCACTGCCGAACCATCCACCCAAGGTTGCAGGGAACAAAATAATACTGGAAGCGAAGATGGGAGGAATCACCCCGGCCATGTTCAACTTCAGTGGCAAATGCCCTTCTTGTCCACCGTACATTTTTCGTCCACGCATGCGCTGTGCATAGTGAATGGGAATACGACGTTGTCCGCGCTCAACAAAGACCACGAAGGCAATGACCGCAAACACAAGTGCAAGCAGTACAAAAGCCGTGATGGCGTGCAGAGCACCCGTATTAACTTGTTCAAACGTCCCACCTAAAGCTGACGGCAATCCGGCAACAATACCAGCAAAGATGATCAGAGAGATCCCATTGCCAATGCCACGCTCAGTAATTTGCTCACCCAGCCACATTAGAAAAATGGTTCCGCTCACCAGTGTTGTCACGGCGATGACTTTGAACAAGAAGCCTGGCTCGACCACAACGGACATACCGTTAACATTTTGCGATTCCAGCGCGATTGACACACCTATCGCCTGGAAAGTCGCCAAAACGACGGTCCCATAACGTGTGTACTGAGTAATTTTGCGTCGCCCGGCTTCGCCATCTTTTTTAAGCTGTTCAAGCTTCGGCGAAACGACCGTTAGCAACTGCATGATAATCGCAGCCGAGATATAAGGCATGATCCCTAATGCCAAAATCGACAGTCGCTCCAAAGCACCACCTGAAAACATGTTAAACATGTCCAGGATCGTGCCTTGCTGCTGCTCAAACATCGCCGCCAGCGCGACCGGGTCAATCAATGGAACAGGGATATGAGTCCCTAATCGGTAAACGATCAACGCACCCAGAACGAAAAAGATCTTTTGGCTCAGGCCACTGCTAGCAGAGTTGTCTGGAGCTTGACTCATAATTATGCTTCTACCGATCCGCCAGCAGCTTCAATCGCAGCTTTTGCACCGGCTGTCGCTTTCAGACCCGACACTTTCACTGCTTTTGTCAATTCACCACTGTTAATGATTTTGACGGTTTTGATGTTTTTGTTAACAACATTCGCCGCCTTCAGAGCCGTCAAATCCACAACATCCGCATCGATCTTGGACAAAGTGTCCAATCGAATTTCGGTGGTCGTCATCGCCATTTTGGAAGTAAAACCAACTTTCGGCAAACGACGCTGCAAAGGCATTTGACCGCCTTCAAAACCAACTTGTGGCTTTCCACCTGAACGTGACTTTTGACCTTTGTGGCCACGGCCAGCCATTTTTCCGTTGCCGGAACCTGGACCTCGGCCTTTACGCTTTGCGTCTTTCTTTTCACCATCAGCCGGTGAGAGAGTGTTTAAAAACATGTTACGCTTCCTCGACTTTCAGCAAATAGGAAACTTTGTTGATCATGCCTCGATTTTCAGGCGTATCAACAACGGTGACCGAATGATTAATTTTTCGTAACCCCAAGCCTGAAACACAAGCCTTGTGTGAAGGAAGGCGTCCAATGATGCTTTTGACCAGAGTTACTTTCACTGATTTGTTTTTCGACATATCATTCACCTAAAATTTCTTCAACCGACTTGCCACGCTTGGCAGCAATCGACTCTGGGCTACGCATGCCAGTCAAAGCGTTGACCGTAGATCGAACAACGTTAACTGGACGAGTGGTGCCAACACATTTGGCAAGAACGTCCTTCACACCAGCTGCTTCGAGTACAGCACGCATCGCACCACCTGCGATGATCCCTGTCCCGTCGGAAGCTGGCAACAAGACGATATTGGCTGCGCCTTGTTTAAAGTTAATTGGGTACTGCAAAGTGCCATTGTTCAAATGCACGGGCTTCATGTTAATGCGAGCCTTTTCCATGGCTTTTTTGATCGCCACGGGTACTTCATTGGCTTTGCCACTGCCATAACCAACTTTGCCTTCGCCATCGCCAACGACTGTCAGTGCAGAGAAACCGAATACACGACCACCCTTAACGACCTTTGCGACACGACGAACAGAGACCAGCTTCTCAACCAGTCCTTCTTGACCATCCTGTAATTCTTTTGAAGACATTGTGATCCCTTCTCTTAAAACTTAAGACCGTTTTCCCGAGCGGCGTCTGCCAACTCAAGAACGCGACCGTGATATTTGAAGCCAGACCGGTCAAAGGCAACTTTCTCAATGCCTGCAGCTTTCGCTTTCTCGGCAATGGCTTTCCCTACGACTTTGGCAGCTTCCTTGTTACCAGTCGCGGACACCTGTTTTTTAATGTCGGCCTGAACGGTAGAGCTCGAAGCCAGAATGTTTGCACCACTCTGGTCAATCAACTGGGCATAGATATGCTTTGGCGTGCGATGCACGCTTAGACGCACTGCGCCTTGATTTGACAATTTTGCCCGAAGTTTTTTTGCTCTACGCAGTCGGGTTGTTTTCTTTTCCATCATCTGTCCCAACCTTTATTTCTTCTTAGCTTCTTTTCGCAGAATATACTCGTCCGCATACTTAATACCCTTGCCTTTGTATGGCTCAGGTGGACGATAACTTCGAATTTCTGAAGCGACCTGCCCAACGGCTTGCTTGTCTGCACCTTTGACAACAATTTCTGTGTTGCTAGGCGTTTCAACCGTAATGCCTTCAGGCAACTCGTGAGCAACGGGGTGAGAAAAACCGAGTGTAAGGTTCAAAACGCGTCCTTGAGCCTGGGCACGGTAACCAACACCGACCAGCTGCAATTTTTTTTCAAACCCTTCGGTTACACCTAGCACCATATTATTGATGTTAGAGCGAACCGTGCCGGCTTGAGCCCAGGCTTTTTTGCTATCATCATTCGGATAAACACTGATGACGCCAGACTCTTCCTTGACAGTAACCACCTGGTTAAATTGCCCGGTTAGATTGCCCTTGCTACCTTTCACGGAAACTGAATTTCCGTTAATCGATACGTCAACACCTGAAGGGATGGTGATAGGAGATTTTGCAATTCTAGACATACGATTCTCCTATGCTACGTAACACATGATTTCGCCACCAATACCAGCTTGGCGCGCTTCACGGTCAGACATAATTCCCTTGGATGTGGATACTACTGCCACACCAAGCCCACCAATCACTTTCGGCAATTCGTTTTTGTTTTTGTAAACACGCAAACCAGGACGACTAACACGCTTTAGCATCTCAATCACAGGTTTGCCTTCGAAATATTTCAAATCAACCGACAGCTGCGCAATGCCATTATCATCGCTGACGTGATAGGCATTCACGTAGCCTTCATTAGCCAATACTTGCGCCACCGCCTTTTTTACTTTGGAAGACGGCATCGTTACTTTCGCGTGCCCAGCAAGCTGGCCATTACGAATACGGGTTAGCATATCAGCTATTGGATCAGACATACTCATAAATATTTATCCTTACCAACTTGCTTTTCTTAATCCAGGAACATCACCTTGCATTGCGAGCTTGCGCAACATATTACGTGACAAACCAAATTTTCTATAAACGCCATGTGGGCGACCTGTCAAACGACAACGATTTTGTTGACGAACAGGGGATGCATTGCGAGGCAGCTTTGCCAGCTTATCCATCGCATCCATACGCTCCTCATAGCTCAAAGACATATCCACCGATGCCTTTTTTAACTCAGCTCGCTTGTTGGCGTATTTTTTCACCATCTTTGCGCGCTTCTTTTCTCTTTCGATCATGGATTGTTTCGCCATAAGAAACCCCTACTGTTTTTTGAATGGGAAGTTAAAGGCTTCCAGAAGCGCAAGGGCTTCATCGTTATTTTCCGCAGTCGTCGCAAAACTGATGTCCATGCCACGAATCTTATCGACTTGCTCGAATTCGATTTCCGGAAAAATAATTTGTTCTTTAACACCCAGATTGTAATTGCCGCGGCCGTCAAAGGCGGTACGCTTCACGCCCTGAAAATCTCGCACACGCGGCAACGCAATATTGATCAGACGATCCAAAAACTCATACATTTTTGCACCGCGCAATGTCACTTTACAGCCCAATGGATAACCATCTCGCACCTTGAAACTGGCGACGGATTTACGAGCTATCGTCTTCATTGGTTTCTGACCTGTGATTCGTTGCATGTCTGAAATCGCATTTTCCAGAACTTTTTTATCACCGATCGCTTCGCCCACACCCATGTTGACAGTAATTTTGGTCAACTTAGGAGCCTGCATTACTGACTTATAGCCAAACTTCTCAACCAGGCTGGGTACAATCTGCTCTTGATATAATTTTTGTAGTCGTGCCATATCTCAACCTGCTTATTGGTCTACCACGTTGCCATTGGACTTGAAGAAACGAACTTTCTTTTCGCCTTCAAATCGGAAGCCAACGCGATCCGCTTTTTTTGTTTCTGGATTGTACAAAGCGACATTTGAAACATGAATGGGCATTTCTTTAGAAACGATCCCGCCCTGTTCCCCTGTCATTGGGTTGGGCTTAACATGTTTTTTTGCCAGATTGATACCATCCACAAGTAACTTACCGTCTTGCATCACCTTGGAAACCGCTCCGCGCTTCCCCTTATCTTTGCCTGCAATAACGATAACCTCATCACCTTTTCTTAGACGATTCATTTTCGTTCCTTATATAACTTCTGGAGCCAGTGAGACAATTTTCATAAACTTGTCATTACGCAGTTCACGGGTTACCGGACCAAAGATACGAGTCCCGATCGGCTCTTCTTTATTGTTAAGAATCACTGCGGCATTACCGTCGAATTTGATTTTCGAACCATCCGGGCGCCGAACACCTTGGGCAGTGCGAACCACAACGGCATTGTAAACGTCACCTTTCTTAACTTTTCCTCGAGGTGCGGCCTCTTTAACTGCCACCTTAATGACATCACCCACACCAGCGTAGCGGCGCTTTGAGCCACCTAGCACTTTAATGCACTGGACTTTTCTTGCGCCGCTGTTATCAGCGACATCCAGAACGGTTTGCATTTGAATCATGATGGAACTCCATCCAAATTAAGTAACACGAAAACCGCCAAAACAGCCAGTTCCTTTTGGCTTAGCTGTTAAGGCGGTAAAAAATTGCGGCTATTATATCAGTAATTAAATGAGTTGCAAGTAATTACAACTTAGCCTTTTCATCAACAGAAACAAGCGTCCATGATTTGTTTTTAGAAATGGGCGCACATTCTGAGATGGTTACCTGGTCACCAACACCACAAGTATTGTCAGCGTCATGAGCCATAATTTTTGTTGATTTACGAACGAATTTTTTATACTTCGGGTGTTTGATAAATCGATCGGTTTTGACAACGATCGACTGCTGCATGCCATTACTGACAACGACACCTTGAAGTGTACGAGGTTTCTTTTCTGTACCAGCCATTCTATTTACTCACTTTCTCTCGAATGATGGTTTTAACACGTGCAACATTGCGACGCACTTTCTTCAACTCTGCTGTGTTTGAGAGTTGACCCGTTGCATGCTGCATTCTCAAGTTGAATTGCTCCTTGGCCAGCTCATCCAACTGACCCCGCAACTCATCAACCGTTTTTTCTCTTAACTCTGACGTCATTTACATCACCGTTCTAGTTACGAATTGTGTCTTAAAAGGTAATTTTGCAGCTGCCAGCTCAAATGCTTCTCTAGCAACTTTTTCATCGACGCCCTGCATTTCATACAGAACACGACCAGGCTGAACTTGAGCAACCCAGTACTCGACGCTACCTTTACCTTTACCCATCCGCACTTCTAGCGGCTTATTTGTAATCGGTTTGTCTGGAAAGACACGAATCCAAATCTTAGCACCACGCTTTACTTTTCGAGTCATAACTCGACGAGCTGCCTCGATCTGACGTGAGGTCATTCTTCCGCGCTCCATGGCTTTAAGGCCATATTCGCCAAAACTGATTTTATTCCCAACATTGGCTAGACCGCGGTTACGTCCTTTTTGCACCTTTCTGAATTTGGTTCTTTTAGGCATCAACATAACTAATATTCCTTTTATTTACGGCCTTTCTTGCCTTTGCCTTTGTTGTCGGAATCCACCATCGAGATCTTTTCCAGTTTTTCTCCGTTAAAGATCCAGACTTTGACACCAATGATGCCGTAAGTGGTGTTGGCCTCAAAGGCGGCATAATCGATATCAGCGCGCAGAGTATGCAACGGCACACGCCCTTCTCTGTACCATTCAGCACGTGCAATTTCGGCACCATTCAAACGCCCGGAAACATGAACTTTGATGCCTTGAGCACCCAGTCGCATCGCATTCCCTACCGCACGCTTCATAGCACGACGGAACTGAATGCGTTTTTCCAACTGCTGAGCAATGCTTTCAGCAACCAGTCGGGCATCCAGCTCTGGCTTCTTGATCTCTTCGATATTGATATTGACAGGCAAACCGGTTTTGGCAACAAGAAGCTGCTTCAATTTCTCAATATCTTCACCTTTTTTACCAATAACAACGCCTGGACGAGCCGTATGGATGCTGATACGAATGCCATTGGCAACTCGTTCGATATTAATTTTGGAAACGGACGCATGCTTGAGCTTTTCTCTCAACATGTCTCGGATTTCAACGTCACTGACGAGAAAATCAGAATAGGCTTTGCTGTCCGCGTACCAACGTGCATTCCAGTCTTTTGTAATACCCAGTCGAATACCAACGGGTTGAACTTTCTGTCCCATGCTTAAATCTCCTTACTTTTCGCCAACAGCGACGGTAATATGACTGATTCGCTTAAGAATACGATTTCCGCGCCCTTTAGCTCGCGCACGCATGCGCTTCATAATCGGTCCTTCGTTGACGTAAGCTTGGGTTACCTTCAACTCGTCAATATCCGCACCCTCATTATTCTCTGCATTCGCAATGGCTGAGTTGAGTACTTTTCCGATCAGACCAGCAGCTTTTTTATCACTGAAGGCCAGCATATTAACAGCTGTTTCAACGTCCTGACCACGAATCATGTCAGCCACCAATCTCGCTTTTTGAGGAGAAATACGGGCAAATCGATGTGTTGCACTTACTTGCATGTCCTTTCTCCTTATTTCGATTTCTTATCGGCTGCATGACCACGGTAGGTACGGGTCATTGAAAACTCACCCAGCTTATGTCCGACCATATTTTCGGAGATATAAACGGGAATGTGCTCTTTTCCATTATGAACCGCAATCGTCAAGCCAATCATGTCCGGCAGGATCATTGAACGGCGCGACCAGGTTTTAATGGGACGTTTGTTACCAGATTCTTGTGCCTCAATCACCTTCTTTGCAAGGTGATGATCTACAAAAGGTCCTTTTTTAACTGAACGTGGCATGGTGTCCTTCCTTATTTATTTCGACGGCGTACGATCATATTCTCAGTACGCTTATTACTACGGGTTTTCTTACCTTTGGTCGGAACACCCCAAGGCGTAACTGGGTTACGACCACCGGATGTACGCCCTTCACCACCACCATGAGGGTGATCAACCGGGTTCATGGCCACACCTCGGACGGTTGGTCGCACCCCTTTCCAGCGTTTGGCACCCGCTTTCCCCAATTTCTTAAGTGAGTGCTCGCTGTTGCCGACTTCACCAATCGTTGCACGACAATCAGCCAGAATCTTACGCATCTCACCTGAGCGCATTTTCAGCAAAACATAGGCTCCATCACGGCCAGCGATTTGTGCCGATGCACCAGCTGATCGTGCGATTTGCGCACCTTTTCCTGGTCGCATCTCAACCGCATGAATAATGGTACCGACCGGAATATTTCTCAGCGGCAACGCATTCCCCGCACGAATTGGAACGTGTACCCCGGATGATACTTCATCCCCGACTTTAACGTTGCGAGGAGCAAGAATGTAACGGCGCTCACCATCTGCATACTTCAACAATGCAATATGGGCTGTACGATTTGGGTCGTATTCCAGGCGCTCTACAACGGCAGAAACACTGTCCTTGTTACGCTTGAAATCAATTTTGCGGTAATGCTGCTTGTGACCACCACCTTTGTGGCGAACGGTAATGCGTCCACTTGAATTACGCCCGCCTTTTTTGGATTTCTTCTCCAAAAGTGCTGCGTGAGGCTTCCCTTTATGGAGGTCAGGCTCAACCACACTTACCACAAAACGACGTCCTGGTGAAGTTGGTTTGGATTTTTTAATAATCGCCATCGTTATCCCCTTTATTCTGCACCGGCGAAGTCAATTTCTTGACCCGGCGCCAGACGCACTACGGCTTTTCTGATGCCATTTCTTTTACCAGCCCGGCCTCGGAAAAACTTGGTTTTTCCTTTGATGTTAATCATATTAACCGACTGCACCTTCACCTCGAACAACTGTTCGACGGCCTTTTTTACTTCAGGTTTTGTGGCATCAGGCGTCACTTTAAAAATGTACTGGTCCGACGCATCCGCCAAATTGGCAGATTTCTCAGACACATGAGGAGCCAGCAAAACTTTCATCAATCGTTCGTTTGTCATCCCAATCTCTCCTCAAGCTGTTTCAGTGCACCTTGAGTCAGCACTACAGACTGATAACCGACCAGGCTTACTGGATCTATCGACGCAACGTCACTGACGGCTGCTTCATACAAATTGCGTGACGACAGGAACAAATACTCATCAAAATTCTCAGTCACGACCAGCGCATCTTTTACGTTTAACGTAGACAGCTTCTCTTTAAATTCTTTCGTTTTTGGCGCTGATACCGCAAAGTCATCAACAACAACCAAACGATCGGTTCTGGCCAATTCAGACAAGATCGAACGCATGGCACCGCGATACATTTTTTTATTCACTTTTTGTGAAAAGTCACGGTTATGACCTGGGAAGGCACGACCGCCACCGACCCACACTGGTCCACGTGTCGTACCCGCTCGCGCTCGGCCGGAACCTTTTTGCGCCCATGGCTTTGCGCCACCGCCGCTTACGGCTGAACGATTTTTTTGTGCTTTTGTGCCAGAGCGCGCGCCTGCCATATAAGCATTCACAACCTGATGAACCAGGGATTCATTAAAAGGAGTGCCAAACACTGACTCAGACACATCCAGTGAACCCGATGATTTACCAGTTTGAAGTTCAATTAGTTCTAAATTCATCATGCTCACCTTACTTAATTGCCTTACGAACAATAACAGTGCTGCCTTTCGCTCCTGGCAATGCACCTTTGATCAAAAGCAGTGATTTGTCAGCATCCACCTTGACCAGCTCAAGATTTTGAGTAGTCTGGCGAACATTACCCATCTGACCCGCCATCTTTTTACCTTTAAAGACACGCCCAGGGGTTTGGTTCTGACCGATCGAACCAGGAGCACGGTGAGCAAGCGAGTTACCGTGGGTAGCGTCTTGCATATTAAAATTATGACGCTTCACACCACCTGCAAATCCTTTACCTTTTGTGATACCGGTGACATCAACGATTTTGGCTTCTGCCAAACGCTCAACAGAAATCTCTGTACCGACTTCCAATCCTTCGAGCTCAGTTTCAGCCTCAACACGGAATTCCCACAAACCAGTGCCAGCTTCAACACCAGCCTTAGCAAAATGTCCTGCCATTGGCTTATTGACACGACCAGCGTGCTTTTGACCCATTGTGACCTGAACGGCATCATACCCATCTACATCAGCGGTTTTGAGCTGTGTAACACGGTTGCTATCAACTTTCACAACGGTAACAGGAATAGAAACCCCATTCTCATCAAAAACACGAGTCATGCCTTCTTTGGTTCCTACTAGACCAATACTCATTTTGTTACCTCATTATTATGTAACCATTAACTATTACGATTGATAGTTAACTAGAAACAGCCCAGTCTTTATCTGAGCTCTAACTGCACATCAACACCGGCTGCCAGATCAAGCTTCATCAACGCATCAACGGTCTTATCCGTCGGGTCAACAATGTCCAGCAGACGCTTATGAGTACGCAGCTCATACTGATCTCGTGCATCCTTGTTCACATGCGGTGAGATCAATACAGTAAAACGCTCTTTACGGGTCGGCATTGGAATCGGCCCTCTTACTTGAGCACCTGTTCGCTTTGCAGTTTCCGTAATTTCACGAGCAGACTGATCAATCAAACGATGATCAAATGCCTTCAAGCGAATACGTATATTTTGAGTCGCCATAATCTTTTTCTCATATTTCAAAAAAAGAAAAGCAGTGGCGTAGAACTACCACTGCTCATTGAGGTTGCGGATTCTAGCAATTTAGCTGCTAGAAATCAAGCATTTATCACCGAGGTTTTATCACTCGATAATTTTTGCGACCACACCCGCACCAACGGTACGACCACCTTCGCGAATCGCGAAGCGCAGACCTTCGTCCATGGCGATTGGCGCAATCAGCTCAACCGTCATTTGAACGTTGTCACCCGGCATAACCATTTCGGTACCAGATGGCAGCTCACAGGCACCGGTTACGTCAGTCGTACGGAAATAGAACTGTGGACGATAGCCCTGGAAGAATGGTGTGTGACGACCACCTTCGTCTTTGGACAGAACATAAACTTCCGCTTCAAACTTGGTGTGCGGGGTGATGGTACCTGGCTTGGCCAGTACCTGACCACGCTCGATGTCTTCACGCTTGGTACCACGCAACAGGATACCTACGTTGTCACCGGCTTCACCCTGGTCCAGCAGCTTACGGAACATTTCAACGCCCGTAACAGTGGTTTTCTGGGTGTCACGGATACCAACGATTTCGATCTCTTCACCAGTTTTGACTACACCAGACTCCACACGACCGGTGGCAACGGTACCACGACCCTGGATGGAGAAGATGTCTTCAATTGGCATCAGGAAGTCTTTGTCGGTGTCACGCTCTGGCGTTGGGATGTATTCATCCAGCGCATCAACCAGACGACCAATGGAAGGTTCACCAATTTCTGAGGTGTCGCCTTCGATGGCTTTCAGCGCTGAGCCCATGATCACTGGTGTGTCGTCACCTGGGAAGTCGTACTCGTCGAGCAGTTCACGCACTTCCATTTCGACCAGTTCCAACAACTCTTCGTCGTCAACCATGTCGGCTTTGTTCAGATACACAACGATGTAAGGGACACCTACCTGACGCGACAGCAGGATGTGCTCACGTGTTTGAGGCATTGGGCCATCCGCGGCAGAACAGACCAGGATCGCGCCGTCCATCTGGGCGGCACCGGTGATCATGTTCTTAACATAGTCAGCGTGTCCTGGGCAGTCAACGTGCGCATAGTGACGCGTCTCTGATTCATATTCAACGTGCGCTGTGGAGATGGTGATACCACGCTCACGCTCTTCCGGTGCGTTATCAATCCCGGCGTAGTCTTTGGCTTCACCGCCAAACTTTTTGCCCTGTACAATTGTCAGCGCCGCTGTAAGAGTTGTCTTACCATGGTCAACGTGACCAATCGTACCAACGTTTACGTGCGGCTTATTACGTTCAAACTTTTCCTTTGCCATAATAAGTTTCCTTCCTTAAGTGAATTACTCGCCTTTCTGAGATTTTGCAATAATCTCTTCCTGGACATTATTCGGTGCGTCTGCGTACTTGTCAAAGACCATGGTGTAGGCCGCTCGACCTTGCGTCAGAGAACGCAACTGAGTGGCATAGCCGAACATCTCTGCCAGAGGCACTTCCGCTTTCAGCTTTTTGCCGGTCGGAATATCGTCCATGCTCTGAACCAGACCACGGCGACGGTTCAAGTCACCCATGACATCACCCATGTAATCTTCCGGGGTGGTCACTTCAACAGCCATCATTGGCTCAAGAATGACTGGATTGGCTTCTTTTACACCGTTTTTGATCCCCATACTGGCAGCGACTTTAAACGCGGTTTCGTTCGAGTCAACATCATGGTAAGAACCATCAAACAACGTCACTTTGACATCCACCATTGGATAACCGGCGATCACACCGTTTTCAAGCTGTTCTTGACAACCTTTTTCAACCGATGCGATGTACTCTTTTGGCACCACACCACCGACAATCTGGTTGACAAACTCAAAGCCTTCGCCTGGCTCTTGCGGTTCGATCTTAAGCACGACGTGACCATATTGGCCTCGACCACCTGACTGACGAACAAATTTACCTTCCGCTTCAACGCCTTTTTTGATCGTTTCACGGTATGAAACCTGTGGCGCACCAACATTGGCTTCAACATTGAACTCACGCTTCATTCGATCGACCAAAACATCAAGGTGAAGTTCACCCATACCTGACATGATGGTCTGACCCGTTTCTTCATCCGTACGGACTTGGAATGAAGGATCTTCTTGCGCCAATTTCTGCAGCGCAATCCCCATCTTCTCCTGGTCGGATTTGGTTTTTGGCTCCACCGCGATCGAGATAACTGGATCCGGGAACTCCATACGCTCAAGAATGATTTTTTCTTTTGGATCACAGAGTGTGTCGCCTGTGGTCGTATCTTTCAGACCCACCGCACAAGCGATATCACCGGTCCGCACTTCTTTAATCTCTTCTCGTGAGTTGGAGTGCATCTGCAGAATACGCCCAACACGCTCACGCTTATCCTTAACGGTATTCTGAACCGGATTACCAGCTTCCAGCACACCTGAATAAACACGGAAGAACGTCAAGGTCCCCACGTAAGGGTCAGTCATAACCTTAAATGCCAACGCAGAGAAAGGCGACTTATCAGAAGGTTCACGCGTGCTCGGTGTTCCGTCTTCAAGCTCCCCTTCGATCGCAGGTACATCAACCGGAGAAGGCATGTAGTCGATCACGGCATCCAGCAAAGCTTGTACACCCTTGTTCTTAAAGGCGGAACCACAGAACATTGGGACAATTTCAACGTCAACACAACGCTTACGGATACCTGCTTTGATATCCTCTTCAGACAACTCACCTTCTTCCAGGTACTTGTCCATCATTTCTTCAGAAGACTCTGCAGCCGCTTCAATCATCGCTTCGCGATATTCTTCTGCCGTTTCTTTCAGATCATCAGGGATTTCTTCATAATCGAATTCAACCCCCATATTCTCTTCTTTCCAGTAGATGGCCTTCATTTTGACCAGATCCACCACGCCGCGGAATTCATCTTCCGCACCGATTGGCAGCTGCATCGGAACAGGGAATGCACCCAGACGCGTTTTTACTTGATCGACCACGTTGTAGAAGTTCGCACCGGCTCGGTCCATTTTGTTAACAAAGCCCATGCGCGGAACGCCATACTTATCAGCCTGGCGCCAAACAGTTTCGGACTGAGGTTCAACCCCACCCACCGAACAGAAACAAGTCACTGCACCATCCAGCACACGCAAGGAACGCTCGACTTCGATTGTGAAGTCAACGTGACCAGGGGTATCAATGATATTCACACGGTGCTCAGGGTACTGTTGCGCCATACCTTGCCAGAATGTTGTGGTCGCAGCAGAGGTGATGGTAATCCCACGCTCCTGCTCCTGCTCCATCCAATCCATCACAGCGCCACCATCATGCACTTCACCGATTTTGTGTGAAATGCCTGTGTAAAACAGAATTCGTTCTGTGGTTGTTGTTTTACCGGCGTCAATGTGAGCCATGATGCCGATATTGCGATATCTCTCTAAGGGAGTTCGACGTGCCACTTTAATAAACCTTTTAGTTGAATGAAAAAAACAAAGGCCCGATAAAGGGCCTTGATCGGATTACCAACGAAAATGTGAGAAAGCTTTGTTCGCTTCAGCCATTCTATGGGTATCTTCTTTTTTCTTAATCGCCGCGCCGCGATTTTCCAGCGCGTCTGACAGTTCGCCTGCCAGGCGAAGCATCATGCCTTTCTCGCTTCGTTTACGAGCAGCTTCCACCATCCAACGCATGGCCAAAGCCGTTTTACGTTCGGCGCGAACTTCAACAGGCACTTGATAGGTGGCCCCACCGACACGACGCGACTTTACCTCAACCATCGGACCAACATTTTCCAGCGCTTCTTCGAGAAGCTTGGCATGTTCGCCACCTTTTTTGCGGTCAACAACAACATCCAATGCACCGTAAACAATTTTCTCGGCCACGGATTTTTTGCCGCTGTACATGATCATATTGACAAATTTTGTCAGAGTGGTGCTTCCAAATTTTGGATCGGGCAACACTTGTCTTTTAGGTATTTCTCTTCTTCTCGCCATTCTTACTCTTCCGGTATAAATTTACACGATTGATTGCAAAACGTATGGGTCAGAGTTCCACTTGGGATTAACTCTTAGGACGCTTCGCACCGTACTTAGAACGACCTTGTTTACGCCCATCCACACCAGCACAGTCCAGCGAACCGCGCACTGTGTGATAACGCACACCAGGTAAGTCTTTCACACGACCCCCGCGAATTAGAATCACGGAGTGCTCTTGCAGATTGTGCCCTTCACCACCGATGTATGAAGAAACTTCATACCCGTTGGTCAAACGGACACGTGCAACTTTACGTAGGGCAGAGTTTGGCTTTTTAGGCGTTGTTGTATAAACGCGCGTACAAACACCACGTCGCTGAGGACAGGCTTCAAGCGCCGGTACATTGGACTTCTTTGGCTTGTCTTTACGCGGCTTACGCACCAACTGGTTAATAGTAGCCATTAATCTTTACTCCATCATAAACTGATTGTTTTACCATCATTTTTCGAGGCGAACTGCCCCTATTAAACAAGGTTGTGGGATTTTAGTGACCCCACGCCCTCATGTCAAGCATAAGTTTTTGAATTATCAATAACAATTCAACTACTCTGCAGCCCCACCTTCTGGCGAGTCTGTTTCGGTTGACGAAATATCAGCCTCAGCCATTTCGGTTTCAGAGGCTTCCAATTCGGCGTTTTCTTCCGCCGCAGCCATGAAGGCTGCCAATTCTTCCTGGGTTTTTTCCTGCGCGGTTTTTCTCGCTTGGTGATAAGCAAACCCTGTCCCCGCCGGAATCAATCGACCCACAATCACGTTTTCTTTCAGGCCGACCAGCTTGTCTTCCTTGCCACTGACAGCGGCTTCGGTCAAGACACGCGTTGTTTCCTGGAAGGACGCCGCGGAAATAAAGGATTCCGTTGCAAGCGATGCTTTCGTGATGCCCAGCAGAATACGATCATAAGTGGCTTCCACTTTGCCTTCTGCTTGCAGACGTTCGTTTTCTTCCAGAACCCGTGCGTATTCAGCTTGTTCGCCACGAATGAAACTGGAATCACCCGGTGATTTAATTTCCACCTTACGCAACATCTGGCGAACGACCGTCTCAATGTGCTTATCATTGATACGCACGCCCTGCAGACGGTAAACGTCCTGCACTTCGTCCACGATGTATTCGGTCAGCTTTTCAACGCCTAGCAAACGCAGAATGTCGTGTGGGTTCGCATTGCCATCCACCACAATGTCGCCTTTTTCAACGCGTTCCCCCTCGAACACATCGACCGAACGCCATTTTGGAATCAGAGTTTCATGTTGCTCACCACTGTCCTGAGTAATGACAAGACGCTGCTTCCCTTTGGTTTCTTTCCCGAATCCAACCACGCCACTGACTTCCGCCATGATGGCTGGCTCTTTTGGCATACGGGCTTCGAACAAATCGGCAACGCGAGGCAGACCACCGGTAATATCCTTGGTTTTTGACGATTCCTGTGGGATACGCGCCAAAATATCGCCTGCGCCGACGCGATCGTTTTCGTTGACCACAATCACTGAGTTTTCCGGCAGGTAATACATCGCAGGCGTCTGTGTTCCGGGGAAGCAAACGCCCTTACCGTCATCACTCACAAGCTGGATATACGGACGCAGGTCTTTTGAGGCGCTGGTACGCTCTTTGGCCCCTTTCACCACATAAGTAGTCAAACCTGTCAGCTCATCGGTATGCTCTTCAACGGTGCCTTCAAAATTACCGAACTGGATGACCCCTTCGGCTTCCGTGATCACGGGGTGGGTATGAGCATCCCACGTGGCCAGAACCGCACCCGATGTCAGCTCCACACCGTCGTCAACATTCAATGCCGCACCATACGGAATTTTGTAACGCTCTTTTTCACGCCCCATTTTATCCAGGATTGAAATCTCTCCGGAACGGGCGGTTACCAGAAGCTGACCTTCCGAGTTCTTAATGGTTTTCAGGTTGTCGAACTTCACCTTACCTTCGTGCTTCACTTCGACCTGACTCTGTGCGGTTGAAGCGGAAGCGGTCCCACCAATGTGGAAGGTACGCATGGTCAACTGAGTGCCTGGCTCACCAATGGATTGCGCAGCCATGACACCGACGGCTTCACCGATGTTCACTTCGTGACCACGTGCTAGGTCACGGCCGTAACACTGACGACACACACCAAAACGCGTTTCACACGTAATCGATGATCGAACGTGCACGACATCCACACCGGACGCGTCAATATCACTGACCAGGCGCTCATCCAACATGGTGCCTTTGCTGACGATCAGATTGCCTTCCTGGTCAATCACATCTTCTGCAACCACACGGCCGAGAATTCGCTCTTTGAGCTCTTCGACCACTTCACCACCTTCAACGTGTGCCGTCATGCGGATGCTGCGATCGGTCCCGCAATCGTCTTCAGTGACGACCACATCCTGTGCCACATCAACCAGGCGTCGCGTCAAATAACCGGAGTTGGCGGTTTTCAGAGCGGTATCGGCCAAACCTTTCCGCGCACCGTGCGTCGAAATAAAGTACTGCAGAACGTTCAACCCTTCACGGAAGTTCGCCGTGATCGGCGTTTCGATGATGGAACCATCCGGTTTGGCCATCAGGCCACGCATCCCGCCCAACTGACGCATCTGCGCCACCGAGCCACGGGCTCCGGAATCAGCCATCATGTAAACCGAGTTAAACGACGTCTGCTGGGCTTCATTCCCCTCAGCATCCTTAACGGTTTCATACTGCAGATCATCCATCATCGACTGGGTGACCAGTTCGTTGGTATGCGACCAGATGTCGACCACTTTGTTGTAACGTTCACCTTCCGTCACCAAGCCCTGAGCAAATTGCTTCTGAATCTCAGTCACCTGCTCATGAGCACGCTCGATGATTTCTTCCTTGTTGTCCGGTACCAGCATGTCGCCGGAACAGAAAGACAGACCCGCCAAGGTCGACCATTTAAAGCCGGCATACATCAGCTGGTCGGCAAAAATCACGGTTTCCTTCGGTCCCAGAATTCGGTAACACGCATTCAGCGCCTTGGAAATGTTCTTTTTGGTCAGATTGACGTTAATCAGATCAAAGCTCAAGCCCTCTGGCAGAATGCGCAACAACATCGCACGGCCTGCAGTGGTATCCACCATCTGATGCACCACTGATTCAACGCCCGAATCGTCTCTTACCGTCTGGTCAAGTTTCAGCTTGATACGGGTATGCGGGTGCACCACCTTCGCTTCCAGCGCACGCTCCACTTCCATCCAGTTAGCAAACGCTTTGCCTTCGCCCTGGGCGTTGATGGCTTCACGGGTGATGTAGTACAAGCCCAGTACCACGTCTTGAGACGGTACGATGATGGGATCACCATTGGCCGGCGACAAAAGGTTGTTGGTCGACATCATCAAAGTACGAGCTTCCAACTGAGCTTCCAGCGACAGCGGGACGTGAACCGCCATCTGATCCCCATCAAAGTCGGCGTTGAAGGCCGAACATACCAGTGGGTGCAGGTTGATTGCCTTGCCCTCGATCAGAACCGGCTCAAATGCCTGGATCCCCAGACGGTGAAGCGTCGGTGCCCGGTTCAGTAATACCGGATGTTCACGAATGACTTCGTCCAGCACATCCCAGACTTCCGGCAAGCTTTGCTCTACCATTTTCTTAGCGGCTTTAATCGTGGACGCCATGCCACGCTTTTGCAGTTTGCTGAAAATGAAAGGCTTAAACAGCTCCAGCGCCATTTTCTTTGGCAGGCCACACTGATGCAGACGCAGTGACGGGCCAACCACGATCACGGAACGGCCGGAATAATCGACACGCTTACCGAGCAGGTTCTGACGGAAACGTCCCTGCTTGCCTTTGATCATATCCGCCAGCGATTTCAACTGTCGTTTATTGGTGCCGGTGACGGCACGACCGCGACGGCCGTTATCCAACAGCGAATCCACAGATTCCTGCAACATGCGTTTTTCGTTGCGCACGATGATGTCGGGCGCCATCAGATCCAGCAATCGCTTAAGACGATTGTTTCGATTGATCACACGACGATACAGGTCGTTCAGGTCGGACGTTGCGAAACGGCCACCATCCAGCGGCACCAGTGGACGCAACTCTGGCGGCAGCACAGGCAGCACGTCCAGAATCATCCATTCAGGCTTGTTCCCGGACTGCAAAAAAGAATCGATCAGCTTTAGGCGCTTGGAAATTTTCTTCTGCTTGGTTTCAGAATTGGTCGCGTCCATCTGCTCGCGCAGCTCAGCCGCATCGGCTTCCAGATCAATCGACTGAAGCATTTTCTTGATCGCTTCCGCGCCCATTTGTGCTTCAAACTCGTCACCGTACTCATCCAGCGCATCGAGGTACTCTTCCTCGCTCAGCAACTGCCAAGGTTCAAGCGGCGTCAGGCCTGGGTCGACCACCATAAAAGCTTCAAAATACAGGACGGCTTCGATTTCTTTGAGCGTCATATCCAAAATCAGGCCAATGCGAGATGGCAATGATTTCAGAAACCAGATGTGCGCGACCGAGGTCGCCAGGTCGATGTGCCCCATGCGTTCACGACGCACTTTTGACTGAGTGACCTCAACCCCACATTTTTCACAGATGACACCACGGTGTTTCAAACGCTTGTATTTGCCACACAAACATTCAAAGTCACGAATGGGGCCAAAGATCTTGGCGCAGAACAAACCATCACGCTCCGGCTTGAAGGTACGGTAGTTGATGGTTTCCGGTTTTTTCACCTCGCCATACGACCAGGAACGAATCTTCTCAGGTGAAGCAAGCGTGACTTTGATCGTATCGAAATCGTTCGATACATTCTGTTTTTTCAAAAATCCCAATAAATCTTTCATTATTCTTGCTCCAACTCAATATCAATCCCCAAGGCACGAATTTCTTTGCGCAATACGCTGAAGGATTCAGGAATACCAGGTTCCATGTATTCGTTGCCATCGACAATATTTTTGTACATGCGTGTACGACCGGCGAGGTCATCGGATTTGACCGTCAGCATTTCCTGCAGAGTAAACGCCGCACCATAGGCTTCCAGAGCCCAGACTTCCATCTCACCGAAACGCTGACCGCCAAACTGAGCTTTACCGCCCAATGGCTGCTGTGTCACCAGACTGTAAGGTCCGGTCGAACGGGCGTGCATCTTGTCATCAACCAGGTGGTTCAGCTTGAGGTAATACATATAACCGACGGTCACAGGTCGATCAAACGCTTCACCACTGATGCCGTCGAACAAGGTCATCTGACCGGATTCAGGCAAGTCTGCCAAGCGCAGCAATGCTTTAATCTGATCTTCCGACGCACCATCGAAAACCGGTGATGCCATAGGCACACCTTTTCTCAAATTGCCCGCCAACTCCATGATTTCATCGTCGGTGAGCTGGGCAAAATCCACATTCTGCCCTTGCGTCTCGTTATAGATCTGATGCAGGAAGCCGCGCAATGTTTTGATGTCTTCCTGCTGCTTGAGCATGGCGTCAATTTTTTCGCCCAAACCGGCGGCGGCCAACCCAAGATGCGTCTCCAGAATCTGACCCACGTTCATCCGCGAAGGAACCCCCAGAGGGTTCAGACAGATGTCCACCGGGCGCCCGGTTTCATCAAACGGCATGTCCTCGATCGGACAGATACGCGAAATAACACCTTTGTTCCCGTGGCGGCCTGCCATTTTGTCACCCGGCTGGATGCGACGCTTCACGGCCACATACACCTTGACCATTTTGGACACACCGGGCTGCAGGTCATCGCCTTGAGTGAGTTTCTTTTTCTTCTCATCAAACGCGGCATTCAGTTCGGCTTTTTTATCCGTCAGTTGCTGCTCAAACGCTTCCAGCTGAGCCGCCAAGGCATCGTCTTTGACGTTGGCTTTGAGCCACTGATCCCGTTCGGTCTTTTTCAACCAGGCCTGGTTAATTTTGGTGCCATCCACCAGTGTCTGACCGTTCAACAACTCTTCCACACGCGCATGAATGTCTTCAAACAGAATGCGGTACTGTTCATCGATGTCCTTACGCACGGCCTGCAACTCATCTTCCTGAATCGACAGCGCGCGCGCATCTTTCTTCACACCTTCACGGGTAAAGACCTGAACGTCAATAACGGTCCCTTCCACGCCTTTACCAACGCGCAGAGACGTATCTTTCACGTCGGAGGCTTTTTCACCGAAAATGGCACGCAGAAGCTTTTCTTCCGGTGTCAGCTGGGTTTCGCCTTTTGGCGTCACTTTACCGACCAGAATGTCGCCTTGCTTGACCTCTGCGCCCACATAAACGATCCCGGACTCATCCAGACGTGATAAAGCGGCTTCGCCCACATTCGGGATATCGGACGTCACTTCCTCCGGCCCCAGTTTGGTGTCACGCGCCAGACAGGTCAGTTCTTCAATGTGAATACTGGTGTAGCGGTCATCGCGCACCACTTTTTCAGACACCAAAATGGAATCTTCGAAGTTGTAGCCGTTCCACGGCATAAAGGCGATGCGCATGTTCTGACCAATTGCCAGCTCACCCAGATCCGTTGAAGGCCCATCGGCCAAGACATCACCACGGGCAACCGCATCACCGGCTTTCACAATCGGCTTCTGGTTGATACAGGTATTCTGGTTGGAGCGCTGGTATTTCACCAGGTTATAAATATCCACCCCGGTTTCGCCTTCGGCGATTTCATCGTTATTGGCGCGCACCACAATCCGTGCAGCGTCGGATGAAATGATCTCACCGCCACGGCGCGCCACCACCGTGACCCCCGAGTCGATCGCAACGGTTTTTTCAATCCCGGTGCCGACCAATGGCTTGTCGGCACGCAATGTTGGTACCGCCTGACGCTGCATGTTCGAGCCCATCAAGGCACGGTTGGCATCATCGTGTTCCAGGAACGGAATCAGAGCCGCTGCCACCGAAACGATCTGCTTGGGCGAGACGTCCATGTAGTTGATTTCGTTGGACGGTGACAGAGTAAACTCGTTCTGGTGACGACATGAAATCATTTCGTCCACGAACTTCCCGTCTTTGTCCAACTGGGCACTGGCCTGAGCGATCACATACTGGGATTCGTCAATGGCCGACACGTATTCCACTTCTTCGGTGACCTGACCATTAACGACCTTGCGATAAGGGGTTTCCAGGAAGCCATATTCATTGGTTTTGGCATAAATCGCCAAGGTGTTGATCAGGCCGATGTTCGGCCCTTCCGGAGTTTCGATCGGGCAGACACGACCATAGTGAGTCGGGTGCACGTCACGCACCTCAAAACCGGCACGTTCACGCGTCAACCCGCCTGGCCCCAATGCCGAAACGCGACGTTTATGCGTCACTTCCGACAGAGGGTTGACCTGGTCCATAAATTGTGACAACTGGCTGGAACCAAAGAACTCTTTGATTGCCGCCGAGACCGGCTTGGCATTGATCAGATCCTGAGGCAACAGGTTGTCGGTTTCTGCCTGATTCAAGCGTTCCTTGACCGCACGTTCAACTCGGACCAACCCGACACGGAACGCATTTTCGGCCATTTCACCCACGGCACGGATACGACGGTTACCCAGTGTATCGATGTCATCCAGTGTGCTCAGACCATTACGGATATTGATCAATTCCTTGACCACATCAATCACATCATTGTTTTCCAGAACCAGCGCACCGTCATTTTTCTTGCGGCCCAAACGACGGTTCAGTTTCATCCGACCCACAGACGATAGGTCATAACGAGCTTCATCAAAGAACAAGCTCTGGAATAATGCCTCGGAGGACTCTTGTGTTGGTGGCTCACCCGGACGCATCATGCGGTAAATCTCAATCTGCGCATCCAGCGGTGAAGCCGTGGTGTCCAGATTCAGGGTATCGGAAATGTAAGAACCGTTTTCCAGATCATCCACAAATAGACAACGGAAAGAGAAATTCTTCATTCCTTTCAGAGTTGCCAGCAAATCGGGCTGGATCATTTCATTCGCACGTGCAACCAGCTCACCGGTTTCGTCGTTCATGATCCCGGAAGACAAAATGCGACCGATCATGAAATCATCAGGCACTTCAACCTGCTCCACACCGGCTTCCCGAATTTTCTTCACATCGCGTGCGGTGATTTTTTTGCCTTCTTTGACCACCACATCCCCATTGGACGCAGCCAGATCGAACGGCGCGTTCTGCCCTTTCAGCTTGCCTGCATCAATGTCATGCAAGACCTTACCGTCTTTGATATGGAAATTCAGGTGATCAAAGAAGGTGTCCAGGATTTCCTCGTTGGAATATCCCATTGCTCTGAGCAGGATAGAGACGGGGAGCTTACGACGACGGTCAATGCGGACATACAGACAGTCGTTATGATCGAACTCGAAATCCAACCAGGAACCGCGATAAGGAATGATCCGTGCATTAAACAATGTCTTACCGGATGAGTGAGATTTCCCTTTATCACTGTCGAAAATCACACCAGGAGAGCGGTGCAACTGAGTCACAATCACTCGCTCGGTCCCGTTGATCACAAAGGTACCGTTTTCGGTCATCAGCGGGACATCACCAAGATAGACCTCTTGCTCTTTCACGTCTTTTACCGGACGCTTACCCGCCGGGGCATCTTTGTCGAACAACACCAGGCGCATTTTCACACGCAGAGGTGACGAATAGGTGACCCCACGCTGTTTACACTCTTTGACATCAAATTCAGGCTGACCCATGGTATAACTAACATATTCCAGGTCAGCGGTGCCTGCCACACCATGAATCGGAAACACAGATGAAAAAGCGGCGTGCAAGCCCATCATCTGACGTTGAACGGGCTTTTTCTCCTGTTGCAGAAATTCGTTGAACGATTTTTTCTGCAGGGAAAGCAGGTAAGGCACATCCAGAATGGATGGCTGTGTGGCAAAATCCTTGCGGATGCGTTTCTTTTCAGTCAAAGAATAGGACATCGGTTACCCCAACATTCACATATAAGATACGAAACCGGATCTTGATCGGGTTTCAGCCAATGCATAAAAGAGTAATAACAGCAGATACCTCTGGCTGCGATTCATCACACTTTTACACACTTACAAACAAGAAAAGGCCGGCGTCGGAAACGCCAGCCAAATCGCTTAAAAACGGGCTTGAAGCTTACTTAACTTCGACTTCAATACCAGCTTCTTTCAGCTCTTCTGCCAATTTTTCAGCTTCTTCCTTGTCCACACCTTCTTTCAGTGTAAACGGTGCTGATTCAACCGCAGCTTTCGCTTCTTTCAGACCCAGGCCAGTCGCGCCACGAACGGCTTTGATCGCCGCAACTTTGTTGTCGCCTGCGCCTGTCAGGATCACATCAAACTCAGTCTGTTCTTCGGCTGCCGCACCCGCGTCACCACCAGGGCCTGCAACGGCGACTGCTGCCGCAGAAACACCAAATTTTTCTTCCATTGCTTCAACCAGTTCAACCACTTCCATGATTGACATGTTCGCAACGGCTTCCAGAATATCGTCTTTAGAAATTGCCATGTTATTACTTCCTTAAATTAATCACGTTTGAAGAGTCGAAGCCGATTTAGGCAGCTTCTTCTTTCTGCTCTTTGACTGCGTTGAGACCGCGTGTCAGTTTCGCCACTGGCTCTTTCATCACATACAACAACTTGCTCAAGGCTTCGTCGTATGTCGGCAACGCCGCGATGCTCGCCAAGTGAGATGCGTCCAGCACACCATCCCCAATTGACAAAGAACGAACCACCAGGGCTTCGTTATCTTTTGCAAAGTCTTTAAACACTCGTGCCGCTTTACCCAGTTCCTCGCCGGAAAAGGCAAAAACCAGTGGGCCACTGAATGTATCCGCCATGTCTTCAAATGGCGTGCCTTGCACGGCACGTTTGGCCAGGGTGTTTTTCACAACACGAACCGTAACCTTTTCTTCACGCGCCTTGATACGAAGGTTAGTCATCTGTTCAACAGTCAATCCGCGATATTCAGCCGCAACCATAGAGCCAGACTCTGCAATCACTGCAGACAGCTCTTCGACGACGGCTTTTTTACCCTCGATATTGAGTGCCATATAACCTCCAAAACAGCTTGAATCATCAAGCTCTTCCATCTACGCAGGCTTAAAACGATTAAGAGCCCCAACGGTGCTCACCTGCGGTCTGAGATGGGCGCTCACTCAATCAAGTCGTACTTAATCTAAGGAGACCCAACTCTTTTTTGCCGAAGCAAAATCTTTACAGACTGGACTGATCCACCTGGATACCAGGCCCCATCGTGCTGGAAATGGAAATCTTCTTCAGGTAAGTCCCTTTCGCAGCAGACGGCTTGGCTTTCACCAAATCATCAACCAGTGCATTCAAATTCTCTTTCAGTTTTTCCGGTTCAAAATCAACCTTGCCGATGGCCGCGTGAACGATCCCTGCCTTATCGGCACGGAAACGGACTTGGCCAGATTTGGCATTCTTGATGGCCGTCGCAACATCGGGTGTGACCGTGCCGGTTTTTGGGTTCGGCATCAGACCACGTGGCCCCAAAACCTGGCCCAGCATCCCGACGACGCGCATTGCGTCCGGTGAGGCAATCACCACATCAAAATCCATCATGCCACCTTTGACCTCGTCGGCCAGGTCTTCCATGCCTACGAAGTCCGCACCGGCGTCTTTGGCCGCCTGCGCATTGGCATCACCAGTAAAGACGGCAACACGCACTTCTTTACCAGTGCCGTTTGGCATGACCGTCGCACCACGTACAACCTGGTCCGATTTACGTGGATCAATGCCCAAGCGAACCGCGACTTCAACCGATTCGTTGAATTTTGTGTTGGACAGCTCTGAAATCAGAGAAAAACCTTCCAGAACGGGATAGGCTTTGGTTGTGTCCACTTTTTCTGCGAACAACTTTTGTCTTTTCGTCATCTTCGCCATGCCATTACCCCTCTACTACTAAGCCCATGCTGCGAGCAGAACCCGCAATGATTTTGACGGCTGCGTCCAAATCGTTGGCATTCAGATCCGCCATTTTGGTGTTGGCGATTTCTTCCAACTGCGCGCGTGTCACAGTGCCGACCTTGTCTAGGTTTGGCACACCGGAACCACTCTTGATCCCAGCTGCTTTTTTCAGCAGGATTGACGCTGGCGGGGTTTTGGTAATAAACGTAAAGCTACGGTCGTTGTAGACCGTGATGACCACTGGCACTGGCAGATTTTTTTCAATGGACTGCGTTTCTGCGTTAAACGCTTTACAGAACTCCATGATGTTCACGCCATGCTGACCCAGGGCCGGACCAACCGGCGGACTTGGGTTGGCATTCCCAGCAGGAACCTGCAACTTAATATAGGCTTCAATTTTCTTAGCCATAACATCTCCTTTCGGGTTCGAACGTCTTTCGACTCCCCAGTTACACTACACTCAGTCTTTTTCGACTTGAGTAAACTCCAACTCCACAGGGGTCGAGCGCCCAAAAATCAGCACCGACACCTGCAGCTTGTTCTTGTCGTAATCCACGCGATCCACCACCGCTTCAAACTCCTTGAAGGGGCCATCGATCACGCGCACCATTTCACCCGGCTCGTAGATCACCTTCGGCTTAGGCTTATCCACACCGTCTTCAACTTTCTGAAGAATCCGTTCCACTTCCTTCTTGGAAATGGGGGCTGGCCGATCCGACGTCCCGCCAATAAAACCCATGACCTGCGGAACGCTTTTCACCAAGTGCCAGGTCTCATCGTTCATTTCCATCTGCACCAGCACATAGCCGGGGAAAAACTTACGCTCGGAGGTGCGCTTCTTGCCGTCACGAATCTCAACGACCTCTTCCGAAGGAACCAGCACCTGGCCGAACATATCCTCCAGCCCGGCGCGCTCGACGTACTCCGCCAAACTCTTCTTCACTTTGTTCTCATAACCGGAATAGGCGTGGACCACATACCATCTCTGAGCCATATCAACCACCTTGACCTGTTAACAACTGCACTGCCCACAAAAAGAACATATCCACCAACCACAGGAAGATACCCATCAGAATCACCACCACAAAGACGATCAACGTCATTTGCACGGTTTCCTGACGTGTTGGCCATATAACCTGCTGAACTTCCTTTTTGGCCAGCGATACATAGCGAAACCAGGATTTACCCTTTTCAGACTGGTAAAACACCCAGCCCGAAATTGCCACACCGGCCAGCAACCCCAGCACACGCACCACAGCATGCTGCTCGGCGTAGTAGTAATAACCCACCACAGTCAGGGCAAGAATCGCCAATGCCAGCAGGATTTTCGGCTTATCCAGTGCAGACAGATCATTTTGATCGTTCGATTTTTGACTCATAAGACTCAATCTTGAAATAAAAACGACCTGTCAAAACAGGCCGCTTGAATAATGGCAGGGGCAGAGGGACTCGAACCCCCAACACTCGGATTTGGAATCCGATGCTCTACCAATTGGAGCTATACCCCTAGAATTCGGAACCGTCTTGCGAAAAAAAAGGGGATTATACATCCCCTTTTCTTAATTCGCAAGCGCGTTTATCACTCGATAATTTTTGCGACCACACCCGCACCAACGGTACGACCACCTTCGCGAATCGCGAAGCGCAGACCTTCGTCCATGGCGATTGGCGCAATCAGCTCAACCGTCATTTGAACGTTGTCACCCGGCATAACCATTTCGGTACCAGATGGCAGCTCACAGGCACCGGTTACGTCAGTCGTACGGAAATAGAACTGTGGACGATAGCCCTGGAAGAATGGTGTGTGACGACCACCTTCGTCTTTGGACAGAACATAAACTTCCGCTTCAAACTTGGTGTGCGGGGTGATGGTACCTGGCTTGGCCAGTACCTGACCACGCTCGATGTCTTCACGCTTGGTACCACGCAACAGGATACCTACGTTGTCACCGGCTTCACCCTGGTCCAGCAGCTTACGGAACATTTCAACGCCCGTAACAGTGGTTTTCTGGGTGTCACGGATACCAACGATTTCGATCTCTTCACCAGTTTTGACTACACCAGACTCCACACGACCGGTGGCAACGGTACCACGACCCTGGATGGAGAAGATGTCTTCAATTGGCATCAGGAAGTCTTTGTCGGTGTCACGCTCTGGCGTTGGGATGTATTCATCCAGCGCATCAACCAGACGACCAATGGAAGGTTCACCAATTTCTGAGGTGTCGCCTTCGATGGCTTTCAGCGCTGAGCCCATGATCACTGGTGTGTCGTCACCTGGGAAGTCGTACTCGTCGAGCAGTTCACGCACTTCCATTTCGACCAGTTCCAACAACTCTTCGTCGTCAACCATGTCGGCTTTGTTCAGATACACAACGATGTAAGGGACACCTACCTGACGCGACAGCAGGATGTGCTCACGTGTTTGAGGCATTGGGCCATCCGCGGCAGAACAGACCAGGATCGCGCCGTCCATCTGGGCGGCACCGGTGATCATGTTCTTAACATAGTCAGCGTGTCCTGGGCAGTCAACGTGCGCATAGTGACGCGTCTCTGATTCATATTCAACGTGCGCTGTGGAGATGGTGATACCACGCTCACGCTCTTCCGGTGCGTTATCAATCCCGGCGTAGTCTTTGGCTTCACCGCCAAACTTTTTGCCCTGTACAATTGTCAGCGCCGCTGTAAGAGTTGTCTTACCATGGTCAACGTGACCAATCGTACCAACGTTTACGTGCGGCTTATTACGTTCAAACTTTTCCTTTGCCATGATGCAAACTCCGTGTAAACAGCGACAGACTCGTTGACCAGGTCCGCCAGATTCTCATTTCGAAACTAAAATGGAGCTCTCAACCAGGATCGAACTGGTGACCTCATCCTTACCATGGATGCGCTCTACCAACTGAGCTATGAGAGCAAATATCAAAAGGTCCTCACGCCCGACCACATGGCAGCCGAGCCTGAGAACCCAGAATTTGGAGCGGGTAAGGGGAATCGAACCCCTATCATCGGCTTGGAAGGCCGAGGTAATAGCCTTTATACGATACCCGCAAATTAAATTGGTGGAGGGTAGAAGATTCGAACTTCTGAAGGCGAAGCCAGCAGATTTACAGTCTGCCCCCTTTGACCGCTCGGGAAACCCTCCAATCAAATTGTGTGGGTATTCTATCGATTCCTAAGTTCATGTCAACCATGCGAACAAACTTTTTGCGCGAGCGACTACAAAGCGAAGTCCAAGCGATCCTGGTAGGCATCCATCGCTTTTTGCGCACAACGCTCGTCTATATCGCCACCGGGTGCGCCGCTGACGCCAATCGCCCCGATGGTTGTCCCACCGGCCACGATGGGCAAGGCCCCCACCATCACAATCAGACCATCAATGTGATTAAGCTCTTGGCGGATGTCTTCCCGCATCGCGCGGAACTGTCCCGATTTCAAACCGGACATAATGGTCATGTTGGCCTTTTCCTGTGCAATCTGCAGGGTGTACTGAGCGGCCAGGTCATCCCGCATGGCACTGCGTAAAAGGCCGTGGCGGTCCACCACTACGGCACTCACCTGGTACCCTTCCTCCCGACAAGCCTCAACACTGGCCATCGCCAGATCATTGGCCAACCCCAACCCGATGCTTTTTGTGGTAACCACATCATTGGCCGACGCCGCTGACAACCACCCCATCATGAGCAACCAACCCAGCTTTTTCATCTGATTCTCCCTTTGCACAACGTTTGACGTTTTATAATACGGGCATGCACACCGTCTGTCAGCGCCAGAACTTGAAAATATTGCACAACGATGCCGCCTTGGTTGCCATTCACAAACCAGCGGGGTTGCTGGTGCACCGAACGCACTTGGATCGGGAAACCCGTGATTTCGCATTGCAAATGACCCGTGACGCCATTGGCGCGCCGGTCTGGCCGGTTCATCGCCTCGACAAGGCCACCTCCGGCTTACTGGTGTTCGCCAAATCGCCTGCCATCGCTCGCGCGCTGAACCAAGCTTTTACCAGCCGAGAGGTACACAAACACTATCTCGCCATCTGTCGTGGCTGGCTGGCCGAATCCGGTGAAATCGACCGACCGCTCAAAGCCGACAACGCGAGTCAACCCAAACCGGCACTGACCCACTACCAAACCCTGGCAACGGCACTGGTCGACCACCCAATGGGCCGGTTTGAACAACAACGCTACAGCCTAGTCTCCCTGACGCCTGTCACCGGGCGCAAACACCAGCTTCGCCGCCACCTGAACCACATCGGACACCCGATCATTGGGGATGTGGCGCATGGTGATCGTCACCACAATCATTTTTTCTACCAATGGCACGGGCATCATCGCTTGTATCTTGCCGCCACCAAGCTGAAGCTGTCACACCCAGAGACCGGTCAACCACTCTCTTTGCGATCCCCGCTTGAGCCCAGCTTTCAGTCAACGCTGACGACGCTCGACTGGCGGCCCCTGCAGCCCCTGCCCACCTCCTTTTTTGACCAGGCCTGGTGATTTTGGCTTGATGCCAGACGTATAATGCTAGCCATTGACCCATTATTCATCTAGAGAGGCGACATGACTGACTGGCAATCCTTACAAGCCTTCGACCGCGATCACATCTGGCACCCGTACGCCCCCATGCCCAACCCCCAATCACCGCTGGCCGTTCAATCGACCCAGGGCAGCCGGATCACGCTGGCCGACGGGCGCACGTTGATTGACGGCATGAGCTCCTGGTGGGCTGCCATACATGGTTATAACCACTCCGACATCGTCGCAGCCATGCACCACCAGATTGAGGTCATGCCTCACATTATGTTCGGCGGCCTGACCCATCAGCCCGCCATCGATCTGGCGCAGAAACTGGTATCGCTCACGCCTGAAGGCTTGGAAAAAGTCTTTTTTGTTGACTCCGGTTCGGTGGCGATGGAAGTCGCCATCAAAATGGCCCTGCAATACCAGATTAGCCGTGGCAAACCCTCAAAGAGCCGACTGCTCAGCATCAAAGGCGGCTATCATGGTGACACCATTGCCACCATGGCACTGTGTGACCCGGACAACGGCATGCACACCACCTTTGGCCCACTGCTGCCTCAGCACTTTTTTGCGCCCCGACCCAATCCCGGCATGATCAACACCGATGACAGCGACATCGAAGCACTGGAAGCCATATTGGCCACCCATCATGACGAAATTGCCGCGCTCACACTGGAACCCATCATTCAGGGCGCAGGCGGCATGCGCCCGTATCGACCGAGCTACCTGAAACAGGCGCGCGCCCTGTGTGATCACTATAACGTCCTATTGATTGCGGATGAAATCGCGACCGGCTTCGGACGCACCGGCGAGTTGTTTGGCTGCAACTGGGCCGGCATCACACCCGACATCATGGCGCTGGGCAAAACCCTGACCGGCGGACACATTACCCTTGCCGCGACGCTGGCAACCGAAACGGTGAGTCGCACCATCAGTCAGGGTGATCCCGGGTTGCTCATGCACGGCCCGACCTACATGGGCAATCCACTGGCCTGCGCCACCGCCAGCGCCAACATCGATGTGCTACTCAACAGTCCCTGGCAGGCCAACATCGCCCGCATCGAACACCATTTCCAATCCCAGCTGACCCCCCTCAAGTCGCATGAGGGCGTAAAAGATGTGCGCATCCTGGGCGCCATTGCTGCGGTGGAACTTGACGCGGGCCACCTCGGCCCGCGCATTCAGGACCTGGCCGTCGAGCAGGGTGTCTGGCTGCGCCCCTTCGGTGCCTTGATCTATACCATGCCCGCCTACAATATGCCTGACCCCAGCTTGAGCCAGCTGACCGACGGCATGGTCGCCGCCATCACTCAAGCATTAGACGAGGCCCAGTCATGACACAGCCCCTGCTTCCGGAAGACGCCAATGCGTTTGGCGATTTTTTGGATCTGCTCAAAGCCCTGATTCGCCAACCCAGTGTGGTCGGCGCCGAGCATGCGTTTTTTCGTGTCCTGCAACGAGAACTGGAAGAACGTGGCGCTCAGGTTACCTGGTATGAAGGCTTATTGGTTGCCCAAGGCAACCAGCCCGACCGCTGCCATTTTTCCGCGCACATTGATCGCCACGGCCTGGTCTGCACCGGACCCAATGAATTTCAGTTCGCCGCCTTCGTCGCGGGCAAACGCACCAACCTGCTGGGGACCGATGTGGCCAATGAGCTAAAAGAAACCCTGATGAACCGCTTCGACGCCACCCCCGTTCTGGCCTATGAACCCTGGTCCGGTGCCTATCGCGGCGCTGGGCTGATCGACAACGCCTACATCTGCGAATACCGTAACAACCTGATTTTTGAAGTGGAAGGACTGGAGCACCTGGTTGCGGGCACCCCCGTGGGCTTTTCCGATCGCCTGCGCGTGGATCAGGGCATGCTGTCCGGGCAGCTCGACAACGTGCTCACAGCCGCAATGCTGGTGCATCTTTTCAGCCTGGGGTATGAAGGCACGGCGTTCTTCACCGCCGAAGAGGAATCGGGCGGCAGTTGGCGTTATCTGTTGGAATGGTACCGCCGTTTCGGCAAGCCCACCAACCAACTTTATGTGGTCGACACCAGCCCTTACCGCAACCGCGAAGAAGCCGACAAGCAATGGATCACATTGCGCAATCGGGACGAGCACGCCGAATTCAACCCTCAAACCACCGGACAGGTGGCGCAACTGTGTCACCAGCATGCCATTTCATTTGGCTTCAAGGACCACTACATTGAACAGCTCAACCAGCAGCGCTTAGGGTCCAACCGCCAGGCCCAAAGTCTGGGGCGAACCGAACTGGGACGCATCCTGGCCAACGCCGACGGCCTGGTGGACGGCACCACCATTCAGATTCCCACCACTGGCTATCACACCATGAATGAAACGGCCTCCGTACAAGCCTGTCAGGCGTTCCTGACCCTGCTTCGAGCGATTGAGGCTGATCCAGCCGAACCGGCAACGCAGACCTAAAACTGACCAGGCCTGGTCAGTTTTAGGATTTTGGCGAGTAAATCCGATAATCGTGCGTCAACTCCACGCTGTTTTCCAGCATTTTGGAAACGGAGCAATATTTTTCCGCCGAGAGGTTCACGGCGCGGGCGACTTTTTTCTCGTTCAGGTCATCGCCATAGACGTGAAAACGCACATGAATTTTGGTAAAGACTTTGGGAATGCTCTCGGCGCGCTCGCTGATCAGTTCCACCTCACAGTCGGTCACGGCCTGTTTGCTTTTTTGCAGCATCATCATCACATCGATGCTGGTACAACCGCCCAGTCCCAGCAACACCATTTCCATCGGCCGGGGGCCCTGATTTTCGCCGCCGACTTCGGGCGCCGCGTCCATCACCACATCATGACCGCTGTCGGTGTGCCCACAAAACTGCATGTTTTTCTGCCAAGAGATTTTCATGATCTTCCCTTATCCATTTTTTGCATTTTCTCAGGCGCTACTGAAACATCGCCTGCAACGCCGCCCCCGGATCTTCGGCCCGCATAAAGGCTTCCCCGACCAGGAAGCTGTTGACCTGATGCGCGCGCATTCGAGCCACATCTTCGGGTCCCAAAATACCGCTTTCGGTGATCACAATACGATCCTCCGGAATCTTCGAGAGCAGGTTCAAGGTGGTCTCAAGCGATACCTCAAAGGTGTGCAGGTCGCGGTTGTTGATGCCGATCATCGGTAACGGCAAGCGCAAGGCCCGTTCCAGTTCTTCTTCATTGTGCACTTCCACCAGCACATCCAATCCTAACTGCATCGCAGTTTCGGTCAACTCATACATCTGAGCATCGCCAATGGCGGCCGCTATCAGAAGGATGCAATCCGCGCCCATCAACCGGGCTTCATATACCTGATAGTCGTCCACAATGAAATCCTTGCGGATGATGGGCAGATCAACGGCGGCGTGAACCTGCTGCAGGTACTCACTTGATCCCTGAAAAAAATCCCGATCGGTCAACACCGACAGACAGGCAGCGCCATGGCTGGCATAGCTTTCGGCAATCGCAACCGGGTCAAAAGGGTCTCGCAACACGCCTTTGCTGGGCGAGGCTTTTTTGATTTCGGCGATCACCGCCGATTCGCCGGCATCCAGCTTGGCTTGCATGGCATCGGCAAACCCCCTCGTGGGCGAAGTGGTCATCATCATCGCTTTCTGCTTGATTTCACGCAATGGCATTTGCTCACAGGCTGCCTGAATTTCTTCCAGCTTGCGGAAAATAATTTTTTTGAGAATATCAGGGGTATAGGTTGGCATAAATGGTTCCGTTCAAACTAATCGGTACAATCGGGCGGTGCGGTTCAATCCAGGGTCTGAGTCAGGGCAATAAACGCCTCAAAGCGTTGGCGAACTTCACCACTGGCCAGCAGCTCGCGTGCTTTTTCCACGCCATCTGCATAGGAGTCGGCCAGACCTGCGACATAAATCGAGGCCCCGGCATTCAGACAGACAATGTCAGCCGCCGCCGAGTGGTCGTTATTAAACACGGCTTTGATGATGTTGAGGCTGTCTTGGGCGGAATCGATGCTCAGCTCAGACAAGTCCGGATGATCCATGTCGTAATCGGACGGGTCGATCTGCCAGCGTTTGATTCGCCCGCCTTTGAGTTCTGCCACCTCGGTCACACTGGCAATACTGATTTCATCCAACCCGTCCTGGGCATGCACCACCATCACATGCTCGGACCCAAGTGAGCGCAACACCTCGGCGAAAGTATCCAGCAGATCGGGATCAAACACACCCAACACTTGGGACGGCGCATTGGCCGGATTCGCCAGAGGCCCGAGAATGTTAAACAGAGTGCGCACACCCAACGTTTTGCGAACGCCCATCACATGCTTCATGGCCGAATGATGAGCCGGGGCATACATAAAGCCCACACCTAATTGTTCCACGCACTGCGCCACCGATTTAGGTGACAGGTCCAGATTCACACCCGCTTTTTCCAGCACATCCGCGCTGCCCGACGAACTCGACACGGAACGGGCGCCGTGCTTGGCCACTTTCGCACCGGCGGCGGCGGCCACAAACGCACAGGCGGTGGAAATATTAAACGTATTGGCCCCATCGCCGCCGGTGCCACAGGTGTCGACCAGGTGTGCCTTGTCATGAATGGGCACATGGGTGGCCAGCATGCGCATCACTGAGGCCGCGGCGGTGATTTCTTCCGGGGTTTCGCCCTTGCTGCGCAGCGCCACCAGAATACCGGCCACCTGAATGGGGTCGGCTTCACCGGCCATGAGCGTATGCATGACCCATTCCATCTGCTCGCTGGTCAGATTTTTATGTTGAATCAGTTGATTGAGCGCGTCTTTCAATTGCATGCTTCACTCCTTCGGCCACAGGGCCATGGGTCTGGGAACAAACCGGGGCCAATCAGCCCGCGTGTTCCGTCAAAAAGTTGGACAGCATCCGGTGACCCTGATCCGTCAAGATCGATTCCGGGTGAAACTGCACCCCTTCAACGGGCAAATCGGTGTGGCGCACGCCCATGATCTCATCCAGCGTCCCGTCCTCGGATTGCGTCCAGGCGGTGACCTCCAGACAGGCCGGCAAACTGTCCTGTGCCAACACCAGCGAATGATAGCGCGTGGTTTCCACCGGATTGGGCAGCCCAGCAAAGACGCCCACATCATGATGATAAACCGGCGAGGTTTTGCCATGCATCACCTGCTTGGCACGCACCACCTCAGCGCCAAACGCTTGCCCAATGGCCTGATGCCCCAGGCACACGCCTAAAATCGGAATCTTACCGGCAAAATGCTTAATCGCGGCCACCGAAATTCCCGCTTCCGTCGGTGAGCAAGGGCCGGGCGAAATCACCAGATAGGTCGGCGCGAGCGCTTCGATCTGATCCAGCGTGATCTGGTCGTTGCGGTGGACCACCACCTCCTGCCCCAGTTCCCCAAAATACTGCACCAGGTTATAGGTAAACGAATCGTAATTGTCGATCATTAACAGCATGTCAAATCCTCAGCTCGGGCGCGATGACGAATCATGGGGATGACGGGTCTGCAAGCCCCGGTTGACGAAAGCGGCGGCTTTGAAAATCGCTCGCCCCTTGTTCAGGGTTTCATCCCATTCGGATTGCGGATCGGAATCGGCCACCACACCAGCACCTGCCTGTACAAACAGACGACCGTCTTTGATTACCGCGGTGCGGATGGCGATGGCGGTGTCCATGTTGCCGTGCCAGCCCAGGTAGCCAACCGCCCCCGCATAGACCCCGCGTTTGACCGGTTCCAGTTCATTGATGATTTCCATGGCACGGATCTTGGGCGCGCCGGACACGGTGCCCGCCGGGAAGGTGGCGCGCAGCACATCCATGGCCGACAAACCGTCTTTCACCCGACCATCGACATTGGACACAATGTGCATCACATGCGAATAACGCTCCACCACCATCTTTTCGGTCAGCTCAACACTGCCGGTTTGGGCAATGCGTCCGACGTCATTGCGACCCAGATCAATCAACATCAAGTGCTCGGCCCGCTCTTTGGGATCGGCCAGCAGATCCGCTTCCATCTCGCGATCCTGCTGCGGCGTCTGACCACGACGTCGGGTGCCGGCAATCGGCCGCACAGTGACCTTGCCCGCTTCCAGACGCACCAGAATCTCAGGCGAAGAACCCACGACATGAAAATCCCCCAAATCCAGAAAAAACATATAGGGCGACGGATTCAAATAACGCAATGCCCGATACAGAGCCAGAGGCGGATGATCAAACGAGGCTGACATCTGCTGGGAGATCACCACCTGCATGGCGTCGCCCGCCAGAATGTACTCCTTGATTTGGGCGGCGGCGTCTTTGAAGGCCGCTTCACCAAAACTGGAGACAAAATCCGACTCCTGCAATTCCGGGGCCGCCGCCATCGGCTCCGATGGCGGCAGAGGGGCATGAATCCGGGCGGCAATCTCATCCAGGCGTGTTTGTGCCTTTGACCAGGCCTGGTCGGTTTTGGCATCGGCATGCACTATCACATGCACCTGGCCGCTGAGGTTGTCAAACACCACCAATTCCGTGGAGACCATCATCACGATGTCCGGTGCCCCAATGTCATCCTGCCTCGGTGTGGTGCCCTGCAAACGCGGTTCGACGTATTCAATGCTGTCGTAACCGAAATACCCGACCAAACCACCGGTAAACACGGGCAAACCGGTTTGTTGAGGGACATTAAATCGTGCCTGAAACGCTTCCAGCCAGGCCAGCGGGTCCTGCGTGGCCTGCTGTTCGACCAGGGTTTCTTCGCCCTCGGCGGAGCGCTCGGTCACCGAGACCACTGAGCCCGTGACACTGACCCGCTGACGGCACGGCAAGCCGATGATGGAATAACGTCCCCACTGGTCTCCGCCCTGAACCGATTCCAGCAGGTAGGTATAAGGGGCGTTGGCCACTTTGTGGTACACGCTCAGCGGGGTGTCGTAATCCGACAGAATAGTGCGCATCACCGCGACCTTGTCATAGCCCTCGGCGGCCAGGCGTTCAAATTGGGTCTGATCCATAGTCATTTCCAGCGTTTAAAAGGCAACCGTCAAATTAAGACGCCGCCTCGATCCAGTTTGACAGTTCAGCAAACGAGTCCATCACCGCGTCCGGGTTATAATCACGAATGTCTTCCCCATGATTATAGCCGTAAGTCATGCAGAAGATATGAAACCCGGCGGCCCGGGCGGCTTTCACATCCGACTGCGAATCACCAATCATCAACGCATTTTCAGGGGAAACCCCCAGCTGTTGCGCAGCATGCAGCAGTGGCATCGGATCGGGCTTTTTCCTGGCACAGGTGTCCCCACTGACCACCACCTCAAAATAGTCACGCAGCCCCTTATCTTCGAGCAGCGGCAAGGTAAAGTCAGCGGCTTTGTTGGTGACACAAGCCAGACGGTAGCCCTGCGCCTTCATCCAGTCCAGCCCTTGGACAACGCCTTCGTAAACACAACTGCGCTGTGACGTGTTTTCTTTGTACAACGCCAGAAACAAAGGATAGGCTTTTTCCATGAGTGCGGGCTCGGGCGTGCCATCCAGATCATTGGTCAGAGCTCGCTCGACCAATCGCTGCACCCCATTGCCGACCCAGTTGCGCACGGCCGCTTCGCCCCGCTCGGGCAAGCCGAGTTGCTTCATCATTTCGTCGGTGCAATACGCCAGATCCGGCACACTGTCGATCAAGGTCCCGTCCAAGTCAATCAAGACAAAGCCGGGCGTAATTTTGGCTGTTAGCATTCGGTTTTTCCAAACTTAATCCGAGCCGAGGCCCGTTCTTACAAACACAAAGCGCCAGCATTGGCCGGCGCTTCAAAATTAAGATGCAGGGCATGCGGGTAGGGCCGCACGCCCGAGAGGATCGGCATTTACGCTTTCGCCAACTCGTCTCGCATCTGCTGAATCACCGTGTCATAACGATTGGCGTCGCTGCTCTGCGCTTTGCCGAAGATGCCTGACCCGGACACGAACGTATCGCAACCAGCGGCCGCCACTTCGGCGATGTTGTCCACTTTTACGCCGCCATCGATTTCAAGACGAATGTCACGCCCCGACGCATCAATCATTTCACGCGCGGCCTTGAGCTTGTCCAGCGCCTGCGGAATGAACGACTGGCCACCGAAACCGGGATTCACCGACATAATCAGAATCATGTCGATTTTATCCAGCACATGATCCAGATAGCTCAGGGGCGTGGCCGGGTTAAAGACCAGACCGGCCTTGCAGCCCTCGTTTTTGACCAATTGCAACGAGCGGTCAATGTGCTCGGAGGCTTCCGGGTGAAAGGTAATGTAGTCGGCGCCGGCGCTGGCAAAATCACCAATAATGCGATCCACTGGCTTGACCATCAGGTGCACGTCCATCGGCGCTTTCACACCTTCGCGATCCATGAAATTTTTCAGTGATTCCGCCACCAGCGGCCCAATGGTCAGATTGGGCACGTAGTGATTGTCCATCACGTCAAAATGCACCACATCGGCACCGGCCGCGATCACATCCTTCACGTCCTTGCCCAATTGCGCAAAATCCGCTGACAGAATCGACGGGGCAATCCAGTTTTCTTGTTTTGCCATGCTTGGCTCCTTATCCTTGATTCCAAAATATTAATTCCGCACATTTTAGCAGAAAGCGCCTTTTTTTGAATCAGTTCTTTGCACAAACCCGCCTCATCCCCTGCCTTTTTAACCAGGCCTGGTAAAAATCGGTTGCAATGGTTTTCAAAACACCACAATTCCGCTAATATCCAAGCCATTGATGACAGCGCAATTATTTTCTCAGCAGAGCCAAGGGGGCGCCCATGCAAGAAGACCATTTTCCGGGATTACGGTCGGTCAAGCGCGGCATTCGTATCATTGAGGTCATTGGCCTGATCGTGATTGCGATCGCCACCGTCATTGCCTCTCTCACGGAAATCTGGAGCATGATCGACCGATTGGATGTCACTCTCGGCGATCTGCTTTTGATGTTTCTTTATCTGGAAGTGCTGGCGATGGTTGCCATCTACCTGGATTCAGGCAAGCTCCCGATACGCTTTCCCATGTACATTGCCATCATCGCGTTGGCGCGTTACCTGATTCTTGAGATGAAAAACCTCAGCGAATGGGAAATGATTGTTGTGGCGCTGACCATGCTGACGGTGGCCGCCGCCGTGATCGTCCTGCGCTATGGTCACTTAAAACTGCCCTATGACGATCGTAAGCGCCTGGAAGAAAATTTACGCAAACTGCCCGAAAAAAATCCGGCCGGCCCTGATTCGCCTTAAACGGAGTAAGCCATGCACGCTTTATATAAATCTCAACTGACCAGTCTGCCCCTGCTCAATCAGGGCAAAGTGCGCGATCTTTATGACCTGGATGACGACCATATGCTGATCGTCACCACGGATCGGATCTCCGCTTTTGATGTAGTGCTGCCCACCCCAATCCCCGGCAAAGGGAAATTGCTCACCGAAATGGCCCGTTTCTGGATGCATCAGACCGAGAGCATTCTGCCCAACCAGTTGGCCGAAGACGTTATTCTGGCCGACCATCTGACGCATGACGAACTGGCGCAAATGGATGGACGCGCCATGGTGGTGCGCAAACTCAAGCCATTACCGGTGGAAGCGATTGTCCGCGGCTACCTGGTGGGGTCGGGCTGGCAGGAATACCAACAGACCGGTCAGGTCTGTGGTCACACTTTGGCGAAAGGCTTGAAGCTGGCCGAAAAGCTGCCTGAACCGCTCTTTACGCCCTCCACCAAGGCCGAGGTCGGTGAGCATGATGAAAACATTGATTTTCAGGCCGTGGTCGACCTGATCGGCCAGTCAAAGGCCGAAGCCATCCGCGACCTGAGTTTGAAGCTTTACCGCTTCGCAGCCGATTACGCCCAACAACGTGGCATCCTGATTGCCGACACCAAGTTCGAATTTGGTGAAGACGCCGAGGGACGTATCCACCTGATTGATGAAGCCCTCACACCTGACAGCTCCCGATTCTGGCCAGCATCGACCTACACAGTCGGGGAAAATCCACCCAGCTTTGATAAACAATACATTCGCGACTACCTGCTGAGTCTGGATTGGGACAAAACCGACCCGGGTCCGGAACTGCCACAAAAAGTCGTGGAAAAAACGCTGGAAAAATATCAGGAAGCTGAATCACGACTGATGGACAATGCGTGACTGTCTTCCCGCTTCGCTGACCGACTGGCTCGATCGTCTCAATCAGGGCGAACTACCCGGTGTGTTTGTCACCGGCACCGATACCGACGTCGGCAAGACCTATGTTTCCGCCCGTCTTTTGCGCGATTTATCCAGACGCGCCCAAAGCCGAACATTGGCCCCCAGAAAACCGGTGGCATCCGGCTGCCTGGTTGATGCCAAGGGTCATCTCTGGTCCGAGGACATCGAACACCTCTACCAGGCCTGCCAGGGCAATGTTCCCAGACACAGCATTGGCCAACATCTCTACCAGCCTGCCATTTCACCCGCGCGCGCAATCGAACAGGCAGGCGATGCATTGACCCTGTCTGACTTGCTCTCCGCCTGCGAAGCTTCCCCCACGTCTCTACGATGGGTCGAGGGGGCCGGAGGCTTTTACTCCCCTTTGACCCCGGATGCGCTCAATGCCGACCTGGCTTGCGCACTCGGCTTTCCGGTCCTGCTGGTCGTTGCCAATCGGCTCGGCTGCCTTAACCAGTGCCGACTGACACTGGAAGCCATCCAACACCACGGCTTGACCGTGGCCGGTGTGATTCTCAATGACGTACTGACGGAGGCTGACCCTGACAACGCCGAAGATGTGCAATCTATGCTGCCACCCTCAACTTTTTTTGCCCATTTGCCCCACCAACCGACTCGGTAACCCCCAGCGCTTCCATTCAGACAGGTCATGAATGCGATTGGTGAGTACCAATCTGTTGGTGCCAGACACAAAAAAACCGGGCAATGCCCGGTTTTGTCTTTCAGGCCGCTCAAAGCGGCCGCATCCAAACGTTGTTTGGATTATTTAACGCGCTGATCCAGCTCGCCCGCCGCATAGCGACGCTGCATTTCTTCCAGACCCAGTGATTTGATCTTGGAAGCGTGGCCAGCACAACCAAACGCTTCGAAACGCGCTTTACAGATTTCTGACATCGCGTCCTGAGCGGCTTTCAAGAACTTACGAGGATCGAAGTTGGCCTGATTTTCAGCCAGGTGCTTACGAACCGCACCCGTGGAAGCCATACGCAAATCCGTATCGATGTTCACTTTGCGCACACCATGCTTGATGCCTTCAACGATGGCATCAACCGGCACACCAAAGGTCTGACCCATGTCACCGCCGTAGTTGTTGATGATTTCCAACCATTCTTCCGGAACAGAGGAAGAACCGTGCATCACAATGTGTGTATCCGGAATACGCTCGTGAATCTCCTTGATGCGGTCGATACGCAGCACATCGTCAGACGGCTTGGAGGTAAACTTGTAAGCACCGTGAGAGGTACCCACGGCAACCGCCAGCGCATCCAGATTGGTTTTCTTAACGAAATCTGCCGCTTCTTCCGGATCGGTCAGCAACGCGTCCATGTCCATTTTCTCATCGGAACCATGACCATCTTCTTCGCCCATCATGCCGGTTTCCAGTGAACCAAGACAACCCAGTTCACCTTCCACAGAAACACCGGCAGAGTGTGCAATGTCAACCACGGTACGGGTCACATCAACGTTATACTCATAGCTGGCCGGGGTCTTCATGTCCGCTTCCAGAGAACCGTCCATCATAACCGAGGTAAAGCCGGACTGAATCGCACGCGTACAAACGCCTGGATCGGAACCGTGATCCTGGTGCATGACGATTGGAATTTCAGGATACATTTCAGTCGCTGCTTCAATCAGATGACGCAGGAAAGGTTCACCCGCATATTTACGCGCACCAGCAGAACCCTGCAGAATAACTGGCGAATCAACGGCTTTGGCCGCTTCCATAATCGCACGGACCTGTTCCATGTTGTTCACGTTGAATGCCGGCATACCGAAACCGTGTTCGGCGGCATAATCCATCAGTTCACGAAGTGTAATCATCGCCATATGCGTGACTCCTCTATTAGTTTAAAAAAACATTCCAGCCATTCTAGCAGTGTCCAGTGGCTTTACAACCCTGAACAATGCTGAAATTCTGTGCGTCTCATTCTTTAAAATCCCGCTTATGGGACTTTGACAATCTCCATCTGGTTGGTGCCACCCATTTTCCCTCGGGCCTGACCGCGCGTCACCAATACCTGATCGCCGGTGGACACAACACCTTTTGATTTAAGCTCATTCAGAATACCCGCCTGTACTTCGTCATCCGACAAACCACTGTAATCCACACTGGTCGGGTAAACCCCACGATACAGGGTCACTTTGCGGCGGGTGTCGATGTGCGGTGTCAGCGCAATGATCGGAATGCCCGAGCTGATCCGTGACATCAGCAATGGGGTGTTGCCGGATTCGGTGAGCGCGGCAATGCATTTCACATCAAAATGGTTGGCCGCGTACATCGCTGACATGGCGATGGTTTCATCAATGGCGGTAAACGACTCATCAATGCGGTGCGTGGATTCACGCGTGCTACGGGTCTGCTCCGCTTCGTGGGCAATGCCAGACATGGTCTCAATCACCAGACTCGGTGAATGACCGGTGGCGGTCTCACCAGAGAGCATCACCGCATCCGACCCATCCATAACGGCGTTGGCAACGTCAAAGACTTCCGCCCGAGTCGGAATCGCATTTTCGATCATGGTTTCCATCATTTGTGTGGCCGTGATGGTGATGCGATTTAACTGGCGCGCACGCTTGATCATTTTCTTCTGCAAGGCTGGCAATTGAGCATCGCCAACCTCAACGCCCAGGTCGCCGCGGGCGATCATAATCACATCAGAGGCCAGAATAATGCTGTCCAGGGTAAAGTCATCATTGACCGCCTCGGCGCGCTCGATTTTTGACACAATGCTACAGATCAGGCCGGCGTCTTCCGCCAGAGAGCGACATTCTTCCACATCCTCCGCACTGCGCGGGAACGACAGCGCCAAGTAATCACATTGAATTTTGGCCGCCGTCAGGATGTCTTCTTTGTCTTTTTCAGTCAGTGCCGCGGCGGACAAGCCGCCTCCCAGCAGATTGATGCCTTTGTTGTTGGACAGGTCACCGCCGACCACAACCGTGCAGTTGACACGCTCGCCTTCGACATTGTCCACATCCAGCACCACTCGGCCGTCATCCAGCAACAGACGATCGCCGGACTTGACGTCATGTGGCAGGCTGGGGTAGGTCAGCCCTACCTCACTCTGGTTGCCTTCATTGGGATCAACATTATTGTCCAGCGCGAACTTATCGCCTTTCTCGAGGTAAATTTTGCCTTCAGCAAATCGGGCAATACGGATTTTAGGCCCTTGTAGGTCGACCAGGATCCCGACTTCACGGTCCAGACGAGCGGACAGTTCACGCACCTCTTTGGCGCGCTGAATCTGTTCTTCCGCCTGTCCGTGGGACATATTGATGCGGACCACGTCCACACCAGCCTTGATCATGCGTGCCAGTTCCCCTTCCCGATCCGTGGCTGGGCCCAGCGTTGCAACAATTTTTGTACGTCTTAAACCAGATGGCATACGTTATGTTTTCCTTTGACTTGAATCTTGTGTCTGCTTCAATTCGGGAAGAAACAAGATGTCTCGCGAAATAAACTCATGTTCAGGCGAACGCCTGAAGTTTATTTACCGAGCCATCCTCATGTTTTCTTCCACACCAGACAAGAACATAAAAGGGCCGGGCCAAAACAGCCCGTCCCAGCATTCCAGCGCTTACTTCTGCGCTGCTTTTTCCAGCATTTCCACCGCGGGCAGTTTTTTGCCTTCCAGGAACTCCAGGAAAGCACCACCACCGGTTGAGATGTACGACACTTTGTCTGCGATGTCGTATTTATCAATCGCTGCCAGGGTGTCACCGCCACCAGCAATGGAGAAGGCATCGGATTCGGCAATCGCCATGGAAATGGCTTTGGTGCCTTCGCCGAACTGATCGAACTCAAACACACCGACCGGCCCGTTCCAGACCACGGTGCCAGCGTTTTTGATGATTTTCGCCAGTTCCGCGGCAGAATCCGGACCAATATCGAAAATCATGTCGTCGTCTGCCACGTCGGTCACAGGCTTGGTTTCCGCTTTGGCGTTCTCCGAAAACTCTTTTCCGCATACGACATCCGAAGCCAATGGGATCGCCGCCCCACGGGATTCCATGATCTCGTTCAATTTTTTACAGGTTGGCACCAGATCGGTTTCAGACAGGGAGTTGCCAACATTATGGCCTGCCGCTTCGATGAAGGTGTTGGCGATGCCACCCCCCACAACCAGCTGGTCCACTTTTTCCGACAGGGATTCCAGCACTGTCAATTTGGTTGAAACCTTGGAGCCACCAACGATGGCCACCATCGGGCGTTTTGGCTCATGCAGGGCTTTGCCCAGTGCTTCCAACTCAGCCGCCAGCAATGGTCCGGCACAGGCAACGGGCGCATACTCACCCGCCCCATGGGTAGAGGCCTGGGCGCGGTGGGCGGTACCAAATGCATCCATGACATAGATGTCGCACAGTGCCGCGTATTTTTTGGAGAGTTCAACGTCGTTCTTTTTCTCACCAACGTTGAAACGCACATTTTCCAACAGGACGATTTCGCCTTCGGCCACGTCCACATCGCCGTCCAGATAATCTTTCACCAGGCGAACGTCTTTGCCCAGTTTTTCTGACAAATCCGCCGCCACTGGGGCCATGGAAGATTCCTGATCGAATTCACCTTCAGTCGGACGCCCAAGATGAGACATCAGCATCACTTTGGCACCGGCTTCGGCAGCCATTTTCATGGTCGGCAAGGAAGCACGAATCCGTGCATCCGACGTCACTTTGCCATTTTTAACTGGCACGTTCAGATCTTCGCGAATCAATACGCGCTTACCTGCCAGATCCAGGTCAGACATTTTCAATACAGACATAAACCGTCCTCTTTTTAACGTTTGAGCCCAATGGGCCGGGATCATTGTGATTGTGTTCACTTATAGGGACGACGTGAATCATCCACATAAGCCAGCACAAGCGAAAAAGCCATCGGGCCCAGGAAGGCCCCGATGACAAACTCAACGACTTAGTGAGTGCCGACGTGCTCAACCACACGCATCATGTTGCAGGTATAACCGTATTCGTTGTCATACCAGGCCACCACTTTCACGAAGGTGCCGTCCAACGCAATGCCTGCTTTGGCATCAAAGATAGACGGACGAGAATCGCCACGGAAGTCAGTGGACACGTTCGGCTCATCGGTGTAGCCCAGAACGCCTTTCAGGTCACCCGCTTCGGACGCAGATTTCATGGCCGCACAGATGTCGTCGTAAGACGCATCTTTGTTCAGCTCAACGGTCAAGTCCACAACCGACACGTCTGAAGTGGGCACACGGAATGCCATACCTGTCAGTTTGCCGTTCAATTCCGGCAGGACTTTACCAACCGCTTTGGCCGCGCCGGTGGAAGATGGAATGATGTTTTCCAGAATACCACGACCGCCGCGCCAGTCTTTCATGGACGGACCATCAACGGTTTTCTGCGTCGCCGTAGCCGCGTGAACGGTCGACATCAAACCACGCTTGATGCCGAAGTTGTCGTTCAGAACCTTGGCCACAGGTGCCAGACCATTGGTCGTACAAGACGCCGCGGAAACAATCGCCTGACCGTTGTAGTCGTTATGGTTCACACCATACACAAACATCGGCGTGCTGTCCTTGGAAGGCGCAGACTGAACTACTTTTTTGGCACCCGCGTCCAGGTGAGCCTGACAGGTTTCTTCGGTCAGGAAGAAACCGGTACATTCGATCACCAGGTCGGCACCGACTTCGTTCCACTTCAGGTCAGCCGGGTTGCGCTCAGCGGTGATGCGGATTTCTTTGCCATTCACGACCAGGTTGCCGCCTTTGACTTCCACGTCCCCGTCAAAGCGACCGTGAACGGAATCATACTTCAGCATGTAGGCCAGGTAATCCGGGTCCAACAGATCGTTGATGGCGACCACTTCGATGTTTTCAAAATCCTGAGCCGCTGCACGGAATGCCATACGACCAATACGGCCGAAACCATTAATACCGACTTTTACTGTCATAATTTACTCCTGAAATTCACCAGGCCTGGTCAAAACCGGCCCGGCTTTGGGTTACGTTAAAACTTAAAAATTATCCGATCAGTGCGTTTGCGCGCTTGACCACGTTTTCAACCGTGAAGCCAAATTCTTCGAACAAGGCAGGCGCAGGCGCCGATTCACCGAAGGTGGTCATACAGACGATGTCACCATCCGTGCCCACATACTTGTACCAGGAATCCCCAGTACCGGCTTCGATCGCCATGCGCTTCACACCTGGGGTCAGAACGCTGTCACGATAGGCCTGATCCTGCTCGTCAAACACGTCTGTGGACGGCATGGAAACCACGCGAACGTTCTTGCCAGACATTTGCGCCGCGGCGTCCATGGCCAAGCCGACTTCGGAGCCGGTCGCAATCATAATCAGGTCCGGCGTACCGTCACAATCTTTCAGGATGTAGCCGCCTTTTTCGATGTTTTTGACCTGCTCAGGCGTACGCTCCATTGGCTCCAGACCCTGACGGGAGAAGACCAATGCCGTCGGCGCATCGCCACGCATCACCGCCATCTTCCAGGACACCGCGGTTTCCACGGCGTCACAGGCACGCCAGGTTTGGAAGTTTGGAATCACACGCATGGTCGCCATCTGCTCAACTGGCTGGTGCGTTGGGCCGTCTTCACCCAGACCAATGGAATCGTGGGTGTAAACATAGATGGTGCCGATTTTCATCAGGGCCGACATACGCAGAGCGTTGCGCATGAACTCCATGAACATAAAGAAGGTGCCGCCGAAGACCTTAAAGCCACCGTGCAGCACCATGCCGTTCATCATGTGCGCCATGCCAAATTCACGCACGCCCCAAGACAGATAGTTGCCGTTGGCATGCGCGTGATTGATTTTCTTGGTGCCCGACCAGTTGGTCAGGTTAGACCCGGTCAAATCGGCTGAACCACCGAACAATTCCGGCAACAGACCACCAACGTGTTCAATCGCGCTCTGAGACGCCTTACGCGAGGCGACTTTTGGCATGTCTTTTTGAGTGTTGGCAATGAACTTGTCCATTTCCACTTCAAAATTGGCCGGCAATTCGCCTTTCAAACGACGTTCGAACTCGGCTGCTTCTTTCGGGAATTCTTTGCGATAGGCTTCAAACGCCTCGTTCCAGGCCGCTTCGTCCTTGGCGCCCTGCTCGCTGTGGTCCCAACCGCTGTAGACATCTTCCGGCACGTGGAATGGCTCGTGGTCCCAACCCAGGTTTTCGCGCGTCAGCTTGATTTCCTCGTCGCCCAGCGGGGCACCGTGGCAGTCGTGTGAGCCGCACAGGTTTGGCGAACCAAAACCGATGGTGGTGCGGGTACAGATCAGGGTTGGCTGATCGCCATTGGCTTTCGCTTCGACGATGGCCTTGTTGATCGCATCCGCATCGTGACCGTCCACGTCACGAATGACCTGCCAGCCGTACGACTCGAAACGTCCGGCCGGGTCTTTTTCCATCCAGTCATCGATGTGGCCATCAATGGAGATGTTATTGTCATCCCAGAAGGCAATCAGTTTGCCCAGACCCAAGGTCCCGGCCAGCGCTGCCGATTCATGCGACAGGCCTTCCATTAGACAGCCATCGCCCATGAAGACGTAAGTGTTGTGGTCAACAATGGTATGACCCGGCTTGTTGAACTGAGCCGCCAGCGTGCGCTCGGCAATCGCCATACCAATCGCGTTGGCAATCCCCTGACCCAGGGGACCGGTGGTGGTTTCGATGCCGTCGGCATAGCCGTATTCCGGGTGACCGGCGGTTTTGGCGTGCAGTTGACGGAATTGCTTAATGTCGTCCATCGACAGATCAAAACCGGTCAAGTGCAGCAATGAATACAGCAACATGGAACCGTGACCGTTGGACAGAACAAAACGGTCGCGATCGGCCCAGTTGGCATTTTTCGGGTTGTACTTCATGTGGTCATTCCACAGCACTTCCGCAATATCCGCCATGCCCATCGGGGCACCCGGATGACCGGACTTGGCTTTTTGGACCGCGTCCATGCTCAAGACACGAATCGCATTGGCTAGTTCTCTACGGGTTGGCATTAAACAACTCCCCTAAGTTATAAAAAATTCGGTATGACCATCGGTGCCAGCAGCAGGCCCGCCCCGGCAAAAATTCAGGGCAAAACAGCGCTAACTACTTCATTTTACTGGCAGAGTGCATGGTTTTTGATACAGGCACCGATCGTAAATTGGAGCAACATTCTCTCTTAAAAAACCATTTTCATCAAGTTTTCTTATTTTTTGCACGTCCGCTTACCAGGTCCAAATCCAAACATTGACAGCTCTCAGACGGCTCAAATGGCACCCTAACCGCCCCAGATGACAAAGGCGTGAATTTTCGAGTACCCATGAATTTTTTGTGAAAACCGACACGGAATCACCGCTTTTAACCCTAATATGCTAGGATTTCAATCAGTCATACGCTTTTTAACTCAACCAGGAGACGTACGATGCCACTTCGACTTAAAGACTTTGTGCAAACCGCCAAAGACCATGTCAAAGAAATCACCTGCGATCAAGTGGCCGACTATCAGGCGCGCGGCTACAAGCTGCTCGATGTTCGCGAAGCCGCGGAATACCTGGGCGGGACCATTCCCATGTCCCTGCACATCCCCCGCGGCCTGTTGGAACCCAAATGCGATCCGGACTTTCCCGGCCATGAAGCGCAGTTGAGCAACCCGGACCAGCCCTGGATCATTTTCTGTCAGGCAGGCGGGCGCGGCGTACTCGCAGCCTACACCCTGCAGCAGATGGGGTTTACCGACGTGGTCAATCTCGCTGGTGGTTTCGGCGCCTGGAAAGAATTTGGCGGCGACATGGAATGCCCACCGACCGAAGACGGCCTAATGCGTTGCGACCACCCGTGGAATCCGGGCTACATCAACAACTGATCCTTGCCCGCTGAGTCTTTGTTTTCTGCTTTTTGACCAGGCCTGGTCAAAAAGCATTCAACCTCAGCGTTCAAGCACATCCCGCCGCCTCTGTCGCGCATGCTCATAAAACGACAACGCGGCCGGGATCACCATCAGAATCAGCACCGTGGAAAATGCCAGGCCAAAGGCGATGGATGTGGCCATGGGGATTAGAAATTGCGCCTGCAACGACGTTTCAAACAATAGCGGTGTCAACCCGGCGATGGTGGTCAGAGAGGTCAGCAACACCGCCCGAACCCGTTGCACCGAAGCCTCTTCAAGCGCTTCACTGACGCCCATGCCCTGTTCACGTAAATGTTTGTAAAACGTGACCAGAATAATCGAATCATTGACCACAATCCCAGACAGCCCGAACAGCCCGAACAGGGACAGAATGGTCAAATCAATGTTCAAAAGCCAGTGACCGGTAATCGCGCCGATCAGGCCAAACGGAATCGCCATCATCACCACCAGTGGCCAGACATAAGAGCCAAACACCCAGGCCAACACGATGTAAATCATCGACAGGCCGATCACCAGACCAATTTTCATGTCGCCCATGGTTTCCGACTGCTGAGCCCGCTGCCCCTCCAACGAATAGCTCAGACCATAACGCTGTACCAGCTCAGGCAAGATTCCCTGCTCCAATTCAGCCAGAATGCGATTGGCATTGTTGAGGGTTTTGTCCACTTCGCCCACCACAGTCACCGCCAGACGACCATCCACATGGCGCACCACATCAAACCCGCGCTGAGTCCGCCAGTCAGCCACCGTGCTGAGCGGCACTTTTTCGCCCTCCGGCGTTGTCACTCGAAAGCGCGACAAGGTGGCAAAACGAGCCTGCTCAGCGCGCGGCAACTGCAGCCGCACCTCCACTTCATCCACACCATCGGTAAAAATCTGCACCAGACGACCGGAAAAAGCATCCCCGAGCTGACGGCCGAGTGAGGCATACGTAAAGCCCAGCGCCTTGCCTTGCGGGGTCAGTTCGTATACGAGCTGATCGCGCCCATAAGGCAAGTCATCACGCACCCCAGAGACCCCTTCAATCTGATCCAGAACCGCCTGAAGGTCCAGCGCGGCCCGTTTGAGCGCCCGCGGCTCCGCACCCCAGAGGCGCACATCAATATCACTCCCCGGCGGGCCCATTCGCGGCGATTCAATCGTGAGCACATCCAGCCCCGGTACCGTCCCGGCGCGCTTCTCCCATTCTCGTATCAGCGCTTCATTGCGCGTCTCACGCTGATCGGAATCCACCAGTTCGATGTTCACACTGCTGAAATTCGCCCCTTGCTGGCGTGCGGTTTCGTTGTAATGCACCACGGCCGTTTTGACAATGCCCGGTTCCAGGGCCTGTTCGGCCTCAAGCAACGCCTGGTACAACCGATCCGCATAGCGCGCACTGACTTCGGGCGGAGTCCCGGCGACAAAACGTGCATCCGCATTCAGTTTGGTGGACTCCGGCGACGGGAAAAATACAAACGCCAGACGTCCTCCGGCCAGCAGTCCCACCACCAGAATCATCATTGCCAGGGTGCTCGCCATGGCAATGCCTCGGTGCGCCAGCACCCAGCGCACCGCACAACGAAACGGCCCATTGCGCCAACGGTCGAACCCGGACTCCAACCGATCACGAACACTGCCGGGCTTAACCGGTTGGACGCGCGTCAACGCCATGCGCAAATGCCCGGGCAGGACCACGAAACTCTCGACCAGCGAGGCAAAAATCACCGCAATGATCACCAGCGGGATCGCAAACAGAATATTGCCCACTTCGCCCCCGACCAGCATCAAAGGCAAAAACGCCGCCACCGTTGTAATCGAAGCCGCCGTGACCGGGGGCAACATCCGGTGCGCCCCGCCTTCCGCCGCCCTGAGTGCCGACTCGCCACGTTCATGGTGCGCCAGCGCATCTTCCCCGACCACAATCGCATCGTCCACAATGATGCCCAGCGCCATGATCAAGGCAAACAGACTCATCATATTGATTGAGCCACCGGCCAGATACATCACCATTAGGGTCATCATGAACGACACGGGGATGCCCACCGCCACCCAGAAGGCCACCCGGCCATGCATAAATAAATACAGAATGAGGACCACCAGAATCAGGCCGCCGATGCCATTATTGACCAGCAGCATAATGCGCTCGTTCACTAACGACCAGGTTTCATCATAAACCTTCAGTGTCAGATCCGGCGGCAAGCTGGAACGGGTCTTGGTCAGCCACTGCTGCATCACCTCGAACGACACCAGTGTGTCGCCGTCTTCGTCACGCATCAACCGCATTTCCACCGCCGGGGCACCGTCCACCATCAACTGGGGACTGTTTTTCATGACCCGGCGTTCAATCTGCGCCAACTCCCCCAGACTGACCCGTTCGTGATCGCCTTGCACCCAGCTCAGCTGGGAAAAGGCTTTCGGCGTCCGTGCCTGTTCAATCGCACGGATATCACGGGCGGAATCGGCATCCCCAAGGGATCCGGCCGGTAAATCCACACTCATGCCGTTGATCCGATCAGCCAACTGCTCAAAGGTCAGCTCATGCGCCTCCAGTTGTTCCTGGGACACCTCAATCGCCACTTCCTCATTGGGCAGACCCGTGAAATTAATCTGGTCGATCCCGGCATCCAGCAATTCACGCTCAAAACGACGCACCCAGGGTCGCAATGCGTCACGGTCACCCCCCTGATGAATCACCAGCAGCCGTGCCACCGGCTCATAGCGCACCACACGTTGCACAATCGGTTTTTCAGCGTCCTGAGGAAGATTGCGCAACTCACTGACACGCTGATTGACCTCATCCATGACCTCGATCATGTCCGTGCCTTCCTGGAATTTAAGCGAGAGTGTGGCCATGCCCAGAGAGGAGGTGGAGGTCATCTCATCCAGAGACTGAACGTTGCGCAATACCCGCTCAAGCGGCTCCGTGATCGAAGTTTCCACATCCTCGGCATTGGCCCCGGGCCACACCACTTGCACCGTGGCCACGTCGAGCTCAAAATTCGGGAAAAATTGCACGTTCATTTTGATCAGGGCCACAAGCCCGGAAAGAATCATGATGATCATCACCAGATTCGGCGCGACCGGATGCCGGGCAAATCGCCCGATCAAGCCATAAGATCTGTTTTCGCCCGCTGGCTGAGAAGGGTGCGCCGAATCCGCTGCACTCATAAACGCCCCCCAAGCTCAGAACGCTCGGAGGCAACGTTTTCCTTGATCGAGACTTTCAATCCGCCCACCGCGTTGGGCAAATGAGTGGTGACCAGGCGTTCGCCTTCTTTGATCTCCCCTTGCAGCAAAGCCCAGGTCTGACCGGCCTGCTCCGTTTGCCCCAACAGCGTCACCCGACGCGGTTGAAGACGACTCGCTTCCACCACATACACCCGGTCGGTGCCATAGAGCGCGGAGTAAGGCACGGCAAACACCCCTTCGTGTTTAGGTAGATGCAGGGTCGCCGAAAGCAAATCACCGGGACGCAAATAGGTCAGCGCCGCTGGCAAGGCAAAAAATCCGTCCACACCGCTGGCCGAAGCTTCCCCATCCAATCGTATCAGCGGCAGAAAAACCTCCCCATCCGGCGTTTCAAAAGTGGCTTGGACATTGGTTTCAGACGCCTGAGCCCGGTACAGCCCCTTTAAATGCTCACGCGGCAGACGAGCGCGCAACACCAGTGAATTCAAATCATAAAAGCGCATTAACGTCGCACCGGCGCTGACTCGATCCCCGGGGGACACCGACACCGAAGCCACTCGCCCATCAAACGGGGCGTCGACAATGCCTCGCTCACGATTCATTTCGGCCTCGCGTACATTCGCCTTGGCTCGCTTTTGCTGTGCTGCCAGCTTCGCCAGGGTGGTCTCATGTTGTTCAACCGCAAGCCGGGCCGTCACCACGGCGTACTCCTGACGTGCCAGCGCCTCCCGAGCCTGATCCACAGCAGATTCCGACACTAAGTCCCGCTTGAGAAGGTCCTGATTACGTGCCAACTCGGTCTCTTTGAGCGCCAGAATTTTCTTTTCACGCACCAGTTTTTTTCGGTTGGCTGTTTGAGTCAACATCTGGGCGGAGCGCTGTGCCTCGATGTCTGCCAACTCGGCTTGCGCCCGAGCAAGTGGCACCGACAGATCCACCCCATCCAACGCCAGCAGGCGCTCACCTTTGCGAAACGCCTCACCCGCGAGCAGCGGACGCTCTGCCACCACACCGGTTACCGGTGACGCCAGTGTGACCATCTGCTCCGACTCGACTCGCCCGTAGAGGCTTTGGGATGGCGACAACGCCTGACGCTGCAAAGACAAGACCGACACGGGCCACACCTTCTCTTCCACTGTGGCTTGTGGCGCATCCGGCTTGGTGGCTTTGAGCAGCACAAATATCAGGATCGCGCCCAGCACAATCAATACAGGCCAGACAATCGACTTCAACTGAGCAACACGGCGGGCAGACAAAGGGTTGGGCACGAGGGAATCCTTGATTGATACGAAGAAGCCTGGACGCGCAAACGCGAGCGGTCTTGCTTCACACGTCAGATAAAAAGGATCATTATAAGGACTTCCCGACACCACACAATAACCGTCGTGCGCGCAGCGCATAAGAAAATCCTATTGTCCTGCATCAAAAGATTCACAAACATAAGGCTTGCATCGGCCCCATCCATAAATACAATCTATGGATAGATTAGAAAATATTTTCCAACCAACGCACCGAAGGAGTCGTTATGAAAAAAACATGGATCGCAGCCACCATTGTGGCAGGTTTGAGCACACAGGCATGGGCCACCCCCACTCATGACGAAGCACGTCAGCTGGTCAAAAGCTATATGGGGCAACTCAAGCCCGAGCTGAAAAAAGGCATGAAAAACGGAGGGCCGGTCAATGCCATTGATGTTTGCCACACCAAGGCACCTCAGATTGCAGCTGACCTGAGCGAGCAAAGCGGCTGGCACATCAACCGCGTCAGCCTTAAGCCACGAGCGAAATCGGCTCAGCCCGATGCCTGGGAAGAAGAAGTGCTGACAAAATTCAACCAGCAGCTGGCAGAGGGGACCAACCCGAAGAAAATCGAGTTCTCACAAACGGTGATCGTCAATGGCGAAAAGCAGTTTCGTTACATGAAGGCCATTCCCACCGGCAATATCTGCCTGGCCTGTCATGGCACCGATGTCAAAGCACCGGTTAAAGAAGCCATTGCCAAACACTATCCACAGGACCAGGCAACCGGCTATGAAAAGGGAGAATTACGGGGTGCCTTCAGCTTTACTAAGCCGCTCTGATCAAGCGTCTAACCGCCTTCAATCGAAACGCGCTACGGCGCGTTTTTTTATGGTCACTGACGGTCCGATGGGTGACAGCAATCCCCACACGCCTGACGACAACATGACTTGGATTCAATTTCCCACTGATGATGCCCGGGCTGATGTCGAAAACTGAGCGGCTCCTGATGCACACTGATGTCTGCATCCCCAAAGCGTGCATGCAAGGCATCGGTCACCTCTTCCGCAATCGCATGGGCTTTGTGCAGGCACATCATATCTTCCAGCTCCAGATCAAACTGGATCATCACTTTGGGACCGGAGCGATAGGTCCGCAAGTCATTAAACCCTTCCACACTCGGGTTGGACAAAATAATGTCACGAATCGCATCGCGGTCGGCTTCAGGCAGCTCACGGTCCAACAACTGATTGGCACTGTTTAAGGCAAGACGAACAGCCTGATAGCCGACCAGCGCCCCGATCAGAAGCCCCAGTGTGGCATCGATCCAACCGTATGCCGCCAAAAGAAGCCCGACCAGCACCGCTGCGTTGGCGCCGAGATCGGTCATGTAATGCCAGGAATCGGCCATCACCGCCGTGGAACCTGTGACCCGGACCACATAACGTTGAAACGCAACCAGAAGAAAGGTCAGCAACATCGCCCCGGCCATGACCCAGACCCCAAGTTCCGGTGCACGCACCGGCTCTGGTTCCAACAGGCGATCCACCGCGTAGACAATCAAATACAACGCTGAACCGGCAATGAAAATGCTTTGGGCAAACGCGGCCAGAGGCTCTGCTTTGCCATGACCGAAACGGTGCTCGTTATCGGGAGGCTGCTGCGCCAAACGCACCGCCAGAAGAATGGTCACCGAGGCCACGATGTCCACGGCCGAGTCCAACAACGTCGCCAACAACCCGACCGAGCCGGTCATCCACCAACCCCAGAGTTTCAGCAACAGCAGAAACACCGCCACGGCCACAGAGGCATAGGTCGCCCAACGCGTCAGCTGTGCTTTTTGTTCCGATTCAGAAAGCCGCATGCCCAACCCTTTTCAATTAACCCGAAAATTTCATAAATTTGTGCCCAAATCGCGCAGGAAATTGTTTTCACAAGGAAATTTCTGAAAAAGTGTCGTATCAACGATTACGACCGATTGAAGAAATATTTCTTGTGGAATCAAGGGGCAAGCGAGATGGCGCATCATTTGTGAATTTTTCGGGTTAGATGGAAACATCAGAAAAATGCTGATGAAATGTTTTGATGGCCGCGTGACGTTCCTGTGTCAACGCCTCGCCCAACGCCGCGCCCTGATAACCTTTGGCCAGTAAAGGTTGAGGCGAGACAGAGGCCACGGCTTCCCGAACCTGCCGCCAGTACTCACGCTGCGGATAGGCCACCGACTCAAACCCGGTCCGCCCGCGCGCATCCGCCCAGCAGACCGTCAGCAGATCGTCCAGCGTCTGTGTCTGTTTGAGTGCACCCGCGGCGGTCAGCACCCTCATCACCGTCTTGGGGCGCAGCGCGGGCTCACCCTGAGCATCCAGCCCCTGATGCACCAGGCCATGATAACCGGTGGCCAAAACCGCAAACGCCGTCATCTTTTTAGGCAGGCGATAACGCTGCCCCAGCGCCTCCACCAAAGGCACCCCCGCCTGTTCATGGCCGTGATGCTTGGGCCATGCCTCAGGGGGCGTCAGCCCTTTCCCCACATCATGCATCAAGGCAGCCCAGCGCACCTCAATGGCGTCGCTCATGGCACAGGCCTGGTCAAGAACCAGTTTCGTATGCACCCAGGCGTCCCCTTCGGGATGATACCGTTCGGGCTGAGCCACGCCTTTCAAGGCAGCCAACTCCGGGAACAGTACCGACAAAGCCCCCACATCATCCAGCACTTCAAAAAACCGACGGGGCCGAGCCGTCTCCAGCGCCTTTGCCACCTCCTGCCAGACGCGTTCGGGCGTGAGGGCCGACAACTCACCGGAGGCACTGATGGCGCACATCAGATCGCGTGTCTCCTCGGCCAGCTGAAACTCGAACTCGGCCAGCTTGGCAGCGAAACGCGCAACCCGTAACACCCTTAACGGATCCTCCGCAAACGCGGGCGACACATGACGCAGCACGCGGGCATCGAGATCCGCTTGACCGCCATAAGGATCCACCAGTTCGCCGTCTTGCGTCTGCGCCATGGCATTAATGGTCAGATCACGTCTCAACAGGTCCTCTTCCAGTGTCACATCGGGCGAAAAACGCACCTCAAAGCCATGATAGCCCAAGCCGGTTTTTCGCTCCTGCCGTGCCAGCGCGTACTCTTCTTTGGTGTCGGGGTGCAGAAACACCGGAAACGCCTTGCCCACCGGAATAAATCCCTGGGCTTGCATGGCTTCGGGCGTACCGCCAACCACAACCCAATCCCTGTCTGCCTGGGGCCAACCAAGCAAGCGGTCGCGCACCGCGCCGCCCACAAGATAAACATTGCCTTGATTCATAACCGTCATTTTATGCCAGCCCCTTTAAACAAAAAAGCCGCCTGACTAAAACAGTCGGCGGCTCGCATCAACCTCGGCGCAACAACTCGCTCAAACGGAACCATCCCGGCCCGCTTCCTGACGATAGGCCGGATAACGCTCGCGCATCTGCGATGGTGCAACCAACCCGGCCAGCGTTTGCTCAATACTCTGAGGCGCAAACCCAAACTGAGACGCAAACACCGTGTCCGCCGTTTTATCGGCCCGCAAGGTTTTCAGCTGAAAGTGTGAAGCAGATCGGATCGGTGCCAACTCGCCCAAAGACGCCATCAAACGCGCATTCAAACGACACATCGGCAACAAAACGGCATGTTCTCTGCCCATCAAATCTGCCACGGTCTGGGCCACATCTTTCAGCGTCATCTCTTCGGGCCCCACCACCGTCACTTTTTTCTCGAAATCCGCCGGGTGGGTCATCACCTTGACCAGGGCTGCGGCAAAATCCTGAACCGACAAGGGTTGAACCGCCAGGCCAGCCTGATAAACCGGCAACAGAGGCATCCGCTTAAGCTGCGCCTGATAACAGCTGCTGACCTCATCATTGGGTCCCAGCAGCAAACCTGCTCGAAGCACGGTGGTCTGGGCCTGTGTGATGGTATGGGTCACTGCATCCGCTTCCCCCAGCTGGTACAGCCAGTTGTCACGCGCATTGCCAGCGTCCGCGCCCAGGTGAGACAAGGCCACCACACGAGGCACCTTGGCCGTTTCCACCGCCTTTTTGATCTGTTGCGTCGCGCTCACCAGTGCGTCTTCCTCGACCGCCTCTGGCCCGGCCGTCAAATCTGCCAGCAAATTGATGACGGCATCCGCCCCCTGAAAGGCCTTGGCCAGAAACGCTGAATCCTCTAACGAGGCCAATGGCCGCACTCGAACCCCGCTGTATAACCTGTAATCACGATACCTCGCCGGGCGCCGAACCAGCACATCACAGATCAGGCCCTGTTTGGACAACGCATTGATCACTGCGCGTCCGACCATGCCACCGCCGCCGAGGATCACGATTTTGGATTGATTTGATTCTGCCATAGCGTTTCCTGTTCTGTTGGGCCGAACGCGTTCAAATCCTGTCTGTCAGGACGGTTCAGCGGACACAAAAGAGCGCATAAGAATAATGAAATTGCCTCACCAGGTCAAGAAACTCCGACCCCAATCACCGAATGCACCGATTACGCCGAGTTGCCAGGCATGTTAAAATAAGGTTTTGCTTACTTTGAGAAAAGACCATGGAAGTATCTGCCTACAAAAGCCCCAAAAAAGCCGAGTTGTATCTGTTTGTCCCCAAAGCGAAAGAGCTGGACGCCTTGCCCGACGAACTCTACGTCATGTTTGGCACCCCGGAACATGTGGTCGACTTCGAACTGGGTCCCGGGCGCACGCTGGCGCGCGCAGATGCTGAAGAAGTTCAAAATGCCCTTGAAAGCAAAGGCTACTATCTGCAGATGCCGCCCAATGAAAACGAAATCCTTTCTGACATGCCCGCACCCCCCGAGCATCTGGACAACATTTTCTAAATTTTTCTTTTTACCGGCTTGCCTCGAATGCGGATTGGCTTGCTTTTTTACCAGGCCTGGTGCTAATTCCTGATCAAAACACTCGGGCATTGCAATAGTCACCTGAGTGGCTACAATAGATGCGTGTGATTCATCTAGTTAGCTGTCCTCGCAATGGTGAGGGCATTAACCCAAACGGAGACTGAATATGGCATTTACTCTGCCCGATTTACCTTATGATTACAACGCGCTTGATGCGGCGATCGACGCCCAAACCATGGAAATCCACCATACCAAGCACCATCAGACTTATGTCACCAAGCTCAACGACGCCATCAAAGACTCGCCCAATGCGGACAAATCTCTGGACGAGCTGATTGCCAACGCCGGCAGCATTTCACCGGCGGTCCGCAACAATGGCGGCGGCCACTGGAACCACAGCTTTTTCTGGGAAATCATGACCGGCGACAGCATGGGCGCACCATCGGGCGCTCTGGCCGATGACATCAAAGCGACCTTCGGCAGCTTTGAAGACATGAAAGCTCAGTTCAACAACGCTGGCGCCACCCAGTTTGGCTCTGGCTGGGCCTGGTTGACCGTGTCTGCGGAAGGCAAACTGGAAATTTCCTCCACACCCAACCAGGACAATCCCTTGATGGACGTGGCAAACGTCAAAGGCACGCCGATCCTGGGGCTGGACGTCTGGGAACACGCCTATTACCTGCGTTATCAGAACCGCCGTCCTGATTACATGCAGGCCTGGTGGGATGTGGTCAACTGGAACAAGGTCGAAGCACTTTACAACGCTGCTAAATAACCTTCACAGACCTTCCTGTCTGACTGGCGTTCGGCCGGTCAGACGCAAAACACCGCTCACCTCCCTCTCACCCATAGACCCAGTCACAAGGACCCATACCAAAGTTCTATGGATCAGCTTCACCCTCTTCGTATAGAATGAACGCCTTTTCATTCAATCTAAAGACATGACGTCATGACTCGAAAAATAACGATTTCAGGCAGTCGCGGCATTGATCAGGGCGATGACACCCAAATCAGCTTCGGCCATTACCAGCGCAACAACGCGCGCAAGCAGATCACTGGACGCGCCGCCCACAATCAGCCGATTGACACCCAGCAAGCAAATGAACAGGTGGTGTGCCAGCCGGCTGACAAGAAGCTGGCGGAAGAGCTGTTCCACAAATGGAATCAGGCCCTACAAACCGGCAGCGCCAAACAGGTGGCCGCCCTGTACGCGCACGATGCGGTACTGCTGCCCACCGTCTCCAATGTGCCTCGCACCACAACCCGTGAAATCGAAGACTATTTTGAACATTTCCTTGAGAAAAAACCTTACGGCATCGTTAAACAACGCAACATCAAAAAAGGCTGCAACAAGCTGACGGATGCTGGCATTTATGATTTTGAAGTGGAGGCCGACGGTCAGAAATCCGTGGTTCCGGCTCGCTATACTTTTGTGTATGAATACCGTGATCATCAATGGAAGATCGTGCATCACCACTCCTCGATGATGCCCGAAAAATAGTCCCCCCGGAAACGGCCATCACCGTCACGGTGTCGTTTCATTGAACAGGAGTTTACTTATGGTCAGTCTGACAACGCCCGTTTGTGATTTTGACGCCCCCGCTGTGGCATTCGAGCTGCCTGGCGTGGATGGACAGACCTGGACACTGGACAAAGCCAAAGGCCCGAACGGGTTGCTGGTGATGTTCATTTGCAACCACTGCCCCTACGTCAAAGCAATTCAGGAACGCCTGGTTGCTGACACCCGCAAACTACGCGACGAGCACGGCATTCACAGCATTGCCATTATGGCCAACGATCCCAGCGAGTACGAAGAAGACTCGTTTGACAACATGCGCGCGGTGGCCGAGCAATTTGACTTCCCGTTTCCCTATGTACTGGACGAAACGCAAGAGGTAGCCAAAGCCTATGGAGCCGTCTGCACCCCTGATTTTTTCGGCTACAACGCGGATTTGGGGCTGCAGTATCGGGGCCGATTGGATGCGTCACGCAAGGAGACGGCTCCGGACGACGTCAAGCGTGACCTGCTTGACGCCATGATTCAGGTCGCGCAAACGGGAAAAGGACCGGAAGAACAGATCCCAAGCATGGGTTGCTCAATCAAATGGAAGGCCTGACAGGCATTGCGTAAGGGCGCCACCAGCAGGGGTGGTTCATGAACGCACTGCTGAGCCTGTTTGCAGTTTCCTTTCTGGCCGCCACGCTGTTTCCGGCAGGCTCGGAAGCGCTTTTACTGGCGCTGGCCAGTCAGGGTTACAGTCCTGCTCTGTTGTGGGCCATTGCAACCACAGGCAACAGCCTGGGGTCCATGGTGAATTACCTGCTGGGCCGCTACCTGCTTCACTTTCAATCCCGCCGCTGGTTTCCCATTCGCCCCAACACCTTGCAACGCAGCCAGGCCTGGTTTCAGCGTTATGGCATCTGGTCTTTATTATTTGCCTGGTTACCCTTGATCGGTGATGGCTTAACACTGGTGGCGGGCATCCTGCGCACCCGCTTCTGGCTGTTTGCCGTACTGGTCACCTTGGGAAAAGGGGTTCGCTATGCCATCCTGCTGGGGCTGGTGCAACTCTGGGCGACGCCCTAGGTCAGTCGCTCGAACCGCCATACGGCCGGTTTGAGCGTCGCATCCTATTGAGTGATCAAAACGTCTGACGCATCAAGGTAATCATGAGTATGCTTCAACACAGCGTCATATTCCCCGTGCTCCGAACCTTGGTGCACTCGCTCCAGAACCTCTTCGATCCGCTCCATTTCTTCTTCCATGCGTTCCAGCGAATTTTCCAGCGTATAGGTTAACTGATGGATTTCACCCATTTCAGCGGGGTTAATTGTGCCATCTTCCGCCAAGGCGGCCAGTTTGGCATTGTATTCACGCAAGTACGCCTGTGCCTGAGCATAGGTCGCCGGTTTTAACCCTTCGAAATGCTCGTCATCGCTTGCCCAGGCCATGCCGGCCATTAAGTTACCAGCCAGACAGGCCAGTGCCCATTGTTTGATTGATTTCATAGCCTTCTCCTTGGTTCACATCATTTTGCGCTAAGACTCGGTTGCGTCCCGCCGCTTTGGCCGCATACAGCAAATCGTCCACCGCTTTCAGTGTCTGCTCCACCGGCTCCCCCTGATAAGCGACCACTCCAAAGCTGGCGGTCACGGCCCAATCGACGGCAAAGGGTGTGGTTTCGATTTTACGACGCAAGTGTTCTGCGAGGTTCTGTGCGGCAGCCAGAGTGTGCCCCGGACATAAAATCACAAACTCTTCACCGCCCCATCGACCGACCACCGCGTCCTCGGGCAGGGCATCCGTCAACAGCCCGGACAGCTTTCTCAGCACCCGGTCCCCGGCCTGATGCCCCATACGGTCGTTGATCGCCTTGAAATGATCCAGATCCACCATCACAATCGACAGCGCTGTGCCCTGCACCTGCGCGCCCTCGGTCTGCTGTTCCAGTAAATGAGTCAGATAACCGCGATTGTATAAGCCGGTCATGGGATCACACTGACTCAATCGGTGTAGCTCCCGGTTCTGCTGTTGCAGCAAATGGCGGCCAATGGATTTGACCTTTTCATTATGATACGTCAAAAACATCACCAGAAAATACACGATCAGCGTCTGGCGAATTTCACCCCAGCTGTACGGAAGCGAGAGAAGATCGAACCCGCTCAGCCCGACCAGAACCAGGGCAATGGCCGAATAGACCAGCACCCAACGAATCGCTTCCCTTGCCGGGAACAGCAACATGGTAAACAACGGAATAAACAACAGCCAAAGGTACCCGGTGTTATCCAATCCGCCAGTGATAAAAATCAGCAAGCTCATGAAATAGACCGACACCACCAGAAAACGCAGGCCAAACATGAGAAAACCAAAACGGCGGACCATCCAGAGATTGACCAGTTGTGCCAGTCCCAGCGTCACTTCCACCGCGCCCAAAACCAGCGCCGTTCCGGTCAGCACGTAATTAAGACCAAAGACCAGAAAGACCAGCGCCGTGGCAATGGAAAAGTGATGAAGCAGGCTCAGTGATACTTGACGACGAACCGCGTGAATGGCCCGCTTAGGCTCAAACACATCCAGTTCGGAAGAAACACCTTGTGCGTCGGCATCGGAATGAAAGAGCGACATAAACCCTCCTAACCGCTCTGATCAGGCAGCAATAAATGTCACTATAGCACAAAGGCCTCCGAGCTCACGCCTTTTCAAAGGTCACGGAATCAGCGTCCCGATTGCGCTTTCAGCGTATGGTAAACACTTCGCGCATTGGGTTTGGCCAGTTGTTCAAACACCACCCGATCCGCGTAAGCCGACTGATCCACCTTCTCTGCCTCATGCACATCGCCCCCGCGGTCGATCACGGTCTGAACTTTTTCCACCAGATCGGCAAAATAATCATAGGTTCGTGCTTTCAAGGTCTCAATGTCGGTAGGCGTTCCATGTCCGGGAATGACGGTGACGTCCGATGGCACCGTTTCCACCATACGCTCGAATGACGCCATCCACTCCAGCACATTGGACCCATGCAACAGACCGGGCAGGCGCTCATTAAACCCGAGGTCCCCCGTAAAAAGCAGATTGCGTGACGGCACAAAAGCCCCGGTCATGCTCGGCGTATGCCCGCCGCCAAAATTATGCAATTCAACCGTTTCGCCGCCGCCGACCTCAATCACCTTTTTCTGTTCGAAGGTGGTGAAGTGCTCTGTGACATCGCGCGCGGGCTGGGTAATGGCTTTGCCCCGTGCTGCGGCATAACGCGCCTTATCTTCAGCGAAGTCACGGTGCCAGTTTTCGTTGGCCTGCTGCTGTGAATACAGGTTTTTAACCCCCACATCCCACCAGTAGCTGCTACCAAGATACGCATGCCCCTGATTGTTCTCCACCGCCAGCCATTTCACCGGCTTGTCGGTCAGGCGCTTGATCTGCTGGTGAAAACTATAGGCCACCGCCGGATTGGGACCGGCGTTGTAAACAAACACGCCGTCTTCGAAGATCACCGCTGTGAGATTATTATTGAGGCCATAATTCTGCCGCGTGCCCCAAATAAAGCTTCCGACCACGGTGTAAACCCCCTCCTGAACTTTCTGTGCCTGTGGAATGGGCAGTTCCGGCCCCAGGTACCCTTCTTTTTGTTGAAGCTGCTGGATTTCTTCGGCATAGGTTTCAAACCAGTCAGCCTGGGCTTCCTTGGCATGGGTTTTGGCAGCCTGCACAAAACCATCCTCTTCCGCCACAACAGGGCTGGATGCCATCAGAAGCGTGGCCGATAAAATGCTGGCAGATACCAATGATTTTGCTTGCATACAACTCCTCACCGTTCCAATTCAATACACCATGCATTGTAACGCGCGCCCGACCGCTTTTTTTGCAACAAAAAAGCAGTTTGCACCCGAGGGCCATGCCAACCTGTTAAAATGCGCTTTTTTGTAACAATCTCCCTGACCCCTTATGAGCAACGCCCAGCTGATCCTGATCGACAAACGCAACCAACCCATCAAAGAATACATTGTCGCCGTGGCCGCCTCCGATGGCCTCGACATCAAAGGCATGCAGGTCATCGCCTCCCCCGCCAAAGGGGAAAAGGCGTTAATCAGCGCCACCTTGCGCATTCCGCCATTGGAAGCGCTGAACTTTGACACCCGCAAAATTGTCGACCGCATGCTGGAACAGTTTCTGGTGAAGGACGAAGTGCTGAGCGTGACGCAACTGATCGAACGGGCCAGTGACGACGATGCGGTGCGTCAGGCGCTGACGCGCTCGGTGCGCAAACTGCGGGAAAAACTGACCGAGCTGGTCAAAGAGTTCACCCGATCCGAAGTGATCAACCTGCTCAACGAACGTCGCAACGACGCCTTGTTTAAGCTCAAAGAGACCGACCAGGAACTCAAAGGCAAGAAGGTGGTGTGCATCGACATCGAAGCCACGGACATTGCCACCAAAGACAGCGCCGACATCATTCAGGTGTCGCTGTGTGATCTGGACGGCAACAAAATTTACGATCAGCTGATCAACCCCGGCTACGACATTCCGGAAAACGACAAGCACAACATCACCACGGAAATGGTCGCCGAAGCCCCGTTTCTGGCGCATGCCTGGGACGACATTCACCGCCATCTGAGCGAAGCCGATGTGGTACTGGCCTATTCCACCGAGTCTGACTTTGCCTATTTGGAAAAAAGCGCGAGCAAAAAAATGCTCACCTTTGAGCTGGACTACAACGACTGGTTGGATGTGGCGGTGCTCACCAAAGACCTGGTCGGCGCCTTACGCTGGCAATCAGAGAAAATGTACTGGTTCTACAAAACGCCCAAGCTGACCGATGCGTATGAAAAAGTACTGGGCAAACCGTTTCCCGGCGACGCACACGATGCCCTGGCCGATGCTCAGGCCACCGCTGAGCTGTTCCGCGCACTGTTGGAAAAAGGGCGCAAGTCGCAAGTGTCGCTGAAAACCAAACCGGCGAAAAAAGAAAGCATTTCCAACAACCCGTTTGCCCAGGCCTTTGCCGCGGCCAAGCGACGCAAATAACCCTGAGGAATGACCATGTCCGAGCCAACCCTGACCTTCAAGGCACTGGAAAGTGGCCAAAAAGACCAGACATTTGACTGGGATACGCTGCAGGCCAACATCAAATTTAACGAGCAGGGACTGGTACCGGCCGTGGCCCAGCAATATGATACCGGCGATGTCCTGATGCTGGCCTGGATGAATCAGGACGCCCTGACCGAAACACTGACAACGGGGCGTGTCTGCTACTGGTCGCGCTCACGTCAGCAACTCTGGCGCAAGGGTGAAAGCTCGGGACAGATTCAGCGCCTGAAATCACTGCGACTGGATTGCGACGGCGATGCGATCCTGCTGCTGGTGGACCAAACTGGCCCGGCTTGCCATACCGGTCGAAAAAGCTGTTTTTATACCGCCGTCGAAGGCGATCAGGCGCGCATTTTGAATGACCCACTCATTGACCCCAAAGACCTCTATCGCTAACGCACAACGTGCCGACCTCGGGTGAGGCAAAAATAACCAGGCCTGGTCAAACCTGCACCCATTCCCGCAATAAGGTGGTGGCGTAGCTGCCTGCCGGCAAAGCAAACGTCAGCTTAAGTGTCGTCTCATCCGCCCACTGCCAGGCCATCTCGCTGGCGAACAGGCGCAAGGCACGTCGTGCCTGCTTCATCCCCGCCTTTTCCAGCCCGTTCTGCCAAAGTGGATGCGCCGCAATCACCGATTGCTCCCAGTCTCGGGGCTGGCCTTGGGTCATCAGCGCACCGCGACCGCTTAAAAGGCCAGTGGGAGACAAAGCACCATCAGCCATGCGCTGACAGAGCGCTTCATCCAATGCCTCCGCCACAAAACATCCCCCCGTTTGCGTCATCAGGACATCCCCAGGCAGAGCCTGTTGCCAGGTGCCATGCTGCACTCGCTGGCTTAACACATCGTTAAACAGCGCCGAGCGTAAGGCGGACAGATAAAGCCCGCGCAGATGGCGTGGCAATCGCTTTCTGGGCTGCTTCAACCAGGCTGTGGCCGCTGCCAGATTCTGGCCCGCCTTGCCAAAGCGCTGAGGGCCAAAATAATTGGGCACCCCTTCCTCAGCCAGACGACACAGTCGCTGTTCGATTTCCGTGCGATCGCCCTGGCAGTCTCGCAAACACAACTCAAAGCGATTGCCCGCCAAACCGCCGGTCTGCAACTTTCGGCCATGGCGTTTTGCCGTCATAACACGCACACCTTCCCAGGGCAGACTTGACCAATCGGGGTCGGCCCGCCCTGGCAGATGGACACTGATCCACTGCTGCGTCACCGCCTGGCGATCTTTTTTGCCAGCATAACCAAACGCCTTGGGCGGCAGTTGCCAATGCTTGGCCAGAGCGTTTACCACCCATTCGGTATTGTGACCGGTTTTTTCCAGCCATAACCAGAGATGTTCGCCAACGCCATCCAACTCGTATCCAAGCTGCTCGACCACCTTGAAATCGGCGGGCTGAGTTTTTAACCGAGCCTCCGCCACCGGCGCGCCCCAGGCGCGTGCCCACTCAGGCAACGCCGTCGACGTCACCATTAGAGGTCGCGAAACAGTTTTTCGGCAATGGGGCGCGCTTTGTTTTCTGGCGTGGGCGCTTGCTCATACACCTGCACCAGCAATTGATCGATGTTACCCGGCACCATATATTCCTTGATCATCTCACGCGCCCCCGGAGGCGAATCCTTGTGGATGTAGTTATACAAGATCTTCAGATGACAGGGATTATCCGGATCCGAAGCCAACGGCCGGATGGAGGATCCTCCCTCCAGCTTGTAGGCCTGTTTGGTCATGATGGTGACCTTGTGCCAGTAGTCCGCTTCAATCGGCTCGGCAAAACACAAGCGCAACAACCGGTCAAAATTGCCCGACCCCGAATCCATATCGGTCACAACCTGAGCCGACACGATGGTCACCGGCGGTTTTTCACATCCCGCCAAAATACTGAGAGCCAGTACCAGCCCGACCCATTGAAAACCTGAACGTATTTGTTTCACGGTTGCCTCCTTTCGCCCTGCGCCTTAATCTCAAAACCGTGTCTTAGCGATGACTGTGCCAAAACATCGACTTGCCACCTGTATTATGTCAAAACCGTCATACCCAGAAAAAAAAGTTCATGTTAGAGTAGGAAATCAACGGGTTAACCGGGAGGGCATATGACGCGAATCAGTACCGACCAAGCCATTAAAGTGATCGAGTTCGCCCGTGTTCAGGCGATGGATGCCCTTGAAGCGGAAAACCGGCGGCTGCATGAACAGGGCTTGTCGCATGAGGCCGTGCATGACATTCGTGTCCTGACCAAGCAACTGAGAGCCTGGACTCGTTTGCTCAAGCCCTTTGATTCTGATTTTTACGTGCGTAGCGAGACCAACCTCAAAGCCATCGGCAAACAGTTATCGCAGCACCGCGACCAGAAAGTGCAACACGATGCCCTCAACGCCCTGCAACCACATCTGCCGGACGCGCTGCAGACCGTGATCCCCGACCTGCTCGAAAGCCTGACCCCACCCAGCGACGAGGTGGCGGCCAATGACCCATTATGTCACTCCCTGGAAAACGCGCTGGATCTGGAATGGGCTCATTGGCAGCAATTTCGTCCGCAAAGCATTCAAGACCCGCGCCGCCTGAGCAAACGCCTGCAAAAAACACAAAAACGCGTCTTAGAGCTTGGGCAGAGCCGCCGACATAAAAACGCCACCGAGCTGCATCATCAATGGCGAAAATGGGTCAAACGCCTGATGTTTCAGCTTAGACTGTTTCAGGACGCGGAGGCATTGGAAGCCGACGAGGCATTGCATCGGCTTAAAAAACTGGGCAGCCAGCTGGGGAAAGAACATGACTTTGTGATGCTGGAACATGCCGTAGAGCATTCACGCCCGCCTTTTCAAGCGCTGGACCATGGCCAGCAACGGCAGCTGCAACAGGCGCTCAAACGCCAGCGCCATCACCATCTGAAAAAGGCGAAAAAACACTACAAGCGCATCAAATCGCGATTCAAACAGGCCTGACAGCCTCCCCAGGCCTGGTCAAAACCGAGCCCGTCAAATTCCTGGCCGATGAATTCAGGCCTCTTTCACACAGCGTGAAATGGTGTAGTCTTTGCCCTGCTTGATCTTCTGGTAGTTGCCAAACACCTCGTTAAAATTACGCTTCATGTACTGGCGCAGGCCATTGATGGTCACGACCACAAACTGACCACCGGGCAATAAATGAGCGTGCACATCCTGCAACAGAATGGAGAGCATTTCCTTGCCCACCTTGGCCGGAATATTGGACACCACGGTGGAAAACCGCGCGGTGTCGAGCACATGGCTCAGGCCATTCGACAGATACGCCTGGGCGTTGTCACAGCCATTTCGCCGGGCATTGGCCTGGGCGTACTCAACCGCCACAAAATCCTTGTCCACCATGTGCACCGCCGCTTGCGGGCACTCGGCGGCCATGGCAACGCCCAGCGGACCGTAACCACAACCAATATCAAGCAGGGCCGACTCTTCCCCCAGATTCAGATGCTTGAGCAACAACTGGGTGCCGGCATCAATCTCGCGTGGGCTGAAGAGTCCCCAGGTGGTGTGAAACGTCAAATCATGACCTCGCAAATGCGTGTGAATCACCTGATCTTGTTTCAGCGGATTTTGTTGCAGAGTGGCTGGCATGCGGACCTCATCAAGGGAAGAATTTTGCTATTATAGGCGATCCATTTTCAGGATGCGAAAGAGCCACGATTTTCCATGTTTGGACTCAACGAACGACAACGCCAAGGGGTGCGCCACATCGAGACTCCGGCTCTGGTACTGGCAGGGGCCGGTTCCGGCAAAACCCGCGTGATCACGGAAAAAATCGCCTACCTGATTCGCGAACAAAACGTGGCTCCGCATAACATCTTCGCCCTGACCTTTACCAACAAAGCGGCACGGGAAATGAAAGAACGTGTGGGGCAATTGCTCAAAGACACCCCCACGCGCGGCCTGCATGTGTCGACCTTCCATAATCTGGGGCTGACCATTCTGCGCCGGGAAATCAAAGCCCTGGGCTATAAGCCCGGCTTTACCATCATGGATGCCACCGACAGCAAACAGATCCTGAAAGAACTGGTCAAAAAACAACAAATGCCGGAGGAACAGCTCGATGGCGTGCAGTGGGTCATTTCCAACTGGAAAAACGCCCTCATTTCACCGGAACAGGCGCAAGCCAATGCCGAGGACGAATTAGAACACGCCAAAGCGGTGCTTTATGACTATTACCAGAAACAGCTGCACGCCTACAATGCGGTCGATTTTGATGATCTGATCGGTCTGCCCGTGCATTTGTTCCAGACCCACCCGGACATTCTGGACCAATGGCAGAACCGGGTGCGCTACCTGCTGGTGGACGAGTACCAGGACACCAACGCCGTGCAGTACCAGCTGGTCAAACAACTGGTCGGGGTCCCCGCTCGCTTCACGGTGGTCGGCGACGACGACCAGTCGATTTATGCCTGGCGCGGCGCCCAGCCGGAAAACATGCAACTGCTTCAGCAGGATTTTCCGCACCTGGAAGTGATCAAACTGGAACAGAACTACCGTTCCAGCAACCGCATTCTGAATGCCGCCAACCATCTGATCGCCAACAATCCGCACATTTTCGAGAAAAAGCTCTGGTCGGAAATGGGGCTTGGCGATCGCCTGCGCGTGATTGGCTGCGAGGATGAAAACGGCGAGGCCGAACGCGTGGTGTCCGAACTGATGATGCATCGGTTGCGCCACAATGCCGAATACCGCGATTATGCGATTCTCTATCGCGGCAATTTTCAATCGCGCCTGTTTGAACGGGCTCTGCGCGAACAGGACATTCCCTACCGCTTGTCGGGCGGGCAATCCTTTTTTGACAAAGCCGAAATCAAAGACGTGCTCAGCTACCTCAAGCTGCTGGTCAATCCCGACGACGACGCCGCGTTTCTGCGCGTCGTCAACACCCCACGACGGGAAATCGGGGCCAGCACACTGGAAAAACTGGCCGGCTACGCCACCCGCCGTGGGATCAGCCTGTTTGACGCCACTCAGGAAATGGGGCTGAGCACCGTGCTCAGCGACAAAGCGCTCAAACGGGTCCAGGTGTTTGGCCAACAGCTGCTGGACTGGGTCAAAACCGCCGACCAGCAGCGGGGAGAGGAAGTCATTGTGTTTGTGCGCCAATTGCTGGAGACCCTCGAATACGACAACTGGCTCCAGGAAACCGCCAACACGCCGCGTCAGGCAGAAAAACGCATTGAAAACGTCCGCGACCTGCTGCTCTGGATCGAGCGTTTGATCAACAAAGCTCTGGAAGAAGACGGTGACGAGCTGCCTTTGGAAAAAGTCGTGGCCCACATGACGCTGATGGACATGATGGAACGTCAGGAAGACGAAAAACAGGAAGCCATGAACCAGGTCACCCTCATGACCCTGCACGCCTCCAAAGGGCTGGAATTCCCGCATGTGTTTCTGATCGGCATGGAAGAAGAATTATTGCCGCACAAACAGAATCTGGAATCCCCCGGACTGGAAGAAGAGCGTCGCCTGGCCTATGTCGGCATCACCCGGGCCAAACGCAGCCTGACCATGACCTATGCCAAAAAACGACGCAAATACGGCGATACCGTCCGCTGCGAGCCCAGCCGCTTCCTTGAAGAGCTGCCGCAAGAGCATTTACACTGGGAGGGCAAACCCGGCACCGAAATGACACCGGAAGAGCGTAAAGCCAACTCCCTGGCGCACATCGACCGCCTCAAAGCCATGCTGGAAGACAGCAGCTAAGTGAAGCCGAACCCGACACTGCAACCAAATGGACGCCCTATGATTCCAGATTTTCAGATTGCCCAACTTCCCGCTTTGCATTTCGGCACCGATGTGCGCCATGAACTCATGAAACTGCCGAATAAACAGGGCTGGCGCAGCCTGCTGATCCTGAGCAGTGGTTTTTTAACCAGGCCTGGTCAATTTGGGCACACGCTGGCCGAACAATGGCAGGCCGACGGCTGTCGGGTTCATGTCAGCGCGGTCAGCGGCGAACCGTCGCCTGAGCTCGTGGACAAACTGGTCGCAGAGCATCGTGCGCAGCACCCGGATGCGGTGATTGGGCTCGGTGGCGGCAGTGTGCTCGATACCGCCAAAGCCGTCGCCGGACTCTTGCCATCCGGCCGCTCGGTGATGGATTTCCTTGAAGGCGTAGGACTGGGCCACCCATTTGCAGAAGCCACCACCCCCTTTGTCGCCGTCCCCACCACGGCCGGCACCGGCAGCGAAACCACCAAAAATGCCGTCCTGTCGCGTCTGGGTGAATTCAAAAAATCCTTTCGCAGTGACCGGCTCCTTGCTCACAGCGTCTGGCTCGACCCGGCATTACTGACCACTTGCCCGGACTCGGTCCTTTACCCCACGGCCATGGATGCGTTCACGCAACTGCTGGAATCCTACACCACGGCCAACGCCAACCCGGTGACCGATGCCCTGGCCTGGAAAGGGCTTACCCTCTGTCAGGACGCCCTGACCAAACTGGATCAGCCCGACCAGCCTGATCAACAGGCCGAAGCCCGTGCTCAAATGCTGTTAGCGGCCAGCCTTTCCGGCATCACTCTGGCCAATGCGGGCCTGGGTGCGGTGCACGGTCTGGCCGGTCCGATCGGTGCCTTTTTTGACGCCCCCCACGGGGCCGTCTGCGCCCGGCTTCTTGCCCCAATTACCCAGGCCAACATCGACGCCCTCTCAGCAGAGCCACAGACCGCTTTCACTCAGCAGATTCTGCATAAATACGCCCAGGTCGGCGCTTTACTGGCACCCGAAACACTCGAACAATCGCCCACCCAACAGCGTGACGCATTGGTGACAAAGCTGAACGCTCTCACTCAGCGTTATGTCCCGCAAGGACTGAGCCAGTTCGGCCTCTCAGAGAACAACCTCGATCCCGTACTCCAAAACTGCCGCTCCGGCAGCATGAATGGCAACCCGACAAGACTGACGGACGCTGATCTCTATCAAGCCTTAATGAACGCCCTTTGAACCTTGCATGCACTTCCTTAAAAATTAGCCGAATCAATCACCAAAGATCAGCTCGTGATTTTTTGGATTTTAATTTTATGTCCCTGCTATTTGCGGTAAAATGCTCAAAAAAGTGTGTAATACATACATTAACTTTACGATAGCAGAAAGTGGTACACCACTTCATCACTGGGCAGGCTTTCATTCCCTTGTTCACCCGCAGTGCACTCAAGCGGGTAAACGCCAAGTTCAATGAATGAAGCGTAACGAGGAAAGCGTTGTCTGAACTTTCAGTTGAACTTGAGACAGATCCGCCATGCAAACATTGGTCAAAGCCCTTCCAGTATTTCTCATCCTGACCGGAGCCTCTTTGCCCCTGCACCTGTCATTGGCCAGTCCCAAAAAAGCTGAAACAAACGCCCTCAAAACACTGGACCAACCCCAAGACCCCCCACAACAAGTGACAACACTGTATAAAGACTTGGATAACGACATGGTTAACGGTCGCGTGGATCAATGCCAAAACAGCTTAGACAGAAAAAACGTTGATGAGTTTGGTTGCCAACAGGACACGGACCAGGATGGCATTTCTGATGAGCTCGATCAGTGCCCCAATTCATACAAAGGTGCGAAAGTTAACTTCCTTGGCTGTGAAGAAGACACCGACAAAGACGGTATCCTAGATCGTCTTGACCGATGCCCGAACACCCCACTGGGCACGCCGGTTGGCAGTGATGGCTGTGTTAAACGGGTGGATGCCGATAACGACGGCGTGATTGATCAGGAAGATCAATGTCCAGACTCAGACCCCAGCGCAACCGTTAACCGTTATGGCTGTCAACCGCAAATGCTTTCCTTGACAAACATTGTTTTTAACACTGGTTCTTATGCGATTCGGGCCGATCAAAAATCAATTTTGGATGAAGACATTAGCCGACTGAAAGAAATCGAGCAAGGAGAAATCCTCCTCATCTCAGGGCATACTGATAATCAAGGTTCATCGCAAAGCAATATCAGGCTTTCATGGAACCGAGCCAACTCAGTAAAAACATACTTGATCCGAAATTTTGGCTATGCTTCCAACAGAATTTACCTGAATGGTCACGGCGAAAACCTGCCAGCTGCCTCAAATGAGACAAAAGAAGGACGCCAAAAAAATCGACGAATTGAGCTGGAGATTATGACACCTGACAAGTTGCCATCAGGGGCGAAAGAAACCATCCCTGAAACAATGAAGCACTATAACCGCTTCCAGCCCTGAAAGGCCTTTGGTGAATAAAGGAGTTCCATGCCCAAAGTGTTCCCAATTTGGCTTTTGCTCAGCCTGGCAGCATTGGGAATCGGCTGGGCCAGTGCCACCGACACCACACAACTGGTCTCGGATGCCGATGTGGCGCAAGCCAAAAAGGACTACGGGCTTTTAGCTGGCCGTCGCATGCAGGCCTGGCAAGATTTGATCCGCGACAACCAACGCAAGCCGGAACGCTTGAAACTGCAGAAGGTCAACGATTTTTTCAACCAAGTAGCGTACAAGACCGACATCGAACACTGGGGGCAGAAAGATTACTGGTCAACGCCGACTGAACTGCTGGGAACCGATGGCGGAGACTGTGAAGACTATGTCATTGCCAAATATTTTACGCTCAAGGCTTTGGGCGTGGCCGAGGAAAAACTCTATCTGACATACGTCAAAGCGCTTCGTCCCAGACAGGCTCACATGGTGTTGACCTATTTCAAAACACCCACGGCTCAGCCGTTGGTGCTGGACAATATCAACACCCGAATCTTGCCGGCCGCCCAGCGCCGGGATTTGATTCCGGTGTACAGTTTTAACGGCGACGGGCTGTGGGTCGCCAAACAACGCGGCAAAGGCAAAGCCGTCGATGGCGGCACCCAAAAGTTGAAAAACTGGCAAAGCCTGCTCCGAAAAATGGACCAATAACCGCACACAGGTGGCAAAATGAGTCTGAACAAACAAATGGTACTGTTTATGACCACCTTATTTCTGGTGGTCTTAATCGGCACATTTATCCTACAACTGAACAGTACTCGGCAATTTCTGGCCAACCAGCTGGCGTCCCATGCTCAGGACACCGCCACGTCGCTGGGCCTGTCCCTGACTTCCGTCGCCGACCCGGAAGACCCCTCCACCATGGAAACCATGATCAACGCGGTATTTGACCGGGGTTATTACGCGCACATCACTCTGCGTGACCGGGATGAGCAGATCATTTATCAGCGACGCAACCCTCAAACCATCGAAGGCATTCCCCACTGGTTCATCCGTGCGGTTGCCATGGAAGCCCCTGAAAGCCATGCTTTGATCCAATCAGGCTGGATCCCCATCGGCGAATTGACTGTGCAGAGTCACCCGGGCTATGCCTACAGTGAACTCTGGCAGACGTTCAAACAATTGCTGGCCTGGTTTGCACTGGTGGCTCTCATTGCCATCGCGTTGGCGATCAGTGCCATTCGTCTCATGCTCAAACCCCTCCAGCGAATGGAGCGCCAGGCCCAGGCCATCGTCAAAAAAGAATACATTCTGCAAGACCCTCTGCCCAAAACCCATGAGTTCAAGCAGGTGGTCCATGCCATGAATGCCATGGTGGAGAAAATGAAAGTCGTCTTTGAGCGTGACGCTCAAAACGCGCAACGTTTGCAAAAGCTGGCTTATGAAGACCCCGTGACCGGTTTGAGCAACCGCAGTCACTTTGATATGAACATCGCCGCGATGCTGGACCCTCAAAACGATGCGCCCAGCGGCAGCATTGTCATGCTTCATATAGAAGGGCTCAAAACGCTCAATGACCGTCTGGGTTATATGGCCGGGGACAAATTGATCAAATCACTCGGAAAGCAAATGACGCAGGTACTGGCCCATGACGGTGCCTTTTTTGCCCGCCTGAACGGCACCGATCTGATCGGCTTGATCCCCGGCGTCAGAGCCCACACTCTGAACGATCCGGTCAACGCCCTGTTAAGCGCTATGCCTGGCTTGCTCGAAGAACTTCAAGCAGATGACTTACCGGTTTATCTGAACATTACCTACATAGCTTATCACCCGGGACAAACCCGAAGCGAACTGTTGTCAGGCCTTGATTATGGACTTCAACAAGCCAGTGACGCTGGCCCCAACCAGGCTTTTTGTCACACACCCGCTTCAGGCCAGGATCGATCCGAAGCCCCCTATGATCTGCAAGTGGCCCTGGATGAAAAGCGATTTCTGCTCTTTCAACAGCCCGTGATTGGAGAAACTCACACAACGACTCACCTGGAGCTGCTCGTCCGTTTACGCGACCGCAATGACACCACTCGATCTGCTGGCTTCTTCATGCCTGCGATTCAGGAACTGGGCTTGCAAGCCCGTCTGGACCATTACGTGATGCAACTGGCGCAAACGTATTTGGCGCAAACGCAAGACCCGTTGTCGCTGGATATCAACTTGAGCCTGCCTGCTCTCGCTTCCCCCGCTAACTGGCAAGCGTTTATCCGTCAATTAGGTGAGCTGGGCCAGGCACCACTAGCTTTCGAAGTGTCCGAGCGCGCCGCAACGAAAGCACCCGAGACGGCTCAGGCACTGGCCGATGCTTTGAGGCAAAACCAGAAACGCTTCGGTCTGGATCAATTCGGCTCTCATTTCACCCAAATGTCTTATCTGCAAACTTTACGGCCGGATTACCTGAAGCTTGATGCCGCATTGACCAAAGCCATCGAAAAAGACACCCAAACACAACAGTATGTCCAGGGGCTGGTTGAAATGTGTCAGAGCCTCGACATTGACATCATTGCCACCTCGGTGGAGACCGAACCGCAAATCCAGGCGTTCAAGGCACTGGGCGTTCAACAGTTCCAGGGGTATTATTTTGGGGTCCCGACCCCTTTGACCACACAAGCAACAGGAGCCGGGGATGACTGAGGCCGACATTGAAACACAAACAGCCCCCGAACAAGCCAGTTTGAACGAAACCACGACCCCCATCAGCTTCCAGGATCCGATACTGGATTGCCTGTTGATTTACACCCGCATGAACCGACGCCCGTTTTCCAAAGAATCTTTGATTTCGGGCTTGCCCATTCACAATGCCGAGCGACTGACACCCGAATTAATGAAACGTGCCGCCGACCGGGCCGGGCTCAGCATCAGTTACAAAAAACGCTCGCTGGACAAAATCCCCACCCTGGTCCTCCCGTGTATCTTAACCCTTAAAAATGACCAGGCCTGCTTGCTTGAGCAGATCGATGATGACAGCAAACAGGCCACAGTCATCTTTTCCGAAGCGCCTGACGGGCGCAAAACCGTCCCACTGGACCAACTTGCACGAGACTACCTCGGCTACGCCGTTTACATCACCGAAAAATTCCAACAAGCCGAGCGCAAGGAAGATTTGGTAGAAAACCGACGCGGACACTGGTTCTGGTCGACCTTCTGGGACAACAAAGGCATTTACCGTGATGTGATCATCGCCTCTCTTGTGATCAACCTGTTTGTTTTGGCCAACCCGCTGTTTGTGATGAATGTGTACGATCGCATTGTGCCCAACAATGCGATCGAATCTCTTTGGGTGCTGGCCATCGGCATCACTGTGGTCTATCTGTTTGACATCCTGCTCAAGTTTCTGCGTTCCTATTTTCTGGAAGTGGCCGGTAAAAAAAGCGATGTCATCATGTCGAGCAAATTGTTCGAACAGACGCTGGGCTTAAAAATGGAAAATCGAGGCGGCGCGATCGGGGCCTTTGCCAACAATCTCAAAGAATTTGACAGCATTCGCAACTTTTTCACATCGGGCACCATCGCCTCCATTGTCGACCTGCCCTTTGTGGTTATTTTCCTGTTGGTTATTTACTTCATTGCCGGTCAAATTGTGTACGTGCCGATCGCCATCATTGCCGTGATTGTGCTTTACAGTTTTGTCATGCGCGGCCCGATTCAACGCAGTGTCGAAGACACCTATGAAGCCTCGGCCCAGAAAAACGCAGTGCTGATCGAAACCCTGACCGCCATGGAAACCATCAAATCATTGGGGGTTGAGGCGCACTCGCAATGGAAATGGGAACAGGCGGTCGGTGAAATTGCCCGCACCAGTATTAAATCGAAAATGTTGCAAAACTCCATCGGCCGCATGACTGGCTTCATGCAGCAGATCAGCACCGTCGCCATCATTCTGGCCGGGGTGTATCTGATTCAGGACAAAGCATTGACTATGGGGGGCCTGATTGCCACCGTCATGCTCTCTCAGCGCACCATTGGGCCGATGGGCCAGGTTGCCAATCTCACCGCCACCTATCAACAGACCAAAACCGCCCTGAATGCCCTGAACGAGCTGATGCAAAAAGAAGTAGAGCGCCCGACCGCCAAACGCTTCATTCAGCACCCGCATTTTGAAGGGCGCATTGAATTCAAAAACGTGGTCTTCACCTATCCGGGCGAAACCAAACCGGCCTTGAACGGCATCACCTTCACACTGGAACCCGGGGAAAAACTCGGTATCATCGGTCGCATTGGCTCAGGCAAAACCACCATCGAAAAACTGATTCTCGGCTTTTACCTGCCCGACTCGGGCAGCATCATGATCGATGGGATCGACATCGCACAACTGGACCCGGCGGAACTGCGCCGCAACATTAACTATGTGCCCCAGGATGTGCGCCTATTCAGCGGCGACGTACGCGACAACATTGCCTACCGTGCGCCCTATGTGGAAGACAGCGACATCCTCAGGGCAGCTCGTCTAGCCGGCGTGGATGACTTCATCAAAACCCACCCTTCCGGCTACAGCCTGCCGATTGCTGAAGGCGGGGACTCTCTGTCCGGCGGACAACGCCAAAGCATCGGGGTCGCCCGCGCCCTGCTGTTGGACAGCGCCATTTACCTGTTTGACGAACCCACCAATTCCATGGACGCCAAAACGGAACAGACACTGATCAATCGATTGAAAAAAGACGTCATCAACAGCACCGCCATTCTGGTCACCCACAAAATGAGCCTGCTGCAACTGGTGGATCGCCTGATTGTTCTGGAACACGGCAAGATTATTGCGGATGGCGCCAAAGACAAAGTACTCGAAGCCCTCAAATCCGGGCGCATCAGCAAGCAAACTTAGGGCGGAAAAGATGACGAAACGCAATTCACACAAACATCTCTCCGAATCCGATCTGAGGTTTATGTCCAGCCTGAGCCAGGCTTCACTGGAAAAACCCACAGTGCGCTCTCAGCTTCTGGTCTGGATTTTCTTTCTGGTGATCATTTGGGGCATTGTCTGGGCCAGCCAGGCCGAGTTGGACAAAATCGTTCGGGGTGAAGGCAAAGTCGTCCCTTCCAGTCGCATTCAAGTAGTACAAAACCTTGAGGGTGGCATCGTCGAAAACATCTTTGTCAGTTCCGGCGAAAAAGTCAAACAGGGACAAGTGCTGCTCAAACTGGACAACACCCAGTACATCAGTTCCTACGGCGAGACCAAAGCCCAGCAGTTCGACCTACTGGCTCAGGCCACCCGCCTTCAAGCGCAGGCCACAGGGCGACCGTTTGCGTCTAAACCGCCGGCCGATGACCCCAAGGTCACCGAAATGTTCAACCGCGAAGAAAAGCTGTATAGAAACCAGTTGGACCGGCTGGAAACCACCACCGACATCCTGCGAGAAAAAATCAGTCAGCACAAGTCGGATTTGGACGACGCCTACAGTCGTTTTCGTCAGGTTTCCAAAAGTCTGGAGCTCCTGCGCCAGGAAGTCAACATGATGAAACCCTTGGTCCAGGAAGGCATTGCTTCCGAAGTCGATCTGCTTAAAAGCCAGCGCGAAGCCACCGACCTTGAATCCGAACTCAAATCCATCGAAATTTCCATCCCCCGACTGAAATCGATCATTACCGAATCGCGCAAAAAGATCGAAGAAGAGACCAAAAAATTCCGCAATGAAGCACAGAAAGAACTCAATACCGTGCTGGCCAAACTGTCCCAGCTTGAAAGCTCGGAAGAGGCGATTGAAGACCGCGTTCGGCGCACCAACATTACCTCCCCGGTCAACGGCACCATCAACGAACTGATGGTGTCCTCCCTGGGCGAAGTGGTCAAACCAGGCAGTGACATTGCCAAAATCGTGCCTTTGGACGATGCATTGATTCTGGAAACCAAAATCCTGCCCGCTGACATTGGGTTTGTTTACCCGGGGTTGAAAGCCAAAGTGAAATTTACCGCCTACGATTTCGCGATCTATGGGGGGCTGGAAGGCACGGTGAAAGAAGTCTCAGCCGACACCATGACCGACGAAGAAGGCAATAGCTTTTACATTGCCCGAATCAAAACCAATCAAAATCACCTGGGTAATTCAGACAACCCCTTGTACTTATTGCCAGGCATGCAGGCTTCTGTGGATATTATCGTCGGCAAACACACCGTGTTGGATTATTTGATTAAACCAATTATCAAAGCCAAAGATGTTGCTTTGAGAGAATCTTAACGTAAACTTAGCCAGAACGATTATAAAAAATGCCCATAAACAATGTTGCACTCATATGGAAACTATTTGTCTCTACTTGCCTCAACCTTCTGTGGCTGAACACTGGGAGAATGCTCTGAATGAGCCTTACCAGAAAATCAGAAGTCTTGCTGACTTCCAACAGATACAAAGGTGTTTATGGGTTGCCCAGTATCAGCCTGACGTTTCAACGGAATTCATTGACAATCTCCTTGCACAACAGCAACCTGTCCTCCTTGTGTCCAATCAACCTAACGAACAAGAAGGCCTGAGCTGGCTCAAAAAAGGAGTGCGCGGTTACCTCAACAGTTTTGCTCATGCTGAAGTAATCGGGCATGCACTGGCCGCCATTCGGCAAGGCAATACATGGGTTGGCCAAAACATTATGCAAGCTCTTATACAGGGTGTTACCACGCTTGAAAGCCAGACAAACCGGAATCAGTCCTGGCGAGAGCGGCTTTCCGATCGTGAAACGGAAACGGTGGAAGCGATTTTACAAGGCAAAAGCAACCGGGAAATTGCTCAGGCGATGAACATCACCGAGCGCACCGTCAAATCGCACGTCCATCATATTTTAGAAAAATTAGAGGCAAAAGATCGTCTCAACCTGGTCCTAAAGATACAGAACTGGCACAAAGTCTGCTAATTTTTTTAAATAACTATTACATATAAAAGAAGTTCTCGCATGAAACGCACTCTTTCAATTGCACGAACAGCCATCATTGCATTTTTGGTTGCCACAGCCTTTTCTGTCCGTGTCACGTATGCTGCCCCTTTTGAAAAACTCATCGAAGACGCCGTTCTCCACAACCCGGAATTTCGTCAGGAAATCAAAGCGTACCGGGCAATTCAGTCTGAACTGAGAGAGGCACAAAGCGGCTACTACCCAACCGTTGATCTCAATGCAGGCATCGGCTACGAAGAGGTAGATCGATCGGACGTTGGCGGCATTGATAACAGTGGCGGGGACGGCCTGACACGAAAAGAAGGCAGTATTAATTTAACGCAAAACCTGTTTCAAGGGTTTGCGACCCAGGACAACGTCGCCAGAGTTAAGCACAAACGAAACGCCCAAGCCTATCAGGCCCTGGCCACGGCAAACAACCTTGCCATGCAAATGATTCAGGCCTACATCGATTTGTTGAAAGAAGATGAGTTACTCAAACTGGCCCAGAACAACCTGGACACGCATTTGAAGATCTTTGACCAAATCAAAAAACGAACCGATGCCGGTATTGGAAATCAGGTGGAACTCAACCAAGCCAAGGCTCGCGTCGCCTTGGCCAAATCAAGTTTGAGCGCTGCCAAAAATAACTATGATGATGTCAAAGCATCCTTTCGACGCATTCTAGGGAGGGATCCTGACTCTCTTTTGATGAAACCTGAATTTTCCATTCAGTTACCCAAGGACATCCAAACAGCCACGCACATTGCGTTATTAGAACACCCGCAAATCAAATCTGCGGACGAAGACGTTTTTGAAGCAAAAATGCAGTACAAAGGCAGCCGAAGCCAATTTTACCCGCGCTTTGATATCGAGATCAGCCGCTCAATGGATGAAAACATTAATGGCATTCAAGGGCGTGAGGAAAACATGCAGGCCATGCTTAGAATGCGATATAACCTTTATAATGGGGGACGTGACTCAGCCGTTCGTCGTCGCACCGCAAGTCAATACCATCAGGCCGCTGAAATTCGAAATAACACCCGCCGACAAGTGATTGAAGATTTGCGTTATGCCTGGAATGCCAATACTTACATCTCCGAGCAGCTTGAGCACATCAGCCAACACATCAACATGACCCACGAAACATTAATTGGTTACCGAAAACAATTCAGTCTTGGGCGCCGTTCACTCTTGGACTTGCTGAACACTGAAAATGAATATTATGGCGCCCTGGAAACACTGATCAACAATGAAGCCGACCGCTTAAAAGCGCAATATAAGATTGTTTCAGGCATGGGATTACTCTTAAATCAACTCAATATCGAATTTCGTTTTCTCGATGTTCCCACCCCCGTAACGCACCATTTAGACCAACGCACAACAGATCAAACCCCTGTCCGCCCTTTGAACATTTTGGCAGAAAAAACAACCAGTCCAACCGTGGCTGACGCAGGCGAAAAAGCAAAGACAAATCAACTGAATGACGCTCCAGAGGAGAAAGGGCAACCCGAAACACTTTCAGAAAACGAACCGAACCCAATTAAAACTGAGAAGTCAGACGACTCTGCGCAAAAAGAAATAAATCACATTCCTCTTTATACCATCCAACTTGCCAGTTTTGTGAAAGAACAGGATGCCAAAGCATTCATCGAGCGATTCAAACTAGAACAAGCTCACTATGAACTAAGACAAGTCAGAGGGAAACAATATTTTGCGGTCAGTGCTGGTCAGTTCGCGGGCTACAGTAAGGCCAAACAGGCAGTGCCTGAGTATCAAACCAAGATAGGTCGTTCGGTATGGATTCGAAAATTGGAAGATATGGATCAGGGACGGCTGAACCCGGTCAAAACCAGCAAAAAGACCACCTCTAAGGAACCTGCACCGAGAAGCAACCAGCAACAAAATGAAAAGCAAACCAGTGAAAGTTCAACAGCACCCTATACCGTTCAACTTGCCAGTTTTGTGAAAGAGCAGGATGCAAAGAACTTTATTGAGCGCTTTCAACTGGACAGGGCCACCTACGCACAAAGGTTCATTAATGGTAAAAGATATTTTTCGGTGAGAGCAGGGGCTTATCAATCTCAGCGTAAAGCAAGGAAGGCGGCATCAGAATTCGAGGCGCTGACTGGCAAATCAGCCTGGGTTCTAAAATTAAGCGAATAAAAACAGATTAATTCACCTCCAGTGAAAGCGCCAGGTACCATTGCCATGCCCCCATGGCAATGACGCCTAGCCCGGCCCCTTTTTGCACCCAACGATTGCGTGACAGACGGGTAAACACAAACGCAAAACTTCCCATCAATAACAAGTTTGGCAGCGTCCCCAGGCCAAAAGCCAGCATCACTCCGGCCCCTTGCAGGGCACCACCGGCTGACAAAGCCATAATCAGCATGCTGTAAACCAAGCCGCATGGCAACCAACCCCAGACAAACCCAAACCCCCAGGCCTGGTGAAAATGGCGAACCGGCAGCATTTTCTGACCCAATGGCTGAATCCGTTTCCACAGCCGCTGACCCAATTTTTCGACATGCACCAGTACTTGCCACCAGCCGCCCAGATACAAACCCAGCAAAATCATAAAACCGCCTGCCAGCCATTGCAGGGTCTGCTGCAAGGGCAGCAGATCGGTCAGACTGATCAACGTGTGCCCGAGATAACCAAACACCGCCCCCATCAGGGCATAGCTGCTGATGCGACCCAGGTTATAGCCTAACTGATAAGGCAGCATGCGCCAGAAACTCACCTGAGCTTTGGGTTCCAACTGAAACGTCAGTGTCCCGACCACACCGCCACACATACCCAGACAATGCACGCCGCCCAGCAACCCAACAACGAGGGCACTGAGATACATCGACTCCATCATCCCTGACCACCCCATCGGTCCAGACGTCGATACGAAAGCGCTTCGCTCACCGCCTGGGCACCAATGTCCGTCTGACCCTGCATATCAGCGAGCGTTCGAGCCACACGCAAAATCCGGTGATAGCCTCGTGCGGACAGTCCCAAACGGTTCATCGCTTTTTCCAGCAGCGCATGGGTGGCATCGTCCAGCGGCCATTGCTGCTGCATGGCTGACACGGGCATCTCCGCGTTCAGACATCCTTGCCTGGCCTGCTGACGGGCCTGGCAATCCGCCACGCGGGAACGTATCATCGAAGATGTTTCGGTGTTCGCATCCTTGTGTTGTCCGGCCAGTTCCGCATATTCCACTGCGGGAACTTCCAGATGACAATCGATCCGATCCATTAAAGGGCCTGACAATTTGCGTTGATAACGCGCTATCTGTTCGGGCGTATCTTTGCAGCGACCTTGCGGATCATCAGCAAAAAAACCGCTGGGCGAAGGGTTAGCCGCGCAGATCAATTGCACCTGAGCAGGGAAAGACACTTTCTGATTGACGCGGGTGATTTGAACCCTGCCGGTTTCCAGCGGCTCGCGCAAGGCTTCCAGCACGGGCCGCTGAAATTCGGGCAGCTCATCCAGAAACAACACCGAGTGATGCGCCAGAGAAATCGCGCCCGGCTGGATCACACTGCCTGACCCGCCGCCGATCATCGCAGCGGCCGTGGCGCTGTGATGCGGACTTTCAAAGTGACGCTGATAGAACTCATCCGGTGCACGCTCCTTGCCGGCCACCGAGTGAATAGCGGCCAAAGCCAATGCCTGTTCTTCTTCCAAAGGCGGTAAAATCGTAGGAAAGCGCTCAGCCAGCATGCTTTTTCCCGAACCAGGCGGCCCGATCATCAACAACGAATGACCACCGCTGGCACAGAGCTCCAGTACCCGCTTGGCCTGCAATTGCCCCTGCACATCCTGCATGTCTTTCTGATACACCGGTGGGGCCGTCTCGGTCAGCATTGCGTTTGCCGCAGGCAGCTCGTACTCTTCCAGAAGATAGGCGCACACCTCGTTCAAATGCGCCGCGCCAAGTACGTTTGCACCAGTCACCCGAGCGCACTCCGGCAGGCTCTCCTCAGGTACGATCACACAACGACCGGATTGACTGGCCTGAATCACAGCGGGCAACATGCCCGGGACCGGGCGCAAGCGCCCGTCCAACGACAATTCGCCCAAAAACTCAAACCCCGCCAGCGATTTGGCAAACGTCACCGCCCCCGTTGCAGCCAGCACGCCCAACGCAATGGCCAAGTCATAACGACTGCCCTGCTTGGGCAAATCGGCTGGCGCCAGGTTCACCGTGATGCGCTTGGGCGGCAGGCTATAACCATTCGCGGACAAAGCGCTGCGAACCCGATCGCGTGATTCCTTGACACTGGCCTCGGGCAATCCTACCAGCGAAATATTGGGCAGCCCGTTACTGGCATGCACCTCTACTTGAATCTCAGGCGCTGAGACACCCTGAAGCGCCCGGCTGAAGACACACGCGTAACGCGACTGGCTCAAGCCGACGACTCCAGAGACGCCTCCAGCTCGGCCACTTGCTTCTCTAAGGCTTCCAGTTTCAGGCGGGTTTTGACCAACACCTCCGATTGATGATCAAAGGCCTCTCGGGACACACAATCCAGCTGAGCGAGTTGTTGCGCCAGCGTGGCTTTGAGATGAGATTTAACGGAGTCAGGCAAACTGCCAGCCTGTTCCGGCAGCGCTGACAGAACGCGCTCAATCGCGGCATCAATGGACGAAGAATTCAGCATGTCACCTCCTGCATTATCATGCCGCTACTATAATCCATCGTAAGCGGTAATACCATCCATCCAATGAAAGGTGTAAAATGTCCGCATTGCACACATCTGACTTCGAGGCCGGCATGTTATTGGACATCAAAGACGCACCCGATAAAGCACAACGCATTTTCAGGCAACTGGTTGACGTCTTCGATGATCAGGAAATCAATCCGACGCCCCTGAACTATTACATCTGGTATCAGTACTACAAAGGCAATCATCCAAAATTTCGTCAGGAAATGGACGCCGCGCTCAATGACCCGTTCGGCTACAACGATCGACTCGGTCGCCGACTCTATGACGAATACTTTGCTGAGGACGAACCGACCAACGAGTTTGATCGCGCGTTCAAACGTCTGATCAACCTGGTCATTCAGAAGATGAATGCCTGGAGCGACAAGCTTGAACAACACACCGAAACCCTCAATCAGTGCACCGACTCACTCACTGCAGAAAACGTGGACGCCGAACGTCTGCGGGAGCTGACGCAATCGGTTCTCAGCACCGCGTCCTCAATGAAGGCCTCCAGTGAAGCATTTCAGCAGGACATGCTGCAAAGCAACGAAGAAATTGCTCATCTGCGCCAGCAGCTGATCGAAGCCAAAGCCGAAACCATGACCGATGAACTCACCGAAATCGGCAATCGAAAAGCCTTTAACCACACCATCCGCGATGCCGTGGAGGAACACTCGTCACAGCCCGGATCACTGATTCTCATTCTGACCGACATTGACCACTTTAAACGTTTCAATGACACCTTCGGCCATTTGGTGGGTGACAGCGTCTTACGCTACTTTGCCAACATGATGAAGAAAACACGCGGGGACAACGAAAGCATCAGCCGTTTCGGTGGGGAAGAGTTTGCAATTCTGCTGACCAACAGCGACCTTGAGTCCGCTCAGGCGCGCGCCGAAACCATTCGAAAAACCCTGCAGCAGGCGCGTCTCAAGCGCAAAGATTCCAGTGAAAACCTGGGGGAGATCACGGCCTCATTTGGTGTCGCGGCCTACACGGGTGAAGACATCGAAGACTGGATTCACCGGACGGACGACGCCTTATACCAGGCCAAAAAAGAGGGACGGAATCGAGTGGTGGTGGCCGCAGCGCCCACAGAAGAAGACACCAGTTAATCGCTCTGTTGATCACGAATGATCAGGGTATCCACGCCCAGGCGACGTAACGCGTTGCGCTGTTTGTTCAGTGCCAGCCGATCATCGAAAGGGCCCATACGCAATCGGTAATAGGTGCCATGCTCCGTGGTCAGCTTGGACACCGTCAGCGACTGTCCATGCGCTTTCAGGCGTTTCTGTTCGGCCAGCGCGTAGCGCTTGGCGCCAAATGACCCCGCCTGTATATAATGCGGCACATCCAGTTTAACCGACAATGGAATCGCATCCACCACGACTTCGGCTTCGGCCAACCCCTGATAAAAGGTAAACGCCACCTCTTTTTTCTCAGCCGACGCCTCATGTGCATGAGGATTGGGCAATGCCTCGACCAGCTTAGGCGCTGGCTCCGACGATCCGTGCGTGTCATCATCCGCCCCCGACTGTGTGGTCACAGGAGCCGTTTCATCCGAAGGAGCGGTGTCGTCAGTCACTGAAACATCGTTCAAAGGCTCGGCTTCCGCCACCGCCTCAGATGCCTCCACTTTTTCCGACTTGACCCCGCGTTCCGCAAAATGGGTCACCACCCAGTAAGCGCCCATCAAGGCCGCACTCAGGCCAACGGCCAGTGCCCAGGCACCGCCTCGTTTTTTTGGCATCTGCTCCGATGATGGATCGGCTTCGGGTGCACGCTGCGACTGGCGCTGATAGGGTTGCCGCTTGACCGGTCCGTGGCGGTAATCCCGCGTCATGTTGCCATCCTTCGCCTGCTGAGTTGTGTCACATCCGCTCCGGTGCGGCCACGCCCAGAATGGCCAAACCGTTCTGCAGGACTTGGCGCACCGCGCTGACCAGCGTCAAGCGCGCATTTCGCAGGGACGCATCGTCCACAACAAACTGACAGGCGTTGTAGTAAGTATGCAAGCCTTGCGCCAAGTCCTTGAGATAATAAGCAATCTGATGCGGTTCGTAGGCACTGGCCGCGCGCGCAATGGTCTCCGGATACTTGGCCAGCAGAATCGCCAGATCTTTTTCAGCGTCGGCCTCCAGCTGATCCATGTTCGCCAAACCGGCCTCAATATCCAGCGCCCAGCCTTTGTCGGCGGCCTGATTTAAGACCTGACAGATGCGCGCATGCGCATATTGAATGTAATAAATCGGGTTTTCATTGCTCTGTGACTTGGCCAGATCCAGATCAAAATCCATGTGCTGTTCGGATTTGCGCTGCACATAAAAGAAACGCGCCGCATCCGTGCCCACATCGTGGCGCAGTTGGCGCAGGGTGACAAACTGCCCCGAACGCGTCGACATGGCCAGCTTTTCGCCACCACGCCACAGGGACGCAAACTGCACCAACAGTACCTGAAGGGCGTCCGGGTCGGTCTCTAATGCCGCCATGGCCGCCTTGACCCGCGGCACATACCCATGGTGGTCGGCCCCCCAGACATCGATCAGCACATCAAACTCACGTTCCAGCTTATTGAAGTGATAGGCGATGTCCGAGGCAAAATAGGTTTTGAGTCCATTGTCGCGCACCACCACGCGATCCTTCTCATCGCCATAGTCGCTCGAACGGAACCAGAGCGCGCCGTTCTGCTCATAGATTTTCCCGGCCTGCTGTAGCTTTTCGATGGCGGCATCCACCAGCCCTGAATCCATCAGCGAACGTTCTGAGAACCATTCATCAAAGGTCACACCAAATTCGGCAAGATCTTCCTGAATATCCTGCAAAATCGCATCCAACGCGGCTTTGAGAACGGCTTCATAACCGTTCTCCAACAGGGTTTTGGCCCGTTCAATCAGTGCATCAATGTAGGTTTCCTTGTCTCCGCCATCTGGCTCATCGGCAGGCAATGAGGCCAGCACCGTCTCCGCCGAATGCCGAAACGCCTCACCATGGCTTTCGACCAGCGCATCCGCGATGTCGTAGATGTAGTCACCCTGGTAACCATTCGCCGGAAACGCAATGGATTCGCCGCAGCGCTGCAAATACCGAACCCAGGTGGACGCCGCCAGAATGTCCATCTGCCGACCGGCATCGTTAACATAATATTCTTTTTGCACCTTGAACCCGGCTGTGGCCAGCAGACTGGCCACACTGGCCCCGTAGGCTGCGCCACGGCCGTGACCCACGTGCAAAGGGCCGGTCGGGTTGGCGGAAACAAATTCCACCAACACTCGACGCCCCTGGCCGACCTGGCAGCGCCCGAACGCTTCTTTCTGCGTGAGCACCTCGGTCACAATGTCAAACTTGGCCTCATCGGCCATAAAGAAATTTAGAAACCCAGGTCCCGCGATCTCCACCTTGGCAATCTCCGCCCGCACCGGCAGTCGATCAATGATCATTTGCGCCACGTCTCGGGGAGGCTGGCCAACCGCCTTGGTCAGCATCATCGCCAAGTTGCTGGCCAGGTCACCATGTGCCTTGTCTTTGGTGTTTTCAATGTGAATGCGCGGGCTGGCGGAATCGGCCAGCAGTTCGTCTTGCTTGAGTTGTTCAACTGCCTGGTGCAGGCATTGTTCGATAATGCTTTTCATGCTCACAGTCTCTGAATTGAGGGGCATCCAAGGCAAAAACCACCAGGCCTGGTGAATGTTGCCTTCCGTCCTTTACAATCGGCTAAAAAAGCGTCCACCGATCAGGACGTGGATTTTTTGGTCGTCTTTTTGGTCGCAGGTTTGCGGGTCGTTTTCTTTGTGGTTGTCTTTTTGGTGGTCGTTTTCTTCGCGGCGGTTTTCCTGGTCGCCGTTTTTTTCGCCGGGGCCTTTTTGGCCGCACCGCGCCGACCCCGTTTTTTGGGCTCAGGCGCTTCATCCAAGCGTTTCTGGCATTCCTCCAGACTTAACGCCTGAGGGTCTTCGTCTTTTTTGATCTTGGCGTTCTTGCGCGTACTCACATCGGTGATGTATGGCCCCCAACGCCCTTTCAGAATCTTGACGTCCGTGCCCTCGAACACGCGGATGATTTTTTCCGCCTCGGCCTGGATTTTGGCTTCCACCAGTGCCACGGCATCCTCCAGCTCGATCGACAGCGGATCAAAGCCTTTGATCGGCGCGTATTTTTTGGGACCGTACTCCAAATAGGGACCAAACGGCCCCTGCTTGGCAATCAGTGTCTGCCCTTTTTCCACGCCAAACTGGGTGCCGTCCACAGCTGTGGCATGATAGCTTTCCGGCATCTGCCCCACCTCGCGCGGCAGCTTGAACAGCTCCAGCGCTTCTTCCAGCTTAAGCGTGTCCATTTTCTGCCCCGGTTTCAGGCTGGCAAAGGTGGGTTTTTCATCATTCTCGCCATCGCCTTTCTGGACATAGGGTCCATAACGTCCGATTTTGACAAAAATCGGCTCACCGCTTTTGGGGTCATTGCCCAGAGGGCGTGCCTGCCCCGCTTCTTCACGCGAGACGTCTTCGGCGGCGACCACACGCGGGTGAAACTGCTGGTAGAATTTATCCAGCATCGCCTGCCAGGATTCCTTGCCTTCGGCAATGGTATCAAACTCGGATTCCACCAGCGCGGTAAAATGGTAGTCCACCACATCGCCAAAATGTTTGACCAGAAAATCGGTCACCACCCCGGCAATGTCGGTTGGAAACAGTTTGTTTTTCTCGGTGCCGGTTTTTTCGGTGAGGGTCTCGGCCTTCAAACCTTCGGGCGTCAGCGCCCATTGACGCACGTCTCTGGGTGTGCCTTCGCGATCTTCTTTGACCACATAGCCCCGTTGCTGAACGGTATCGATGGTAGGCGCATAGGTCGAGGGTCGACCGATGCCCATTTCTTCCAGCGTGCGAACCAGGGATGCTTCATTGTAACGGGCCGGCGGCCGCGAAAAACTCTGTTTGGCCAACAGCTCTCGGACCTGCAGCGCCTGGCCGACACTGAGCGGCGGTAACTGGCCGTCGAGTTTTTCGTCGTCCAAGTCATAGGCTTTCAGAAAGCCTTCAAACGTGACCACCTCGCCCTTGGCGGTGAGCTTTTCGCTGGGCAGTTCACTCAGGCCGATGTCCACTGTGGTGCGCAAGACCTGCGCTTCACTCATTTGCGAAGCAATGGCCCGACGCCAGATCAGTTGGTACAGACGCTGTTCGTTGCGCTCACCCGTGACCGATTTGGTGGAAAAGTCCGTGGGGCGAATCGCTTCGTGTGCTTCCTGCGCATCGGCGTTCTTGGTTTTATAACGGCGCGGCTTGGCAAAGTCGCTGCCATAATCCTGGGTGATGGTGTTCTTGGCCTTGGCAATCGCCTCTTCCGACAGGTTCAGGGAATCGGTTCGCATGTAGGTGATCTTACCGGCTTCATACAGGCGCTGCGCCAGCGTCATGGTCTGCTTCACCGAAAAACCAAGCTTGGCGGCGGCTTCCTGCTGCAGGGTCGAGGTGGTAAACGGTGGTTTGGGTGATTTTTTGCCCGGTTTCTCCTGCAGGTCAGTGACCGACAGCGCGCTTTTTTGCACGCTTTGCAGATAGGCCTGAGCCTCGTCTTCGGTTTTGAACGCCTGGCTGCGCTTAACCACGACATCCCCGATGACGTTTCCAGCCTCATCCAGAATGTCCAGCGTCCCCTGAACACGGTAACTGGCCTGGGGTTCAAACGCATCCACTTCGCGCTCACGTTCGACAATCAGACGCACCGCCACCGATTGCACCCGCCCAGCGGACAGACCGGTACGGATTTTTTTCCACAGGATCGGTGACAATTCAAACCCAACGATTCGATCCAGAATCCGACGGGCCTGCTGTGCCTCGACCAGGTCCATGTCCACCCGTCTGGGCTTGGCAATGGCCTGCTGAATCGCATTTTTGGTGATTTCATGAAACACGATGCGCTTGGTGTCTTTCACATCCAGTTTCAGCGCCTCGGCCAAATGCCAGGCAATCGCCTCCCCTTCGCGGTCCTCATCCGTGGCCAGCCAGACCGACTCCGCGTCTTTGGACAACTTGCGCAATTCCGTGACCGTTTTCTTTTTATCCGGCGACACTTCATATCGGGGCTCAAAGCCCTGATCAATGTCAATGCCCATGCCCTTTTTTTGAATGTCGCGAATGTGGCCATAACTGGAACGCACCGTAAATCCCGGTCCCAGAAACTTTTCAATGGTTTTTGCCTTGGCAGGCGACTCCACGATCACCAGATCGGTCATGTTTCACTCACTTTGACGGTTATGTTGGCCGGTTTATCTGTTGCAGGCGGCCGAATGGGCTTTTTAACCAGGCCTGGTTAAAACAACCTCGGCGACTGGGTTTGAGGCCAATAAGATACACGAGATTGGTTCAACAGACAAAATTGATCGCGCATTCTACTATTTATGGGGACGCTTTTCCAAACCCTGCTCGCTTTCAGTTCCCCATTCGTCGAAACCGCCCGGCCGAAAGCGCTTCGACCCGGCCTTCCAGCTCAAGCATCAACAGCTCACTCTGTAGCGTCGCCACCGACAAACCACTGACTTGGGCCAGTTCATCCAGCGAACAAGGTTCATAGGTCAGCCAGCGAAATAGGTCCGTTTCGCTCTCCGGGGGATCGGCCCGCACACTGGTTTGTACCGGGGGCGCCACCGCCGAGTGCAGGCCGGGGCCCAGCTCTTCCAGCACATGCTCGGCGGTTTCCACCAGCTTGGCGCCCTCGCGGATCAGTTGATGACAGCCTTTCACCTGAGGATCGTGAATGGAGCCGGGCATCGCAAACACCTCGCGCCCCTGTTCCAACGCCTGCTTTGCTGTAATCAGGGAGCCACTTTTCAGCGCGGCCTCAACCACCAACGTGCCATGACTCAATCCCGCAATGATTCGATTACGCGCCGGAAAATGCCGCGCCAAAGGCCGCGTACCCAGCGGGTATTCCGAAACCAGCGCTCCCTGGGCGGCCACGGCCTGCGCCAGCCGGTGATTGCTCGCGGGATACACCCGATCCAGTCCGGTCGCCACCACCGCCACCGTCTGACCGGCTTTTAATGCTCCCTCATGCGCAGCCCGATCGATGCCGGACGCCAACCCACTGGTCACGGTCAGACCTTTTTCGGTAAGCGCCTGCGCCAACGATGCCGCGGAGGCCTGACCGGATTGCGTGGCCCGTCGCGCGCCCACCATGGCCACCTGCGGGTCGCTAAGCAAATCAACCGAACCGCGCACGTAGAGCAGCCAGGGCGGATCCGCCGTTTCCTTCAGTAGAGGTGGATAGCCTTCGGCCCAGTAATGCAGCAGGTGCTGTCCCGACTCAGACTGCCACGCCCGTGCCTCCGCCTGCCAGGCTGACTGCGCCGGGTCCAGAAGTCGGTCCAGCTGATGAGCGGTCAACAGTTTCAGACGTTCCCATCTGGCCCGATCCGCCTCGAGCGCCGTCTTCAGATCCCCAAAGACCGCCAGAATTTTTTGCAGCCGGGCGAAACGTATTCCGGCAAAATGAAACGGCAACAGGTTTTCCAGCGTGGGCGCAGACATATTCGCCTTTAATTCGTTTATAATAAGCGCTTTGCACGAGTCATAATGACTCGATCTGGTGGGGTTCGAAAGAACACCGCTTTTTTTATTGTCAGAGCCGCAGGCCCAAAAAGCAAGCTTGTCCGCAATTAAACGTAACCGATTATGACCGATAAACTCGATATAGTGCTCTACCCGGATGAGGGACTCAGAGACCTTTGCACGCCCGTTGATGGCATGAACGATGACTACGATCGCCTGATCGATGACATGTTCTACACCATGTACGACGCCCCCGGCATCGGGCTGGCGGCACCGCAGGTGGCCATACAGAAACGCCTGATTGTGCTGGATGTCTCGGAAAACCAGGATCAGCCCATCGCCCTGATCAACCCGGAAGTGGTGCAAAGCAAGGGCGAAATCGTCTACGAAGAGGGCTGCCTGTCTTTGCCCGGCGTCTACGCCAAAGTAAAACGCCCTTCGGAAATCCTGGTCCGCGGCTTGAACCGCGACGGTGAAGCGGTGGAACTCGAAGCCAAAGATCTGCTGGCCATCTGCATTCAGCATGAAATCGACCACCTGAATGGCACCTTGTTTGTGGATCATCTGTCACAACTCAAACGGAGCCGCGCCTTGCAGAAATACCGCAAGGAAATGGCCAATCTCAAAGCGACCTCTTCGTGATGGCACACTGGCGTCGGTCTGACTTTGACCCTTGTTTCACCCCGCGCAACGGACGGTTATGACCCAAAACACCTCTCAAACCCTCAACATTGTTTTTGCCGGCACCCCCGACTTTGCCGTGCCTGCGCTCAGCGCCCTGATCGACAGCCCACACACGGTCTGCGGCGTCTACACACAACCCGACCGGCCAGCAGGCCGGGGACGCAAACTCACCCCCAGCCCGGTCAAAGCCAAAGCGCTGGAACATGACCTGCCAGTGTTTCAGCCGCAAAATTTTAAAGATCCGGACGACCGGGCCACGCTGCAAGCCCTGCGCCCCGATCTGATGGTCGTCGTGGCCTATGGGTTGATTTTGCCGCAGTCGGTTTTGGACATTCCCACTTACGGATGCCTGAACATTCACGGCTCGCTGTTGCCGCGCTGGCGTGGTGCCGCCCCGATCCAGCGCGCCATCGAGGCCGGCGACCCCCAAACCGGGGTGACCATTATGCAAATGGCCGCGGGCCTCGATACCGGCCCCATGCTCACCACCCTTGCCACGGAAATTGACGCCACGGACACAGCCCAATCCTTGCACGACCGTCTGGCGGACCTGGGCGCGCAGGCACTGATGACCACGCTGGACCAACTGACTGACACAGGGGTGACGCCGATCGCGCAGGACGACGCCCAGGCCACCTACGCCCAAAAGTTGAGCAAAGCCGAGGCAGCCATTGACTGGCACCAGCCAGCGCAACCGATCACCCGTAAAATTCAGGCTTTCAACCCCTGGCCAGTGGCCACGACCCAATGGCAAACGCAGACACTGCGACTCTGGGAGGCCCAGTGCCGACCGGAACTGTCCTCGTCTGCGGCCCCCGGCACCGTCTTGTCTGTCCAGCCGGAAGGTGTGGATGTGGCCACCGGGGAAGGCATGGTTCGTCTGATCACCGTCCAGCCGCCGGGCAAAAAGGCCATGGCGGCCTATGACTTTGCCCAATCCCGTCAATTAACCGGACAGGTGCTGACATGAGCCATGCGCCCAACCCTCGCTTTATCGCATTGAAAATGCTCCTGTCGGTGGTCGAGGACGGCCGTTCGCTCAGCCAGGTGCTTACCACGGGCCTGTCACAGTTTGACGCCCGCCGGGATCGGGCTTTTTGCCAGAACCTGGTCATGGGCACCCTGCGCTGGCACAACCAGCTCGCAGCCATCCGGGATCGGTTACTGAAAAAACCCTTGAAAGCCAAAGATGAAAACATCAACCAGTTAATCCTTTTGGGGCTGTTTGAATTACGTCACGCCGACACCCCCGCGCATGCGGCCGTGTCGGAGACCGTCGCTCTGGTAAAAAAACTGAAAAAACCTTGGGCCAGAGGCTTGATCAATGCATTGCTTCGCTCTTATCAACGCGAGCGCGACGCCCTCAACGAGTGGATTGAATCAGAGCCGGCTTTGTCCCACGCTCACCCCGACTGGCTGGTAGCGCGACTGACACAGGCCTACCCCGAACACTGGGAGAGCGTGCTGGCGGCCAACAACCGCCCCGCGCCACAGACGCTGCGCATCAATCGCCTTGCCACCACGGTCAGTGCCTACCTCACCGACCTGGCCGAAACGGGCGTCGAAGCCCACCGTCATCCCCATGCCCCCGAGGCACTGGTCCTGACGGGCAACCACCACATCCCCAGTCTGCCCGGGTATGAGGCCGGACACTTCAGCGTGCAGGATGCCTCGGCGCAATTAGCCGCACCGCTGCTGGACCCGCAACCCGACGAAACCATTCTCGATGCCTGCGCGGCCCCCGGCGGAAAAACCACCCATTTGCAGGAATGGGCCGACAACCGGCTCAAGTGTCTGGCCCTGGAAAAAACACCCGAGCGTCTGGAGCGACTGAGCGAAAACCTGCACCGGCTCCAACTGGACGCACAAATCGAAAATGGGGACGCCGGGTGCCCGCAGGGCTGGTGGGACGGACAGTTATTCGACCGAATTCTGTTGGATGCGCCCTGTTCCGGCACCGGTATCATTCGCCGCCAGCCCGATATCAAATGGCACCGTACCGCTGACGACATCACGCAACTGACGGCCACGCAAGGCCGGTTGCTCGACGCACTCTGGCCGCTGTTAAAACCCGGCGGCACCTTGCTGTATGCCACCTGCTCGGTGTTGCCCGAAGAAAACGGCGAGCAGATTCAGGCCTTTCTCCAGCGCACACCCGATGCGCAACCGACCTTGCCAGACGTCGACTGGGGCCTGCCCGGGGCACTGCCCGGCCGTCAGATTCTACCCGGTCAATCCAAAGACCCGGACATGGATGGTTTTTACTATGCGCGACTCAGGAAATCGATTTCGGTTGATTAAACACCTGCTCGCCTCGGCCCTGGCGTTTTTATCTGCCATGGTTCTGTGGGGCGCGGCTCTGGCTGAGCCGTCCGCCGAAAACGGCCGAATCGAGGTACGTTCTCTGTATGACTACCAGGAAAGCCAGCAACTCATGCTGGATGCCCGCATCAAACTGACGCTGCCATCCGATGTGGTCGAAGCGTTGCACCACGAGATTCCCATCGCCTTTGAAACCGACATCACGCTGGACGAATCGCGCAGCCTGCTCGGCATCCCCTATCAGCGCAACCGTGTTCGCATTCAATACCAGACACGATTGCAATACTATGGTTTTAACCAGGCCTGGGTTCTGCACAATCAGCGCAATCAGAAGGTTCAGAGTTTTTCCACGCTGGAAGAGGCCCTGGACACACTGGGCACGCTGTCTGGGTTTGCGCTCACCAATCTGGCCACGCTGCACCCCAACACCGAATACCATATGGGCGTGCGCATGTCACTCAACCGGTGGGCCCTGCCCAGCCCGATGATGATTGATGCCCTGTTTTCCTCTGCCTGGCACCTGGACAGTGACTGGAAAACCATTCAAATCCAGTCACCCAAGAGCTGGCTGTAACCAACCATGGCGAGGCACCCATGAAATCTTTGTGGCACAACCCCATGACGTTTTTCCGACAATACGGCCTGCTCATCGCCATCGCCAGCGTGCTGCTGATGATTCTGGTGATGATGAGCCAGATTCTGCAAAACGCTTCCCAGTTTGCCCAGACCTATTCGCTGTTGCTGTTTATTTCTTTCAGCGGCGTTCTGCTGTTGCTGATCATGCTGGGGCGCACGCTCTACCGCCTGCGCCGACAGTATCTTGACAATGTTCCCGGCACCCGTCTGACTCGGCGTCTGGCTGGCCTGTTCAGCCTAATCATCGGCTTGCCGCTGACCGTCATGTTTTATTTTTCTTACACCTTCGTGCAACAAAGCATCGACCAGTGGTTTGACGTCAAAACCGAAAATGCGCTCGACCACGCGGTGGAGCTGGTCCAGGTCACCCTGAACGACCAGACTCGGCGCTCGCTCAATGCCACCGAGCAGTTGCTCAATCAGCACCGCACTGACCTGCTGGTAACACCCGTTCTGACGCTGAGCAAGATGAGCCAGCAACTGGGCATCCGCGAACTGGCCCTCTATCAGAGCGACGGGCGCCTGGTCGCCTACAGCACCACCAGCAATTCCCGTCTGCTGCCGCCCAAACCGGCGCCGCGCCTGTTTCAGAACATTCGCAATGACCGTAATTACGCCGCCATCGAAACCCAGGTGGGCACCAACAACGCCTACCAGATCATTCGGGTCATGATCCCGGTCCAGGATCTGGCCAACAACCAGACGCTGGCACTGCAGGCCATTTTCCCCCTGCCGGAGCAAATCAGCCAACTGGCCAGCAAGGTGCGCGTGGCCGCCAACCAGTACCAGGAACTGTCTTACCTCAAAGGCCCTCTCAAAACCTCATTCACCATGATTCTGGCACTGGTGTGGCTGTTGGGGCTGATCGTCGCTCTGCTGTTTACCTTGCAGGCCCTGCAGAACATGACCCGCCCGATCCGCACCCTGGCCGAGGGCACGCGGGCGGTCGCACAGGGCGACTACAGCGTCACCATCCCGGAAACCGGTGACGACGAGATGGGGCAACTGATCACCTCCTTCAATGAAATGATCCAGCAGATTGCCAAAGCCCGTCATGAAATCAAGTTCGGGCACCAGCAGACCGAAATTCAGAAACTCTACCTGCAAGCCATTATCAAAAACCTAAGCAGTGGCGTCTTGACGCTCGACCCGCATATGCGGCTGAAAACCATCAATGATGCCACCAATGCCATTCTGGAAACACAGCTGTTCACTCAGCAGGGATCGACCATCAAAGACATCCTCAACACACCGGATCGCAGTCACCTTGCGGCCTTCTTTGAAGAAATCATGCCCCGCCTGCGACAGGACAACAAACCCTGGCACCATCAGCTGACACTGGACACCCCCAATGCTCAGAAAATTTTGCTGATCCATGGCTCCACCCTGCCCAGCCTGGACCAGAAAATCGGCGGTTACGTGCTGGTGGTCGAAGACATCACCCAACTCGTACAGGCGCAACTGCATGCGGCCTGGACCGACGTGGCGCAACGCCTGGCGCATGAAATCAAAAATCCGCTGACCCCCATCCAGCTGTCCGCCGAACGTTTGCAGTTCAAGCTCGCGCGCCACCTCAACCCCGACGAAGCCGCTCTGCTCGAACGTCTGACCGACACCATCATTGAGCAGGTCTCTACCATGCAATCGCTGGTGCAAGCGTTTACCGAATACGCCAATACGCCGGAACTGGCCCTCAATGAACTCAATCTCAACCAACTGATCGAAGACGTCGCCGGCATGTATCAGGAAACAAACCAGCGCTGGCACCTGCATTATTCGCTCGACCCGGCGTGCGAACGGGTGGTCGCCGATGGCGCCAAACTACGCCAGCTGCTGCACAACTTAATCAAAAATGCGCTCGAGGCGTGTGAAGATCAGGACGAGGCGGAAATCCGCATCGAAACCCAGTGCAAAGCGGATCCGGCGAAACCTGTTATACTGAAAATCTGTGACAACGGCCCCGGCATCCCCGAAAACGCCCGGAACTGGATTTTTGAACCCTATGCCACCGACAAACCCAAAGGCACCGGGCTGGGACTGGCGATTGTGAAAAAAATCGTGGACGAACACCATGGACGCATTCAGCTCATTGATAAACCGGCCCCCGAGCAGGGCACTTGTTTTGAAATTACCCTGCCCGGCCACACCCATCAATCTGTGACCCAAACCACCGAGACATTATGAAAACCGCCAAAATCCTGGTCGTTGACGACGAAAAAGACATTCGCAACCTGATGCAGGAAATTCTCAGTGAGGAGAATTACGACGTCATCACCGCCGCCAACGGGCAGCAGGCAAAAACGGCCTGGCGCGACCAGGCCCCCGACCTGATTTTTCTCGACATCTGGATGCCCGACATCGACGGCATTACCCTGCTCAAAGGTTTGATTGACGAATCGCTGCTGGAGCACAGCCGAGTCGTCATGATGTCCGGGCACGGCACCATTGAAACAGCGATCGAAGCCACCCGACTGGGCGCATACGACTTTCTGGAAAAACCTCTATCCCTGGCCAAGCTGTTAATTACTGCCGAACGTGCCCTGTCGGACCTGCGCTTACACACTGAAAACCGCCACCTCAAGCAAAAGCTGCCCGAACAAATTCTCCCCATCGGCAAAAGCAAACGCGTGGTGGAATTGCGTGACACCATCGAGCGCCTGGCCAAATACAGCATGCCTCTGCTGATTCAAGGGGAACCCGGCACCGGCAAACACCGCGTAGCCGAAGCCATTCATAAACTGGGCGATCGCCACAAAAAGGCGCTTTATGAAATTCACGGCGCCGACTTTGACGATCTGGAAAACGTGATTCTGGGCCAGCACCAGACCGGCACCACGCAACTGGGTGAACTGGTGCGCGCCGATGGCGGTACCTTAGTGGTCTCCAACGTCGACGCGCTCTCTGAGAATGGGCAGAATTTTCTGGCCCAGCTGGTGTTTGATCAAAGCTTTGTTCGGCCCGGCGACAACAAAAAAATCAGCATCAACCTGCGCCTGATCGCTTTGACCCAGGGCGGGCTGGACGATCTGGCCGCACAGGGGCTGTTTCGTGATGACTTGCTTCAGCGGTTGAAAGTCATGCCGGTCGAAGTTCCGGCATTGCGCCAACACACCGAAGACATCCCCGACCTGATCGATTATTTTCTGGATTACTTTCTCACCCATGAAGGTCTGAACTATCGTGAATTTGATGTGGCGGCGCAGAATGTGTTGCGCCAGTATGCCTGGCCAGGCAATTACCGGGAACTGCAGAACCTGATTCAACGGCTTCTGATTCTGGGCGAAGGCAAAATCACCGATGACGAAGTCAAACAGGCGCTGGAACAAAGCAAAACCGATCAGATGTCGGCCTGCAACGTGGACACGTCTGTGAACCTGAAAACCGCCAAAGAGCGATTTGAAGCCGCCTACCTCAGTCAATTGCTGCGCGAAACCGGCGGCAACGTCACCGAAACCGCCAAACGTTCCGGGGTGGAACGCACCAATCTTTACCGCAAACTCAAAGCATTGAACATCGATCCCAAAGACCCGAAATAGCGGACACAAGAAAGCGGTTATTTTCCCCAGCGTTTGGCGCTACAATGGGGCCATGATTTCAAGCACGAAAACGAATTTATGAATATTATCATTCTGGGTGCCGGTCAGGTCGGCAGCTCCCTGGCTGAACTGCTGGCCAAAGAAAACAACGATGTCACTGTAGTGGACCTTGACCGCACGCATCTGCAACGCCTTCAGGACCGCATCGACATTCGTACAGTGAACGGTCATGCTTCGAACCCGGACATTCTCAATCAAGCCGGTCTGGAAGAAGCCGACATGCTGATTGCCGCCACCCAGGTGGACGACACCAACATTGTGGCCTGCCAGCTGGCCCACATCATGCACAAAACCCCGACCAAAATTGCCCGGGTGCGTTCATCCAGCTATCTGGACCACCCGGAACTGTTCGACCGCAACCTCAACACCAATGCCATTCCCATCAATGTCCTGATCAGTCCCGAATCGTTGGTGAAAGATTACATTCTGCAACTGATCAGCTATCCGGGCTCTCTGCAGGTGGTGGATTTTGCCGAGGGCCGGGTGCGACTGGTCGCGATGCGCGCCTACTCCGGCGGCTTACTGGTGGGCAAAAAAATCCGTGAGATCAAACACTACCTGCCGGAAGGCGCACAAAACCGGGTGGTCGCCATTTATCGGCGCGATGAAGTGGTCATTCCTACCGGCAACGTCACCATTCAGGTGGGCGACGAAGTCTTCTTCCTGGCCGAACCCGACAGCATTCCGTTGATTGTTCAGGAGCTGCGCCGCGACAAACTTCGCCCGTCGCGGAACATCATGATCGCCGGGGGCGGCAACATCGGCTTCAACCTGGCCAGAGAGCTGGAAAAACAGCACCAGGTCAAAATCGTCGACCACAATGTCACCCAGGCGCGTCAGATTTCCGAAAGCCTGGAAAACACCATCGTCATCAATGGCGATGTGTCGGATCGCAACCTATTGCTGGAAGAAAACATCGATGAAATCGACCTGTTTGTGGCGGTTACCAACTCGGATGAGGCCAACATCATCTCCGGGATGATGGCCAAAAAGCTAGGGGTGCGTCGCGTGATTGCGCTGGTGAACAACCAATCCTATGTGGACCTGATTCACCTCAACAGCATTGACGTGGCCCTGTCGGCCGACCAGATCACCACCAGCCGCCTGCTGCATTACATGCGTCAGGCCGACACGGTCAAAGCCTTTACCTTGCGCCGCGGCGCGGCCGAAGCCATGGAAATCATCGTTCACGGCAGTGAAAACAGCTCGGACCTGATCGGACGCAAAATCAGTGAGATCCGCTGGCCCATGGACATCACCATTGGCTGCATCATTCGAGACAACGAGGTCAAATTCGCCCATCGTGACCTCACCATCGAAGCAGAAGACCATGTCATCCTGTTTTTGAATGACCGGACGCGTGCAGCGGAAGTCACCGAACGCTTCCTGCCGCGTGAAAAGAAAACCCTGTTTTAGGACGGCATTGTGCACACCCGCATTATTCTGAAAATTCTTGGCCTGTTACTGATGCTGTTCAGCATCACCCTGATTCCGCCGATTGCCGTTTCTCTGATCTACAACGATGGCGGCACCTATGCCTTCACCTCGGCCTTTGTCTGGATGCTGATTGTGGGGACGCTGCTCTGGTTTTTTACCCGCCACGAAACCCATGACCTCAAAATTCGCGACGGGTTCCTGATCGTGGTCATGTTCTGGACCGTACTGGGCATGGTCGGGGCCATCCCCCTGTACTTCGCCGCCGCCACGGACATTTCCATCACAGACGCCGTGTTCGAGTCTTTCTCCGGCCTGACCACCACCGGTGCCACCGTTCTGACCGGTCTGGATCAATTGCCTCGCGCCCTGCTCTGGTATCGCCAGCAGCTGCAATGGCTGGGTGGCTTGGGGATCATTGTGCTGGCCGTCGCCATTTTACCCATGCTCGGCATCGGGGGCATGCAGCTCTATCGCGCGGAAATGCCCGGGCCAATGAAAGACAACAAGCTGGCACCCCGCATCAGTGAAACCGCCAAAACCCTCTGGCTGATCTACCTCTGGCTGACCATTGCCTGTGCCACCGCTTACTGGCTGGGCGGCATGAGCTGGTTTGACGCCATCAGCCACAGCTTCAGTACCGTCGCCATCGGCGGTTTTTCCACCCACGATGCCAGCATCGGCCACTTTGACAGCCTTGCCATTGAGCTGATCGCCATGACCTTCATGGTGCTGGCAGGCTTTAACTTCATTCTGCACTTTACCGCTTTCCGTCATCTCAGTGTCAAACCTTATTTCAACGACCCGGAAGCCAAGACCTATGTGGCGCTGCTGGTCGTCGGCATCCTGGTCGCCACCACCTACCTGACCATGCATCAGGTCTATCCCAGCTGGCAGGAAAGCCTGCGTTATGGCGCTTTTCAGGTCATTTCGATTGGCACCACCACCGGTTATGCCAATGCCGACTTCGCCAGTTGGCCCGCCTTTTTGCCCATGATGCTGATTATGATGAGTGTGGTCGGGGCCAGTGCCGGCTCGACGGGCGGCGGGATCAAAGTCATCCGCTTCGTTCTGCTGTTTAAGCAGGGCAGCCGCGAAATAAAAAGCCTGCTGCACCCCAATGCCCTGATTCCGGTCAAGCTCAACGGCAAAGCCATTCCTGAAAAAGTCATGATGGCGGTGTGGGGGTTTTTCTCCCTCTACATCGTGATTTTTGTGATGCTGATGCTGCTGTTGATGGCACTGGGCCTGGACATGGTCACGGCCTTTTCCTCGGTGACCGCGACCCTCAACAACCTTGGCCCGGGACTGGGTGAGGCCGCCGCCAATTTTCAAAGCCTCTCCGATCCGGTCAAGTGGGTGCTGACCTTCAGCATGGTGCTGGGTCGACTGGAAATCTTCACTCTCCTGATTCTGTTTACCGCGGCTTTCTGGAGGAAATGAAATGAGCGACTCTCACACTCCCTCCTCCTTGGCCGCCAAATGGGACCGGCATTACGCTGAGATCGATCCGGCCCGACCGGTTGCCGCCAGCTGGGTGCTGCAAAACCATCTTGACCAACTTCCTTTCAAAGGCCAAGCGCTGGATCTGGCCTGCGGCCTTGGCGGTAATGCCCGTTTGCTGGCCCAGTGCGGGCTTCAGGTCGAGGCCTGGGACATCAGCGAGGTGGCGCTCAAACACCTCAACAATTGGGCCGCGGTGCATCGTCTGCCGATTCAAGTGAGCATCACCGACCTCAACCAGATGCTTCTGCCATTTGAACGCTTCGATGTGATCACGGTCAGCCATTATCTGGATCGAACCCTTTGGCCCCAGATCGTCCAGGCAGTGAAACCGGGCGGGCAACTCTGGGTCCAGACTTTTCTGGCACCGGTTCAGGCCAATGGCCCCCGTCATCCCGATTTTTACCTGCAACCCGGTGAGCTGCAAGCGCTGCCTGACCTGCCGGGCTGCACCGATCTCAGGCTGGAGCTGTACGGCCAGGGCTGGCTGGGCGAGATTGAACATCAAACTTACCAGGCCTGGTCGATTTACCAGCGCAAACGTCCCTGATCGCGGCATTTAGCCGACTTTTATTTGCGTTTCAAGCACTTATTCACTAGAATGCGCGCTTTATTGATTGGCCCCCGTATTCGATAAGGACTGTTATGCTGTTATCCCAATCCAAAAAAGACTGGCTGGGCAATGTTCGCGGCGACCTGCTCGCCGGCATTGTTGTGGCGCTGGCATTGATTCCTGAAGCCATTGCCTTTTCCATCATCGCGGGCGTGGACCCCAAAGTCGGGTTGTATGCGTCGTTTGCCATCGCCGTGATCATTGCCATCGTCGGGGGCCGCCCGGGCATGATTTCGGCCGCCACCGCCGCCACCGCCCTGCTGATGGTCACACTGGTCAAAGAACACGGATTGGAATACCTCCTCGCCGCCAGCATTCTGGCCGGGGTGCTGCAAATCATCGCCGGCTACCTCAATCTGCAAAACCTGATCAGTTTCATCTCGCGCTCGGTGATGGTGGGCTTTCTCAACGCCCTGGCGATCCTGATTTTCATGGCACAACTGCCCGAGCTGACGGACGTCACCTGGCATGTGTACGCCCTGACCGCGCTGGGGCTGGCGATCATTTACGGCTTCCCTTACATTCCCAAAATCGGCACCCTGCTGCCCTCACCGCTGGTCACCATCATCGTCATCACGCTGATCGCGGTCTTCATGGGACTGGACAATGTGCGCACCATCGGCGACATGGGTGAACTGCCGGACACTTTGCCGGTATTCCTGTTCCCGGACATCCCCCTGAATTTTGAGACGTTGTGGATCATTCTGCCCTATTCCATCGCCATTGCCATTGTGGGCTTGCTCGAATCCCTGATGACGGCTCAGGTGCTGGATGAAATGACCGACACCGACAGCGACAAATGCCGCGAAACCAAAGGCCAGGGCATTGCCAACATCGGCTCGGGCCTGATGGGCGGCATGGCCGGCTGTGCGATGATCGGTCAATCCATCATCAACGTCAAATCCGGAGGCCGCGGGCGTCTGTCCACCTTTTCCGCCGGGCTGTTTTTGCTGATCATGGTGGTGTTTGTGGCCGACTACCTCACCATTGTGCCCATGGCCGCTCTGGTCGCGGTCATGATCATGGTCTCGATCGGGACCTTCAACTGGAACTCCATCGCTGAAATCAAAACCAACCCGCCCAGCGCGACCATCGTCATGCTGGCCACCGTCGGGGTCACCGTCTGGACGCATAACCTGGCATTCGGCGTGATCACGGGGGTGGTGTTGGCGGCTCTGTTCATGGCCGGACGCCTGCGCCAATTCATGACCGTCCAGAGCAGCTTTGACGAGGCCACCGGTACGCGCACCTACACCGTGATCGGTCAGGTGTTTTTCAACTCCTCGGATAAGTTTATAAGTTATTTTGATTTTAAAGAGGCCGTGGACAAAGTTATCATCGACGTCCATCGCGCTCACTTCTGGGACATCAGCGCCATCTACGCGCTGGACAAGGTCGTCATCCGACTCAAACGCGAAGGCGCGGACGTGGACATCATTGGCCTGAACGAAGCCAGTGAAACCCTGGTGGACAAATACGCCGTGCACGACAAACCCGAACAAATCGAAAAAGTCATGGGAGGTCACTGATGCAAGCCTTGGAACAAAAATGGGTGCTGTCCTGCATAGACGGCTCACACATCAGTGATGCCGTGGCCGATTATTCGGCCTGGATTGCCGGCAAAGTGAACTCACCGCTGGAACTGGTGCACAGCATCGAACACTCCATGCTGTTGGAACACACCTCCCGTTCCGGCAACCTGACGCCCAACATGCGCGAGCACTTGTCCAAGACACTGGCCGAAGACGAGCAGAAAGAGAGCAAAGCGCTGATCGCAGCGGGCAAGGAAATGCTGGAAAAAGCCAAGCAGCGGGTTGATGGCAGTGCGCTGAAAGAAGTCATCACCCGCCAGCGTCATGGCGGCGTGGCCGAGGCCATCAAAGACCTGGAAGACGAAATCCGGGTGCTGGTGATCGGCGTGCGCGGCGAGGACCACGAACAGGACGAAACCCGGATTGGCGCCCAGATCGAAGAAACCATCCGCAGCCTGCACCGCCCGATTTTCATCGTCAATGGCGACTTCAAAGAACCCAAGTCACTGATGCTGGCCTATAACCGCTCCGAAGGGGCGGAAAAAGCCCTGCAGATGGTGGCCGAAAGCCCGCTTTACCGGGACATGGACGTGCATGTGGTCACCGCCAGCGACAAACCATCCGAGGCCAAAGCGTTGCTGGACAAAGCCGGCGACACCCTCAAAGCGGCAGGCTTTGACCCCACGCTGGCGCACTTGGACGGGGACGCGCAACAGGCCTTGCTGGACTACCAGAACGAGCACGACCTCGACATGACGGTTATGGGCGCGTTCAATCACGGCAAACTGCGCAGCCTGTTTTTCGGCAGCTTTACCCTCAAGATGCTGGCGCACAACCGCAAGCCACTGCTGCTGATTCGCTAAGCCCTCAGGCGACGTCCCAAAACCTAAAAAACCACCAGGCCTGGTGGTTTTTTTATGCCCGACTGTGAGCAAAACAGCCCCAAAATCATTGGGAGCTTGATTGGGAATCATGATTGCGATTTGTAAGGATTGGCCACGCCCGCGGGCGGATGCTTGTAGCGTTTATAGCTCCACTGATACTGTGCGGGCGCGATCCGCACGCATTGTTCCACACCTTGGTTGAGCGCCGTGGCGGCCGCCTCCGCGTCCAGCGCAGCCACCTCCGTGGGCGCCGGCAGGATGTGAACCCGATACCCTTTTCCTATGGGCAAACGCTCTGCAAACGTGAAAAAAACCGGCGCACCTGACTTGGCCGCCAGCTTGGAGACCAACAGCATGGTCCGGGCCGGATACCCGAAAAACGGCGCATGCACACTGCCGCGCTTGCCAGGGTCCTGATCCGGCAGAATGCCGATCATCTCATTGCGTTTAAGCGCTTCCCGCAATGCTTTGACCCCACTTCGGTCGGTCGGCACCAGACGCGCACCGCCGCGCTCACGCACCCGTTGCATAAAGCTTTCCAAAGCTGCCAAATTGGGCGGACGATACAGGCTGGTCATGGGGTAATGGGCGGCCCAGTAATAGCCCATCATTTCCCAGGCGCCCAAGTGTGGGGACAGCACAATCACACCCTTTTTTTCGGCCAGGGCCTGTTCAATCTGCGCCCCTCCCTCGACCGCTTGCACCAGTGCCAAGGTGCGCGACCGGGACCAGAACCACAAGGCACCCAACTCGGTCACGGTTTGACCCAATGCCAGCAAGCTCTGCTTTAGCAATGCCTGCCGGGCTTGTGGAGAGTGATCCGGGAACGCGGTGGCCAGATTGATGCGTGACACCCGTTTGACCGAATTGGGCGTCCACCAGAGCAGATACCCCAATCCAGCGCCCAGCGCATGATTCACCCGCAGGGGCAGCCAGGAAAGCCCGCGCAACAGGGCCTGAATCAAAAAGGCCTGCAACGCTTTCATGCGCCAGCGGCCTGGTTTTTTTGATTCAGTTGGGCCTCACCGCCGTGGTTGTCATCGGCAATCAGCGGTTGCATCGCCCGCCATAAATTGGCGTAAAGGTGCTTATTGTGCTGCTCTTCGCTCAACAACAGCTGTTTCATGCGCTCGCGTTCCTGCGGTTTGGCATAACAGGCCGGACAGTTGTCCTGAATCACGGGCAATCCCGCCGTTTCAGCAAAATCGCGGCACTGATTTTCCCGCACGCGCACCAAGGGTCGAATGATGCGGATGTCTTCGTCGTTGTTCAGATAATGCGCTTTCATAGTCCGCAACTCCCCGGCGTTAAACGCTGACATCATCAGACTTTCTGCCAGATCATCCAGATGCTGAGCCAGCGCCAGCACGTTGTAACCCTCACGCCGACAGACGGTGTAAAGTTTGCCCCGTTTCTGACGGGCGCAGAAACTGCAGAACGAATTGCCTTTCATATACTGGTCGGCCAGGGCCACCATGTCCTCGGCCTCATAAAAAAACGGCACGCCCAATTCGACCAGCCAGTCTTTCAACGGTGTGGGATCAAACCCCGGAATTTCCGGATCGATGGTGCAGGCGGCCAGCTCGAACTTGACCGGAGAGTGGCGTTGCAGATGGCGCAGCACCATCAACAGCGTCAGGGAATCTTTGCCCCCGGACAGGCCCAGCAAAATGCGGTCGCCATCACGAATCATGCCGTACTGAGCCAGCGCCCGCCCCACGGGTTTTAAAATCGCCTTGGGCGGGCGGTATTCGCTGGGCAAGGGTTTGATCGGCGCATCGAACGACATGAATATTCTCTAAGCTTGATTGAAAGGGGTATTTTACACCTTCGTGTGCCCTTTATCACCCGTCTGCCTTGTGCGCTCATACATCGATGATGCCTTACTGAAACCTCGAAACCATAGACTGAAACCTTTACATGAATAGGAATTTTGCTTATCATGAGGTGCCTTTTCAATGCCGATTTTTTATGTCCCAGCCATTTGAAACCTACCTCAATCAGGCGCCATTTGTCTTCATGCGCTGGGAAAACCGTCCCGGGTGGCCCGTGATCTATGCCTCGGAGCCGGTCATCGACTTACTGGGCTATCAACCCCATCAACTGGCCGATGGCGATCTGATCTATGCCGAGCTGGTTCACCCGGATGACCGGCAACGGGTAGACAAAGAAGTCAGCCACGCCGTCAGCAATGGATCACATCAGTTTGAACACCGCCCCTATCGACTTCTGAATGCGGATGGCGACTGGGTCTGGGTCAAAGACACCACCGAAATCATCCGAGATGAAAGCGGGGAAGCGACCGAGTTCTACGGCTTCCTACAAAACTGGACCGACCTGATCCACTACAAAAAACAGGCCCAGAAAGCACAGCTGATCAACCGCCAGATCAATCACGCTCTGGACGAAAGCAATCTGGTGTCACGCTCCGATGAAATCGGGCGCATCACCTACGTCAATAATCACCTGCTCAAACTGACCGGCTACACACGTGACGAGCTGATCGGCCAACCTCACAGCATTCTGCGCCACCCGGATACCCCACGACGCACCTTTCAGGCCATGTGGCAAGCCATCCAATCTGGCAAAACCTGGAAAGGCACACTCAAAAACCGCAAAAAGAGCGGTGAGCCCTACTGGGTGGAAATGACGCTGACCCCGCTGTTTGATGAAAACGGTCAATTCGTTGAATACCTGGCGATTCGCCATGAAGTCACCGAACTGGTGCGCAAACAAATGGCACTCAACGGCGCCCTCACCACCTCTCGCCTGTTGAACATCCCCAATCGCCTTGCGCTGATGGAGGCCATTGACGCCAGCGAGCGCCCCGTACTGGCCATGCTCGATCTGGATAATTTCCGTCAGATTAACGAATACTTCGGGCACAGCTTTGGTGATCAACTGTTAGTGCATTTCATGCTGCACGTGTTTTATTACAAGCCTCTCGACTATCGGTTGTTTCATTTGGGCGCTGATCAGCTGGTGTTGCTGGCCGAAAACGTGCATGCCACCGAATTCAGCTCCAGCCTGCAAACCCTGCGGGAACGACTCAACGAAAAGCGCTATCGCATCCGCGGCCAGGAAATCATGACCAACCCCACTCTGGCCCTGTCGTTCGAGCCCAAAAACCGCCTGTTGCGTTCGCTTGAAATCGCCATGCGCTATGCCAAGCGCCATCATCACAATCAGATGACCTATTCCGATGCGATTGACCAACCGGAATTGCGAGCCGAAAACCTGAAATGGTCGGCCAAGCTGAATCAGGCCCTGCTAGACGACCGCATCACGGTGCATTTTCAGCCGATTTATCATTACGCCAGCGGGCAAATCGAACGCCATGAATGCCTGGTGCGTTTGATCGACACCGATCAGACTGTGGTGTCCCCCTTCCACTTTCTGGAAGTGTCCAAACGCACCAAGAAGTATTATCAACTCTCGCGGCGCGTCGCCACCAAGGCGTTCGAACATTTTGAACAGACCGGTCTGCCGTTTTCGATCAATATTTCTTCGCTGGACATGACACGACCCAGCTATGCCCGGCACCTGCTCGAGCTGCTGGATGCCTGCTCGGCCCCGGAACAGGTCACACTGGAAATTCTGGAATCGGAAGAAATCACCGACTTTGCCGCGGTGCAGCGATTTCTGCAAAAGGTTCGGGAAAGAGGCTGTCAGATTGCGATTGATGATTTTGGCGCCGGCTATGCCAATTACCACAATCTGCTCAAATTAAACGCCGACTACATCAAACTGGATGGGTCCTTGATCAAGCAACTTGCCGACAATCAGGATGCCTACGACATTGTCGAATCGATTGTCAGTTTTGCACAAAAACGCGGCATCGCCACCATCGCCGAATTCGTCAGCGATCGGCGTATTTTTGATCTGGCGAACGCCATGAAGATTGACTACGCGCAAGGCTTTTTCATCGGGGCGCCCGAGCCGAACCCCTTGCAGCAGTTTACCCCCTAATAAAGACATCAGTCGGCCTTTGCCACCACCAGTGGCCAGCCGCCGGGATGCGACAGCACCTGCAACGGACACTGGTACACGGCTTCGAGCAGGTCCGGCTGCAACACCTTGGACGGCGTGCCCTGCGCTTTGACCTCGCCCTGTTGCAGCAACAACAGACGATCGGCGTATTGGGCCGCCATCTGCAGATCATGCAACACCATCACCACCCCGCTGTGGGTTTGTTTGGCCAAATCAGCAAAAACCTGCAGGCACTGATGCTGATGCCGCATGTCCAAATGCGACAGGGGCTCGTCCAGCAACACCCAGCCCGGTGTCACCGAAGCGTCACCGGCCTCGGCGCCCTGAGCGCGCTGCAACCAGACCCGCGCCAACTGCACGCGCTGTTGCTCACCGCCGGAAAGCGTCGGATAGGGCCGCTCAGCCAAAGCCACCAGATCAAAGGCCGCCAAGGCGCGCTGCAACCAAAACTCCGCCCGGGCCTCACCGGGCCAGATCAAGCCCATCGCCACCACCTCGCCCACACTGAAATCAAAGCTCAAGGCCGTGGTCTGCGGCAAGACAGCGCGCGTCTGCGCCAGTCTTTCCAGGGACAGCTGTGACAACGGCGTGCCCTGCCATTGGACACGGCCAACCTGCGGCACCCGGTCCCCACTCAGGCAATCCAACAGGGTGGATTTACCCGCGCCGTTCGGCCCGACGATGGCCACATTTTCTCCGGGTGACACCGACAAGGCCACCGATTGCAGACGCCAGACGTCGCCCAGCTCAACCGACAGGTCATGCGTTTCAAGCATCCCGGCCTCCCCAATCTTGGCCGTTCAGGTGACGCCACAACAGCCATAAGAAAAAAGGCCCGCCAAACGCCGCCATCAAAATGCCCAGCGGCAACTCAGCCGGCGCCGCCAAGGTTCTCGCCAGGGTGTCGGCCACCACCACCAGACACGCGCCCATCAGCGCGCTGCCTGGCAGCACGACTCGATGGTCGGGGCCAACCAGCAACCGCACTAGATGCGGCGCCACCAGCCCCACAAAACCGATCACACCGCTGACCGACACCGCCGCCCCCACACCCAGAGCGGTCCAAACGACCACCGAACGCTTCATCCGGGGCAGTGACAGCCCCAAATGCGTCACCACGCGATCGCCCATCAGAAACAGGTTCAACGCCCGGGCCTGACCAGTCAGCGCCCACAGGGCACCGATTAGAATCAATGCCAACCCACTCACCTGAAACCATTGTGCCTGACTCAGTGACCCGAGCGTCCAGTAGGTCAACTGGCGCAGCGCCTGATCTGAGGCGAGGTAACTCAGCAACCCCAGCCCGGCGCCTGCCATGGCATTGATCGCCACCCCGGCCAGCAACATCACGCCAATGTGCGTGCGTCCATAGCGGCTGGCAAACCGATAGATAAACGCGGTGACCGCCACACCGCCCAGAAACCCGGCCAAAGGCAACAACCAGGGGCCGGGTTCCAACGACCAGGCAGCGCCCAGCACAATCACCGCCACCGACGCCAGCGCCGCGCCACTGGAGACCCCGATCAACGCCGGATCCGCCAGAGGGTTGCGAAACAGCCCCTGCATGGCCGCACCACTTAATCCCAGTACCGCGCCCACCAGCATGGCGAGCAACAGGCGCGGCAGGCGCAGCTCCCACAGAACCTGCGAAGCCGGTGTGGCGTCATGCGGCGCCCAAAGGGCCTGCGCCCACTGCGGCCAGCTCAAAGGATAGACGCCCTGGCGCAACGCCCAGACCGCACAGAGCAACAGCACCATGCCCAACAGAGCGAACAACCAGCGAGGCTGCGCCAGCTTTCTCACGCTCTGGACTCCGTGCGATTGGGTACATGAATGTGGGTGATTGAGGTTCGGTTCATAGGTCGCTATCATAAAACGAATTCACAGGCATTACGAGGCAAGCCATGGCAAAAGACGACGCGCTCGTGCAGGAGTGTCACGACTTCATTCAAACCCACCACACTGCCGTGCTGGCCACCACTGACCCCGAAACCGGCTGGCCGGAAGCCAGCTATGCGCCTTTCCTGCTGGATCAGCAACGCTTTTATGTGTACCTGTCGGAACTGGCCCGACATACCCGTAATCTCTTGGCCGGGTCGCATGCCAGCCTGCTACTGATCGAACCCGAAACCGATGACAATCGCTTTACCCGTCGCCGGGTGAGCGTGCAGGCCACGGTGCGCGAAATAACAAGACAGAGTGAAAACTGGACACAGACCATGGAGCGCATGCAGGCGGAATTGGGCGAGACCGTCGCCATGCTCAAAACACTGGAAGACTTTCACCTGTTTGAACTGACGCCGGTGCGCGGGCGGTTTGTGAAAGGGTTTGCCCAGGCGTTTGAACTGGAAGGCGAGACGCTCTCCACCCTGAGCCACATACGCGGTCCCGGTCACCGCAAAGCCACCTGACCCCTTTTTCACCAGGCCTGGTAAAAAAGCCGATTCAGATCAGCGCGGACACATTCTGCGACAGAATGAACGCCCCCATCACAATCAAAAACAGCGCGAACACCCGCTTGAGCATCGCCTGATCCACTTTGTGACTGACTTTGTGACCCAGCCAGCCGCCCAGAATGCCCAGCACCGAGAACAGGCCCACCACCTGCCAGTCCAGATTCAACGACAACTGATCCAATACATTCAGGTATTCATAAAAGCCGACAAAGGATTTGGCCGCGATGATCACCAGACTGGTGCCCACCGCCAAACGCATCGACAGACCGCCCATCAACACCAGCGCCGGAATGATCAGAAAACCGCCCCCCACGCCGACCAGGCCGGTGACCGCACCGACCACCAGACCGTCGATGGCGATTTTCCAGAACGCCCGCTTTTTGGGACCCTGCCCGGCGGAGTCCATTTTCACCGGCTTGAGCATCAAGATCGCCGCCGCCAGCAGCAGCGCCGAAAACACCAGCATCTGCACCGGGCTGGAGACAAAATGCGCGCCAAACGCCCCCAGATACGCCCCGAGCATGCCGGGGCCGCCAAACATCAGCGCCGTGCGCCAGTCCACCAGCTTTTGCCGCGCGTAGGGCCAGGCCGAAAACACACTGATGATGCCCACGATCAACAGCGATCCGGCAATCGCCACTTTGGGGTCCTGCCCCACCAGATAAATCAGCACCGGAACCGTCAGAATCGAACCGCCGGACCCCAACAGGCCCAGGCTCAAGCCAATCAAAAGCGCGCCAATCAATCCCAGAATCATGAAACTTTCCTCTGCAGCAACACGCCGCTTTCAATGTGGTGAGTGTAGGGGAACTGGTCGAACAAAGCCGTGTTCACCACGTCATGCGTGGCCGTCAATACCTCAAGATCACGGGCCAAAGTCTCCGGGTTGCAGGAAATGTAAATCACCCAGTCAAACCCGGCCGCCATGGACCGGGTCAGATCGTCCAGCCCCGCCCGCGGTGGGTCCAGAAACAGCGTGGTAAAGCGGTAGTCGGCCAATGGCACGTCTTTCAGGCGCTTGAAGGTTTTACCGCCCAGCGCCGCCGAAATCTCTTCCGCCGCCATGCGCACCACCGTCAGGTTTTCCACCCCGTTTTGCTCGATATTGATTTTGGCCGACGCCACCGAGGTTTTGGAAATCTCCGTGGCCAGCACCCGTCGGAAAAACGGCGCCAGCGCAATCGAAAAATGGCCGTTACCGCAATAAAGTTCCAGCAGATCGCCTGCACCATCCGGATTGGCCTGCTTGGCTCTATCCTGCGCCCAGGCCAGCATCGCCTGCGCCATGTACGGATTGGGCTGGGTAAAGCTGTTTTCGATCTGCTGAAACGACCAGGTCTGGTCATGCACCTGCAAACGCTCGGTGACAAAATCCTGATCCAGACACACCTTCTGCTTGCGCGCCCGACCGATGATATGATCAATGGGCAGCGTTTCCCGCAAATGCTCGGCCGCGGTCAGCCAGTCTGCATCGGTTTGCACGACGCCCCGCTCATCCGGGGTCTGCAACGGCCGCCGATAAATCAGCGTCACCAGCATTTCACCACTGAGCGTGGCCAGAAAATCCACCTGAAACAATTTACGGCGCAGCACCGGCTCCGCCACGATGGCGTCCATCAATGGCCGCATCAGGCCCGCAATCGACTCGATCGCCATCGGGCAATGGTGAATCGGCACTTTGGTCTTGGTCTCGGGGTCGAACATGATGTAATCAGTGCGATCCCCCTCGTGCCAGACCCGAAACTCCGCCCGCGCCCGATAATGCTCCGGCGGCGACGCAAAACAGTCAAACTGCGGCAATTCACCCAACAACGACTGCAGGCGAGCCTCCTTGTTTGCAAGCTGTTGCGTGTAACGGTCGGGATCGGTCTGACAGAGCATGGCACCTCAAAAGGAGAATGTGTAAAAAAATCACATTGTACCAAATCCGGTTTCACACCCCCGATTTTCACCAGGCCTGGTGGTTTTTAGTAGAGTACATCCTTTGTCACAAACGCTTAATTTTCTTAACGGATCAAGAAGATGCTTTAACCCATTGTGATCCAACTCGTGCATCAGAGCCAATAACTGCCCTAACTGACCAGACGGAAAACCCTCACGCGCAAACCAATTCAGGTAATGACCTGGCAAATCAGCAATCATTCGTCCCTTGTATTTTCCGTAAGGCATGGAGGTTGTAACGAGTTTCTTTAAGTTCTCTGGCTTCATTAGTTAAAAACAAATAAGTATTTTTTGATGTTTGGGTTCAGCTAATAACTGTAACACCCAAAAACCACCAGGCCTGGTGAAAAAGGCTTTTTGTGCGCCTCGATTTCACCCACACCCTTTATCGATTGGCCCTGTGCTAAAATAAAGGATTTCAATGATCCTTGAGTTTGTTTTATGGCCCCTTCTGACACCGCATTGACGCTAACTGAGTCTCAGCGCCAGGCTCGCTTGACCCGCATTGCCCAGCTACGTGAGCGATTGACCCAACGCATAGTGCGGCTGGACGGGGCCATGGGCACCATGATTCAGAACCTGAAGCTCAATGAATCCGAGTTCCGCGGCGAGCGATTTGCCGACTGGTCATGCGACATTCAGGGCAATAACGACCTTCTGGCGATGACCCAGCCGGATCTGATCGAGGACATTCACCGCCAGTTCATTGATGCCGGTGCCGACCTGATTGAAACCAACTCGTTTAACGCCACCACCATTGCTCAGGCCGATTACGAAATGGAGTCGATCGTCACCGATCTCAACATCGCGGCGGCGCAGGTGGCGCGCAAGGCTTGCGATGCCGCCAGCGAAAAAGACGGCGAACCGCGCTTTGTCGCCGGGGTGCTGGGACCGACCAACCGCACGGCCTCCATTTCGCCGGATGTGAACGACCCCGGCGCGCGCAATGTCACGTTTGATGAGCTGGTCGAGGCGTATGAGCAAGCCACCCGCGGATTGATCACGGGCGGGGCGGACGTCATTCTGATCGAAACCATTTTTGATACGCTGAACGCCAAGGCGGCAATTTTTGCGGTCAAGAACATCGAGACCGAACTGGGCGACGAAATTCCGATCATGCTCTCGGGCACCATCACCGATGCTTCCGGGCGCACCCTGTCGGGCCAGACCACCGAAGCGTTTTACAATGCCGTGGCCCACGCCAACCCTCTGTCGGTGGGCCTGAACTGTGCCCTGGGGCCGGAAGAGCTGCGCCGTTATGTGGGCGAACTCAGCCGCGTCTGTGAAGCCTATGTGTCGATCCACCCCAATGCGGGCCTGCCCAATGAATTCGGTGAATACGACGAAAGCCCCGAACAGATGGCGCACGAAATTGCGATCTGGGCGGAAAAAGGCTGGATCAACATCATCGGCGGCTGCTGCGGCACCACGCCTGACCACATCGCTGCCTTTACCCAGGCGATGAAAGACCACACCCCACGTGCCCTGCCCGAAATCGCCCCCGCCTGTCGTCTATCAGGGCTCGAGCCGCTTAACATTGACGAGGACAGCCTGTTTATCAATGTGGGCGAGCGCAACAACGTCACCGGTTCGGCCAAATTCAAGCGCCTGATCATCGAAGACAACTTTGATGAAGCCATCGACATCGCGGTCAAACAGGTGGAAGACGGCGCGCAGGTGATCGATGTCAACATGGACGAAGGCATGCTCGATGCCAAAGCCTGCATGGTCAAATTCCTCAACCTGTTGGCCAGTGAACCCGACGCTTCGCGCGTGCCGATTATGATCGACTCGTCCAAATGGGAAGTGATCGAGGCCGGACTCAAATGCATTCAGGGCAAAGGCATCGTCAACTCCATCTCGCTCAAGGAAGGCGAAGACGCCTTCATGAAACAAGCCAAGCTGGTTCGCGACTATGGCGCGGCGGCGATCATTATGGCGTTTGACGAAGACGGTCAGGCCGACACGCTCAAGCGCAAAATCGAAATCTGCGAACGCTCCTACCGCGTGCTGGTGGACAAGGTCGGCTTTCCGCCGCAGGACATCATTTTCGATCCCAATATTTTTGCCGTGGCCACCGGGATCGAAGAACACAACCGCTATGGCCTCGACTTTATTGAGGCAGTGCGCTGGATCAAACAGAACCTGCCTTACGCCAAGGTCTCCGGCGGTGTGTCCAATGTGTCCTTTTCCTTTCGTGGCAACAACCCGGTGCGTGAAGCGATTCACTCGGTGTTTCTGTACTATGCGATCAAAGAAGGCATGGACATGGGCATCGTCAACGCCGGACAGATGGCGATTTATGATGAAGTGCCGGTCAAACTGCGCGACGCGGTCGAAGACGTGGTCCTCAACAAAGATCCGGAAGCCGGCGAACGCCTGCTCGAAATCGCCGAAGAATACCGAGGCGATGGTCAGGCCGCCAGCAAGGAAACCGATATTGCCTGGCGCGAAAACACCGTGGAAAAACGCCTGGAACATGCGCTGATCAAAGGCATCACCGATTACATTGAAGACGACACCGAAGAGGCCTATCAAAAACTGGGCGCGCCGATCAATGTGATCGAAGGCCCGCTCATGGACGGCATGAACATCGTCGGCGACCTGTTCGGGTCGGGCAAAATGTTCCTGCCGCAGGTGGTCAAATCGGCGCGCGTGATGAAACGGGCCGTGGCCTATCTCGACCCTTACCTGCAGGCGGAAAAAGCCGAAGGCCAGGTCAAAGGCAAAATCGTGCTCGCCACCGTCAAGGGCGATGTGCACGACATCGGCAAAAACATCGTCGGCATCGTCTTGCAGTGCAACAACTTTGAGGTGATCGATCTGGGCGTCATGGTCCCGGCCGAAGACATTCTCGACGCCGCCGAAAAAGAAAACGCCAATGTGGTGGGCTTAAGCGGCCTGATCACGCCCTCACTGGAAGAAATGGTCAATGTCGCCAAACAGATGCAGGAGCGCGGCATGCAAGTGCCCCTGCTGATCGGCGGGGCCACCACCTCCAAAGCGCACACCGCGGTCAAAATCGAACCGCAGTACGACCATCCGGTGGTGTACGTCAAAGACGCCTCCCGCGCCGTGGGCGTGGCGCAAAGCCTGATTTCACATGACAAAAAAGCGGCGTTTGCCGACAAAATCCGCGCCGAATACGCCGAGGTGCGCGAAGCGCGCAAAGCCCGCGCCAAAGAGGTCAAGCGGGTATCGATCAAACAGGCGCGTCAGAATCCAGCCCTGAAAACACTGGACGACCAGGCCTGGTCAGATTTCACGCCGGTCAAGCCAAGCTTTTTGGGGGTCAAGGTACTGGAAGACTTCCCGCTGGAAACCCTGCTGGAACGGTTTGACTGGTCGCCCTTTTTCCAGGCCTGGGAATTGCACGGCAAATACCCCCGCATTCTGGACGACAAGGTCGTGGGCGAAGAAGCCAAAAAGGTCTTTGCCGATGCTCAGGCCATGCTCAAACAGATTATGAACGAAAAATGGCTCACCGCCAAAGCCGTCTATGGCTTTTACCCCGCCAACCGCGTGGGCGACGACATTGAGGTCTACACCGACGACACCCGCAGCGAAGTCTTGACCCGCTTTCATCATCTGCGCCAGCAGGCGGAGAAAAAGCGCGGCGGGGCCAACAACTGCCTGTCCGATTTCATCGCCCCCAAAGACAGCGGTGTGGCGGATTACATCGGGTTCTTTGCGGTCACCGCGGGCATCGGCATCGACGAGCATGTGGCCCGGTTCGAGGCCGCACACGACGACTACCATGCAATCATGCTCAAGGCACTGGCGGACCGCTTTGCCGAAGCCTTTGCCGAGGCCCTGCATGAACGGGTCCGTAAGCAGGATTGGGGCTATGCCCCGGATGAGACGCTGGACAACGATGACCTGATTCGCGAGCGGTATCAGGGCATTCGTCCGGCCGCGGGTTACCCGGCCTGCCCCGACCACACCGAAAAAGGCATCTTGTGGGATCTGTTGCAGCCGGATGAACGCATTGGGCTCGAGATCACCGAATCCTTTGCCATGACGCCGACCGCGGCCGTCTCCGGCACCTACTTTGCCCATCCCGACAGCCGCTACTTCGGCGTCGGGTCCATCGGTCGTGATCAGGTCGAAGACTATGCCGAGCGCAAAGGCTGGACCTTTGCCGAGACCGAAAAATGGCTGGCCCCGAACCTGGGCTATGACCCTGAAGATTTTGCCAATTAATCAAAAGCGACCCTCATGAAAAAACGTCTGCAACAACTCGCCGCGCCCATTTTGACACCACTGGAGCAGTCAGAGGGGGCCTACCATTACAGCCCGTCCCACCGCAAGGTCCTTAAAATCATGGGATTTTTGTTTGTGATACTCGGCGGTGTGGGACTTTATTTTTCCCTGCTTGCTGACATTCTGGCGGGCCTGTTTCCGGTGATTCTGTTTACCGGCATTGGCCTGCTGTGCCTGATTGTGGGCTATCTGGGCAGCGACAAAGCCGTGGCCAAACTCTGGCGCAATCGCCAGGAAAGCTAACCCGCCGCCTTCACCTTTGCCAGCCACTGCGTTTGCGCCAGTGCGCAACCGGTTGCAGTCGACTAAAAATTAGCCTAGACTAAACATTAAATTAGATCGTCCTACCGGGCGCACTCATGTTGTGCGCGCAATGAACGCAATGAGAGGTTGCCACATGCCCCGTTTCTCGACCCGTCTGCCGAACCTGACTCAACCGCTTGCCATCCTTGGCCTGATGCTGAGTGCTTTTCTGACCAGCCCTCTGGCTCAGGCCCAACTGAAAGTCACGGCCACAACGGGCATGATCGCTGATCTGGTGACAAACATTGCCCAAGACAACGCGCAGGTTCAGGCGCTGATGGGCGTGGGGGTGGACCCGCATCTTTACAAAGCGACTCAGGGCGACATTCGCAAACTCAGCCGGGCCGACATCATCTTTTACAACGGGCTGCACCTTGAAGGCAAAATGCAGCCCATTTTCGAAAAAATGAAACGCCGCCAGACCGTGGTCGCCGTCACCGAAGACCTGCCAGAAAAACACCTGATTCCCTACGATGCGCTGCATGATCCCCATGTCTGGTTTGATGTCAGCCTGTGGCAGATGGCCGCACAAAAAGTGGCGGCCACGCTTTCGGCCAAAGACCCGGCCAATGCCGACAGCTACCAGAAAAATTTGCGCATGTATCAACAACAACTGGCGCAACTGGACCAATGGGTGCGCGCCCAGATCGACGAGATTCCAGAAGGCAAACGGGTACTGATCACCGCACACGATGCCTTCGGCTATTTCGGCAAGGCATACGGTCTGGAAGTCATGGGGTTGCAGGGCATCAGCACGGCCGGTGAATTTGGCCTGCAGGACATTAAACACCTCAAGGACATCATTGTGGAACGCGATATTCAGGCGGTGTTTGTCGAAACCAGCGTCTCGCCCAAATTCATCCAATCCCTCGTCCAGGGGGTTCAGGCCGAAGGTAAAAACGTTCAGGTCGGGGGCGAACTCTATTCCGACGCCATGGGCGCCGAAGGCTCGGGCGCTGAAACGTATCTCAAGATGGTTCGCCACAATGTGCGCACCATCCGTGACGGACTGCTGGGAGCCATTCATGAGTAACCAACCGCCGCTCAAGGTCGATCAGCTTTCGATCCGTTACCACCACAAGCCGGTGCTCACGGATGTGAGTTTTGAAATCCCGCCCGGCCAAACCGTGGCCATTGTGGGCCCCAACGGCGCGGGCAAATCCTCCTTGCTCAAGGGCATTATGAACCTCACGCCCGCGATACAGGGCAAGGTGCAATTTTACGGTCGTACATTGGAGGAAAAACGCCTGACCACCGCCTATGTGCCTCAGCGCGAGGAAATCGACTGGGATTTTCCCATCAATGTGATGGATGTGGTGCTGATGGGGCGCCACGGCCAACTCAAATTCTGGCAGCGCCCCAGCCGATGCGACCGCCAGATTGCCGAGCAGGCGCTCAAGGACCTGAAAATGTGGGACTTCCGTGACCGCCAGATTGCTCAACTTTCCGGTGGGCAGCAACAACGCGTGTTTCTGGCGCGTGCGCTGGCGCAACAGGCCAGTCTTTACCTGATGGACGAGCCCTTTGCGGGGGTCGATGTGGCCACAGAAAAAACCATTATCGAGCTGTTCAAACAACTCAAAGCCAAAGGCAACACCGTGGTCTGCGTCCACCACGACCTCAACACCGTCGGCGAATACTTTGACCACGTGATTTTGATCAACGCACGTCTGATTGCCGCTGGCCCGGCGCACCAGGTTCTGACCCAGGCCAACCTCAACAAAACCTATGGCGGTCGCCTGTCCCTGCTCAACGACCTCACGGAGCAGATGTACCGCAGCCGCCTCGATAACGCTCACCCAGGCGACTAAGGCGCGATGATGAACGGTTTCGAACCTTACAATGACCCCGGCTTTTTGGCCCAGGCCTGGCAACAATTGGGGGTCTTCTGGTCCTTTGACGACATGAACGCCACCTGGGTGCTGGTCGGCAGCCTGCTGTTGGGCATGAGCGCCTCCGTGATCGGCGCCTTTGCGTTTCTACGCAAACGCTCCCTGCTGGGCGATGCGCTCGCGCATGCGGCCCTACCCGGTGTGATGATGGCGTTTTTGCTCAGCGGCAGTCGGGACGCGGAAATCATTTTTGCGGGGGCACTCGTCTCCAGTCTGCTCGGGTTCTGGCTGATCGACTGGCTCCCCAAAAACACCAAAATCAAACCCGATGCCGCGCTGGCCATCACCCTGTCATTTTTCTTTGCGCTGGGCCTGATGCTGCTCTCCTACATCCAAAACACCAGCCTGCCCGATAAAAGCGGACTGGATAAATTACTGTTCGGCCAGGCCGCCGCCATCACCTCAAACGACATTGACCTGCTGCTTTATGTCACCACCCTGGTCCTGGTGACGGTGGTGGTGTTTTTTCAGAAATTTCGGCTGATTGCCTTCAATCGTGTGTATGCGGAAACGCTGGGCGTGCCGGTACGCTTTTACGAAGTGGTGCTGGCCATTCTGATCGTGCTCTCAGTGGTGGTCGGTCTGCAACTGGTCGGGGTGGTGCTCATGGCCGCGATCCTGCTCACGCCGATTGCCGCCGCCCGTTTCTGGAGTCACCAGTTAAGCCACCTATTAACGCTGGCGGCTTTGTTTGGCGCTTTAAGTGCCTCGCTGGGCGCTCAGATTTCCTATGTCGCGCCCGCCATGCCCACAGGGCCCTGGATTGTGGTCAGTCTGTCGCTGTTGTTTTTTATCAGTTTCATTTTTGCCCCAAGACAGGGGCTGATCAAACGCTATCTGGACGACCGAGCGCTCAAACAACGCGTCATTCAGGAAAACATTCTGCGCACCCTCTACAAGCTGCTCGAGCGCTCGCACTTTCAGCGCAACGGCTTCAGTCTGGCTGAGATCACCGAACTGCGCTCAATGTCAGGTACGGAACTGAGAAACCGCCTGGCAGAAATGGTTCGCCGAGGCTGGGTGAAACAGAACCGACAACAATACGCCCTGAGCGAAAAAGGCCTTTTGAAAGCGGTGAAACTGACCCGACGTCACCGTTTATGGGAAAGCTATCTGAGTCAGCACGCCGACATGACCTCGGATCAGGTGCATCAACAGGCAGAGCGCATCGAGCATATTCTCAACCGGGAACAGGAAGAGCAGATCGTGGCCGAGCTGATGGAACACTTTGACCCCCATGGCGCGCCCATTCCCGGCTTGTCGGACAATCAGGGGCACCCTTCATGAGCACGCTGTTTCAATCATTCAACCTGTCTGACTGGGTATTGGATCTGTGGATACTGGCCACCGCCAGTCTGGTAGCGGCCGCGTGTGCCCTGGTCGGAGTGTTTCTGATTCTACGCCGTCAGGCCCTGATGGGCGATGCCATCTCACATTCCGTCCTGCTGGGCATTGTGCTGGCGTATCTGATCTCCGGCACCAACGCTTTATGGGTGATGCTCCTGGGTGCGGTGATCATCGGTCTGGTCACCGCCTGGCTGTCCGAAACCCTGCATAAAGTCAGCCGGTTACAGAGTGATGCCAGCATCGGCATTGTCTTTACCCTGTTTTTTTCCATCGGGGTGATTCTGGTATCGCTCTACACCGGTCAAATCGATCTGGATCAGGAGTGCGTCCTTTATGGGGAAATTGCCTTTGTGCCGTTTGACACTGTGATCTGGGGCGACATGGAAACCGGCACCGACCTCGGGCCGCGCGCATTCTGGCTGATTCTGATTGTCTTTGCGGTCGTTTTGATCAGCCTGCTGGTCGGGTTTGAACGCTTGAAAACCGTCACCTTTCACCCGAGTCTGGCGGTGTCGCTGGGGATCAACATTACCTTTTGGCATTATTTTCTGATGACACTGGTGTCCATGACCACCGTCGCCTCGTTTGACGCCGTCGGCGCCATCCTGGTGGTGGCCTTGCTGATCATCCCGGCTGCCACGGCCTACTTGCTGGCCCGCTCTTTGAAAACCATGCTGTGGTTGGCCGTCGCCTATTCTCAAATGGCTGTCTGGCTGGGCTACGCCATCGCCTTCTGGCTCAACAGCGCCATTGCCGCTGCCATTGCGGTCAGCGCCGGATTACTGATGGGACTCACCCTTGTGTTGATACAGCTGAGCAAACAGTACCATAAACGGACTCATGCACATCCATTGCGTCAGATCAAGGATTAACCCTTATGCCTCGCCCCTCTGCCACAGTCAAAACAGCCCCGTCTCGCGCGTGGGAAGATTACCTGAAAATCATTTATAAGCTGGAAAGCCTCACTCCGGCGAACAAAGGCGTGCAGACCAAAGACCTGGCCGAGCGACTGGCGGTCTCCAAAGCATCGGTGACCAACATGCTTAAAAAACTGGCCGAGGAAGCTCTGATTCAGCACGAACCCTATTACGGCGTCAGACTCACCGATTCAGGCCGGAAAATTGCCATGAAGATGATCCGCAACCACCGCATTCTGGAAAGTTACCTGGTGGCCCGCCTGGGCTACTCCTGGGATGAAGTGGACGAAGAGGCCGAGACCCTCGAGCACTTTCTGTCAGACAAACTGGTGGACCGGATGTGGAATGATCTGGGCCAGCCCACGCATGACCCCCACGGCTCTCCGATTCCGGATGTGGATGGTCATATTGAAAACAAGCCGCTGCCGGCTTTGTCTCATCTGGAACACAATACACCGGTGCGGGTTGCACGCATCAAAAACCGTTCGCCCGAAGAACTGCGTTATCTGGCGTCGATCGGTCTGCATCTTGGCAGTCGTATCGTGGTCAAAAACCAGGCGCCATTTAATGGTCCCCTGCTGATCGAAATCGACGGCGCGCAACTGCATGCTCTGGATCATCGCATGGGACTGGCCATTCACGTCACCCCCGCCCACGAGGCCGATTCACCGCATGTCTGAGCAAACATTGCATGCATCGCTCTTAACCGAAACGGCGCATCTATTGCCCCTGATTCGCCGGGATGCCCCAGTCGCGGAACAGCAGGGCCATCTGACCGAGGCGGTTTTGCAGGCGCTCTATCAACTCGACCTGTTTCGGCTCTTCGTCTCGCCGCGTTATCAGGGACTCGGTGCCGATCTGCCCACCTCTCTGAATGTGTTCGAGCTTATCGCCTCAGCCGACGGAGCCACCGGCTGGTTGGTGATGATCGGTGCCGGAGGTGGGCTCTTTTCCGGCTTTTTACCCGCCGAGACGGCGGCGTCGATCTTTCAATCCAATCGTTCGGTGATTGCCGGGTCGGGCATGGCCGGTGGCACCGCAATACCGATCCGAAACGGCTATCGGATCAGCGGCCGCTGGCCCTACGCCAGCGGGGCTTACCACGCCACCACCTTTACCGCCAACTGCACCCAGGGGGCGGACAAACCACTGCTGTCCGTGGCCATGCCTGCCGAGGCCGTCATCCGACACGACACCTGGCGCGCCATCGGCCTTCAGGCCACCGGCAGCCACGACTTCAGTGTGAACAACCTTTCGATCCCGGCTCAGGCGACCTTTTCGCTGGAAGCGACCCCCTATCTGAATGAACCGATTTATCATTGCCCGCTGGACACACTGGCGCATGCATCGTTTCTCAGTGTGGCGCTGGGGCTTGTCAAATCGGCCCTGAACGCGTTTGAACAATCTTTTTCCTTGTTGCCTTCCGACCCGCGCTACCAGGCCTGGGTAGACGTTCATACCCACTGGCAGACCAACCGAAAGGCGTTTTATCATCAGGTGGAAAAACTCTGGCACAGCCTGACCACGCAGCAAGGACTGACGCCAACCGACCGCTTCCTTTTTTACCAGGCCTGCCTGGTCTGGCTGGAAGACGGCCTGACAGGGGTGGATCAGTTAAAACGGCATGCGGGCATGATGGCGATTCGCCCCGATTCCGACTTCGGGCGGGCCTGGCGCGACCTGCAGACCCTCAGCCAGCATGCCCTGCTGGCACCGCGCTGACCCCATAGCAGAGCCATCGTGATCTTCGTTAAATTAAATGCTCTGATACCCCATAATATTATTTTATGGTTAGACAAAAAAGCTCTTTTTGCAGTCGTGACCACGGCCTTTTAAAATAAGTTTTCATTCACCGAATTAAATAAGAAACGCGTATGGAAGTCATTGTCTGGAGCGCCTGGTTGGCCGGGCTGGCCATTGGGTTGTTCGTGATATTTCATTTCTGGCTGATGGGCAAACCCGCTGGCTGCTCGACCGGCTACGGCAACATCTGTGGTCTGGTCTGTCAGCGTGTGCCTTATTTCCGCCAGGGAGAATACCGCCACCTGAACAACGCCAAGCTCTGGTTCCTGCTCGGCATTCCGCTGGGCGGGCTGCTCAGTGCGCTGAGTTCCCCCGAGCCCTGGCATTTCAGCTTCAGCATGGGCATGTACGATGACATCCTGCCACAAACCTACGCCGGCAAGGCCATCTGGCTGGTGTTCGGCGGGGCGTTGCTCGGATTTGGCGCGCGACTGGCAGGCGCCTGCACCACCGGTCATGCCCTGGTCGGCGGTGCCATGCTCAACCCGCCGAGCCTATTGGCAGGCGTGATTTTCTTTTTGAGCGCTTTTTTCACCACCCATCTGCTGTTCGGCACCTGAGGAGGCAGACCCATGTACGAAGAGTCTTTGTTCAAACGCTGTCGCAATACACTGGTGTCGGGGTTTTTTGTCTACCGAACCCAGATATTTGGCTTACTGACCGGCATTCTGTTTGGCTTTCTGATGAGCCGGGCCGGCGCCACCACCTATGACTACCACGCCAAGATGTTCCTGTTCGAAGACTTTCAGTTGATGATTGTCATCGTCACCGCTGTGATCATTGCCATGCTCGGGGTCTGGCTGCTGAAAAAAACCCACATTCATGCGGTCGCCACTGGTGAAGAAGTGGATTTTGTCAAAAAACCCTACCAGAAAGGCCTGATGATTGGCGCCGCCCTGTTCGGTGTCGGCTGGGGCATGACCGCCTCCTGTCCCGGCACGATTCCGGCCATGATCGGCGAAGGCAAAATCGCCGGTTTGTTTGCCCTGGCGGGCATTCTGATCGGGACCATGGCTTACGGCATTCTGCAAAGCCATCTTCAGCTGGCCAAACAACAGGCAAGCCGCTCAACGGATGCCAATTAATCCGGTCTTAACGGCCTCGTTTTGCCGTTGAAACGCGCAACGAGGCACCGCTCCTTTCTCTTCTAAGCACTTGTGATCCAACAAAAAATCCGGGGTTTCACCAAAAAGGCGGCAGGGTTTCTGTATAATACGCCCTTTTTGAAACACCCAGAGAGATTCCATGAAGACCGATCACATTCGTAACATCGCCATTATTGCCCACGTTGACCACGGCAAAACCACCCTGGTTGACCAGCTACTGCGCCAATCGGGCACCTTTGATGAAGTGCGCAAAGACATGGGTGATCGGGTCATGGACTCCAATGATCTGGAAAAGGAACGTGGGATCACGATCCTTTCCAAAAACACCGCCGTCAACTGGCATGATTTCCGCATCAACATCGTTGACACCCCGGGCCACGCCGACTTTGGTGGTGAGGTGGAGCGTATTTTGTCCATGGTGGACTCGGTACTGCTGCTGGTCGATTCCGTGGAAGGTCCCATGCCTCAGACACGCTTTGTGACCGAAAAGGCCCTGCAACAAGGGCTCAAGCCGATTGTGGTCATCAACAAAATCGACCGTCCCGGTGCCCGTCCGGACTGGGTACTGGATCAGACCTTTGATCTGTTTGACCGTTTGGGTGCCACCGACGAACAGATGGATTTTGACGTCATCTACGCTTCGGGCCTCAACGGTTTTGCCGGTCTGGAAGACGACGTGCGCGATGGCGACATGGAACCGATCTTCAAAATCATTACTGAAAATGTTCCGGCGCCGGACGTGGACATTGCCGGTCCTTTCCAGCTGCAGTGTATTTCTCTGGATTACGACACCTATAAGGGCGTCATCGGCACTGGCCGTATCAAACGCGGCGCGGTGGAAGCCGGTATGAGCCTGACCATCATCGGGGCCGACGGCAAAGAGCGCAAAGGCAAAATCGCCGAGCTGTTTGGCTACCACGGGCTGGATCGTGTCAGCGTGGACGAAGCCCATGCCGGTGACATCGTCGCCTTCACCGGGCTGGACCCGCTCAATATCTCCGACACGCTGTGCGATCCCAATCATGTGGAAGCGCTGCCGCCACTGACGGTGGATGAACCCACGGTAAGCATGACCTTCCAGGTGAATGACTCGCCGTTTGTCGGCCAGGACGGCAAATTGCTGACCTCACGTCAGATTCGCGAGCGTCTCGACAAAGAACTGCTCACCAACGTGGCGCTGCGCGTGGAAGAAACCGAAGACGCCAACAAATTCCGAGTGTCCGGACGTGGTGAACTGCACCTGTCTGTATTGATCGAAAACATGCGCCGCGAAGGCTATGAAATGGCGATTTCGCGTCCGGAAGTAATTTTCCGCGAAATCGACGGTGAGCGTTGCGAACCCTATGAAAACCTGACCGTAGACATTCCGGAAGAAGCGCAAGGCTCGATCATGGAAAAACTGGGCGAGCGCAAAGGCGAAATGCAGGACATGGTCCCGGACGGTCACGGTCGCGTACGCATCGATTTCATCATCCCATCCCGCGGCCTGATCGGCTTCCGTACCGAATTCATGACCGCCACCCAGGGGCATGGTCTGATCTTCTCCAGCTTCTCGCACTATGGCCCAACCTTCAGTGGCGACATCGGCGAGCGCAACAACGGCGTATTGATCGCCAATGCTCAGGGCAAGGCACTGGCGTTTGCGCTGTTCAACCTGCAGGACCGTGGCAAGCTGTTCATCGGTCACGGCGAAGACGTGTACGAAGGCATGGTCATTGGTCTGCACAGCCGCAGCAATGACCTGACGGTCAATGCCCTGAAAGGCAAACAGCTGACCAACGTGCGGGCCGCGGGCACCGACGAAGCGCTGACACTGGTTCCACCTCAGCGCTTTACGCTGGAACAGGCGCTGGAATTCATCGACGACGATGAACTGGTGGAAGTCACCCCACAGCACATCCGCATTCGTAAGAAACACCTGACCGAAAACGAGCGCAAACGCGCCGGGCGCAGCAAAAAGGGCTGATCGGCCATGATCTGCCTGTTGCAGCGGGCCACGCAAGGCCAAGTCAGCGTGGACGGTCGCATCATCGGTCAGATTTCACCAGGCCTGGTGGTTTTGGTGGGGTTTGAACCCGATGACACCGACCAGACGCTGGCCAAAATGACGCACAAACTGCTGCATTACCGGGTGTTTGCCGACGAAAACGGCAAAATGAATCGGAACGTGCAGCAGGCGTGTGACGGCCAGGGTGGAGAGTTGCTGCTGGTGCCTCAGTTTACGCTGGCAGCTTCCACCCAGAAGGGGCTGCGTCCCAGTTTTCACACCTCTGCCCCACCGGACCAGGCGCAGACATTATTTCAGACGTTTTGCGAGCGCATTACCCAGGCGTATCGTCCCCCTCAAACCGGTGAATTCGGAGCGGACATGCAAGTCTCCCTGACCAATGACGGCCCGGTCACCTTTTGGCTGCAAACCTGATTCCGGGGTGGTTTCACGCTTTTTTTTTGCCGATAAAGGGTTTACACTGAGAACTCACAACCACGGGTTTTTCCATGTCTCAATCGCACGCGTCTCTATCGTCTGATCTGACCCGCCTTCATGGCCAGCCCGCGCATGTCCTTGTCATTGATGATGACAAGGTCTCACGCCTGACCATCGCCAAGGTTCTGGAAAAGGAAGGCTTTCGAGTCACGCAAGCTGAAAACGGGCGCGTCGGCTTCTCAGCCTTTCTCAATGCGCTGCCCGATCTGATCCTGATGGACGTCCTCATGCCGGAGATGGATGGCTTTGCCACCACCGAGGCCATTCGCAATTACGAAAAAGAACGCGCCATCCCCATTTTGATGCTGACCGCACTGGAAGACATCACCTCCATTGATCGTGCCTTTCAAGCCGGGGCCACCGACTTCATCACCAAACCCATTAACTGGTCACTGTTGAGTCAGCGCGTCAAATACGCCATCAAAGCGTCCCTGACCGAAGACGCCTTACGCGTCAGTCAGGCCCAGCTGAGCTTTGCCCAACAGCTGGCCAAACTCGCCTACTGGGAATGGGATGCGGTCAATGACCGCGTCAGCGGGACCGGTTTTGCCTTTGAACTGTTCGGCATTCCCAATCAAGCGGATGTGACCCTGGAGCAGTTTCTGTCCAACATCGAGGCCAAAGACAAGCCACTGGTGCAACAGGCCATTGCCGACGCCAGTCAGGGCTACAATGACATTCAGGTCAGTTTTCGAGTGCATCATCATGAAGGGGCCCCCCTTCACATCGACCTGTTGGGCGAAGTCTTTTTCAACGACCGCCATGAAATGGTCAAAGTCATCGGTTCGGCTCAGGACATCAGCCGCCTGCACAAAGCCGAAAGCCTGATTGATTATCAGGCCAGCCATGACAAACTCACTGATCTGGCCAACCGGTCGTTCTTTACCAAAGCCCTCAACACCTTCTTGAATGAAGCGCGGCCTGACCGCTTCAGTGCCACGGTGATTTTCGACATCGACAGTTTCAAAAAAATTAATGACAACCTGGGTCAGGAGCAAGGGGACGAGCTGCTGCGTAAAATGGCACAGCGACTCAATCGAGTGACCCGTGAAGATGACTTTGTGGCACGACTGGGCAGTGACGAATTTGCCATCATCATCAAAAACGCCCAGGATGAACAGGAATTGGGCCTGAGTCTGACCCGCCTTTTTCAAGCCCTGTCCAAACCCTATCAGATCACCTCCCAGGAACTGTTTATCACCCTGTCTATGGGCATCAGCCTGCTGCATCAGGATGGCGCGGAAGCCAGTGAACTGATTGCCCACGCCAACATGGCACGGACACAGGCCAAGCAGGACGGCGGGAACAAGTACCTCTACTATCAGGCACAGATGAATGCCCACTCCAAAGAACAGTTGATTCTGGAAAACGATTTACGCAAAGCGCTGGAACGCAACGAAATTGAAGTCTATTATCAACCGCAGGTGGACGGTCAGACCCTCAAACCCTATGGCGCTGAAGCGCTGGTGCGCTGGAATCATCCAGAAGCCGGCGTGATCTCACCCGGGATTTTCATTCCCATAGCCGAAAGCAGCGGCCTGATCGACGACATCGGGCACTATGTCCTCAAAACCGCCATGCACCAGGCCAAACACTGGCATCAAAACGGCTATGACGACCTGCACATTGGGGTCAACCTGTCCGGGCGCCAGTTTTCTCACAACGACCTAATTCGTCAGGTGCAGACCTTGTTAACCGAATCCGGTCTGCCGCCCCGTTTTCTGGATCTGGAAATCACCGAAAGCCTGGCCATGAGCAATGCCGATCACAACATCAGCATTCTCAAAAGCCTCAAAGCCATGGGTGTGTCGCTTTCCATCGATGATTTCGGTACCGGCTATTCCTCACTCGCCTACTTACAGAGTTTTCCCATTGACACCATCAAAATCGATCGCTCGTTCATCGTCAACCTGGAAACCAACGAGGGCCAGGCGATTGTTCGCACCATTCTCGCCATGGCCGAAAGTCTGAATCTGCAGGTGGTCGCCGAAGGCATCGAAGAAGAATTTCACATCGCTTTTCTGCAGAACAAAAACTGCGCGGTCTTCCAGGGCTTTAAATTTGGCAAGCCCATGCCTGCGGACGCATTCGACGAATTTTTGCGCCATAACGGCACTTAATCCATGTTCAAAAGTGCTTTTTTCTTTAAAAGGCCAGCCGAAAGAATTAGAGTATTACGCTTAAAGATTGTCCGTGAGTGACCCAATGACCGAACACGCCGATGACGCGCCTCTGGACCTGAACAACCTGGCCATGCTCAAGGATTTGATCGGAGACGACCTAAAACCCATTGTTGAAGGTTTTGCAGCGCAAATCCCGTTACTGCTGCGCCAGATTGAACAGGCGCTGGAAGAGCAAGAGGCCGCTGATCTGATCTTGCATGCTCACACATTAAAAGGCAGTTCAGCCAATGTCGGTGCCCGTCCGTTGGCGGATGTGGCCGCTCAACTGGAGCAGGCAGGTAAAAACCAAGACTGGCATCAGGCGGATGCATTGCTGACCCGGACGAAAGTCGAGTCAGAGAAAGCACGCGTTGCCAGCGAAGCATTCATCGCTCAATTTTGAGCTTCTCCGAATCTTGATTTGATATAGGAACCATCATGCGCTATCAAGTGACAAAAGACGAAAAATTTCTGGCCAAAAACCCGCATCACATCTTCAACCTCAACATTCTGATCACGCACCTGGCCATTTCCAAAGTGGCGCTGGAACTCGGCGGCGGCAACCCTTTCTATTTTCTCATGGTGCCGGGTATCTCTCTGCTGGTCATCGCTTACCTTTATTTCCACGGCCAAAAAGTCCAGACACGGGGTTCCTGGTTTGTGTCTGCGCACTGGATGCTGGCCTGGCGCCGGGGGCGCAACCTGATCATCTCTTATGCCGTGGCAGTGGTGGTGTTGGTTCTGGCAACCATTCTGGGCAATGTCTTCGGCGGTGGTTTGATGATGAATGATTTTTCAGATTCCGGCTCCTCCACCTCCATCATCCAGAAAATCGGCATGTTTTTCGCCGGTGTGGTGGTGTTTTTCACCGTGCTTTATAACTTCCTGCAGACGGGGATTTCGGTGTATGACGCGGGCAAAGGCATCATCGATAAAAAGATTGAACGGTTCCTACCCAGAGATGCGAATGCCAATGTCGAAATCGGCGAAGGCGACGAACCGGTCAAGCGTGACGACGAGGAGCAACAGGCGGACTCGGAGAAATCCTCATGAACTTCCGTCCCTTGTTTCGCAAACTGCCCACTTGGGCCTGGGTGCTGATCGGTGCCAGCGTCATCACGGTTTTGTTCAGTGCCTTCCCGCCGCAGCAGGATCAAACGCCCCCTGAACTGCTTCCATGGAATGCAAGCTACAACGCACAAGGCCAACTGGAGGCGCTTGGCCTGACGGTGGGGCAAGACACCCCGCAACAGGCGATCGACCTCTATGGGCATGACTTTGAAGTCAAGCTGTTTTCCAAAAAAGATGAAGACAACAAAACCGCGGAAGTGTTTTTCCCATCTATCCACATCAGCAGCATCCACGGCGCGATTGCGCTGCGTTTGAAAGTACCTCAGGAGCAGCTCAACCACTTCTACAGCGAAGGCGTGCAAACCACCGTCACCAAGTTAGGCAATCGCGAGGTCACGCCCCATAACGAAGCGATCGAGATATTGAAACAGTCACCGATTCAATCGGTCACACTGGTCCCACGCAAATCCCTGACCGAACGGGCCATCAAAATGCGCTTCGGCGAACCCGAGCGTACCGAAGTCCAATCGGACGGTGTGCCCCATTGGTTCTACCCAGACAAAGGCTTGGAAATCATCCTCAACAACGAAGGCCCTGACGCTTTGCAGTATTACCTTTTTTAACCAGGCCTGGTTAAAAAGGGGAGTTGTGAGGGAGGGCTATTCGTCTGCTTCTCGGGTCCAGTGCCCGCTCTTGCCGCCTTTCTTTTCTTCCAGCTGAATGCCTTCAATCTGCATGCCTTTGTCCACGGCTTTGCACATGTCATAGAGTGTCAGTGCAGCAGCCGAAACCGCGGTCAGCGCTTCCATTTCCACCCCAGTCTGACCGGCCAGCTTGCAGGTGGCCTGAATGTCCACACACTGTTCGTCTGCGTTTTCCGTGAGCTCGACCTTAACAGACGTCAACATCAACGGATGACACATTGGAATCAGGTCCGGCGTCCGTTTGGCGGCCATGATGCCGGCAATGCGAGCGGTGGCCAGCACATCGCCTTTTTTATGCGTGCCATCCATGATCATGGCAAGCGTCTCGGGTTTCATTCTGACCCGTCCGACTGCGGTGGCTTCGCGCTCGGTCACCGATTTCTGGGTGACGTCGACCATGCGTGCCTGACCTTTTTCATCAAGATGTGTGAGAGTATTGTTCATGAGCGTTTCCTTTTTTACCAGGCCTGCTTACTGGAAGGCATCAAACGGCAAGAAGGCAACGGTATCGCCTTTGGTTACCGTTGTGTCTTCTTCAATCACCACAAACCCCTCGCCCCAGACGGTGGACGTCAGCACGCCTGAGCCTTGCTGAGGATAGAGCACCACTTTTGTTTCTGTATCCTGCGGCCCACTCACCAGCTGAGCGCGGGCAAATTCACGCCGAAAGCCGGCTTGGGGCCAGTCAAAGTCGGCTGTCACCCAGTAGGGTTTGATAAAGACGTCCTGCACCCCTTGTGAGCGCAACAGAAAGGCGCGTGCAAACAGATAACAGGTGGCAAATGCCGAGACGGGATTGCCCGGCAGCCCGATGAAAGGTGTGTCATTCACATAACCAAACGCCAGCGGTTTGCCCGGTTTCATTTTGACGCGCCACAAATCCAGGTGCCCCAAAGCTTCCACCGCAGGTTTCAGATGGTCTTCCTCCCCGACGGACACACCACCGGTGGTAATCACCACATCGGCCTGTTCGCTGGCTTTTTGCAAAGTCTGCCGCGTTGCCTTCAGGTCATCGGGAATGCGTCCCAAATCAATCAGCTCAAAGCCCCATTTTTGCATCATGGCCTGAATGACGGAGTGATTGGCATTGTAGATTTTGCCCGGTGCCCAGTCCTCACCCGGCGCCAGCAACTCATCCCCGGTGGTAAAGGTGGCGATTTTCAACGGCACATAAACCGTGACCTCGGCTTGGCCGATGGAGGCGATCAGCCCTAAATCCTGGGGGCGCAACCGATGACCGACATTGAGAATGGTCGCGCCCTTTGCAATGTCCTCTCCTTTGCGACGGATGTTTTCACCCGCCTTGACGGTGTCCTGTTTGATCCGAATGCGCGCATCGTCAATCATCTCTGCGTTTTCTTGCATCACCACCGCGTTGGCGTCCGGTGGAATGGGCGCACCAGTGAAAATGCGTGCCGCAGTGCCTGTCTCTAACGGCGTGTCACCGCGATCGCCCGCCGTAATACGCTGGCTGATGTTCAGTTCACGGTCATGGGATGAGTCGAAGCTGTGCAGGGCGTAGCCGTCCATCTGGCTGTTATCGTGGGGCGGGACGTCCATGCCTGAGATCACGGGTTGGGCCAGGACATAACCCAGCGCTTCCCCAACTGCCAGAGTCTGGGTTCGCCGGGTGGGCACCGCTTTTTTAACCAGTTGGGTCAGGGCTTGATCAAAACTCAACATCTGCATACAGGCTTCCTTGTAATTCGAAAAAAAACCCCGCGACAGCGGGGCAATGACAGTTAACCGTTGAAAGGTCGTTTAAAAAATTCAGGCATTTTCGGACGCATCCAGCCATTTCTTTTTGGCTTCGTCGTCCGACAAACGCGCATCTACCCAACGGGTTTCGCCATTGGGCAATGTTTCCTTCTTCCAGAAAGGCGCGTGGGTTTTGAGAAAGTCCATAATAAAATGCGCCGCTTCAAACGCCGCCTCACGATGGCGTGAGGCCACGGCCACCAGCACGATCTGGTCACAGGGACGCATCTCACCCACACGATGGATAATCAAACTGTTTTGCAAAGGCCAACGCTGGTGCGCTTTCTGACGGATGTTTTCCAATGCTTTTTCCGTCATGCCCGGATAATGCTCGAGTTCCAGTGCGGCCACATCCGCATTATCGTTAACGTCGCGCACCGTGCCCACAAAGCTGACCACCGCTCCGATGTCGCGATGCCCATCCCTTAATGCCGCAACTTCGGTACTTAGATCAAAGTCATCCAGTTGAACCCGGACCTGCTCGGACATCTCAGCCTCCCGTCACGGGCGGGAAAAAGGCGACTTCATCCCCGGCTTTGATCGGCGTGTGACGGCGTGCCATGTCCTGATTGACGGCAATCTGAACCTGGTTGCGATCACCAAGGATTTTTTCCCAGTTCTCTCCACGCTGCGATAAATGCTTTAACACACATTCGACGCGCTCGAAGCCCTCCATTGGCAGCTGCTCCTGGCTGGTCCCCAGTTCTTCACGGAAACGGGCAAAATACTGTACGGTCAACATTTTACTGTCCTCTTTCTAGCCGCCCAGAGAAACCATCTGGCGGAACTCAATGTTGTGAACGTTTTCATTAAAAAAGTGGCGTTCCGGTTTTTTTTCCATGGCTTTGACGATTAAGGCCTGTAAGTCTTCGTCCGAAATGCCATCGCGCAACGGTGTTTTCAAATCCACGGAATCTTCCTGCCCCAGGCAGAGCGCCAGAATGCCGGTTGCCGTCAATCGGACCCGGTTGCAGCTCTCGCAAAAATGATCGGAGACGGCAGAAATCACCCCGATTTTGGCCTGAGTATCCTGAATTTTAAAATTGCTTGCCGGCCCGTCGTGGCTTTGACTGGTGCACGGAATCAAATCCTTGCCCACATGATCGCGCACCCGCTGCAGGATTTTCTTTTTAGGGTAATGCTGGTCCATCATGCTGACACCGGCCGGGCCGATGGGCATGGTTTCAATAAACCGGACTTCGACCCCGTGCTCGATACCAAAATCGATCATGTCCTCGATCTCGCCATCGTTGGTGCCTTTCATCACCACCATATTGAATTTCATTGGGTTCAGGCCTGCCTCAATCCCGGCTTTGACCCCCGCCAGGACTTTGTCCAGATCGCCCCCACGGGTGATTTCCTTAAACAGCTTTGGCTTTAATGAATCAATCGAAACATTGGCCCGATGCAACCCGGCTTCTTTGAGGGCCACCGCATGCTTTGCCAGATGGTGTGCATTGGTGGATAAGGCAATCTCCTTGAGCCCCTCCAGTGGGGATATCTGAGAAATAAATCCAGGAATCCCTTTGCGGACCAGCGGTTCACCGCCGGTCACGCGTACTTTTTTAACGCCCAGGGCCACAAACGCCGTAATAATACGCGTGAGTTCATCAAAGGTCAGGTACTCGCTGTGATGCCCTTCCGGGTGGACGCCCTGCTCTGGCATACAGTACCCGCAACGGTAATTGCAGCGGTCCGTGACCGAAACCCGCAGGTACTCAATGTGTCGATCAAATGGGTCAATTAGCGCCATTGTGGCAATCCTTTGTCTCGCTCGTTATTTCCGAGTGGGAATAACGGTTATTTTACGGATTTGAGGTTCAGACGCAAGTCTTGCGCCCCAGCGACAGGCAAAAAAAAAACCCGCCGAAGCGGGTTTTTTATACCAAACAGTATGGTTTACATACCGGCGTGACCCACACCTGGTGGATCTTCGTGCAGACGCTCAGGCGTGTTGTACTGAGGCGTCCCATCTGGCAACAGACGTGCTTGAACAAAGTTCTGAATGTTGCCTTTGCCGTCACCGACCATGTAGTCAGGACAGTCAGACATACAACGTTCGTTGTGAATCACCGGACGGTGGTCACAGAAGAAGTTGCCCTGGTTCTTCATATACTTGTTCTGCTTCATCAGCAGTTCAGAGTTATAGAAGGTATCAAAGTCCAACTCAATCGGCGTTCCGTCTTCATCAAAACCAACTGGGATATAGTTGGATTGCATGATGTAACCGGTCATGCCCATGTAACCCGCATCACCAATCGCTGGCATGTTCGGCGTCCAGAAAGGCATGGTACGGCGGATGTAGTCAAACAATGTCACCGCATAAGGCCAGTAGTTGCCCACGGTTTTCATCGGTGCCGGATCGTCAAAGCTTGAGGTCACCAGGTTACCGTCTACGGCCAGTGGCAGGTAACCTTTGGCCCCTTCACCGAACTCACCGTGACACATACCACAGAATTGAACATACAGCTCACCGCCCTTTTCAACGGTCATGCCCACAGAAGGATCCGGCAGGTTGTTGCCGTCACCGTCCACGGTGATGTTCCAGACCTTGGTGGCTTCTTCCGCAATTGGGGTACCGAAACCATACGCTTTGAAGTCCGCATCGTTGGTGTAGTTTTTGGCAACGTTGTCATGCACTTCGGTGAAAGCGGCTGGCACTTTACACTGAGCATTCCCGTGGTTACCACCATCAATGCTGTCGTCCACTTCGAACGAGTAAGGGTTGGCCGGATCCAGCTTGGCCATCAGACCGGTACGACCGTAAGTAGCGTCTTCACCCAGGATGGCTTCGATCACTTTCGGGTCCAGGTACTTACCATCATTCTCTTTGATGATTTCAGCGTAATTGGCAGCGTATTTGCCGTCAATCTTGTCGCCGTTGGACCCGTCGCCGCTGCCGCTCATTGCGAAGGCACTGCCAGCCGTGGCCAGAGCCACAGCGGATGCCAGTAGTGTTTGCTTAGTATTGAACATTTTCGATCATACCTCCGTTTTTGCCATCTTCCCATGGGTGAACACGCCAGGTCACCATTGCTGTACGGTGGTAGACGTTGTTAGTGCCTTCCAGCTCACGCATTTGTGGCATCGGTGGCTGTACATAACCTGTTTCATCGGTCACGCGGCTCATCATAAAGGCTTCAGAACCATCCCAGTCCCATTCAACTTCGAAACGGGTCCAGGCTTTGTCCAGTACCGCTGAGGTGAAGTGCGCTTCTTTCCAGTTGCGCCCACCGTCAAAGGAGACGTCCACGTGCTTGACCTTACCGCGACCGGACCAGGCCAGACCGCGTACGAAGTACTTACCAGGTCCTTGCATTTTGAAGTCTGGTGAAGGATAGGTAATCACGGAGTTGGCTTCCATGTACCAAGAGAAACGCTGAGCGGTGCCATCTGGCATCAGTTCAGTGTACTTGGAGGTTTCTTCACGGTGCTGTGCTGGCACATCATGCACCTGGATACGACGCAGGTATTTGACCCACATGTTGGCTTCACAACCTGGGACAACCAGACGAATTGGATAACCCTGCTCACGACGCAGTGCTTCACCGTTCTGAGCGTAGGCGATGATACAGTCATCCATCGCGATGTCCATTGGGATGGAACGCGTCAGAGCAGCCGCATCAGCGCCTTCTGGAATCAGCCACTTGGCTTCTGGCTTGATACCCGCTTCTTTCAGCAGATCAGACAGACGCACACCCGTCCACTCAACACAGGACATCATACCGTGTGTCCACTGGACCGAATCCAGCTGAACCCCTTTCCACTCCATCGCGCCGTTGGCCGGACACTCAGCAAAGTGGATACGGGAAACCGATGGGAAACGCTTCAGGTCGTCCATGGTAAAAATCAACGGACGTTCAACCAAGCCGTGAATCACCAGACGGTGCTCGGCCGGATCGATGGTGGGTACACCACCGTGGAAACGTTCAAAGTGCAGACCATTCGGGGTAATGATCCCGTGCAGGCTTTGCAATGGGGTCATGGTGATGGATGCCATCGCATCCGGCGTCAACCACTCCAGGGTACGACGCTGCACTTCTTTCTCATAAGGAGAAGGCATACCATATGGGTACTTACGCACACCAAAGCCCAAAGATTTACGCGCCGCACCGTCTTGCAGCACTTCAGTCATTTCTTCTTGTCCGGCATAGGTCGAGACGGCTTTCTTCGGGTCATACTGACCGCCTTCCGCCGCTGACGCCGCCTTGGTGAAAAGCACACCACCGGCTACGGCTGCACTGCCTTTCAAAAAGGCACGACGACCCTGCTCACGGCTCTCGTCGGTTTGCACAGCAACCTTTTCAACGATTTTGTCTGTCATGATTTGCTCCTTGATTGACAACTGAACCAGCTGCCTCAATTTCAAGAGTTTATTGTTTAAAAGCTTTTTTATTTATTCAGCGCCACCAGCAACCAGCGACGCGCAGCACATTGCTAACCCGTAATAATATGTTTTCCCCGGGTCAAGATCAAGTTTTCCCCCTGCTAAAATTAGAACTTGCTTATATAAATTTTTTATGGGGAAGCCACCTCAGTCTATTGAGTTTACTTATTGTAGGGATTTTGCAACCCTCCCCAGTGCGCTTACGCCTCATGCATTCGCTGGCAAACGGGCCCGCTTTTAGGGTGTTCAATGTCTTCGGCCACCTGATGCAAAAACTGCTGCAATTCCTCAATCGACAACACCGACAGCAACTTGTTCATAATCGCCGGGTCAATCGCCACGGTGGTGTAGTCCCCGGTACTGAGCTGAACTTGCACCCCACTGACATCGGCTTGGGCCCCGACCTCATTGCCTTCGATCAGAGCGGCCTGATCTTCAAAGAACCGCTGATCGTACAAGGCTTCGACCTCATCCATCTGCTCGGGCGTCAGCGCTTGGCCGACCTGCACTTCGCACACACTCTCTTCGCCGGTTTCGGCCACGGCCATGACCTGTGCCGCAATGCCGCGCTCGGTCAACTGGTCGGCAAAACTTTGCGCCAGCGCCTGATCGAAAAACACATAATCAAAGGTATCCATGTCACTCATTGCATCGCCCTTCGCTTTCACCCAAAAGGCCCAATTTTAACCCAACCTCTTACCAGGCCTGGTCAGTTTTATTGATTACCGGGTTGCTTTATTTTTTATAGGCTCGGCGGTATCATGCGAGCAAACTTGTCTTCTCAGGAGCCTTACCAGATGATCGAACGCCAATTTCCCATTACCCGGATGCGCCGCATGCGCAAAGACGCCTTTTCACGCCGACTGATGCAGGAAAACGTGCTCACCGCCAATGACCTGATTTATCCGATGTTTGTGATCGAGGGCGACAATCAACGTGAAGCGGTTGCCTCCATGCCCGGAATTGAACGCCTGAGCATTGATCTGCTGGTGGATGAGGCCAAAACACTGGCCTCGCTTGGCATCCCGATGATTGCCCTGTTTCCGGTACCGGACCCGGACACAAAAACGCTGACGGCAGAAGAAGCCTACAACCCGGAGGGTCTGGTTCAACGCGCCACGCGGGCGGTGAAAGCTGCCGTGCCGGAAATGGGGATCATGACCGATGTGGCACTTGACCCCTACACCACCCATGGACAGGACGGCATCATCGACGACGAAGGCTATGTGCTCAATGACGACACCATTGATGTGCTGATGCAGCAAGCGCTGTCGCACGCTCAGGCGGGTGCCGATGTGGTCGCGCCTTCCGACATGATGGACGGGCGCATTGTGGAAATCCGCGAACTGCTGGAAGACCACGGTCAGATTCACACCCGCATTATGGCCTATTCCGCCAAATACGCCTCGGCGTACTATGGCCCCTTCCGCGATGCGGTCGGTTCCGCCGGCAACCTGGGCAAGGCCGACAAGAAAACCTATCAGATGGATCCGGCCAATTCCGACGAGGCTCTGCACGAAGTGGCGCTCGACATTAATGAGGGCGCTGACATGGTCATGGTCAAACCCGGCATTCCCTATCTGGACATCGTCCATCGAGTTAAAACCGAATTTAAAGCCCCCACGTTTGTCTATCACGTCAGCGGGGAATACGCCATGCTCAAAGCCGCTGCCCAAAACGGCTGGATCGACGAACGCGCGGTGGTGATGGAGACCCTGCTCAGCTGCAAACGCGCCGGCGCCGACGGCATTTTGACCTATTTTGCCAAACAGGCGGCCATCTGGCTGAAAGAAGACGGGGCGGTACAATGAGTCAACAGCCGGACAAGTATGCCGTCGTGGGCGACCCCATCGCCCATTCCAAATCCCCGCAAATTCATGCGATGTTTGCCGAGCAGACCGACCAGAACCTGATTTATGAAGCGATTCGCATCGACACCGAAGACGACAACTTTGCACGTCGGGTCATGGCCTTGAGACAGCAGGGCTATAAAGGGTTGAATGTGACCGTGCCGTTCAAACTGGATGCGTTTGAGCTTGCCGAGGACCTGAGCGAACGCGCCCAAACCGCGCATGCCGTCAACACACTCGTGCTGGACGAGTCAGTGTTTGGCGACAACACCGATGGCATCGGTCTGGTCAGTGACATTGAAACCAATGCCAGCGTACCCCTGGCCGGCAAACGGGTACTGATACTGGGCGCAGGCGGGGCGGTGCAAGGCATTATGCAGCCACTGCTGCAAAAACAACCAGGCCTGGTGCACATTGCCAACCGCACCGCCAAACGAGCTCAGGTACTGGGCGCGCGTTTTGAGACCGACGTCGCGCTGTCGGCCAGCGGTTGGGAAGACATCCCAATTGATCAGCCCTATGACATTGTGATCAACGGCACCTCAGCCAGTCTGGAAGGCAAGCGACCGCCTGTGTCCGAACAGATCATTGGCCCCCAGACGCTGGTGTATGACATGATGTATCAGAGCGAACCCACAGTGTTTCTGGACTGGGCACGCTCGCATCAACCGGATTGCCAGATACGCGATGGGCTGGGTATGCTGGTAGGGCAGGCCGCCGAATCGTTTTATCTCTGGCGCGGGGTCCGTCCCAACACCCAACCGGTGATCGAGGCCTTGCGTCGCCAAATGCGCTGAAACCGCCCCGACGTTGGCAAAACGACGTCGGTCATCAAACATGCGTTGGCGATCCATCCGCGACACCCGATAAGGAGAGCCCATGACCGAGTTTCAACAACTGTTTTATCCCTTAGGCGTTGCCCTGGCCATCGGCTTGCTGATCGGGACCGAACGCGGTTGGCAGAACCGGGAAACCCGTGAAGGGGGGCGCATTGCCGGGGTTCGCACTTTTGGGCTGGTCGGCCTGCTGGGCGGTCTGCTGGCGGTGGCCGACCTGGGACACTGGGTAATCGGGCTAGCGTTTGTGGCCCTGGCCGCCGTCATGACCAGTGTCTACGCGCTCAATCTGCGTCAGGGCGATGACGTCGGCATCACCACTCTCATCGCCACACTGGTGACCTTTTCCCTTGGGGTGCTGGCCGGAACGGGGCAGTTTTTGCTCGCAGGTGCCACGGCCGTGGTGGTCACGCTTCTGCTGACGCATAAGCCCTTGCTGCATCACGGGCTGACTCGCCTCGAATCCAAAGAACTGCACGCCGCCCTGAAACTCCTGCTGATTTCCGTGGTGCTGTTACCGATTCTGCCCGATCAGGGCTATGGCCCCTACCAGGCGCTCAACCCCTATGAAATCTGGTGGATGGTGGTGGTGATTGCGGCCATTTCGTTTGTCGGTTACAGCGCCATCAAGATTGGCGGCCCCCGCAAAGGCGCGGTGTTTACGGGCGTATTTGGCGGCCTGGCCGCGTCCACCGCGGTCACCCTCCACTTTTCACGCCTGACCCGGACCCACCCGGAAATGGGCCCCATGCTCGCCACCGGCATCCTGATTGCCTGCGGCACCATGTTCCCACGCATGTTGCTGGTCGCCTCGGCACTGAGCCCGGTCCTCTTCTACCCATTAATGCTGCCAGCGCTGATCATGGCCGTGCTCACCTATGTCCCGGCCCTGATTTACTGGCGGCATCAGGCCCATGCCAACCCGGTTCAGGCCACCCCCTTGAAGAACCCACTGGAACTGAAAACAGCGTTACTGTTTGGGGCATTGCTCACCGCCGTGATGTTGCTGGGACAGACCCTACGTGATTGGTTTGGCGATGCCGGCATTCTGGCGCTGGCGGCGGCATCGGGCGTGGCCGATGTGGACGCGATCACACTGTCATTGGCACGCATGAGTCACGATGAGCTGGCCGCCCGTATCGCCGTCACCGGTATTGTGATCGCGGCCAGTGTGAACAATGTGATCAAAGGCAGCATGGCCGCCAGCATCGGGGGCAAACAGATGCTGACGCAGGTGGCGCTGCCTTTGTGGTTCAGCGCCGGCGTCGGCCTGATCACGACCTGGTTCTGGGTCTGGGTTTAATCCGACTGCGCATCCTGCTCGGCGTACGTATTTTTTAAGCGAACGTAATGCTGAGCGGAGTAGGTCAGAAAAGCTTTTTCTTCCTCTGTCAGAGGGCGAATCTGCTTGACCGGTGAGCCCAGATACAGATGGCCGGATGCCAATTCCTTGTTAGGCGGCACCAGAGAGTTGGCGCCGATCATCACCTGCGACCGGATCACGGCGTTGTCCAATACCACCGATCCCATCCCAATCAGGCACTGATCTTCGATCATGCAGCCATGCAACACCACATTGTGCCCCACGGTCACGTCCTCGCCCACCAGGCACTGTGAACCTTTGGTCATATCGGAGCTGTGCGTGGTGTGACAGACACAGCCATCCTGAATATTGGAGCGGGCACCGATGCGAATGGCATTGACGTCCCCGCGCAGGGTCGCATTGGGCCAGACACTGACGTCCTCACCCAGTTCACAGTCGCCGATCACCACGGCCGAGGCATCCACCCAGGCCGTTGTCGCCAAAGACGGCGTAAACGTTTTAAAACGTCGCAGTTTTTTTGTCATCCTATCCTCTCTGTTTGTTGACGCGGTTTGAGTCCACTTAAGTGTTGCAGGATTTTTGGGAATTGTTGCCGGTTCAGCGTGGTACGCTAAACGTGTTTCGTCATTATACGCTCAGGAGTTGACACGATGCCATCCACTGCACACGCCCTTAAATGGATTCAAATCAGTCTTTTGGTTCTGGCCATGGGCTGGGCTCTTATTTTTTCTCAACCGCTTATCGCGGCCCCACTTACTAATCAAACCGCTTTAAACAACGTTGAGCATGTCAAAGCGATTTACGATGTGCGAAAAAGTCATCCGACCTCGCTTTTGGGTTACCTCAAAGCCATTGAAACCAATGTCACCAACCTGAAGAAGGAAGGGGTCTCCTTTGATCTTCAGATGATTTTTATTTCCAAGGCTGTGACGTTCATTACCACCGAGCCGGAAGAAACCTTGGCAATGGAACACGGTGAAACGCTCGAGCAGATCGCACAACAGATTGCCCGTTTGCAATCACTGGGCATCCAAATGGAAGCCTGCGGTGGTGCCACGGCTTACTTCAATGTTGATAATGAAACCCTACTCCCTGGCATTGACCCGGTGCGTTCAGGCTTTATTTCTCTGATGGGCTGGCAGGCAAAAGGCTATGGGCTGATCACGGTTTACTAGACGTCTGAACGTAAAAAGGCCGTGCATGAGCACGGCCTTTGGGGCTAGAAACCAGCTTGCCGCCAAGCGCTTTATTTCAAAATCATCGGGCGCATGGTCACCAACTCTTCGGACGAGGTCGGATGAATGGCGATGGTGGCGTCCAAATCGGCTTTGGTCGCCCCCATCTGTACCGCCACGGCGAAGCCCTGGAGCATTTCATCCGCCCCTTCACCGACCACATGCAGGCCGACCACCGTCTGTTCTTCGCCCACACAGACCAGTTTCAACGCGGTTTTCACCTGATGAGCAGTGAACGCATTACGCATCGGCGTAAAGATGGACGTATACACCTCCACATTGTCATGGCCGTATTGCGCTCGCGCTTCGTGCTCCGGCAAACCAATCGTTCCCACAGGCGGGTGAGAAAAAATAACGGTTGGCACTTTCGATAAATCCATTTTCAAGCCCGGCTGGTTGTTGTACAGCCGCTCGGCCAGATAACGCCCGGCCCGGATCGCCACCGGTGTCAGTTGCGCCTGCCCGGTCACATCGCCAATGGCATAGATGTTAGGGACTGCGGTCTGGTGATAATCATCTACCTCAAGGTAGCCTTTGCCGTTGACGCTCAAGCCGACGTTTTCCAACCCCAGGGGTTCGGTCACCGTTTCCCGCCCTACGGCCCAGATCACTTGATCAAAGCCTTCTAGGTGCTGACCGTCTTCGGATTCCACAATCAGGGTTCCGTCTTCGGCTTTTTGCAGTTTTTTGACTTTAAAATGATATTCCTTATGAACCCCGCTTTCGATCATGGCGTCGGTCAGGGTCTCCCGAATCATGTCATCGAATCCGCGCAACACCAGATCTTTCCGGCTCAACAGCGACACATCCGTTCCCAGTGCCTGCAACACCCCGGCGATTTCCACCGCGATGTAGCCGCTGCCAATCACCGCGACTTTCTTAGGCTGCTCTTTCAACGCAAAGAAGCCGTCAGAGGTGATGCCCAGTTCCGCATTTTCGGTTTCATTGGGAATCAGCGGTTTGCCACCGGGTGCGACCACAATGGTTTCAGCCGTGAAATGACGGCCATCGACTTCGATGGTGTGAGCGTCCACAAAGCGCCCCCACCCTTCAAGGACATCAATGCCCAGTTCATCGAAGTAACCTGCATACCATTCGGTGATATTGCCAATCAGGGTTTCACGCTGCTCAACCAGTTTTCCCCAGTCAAACCCTTTTTGTTCCACGTGGAACCCAAAATCCGGCGCATCGCGTAAGGCTTCGGCAATGTGGGAGCCGAACCACATCACTTTTTTGGGCACGCAACCGACGTTGACGCAGGTGCCACCCATTTTCTTGGCTTCAACCACCGCGCACTTTTTGCCATATTCCACCGCGCGTTCCACCACTGAAAGGCCACCACTGCCGCCACCGATGGCGATCACATCATAATCGTATTGCATACTCACTCCCTATTTTTTACCAGGCCTGGTTCTCTCAAAACCCAGCCGGTCTTTGTTGTTTGCTGGCAGTGCTTTTAAACCAAACAATGCTCGTCAAACCCTGTCAGCAAACAGCAAAGATGAAAAAAGCGGCCAATTGGCCGCTTATCAAATGGCCGCGTGTGCGGCCCAAACGGCAAATCAGAGATTAAGACGCTAGGTATTTTTCCAGGTCGTCGGAACCGCCGATCTTCTTACCACCGATGAATACCTGTGGCACGGTATCGGCATCCGCCACCGCGCGCAGTGTACGCAGGGTCACACCGGCATTGGCGATGGTGATCTCTTCAAAGTTGATGCCTGCATCTTCCAGAGCCGCTTTCGCTTTCGCACAGAAAGGACAACCGGGCTTTGTGAAGATGGTTGCGGTATCAATCGGCTTGGCATTGGGGTTGATGTAGTTCAGCATGGTGTCGGCATCGGACACTTCAAACGGGTCACCCGGCTTGTTTGGCTCGATGAACATCTTGTCGACCACGCCGTCTTTGACCAGCATGGAATAACGCCAGGAGCGTTTGCCGAAGCCAAGGTCGTTTTTATCAACCAGCATTCCCATGCCATCCGTGAAATCACCGTTACCGTCTGGGATCAGGGTGACTTTGTCGGCTTCCTGATCTTTGGCCCATTCGTTCATGACGAAGGTGTCATTCACGGACATACAAACGATTTCATCCACACCGTTTTCAAAGAAAACCGGTGCCAGTTCGTTATAGCGCGGCAGGTGCGTGGAAGAACAGGTCGGGGTAAATGCACCCGGCAGAGAGAAGACCACAACAGTACGCCCCTTGAAAATGTCATCGCTATTGACGTTGACCCATTCATTGTTCTGGCGGGTTGGCCATACAACACTTGGAACTTTTTGACCTTCCATGTTTTTGAACTCAGACATACACAACTCCTTTGCGTTGATTAAAAAGAACGACACGACCTGCGCCGTGCTGAAAGAATGCAATCATTCTATCGTTTTTACAAAATAAGTAAAATTAATTGTTTTAATAAAAACAATAGTTAAAAACTATCATAAAGCGGCATAAAAAGGCGCCGAAGCGCCCTGATGTGTTATTCGACGATGGTCAGTTCGACCCGACGATTGTCCTGCCGCCCTTCCGCGGTGTCATTGCTCGCCACCGGATTGGTCTCACCTTGACCGTCTGTACGGATTCGGTCGGCGTCAATGCCCTGCTCGATCAGATAGGCTTTCACCGAATCGGCGCGGCGCTGGGACAGATCCAGATTGTAAGCAGCTCTGCCACGGCTGTCCGTGTGCCCAACCACTTCCACATTAATGCCTGGCACTCGCTTCATATAATCGGCATAAATGTCCAACTTGTCCTTGGCCAGCGCACGCAACGTGGCTTTATTGGTGTCAAAGAAACCACGAAACGCTTCGGGTTTGTTCAGCTCGGCTGGCGCCTTGGCCTGTTCGGGTTCCGGCTGAGGTTCGACAACCGTAACAGGCGAGGCCGGCACAGGCGTTGGCATCGGCTCGGCTTTCGCATTCGGATCGGTTCCACACGGCAGAGACTCTTCGGTCCAGTGAATGGTGCGCACACAATTGCCCCAGCGGTCACGCACCACGTAACCATCTGTGTCCCAGACATAGGCGCGGTTGTTGTAGTGCGGAATGTCTTCAAATGCCTGCGCCGTGGTCATAGACACCGCGGAAACCGCTGACACGGCCATAATGGAAAGTAACGTCTTTTTCATTGCTCGATCCTTCTGTCTTAATTCGTAAAAAATACCAGATTCATAGTAATACCAATGCAGGGAAAAAGAAAGCGCGGCGACTTAATGCACCGGCGCGCCTTCCAATTCACGCATAAAGGTTTCCAGATGCCCCATGGCCTGAGCGTACTTCATCATCACCCCCAGCACGGCCTGGTCTTCCTGTTTGCTGGCAATGCGCGCGGTCAGCTGAAACTCTTTGTCGGTCACGCTGCCCTGAAACGCATTGGCTTCGAGCAGAGCCGCCACAGCGCCTACATTTTTCAGCAGCGCGGCCGCCTGAAGTGGCTTGACCGTTTCCCCTTCGGCATCCTGTCCCACCGATTGTTGCGGCGAGACAAAATGTTCCTGAATCAGCACCTTGATCATCCAGTAATTCATTTCCGGTGCTTCCTGACTTTCCAGCGCATTCATAAAAATTTCATTGGGGTCGATGCGGTGTTTTTGCACCAGCACCTGTACCGACTTGGAGAAATGGTCACGCTGTTCTTCGGGCAAATCCAGTAAATTCATATCAATCCTTGTGATGGCATCGTTTGCATTCGTCTGGCAAAAGCAGAGCGCCTTTAAACCACCGAGCCGGCGGCATGGCCCGAGGCCCAGGCCCATTGAAAATTATACCCACCCAACCGTCCGGTGACATCCAATACCTCACCGATGAAATGCACCTGAGGCCAGGCTTTGGCCGCCAGTGTTTTGGACGAGATCTGATCGGTATCAATGCCGCCGAGCATCACTTCCGCTTTGTCATAGCCGCCGTCGGTCTCGGGAAGCCACTGCGCTGACGTCAGTTGCGCTGCAATCGATGCCAGGGTTTCGTTGTTGGCGTCTGCGAGATTGATGGGGGTGTCTGCCCTGTCTTTCAACCAGGCCTGCACCATTTTTTTAGGCCAGAATTGTTGCAGCCAGCGATCCAGTCGGCCATTTTGTTCGCGGAGCTCTTTCAGGCGGGATGACACCGCCTGCTCCGGCAGCCAGTTAATCTCAATGGCCTGACCGGTCCGCCAGAAATTGGATAGTTGCAGCACCGCCGGACCGCTGATGCCCTGATGAGTGAACAGCAGTTGATCGCTGACCGTATGAACCTGGCCTGCGGTGCGAGTAGTCAGAGTGACCGGTAAGCTGTTGCCAGCCAGCTCGCGGCAAAATGCCAACGCCGAACCTGCCATCCGCAACGGCACCAGACCGGGGCGGGTCGCGGACACTGACAGGCCCAGTTGCTGGGCAAACCGCAACCCCCAGTCGGTTGCCTTCAGTTTGGGATAGGCTTTGCCACCCGTGGCCACCACCAGTTTTTCACATTCAATAGAACCATTTGATGTTTTGACCAGGCCTGATGCCTGGGCCGTCGGTGGGTCCACCGAGTGCACCGACGTTTTCACCCGGATCTCTGCCCCGGCCCACTTGCACTGAGTCTGGAGCATATGAATCAGATCCCCCGCCCGATGGGCACAGAACAGCTTGCCCTGGTCGCGCTCTTCATAGGCAACGTCATGCATTTCCACCAATGCCAGAAAGTCGTCCGGGGTGAACCGTGCCAGCGCGCTTTTGACAAAATGCGGGTTGGCACAGACGTAGTCTCCGGGCGTCACAGACCGGTTGGTAAAGTTGCACTGACCGCCGCCGGAGATGCGAATTTTCGCCGCCGCTCTGGGCGCATGGTCCAGAACCAGAACCCGTCGCCCCCGAAACCCGGCAGTGGCCGCGCACATCAGACCGGCCGCCCCCGCACCAATGACCAATACGTCCACCGCTTCATCCGCCGTTTGCGCATCCGCCCTGTGAGCGTTCGGGGCCGTTTCAGTGCTCATCTTAGGACAGGCTCTCGGAAGACAGCTCGTAATCCGCCTGGCGCGCTCTCACTTCGTTCACCAGCGCTTCAAACCCTTTTTCTGCCAGCTCGGGCTGGCCTTCCACGCCCAATTCAATATGACGGGTGCCGTCGGGTCGGATACTGGGCAAACTGAACAGCCGCAATTCGGGAAAGCGCGCTTCAAACGCCTCCATAAAATCAATCCACTCCGACTCATGACCATGGATCAAGCGCAGACTGCGCTCAACCGTGGGCGTGGTTTGATACGCTTGGTAATAAGTCTCCAGCACCCACTGCATCATGCCTTTGGCCATCATGGGAAACCCCGGCATGAAGTGATGATCCGCCACACTGAAACCGGGGACCCGGTTGTACGGATTGGGAATGATGCTCGCTCCCTGCGGGTATTCGGCCATTTTTACCCGATTAGGATAAGCGTCCTCACCAAACTGGGCTTCGATTTCGGCCACGGCCTCTGGGTGCCGCTCAATCGGGCGCCCCAGTGCGTCGGCCGCACACTGGCGTGTCCGATCATCCGGCGTCGCGCCGATGCCGCCAAAACTGAAAACCACATCCCCACTGGCAAAGGTTTCTTTGAGCGTGGCCGTCAGACGTTGCGGCTCATCGCCCAGAATCCGAACCCAGCTCAGCGCAAACCCTTTGGGCCTTAGCAGGGCGTTGGCCTGCGCCAGATGCTTGTCCTGTCGCTTGCCCGACAAGACTTCATCGCCAATAATCAACAGACCTACGGGAGGAAGAGACCGGTTTGTTGCGTCTGACATGCATATCCTTCTTTTACAAAACGACTGGGAGACAGGCACCCAAAACAAAAAAGGCGCTCCCCTGGGACGCCTTTGCCACACCGGCCCTTCAGGGTTCCGGTGTTTCCTTGGGCCGATAGGTTTCGACCGTGTCGGTGACCTTATCGCCCGTGTCTTTCAAGGTTTCAATGGCCGATTCGGTCGCATCCAGCCCTTGATCGGCCCAGTGTCGACTGTCAAACCAGTCAAACATCACCGCCAGAATCAAAATGGCCAGAATCACCAGCAATACCAATAGCTTTTTCATGCACTTGCCTTTGTTTGGGCGTTAACGGTTAAAGTTAACCTCATTCACTTTCTGAGCATACTGATAGGTGCTCATAACCAGGGAATCGGTCAAGTCGTGTGACAACTTCCCAATGGCGGCTTGCTCGGCCAATTCAGGCGTTTTGCCTTGACCTGCATACACCTCACTCAGCGTGCTCACCGCCTCGCCATTGACATCCACCAACTCCACATCCGTCAACAACTGCGCTTCATCCGTCCCGCTCGTTTGGGGCTCAACAAAATAACGCACCGTCACATCAGGACGACGTGCACTGAGATTGTAGCCTTGATCGGCCAGTGCCTGTTTGAAAGGTTTGTCATAGGCCTCCGTCTCTCGCGTGATCGCATCCACACGCACCACCATGGCTTTCACCAGACGATTAAACTGCGCATCAAACATCGACGCCAGCTGAGCGGATTCCGACACAGGCGCCCGGTCAAATTGATCGGCCAGCAACGTCTGACTGCGCTGATACGCCATCAAGGTCGGCAGGGCCGGTGCCATGGATCGCACCTGTTGCAGGTGCGATCCCTTGCTGCTTACATCCAGGTAATCCCGCAACTGCGCCGCCATGGCAGTCGCTTGAGCCTGAACCACGTCTGCCAAAGCCGTCTTGGGCAGCTTCACCATGGCATAAACCTGTTTGCCCGGCTGATCCACAAACACCTGAGACGTGGTAAGTTCTGGTGTCAAATACGGAGTCAGGTCCATGGCAGGCAGCTCGGCCTGAACCCGCTGTTTCAGCAGACGCGCCATATACGGCATCGCCTTTTCACGATCCTGAAAAGCCAGATTATTCAGGGCCTGGTCCGACCATTTTTCCAACTTGGCCTGCAGGCGGATCGACAGATGCGAAAAGGCCTGTCTTTTGGCTTCGGCCAAAGCCTGATCAACGCCGTCCTCGGCTTCATACTGTCTCTGGGATTTTTCAAAAAACGCTAAGCCCGAAGAAGGTGTTTCTGTAACCCAGCCTGGAGCACTGTGGTCAGCCAAATCTGTTTTTGAAGGAGTGTGTGAACACCCCACTCCCAACAAAGAAGTTAGAAGAATCAGGCCAGAAAAAGTTTTTTTCATTTTTAGTACCAAACATTTGGCTCAGGCAATTATGAAAGCCTGGAACGTGTTCAAGAGTGCAAAGCGTTTCGATCAATTCTATATTTTTTATGGGCAAAGCCGCCTTTGATCATCATTTATCATACTGTATTTTTCTCATGGATTGAAGTCGTAGTGACCTTTCTGCCAGGCGCGTACCGCAAAGCGTGCCGGGTGCACCCAATGGGCCACTGGCGCGGGCACGGGCCAGGGTCGCTGCATCATTTGGGCGACCAATAAATCGGCCGAAAGAAACACCGACATCAGTCCCCGAGCACCATGGCCATTGTTCACCCAGAGTCCGGGCTGATAAGGCATGTCCGGATAAAACCGGGGACGTTTGCCCGGCGGGCGACCCTCATACAAACGGGCCAACCCCTCCCAATCCGGCACCGGCCCCACCACGGGCAAGTGATCCGCTGTGGTGGGGCGCCAGGCCACACGACCGGATACCCCTTCTGGCCGAGTCATGGAACTGGCTTGCCAGTGCAACCAGTTCGGCAAGGCACTGGCCGCCGCCGCCAAATTATGCCGATGGCTGGCCTCCGTCAGTGTCTCGTCCGGGTCGTCACCTTCAAACGTGGCCCCACACACCGCAGCCACCTCCGGTGCCTGAGGCCAATGTGCTTCAATGCTGTACCCCTGATGATTAACGGGCACGGATAGACGCTTATCCAGCGCCGCAGCCGACAGGTGCGTCACCTGTCCTTTAACCGGGCGGATCGGGCAGCGCAGGCGCTCAGACACCCCAGCATCCAGCGCCCCCGTGGCCAAAATCAGATGATCCGCCTGGAAGCGCCCCTGTTCGGTCTCCACCCACCAGGCCTGGTTAATGTTGCCCCAGTCTGAAACCGGTGCCTGGCACACCACTTTTATGTTGGGGTGACTCAAGCAACGCGCCACCACCGAAGGCGGCGACACCCAGCCTGCCTGCGAAAACCAGACCCCATCACAGTCCGTGGCGCTTCCCAGCGTCGCTGAGATCCTACCGGCCTCCTGCAGACAGGCAAGACTTTCAGGCAGAGGAATGCGAAAGCGGGCCTTTTCAAAACGTTCTTTCAAGGCGGCCTTGACCGCCAGTTGCACGCCGCCATCCAGCCTGCCCTGAACCCCGGAGTCGGCCGCCGCCAGCCAGGGCATCAGCCAGCGGCGGGTGGCCGCCAGCCCCAGCGTATAAAACTGGCTGCGTCGGTTCCAATCGGCTGTAATCAGCGGGTGCAGGGTGCCGGCCAGGTTGCCCGATGCCGCCTGCGCGGGCGCCGCTTTGGCATCAAGAACCGTGACCGTCACACCCGACTGAGCCAGGGCATAGGCCGTGGTCGCCCCCGCCAGCCCGGCGCCCACCACCAGTGCATCGCGCGGAGGCGATATGGCGGGCGCCGGGGCAAACCAGGGTGCCAGCCTTCTGTCTTGACGAGGGTGCACCATCTGGCCACAGCTGATATCACGCTTGCCACCGAACCCCGGAATTTTTTGCACCGCAAACCCGACCTGTTTCAACCCCCGTCGGACAAACCCGGCCGCGGTAAAGGTGCCAAAAGTGGTTTGCCCGTGGCTCAAACGCGCCATGGTTTCAAACAGCGCCGGTTGCCACATGCCCGGGTTACGGGCCGGGGCAAAGCCATCCAGAAACCAGGCATCCACATCCGCTTCCAACTCTTTCAATCCAGCCAGAACGTCGCCCCAGAACACCTGTAGCGACACCCCTTGTTCGAGCCAGTCACACTGATGCCAACCCGGCACCCGGTGCGGGTAGGCGTCCTGCAATCGATGCGCCCACTCGGTCAGCGGTTGCCGACCCGGTCCCAAAAACGGCTGATGCGCCCGGGCAAGCTGCGACGGCGTCAAAGGGCATTTTTCAAACGACATGAAAACCAGACAGGGCAATTGATTGGGATCAAAGCGCGGCACCACCTCACGTTGCCAGAGGGCGCACAAATGCAAAAAATTCAACCCGGTACCAAAGCCGGTTTCGGCCACACAAAAAACCTGCCGGGGTTTCAAAGCACGGAACCGTTCGCGCAAACGATTGGGCACCAGAAACACATGCTCAATCTCCGCCAAAGGATCGATGGGGTGATAATAATGATCGTCATAGTGCGTGGAGCACGGGACTTCATGGCTGTTCCAGCTCAATTCGGCCCAGGGCAAACAAAAGGTCGGGGCAGCGTCGGTCATGGAGAGGTCATCAAAGCGTCTTATGTTTGTCAAAACGCTATTATAAAGTAAGGTCAGCAAGAAACGCAGCCAACTCAATGAACGAGGAGAAAACCAATGCAACGACTTGAGCAAACCGGCCAACTGATGCAACGCTTAATGGTAGATCTGCCCGAGCAAACCAAAGAATTCGGTGCCTTTGTCCAGATCGCCGAAAAAGCGGGGGCATTGGATGAAAAAACCAAACACCTGACGTTGTTGTCACTGGCCATTGCCTTCCAATGCGGCTGGTGCATCGCCGTACACACCCAGGATTGCGTCAAAGCCGGCGCCACCAAGGCTGAAATTCTGGAATCCGCCATGATGGCCGTGGTGATGGGCGGCGGCCCCAAACTGATGTACATGGAAGTGCTCTACGAAGAGCTCGACAAGTACGACCTCTAGTCAGGCTAAAGCTGACGCTGACACGAGGCGACGCGCTTTAATTGCTCGGCGTCGTGCGACACCCATATGGCACAGGCACCATGCTCGGTCAGGTACTGGCTGAGCCAGCCTTCCACAGCCGCGGTGGCGTGTGGGTCCAAATTGGCCGTCACTTCGTCCAAAAGCAAGACCCGTGGCGAGTATTGAATACCACGAATCAACGCCAGACGTTGCTTTTCACCGCTGGACAGCTGTGCCACAGGTTGCTTGAGCATGGCTTCGGACAACTGCAAGGCCTCCAGTGCCATTTTTAACCAGGCCTGGTCAATTTCCTGCCTGAAATGCTCCCCCACAGTGTCCAACCACCAGGCGGTTTCCGCGGCGAACAGCATCACCCTTGCACGCCAGGCCTGGGGCGACCAGTCGTTTTGAGCGCGTCCGTTCAATGCCACACAGCCATCGTGCGTCAGCAAATCGGCCAGTTTTTTCAGCAACACCGACTTACCACCGCCAGAAGGACCGTAAATTCCCAGAACCTCTCCTTGATTAAGCGCAAACGACCAAGAGGGCTGTCCGGGACTCGGTGTCAAATCCGACACCTCAAACAAAGGCGCTGTCTGCGATGGGGCCATGGCACTCATCCCATTTTTTCCAGTTTGGCAAACCCGGCGACCAGCCATTTGCTGCCCGCGTGTTTAAACTGAACCTGCACTCGGGCATGCGCCCCAGCGCCCTCGGTAGCGGTCACCATGCCTTCCCCGAATTTGGTGTGAAACACGATTTCACCGATCTGATAGTCGGTTTGGTTGATCTGCCCACCCGGCGGCACCACGGCCCGCCCATAGGCCTGAGTCTGTCCCTGAACACGAACGGTTTGCACACAGTCCTGCGGCAGCTCGTGAATGAAGCGTGACGGTTGCGGAAAAATTTCGCGCCCATGCAGGCGTCGACGACTGGCATGGGTGATCACCAGCTGTTTTTCGGCGCGCGTGATGCCCACATAGGCCAGTCGGCGCTCTTCTTCCATGCGGTTCGGGTCTTCCTGCGCCGACTGGCCGGGAAACAAGCCCTCTTCCAGCCCCACAATACATACCAGCGGAAACTCCAGTCCTTTGGCCGAATGCAGGGTCATCAACTGCACCGAAGACTCCCAGCGGTCAGCCTGCTGATCCCCCGCTTCCAGCGCCGCTTTGGCCAGAAATTCGGCCAGCGGGCTCTCATAAGCCGTCGTACCCTCATTGCTGCCGGCGGCCATGGCTTCGGTGAGCGCATCCACCTGCTGATCCGGGGTGAACTCCGACACCGCATTCACCAGCTCATCCAGGTTTTCCACCCGGCTTTGGCCCTGCTCAGAACGGTCCTTTTCAAAATGCGCCTGCAACCCCGAGCGCGACACCACCTGAATCACCTGATCCGTCAGGGACTGGTCGCGCAGGGTTTCATCCAGTTGATCGATCAAACTCAAAAACCCCTGCACCGAGGTTTTGGCCCGGGCTGTCAACCCGGTCTGCACCAGGGCCTGAGCGGCCTGCCACAAAGACTGCTGTTCCACCCGGGCGGTTTCCCGGATTTGGTCCGCGGTTTTGGCGCCAATCCCTCGCGGCGGATGGTTATAAACCCGCTCAAAGGCGGCATCATCATCGCGATTGACCAGTAAACGCAAATAGGCCAGCACATCCTTGACCTCGGCGCGGTCATAGAAGCGCAACCCGCCATAAACCCGATAAGGAATTTGCGCCTGCAACAGCGCCTGCTCCAGCAGACGCGATTGCGCATTGGAACGATACAGCACCGCCACCTCGGCGCGACTGCCGCCCTGCTCGCACCAGTCTTTGACCTGTTGCACCACATACTCGGCTTCGTCGTAGTCATTAAATGCTTCGTAGACTCGTATCGGCTCGCCCTCCTCGCCACTGCTCCAGAGGTTTTTGCCCATGCGCTCACTGTTGTGCGTGATCAGCCCGTTAGCGGCCTTCAAAATGGTGTTGGTCGAGCGATAATTCTGCTCCAGACGCACTGTCTGCACCTCGGAAAAATCCTGATCGAACTGGCGGATGTTTTCCACACGCGCCCCGCGCCAGCCATAGATCGACTGATCGTCATCGCCGACAATAAACAACTTGCCCGTGGCACCGGCCAGCACCCGTAACCAGGCATACTGCAAGGCATTCGTGTCCTGAAACTCGTCCACCAGAATGGTGCTGTATCGCGCCTGATAATGCGCCAGCAGCGTTGGGTTTTTCAGCCATAGCTCATGCGCACGCAGCAACAGCTCGGCAAAATCCACCAGGCCTGCCCGCTGACACTGGGTTTCATACGCCTCATACACTTTAAGCATGGTCTGCATGATCGGGTTGTGACCCGGATCGATATTATGCGGGCGCCGGGCCTCTTCCTTTTCACCGTTGATAAAACTCTGCACCTGACGCACCGGCCACTGAGTTTCATCCAGTTCCAGTGCTTTGAGCAGGCGTTTGATCACCCGTTTCTGATCGTCGGCATCCAGAATCTGAAAGCTCTGCGGCAACCCGGCTTCGCGGTAGTGCTGGCGCAACAGACGATAGGCAATCCCGTGAAAGGTGCCCATGGTCAGGCCACCCGCGCGCTGACCGACCAGGGCTTCCACGCGGCCGCGCATTTCCGCCGCCGCCTTGTTGGTAAAGGTCACGGCCAGGATATTATAGGGAGCCGTGCCCATCACCTCGATCAACCAGGCAATGCGATGCACCAGCACCCGGGTTTTGCCCGAACCGGCGCCCGCCAGCACCAGCGCATGCTGGTGCTCCAGGGTCACGGCCTGACGCTGGGCATCATTCAAATCATCAATCAGGTGGGAAACATCCATAGCGGCACGTCGATCCAGTTCGCAGGTTGATCAGAGTAATTTAAAAACGCATATCCTATCCCATTTTACAGAGAGAAACGACCCGACATGGTGCCGACACCCCGGGCCAAGTGCAGGCGCGACTCCGGCTTGAAAAGCGGGATTGGCCTGCATTTTGACCCGATCAACTGGTTTTTTGAGCAAAAACACCAAAATTTATTGCTCGATCCTTGCAAAAGCCAATCAAAGTCAGTAAATTAGGTCAATCAGTTTTGTAATTTCGATGCATTGCGACATGAAAACGGAACACAAACCGTCTTTCGCAATGTCTCAATCGGATCCGGGTCTTGAAATGATCCGGTGGGGCGTCATAAAACATTCACGCCACACCCGACGATCAGACGTACAATCGGGTCCATTACAACGAACCTTTTAAACAGACATCCGGTCATCAATTGCATCCGCGATTGAGTCACATGGCCCTGTATCGCTGCCCGCTTTCCCTGACGAACCCATCACAAACATCGCCTGGCGATGCGGGCTGCAGCAGGCCAGGAAGACACCAAGGAGCTTCAGTTATGAATGAAAAAATTATTGCTACATCCGATGCCAACTTCGAAAGCGAAGTGCTGCAATCCGACCTGCCTGTACTGGTTGATTTCTGGGCGGAATGGTGTGGTCCCTGCAAAATGATCGCCCCGATTCTGGACGAAATCGCCAATGAATACGACGGCAAGGTCAAAATCGCCAAACTGAACATTGATGAGAACCCGGCCACGCCACCAAAATACGGCGTTCGCGGCATCCCAACGCTGGTTCTGTTCAAAAACGGTGAAGTGGATTCCACTCAGGTCGGCGCCCTGTCCAAGTCACAGCTGAGCACGTTCCTGAACGACAACCTGTAATCCAGGCTTCGGCTCTCCCTTTAGGGATGAGCCATCACAACCCGTCACTGACGTATCCCGCCATCGTGGCACCTTTCCGATTCGCCCGAATCACAATTCTGACAAACGATTCCAACAACCAAACCAAAAAACCTATGAACCTAAACGATTTAAAAAAAATGTCAGCGGCCGCGCTGATTGATCTGGCTGCAGAAAAGGGGCTGGAAAACCTGGCCCGTCTGCGCAAGCAGGACATTATCTTTGCCATTTTGAAAGCCCATGCCAAAAGCGGCGAGGACATTTACGGCGAGGGCGTGCTGGAAATTCTGCCCGATGGCTTTGGCTTTCTTCGCTCCGACGACGGCTCTTACCTGGCCGGGCCGGATGATCTCTACGTTTCGCCCAGTCAGATCCGTCGATTCGGTCTGCGAAAAGGCGACACCATTCAAGGCAAAATTCGCCCGCCCAAAGACAGCGAACGCTATTTTGCGCTGCTGAAAGTCGAAAAAATTAACTTTGAATCGCCCGAAGTGGCCCGCAAAAAAATTGCCTTTGAAAACCTGACGCCATTGCACGCCGACGACCGGCTGATCATGGAAACGGGCAACGGCAGCACCGAAGACATCACCACCCGGATCATTGACATCGCCTCGCCGTTCGGTAAAGGTCAGCGTGGCCTGATCGTGGCACCCCCCAAATCCGGTAAGACGGTGATTCTGCAGCAGATCGCCCAATCGATTGCCGAGAACCACCCCGACGCCTACCTCATTGTGCTGTTGATCGATGAGCGTCCGGAAGAAGTCACCGAAATGCAACGCACCGTGAAAGGCGAGGTGATCTCCTCCACCTTTGATGAACCGGCCCAGCGTCATGTGCAGGTCGCCGAAATGGTGATTGAAAAAGCCAAACGCTTGGTGGAGCACAAAAAAGACGTCATCATTCTGCTCGATTCCATAACGCGCCTGGCACGTGCCTACAATACCGTCGTGCCCGCCTCGGGCAAAATCCTGACCGGGGGCGTGGATGCCAATGCACTGCATCGCCCCAAGCGTTTCTTCGGTGCCGCCCGTAACATCGAAGAAGGCGGGTCTTTGACCATCATCGCCACCGCATTGGTCGACACCGGCTCCAAAATGGACGAAGTCATCTTTGAAGAATTCAAAGGCACCGGTAACATGGAGCTGCACCTGTCGCGCAGCATTGCGGAAAAACGCATCTTCCCGGCCATCAACATTGAGAAATCCGGCACGCGCAAGGATGAGTTGCTGACCACACCGGAAGAGCACCAGAACATCTGGATTCTGCGTCGCTTCCTCCAGGGCATGAACAACGAGGTGGAAGCCATTGAAACGCTGATTGATCAGATGAAGGTCACCAAAACCAACCAGGACCTGTTCAATGCCATGAAGCGCTAATTCAGCGCATTTAACGGAAGCGTTTGAAAAATTTGAACTTTGGCCTTGCAATTGGGCCAAAAGCTTCTATAATTTCGCTTTCTTTTTTGAAACCGCTGAATTCTGGCAACCGTTTCGGAATCAGCCCAAATATAAATGGACCGTCATTATGAAAACAGGCATTCATCCAGACTACAACGAAGTCGTTTTCCAGGATATTTCGACGGGTGAAACCTTTCTGACACGCTCAACACTGGAAAAAACTTCCGGTGAAACCATTGAGTTGGACGGCAAAGAGTACCCTCTGGTACGTATCGAAGTGTCCAGTGCCTCTCACCCGTTCTTTACCGGTAAGCAGACGCTGGTCGATACCGAAGGGCGTGTTGAAAAATTCCGTCAGAAATACGGATTGCGCAAGTAAGCTCAATTTACGGGATTGCCCATCACCCCGGCAATCCACGCTCAGTCAAAAAGGCCTTACGGGCCTTTTTTTATGTCCGAAACGCGACCGCTCAGAGTGGCAAAAAGATTGCCACCGCCTCCCGGGTCGCTTACACTTGCAGCTATGAACCTAGCACGTTTCTTTCTTATTGGTCTGATATGGCTCAGCGGATGGACCTCTGTCCAGGCCGACGATTGTGCGCCTGTCAACATTGACGGTTGGACCCAGGCCAGTTTTGCCCTGAGCGGAGATCGCATCATCGTCAACAATCAGCCCTTGAAGCTGATCGGGGTGCAGGCCCCTCAGGCCGAGAAGAAAACCAAACTCAACACCAATGCACAGCCACTGGCTCAAGCTTCCCAAGACGCATTAAACCGCTTGCTTGCCAACCATGATATGCAGGTCGGCATTGAATATGACCAACGCCGGGCGGACGAATTCGGCACCGCTGAAGCCCATGTGTTCATCAAGGAAAACGGGCAGATCCTCAGTCTGCAAAAAGCGCTGCTTGAAACCGGTCTGGCCCTGGCCAAAACCGAAACACCCAACCTGACCCATCAACGCTGTTATTATCAGGCCGAACAGTCAGCCCGTCAGCGCACTGTCGGCCTGTGGCGCCTGGCAAAAGAGCGTCCGGACCTGCGCTACCCCATCGCCCCCTCCAGCGAAATCACCACGGCCAACGAAGGGTTCCATATCTTCAAAGGCAAGATACTAAAGGTCGAGCGCAGCAGCAAAAACTACATCCTCAACATGGACACCACCGGTCTGCGCATCCGCAAGAAAGACTGGAAGCATTTTGACTACGACCGTCTCCAGGCTCTTGAGGGCCAGGTCGTCGAGGCCCGTGGTTATGGTTTTCTCTATGATCGCGCCATGTATGTCAAAATCCACGCTCCCTTCGCCATTGACCGCCTCAATCCGGCGCTGAAATAGCCTGAAACGTAGAATCTCCCACTTTTGACCCACACACGTTAAAATACCCGAATTCAATTGATCTGGACACAAAGGAAAGAGTATGACCGCCTTGCAGAATGACCGTTTTCTTCGAGCCCTGCAGCGCCAGCCTGTGGATCGCACACCTGTTTGGATGATGCGCCAGGCCGGACGCTATTTGCCTGAATATCGGGCCACGCGCAAGGAAGCCGGTTCCTTTATGGATTTGTGTCGCAACAAAGAACTGGCCTGTGAAGTCACTTTGCAGCCGCTGGAGCGTTACGAGCTGGATGCGGCCATTCTGTTTTCCGACATTCTGACCATCCCGGATGCGATGGGTCTGCAACTGCGTTTTGCCCCAGGCGAAGGCCCCATTTTTGACAAGCCGATTCGTACCGAAGCCGAGGCCAAAAAACTGTTTGTGCCGGACATGGCCTCGGAACTGGGCTATGTGATGGATGCGGTCAGCACCATCCGCAAGGCGCTGAACGGTCGCGTGCCCTTGATCGGTTTTTCCGGTTCTCCCTGGACGCTCGCCACCTACATGGTCGAAGGCGGTTCCAGCAAAACGTTTTCGCAGATCAAAGCCATGCTCTATGATCAGCCCCAGACCCTGCACCACATTCTGGGCGTTCTGGCCGACTCAGTGACCGCTTACCTCAACGCCCAGATTGAAGCCGGGGCTCAGGCAGTTCAGATTTTCGACACCTGGGGCGGTGTGCTGACCCCGCGTGATTACGAAGCCTTTTCGCTGCAATACATGGCGCGCATTGTTGACGGCTTAATCCGTGAAAAAGACGGGCAGAAAATCCCGGTGATTCTGTTCACCAAAGGGGGCGGTCAATGGCTGGAAAAGATGGCCGACACCGGTTGCGATGCGCTGGGACTGGACTGGACCACGGATCTGGACGACGCACGCGCCCGCGTGGGTGACAAGGTCGCGCTTCAGGGCAATATGGATCCTTCTGTGCTGTATGCCTCGCCTGAGCGCATTCGTGAAGAGGTCGCGACAATTCTGGCCAAATTTGGCCAGGGCAATGGCCATGTGTTCAATCTGGGGCACGGCATCCATCCGGAAATTGACCCAGCTCATGCCGGTGCCTTCATCAAAGCCGTGACCGAACTGAGCCCGGCCTATCACTGAAACACTTATTTTGGGCGCTGTGCCGGGCGCCCGGGTTCACTTTTTACCAGGCCTGGTAAAAAGTGAACCTATTTATCCTATCTGTTTCTCTGCCAGCGTCATGACGTCATTGGCATACGCCATGGCTTCCAGATAACTCTGACTCAGCCACCTTGGGGCCAAATCAGCCGGACGATCAAAATCAATCTGTCCCTGTTCAATCGCCAGTGCCGCTTTCAACGTTTTACCCGGTTCACCTTCAAAATCAATCAACGCCAACATCACCCGGTCATCCAGATTAAGATGGATCAAGACCGATGACAATTCCTGATCCATCATGGCATCCAGGACAGAAAAAAGCCCGATGGTAAAATAAGTTTCCGGGGCCAGATCCTGCACACGTCGGCCGATCATTTCACAGAAATGCGCCCGGATCAGCGCTGTCCGCATCAGTTCCGGTGGCTTGTCGTCCATCTGTGTCATGGCCAGCAGACTGACCCAGCTTTGCAATCGGTTCAAACCAAACTGAAGGACCGCCTGATGAATGGATTCAATCTTGTGAGGGGAGGTATTACTGGCCAGGCGCATGATTTTATGGCTTAAGCTCACATCCTGACTGATCAGAGCCGACAAATCCTGAAGCGCCACGTCCGGGTCATTCACTTTCGCCAGTAGCTGAACCAGGGTTAATTTATTGGCGGACAGGGACTTGCCCTGAACGATCTGTGGTTTGGCAAAAAAATAGCCCTGGAAGAAATCAAAACCCAATTTCTGACAGAATTCAAACTGCTGCCGAGTCTCCACCTTTTCTGCCAGCAACCGAACGCCCTGCGCCTTTAAACGCGCACAATGCGTCTCTAGCTGCTTGGGGCCGACCTGCATAATATCGACCTTGATGATATCAGCAAACGCTTCCAGTTCGGCCAGCTCCGGATTGAAAACATAATCATCCAGCGCAACTCGATACCCATGGGCCCGCAAACCACGCAGCGAATCCAGCAAAGCCGGCGACACCGGCGCATCTTCCAGCACCTCAATCACCACCTGGTCTTTCGGAAAGAAAGGGCGGTTCTTCTGGGTCAACAATCCTTCGGTCAGGTTAATAAAGGCATGATGCGAACCGACCACTTCTTTGAGCCCGAGTTCACCGAATAAATTCACCATGACCTGGGCCGAGGCCGCATCCGCCTGCGAAAAGTCCGCCTGCGTGCTGCTTTCGGCTGCGCGAAATAACAACTCGAACCCATAAAGGGAATGATCGGCGCGAAAGATGGGCTGGCGCCCCAGAAAAATATCAGTCAGCTCGGACATAAGCGTAGAAATAAGCAACAAAAAAGGAAATCATTATATAATTCTACGCTTTTTCAAGGAGGTAGCCGTGAAATTTTTCTATCTGACGGATAGAAAAACTAATAACAGACCACACGGCTTGATGGGTTACTCAGGCTGGTAGGCATCCGGCAGTTCAACGTCTTCATCCCCAAACAGAAATTTTTGCATTTCTTCCCGCAAAAACGCCTGGGCCTTGGGATCCAGACTCGACAGACGGTATTCATTAATCAGAATGGTCTGGTGGCTTAACCACTGCTTCCAGGCCTCTTTGGAAACCTGTTCAAATATCTTTTCGCCCAGTTCACCCGGAAAGGGTGGAAAATCCAGCCCATCCAGCTCTTCTCCCAGCTTGGCACACTGTACGGTTCTAGACATGGTTGACCTCCCATTGCGTGATTACCTTTTGAATCGGAGCCGGCAAACCCCGTGACAGGGCTTGCGTGACTTTGACCCACTGGCCTTCGCCTTGAGGAGCGTGAGACAGGGGCAAGCTGACCGGCGTCATCATCAGGTGATAATGTGAAAACGTGTGTTGGAATGTGGTCCATTCTATCAAATCACCTGTGGCCACAGGCAGCGATTCAACCTTGATTTTAATCAGGTTTTGGCGTGTTTTGTGGGGCTCAATCTCCCCTTCTGGCAAATCAAAACGGGTTTCAGGCAAAGACCAGAGCCCGCCCCAAATGCCTTGCTCCGGCCGTCTTTCTAACCAAATCCAATCCGAATCCGCCTGATGCCACAGCCAGACGATGGCGTGACGCACGGGTTTGGTTTTTTTGGGTTTGCGCTTAGGCAGGGTGGCTGTCTGATCCGTCTGAAACGCAACGCAATCCGATTTGAAAGGGCACTGTTCACAGACTGGGCGCTGGCGCGTACAAACGGTGGCACCCAGATCCATGATCGCCTGGGTGTAGTCGCCGGGGCGATCGGTCTGCATCAACGCATCCGCTCGGAGCCATAATGCCTTTTCCGTCGCGCGTTCGCCCGGCCAGGTCGGGAGGCCATCGTACCGGGCGAGGACACGCTTGACATTACCATCCAAAATGGGGAGGCGTTGCTGATGGCTAATCGCCAGGATGGCGCTGGCCGTGGAACGGCCAATACCCGGCAACGCCATCATCTCCGTCAGCGTCTGAGGAAATTCACCGCCCCATTCCTTCACCACCGTTTGGGCTGCTTTATGCAGGTTTCGGCCGCGCGCATAGTAGCCGAGCCCGGCCCAATAAGCCAGAACCGTTTCCTGATCGGCGTCTGCCAGAGCAGACACATCCGGAAAACGTTGCATGAACCGCTGGTAATAATCGATCACGGTTTTGACCTGGGTCTGTTGAAGCATGATTTCAGAAACCCAAACACGATAGGGCGTTTTGTTGTGCTGCCAGGGTAGATCATGACGGCCGTGCTGATCGAACCAATCGAGCAAACGCTGTGCAAAGCACTGCTTTGTTTCCGGTTTCGACATAGCAGAGTTCCCTTTTCGTGGCTAAGAGCAAGCGGCTATAATAGCGACATTTTCATTCACAGGAAACCGCCATGTCACACGAAACGGCTCCAGAAGCCACTCAGCCAGTTCGCCACCGCATCAAAAGTTTCGTATTGCGTCAGGGGCGCCTTTCCAAAGGCCAAAAGCGCGCACTGGAGACCTACTGGCCTCGTTTCGGCTGTGAGCGCGGCACCGAGAAACGCCCGCTTGAGACGCTGTTTGGACGAACGGCGCCGACCTTTCTGGAAATCGGTTTTGGCATGGGTCACAGCCTGATGGCCATGGCGCAGGCACGCCCCGATGAGAATTTCATCGGAATCGAAGTGCATAAACCGGGCGTGGGTGCCCTGCTCAAAGACATGGGCGAAGCCGGGGTCGAGAATATCCGCCTCTTTAATGACGATGCGGTGGAGGTACTCGCCACCACCCTGCCGGAAAACAGTTTGGCCGGGGTGTATGTGTTTTTCCCCGATCCCTGGCACAAAAAACGCCATCACAAACGGCGTTTGATTCAACCGGCTTTTCTGGATCAGCTGGCTCGTTTTATCCAGCCGGGTGGCATTCTGCACATGGCCACCGATTGGGAGGACTACGCCGAACAAATGATGACGGTGGCCACCGACAGCCCCTGGTTCGACAACAGCCAGCCCAGTGGCCAGTTCACCCCCCGACCCGACAGTCGCCCCCTGACCAAATTTGAAAAACGCGGGCAAAAATTGGGCCACGGCGTTTGGGACCTGGTGTTTGTGCGCAACCAATCCCCCGCCGATGCGTCCTCAGTTCAATAGCTGGCGCACCGCCTCCAACAGCTTTTTCTGATTGCCCGGGGACTGCAACAACTGATTCATGGTCGGTGCCTGCCAGATTAAGTCCTGTGCCGGGCCTGAAACCGTCACCGGCACCGTCACGCCCTGCAACGCCTTAAGGGCCGCGGGCGGCTGATCATAGCGAATCGACCATTGCATGTCGACCCGGTCTCTGGCCCAATCCCAGTGCCCCTCACCCTTTGCACTGAACCGTTCCGAGCGAGCGTCCAACTGCTGCCATTGCAAGCGCCCCTGCTTAACCGGTGCCACAAAGGACAGCCGTTCAAATTCGGTCTGACCGGGCTGAGCCGCCTGCCCTGAAAGCAGACGGTTCAGATCCAGACCATGATACACACCGGATTGAATCTCCCCTTCCAGTCGTCCTTGTGCATTTTGCTTGAGCAACTGCGTGTTCACACCTTTGGAAGCCAGGTCGAACTGCATAAACAAATCGCCACTCAATCGGCTCTGCTGCCAGGCATCGGTCATAAACGGTTGCAGTGACAGGCCACTGATCTGCCCCGAAGTCTGGTAGGCCGGCGTCTCCCCCGTTACATCCAGTGACACACTGGCTTCCAAGGTGCCGTCGTACCACCGCAGGGACAGGGGATTAAGATGCCACTGGCCGGATTGAGAGTCGATCTGTGCACTGAACTGATCATATTGCACGCCCTGATAACGCAGATGGTTCAACACCAACTGCCCACTGGCTTCCCAGGTACGTAAGCCTTGAATCGGCAGCCCCAGAGGCAGATGCCACCGGCGTGACGGTCGCTTCGACCCTGGTGTGATCGCCCCACTCGCTTCGGAGGGCGTTTTCGTAGATGGCTTGGCCGATGCGGCCGCGTCCAAATGGCTGGCCTTTGGTAAGACCTGAACCCGATACGCATCCAGATTGATGGCCTCGCCTTGTCCATCAAAGCGAATCTGTCCATTCGGATCACGCCGCACCCAGCCTTTGAGCCGGGCCTGGTCAATGGTCGCTTCAATCTCTTGCAAAGACCACTGATCCGCCTGCCACTGCCCGCTCAGCGCCACGGAAACATCGGTCAGCGCCTGGTCAGATTCAAAAATGGGCCAGTTCAGGCCAATGTGGCGCGCCCATTGGCGCAGATTGGCGCGCTCCATCGACACCTCACCGGAGACCGATGTCCTTGCCTGCTCTGACCACTGTGTCGATGCCGTCCATTCCAAGCGTCCCAACACGCTCAAAAGTTTCGCTTGTTTCACATGAAACTTTTTGAGATCGCCCCACTCGAGTGCGGCGTCCGCCAACTTAAACGTCGCCTGCAAAGGCGGAATCTCGTCGGTTTCTTTTTGTGTCAAGCGCAAGTCGGCCTGCCAGTCAGACAAGGCCAGACGTTGCATTGAGGGGGTAAAAGTCATCTGCCCTCTTGCATCGAACTGGGTCTGAAAATCCACCCCCTGTATATCCATTCGAGCGGATAACTGCACCTCACTGGGCTGCTCAGGCTTCAGGTCATAAGCCATCACGGCAATGCGATCCCATTGCCAGGTACGCGTCGGCGTATCCCAGCGCAGCACCCCATTTCGTACCACAAAGGCGTCCAGATCCCAGCGCTGCGACTCCGATGCGGCATGCGCCTGTGCCGTCAACCAGCCGCCTGGCATCGCAATGGATGACTGGGCAGACGCCACCTGCCACCGCTTCAACCAACGGTTTGTCACCAGACCTTTAAAATTACGCTGGCCAGCATCGGTTTCAATCAAGTTAATCCGGGGGCCAATCAATTCAACCCCGGATGCCTGAAGCCGCTGTTGCACAAACAACGACCAGAGCGACAGGGTTACTTCAACCTGCTCCATTTCCACAAGCGGTCGTTCAAACCCCTTCGGACTCGCCACCGTGGCATTATGAGCACTCAATGAAAACGGCCAGACACTGACATCAACGTTCCCTTCAACCGACAGATCGTAGCCGGTCTGCTTTTTGAACTCGGCTTCCAGCTGAGGCTTGTACTGATTAAAGTCCATAAAATGAATGGCTCCGGCAAACCCCAGCACCAGCACAATCGGAATCAACACCCCCACATAAATCAGCCGATGGGTCCATTTACCCCAGTGTTTTAAGTGGTGTCGGGCTCGGTCACGTTTGGTTGGTTGTGGCGTCTCCGCCTCATTGGGCTGGGTCTCTTTCATCATTCAATCATCCAATAAAGTTTCCAAGAGCGTATTTAAATAACGATGGCCGGTCTGCGTCAACGTGCAATCGGCTTTCTCCGGCTGAGCGTGGCTGAGCGTCATCCAGCCTCTGGCCTCCCAATCACGCAAAATCGGCCAGAGGGCCTCGGCCGACAGGCCTGTGCGCGCTTCAAACAGCGACACGGAAAAGCCCGATGACAGGCGCAGGGCATTCAATAAAAATTCAAACCGTCGGTCCTGAGCCGTCACTTCCGTTACCCGTCCCGGTAACACGCCCGGTTCCGCACTCGGTGGGTGCCGCTCAATTTCTCGTTCATAACTGCCGGGAGACGCGGGCAATTGAGTTCGCAGAATCTGATTGTGCTGCGGCAAGGTGAGCTTGCCATGCGCCCCGGCGCCCAGCCCAATGTAATCCCCAAACTGCCAATAATTGAGATTGTGACGACAGCGCTGGTCGATCCGGCTTTTTTCCTGCGCCCAGGCCGACACTTCATAAGAGGCAAACCCCGCCGCCTTGAGACGCTCATGCCCCTGCTCCTGAATTTGCCAGGCCTGGTCTTCATCCGGCAGTGACGGCGGCGCCTGATAAAACGGGGTATTCGGCTCCAGCGTTAACTGATAATAGGACAAGTGATCCGGTGCCAGGGCCAACGCACGGGCAACATCCTCCTCGGCTTCGGCGAGGGTTTGATCCGGCAAAGCAAACATCAGATCCAGGTTGATGCGGTCAAACCCGGCTCGCCTGGCCGCCTGAAAAGCCGTTTCGGCGTCCTCATCGGAATGGATGCGCCCCAACGCCTTGAGCAATCGCGGCTGAAAACTCTGCACCCCCAGAGACAGGCGGTTGATGCCCGCGGCGCGAAAGCCTTCAAAACGGTCACTGTCGATGGCCCCGGGATTGGCTTCCAGCGTCACTTCAATGCTTGGATCAAATCCCAGCCGGGCGCGCAGTTGCGACATCAGCCAGTTGAGCCCCGACACCGACATCAGACTGGGCGTGCCGCCGCCAAAAAAGATGCTTTCAATCGGACGCCCCCAAATGGTGGGCAGGGTCGCATCCAGTTGCGCCACCAGTGCATTCAGATAACGTTGTTCCTGAGCCTGTGCATCGACATCCGGTTGGCGTTGATGGGAATTAAAATCACAATATGGGCACTTCTGGATGCACCAGGGAAAATGCACATACAGGCTTAACGGAATCGGTTGGGTAAACGAGCTCATGCGTACAGGGCTTTGTGTCCTTAATGCAACGGTCATAGAGTCCTGCTAAGCTATCACCGTCTTCATTCTAAAATTCGGGACGGTCATGCAAAGCAATCATTTGTTCATCGCGCCTCGGGAGCGCCATGCAGGCAGTCTGCTGGTCTCTCTGGGACTGATGTCTATTCTAAGGCAAAAGTTTGAAAAAATTGCGTTCTTTCGCCCGGTGGTCACGCAAACGCCGGATCCAGATGCCATGGTGATTCGGGAAGTCTTCGATTTGTCCCAACCTTTGGAAGACATGACCGGCGTCACACTGGATGAAGCCAGCCAATGGATCGGGCATGATCAGACCCACCAGCTTTACACCCAGTTGCTCAGCCAGTTGCAGGCCTTGCAGCATGACTATGATTTTGTCCTGATCCAGGGCGCGGAGATGACGCGCCACACCACCGGATTGGACCTGGACCTGAATCTGGCCCTGGCCCGTGAATTCAACAGTCCTTATGTGCCGGTGCTCAATGGGCAGGCACGCGATGCTGAGGCCATCGAAAATGAGATTGAGATGGAACGCCATGCCAGTGGCAAAGTGGCCCCGTTTGCGCTGTTTGTCAACCGGATTGACCCGTCACAGACCGACGCCTTGAATGCGCCGGAACGCCCTTTTCCCATGTTTTTCATTCCCGAGTCCGCTGAACTCAACACCCCCACCATGCTGGAGGTGGCGCAGGCACTGGAAGCCGAATGGCTGACTCCGCCCGATCAGGGCTGCGACCGCCTGGTTCAGGAACCCATTGTCGCGGCCATGACCGTGGAACACTATCTTCCCCGTGTCAATGAAGGCGATCTGGTGATTGTGCCGGGCGATCGCAGCGACATTTTACTCGGTTCGGTGATGAGCCTGTTCGCACGAAACATGCCCAACATCGCCGGCATCATGCTTACAGGCGGCTTTCGTCCCAATGCGGTGATACAGGATTTATTGCATGGCTTTCAGATTCAGGATCTGCCCATCGTCGTGGTCCCAACCGATACCTATCCGACCGCCATGCATGCCAGTCAGGTACGAGCCAGACTGCAGGCCAGAGCGCCACGCAAAATCAACCTGGCCCTGGGTCTGTTTGATCAGGCGGTGGATCGGACCTGTCTCACCGAAAAATTGCTCGCCCGCGTCAGTGATCATCGCCACAGCATTACCACGCCGGTCATGTTTGAGTATGCTCTGTTTGAGCAGGCCCGCCAGTCGCTGCAGACCATTGTCTTGCCCGAAGCCCAGGACGAGCGCATTCTCAGGGCAACAGACGTGCTGTTGCATCGCCAGGTGGTGCGCCCCATTCTGCTGGGCCAGCCCGAAGACATCCGCTATCGTGCCAGTCTGCTGGGGCTGGATTTCAGCAACGTCGAGATCATTGACCCGGCCCAAAGCCCCTGGCGCGAGGACTTCATTGACACCCTGTATCAATTACGCCAACACAAAGGCCTCAGCCGCGAAGGGGCGGCCGATGCCATCAGCCATGTCAGTGTCTTTGCCACGCTGATGGTGCAGTGCGGGCACGCCGACGGCATGGTCAGCGGCGCCACCCATACCACCGCGGACACCATTCGTCCGGCCCTGCAAATCATTAAAACCCGTCCCGATGTGTCCTTGGTGTCGAGCGTGTTTTTCATGTGTTTTCAGACGCGCGTACTGGTTTATGGCGATTGCGCGGTCAATCAAAATCCCAATGCCGAACAGCTGGCGGAAATCGCCATCAGTTCGGCCGAAACCGCGCACCGGTTTAGTATTGACCCCAAAGTGGCCTTGCTGAGCTACTCCACGGGCGATTCCGGGCATGGCTCGGAGGTGGAAAAGGTACGCGAAGCCACCCGTCTGGCCAAAACAAAACGCCCGGATCTGCTGATAGAAGGCCCGATTCAATACGATGCGGCGATTGATGCCGACGTGGCCCGTCAGAAACTGCCGGAATCCCGGGTCGCCGGCCAGGCCACCGTGTTTGTGTTCCCGGACCTCAACACCGGCAACAACACCTACAAAGCGGTGCAGCGGGCCTCCGGTGCCATTGCCATCGGTCCGGTCCTGCAGGGGTTGAACAAACCGGTCAATGACCTGTCGCGCGGTTGCAGCGTGGCCGACGTGATCAACACCGTGGCGATCACAGCGATTCAGGCTCAGTCCACCCAGGTGGAGGGCGTGCGCGCATGAACATTCTGGTGCTCAACGCCGGCAGCTCTTCACTCAAATACAGCCTATTTCAAGGCGCCGACTCCCATTTGGTCGCCCATGGCGTCATTGACCAACTCAGCGATCGGCCCGAACACGACCATGCCTGGGCCTTGCTTGAAGCCGAAGCCACGCTGGTAAGACAGGGCTGGATTACAGAGCTGGGCGACTGCGAGGCCGTGGGCCACCGTGTGGTTCATGGAGGCGAACGTTTTCAGGCCCCGGTTCGCATCACCGCAGACGTATTGGAGGCCATCCGTGCGCTGTGTGAACTGGCACCATTACATAATCCGGCCAATCTGGCCCCGATTGAGCATCTCTGGCAACGTCATCCCGAGTTGACGCAGGTAGCGGTGTTTGACACCGCGTTTCACCAGTCCTTGCCCGCCTACGCCTATCATTACGCCATCCCGCAACACTTTTACGACCAGCACCACATTCGGCGCTATGGGTTTCACGGCACTTCACACGAATACATTGCCCAGCGTGCCGCCGCGCGGATGCAGGTGCCACGCAATCAAACGCATCTGATTTCCATGCACCTGGGCAACGGGGCCAGCGTCTGCGCCATCGAGTACGGACACAGCATCGACACCAGCATGGGGTTTACCCCGCTGGAAGGGCTGATTATGGGCACCCGTAGCGGCGATCTGGACCCGGCGATTGTGCTGTACCTGATCAACCACCTGGGGTACGACCCCAAAGACCTCGACACCCTGCTTAACAAACAAAGCGGGCTCAAAGGATTGGTGAGGCACAACGACATGCGCCAACTGCTGGATCTGGCGGAAGCCGGGGATACCCAGGCCCATCTGGCGATTGAGATGTTTATTTATCGGTTGGTCAAGACGGTGGGCGGCTATGTGGCCATCATGGACAATCTGGAAGCGCTGGTGTTTACCGGTGGCATTGGCGAACATGCCGCCGAGATCCGAGCGCGTGTGATCGCACGCTTCCCGGCTCATTTCGGTTTCAAACTGGATGCGGACGCCAATCGACAGGTGAACGGTGAAACCTGCATCAGCGCCCCCGACAGCCGCTGCCAGATCTGGGTTATTCCCACCGACGAAGAATGGCAGATCGCTCAGCACACCCTGGCACTCAGCCCTCCGGAAACCGAAAAAATCACTTAAGGTCTTGGCCTGCCAGCCGTTACAGTCCAAGAGTCAAGCTGTTTGGCTTTAAAGGAGTAAAGATGGATATTTCAAACGTTTCGGCCGGAGCCATCGCCAGCCACGTCATGCGACAGGATCAGGCGAACACGCACCAACAGGTGCAGGTGTCCATGCTGAAAAAAGCCATGGACACTCAGGCTCAGGGTGCCCTGGCCTTGTTGGAGTCGGTGCCCGGAGCAAGCGGTTCAGGGAGTGCGAGTGCCTCCTTGCCTGCCAACCTGGGAAACCACATCAACACCACCGCCTGATTCGGGTTCTGCCCGTTCACAGACCGCCCCTCAAAAGGGGGGGCGGTGGTCACGCACGCCGACTGCACGTCGGCGTGTTTGTTTGCGCTGGACCACCATTTTTGACCAGGCCTGGTCAAAAACAAGCTTAATCATCCGACGGCGTCTGTTCCAATTGCAAAATCGCTTCTTTGTAGGTCAGTGCCGCCTGACTTTCCATGCCTTCCGCCTCATAACACTGCGCCAGGGCATGAAAGGTTTCAATTTCCGGTTGCAGACGCAGGCTTTCCTGCAGAAAATGACGTCCCTGGCCCCACAGCTGACTGCGACAGGCCAAACGACCCAAGGTCAGCAACAAGACCGGGTTGTCCGGATGCGCTTTCAGCCATTTTTCGGCCTGTTTCAGGCGCGTGAAGGCCGGACCCAGCTCAACCCGTCCATACTGATACACCAAACGCTCGTCCCATTGCTTGCGCAAAGCTTTTTCCAGCCATTCGGTCAGCCCGGTTTCGTCGCCCAATGCCCGTTTGCGCTCCACGTATTCCGCCAGAATCGATGGGGTCAATCGCTGTTTGCGTGACAAACTCTGCCAACGTGCTTCCAGCGCCGTCAAATCGTTTGCGTTTTGCAGTTGCCCCGCCTGCAACCGGTTTACTAACCGGGTCTGCTCGTCTTTGTCCAATGCCCGTATGCGCTGCACCTCCGGCATCAGGGTCTCCAGCAGCGTCCAAACGCGCTGATCGGCCAGCAAACGCGCGTACTCAGCCAGTACAGCCTTATGGGCCGGTTCCAGCCGGTGCAACTCTGCCAGAATCACCAGTGCGTCTTCGGCATCGGTTTTGGCCAGCAAGCGCGCCTCCACCAGGCCAATGGTGGCCAGGGCATCCGGAAACGCCTCTTTCGCCTGACGTATGTAGGCATTCTGGCGATCGATCGCGCCCTGGTTGTGCGCCATTTTGGCCGCCGCCAGATAGTGCATGACGCCATTTTCGCTGTAGTGGGCGGTGGCAATGAGGTGTTTTTCCGCCTGATGCCAATCCCCGCTTTCCTGAGCCACCAACCCCTTGGACAAGCGCTTTTCCGCTTTGGCATAGCGCTTCATCTGACGGTGGCGACGCCAGTTGCGCGGCAGATGCCAAAGCCACAACCCCAGTTGCAATAAGCCATAAAGCAAGACAAACCCGACCATCAACATCGCCAGAGCAAAGGTCAGACTGGTTTCAATCACCCAGTCAAACCAGACCAGCGATAAGGTGCCATTGTCATAAAGCGCCAGCGTGGCCAGTCCGGTCGCCAGCAGAAAACCGATCAACCATTTCAGCAAGGTCGCCATCTATTTCACCTCCGCAACGATGCTCAACGGCTGGCGGGGTTGAAATTGAACCGTGTCCAGAGGCTGAAGCAGAGGTTCAAGTGCGTCCCGCTTTTGCGGGAAATAGGTGTCGGCAAACGCGCGCATCTGCGTCAGCGATTCCGCCAGCAAAGGCGATGACTGAGTCTGCACCGCCCACCGCATGCGCTCGATCAGCAACAGGCCGCGTTGCTCAATCACATCGGCTTTGACCAGTTTGTCCACGTTGGTCAAATCCTCACTGCTTTCGCGTTTGCGCACTTCAAACAACTGGGTAAACCCTTGCAGCAACTGATCGGTCCAGGCCTGTGAGCCGGAAGCGGTGTCATTCGTTTCCGCGGGCGTTGACGCCGCGTCCGACTCGGCAGCGGTCGGCGTATGCGTTTCGGCCGCGGACTGGACCCAGTCGGTTACATCGTTAAACACCGGTGCCCATTGGTCGGTACTTTGACCCTGCACCGTTTCCAGGCGTGCCATGTCTTCACCCAGCATGCGAATCAAACGGGTTTTATCCGGCAGGTCGCTGATGGCCAAGGCCTCTTCCACCGCCAGAAGCTGGGCACGTGTCTGCGCCACATGCCCGGTAATCAACCATTGTGTATTAATGTCGGTCAGCCACTGCTGCAGCTGCGCCCGGGTTAAGGCGGCCGGCTCAGTGACGGGGGATTCGGTGCCATTGGGCGCCTGTTTTTCAGCCTCAGTCTGAGCCTTGAACGAAAACAATTCCGAAAGCTTTTCCTGCATCTGTTCCAATTGCTGTCGGACCTGATCTTCGGCCTGTTTCGCGGCCTGATCCAATTCGGACCCCGGCTTCAATTGCCCCTGCAACGATTCCAGAAACTTGTCCACTTTTTCCTGTGCCTGTTGGCGCGCCTGCTCAGCGGCCTGAGTCACGGTGGACTGCGCCTGGTCCAACTGCGTTTGCAAGCGCTCACGTAGCTTGTCCACTTCCTGTTCCAGCGCCTGCACATCGCCCTTTGACACCACCGGCTGCTGGTCGGGATCGCCCAGAGCGGCCTGCAGCTTCTGCTGTTGCTGGCTCAAGGCCTGCAACAATTCTTCTCGGGCTTGTGACTGAGAGGCTTTGAGGGATTGAGTCTCTTGCTGCAATTGCTGCACTTGGGTTTGCAGCTGGTTGATCCGCTCGATCTGGCGGTTTTGCTGCTGCGTCTGTTGCCAGTTGAAATAAGCGAGCACGCCCACCACCATCAACAAAAACAGTGCAGCGCCTTTCAGCCAACGACCGCGTGTGCCGCTCGCTGACGCCTGTGCGCCGGATTTGGCCTTGCTCGCACCCTGGGTGGCGTCCTCCGGCTTTTTGGCCTCACTCAGCTCGCCGTCCAGCACACGTTGTTCGGCTTTGGGCGTGATGGGATCATTGGTGGATGAATCGGTTGGGTCTGCCATGGTTTTGCCTCATGAAGGGTCTTAATGAATGCCTGTCGGCTCACTCTGATTGAAACTGGGTCAGGGCGTCGATGATGCCGCGCTGGCTTTGCGGACGGGCCACCCGACAAGGGCCTTGCCAGCCCGCCTGCTGCAAGCCCTGCGCAATGCGGTCGCTGAACACAATCGCCGCCTGTTGAAATAACCAGGCCTGGTCATTTTGGTTGCCAAAGCGCTGAACCAGGGTGCACAAATGCTCAAACCCCTGCCAGCTGGAAATCAGCACCACCGGGCGCCGGGCATGGGACCAGCTCTGCCAGCAGGCCTGCCACGCTTGTGCCGTCCAGTGCGCCAGCCTTCGCCGATACACCGGCCAGGCGGTGGTTGTGGCACCAGCGGACGCCAGGCCTTCGACCAGCGCCTGACGTCCGCCTTCGCCCTTGACCAGCACCACCTGCTGACCCTGCAAATTCTGCCAGTCATCCCGTGCCAGCAACGCCTCGGACACAAACTCTTCATGTGCCAGCTCCGCCGTCGGCCAGCCTTGTGCCTGCAAACTCGCTTGTGTGGCGGCCCCAATCGCAAAACACTGCGCCCCGGGTTTCATGTCCCGCTCGGGGGTCAACTCTCGCCCTGTCAGTGCCCGCCAGGCGATGGCCAGTTGCTCGACCGCATTGCGACTGACAAACACCAGCTTATCGGCTTGAGCCAGCTCGGTCACTGCCGTCTCAGGCAGAGACACGCCTTCTATCGCCATCACCGGGCACTCAACTGAATCAAACCCGGCGGCTTCCAGTGCCTGGGTCAAGGCAGGTGCCTGACCCGCCGGACGGGTGTTGAGCAGGGTCGGTGTCATGGGGGCTTATTGGTCGGCTTCAGCGTAAACCGCTTCCAGAATCTTGCCCGCCCCCTGCGCCAACAGGTCTTCGGCCACCACCACGCCCAATTTATGGGCCTGGCTTTGCGGTCCGGTGCATTCAGAGCGCAAAATGCGCGAGCCATCCAGCTCGCCCACCAGACCACGAATGCGCATCTGCTCATTGGGCAGCAACTCGGCATACACCCCGATCGGCACCTGACAGCCGCCTTCCAGACGATGGTTCATGGCCCGCTCAGCGGTGGTGCGAATTTCGGTGTCACGATGATTGAGCACTTCAATCAGCTGACGCACTTCGTTGTCTTTTTCAAAAAACTCAATGCCGAGCGTGCCTTGCGAGACCGCTGGCAGACACACATCCGGCGATATTTCTTCGGCAATGCGCTCGTTCAGTTCCAGACGCTTCAGGCCAGAGGTGGCCAGCACAATGCCATCAAATTCGCCCGCATCCAGTTTGCCCAGACGCGTGCCCACATTGCCGCGCAGATTACGCACATCCAGATCCGGGCGCTGCGCCATCAGTTGCGCTTTACGACGCAGACTGGAGGTCCCAAGGATCGCCCCTTCCGGCATGTCGGAAAATTGTTTGTACTGATTGGAGACAAAGGCATCGGTCGGATCATGCCGTTCCAGAATCGCACCCAGCGCAAACCCGTCCGGCAACACCATGGGCACGTCTTTCATCGAGTGCACGGCAATGTCGGCTTCACCCGCCAGCATCTGGTCTTCCAGTTCTTTGGTAAACAGGCCCTTGCCCCCGATCTTGGCCAAGGGCACATCCAGAATCTTGTCACCTTTGGTCGACATGGGCATCAACTCGACTTTCAGGCCGGGATGGGCCTTTTCCAGTTCGGCTTTGACAAATTCGGCCTGCCACATGGCCAGTGGGCTTTTGCGGGTTGCAATGCGCAAGGGTCGATCCATAAATTCCTTCCAATTGATGTTGTTCGCCTGACCCGGCGTTTCGATGCTTGGGCAAGCGTGAAAATAACGTGAATCATTGCTTTGATCGCCCCATTTTACTGAAAAACCCCACGTCTTTTGGATAAAATCCCAGTCATGCCATTCAAACAAGGAGCCTCCTGCGATGTTTCATTCGTCTTTTTTTCGTGCCCTGGCGCTGATCGCATTCGGCTTCGGGCTCAGTGCCTGCAACCAGGGCGCTCAAGCCCAGGCCAACACCATCCCCGAACTGCAGGATCTGCAGACGCTGGCTCAGAAAGCCGAGGCCAAAAATCTGCCGATTATGATCACCGTCGGCGCCGACTGGTGTGATTTCTGTTACGTGCTCAAAAAAAATGTGCTCGACCCGATGATGCTTGGCGGCGACTACGAAGGCAAAAAGCTCTATATGCGTTATCTGAGTCTCGAGGATGACACACCGATTCCGGGCATCGCCGGGCAGGAAATCATCAAGCGTGAATGGGCGGAGAAACACAAGGCCGATTTGACCCCCACTGTGATTTTCATTGACAGCTATGGCCGCGAAGTGGCGGACAAAATTGTCGGCATCTCGGCGCTCGAACTCTACATGGGCCTGATTCATCAACGACTCAATCAAGCCTACAGAAATCTGGGCAACCCCATGCGCGTTGAATCCATGCCCACGCCCTAATCCCCTTTTTGACCAGGCCTGGTGAAAAAGGGCCTGACCTGACAGGGCGAGTGCTTTGGCGCTATAATGAGCTGCTACATTGATTGCTACTTGAATTGACAAAGGGATGCCATGAGCGACCAGACCAATGCCCACAATCAGGCCAAACTTTCCAGCGCCCGTTTTTCCGAAGCCACCGATGCGTTTGTGGAGGCCTTCACCGCGTCCATCGGCTTCGACCAACGCCTGTACAAGCAAGACATCCAGGGATCGCTTGCGCACGCCAAAATGCTGGCCAAAGTGGGCATTCTCAACGAACAGGAGCTCACCGACATCGAGTCCGGTCTGGCGCAAGTGCAGTCCGACATCGAAGCAGGCAAAATGGAATGGTCGATTGCGCAGGAAGACATCCACATGAACATCGAGGCGCGCCTGACCGACCTGATCGGTGTGACTGGCAAAAAACTGCACACCGGGCGCTCGCGCAATGACCAGATCGCCACCGACATTCGTCTCTACCTGCGTGATGAAATCGATGACGTCATCCTGCCTGAGCTGCAGCGCCTGCGTGAAGGCTTATTGGGGCTGGCCGAGCGTGAAGCGGAGGCCATCATGCCCGGATTTACCCATTTGCAGAGCGCACAGCCGGTGACCTTCGGCCACCATATGCTCGCCTGGTATGAGATGATCACCCGAGACGTTGAACGCCTGCAGGACTGTCGCAAACGTCTCAACACCCTACCGCTGGGTTCGGCGGCGCTGGCGGGGACCACTTACCCGATTGATCGCACCCTGACCGCCGAGCTGCTTGGGTTTGAGCGCATCAGTCAGAACTCGTTGGATGGGGTCTCGGATCGGGATTTCGCGATTGAATTCACCGCCTTTGCCAGCACACTGCTGATGCACCTGTCTCGTTTTTCGGAAGAGCTGGTACTTTGGACCTCAGCGCAATTTGACTTCATTGATTTGCCGGATCGCTTCTGTACCGGCTCGTCGATCATGCCGCAAAAGAAAAACCCCGACGTGCCCGAACTGGTGCGCGGCAAAACCGGTCGCGTGTATGGCCATCTGATGAGTCTGCTGACACTGATGAAATCGCAGCCGTTGGCCTACAACAAGGACAATCAGGAAGACAAAGAGCCCTTGTTTGATACCGTGGATACGGTCGCAGGGTCATTGCGCGCCTTTGCCGACATGGTCCCGGCGATTGAGGTCAAGCGTGAAAACACTTATGAATCAGCACGCAAAGGCTTCTCCACCGCCACCGATCTAGCCGACTATCTGGTCAACAAAGGGCTGCCTTTCCGAGATGCGCACGAAGCGGTGGGGCTGGCGGTCGCGCATGGCATCGAAACCGGCCAGGATTTATCGGAAATGTCACTGGACACCTTGAAACGATTTCATGACACCATCGAATCGGATGTGTATGACGTGCTCACCCTGGAAGGGTCGGTCGCTGCCCGCAACCACTTGGGGGGTACCGCCCCGGAACAGGTCAAAGCGGCGGTTAAACGTGCCCGACAGGCAATGGCTCAGGGATAAACACACGCCGTGTTCAGCACGGCGTAGCCATCACTCTTCTGAAATCGCCGCCTGCGCTTTGGCAAACGCCACGACCTGATTGCGTCCGGCGTCTTTGGCGGTATAGAGCGCCTGATCCGCCATGTCGATCAGCCCCATTTCGTCGGCGGCCGGTTGTTCCGGATACGACACCAGCCCCACACTCACCGTCAATTGAATTTGCTGCGTGCCTTCCTTAAAAAACGCGTCCTTGACCTGGTGCCGGATGCGTTCACAGACATTCATTGCGTTGCGTGATGAAGCCCCATGCATCAGTACCATGAACTCTTCACCCCCATAACGCACCACAATGTCGCCTTCGCGCAGACAGTTTTTGATGATGGCGGCGATCATTTTAATCGCGCGATCCCCGACCAGATGGCCATAGGTGTCGTTGATGGGTTTGAAATGGTCAATGTCGATCATCGCCAGACTCAGACTGGATTGATCGCGTACCGAGCGGGTGAAGTCCTCACGCAAACGATCCATACCGAAGCGCCGATTGTAGATACCGGTCAGGCTGTCCACCGCGGCAAGCTTCTGGAACTTGGAGTGAATCATGGCGTTGTTCATTGCCAGCCCGATACTGCGGCTGAAAATTTCCAGCAACTGCTCGGTGCGCTGATCGGCCAGTTCTGCGCCGGTTGCGGCCACGAGCACGCCCAGCGTTGAGCCTTTGAATTCGATGGGTTTGATAAACACTTCCGAGGGGGTAAATTGGGTCAGCACCCCATCCAGTGCAATGCCTTGGGGCATGGACACGCGCTCTTTCTGTCCATCGCTGATGACCTTGCTCACCCGGTCATGTGAAGCCAGTGAGTCGGCTTCGAGGATGCCGTAGCTGCTGACCACTTCCAGCGCACCATTGCGAACCACCACCACGGCACCGGCTTCCACATGGGTGGAGCGTAACAGCAAATCAAGGGTTTCATCCGCCAGTTTGTCCAGTTGCAAATTCTCGCTCATCACTTGCGTGAAGCGATTGAACACGCGCTCGACTTCGTGCGCCTGCAGCAGGGACGTCAACATGCGATTGTACGCTTTGGCGGTGACCCCGATCTCATCGCGCGAATCCACGCGGATCTGACACAGGTCATCGTCACACTGCACGGAATGTTCGGAAAAGGTTTTTTTCTGCAATCCCTCGGCGATGTCCTGCATTCGGTTGGCCAGCAGCTTCAGGTGCGGCCGGATGACGGTGGAAACCAGCAGGAAACTGATCAGCCCCACAACCTGACCCGCGACCTGACAGACCAGATAAAACTCCAGCGTCAGCACCGACTCGGCTTCAAACCCGTACAGCACCAAAAACTTGGGAAACGCCAGGCCGATCAGAACGCCGACCCCTTGCATCAATAGAAATTGATCCAGAAAAATGCTGCGCGTCAATCGCGGAACTTTCATGCGCAAAACGCCTTGTTTGAAAAATCAGTCCGCAAACTGTATCAGGGAACGCACCGTTTTGCCATTGTATTGGAAGGAATTCAACGCTTTCAGATCAATCACGCACGCCATGCCCATGATTTCGTAGCCGACCTGTTCACACAGTTGCGCCGCCGCGCCCATGGAACCGCCCGTGGCAATCAGATCATCCAGCAGAATGACCTTTTTGCCATCGCCCTGTTGCATCTCAAGCTTGTCGGCGCCGTACTCAAGGCCGTATTCCACGGAGGCCGCCACATTCGGCAATTTACCGGGTTTGCGTGCCTTGATAAACCCCTTGTTGAACTTGTATGCCAGCGCAGAGGCAAAGATAAACCCGCGTGATTCCACCCCGACCAGATAATCGACCTCTTCCCATTCTGCAGGGGTAAACAGCTCAGACAGCGCGTCCATGGTTTCCACAAAATGATGTTTCAATAGCGGCGAAATGTCCTGAAACACAATGCCCGGCTTGGGAAAATCGGGAATCGCATCCAGGTATTGGGCCAGAGGATGTGCCGGGGGGTGTGAGTGACTCATACAGGCTCCTTTTCTGATTGAAGCTCAGATGATACCAGTTTTTTCAGCACCCGGCGCGCCGAGGCATGGCCGTAGGTTGCGGCCAATTGCAGCCAGCTTTTTGCCTTATTCCGATTCGGGGTCACGCCATGCCCCTGCAAATAACAGATCCCCAGCGCATACTGACTGGGCAGATGCCCACGCATGGCGGCAAACTCATACAGCTGCTCGGCTTTTGCATGATCGGCTTTCACCCGTTTGAGTGCCCCTTCGGCATTCGTGCCTTGCGCACCTTTATCCACCAACTGCCCCAAAGCAAAGGCGGCATAAGGATTGCCCTGCTGATAAGCACGCTGATACAGGTTGATCGCCTCCATAAGATCGACATCGACCCCATGCCCCTGGCTGAGCATCCGCGCCTGAGCGCATAAAGCACGGTTGTACCCCTGATTGGCCAGCGACTCATACAGGTTATAAGCCGACGCCCATTCGTGTTTGGCTTCCATTAGATTTGCTTTTTTAAACTGCGCATAGGCAAAATGCGCGTCCGCCAATTCGGTCAAAGGATCTGCCGGCAACGGCACCGCCCTGTCCCGTTGCTGCTCGCGTTTCAACTGTTTGGTTTGCTTTCTGACCGCTTTGGGCACAGGCCCGCCCTGCAACCAATCTGCCAAATCCACCAGGCCTGGTCGTTTTTGAGGGTCTTTTTGCGTCAGCCAGACGATCAACGCCCGCCAGGCTTTGTGCAGCTTTTTGAGCTTGACCGGTGAGCGGTAGGCATGCACATAAAGCTGTTCAAACACGGTTTCATCACCCTTCAGGCCGTAAATATGCTGGCCAGTCAAAGCAAAATACAGCACGCAACCCAATTGATACAGATCCCCAAACGGATCATAACGACCATTCAGTCGTTCTGGCGCTGTGTAGGTTTGCTCACCCAGCAATAACTCCGTTTCAAAGTTTTTACGGGCAACGATGGCGTGTGACCAGTTTTCCAGATAGAAACGTTTTTTTCGGCGTCTGGGCGTCTCAATGCCACAGAGTATGTTATTCGGTGTGATGCGCGCATGGACAAACCCGGTTTCATGCACCGCCTTCAATGTCGACAGCATGTTTTTTAACAAACGTTTTACCTGCTTGGGCTTAAGGGGGCCTTTGCGTGCCACACGTTGCGCCAGTGTCTCTCGCCCGACCCGCTCGAACAATTGCAGATAATGGCGTCCGACCTTGCGAATCTCATAAAACCGCGGAAAATCCGATTCAAAGCGATTCAGATACTGAAGCAAATCCTTCTCACGTTTGAGGTAGTAGGGTTGATGCAAATCCAGCATCTCCCGCACGGTCATGGGGTCGCCGGAGCGTTTCACATGAAACACCTTGGCGGTCGGATGATCATGTGCCCACTCCACCATGGACAAGTCGGGCTGTTGGAACACGCCACAGCTGGATAACAACGCCGAATGCGCCTGCGTGCTTTCGCTCATATTGGTTTCCTTCTAGCTAACGGATTCTCCAATAAAAAAGACCCCAACAAGCGAGGCTTGTGGGGTCGTAAGGCACTTTGATTGCAAAGTATTATTGATCCGTATAGTCCGTATTGTCATCACTGTTCTGATAGTCCGGAACATCGTCCGCAACGACCTGAGTGGTTACGGGCACATGAGAGCCCTTGCTAATTTGGCCATCCGCATCTTCTTCGATGGCTGCAGGCGAATCATCAGCCTCTTCTTCCGGCAGGTACTCAGACAAGTCTTCGTCAGAACGCTCATCAACAATGACTTCGCTGATGTCCAACGGATCGTCATCAGTCTCAGACGATTCTTCGGAGTCATCACTGTCAGTGTCTGTCATGACGTCAGAATCAGCCTGCTCGGAAAGCGGATCTTCTTCGTCATCCGACCAGGATTCCTCATACAGGATATCCATGTCCGATTCATCGTCAATGGTCTCCTCTGAATCATCGCCCATATCCGAAGCCGGCAGCGTGTCATCCTCAGCGTCTTCTTCGGCCTCAGGTTCTTCATCAGACTCTGTCTTAGCTTCGTCTTCCGTGGCCAGAGGTGACAAATCCGCATCTTCAACGTCCGAACCTTCATCCGTATCAGACAAGGTTGCATCACGCGCTTGTGACTCTTCTTCCACCTCATCGGATTCAGCCACGGCACCGGCAGACTGGTTGGCCATGTCCTCGGACACTTCTTCTTCCGATTCCACCGCTTCAGCCTGTTCGTCTTCGGACGCCTCATCGGTGTCTTCAACCGAGTTAAGCAACGCATCAAGCTCATCCAACGTCAGAGTAATGCCAGCTTCATTAAAGGTGATCACACCGTCATCGCCTACGGCATCAGCCGCAAACTCGGCAACCAGCTGATCGCCAGCATAGAGTTTGACGGTGTCAGTCGCATCATACTCAAACTGCCCATCAATCATCTCGCCGCTCAGGCCGGAAGAGGTTTCGTAAGACAACCCTCCGATAGTGTCGTGAGCCAGTGTTGCCGTCAAAATATCGTTGTCTGCAATATGTTCTTCAAAGTCTGTTTGGCCACCATGTTTTTCCAACATGCGCTTAACATGATCCATTGCATCCACTTCATTGACATAATTCTGACCGGCTGACTCAATGGCCGCTTTGACTTCGGCTTCCGAGGCAGTTTTCAGGTTCAGTGACACCCCTTCAAATGCCGCATGGTCCGATGCAGAAATGGAAATCCCATGATCCGGATTATCATCTTCAAGCGACTGCAGGAACACCGCCATGTTTTCTACATATTCGTCATTCAAATCCGAACGAGAAACATCGGCCAGATCTTGCAGGAAAACTTGACCTCGTGCCAGATCGTCAGCATCTGCGGTACCAATGATGACATCGCCGACCATAAAGGTAACGGCATCACCTTCACGGTAATTGAAAGACCCAGAATCGTCTGTCATACCGGTCAAGCCTGAAATTGTGGTAAACACAATACCCTCAAGTACACCGTCAATGAGCGTTCCTGTCTCAGTTTGACCTGTCACGTTATTGCTGGATCCTATTGAATTTAACTTAACGTAAAACCCGTCGTTTGATGAATTATCGTTATTGCTATTACCATCAAAAACGACATGGGTAACTCCCTCACTTAAACTATCTATATTATAGTTTCCAGAGTGAGTTATATCGCCTCTATCTACTTCCTCATAACCATTACCATCAGGCTTATAAGCTACCCATTCACCACTAATACTACCGTTATTATTGCCTATAACTTCAAAAGAAATTTCAGATACATTTTTACCTAAGTCAATTAACAAGGACTCGTTTCCTTCGATCGAAGAATCTTGTCCACCCTTGTTTTTGTTTTTATTACTGACTCCCATCCAAGTTTCACTATCAATTTCTTCTAATGAAGTTTTTGCCTGACTTGACTGGGTATTTCCGTTGCTAACCCACGAACTAAATCCGTTTCCTTCATACGCATGCGCCGTATATTCAGGGTCAGAAGATGTTTCATCATTCTGAACGTTATAGGTTGGCGTATCATTATCAGTATCGGCTAGCCCTTGTGAATCAACAGCAGTCAAATTCACCTCAGTGAGAATTTCACCCGCTTCAACAGCATCAACCCCCGCTTGAGTCAGTACCACGGTTTCACCATCAAACTCATAGTAACCATCATTATTAGTACCACTAGTGAAAGTCACCTGCCCTGCAGCTACAGTCAAGGTGCCGTCCTCCTTATCACTTGCGGTAAAGGTCGCAATAATTTGACCCACTTCGGCATCATCTACATTAAACGCAGGCACGGCACTTACGTTGATAATAGGCGCTTCATTTTGCGCTTCCGGTCCCTGATTGATCACTGGAACAGTGACCATCTCTGTTGAGTCTGACGCGGTTGCAGTTTCCTCTGTGACGGTTTCATCGGTTGAACCTGGGTTGCTCTCATTCGCCGTGGCAACAGCGGTCAACTGGAAGCTGCTTTCTTGATCACCACCAGGGACCGTCATGGTCAGATCATCATTTTGATAGGAATCACCATCCACGGTGATGGTCCATGAGCCATCATCATTTTTCTCGCCATCACTCAGTTCAGCGTCGGCTGGCACACCAGTGATCTCGATTCTCAAGCTTTCACTGCCATCTGTGTCAGCCAATGCTGCATCCAAGTCAACGGGGTACTCAAAGCCAATCACTTCATTGGTGGTGACCGGTTCAACTGTTGCCGTCGCCCCCTCTATGGTCGCGGTTTCACTGGTTTGGGTGGTCGCCGCACTGAACTCCAACGTGACCTGACCATCCGCATCCAGCGTGGCGGTAATGGTTTCCGTATGATGCTCATCAAGGTTAGCGTTGGATGGCGAGCCATAGTCATCAAAGGTATGCTCTTCACCATTGGCTTTCAGGACCCAGCGGTCATCGAACACGCCATCGCCACTGTTCCAACTGCCTTCAATATGGACCGGCATCTCGATCGTGACTTCCTGGCCGGCAAACTCGGGACCAAAATCAAAGGTCTGTGTGGACGCCTCACTGTAATCATAGTTGGGCGTACCATGGATGTTATTGTCACCGCGCTCTTCACCAAGCAACTCGGTAAACTCTTTCGTCTGCCCTTCGTGCGAAATCTCACGATACACATCAGAAGGCGTACCCAAATCAATGGAGACAGTCGGTGCATCCGCCACCGCATTGATATTCACTTGCGTGGTGTATGTGCTTTCTGACCAGTCCTGCCCGTCTGACACTTTGAACTCAAAGCTGGTGTCGTGATCCGTGTCATCATTAGCTGGCACAAATATCAGATGCCCGTTATTAATATCCGATACACTCACTTCATCACCAACGGACACATCATTACCGCTTAGCTGCAAAGAACCAACAGCCGTCGCCGGCAAGGATTCAATTCGAATACTCACCAAATCATCACCATCGGCATCACTGTAGCTACCAAAGTCATCGACACTCAATGTCAATTCCGCTGTACCTTCATCCATACTGACAAAGTCATCGGTTGATTCTGGCGCTTCGTTGTCATCAACTTTTGTCGCTTGCGGCGCGACAACGTTAATGGTGTAGGTCGTTTCCTCACTGGCTGTGAGGGTCTCTGGATCAACTTGGTTTTCCAGTGCAGATGCCAGCGTCTCTTGTGTCAGCGCTGAAATATTCAGATCCATTTGCCCCTGATAGTCACTTGGAACCTGTACTTGAAGCGCATCTAACTGCCAATCAAGCACATTGACTTCGTGATCACCATCAGTCGCTGTGAAACTATGGCTACCATCGGTTAAGGTCACACCCGCTGGGATATCGGACACTGAAATTTCGGCCATCGTTTCGGAACCGTCTTCATCCACCAGATCCGCTGAAATGACCAGCTGAACCGCTTTCCCAGATTCCGCTGTTAATTGAGAGTCACTTTCAATTGACTGTGTGAAACGAACTTCATTAATCAACCAATCGTCACCATTGCCCGGTGCAGTGAGTACAATCTGATCAAATTTTGAGCCATTATCTGGTTGCAGAGTTCGAGCTGGATCTACTTTGTCAGAAATACCCATATGCGACCCTTCACCAACATATTGGCCGTCCAGATAAAACTCATATTTCGCTTCCTCACCACTGTGCTGCCAAGCAAAACTCATATCAACGGATGAAACTTCTCCATTAAAATCTATGACCAATTTCTCACTAGACGCACCGTCATTGGATTGACCGAGTTCCGTATGCGCACCACTGGCACTACCAACAACGCCAAACCCATCATGGTTTGTGCCTGTCACAGTACTAACCGTACCTAAACTACCATCCAGGTTATAAGCCGTGACAGTAAACCCAGCCTGAGTATCCGTAACATTCGACACATCAATCGTCTGAGTCACTGTAGCTAGACCGGAAACCGATAAATCAGGGGAATCTGCCACTGGCGTCACATCCACCGTCATGGAGGAAGAGACAACGCTCCAATTAGAGCCATCTCCTACACTGAACTGAAAGCTGGCATAGTCATTTTGTTGATTTCCTACGCCATCCGCATTGTATTCGTCACGACCAGATTCATGTTCAGCAGGTTCAAAGGTCAATTTACCCGCTTGAATTTCAGATAATTCAATTTCGGTATTTACAGATACATACTGACCATCAAAAAACAGTTGGCCATCCTCTGGCAGACTGTCCACGCGAATGTTCGTCACGGAATCACCTGAACCTGCAGCAAATCCAAAATCACTGACTTTGAAAGTGTAGGCCGTGTCTTCAATGGCCGTAATGACTACATCATCCACTGCCTCTGGCAATGGTGCATACGGGACATAAACCTCCCCTTTGCCAATTAGGGTAATGGTGGCCGTCGCCACGCTGTCTTCATCATCATTAGATCCCTCACCACCGGCTGTTTCCAGCCAGTTACCATGCTCATCTTTAATGGCATAGGTAAAAGTATCCGTAGCGACTTCACCTGCATCCAAATCATCGAATGCACCGTTTGGATCATAGGCAAACGAACCATCGCTGTGAATGGTCAGCAATGCACCACTTGCTAGGGTCACCGTGTCACCTGAATTGACCTCCGTACCATTGACCCGGAAGACATTCAAAGTATCACCTTCCTGATCATGATCATTCGTAATCACACCGGCTACTGAATCAATGGACAACGTCTCATCTTCGGCAGTAGTGTAGGTCGTATTGACACTGGCTGGCCCTCTCCCTTCGAAGGAGTCAATAAAGTAATCCGAGCTATCGCCAGTTGGTTGCCCCTGGTTGGTATATTCAAGTGCTTCAAAACGCACTTCATCAAACACTTTGTCACCGGTGTTGATATCAAAAGAGCTAGACTTAAATTCACCAGAAGCAACCTCTGTACCCTTGTACAAAGCCACCCATTTACCAACCTCGCCACCACTCTCATCATCAATCAAATGTTGAACACCGACTGTCGCTTCATTTAACAGCCCGTTAAATTTCAAGCTAATAGCTTCGGATGACTGCGATTCTGCATCATACTCAATCTGCGAGGATGGCCAAGAATTCGAGTCGCGAGGACTACCCGAAACCCCTAATTCATAGTGATCATTACTTCCTTCTTCCTGACCGGAAACCCCCTGAACATTATCGGAATAAGAAATTGTACCGACAGAGCCATCGTTGTTATAACCCGTGATGGTTACCGTGCTACCCGTACTATCCTCATTATTCCAATTCGCATCACCAATATTGCCTAAAGTAACTGAATATTCCTCGCCGCTTGGGTCATCCACCGCAACCGGCTGGTCGTTGTCTGGGTTGACCGTCAGGTTCACCGTCGCCGTATCCGTGCCGCCATTGCCGTCACTGACCGTGTAGGTGAAGCTATCACTGCCGTTGTAGTCCGCATTTGGCGTGTAGCTGAAGGTGCCATCGCCATTGTCCACCAAGGTGCCGTTCGCTGGCTGGGTGAAGCTGTCGATGCTCAGCGTATCGCCATCGATATCGCTGTCGTTGCTCAGCAGGTCCGCCGCACTGATCGTGACGGCGGTGTCTTCTGTGGTGCTGGCGCTGTCATCCACCGCAACCGGCTGGTCGTTGTCTGGGTTGACCGTCAGGTTCACCGTCGCCGTATCCGTGCCGCCATTGCCGTCACTGACCGTGTAGGTGAA
>NZ_LQBN01000005.1 GCF_001507535.1 Thiomicrospira sp. WB1
CAGGCTGACACAGAAACATCAAAAAAACTTCAAAAAAGAGCTTGACCGCGATGAGTGATCGCACTAGAATACGCAGCTTCTTGAGGGACACGGCAAGGCCGGTTGCTTGAGACGAGAAAGACCCAAGATCTTTAACAAACAGGTAATTCAGAGACAATTTATGTGGAAACTCCCTAAGGTGAGTGCCCCATATAAATTGCTCGACACTATGTATATGGTTAAACATGTACCTAGTCAATTTCGAGCGTTTTAAGAGCAGACAAGCTCATTAAAAAACGAATCATGATTAAACTGAAGAGTTTGATCCTGGCTCAGAATGAACGCTGGCGGCAGGCCTAACACATGCAAGTCGGACGGAAACGACAGGAACAATCCCTTCGGGGTGCGAACCTGGGCGTCGAGTGGCGGACGGGTGAGTAACGCGTGGGAATCTGCCCTTTAGTCGGGGACAACCTGTGGAAACGCAGGCTAATACCGGATGTGCTCTATGGAGTAAAGGTGCCCTCTACATGTAAGGTATCGCTAAAGGATGAGCCCACGTTAGATTAGCTAGTTGGTGGGGTAAAGGCCTACCAAGGCGACGATCTATAGCTGGTTTGAGAGGATGATCAGCCACACTGGGACTGAGACACGGCCCAGACTCCTACGGGAGGCAGCAGTGGGGAATATTGCACAATGAGGGAAACCTTGATGCAGCCATGCCGCGTGTGTGAAGAAGGCCCGAGGGTTGTAAAGCACTTTCAGTGGTGAAGAAACGTAGATGGTTAATACCCATCTGCTTTGACATTAACCACAGAAGAAGCACCGGCTAACTCTGTGCCAGCAGCCGCGGTAATACAGAGGGTGCAAGCGTTATTCGGAATTACTGGGCGTAAAGCGCGCGTAGGCGGACTGTTAAGTCGGTTGTGAAAGCCCTGGGCTCAACCTAGGAATTGCATCCGATACTGGCAATCTAGAGTTTAAGAGAGGCAAGGGGAATTCCAGGTGTAGCAGTGAAATGCGTAGATATCTGGAGGAACATCAGTGGCGAAGGCGCCTTGCTGGCTTAAAACTGACGCTGAGGTGCGAAAGCGTGGGTAGCGAACGGGATTAGATACCCCGGTAGTCCATGCCGTAAACGATGTCAACTAGCTGTTGGTCTTATTAAAAAGATTAGTAGCGCAGCTAACGCGATAAGTTGACCGCCTGGGGAGTACGGTCGCAAGATTAAAACTCAAAGGAATTGACGGGGGCCCGCACAAGCGGTGGAGCATGTGGTTTAATTCGATGCAACGCGAAGAACCTTACCATCCCTTGACATCCTGCGAACATTCTAGAGATAGATTGGTGCCTTCGGGAACGCAGTGACAGGTGCTGCATGGCTGTCGTCAGCTCGTGTCGTGAGATGTTGGGTTAAGTCCCGCAACGAGCGCAACCCTTATCATTAGTTGCTACCATTTAGTTGAGAACTCTAGTGAGACTGCCGGTGATAAACCGGAGGAAGGCGGGGACGACGTCAAGTCATCATGGCCCTTATGGGATGGGCTACACACGTGCTACAATGGGAGGAGACAAAGAGCAGCCAACCAGCGATGGTGCGCGAATCTCATAAAACCTCTCGTAGTCCGGATTGGAGTCTGCAACTCGACTCCATGAAGTCGGAATCGCTAGTAATCGCGAATCAGAATGTCGCGGTGAATACGTTCCCGGGCCTTGTACACACCGCCCGTCACACCATGGGAGTGGGTTGCTCCAGAAGTGGTTAGTCTAACCTTCGGGAGGACGATCACCACGGAGTGATTCATGACTGGGGTGAAGTCGTAACAAGGTAGCCCTAGCGGAAGCTGGGGCTGGATCACCTCCTTTAAGAGAAAGGGGAACGAGCCTTAGGGTAGTTTTCACATCAATTGTCTCTGGATTATCTAGAAAAAGCCTGGGGCTATAGCTCAGCTGGGAGAGCGCCTGCTTTGCACGCAGGAGGTCTGCGGTTCGATCCCGCATAGCTCCACCAATTAGTTGAGTTGGTAGACCTTACGGACTCATACGATTGGGTCTGTAGCTCAGTTGGTTAGAGCGCACCCCTGATAAGGGTGAGGTCGGTGGTTCAAATCCACCCAGACCCACCAATTTACCTTTTAATCACGTTTATCCTGAAAGAGTGGGATAGAAATGATTAACAGCTAAATTGGCAACAATTTAACTGAGCTTTAACGAGCAAGATCTTTAACAAATTGGAAAAATCTCTTGACCCTATTACCCAATAGGGATCAAGACTAGGTAACAGCATCTTAAAATGTGAAAGCTGTTGGCCAGCCTGTTTATGTTTCGGCATAAATAAAAAGGTCAACAGTCGAGACTCTCAAGATGTCAGCGAAAACCTTAGTCATGTGCAACTTGAAGATGACGACTCGATACAAAAGGCCGAGTTTGATTTGAGTTGTATAGTTAAGTGACTAAGCGTGCACGGTGGATGCCTAGGCGGTAGAAGGCGATGAAGGACGTGATAGCCTGCGATAAGCTTCGGTGAGGTGGCAAATAACCTTTGACCCGAAGATTTCCGAATGGGAAAACCCACTCAGCTTGCTGAGTATCCTGCTTGCAGGAGGCGAACCCGGAGAACTGAAACATCTAAGTACCCGGAGGAAAAGAAATCAACCGAGATTCCCCAAGTAGCGGCGAGCGAACGGGGATTAGCCCTTAAGCATAGATAAGGTTAGCAGAAGGCTCTGGAAAGTGCCACGGTACAGGGTGATAGTCCCGTATGCGAAAATCTTTTTTATGTGAAAACGAGTAGGACGGAACACGTGAAACTCTGTCTGAACATGGGGGGACCACCCTCCAAGGCTAAATACTCTCTACCGACCGATAGTGAACCAGTACCGTGAGGGAAAGGCGAAAAGAACCCCTGAAGGGGAGTGAAATAGAACCTGAAACCGTGTACGTACAAGCAGTGGGAGCTCTTTATGAGTGACCGCGTACCTTTTGTATAATGGGTCAGCGACTTACGTTGTGTAGCAAGGTTAACTGAATAAGGGAGCCGAAGGGAAACCGAGTCTTAAATGGGCGGTTAGTTGCACGGCGTAGACCCGAAACCGGGCGATCTATCCATGGCCAGGTTGAAGGTGCCGTAACAGGTACTGGAGGACCGAACCCACGTATGTTGAAAAATGCGGGGATGAGTTGTGGATCGGAGTGAAAGGCTAATCAAGCCCGGAGATAGCTGGTTCTCCTCGAAATCTATTTAGGTAGAGCCTCATGTCTCACTGCCGGGGGTAGAGCACTGTTATGGTCTAGCGGGCCGTCAAGGCTTAGCAGCCCATTGCAAACTCCGAATACCGGCAAGTGCAATCATGGGAGACAGACACCGGGTGCTAACGTCCGATGTCAAGAGGGAAACAACCCAGACCACCAGCTAAGGTCCCTAAACACTGCTCAGTGGGAAAGGATGTGGGAAGGCTTAGACAGTCAGGAGGTTGGCTTAGAAGCAGCCATCCTTTAAAGAAAGCGTAATAGCTCACTGATCGAGTCGGCCTGCGCCGAAGATTTAACGGGGCTAAGCAGTGTACCGAAGCTGTGGACTCTTTTAGAGTGGTAGAGGAGCGTCGTGTAAGCCTGCGAAGGGAAATTGAGAAGTTTTCTGGAGGTATCACGAGTGCGAATGCTGACATGAGTAGCGATAAAGGGAGTGAAAAGCTCCCTCGCCGAAAGACCAAGGGTTCCTACGCAACGCTAATCGACGTAGGGTTAGTCGACCCCTAAGACGAGGCCGAACGGCGTAGTCGATGGGAAACAGGTTAATATTCCTGTACTTTTTGTGACTGCGATGGAGAGACGGAGAAGGCTAGGCCAGCTTACAGATGGTGTAAGTTTAAGATGGTAGGCAGGACGCTTAGGCAAATCCGGGCGTTCAATGTCGAGAATCGATGACGAGCTCATTGCGAGCGAAGTGGTTGATGCCAGGCTTCCAGGAAAATCTTCTAAGCTTCAGGTCACAGAGAATCGTACCCCAAACCGACACAGGTGGTCAGGATGAGAATTCCAAGGCGCTTGAGAGAACTCGGGTGAAGGAACTAGGCAAAATGACACCGTAACTTCGGGAGAAGGTGTGCCTCTTATGGTGAAGGACTTGCTCTGTAAGCTATGAGAGGTTGCAGAGACCAGGTGGCTGCAACTGTTTACTAAAAACACAGCACTCTGCTAAATCGTAAGATGACGTATAGGGTGTGACGCCTGCCCGGTGCCGGAAGGTTAATTGATGGGGTTAGCTTTTAGCGAAGCCCTTGATCGAAGCCCCGGTAAACGGCGGCCGTAACTATAACGGTCCTAAGGTAGCGAAATTCCTTGTCGGGTAAGTTCCGACCTGCACGAATGGCGTAATGATGGCCACACTGTCTCCACCCGAGACTCAGCGAAATTGAAATCGCAGTTAAGATGCTGCGTACCCGCGGCTAGACGGAAAGACCCCGTGAACCTTTACTACAGCTTTACACTGGACTTTGACCCTACTTGTGCAGGATAGGTGGGAGGCTTTGAAACTGTGACGCCAGTTGCAGTGGAGCCACCCTTGAAATACCACCCTGGTAGTGTTGAGGTTCTAACCTCGGTCAGTGAATCCTGACCAGGGACAGTGTATGGTGGGTAGTTTGACTGGGGCGGTCTCCTCCCAAAGCGTAACGGAGGAGCGCGAAGGTACCCTCAGCACGGTCGGACATCGTGCATTGAGCGCAAGAGTAAAAGGGTGCTTGACTGCGAGACAGACACGTCGAGCAGGTGCGAAAGCAGGTTCTAGTGATCCGGTGGTTCTGAGTGGAAGGGCCATCGCTCAACGGATAAAAGGTACTCCGGGGATAACAGGCTGATACCGCCCAAGAGTTCATATCGACGGCGGTGTTTGGCACCTCGATGTCGGCTCATCACATCCTGGGGCTGAAGTCGGTCCCAAGGGTATGGCTGTTCGCCATTTAAAGTGGTACGCGAGCTGGGTTTAGAACGTCGTGAGACAGTTCGGTCCCTATCTGCCGTGGGCGTTGGAGAATTGAGAGGGGCTGCTCCTAGTACGAGAGGACCGGAGTGGACGAACCTCTGGTGTTCGGGTTGTCACGCCAGTGGCACTGCCCGGTAGCTATGTTCGGGAAGGATAACCGCTGAAAGCATCTAAGCGGGAAACCTGCCTCGAGATAAGTTCTCCCTTGACTTTAAGTCATCTGAAGGGCCGTTGAAGACGACAACGTTGATAGGCTGGGTGTGGAAGTTCAGTAATGGATGAAGCTAACCAGTACTAATTACCCGTGCGGCTTAACTATACAACTCAAAGAAAACTTGGTTTTTTAAACAAAGAGCGCAAGTTGAGTTGACTGAGGTTAAGACAGCTTGAGAGTCAGAGCAGAGCTTGAAAGAGCATGGATGCTGTTACCGAAAGAAGAAAGAACAAAGTCGGTTTAAACCAAGAGATTTTTCCAGATTCAGTCATCAAGCCACTGGCTTGTTGGCGGTACCCAATTGCTTGGGGACCATAGCGAGATGGAACCACCTGATCCCATGCCGAACTCAGAAGTGAAACGTCTCAGCGCCGATGGTAGTGTGGGAGGTCCCATGTGAGAGTAGGTCATCCCCAAGCTTATATCCCAAACCCGTGAGG
>NZ_LQBN01000006.1 GCF_001507535.1 Thiomicrospira sp. WB1
GAAAACATGAACGCGGCACGTTCACGGATTCTGGATGCGGACTTTGCGGCGGAAAGTGCGGCGCTGGCACGTACCCAGGTGTTGCAGCAGGCCGGTATGAGCATGCTCAGTCAGGCCAACCAGCAGTCACAGAATGTGATGCAGTTGCTGCAGTAGAAGAGCCATCGCCTTTTTCACCAGGCCTGGTGAAAAAGGCATTCAATCGACGAAAGACTTAGATTTATAACAACGAGGAAGAAGAAAAGGGCAGGCTTTTTTACCAACGTTCTGAGGTGTTTTTTGCCTGAGAATGCTGGCCAAAGAGGCTTTTGAAAGTTCCCTTGTGTTTAGCCGCTTTTTAGCGGCTTTTTTTGTTTTGCAACGGCAAAAAAGTCAAAAAAAAAGCTCAATAAAAATCAGGGGCGCCGATAACTTCATTGAGTGATAAGAATAACAAGACAAACATCACACACAAGAAAAGGAGAGACATCATGGCAATGGTGATTAACACAAACATGGCGGCCCTTAACGCCAACCGGATTCTGGATAAAACCAGCGTTGAGCAGTCTACGGCAATGGAGCGTCTGACGTCCGGTCAGCGTATCAACTCTGCCGCCGATGATGCGGCGGGTCTGGCGGTCGCCACCGGCATGACTTCACAGATTCGTGGGACCGAACAAGCGATTCGAAATGCTAATGACGGCATGGCGATGATTCAGACTGTGGATGGCGCGACCGAAGAGGTGGTCGGAATGATGCAGCGCATGCGTGAGCTGGCGGTGCAATCCATGAACGGCACCTATAACGCTGAAAACCGCACACAGATGGACGAAGAATTCACTCAGTTGCAGAACGAGATCGACCGGATCGCGAAGACCACCAAATTTAACGAAACGTCTTTGATGAACGGTTCCAATGCTGCGATCAGCTTGCACGTTGGCTGGGAAACCGGTGCCGACAACAAGATCACCGTTTCGTTGGAAGGGTTCAGTCTGGGATCGTTGAACACATCAACCGCTGTGGCCATTGATGATGCCGGTTCGGCGTCCAATGCGATTACACAGATCGATGCCGATCTCTCCAATATCAATACGTTTCGAGCCAAGTGGGGTGCGTTGCAGAACCGTCTGGAATCGACCGTTTCCAACTTGGCAAACGTGAACGAAAACATGAATTCGGCCCGTTCTCAGATTCAGGATGCCGACTTCGCCCGTGAAAGTGCCAACCTGGCGCGGACGCAGGTATTGCAGCAGGCTGGTATGAGCATGCTCAGCCAGGCTAACCAGCAATCGCAGAACGTGCTTTCATTGTTGAGATAACGTTGATTGATTAAGAACACACACTAGCAAAAAGGGAGAGACATCATGGCAATGGTGATTAACACAAACATGGCGGCGATGAATGCCAATCGAATTCTGGATAAAACCAGTGTGGAACAGTCCACAGCAATGGAACGTCTGACGTCCGGTCAACGCATCAACTCCGCCGCCGATGACGCGGCGGGTCTGGCGGTCGCCACCGGCATGACTTCACAGATTCGTGGGACGGATCAATCCATCCGAAACGCCAATGACGGCATGGCTCTGATTCAGACCCAGGACGGCGCCATGGAAGAGGTCGTCAACATGATGCAGCGCATGCGTGAGTTGGCGGTTCAATCCATGAACGGTACTTACAACGACGAAAACCGTCAACAAATGGAAGAAGAGTACGGTCAGCTGGCAGCTGAAATCGATCGCGTAGGCGACACCACCAAGTTCAATGAAATTGAACTCATGGACGGTACCAACACCGTGATCAGTTTGCATGTGGGCTGGGAAAACGGTTCGGTCAATAAAATTAATATTTCCACCGTCGATGTGACCTCGGTTGCGGGGGATCTGGATGGTCTGACCATTAGTACCGTGGCCAATGCTTCAACGGTGGTGGGGTCAATTGATGGGGCCATCAGCTCGATCAACTTGGAACGTGCCAAATGGGGTGCGTTGCAGAACCGTCTGGAATCGACCGTTTCCAACCTGGCAAACGTGAACGAAAACATGAATTCGGCCCGTTCTCAGATTCAGGATGCCGACTTCGCCCGTGAAAGTGCCAACCTGGCGCGGACGCAGGTGTTGCAGCAGGCTGGTATGAGCATGCTCAGCCAGGCTAACCAGCAATCGCAGAACGTGTTGTCGCTGTTGCGATAAAGCGCACGCATTATCTGCTCAAACCCCGCCCCGGCGGGGTTTTTTGTGCCCGGAAGAAAAAAAGCTAAAGAATCCCGGTTGCGGTCGTTAACGTTATTGAAGGCGCAAAAGATGCCTCACATACAAAAACGATAAAAAGACGTGCTGCCACACACAGCACACACAAGCAACACAAGGGAGAAATATCATGGCAATGGTAATCAATACCAATATGGCCGCGATCAATGCGGTCCGCATCCTCGATTCCACCAAATCCGAGCAATCCACGGCAATGGAACGTCTGACCTCCGGTCTTCGCATCAACAAAGCGGCGGATGATGCCGCGGGCTTGGCGGTGACCACCGGGATGACCACCCAGATTCGCGGCACCGATGTCGCCATTCGTAACGCCAACGACGGCATCTCACTGGTTCAGACCCTGGATGGGGCCAGCGAAGAGATCGTCAGCATGATGCAGCGGATGCGTGAGCTCTCGGTTCAGGCGTTGAACGGCACCTACAGTGACATGAACCGTCAGCAGATGAATGAAGAATTTCAGCAGTTGCAGCGCGAAATTCAGCGTGTGTCGGACACCACCAAATTTAATGAGACACCGTTGATGAACGGCTCCATTGCCAGTGTTGGCCTGCACATTGGTTGGGAAGCGGGTTCCACCAACAAACTGTACATTTCAACCTACAACTTCAGTCAGGGTAACCTGAGCGCCGGGTTGAGCAATGCCAGCATTGGCAATATCAGTGCAGCGAGTGCGGCGATCTCTGCGATCACAAATGACCTGTCCACCATCAACGTCAACCGTGCGAAATGGGGTGCGATCCAGAACCGTTTGGAATCCACTGTGTCGAACCTGGCGAACGTGAACGAAAACATGAACGCGGCACGTTCACGGATTCTGGATGCGGACTTTGCGGCGGAAAGTGCGGCGCTGGCACGTACCCAGGTGTTGCAGCAGGCCGGTATGAGCATGCTCAGTCAGGCCAACCAGCAGTCACAGAATGTGATGCAGTTGCTGCAGTAGAAGAGCCATCGCCTTTTTCACCAGGCCTGGTGAAAAAGGCATTCAATCGACGAAAGACTTAGATTTATAACAACGAGGAAGAAGAAAAGGGCAGGCTTTTTTACCAACGTTCTGAGGTGTTTTTTGCCTGAGAATGCTGGCCAAAGAGGCTTTTGAAAGTTCCCTTGTGTTTAGCCGCTTTTTAGCGGCTTTTTTT